>JBKQHO010000026.1:0-48557 GCA_052267165.1 Vulcanimicrobiaceae bacterium | reverse complement strand
TCGCTTCCGCGAACGCACAATCCAACACTGCGAGCCCGGCAAATGTCACGACAACGCTCAAGCCTAGCCCGGAGACACACACGGCGTTCGCCTCACTGAAGCAGATCAATGCCGGCCTCCTCGATATCGGATACGCGGAAGCCGGACCTACCGATGGTCCTGTCGTTATTTTGCTGCACGGCTGGCCCTACGACATTCACAGCTATGTCGACGTCGCTCCGATATTGGCGGCGGCGGGCTATCGCGTGATCGTTCCGTATCTACGCGGTTACGGCTCGACAACCTTTCTTTCAAGCAAGACTTTCCGGAATGCCCAGCAATCGGTGGTTGCTCTCGACGTCATCGCTCTTATGGATGCTCTCAAGATCGAGAAGGCAATCCTCGGCGGCTTTGATTGGGGAGCGCGGACGGTCGCTATCATCGCGCTGCTCTGGCCTGAGCGCTGCAAGGCGATCGTCTCCGTGAGCGGTTATCTGATCGGCAGCCCGGCTGCCAACAAGATGCCGTTGCCGCCAGCGGCGGAATACGCATTTTGGTACCAGTATTATTTCGCCACAGAAAACGGCCAGGCCGGTTACAGCCAAAACTTACACGATTTTAACAAGCTTATCTGGAAGCTCGCTTCGCCGAAGTGGAACTTCGATGACGCCACGTTCGATCGTACGGCGGCATCGTTTAACAATCCGGACCACGTCGCCATCGTGATTCACAATTACCGCTGGCGGATTGGCATAGCTGAAGGTGAGTCAAGGTATGACGATCTGGAAAAGCGGCTTGCGGAAGGTCTTACCGTTACCGTCCCCGCGATCACCATGGAGGGGGAGTCGAATGGGGCGGTACACGCGCCCGCCGCAGCCTATCGCGGGAAGTTCTCCGGCAAATATGAATACCGGCTTATCACGGGTGGCGTCGGTCACAATCTGCCGCAAGAAGCACCGCGGGCTTTTGCCCAGGCGATCGTCGACGCTGACCACTTGTGAACGGTATTCGCCGGCAGGGGCTGTCGCTCACCGTGCTCGGTAGCGGCGGCCCGATCGCCAACCGGAAGCGTGCCTCTGGTCAAGCCCCCAAGTTCACGCGGCCGATAAATGTGCACTAAAGCAATCGACTAGTCCCGGCCCTTCTCTCTTTCCAAGGACGGTGCCCGAGTGCACGACGGCGCCGACGCCCGTCGGGTGCTCGATGATTGCGCCACGTGGTATCGTCTGTTTCACAAGGTCGAGCGTCGCAAATTCGGCCAAATTGTACAGCCTCACGTTGTCATCGCTCCCCAGCAAGGAGACTGCCATGTTCCCAAAGCTCGCTCGGTTCAACGACTTCGGCCTCTTGTTCCTCAGGGTCATGGTCGGCCTCGTGTTCGCGGACAGCGGTTATGACGATCTCAAGGATCCGGCCGCAAGAAGCAAGAGCATCGAAATGCCCAAAAGCTTCACGGTCTTCCTCGGAACTGCTGAGCTCCTCGGCGGCGTCGCACTCATCCTTGGCCTGTTGACGCAGCTCGCCGCGCTGGGGTTGATCCTGGTGATGCTCGGCGCGCTGCAAAAGAAGATCTTCGTCTGGAAGACCGGGTTCTGGGGCAAAGACGGGCTTGGGTGGAACTACGAGCTGATCATTGTGTCGATGCTGCTCGTCGTTCTCTCTTCAGATGGCGGCGGATTCACGGTGTCCCGCCTCATCAGCCCCGAAGCAGAGCTTTGATGCGCCTTTTCCGGAGCGTCGTATCGCGCTGAAAGAGGGGCCGCGTGCGCCGGCACCGCCCCTCTTTGGCGTGAAGTTGAGGCCAGGATCAGCTGCCGCACGCCCCGCTCCCGGTCGGCTGCGGGAAGAAGGTCGGCATCGGATCGACGCCATGGATCGCGAGGTCGCCGCCCTCCACTTCGGCCTCGCTGGCACGCAGCGGCGCGACGAGCGAGACGATCTTGAGAACGACGAAGGTCATGATCGCATCGTACACGATGATAAAGAGCGCCGCGAGGAACTGAATCCAGACTTGCTTCGGATTGCCGAAGAACAGCCCTTGAGCGAACACGTCCGGCGTCTTCTTGTCGGTGCTCACGTACTCGATCATATACGGATTTCCAAAGAAACCCACGCACAATCCACCGACGAAACCCGCGACCCCGTGGGTCGCCCAGACGCCAAGCGTGTCGTCGATGCGCTTGATGAACGTGTGCGGACCCACTTTGTTCAGCGCCACCCAAGAGATCACGCCGCCGAGCAGTCCGGTCGCCATCGCGCCGAAGCCGTCGACGTAGCCGGCGCAAGGCGTGATGGCGACCAGTCCGGTGATCATTCCGTTAATCATCGACACCGCGTTCGGCTTTCCGACCGCGAACATGTCGAGCACCAACCAGCTCAACAGCGCGACGGCGGTCGCGACGTTCGTGTTGAGGACCGCCGCTGCCGCATCGGCGTTGGCGAAATATGGGTCGCCGCCGTTGAAGCCGTTCCAGCCCAGCCACAGCAGACCCGCACCCGCCAGGGCCATGATCAAGTTGTTTGGTTCGAAATCTTGACGGTCCTCGAGGAGGCGCGGGCCGACCACGGCCGCTGAAACGAGGCCCGAGACCCCGGCTGCGAGATGGATGACGTAGCCGCCGGAGTAGTCGAGGGCGCCCATCTGCGAGAGCCAGCCGCCGCCCCAGAGGGCGAACGCGCCGACGGTGTACACGAGCGAGGTCCAGAGCGGGACGAACAGCATCCACGCTTTAAAGTTCATGCGCGCAAACACCGAGCCCGCGATCAGGATCGGCGTGATCGCCGCGAACACGAACTGGAAAAAGATCATCGCTGAGCCGCCGAAGTGAAGCGGCGGCATACCGCTTGCGGCGAGCGGAATGTTGGCCTGGCCGATCTCGTAGTCGGGCGTCGCCGCCCAATGTGGAATGCCGATCACGCTGCCCAGGATGCCGGGACCGAGATTTGCCGGGGCCCCGAACGACATGTTATAGGCCCAAAGCATCCACACGATGAGGATGATCGAGAAGGCATAGAAGCACATCACGGCCGAGTTGAGCGCCCACTTCCTCTTGACGACACCGCCGTAGAGGATCGCCAGGCCGGGAATGCTTTGGATTCCCACGAACGTCGCGGCAGTCAATTGCCACGCGTTGTCACCGGCGTTGAGATATTTTGGCGCTTCAATATATGGGTTGACGTCCGCGAAAAGCATACGGTATCCCCCCACTTGACGGAGCAGAATAGGTCTTCAGAATAGCGTCGCACGCGTTCGAGCCGCATTGGACAAGCGTTGCACGCGGTAGCCGATGTGTTGTGCATTTACCAGGAGTCCTAGCGGAAGTGCGCCGTTAGAGTGAAGCTGGTGATGCAGTCCTGCGCGTGACGGAGCGGTTTCGCGCTTGTGATGCAAAACCCGATCGCGCGTCGGCTGACGCGCGATCGCCTTGTAGGTCTACAGGCGCGCCATCGCTCGTGTCGGCTCAAGCAGCCGGCTCCTTGTATAAGCCGCTTGCGTCGTATTGCAGCAACAGCTACACTTGTCACGAGTCATAGCGCTTGCGACACCAGCGTTATACACATGCGATCGCGGCCCGCACCGCTAACGAAAGGCGAGGCGATCGCCGGCCGCCCCGTAGATTCGACGCTTCAGGGCTGAAACTCGAGCTGCGTGCTCGCGGGTTATGTCAGCGCGGTTCAATATGGTAAACACTCCAAACCCAACTCAGGCCGGGGACCTGCTCGACGCCTACTCGCGCGCGGTCACCGGCGCGGTCGACGCCGCCGCCCCTTCGGTCGTCAAGATCGACGTCGACAAACGCAGCCTCGGATCGGGCTTCGTCTTCACGCCGGACGGCTTCGTACTGACCAACAGTCACGTTGTCGACGGCGCCAAGCAGCTCGAGGTCACCTTACTCGACGGCCGAAAGCTGACCGCCGCGTTGATCGGTGACGATCCGGATACCGACCTCGCGGTCATCCGCATCGGCGCGTCCGACCTCGTCGCGGCCAGACTCGGCGATTCCGAAGCGATCCGTCCCGGCCAGCTCGTGGTTGCGCTGGGGAATCCTTACGGTTTGCAGACGACGGTCACCGCGGGCGTAGTCAGCGCCCTCGGACGCTCCCTGCGCTCTCGCTCCGGACGCTTGATCGACAATGTCATCCAGACCGACGCTGCGCTCAACCCGGGAAATTCCGGCGGCCCGCTCGTCGACACCGGCGGAGCCGTCGTGGGCGTCAACACCGCGATCGTGTCGTGGGCGCAGGGAATCTGCTTTGCCATCGCCGTCAACACCGCAAAATACGTCGCCGGTATGCTGATCCGGCACGGCAGCATCCAGCGAGGTTACATCGGGGTCGCCGGCCAGAGCATCGAACTGCCGCGCCGCGTCGTCCGCGGACTCGCGTTGCCGGACGCGCGCGCCGTGCTCGTCGCCGACGTCGAACCCGACAGCCCTGCGCAGCAGGCCGGCGTTCAACGCGGCGACGCTATCGTCGATCTCGGCGCTCGCGCGACACCTAGCGTCGACGAATTACAGCGGCTGCTCGCAGAGCTCCCGGTCGGTTCGCTACTCCATCTCGGCGTCGTGCGCAACGGCGAGAAGATCTCGTTCGGCATCACTCCAATCCGAGCCGTCCCCCACGCGCGACGAGGCTAGCTTCCGCGCGCGTGGCCCTCGAAGCTCGCGCATGGGTGACGACTCAAAGATCGACGACGACGTCGCCTTCGGGCTGCGAGCAGCACAAGAGCACGTTGCCGACTGCCGGAGGCTCGAGCGGCTCCGGACCGTAGCGGACCGTACCCGAGATCAAGCCGCTCTCACACGTATGGCATACGCCAGTCCGGCACGCCCAGCGCACGGGAACGTTGCAGGCACGCCCGAGTGGGGAGCTATCCTTCCGCAAGTGCGGCTTGCGCTCGCTGCGGCATCGAAGCGGCGGAGCAAGGTTCTGCGTCCGCCGCCCGACGCCAGGTTTAGTCAGTTCGCGATTTATTGTCCGCCGAACGTCTTTTGCAGCGTTGCCACCGAGACGTGCGGCCAGCTGAGGTTTGCGCCGGGCGGAGACCCCGGCACGACCACCGGGAAGTTCAACAGCACCGTTTGAATGTATTGGAGCTGAAGGAAGTCGGTGTCCGGCGTCGGACCCTGGATCTTCTCGATCCAGAAGGTCGCGAATACGGTCGCGGCGTCCGCGTTGCCTTGCAGGAACGGGATGTTCTCGATGCCGCCTCCGCCGCCATTGAATGTGATGGTCGTAGGTGGCGGCGCCGGCGGCGCACCCGGGTCCGGCTGCTCCTGCTGCAAGCTGGCAACGGTCGCGATTTTGATCGCGACCATGCTCTTGATCGTCTGACCTGAGAGCGCCGCTGTTAGAAGCTTTGCCGGATCGAGGATAACGTCTTGCATGGGGACGCCGAGGATCGTATCGGGCAGCGCGATGGCCGGCACGTTTCCGGCGGGCGTTCTGAAGTTCACGGCTGCCGGCGTACGGTTTGAGAGATCATACGGCGGGAACGCTCCCAGCGTACCGGGAGCATGCATGGCAGCACCCACGACGAACGGAGCAGTGTTAATGAAGCTTACCGCATCCGGATCGAATGGATTACCTGTAAACGGATCCAGTTTGATCGCTGTGCCTTGGGCCAGCAGAGAATTCCCATGCGGGATCGTTCCCATGCGGGCCACACTCTGTGTCGCGCCGTCGTCCTGCGACGGGATGTGCACCCAAATGCCCGGTTCGATGTGCAGCGCACCGCCCGTCACGCTGTCGCTGATCTTTTGAAGGTACGTCAATCCAAACAATTCGATGTCATCGACGAGGTCGCCGCGGTTTGGTATCGAGGAGGCGATGGGGATGAAACTGAGTTCCTCGAAGGTTTGATTCAGCTCGAGAAAGAGGGGAGAGCCGCCTTGTTTGTCAGGCCGGGCGATCAGGTTAAACCCTTGCCCCTCCCAAGTCCCCGCGAGTTCTGCCAAGAAGCCGAGATTCGCATCGACCGTGGGCCGCTCTCGGCTGATCCGAATGCTCGTGATTCGCTCGGTCGCCATGTTTTCTCCCTTATGATTCGAAGCTTTGCTGATGTGCAAAGGCCTGTGGCCACGAGAGCCATTTGATTGCGAGGAGTTATCCGAAGGGCTTGAGACACGCGCGTTGCCGATTCCACAGGCCGAGAATCCGGAGCAAGCTGCCGGAGCATCCAGCCTTTTGCCGGAGCGACGAGCCTCGCTCGCTGCATCGACGGTAATCCTCTGAACGTCCCAAGGGCGTCCACGAAGCGTCCGAATACGCCGTTGAGGTCAAACACTCTATTCCGGCGGAGTGTTGAGCCCTTAAAACGTTGCCGGCCGGCTTGAGCGTCGCGCCGAACGAACTAATAACGGAGGCTTCTAATGCTTTCGCTTAATCACGGCAGCATTTGCGGCGCGATTCCGCCCGACCAGCCACGCGAAAAAAGGGCTTTGTTAGCTTCTCCTTCATCCGCTTAGTACCGCAACTCCGTAACGCCGCTGGGCCGGGCCCGACGCCATCCGAAGACTTGCCGCCAGAGACTGGTTCGCAATCAGAGTCCGTAGCGCCGAAAGCGCGGCCACGCGGCGGAAAGAGGAACGTGCAGCGCTCGGCACAGGACGATCGGCCGATCGCGCTCGTACGGCATTGCATACGGCGAGCTGCCGAAACTCGCTACGGCGCGCGCCGACGCGCAGAAACGCGACCAGCGAGCAGGGTCCGCGTTGACGGCGATGATGAGCGATCCGTCGAATCCACGTGGACCCCAAAGGTAGTACTGGTTCTGCTCGCTGAGCGCCGGCGGCAGATCGTTGCCGTACACATCGATGGCAGCCGCCTCCCCATAGTTCGATGCCAGGATTGCCGCACGAGCACGTTCCGACGGCGGCAGCGCAGCGTACACTTCGCCGACGGTTCGCGCCAGGTCGCGCCAGCCGAACTCGTCTGAGAATACCTGCGTCAGTGGGGCGCCGATGCCCGCAACTTCGACCGGCCTCGGCCGCACAGGCATGCCCGAGATCATGCGAGCAAGCCTCACCGGTGACAGCACCGGGAGCGCTAGCGGCAACGCGACGAGGCCGTTGAGCGCGGCGAGCACGGCCCAGCCAGCGACGAGCGCCGTCGAAAGCCCCGAGCAGGCCACAGCGCCGAGCGCGAACAGAGACGGGTACGCGCCTGCAAGGTAATAGCTCTTCCCGTGGGTGAGCCACACGAGGAGCGCGGCGCACACGAAAGCAATCGCGAGGAAACGGAACCGGGCGAGATCGGCACGGGCGAACGGTGCGGCGAGTCCGGCCAGCCAGAGCGGAGCCAGGACGATGTTGAGTGCGAACGCTTGATCGACGGCGAACACGAGAGGTGATCCGGTGAGGTTCCCCGCGTTGTCATTGCGCACGATCTCGAGGAACGGCAGGCCCTGTACGATCTGCCAAAGCGCGTTCGGAGCGGCAAGCAGCGCCGCGATCGCAAGGCCGATCCACAGAGAACGCGAGCGCAGCAACGAACGCGCCCGAGTGAGCGCAATGCCCGCCGCCAAGGCCACGATCCAGATAACGACTCCGTACTTCGTCTCGAGCGCGATCCCAGCGACGACGCCGGCCCAAAACAGCGCCCGAGGCTCATCGGAAACGATCGCCCGCGCGACCAGATAAGCGATCGCAGTCCACGTCAACGGCTCGAACGTCGAGGTGGTCAGCGTTGCCGTCAACGCGGACAACATGGGAGCTGTCGCGGATGCGATTGCCGCGAGCCAAGCGCCTCGCGTACTGGCGCCGAGCAATCTCGCGAACTCGACGGTGAGGGGAATGAGGAGCGCAGCTGCCAGGACTGCCGGAAGCCGCAGCAGCCAGACGTGCGTCCCGGCAAGCTGCGTCGCCGCCGAGAGCAGCGGGATGAGCGGCGGCTGATCGACGTAGCCCAGGGCCGGCCGGCGACCGCAAACGATGAAGTACAGCTCGTTTCGAAACGCGTCGTAGCGGCCTGCAACGACCAAATGCACGACCGCCACCACGATGGCCACGCTCCAGGACGCCACCCAAGGCCCTCGTTTCATAGCAGGAAGAATACTACGCAGTGCGTACTAATGCAACATGGCCGGCAAGGATGGCTCCGACGCCGCGCTCCTGCGCAGCGCGATCAGCGCGCTTGGAAGACGCCTTCGCGGTCACGATCGCGCCGAAGGGGTGGGAGCGACAGGCCTGCTGATCCTCGGGCGGCTCCTCGCCATTCGCAGCGCGAGCGCGAGCGAACTCGCGCAGCTCGAAGGGCTGCAACCGCAGTCGCTCACGCGAGTACTCCAGGGCCTCGAAGAGAGTGGGCTCGTCGAGCGTGACGTCGACGAAGCCGATCGCCGGCGCGCCGTCATTACGATCACGCCGCAGGGGGAGTCGCTCTTGCGTTCGGCCATGCGCAGGCGCGTCGCGTCGCTCGGACGCTTACTTGATACGCAGCTCAGCGGCAGTGAGCGTGACACGCTACGCGCCGGCGCGGTCCTCATGCATCGCTTGGCTGAAGCCGATGCCTCCGGCGCGCCGAAAACCGATGCAGTCTTCAATCTCATTCCGCTCGTGAGCGTCGCCGACGTCGCCCGATCGCTCGCCCTCTACGAGCGGCTCGGCTTCGTCGAAGATGGGCGCAGCGAAGATGGCGGCCGCCTCGTCTGGGCGTCCATGCACGCGCGCACCGTCCGGGCAGCACGCATCATGTTCACCATTGAGCCTACCGGCGCCAAGCCGCGCACACAGGGAGTGCGCTTCTACTGCTGGAGCGATGACATTGCAGCCTTGCACACGCGCCTGACCGGCGAAGGCCTGTGCCCAAGCCCGATCGAGTATCCCGAGCACATGCGCGACGGAGAATTCCGTCTGCGGGATCCCGACGGCTACGAGCTCGTCGTTGGTCAGCCGCGGCGCAGCTAGTTCGCGAAAAGAAGCTCAGACGAACCCTGATGTCGCCGGCTGTTTCACCGCGCACGTCAACACGAGCGCAACGTTCCTGAACGACGTCCGGCTGCCAGAAGGACCAGCGTTGCGCCGACCCGTTTCAGACCGTTCTCCTCGAGACGAAGAACGCGGTGTGACCAACTCTTCCTGTCGTTGTGTGGCGCGCGATCCTCAGACTTCCTTGAGCCTGGCGGGCGCGCAATAGTCTCGAAAAAAATAATTTACATATAGAAGTAAAACATTAACGCTCGACCCTAAGCAAACTACAGGACCGAAGCGGTTTAGGAAGGAACGGCTCGAGCATTATGATGGATGCTGACACCAGTCGCAATCCTTTTGCCGCTTTCCGCTCGCTGGGTGCAGTCCAGCGGCGAACCTTCATCGCGGCATACCTGGGCTGGACCTTGGACGCCTTCGACTTCTTCCTCGTCGTCTTCGTCGTTTCGCGCGTTGCGACCGAATTCAACGAGTCGATCCCCAACGTTGCCTTCGCGATCACGGTCACCCTGGCGTTGCGCCCCCTCGGCGCGCTCATCTTCGGCAGGCTGGCCGACCGCTTCGGGCGGCGCACGCCCTATATGGTGAACATCTTCATCTATTCCGTCGTGGAACTGGCGACGGCGTTCGCGCCGAACTTCACCACGTTTCTCATTTTGCGCGCGATCTACGGGGTCGCGATGGGCGGGGTCTGGGGCGTAGGTGCGGCGCTGGCGCTCGAAGCGCTGCCCACGAAGACCCGCGGTGTCTTCTCCGGCGTCTTGCAGCAGGGCTATGCCGTCGGGTATCTGCTCGCGGCCGTCGCCTACTTCTTCGTCTTTCCCCACTTCGGCTGGCGCGGCATGTTCGTGATCGGCGTGCTGCCCGCGTTGCTCGTCATCTACATTTGGAAGGCCGTCCCCGAGTCGCAGGCGTGGATCGAGGGCAAGCAGCGCAATCTGACCCAAGTGAACATTTGGACCTCGTTCATGAAGCAGCCGGGACTTTATATCTACGCGATCGTCTTGATGGCGGCGTTCAACTTCATGTCGCACGGCTCGCAAGATCTCTACCCGACGTTCCTCCAGAAACAAAAGGGCTTCGGCATCGGCACGGTGACGTCGCTCGCGATCATCGCCAACATCGGGGCGATCGCGGGAGGCATCTTCTTCGGGGGCCTCTCTCAACACTTCGGGAGGCGCCGCTCGATCACGCTCGCGGCCGTTCTGGGAATCCTGGCGATCCCGCTCTGGGTATTTTCGCCGAACGTCGTGTTGCTCGCGATCGGTGCGTTCTGCCTCCAAGTTTTCGTCCAGGGCGCCTGGGGAGTCGTCCCGGTTCACCTCAACGAGCTTTCACCGGCCGACGTCCGAGGGACGTTCCCCGGCTTCACCTATCAGCTCGGTAACCTCATCTCGGCGGGCGCGGCCCAGATGGAGGCCGCCTTCGCCACGCGTTTCCCTGCGGCAGGCGGCGGAGCAAACTATGCGGAGGCGCTCGCCATCATCATGCTCATCGTGTTCGCGGCGGTTGCGATTCTGGCGGCCGTCGGCACCGAACGACATTCGGTCGAGTTTGCCCCGGAAGCAGCGGCGTAGTTCGTGACGAGCGAGCGCGCTGCCGGCGACGGTTTCATCGAGACCGAGCTCACCGGCGTCGATCTGCTCAGCGCGCCCTTCCTCAACAAGGGAACCGCATTCTCCGAAGAAGAGCGCGACGAATTCCAGCTGCACGGGCACCTTCCGCCGCACATCGGTACGCTCGAGGAACAGGTGCAGCGCAGGATCGAGGCCCTGCGGGGCCTCGCTTCCGACTTCGAGCGCCACGTTTTCGTGCGCTCGCTGCAGGACTCGAATGAGACGCTCTTTTACGCGCTGCTGACGGCGCACATCGAAGAGCTCAACCCGATCGTCTACACGCCGACGGTCGGTTTGGCGTGCCAGCAATTCAGTCACTACTGGGCAAGGCCTCGCGGGCTCTTCCTCAGCTGGCCTCACAGCAACATCATCGACCAGATCCTATCCGCTCCGCGTTTCGACGGCATCGAAGCCATCGTCGTCACGGACGGCGAGCGAATCTTAGGTCTAGGCGATCAGGGTGCGGGCGGGATGGGCATCCCGATCGGCAAGCTCTCGCTCTACACGGCCTGCGCGGGCCTTCACCCCGCGACCACGCTGCCGATCATGCTCGACGTCGGTACGGACAACGCGGAGCGCCTCAAGGATCCCCTCTATATCGGCTGGCGCCACGAACGCCTGCGCGGCCAAGCCTACGACGACTTCATCGAACAATTCGTCGCAGCGGTCGAACGACGCTGGCCAAGCGTCTTGCTTCAGTGGGAAGACTTTGCGCGCGAGAACGCCGGCCGGCTTCTCGATCGGTATCGCGACCGTCTCTGTACGTTCAACGACGACATTCAGGGTACGGCCGCGATGGCCGCCGGCACGCTCCTGGCGGCAATCGATGTCACGGGCAGCTCGCTGCGCGAGCAACGCGTCGTCATCTTCGGCGCCGGCTCTGCCGGCTGCGGCATCGGCAGCCAACTTCAGCGCTTGATGCTGGGGGCAGGCCTCTCCGAAGCTGAGGTCCGCGCTCGTTTCTTCGCCGTCGATCGCAACGGCTTGCTGCTGGAAGGCGATAAGGAGCTCCAGACGTTTCAGTTGCCGTTCGTGCAGTCGCGCGCGGCCGTCGCCGGCTGGCGACTCGAAAACCCCGAGCGCATCACCCTCGCCGACGTGATGGAGAACGCAAAGGCGACGATCCTCATCGGCGTCTCGGGCCAGGGCGGCGCGTTCACCGAGCCCATCATTCGAGCGATGGCGCGCGACGCTGCCAGACCGATCGTCTTCCCGCTCTCCAATCCGACGACATGCATCGAGGCAAAACCGCACGACATCTTGGCCTGGAGCGAAGGAAGGGCGATTGTCGGAACGGGCAGCCCGTTCCGACCCATCGAGTACAACGGCCGTTCGGTCAAGATCGACCAAACGAACAACTCCTACACGTTTCCCGGCATCGGGCTCGGCGTGCTCGCCGCTAAGGCGCGCCGCGTCAGCGATGGCATGCTTGAGGCGGCTGCGCTCGCACTGGCAGCTGCGTCGCCCGCCAAGCACGATCCGAACGCAACGCTGCTGCCGCCCGTCGGCGACCTGCGCAAGGTCGCTGTGGTCGTCGCCGGCGCGGTAGCAAAGCAGGCTCGCGATGAAGGGCTCTGCGAAGCCCTCGACGACACCGAAATCGCGCGGCGGATCGAAGCCAAGATGTGGACGCCCGTCTACCAACCGTTTCGCGCGTCGCAAAGGGTTCGTTCGTAGGCGTTTCGAGCCTTCACCGTTCTCCTTGGCTTCGTTGCGCTCAAGCTACGTTGTCGGGGTCCGCTGCAACTTTCATTGCGTTCTTGCCCCACTTGATTCGGCGGTGAATCGACTCCCTCGAAAAGTCTGCCGGGCTCTCCTCGGCCGGCTTCATCATGTCGATCATACGGATCTCTCGGACATTAGCGTAGTTCATGACAACTGGCCAGTCGGGGTCCTTCGCACCGGTGCATCTTCCGCCAGCTGCTGCTCGACGAGCTTCAGGATCCGGATGAACCGCTGGTAGCTCTTGGCGGTTTCACCGTCCGCCTTCAACCGGTTTTGCAAGAGCATCTCGAACATCCGGAAGCCGGCTTGTTGGAGATTTGTCGGGAGCGGGGCCGCGGCCGAGTTGCAGTCGATCTCTAGGATCGGCAACGTCTGCGGCTCGTCCCCTTGCAGGTTGTCGATGACCGGCTTGAGAGGGGTGTTGTCGGTCAAGCCGCCATCCCAGTACGGTTTCTCGTCGACCATCGTCCAGGAGAATCCCACCGGAAAACTTCCGCTTGCCAACACGTGCTCGTATCCGAAGGGCGCAGCCGGATCGAGGTTCCTGAAGTACTCGCACGCACCGCTCTTCACCGCGCTGGCCGACACGATCAGCCGCATGTGCTCTGGGTCGCGCACGCGATCCCAGTCGACGAGAGCGTCCAGCGTCCTCCGCAGCGGGGCCGGACTGCTCAGATAGGTCCAATTGAGAACGTTCCAATAATCGGTCCGAGGCAAGAACATCCGCGGATTTCCAAAGACGGCAGCCCACGACTGTTGTACGATGGCCGGCAAGAACGGAACCGGCGGATCGACGATGAGCTCTTCCCACAGCGCCTTTAGCACGTCTGGCGGGCAGCCTTTCGCGCCGGCTAACGTTACCGCGTTCATCGCGCCGGACGAAGCGCCCGAGACGATCGCACACTCCATGCCGATTTCGTACAGATACTCGATCGCGCCGACCTCGAACGCTCCAAGCGCGCCGCCGCCCTGAAGCACGAGCCCAAACTTCTTCTTCGCGCCCGTGTCCGAGCCCGATAGCGCCGGCTGCGTTTCTGATAACATTGTGGAGCATCAACCTCTATCGGACCGCCAACCTCGAGAGGGGCCGATATGCCAATTCTACGCCGTCAGCCACAGATTTCAAGCACTCGGCAAGGAACACGCCGAAGGAGCGCTTTGCGGGTGAGATCGTTCGAGAGCGAGACCGGGAGCAGAGCCATGGCCACGGGCGCGGCAGCGCGCGCCCAACCGTCCCTATCATCATCGATGACGGAACGGCAGGGCTCGACGCTTCCGAAGACTCGTTAGGCCGGGTGAGCCGACGGCTTACCGCTGCTTATGAGCGGTAGGGCCATCGTGACGCCCGGCTCGCCGGCTGCTCGTCGATCGCTTCCCAACAAAGAGAAGATAACGGCGGTGATCAGCAGGAAGCCGCTCAGCACGAAGAAGCCGGCGAAGCCGCTGTGGGTATGGTCGCGCACCCATCCAACGATAAAGGGGCCTGCGAAGCCGCCGAGGTTCCCAATGGCGTTGATCAGGCCCATCGCGGCCCCGCCCACCTCGATGCGGAGCAGCGTGCTCGGCACCGCCCAGAAGGGGCCGTACGGCGCGTAGACGCCGATGCCGGCCACACACAGGAACAGCAGTTGCAGGGCCGGCGATCCGACGAATTGTCCCGCGACCAGGCCGGCGGCGCCGATCACCAGCGGCACGGCAACGTGCACTTGCCGGCGCATACGACGATCCGACCAGGTCGAGTTGATGACCATGCCGATCAGTGCGAACGCGAACGGCACGGAGCTGATCCAGCCGACGAGACCCGAGTTGCCGTTACCGGCAAAGCTCTTCACGACGGCGGGCACCCACATCGTATAGCCGTAGAAGCCCGACATCCAGAAGAAATAGGCGGCGATCAGCCACAGCACGGTGGGATTGGTAAAAGCCGCCCAATATCCCGCGGATATCGGCTTCGCGGCGTCCTCCGCGGCGGCGCTCTCTTCAAGAAAAGCACGCTCCTCGGGCGAGACCCAGCGCGCCTCGCTCGGGCGGTCGGCGATCAAAAACCACCATACGACGACCCAGATGAGCGGCGGGAAGCCTTCGAAAATGAAGACGGAGCGCCACGACAAGAACGTGAGAAGCCAACCGGTGAACGGCGCCATGAGCACCGCCGAAAGCGGCAGGCACGTCATCCAAAGCGCGTTCGCACGCGCGCGCTCCTGTTGTGGAAACCACGTCGCCAAAAGAACGAGCACCGCGGGCCACACGCCGCCCTCGAAGATGCCGAGGATGAAACGGGCGACATAGAGCTGCGTCTTGTCCTGGACGAAGCCGGTTGCCACGGCCGTGACGCCCCAGCATACCATCAGCAGCGCCACGACCTTCTTGGCGCTCCAGCGGCCGGCGAGGTAGCCGCCGGGGATCTGCAGCAGCATGTAGCCTACGAAGAAGATACCCGCAGCGAATCCGACATCGGTCTTGGTGAGACCGAACTTCTGATCGATATAGGGCAGGATCATCGCCACGTTGATGCGATCGACATAGGCGAGGATATACATGACCAACGCCAATGGAATGATCTGCACCCATCGTTTGGCCGGTATCACCGAGACCATGATTGCTCTCTTCTCTTTATACAGTACTCAATTACTTGGCGCTTCATGGCACAGCGGTTGCCAGTGCCGGGGCTGTCGCATTCTCAGGCCGCAGGCCAAGGCCGGCATAACGCGCGCCGACCCGCAGCGCCTCGATCATGCTCACCGCGCTCACCTTGCCCGTACCAGCGATGTCGAAAGCGGTGCCGTGATCGACGCTGGTGCGCATGATGGGCAGACCGAGCGTCACGCTCACCGTGCGGTCGAAGTCGATCATCTTCGAGGCGATGTGGCCCTGGTCGTGATAGAGCGACAGCACCGCGTCGTAGCGGCCGAGCTGGGCGAAGTGAAAGACCGAATCGGCCGGCGCGGGCCCGCTGACCTGCAGGCCGCGACTGCGCGCCTCACGCACGGCGGGGGCGATCTGGTCGATCTCCTCGCGCCCGAAGAGGCCGTCGTCACCGGCGTGCGGATTGAGGGCTGCCACCACGAGATGGGCCTTGCCGTAGCCGATCTGCTGCAGCGCGCGCATGCTCTGCTCGATGCCGGCGAGCACGAGGTCGCGAGTAATCTGCCGGCAGGCTTCGATCAGCGCAAGGTGTCGCGTCGCGAAGAAAATCTTGAGCTCGCCGATGGCGAACATCGTCACCCCCTCGCGCGCTCCCGTGAGATCGGCAAAGATCTCCGTGTGGCCGATATAGTGGATCTGCGCCTGCTTCAGTGCCTCCTTGTTGATCGGCGCGGTGACGACTGCGTCCACCTCATGGGCGAGCGCGACTTCGATCGATTTGCGGATGTAGGCGAAGGCGGCGGCACCGGCCGCGGCCTGAACCTTGCCGATCTCTAACCGTGCGGGATCGACGATGGCCAAGTCGAGCACGTCGATCTCGCCTGGCACGTAGCGCGCCTCGGCGGGCGTGGCGATACGGTTGAGCCGCGCGCTCAATCCGCAGAAGCGCAGGGCCTGCTGCAGGACCGCATAGTCCCCAACGACAAAGGGGCGGCAGAATTCGCGCACTTCGGGCGCAAGCAGCGCCTTGACGCAAATCTCAGGGCCGACCCCAGCGGGGTCACCCATCGTCGCGGCGAGTACCGGTGTCTTCTCTGTCATCGCAGGTAACTCCATCTCATCGTCATCGCATCTCACTCTGTCGCCAGTCTAAATTCCGCGTTGCTCCGTCGCCCGTCACGCCGGCACAAGCTCCCTCTCAGGTTCTTCCTTCTTTTGCCGTGCGGCGGTGCGCAGCGGCGCGTCGGCAAGCACGTCGTAGAGCCGGCCAAGAGCATCGGCGATGGCGGACGTCGTGCCCACGGTGCCGCCCTTCGTCACGAGATAAGCGCCGCTGAGCCGGCCATCGACGATGCGGCTGAGGGAGGTCAGCGGCGCGATCTCACTTTGCATTCGGAGGCTGCGAGCGCCGAAGCCCGCAAGCAGTCGGCCTGCCGTCTCACCGCCGGAGAGCAGAAACCCACCCAGCGATGGAAACCGCTCGGCGACGCGTTCAAAGACGTCGCCCAGGACGGAGTAAAGCTGAAGCTTTCCTTCCGCATCGAGTGAAGCGGTATCCGAACGCAGCAGCATCGCCTTGACGGCGAGCGGTGCATGTTCGAAGGCGGCCAGAATCTCGGCCGCACTCTGACCTTCATAGCGCACGGTGAACGCGTAGCCACCAGCCTCCACGAAATCCATCTGCTGGCGGGACGTCTCCATGATGCTGCCGACGATGCCGAACACCAACGGACTGAGCCGGATTGGCTCCTTTATCAACCGCACCAAGGTCGCGGTGAACGGGCCGGGATCCGCTGGCAGGATTGCGACGTCGTGAGTACGCGCGAGCGCGAGGGCGGCGCGGCCGATCTCTTCGATGTCGCGATCGGTCTCGGCATCGCAGAACACCGCACGAACGCCTGCAGCCAGGCATTCCTCGAGCCGCGCCCCGATCGCTTCGCGCCCGCGCCGGACGTCGTCCAGCACGAGCATCGCCCAGGCAGACGCCAGGCCGCTGCCGAGCCATTCTGACAGATGCGAGGAGGTGACGTGCCAATGCGGATCGTTTGCCACCTCAGTTTCGGCCAGCGGCACGCCGTTCATGTACTGAATCCCGTTCCGGGTGGTGCGCCCCGACGCGGGGAAAGCCGGCACGACCAGCGCAAGACGTCTCTCGTCGGCGAGCAACGCATCGAGCGAAGCCGCGATCGGGCCGCGCAAGGTGCTGTCGATGCGCAGGCCGATGAGGTCCGGTGTGTCGCCGAGCCATGCGACCGCCACGGCTAGCCGGTTCATGACGTCGCCGCTCTCGAGGTCGCGCGTGTCCAGGTCGAGCACGTGGGCGCCATCCTCCTGCAGGGAAAGTGGCGCGCTGCCACGCCTCGCATGGCCGAAGAGATGGGTTTGGCTCGGCAATCCTTCGCGCTTGAGGAGCGACGCGGTGCCGTTCGCGCCGGTCAGATCGTCCGCGAGGATGCAGAACCTCACGAGGCGTCGGCCACAGCCGGTGACCTTGTTAACACATTAAACAACCTCGACACAGCGCGTGGTGGGGGCGAACTCACATGATATCGCGTCCCTGCCGAAACCGGTATCGTGGAATTGATGGATGGGTTCTCCGGAATGACCTCACAGAACGCGGCAAGGAAGTCCGTCGAGGCGAATGGATATTCAGCGGGCACAAGGTTCAGAACTGATCGAAAATGGGCAAGGCAACCATCGCTCAGATCGCTATCACCTAGCGTGATCTCTGAGGTTGCGAGAAAACGTCGTGCAGCTGCGAAGGCCGCAACGATCAGCGGCGCGAGGAGGATTGCTGGTCGAGACAAACTCCGATATAGACTCGGGCCTCTGCCGCCACGTGCCAGCCGGGCGCTTCGCGCTTGGCGACCGTGACGGCCGATCGGCGGAGTGCGCGTAGCCTCACCACCTTCACCGCCGGTTTTGTGACTTTCGGCCGTGCAAGACGTTGGCTTGGGTCAGCAGCAGGTTGAGCGAGCTAGGATACACGCGAAATTACCCATTCGTTCGGCGAAGGAAACGCCGAGACTGACGACCGCAACTGTCGTGGAGCTCCTCCAAGCCGCCCCTCGGTCACCTCGCGCGTCTGCGGGCGACTCCAGGACTTGACGCATTTCATGCACTCAGCCACAGGAACGCCGTCGCACGGATTCGCTTCCAAGGCCGGTGCCACCGCGACACTGAAATGCGCCCCGATGCGCCTTCCGATCGTCCGCTTGTTTGCCATGCTCTTGCTCGCAACGGTGCTCGCTGCGAGTGTCGGCCCGGCTTTGCCGGTCGCCGCGCCGGTCCACGTGCTCAAGGCGACGCTGCGCAACGGGCTGCAGGTCGTCATCGTGCGCAACACGCTCGCGCCCGTTGCGTCGACCGATCTCGTGTACCTGGTCGGGTCGCGCGACGATCCCGAAGGCGTGCCGGGCATGGCGCATGCCCAAGAACACATGATGTTCCGCGGCACCCGCAATCTCTCGACGAGCGAGCTCGGCACGGTCGCGACGTCGCTCGGCGGGAACTTCAACGCCGAGACGAGCGATACGCTCACGCAGTTTCAATTCACCGTGCCGGCGGCCGATCTCGACGCCGTGTTTCGGATCGAGTCCGATCGCATGCGCGACGTGCTGGACGACGACGCGCAGTGGCGCAACGAGCGCGGCGCGATCGAACAGGAAGTCCTACGGGACCAATCCGAGCCCGGCGCCGACTTCTTCGATGACGTCACGCGGCTAGCGTACGCCGGTACTCCGTACGGCCACGACGGCGTCGGCACCATCGCAGCGTTCAACCGGCTCACCGGGCCGCAGCTCAAGGCGTTCTACTCCCGCTGGTACGCCCCGAACAACGCGGTGCTGGTGGTGGCGGGTGACGTCGACCAGCAGCGCACGCTCGCGCAGATTCGGAACTGGTTCGAAGCGATTCCGAGGAAGCCGGTGCCGGCGCATGCGGTCGCGCACCTCGCACCGCTGAAGCGCACGGTGCTCCGTCAGCCGACGAAGCTCGTCTACCCACTCGCGGCCTTGGCGTTCCGCCTGCCGGGCGTCGACAGCCCCGACTTTCTGCCGTCGTTCGTGTTGCAGAGCATCCTCGGCTCGGAGCGCGGGCCGTTGCGCGCGCTCGTCGACTCGGGCGAAGCTCTGGACGGCTCGTGGACGCCGCTGCCGTACGTACCCGAAGCGCAGGTCGGTCTCGCCTTGGCGGCATTGCGGCCCGGCGCCGATCCGATGCAGGCCGCACGCAAGCTCGAAGCCATCGTCACGGCCTATCGGAAGAACGGCGTGCCTGAGGAACTCTTCGTGGCCCAAAAGCGCCAGCTGATCGCTGACCAGGAACTCAGCCGGAACTCGATCTCGGCGCTCGCCTCCGATTGGGCGACGACGATCGCGCTCGACCGCGAACCGTCGATCGCCGAGGAACAAGCGCTCATCTCGAAGGTGTCGCTCGCCGAAGTGAACCGGGCCGCGCGCACGTATCTCGACGTCGATCATGCGATCGTCGGCGCCCTCGAGCCGTCGGCGGGCGCAGACGAGGCGGCGGAGGCGCAACCGCCCGGCGGTGGCTCGGAAAAGCCGCTGGCGCCGCAGCCGCCGGTGACGCACTTGCCGGCGTGGGCGAACGCGCTCGTCACCAATCTCTCCGTGCCGCCGCCGACCGGCACACCAGTCGAAACACGGCTCACGAACGGCATCACGCTGATCGTGCAGCCCGAGACGATCTCGGATTCCGTCTTCGTGTTCGGCAGCGTGAAAGCGCAGCCAGCGCTGCAGGAACCGCCCGGCAAAGAAGGCGTCGCCTCGGTGCTCGATGCGCAGTTCGCGTACGGAACGCGCACGCAGGACCGCATTCGGTTCCAGCGCGCGCAAGACGACATCGACAGCGAGGTCGCCGGCGGCTTCCGCTTCGGGGCGCAGACGACGTCGGCGTCCTTCGAGCGAGCCATCGACTTGGTTGGGCAGAGCCAGTTGCAGCCGCGATTCGACGAGCCCACGTTCGAACAGGCGCGCCGCCAGTCAATCGACCAGCTCGCGACCGCCCTCAACAGCACCGGCACGCAGCTCGAACGCCGCGCCGCCGCGGCGCTCTTGCCGGCGGGCGATCCGGCGCTGCGCGAGCCGACGACTGCGAGCCTGCAAGCGCTCTCGCTCGACGACGTGCGCGCGCACTACCAAAAGACGTTCCGGCCTGACCTGACGACGATCGTCGTCGTGGGCAACATGACTCCGGAGAAAGCGCGTGTGGCAATCGAGCGTGTTTTCGGCGGGTGGCATGAGAGCGGTCCCGCGTCACAGCTCGACCTACCGGAGGTCCCGCTCAATCCGCCGGGCGACGTCAAGATCACGCTGGCGGACGGCCAGTCGGAGGCCGAGTTCCGTCAGATCGTCCCGCTGCTGCGCACGGCACCGCAAGCGTATCCGCTCGTCGTCGGCAACACGATTCTCGGCGGCGGCTCGCTCGGACCGGAACAGAGCCGGCTCTTCCGCGACCTGCGGCAGAACGCCGGCCTCGTGTACTCGGTCAAATCGCAACTCGCAGCGCAGCGCAAAGACTACGAATTCGACGTGCTGTTCTCGTGCTCGCCCGGCAACCTGGACCGCATCTCGTCGCTGATCGACGCGGAGATCGAACGCATGAAAGACGAGCCGCTAGGTTCGTTCGAGCTCTCGCTCGCAAAAGCGTCGCTCGTGCGTCAGGCGACGATCGGCGACGCCTCGCTCTCGGCAATCGGCGAGCGGCTGCTCTCGGCCGCCGAGGACGGCGAACCGTTCGACCAATCCCGGATCGACGCGCAGCACTTACTCGAAGTCGATGCGCACGCGATCCAGGATGCCTTCGGTCAATACATCAAGCCGCAGAACTTCGTGCGAGTCGTCCAAGGCCCGTAGTCCGCACTACGCCGGGCGGAGCGGCCTTCGCGGCTCACGTCGATGCCGCAGCCCTTGGCAGCGGGGTTCCGGAAGCGGTCAAAAGCGGCGGAGCAGCGTGAACGTGAAGGCGGTTCCCCCAAGCGCGTAGGCGTCTTGAGGGAGCGCCTGATTTAGGCCCCCGTAGATCACGCCGCCGCCAGGCGTCGTGAATCTTTGGTCATAAACATTCGTCAGGTTCGTCGCCGTCAATCCTACCTCAACCCCGGGGAAGCGATACCCGAGGTGTGCGCCCAGAGTTGCAAACTGCGGCTGATTGAGCTCGTTGTAGAGACTCTCGTAGATCAGATTGAAGCTGTAGGTAAAGCCGAGCGGCGGCGCACTCGTCAAGGTCAGAGTGGCCTTGTGCAGGGGTAATCCCGCAGATTGCTCGCCGACGACCAGCGTGCCATCTTGGATCTCCGGCGGTACCGCCGTCAAGTACGCGCTGCGAACGGCCCAGCCGGCGCGCAATGTCGTAAAAGGCCCGAAGCTATGCCGCGCCGAGAGTTCGATGCCCTGATAGATGCCGTCTCCGGCGTTGACCGGATAACTGAGCGGGCACGGCGTGCCGTCGCCGCCGGCCGAACTCGGCCCGCAGTTGGGATCGAGCGGGAGATTCAGGGGTGCCGCCGGCTGGCGCAAGTTGACGCGGTAGAAGTCCGCGGAGAGGGCAGTTGAGTTCGCTCCGCCCTGGACGATCCGGTCGAAGCCCAGTCCATACTCGGTCGCTTGATCCGGTTTGAGGTTGGGATTGCCGATCGAGATGTAATTGCCGACGACAACCGGCAAGGGATTGGGCACGACGAGCTCCGGGAGCTGGGGCGACTGGAATGTCGTGCCCACCGAGGCGCGCAACGCGGTTCGCGAATCGGGCGTGAAGACGAATCCGAAGCGCGGGTCGAGATAGTTACCGAATAGCGACAGCTGGCTGTAGTACGAGCCCAGGATGAAGTGCAGCGCGGGCGTCGGGTTGTAGGTGTAACGCAGCGCGAGGGAACGTTGCGTCTGGCCGAGTGGAAGCGTTTCGAGGCCGGGTGTCGAGCTCTGAGCCGGCAAATCATCCAAGACCGTCCGTCCAAGAGAAAGCGCGTTTGCGGCGCCGGGGACTAGGCGTGCTACGGACTGCTCGTTGACCACGCCCGGTATGAAGTCGGTATTCAGTGCCTCATTGCGAATTTCGTACTGCAAGGTCAACGCGCCGTTTCCGATGCGGTGATCGAGCTGCAGCGTCTCATCGTCCAGCAGATCGCGGGAGTTGAAAAGATAGGGCGTGGTTTCGGCACCGGGCCCGACGACCGATTCGTCGACGAGCGACGTGTAGTGCCGGAAGAGCAACGTCGTCGCCGCTACGCCGCTCGAGCCGGGCGAACCGAGCGGCACGGAAACGTCGAGACCGTAGCCAGCGTTGTGCGTTTGGAGCGCAGTGCCCGCGTAGCTGTCGACGACCGGCAATCCCGCCGGGGGCACGGCCGTCGACGTCCCATCGCCCGAGCCCGCGTACGTCGTCAAGCCTGCTGAGAGATCGCGAAAGGCGCTCTGATCGTGGAATGAAAGTTCCGCGTAGCCCGCTCCGGAGCCGCCGAACGCGTAGCGCAGCTTCGCGATGGCCGACGATCCGAGCATCTCGCTTCCCACGTGCTGAACGGTGCCGCTCGGTTGATCGAAGACATTCTCGTTCACCTCGCCGTTCGTCCCTTGGCGGTGAACCGAAAGCGCATACCCGAGCCGGCCGTCGAGCGGACCGGTGCTCTGCAGCGTGCTGCCGAAGCCGTAGTAGGAGCCGAAGTTCAGGCGCAGCAGGCCGTGCGGGTCGACCGTCGGCTCGAGCGTGCGGATATTGATCGCGCCGTCAATCGTATCCGGGCCGACGAGCGACGAGGGCGAGATGCCGCGCACCAATTCGATCGAAGCGTAGTCGGCCGGGTCGAGGAGCGAGAGGTCGAAATCACCGGTGTTGCCGTTGTTGATCTGGTGCCCGTCGATATCGACCAGCGTCTCAGTCGGATCGGGCCCACGAATCGCAACCGAAGTGGGCAGCACGGTGCCGCCGCCGCCGGCGGTGTGAAACAGCGTCGTCGTTTCGTCGTCTTGGAGCACGTCGCTGAGGCGGGTGAATCCCTGGTCCGCGTACGCCTGCGAGTTGATCGTCGTTACCGGAGTCGCCGAGGTGGAGACCGTCTCGCGCCCGTTGGTGACGACGCGTCCGATCGTGGTCAGCGACGAATCCGAACGCGCGAGCGAAATGGCGAGGCTGGTCGTTTTGTCCGCACGCACGTCGATGGTGGCGACGGCCGGGTCCGTGAAGCGCACGGCGCTGACCCGGGCGGAGTACGTCCCGGGTAGCGCCGTGAGGGAAAAGCGTCCGTCCCGTCCCGAGACAGCAAGGACGTGCTCGGGACCGTCGACCGCGATCCGGGCGCCGGCAACCGGACGGCCGTCGAGGCTCGTAACTGACCCCGAGATGGTGCCCTCAGTCTCCGCCGCGAGTGCTGCGAGCGGACCGCACAGGGCAAAAAGGACGACACCGCAATGCGCGCGGCGCGCGAAAGTTGACAACATGACCGATCTCCCCGAACGAAGCTAGAGCCGACGCGCGAGCGCGTCGATTACGCTGGAGGCGCCTGTAACGCGGGCCCTGGCGGGGCCCGGTTAGCGCCCGTGCAACGGGACAGCGCTGCGGGGACACGAGGACGGTCCTGCGTATCGGTGGCGACGAGGAGCGGTGTGCACGTCGCGATGCGCGCGCCGCGCACGAACGCTTCAACCGCGCGGAAGATCGAGCGGCGAAACCTGACCAGAAGAGCCACGAAACGGTGTAAGCCGAGCGCGACCGCAAATGCAAACGCGAACAGGATGCCCGCCCCAAGCGGCATCGACCCGCCGAGGAGATCTGCAACGTCGTCAACGCCGATGCCGGCGCAGCAAGCGTCGAGCCACGCCATGCCCAACAGCAGCGGCAAGGCGGCTGCCGCGACCGTCAGCGCAAATGCCGCCGGTGACGCGGGAACCGCCGCCTGCACTGCCCTTCGCAGCGCATCGCGGGAACCGCGCGTCTCAGCCAGCACCGCTCGGGCTAGCGCCCAGAGCACCCCGAGAGCGGACGCCGCCAATGCGATCGAGGCGAGCCAACGCGAGCCGTGGGCAGGGTCGTCGTATGTGTCGTGCGCGAGCACGTAGTCGCCGACGACGTCGATCGCGACGTGGGCCGCAAGCGCCGCCAGGAATGCTGCCGCAAGCGGCATTGCGATGCGCAATGCGAACCCGCTTCGAGGCATCTGGACGACGCGGTCTTCGAGCACGACGTGGTCTGCGTTCGACTCGATCTTCGCTTCTCCCGGCAAACTTCGGAAGACAAAGCGAAGGTGAAGAACGTTAAGAAACGTCTTAAGACAGGCGGCTACACCTTATCGGTCGTGGGTTCTCGGAACCCACGATATTTCGGTGTCAACAGACAAAGGCGCGCGCACTCCGCCGGTTGAGCGGCCTTAGCAGGGTGCGGAGAAACCCCCGCACCCTGTTAACGGTTCATGTCGAGCACCGAGTGATTGCACGTGTCGAGATGCACGATGTCGTAGTTGTGCTGTGCGTTGCCATACGTCACCCGGACATATTGCATGCAGTCCCCGAAGTGCTCGGCGCCGTCGGTGCCCGCTGAGAGGTGGACGACGTAGTCGCCGCCGACCGGTAGCGAGCCGCAAGGCCGGTCTGGGAGACAAGGGTCGGCCAAGAAGTTGTCGCCCCACGAATAGGTCGCAGAGTCCAGGTTGCGATCGAAGAAGATGCCGACGATCGGGTCAGGCCCGCTCGCATGAATCGTGAAGTCGTGCGCGTAAGCCGCCGGGTTCGATTCCTCGCCCAAGAAGTATTCGTAGTGGCAGTAGCCGGTCGTGTCGTCCTTACAGACGTGGCCGACCGTTTCGGTGGCCAAGACCGGCGCGGTGCAGAGAAGGGCGGCAGCCAAGGTCGCGACGATGATCCTCATTATTAGGAATTCCTCAGCGGTACATTAGGCTGACATCTTGGACACGTATCGAGGTCCCCGTGGTGTTTCTTCAGCCGTGAGCCGCGATGAAGTGGGTGGGGAAGCGTTCACCGACGGAGCGAGTAGCGCGGCAGCGCAGAGCGGTCGAAACATGATCCTCGCGGGTCGGGAAGTTCCGCTTGCCCTGTAGTCGGTCGCGTGCGGCAAAATATGAGTCGCGCGTCGTTCCGAGTGTTAATTATCGGCAACGAGCCGAACGCGGCTCCATCGCCTCGCTCATCTCCGCTCGAGCCGGCGCGGCTTCAGCCAGCCTCGTCGTTACGCCCCGAGCTCGACTTCTCGTCGATGGTTTGAATGCTGAGGAACGATACGACGTCCCAGGCGTTGCGAATACCGGTGAAGAGCTCGACTGCAATTCAACGCAAGAGATCTAAGATTTGCCAGTACGTGCAGCGTCTTGAAGGTCTCGGTGTCAACGCGGGAAGCGCAACGATGCCGTAGTCCGTCAGGCAGCAAGGGTATCGACTCAGGGCATGCCGAATGAGCTATCACCCCCGGGCGATTAGGCCCCACGGACATCCTTTTTGCGATGTCGCCGGACTAAGTTTGCTTATTCCCCCTTTCGCATGCGAAGGAGGATACGTGGTCACGGTTATGTCATCGAGTGCGGCACTACTTGGCGCAGGCTTGCTCTGCACTTTTACAACCGATTTACCTGCGCCGCCATGCGCGACCGCGAGCGACGATAGCGACATCGAGCAACACCGCGTCAAGAATGGAGATCTCCATGCGACGTTTTCTATACCGCCTACTTCTTGCCGTTTCTCTCCCGTTAATCGTTAGCGCCTGCGGCGGTGCCGGCAACTCGAGTGCCGTCGGAACATTGCGACCCGCAGCCGCCGTCCGGGGCCCGGCCCTAACGCCTGCCTTACCTTTGTCTACTCCGGTCGCAGCGGATGCGTGCCGGTTCTTCTTCGAACGTGACTGGAATGCGAGAGCAGACCGCTACACTCCGAACGCGTACGAGCACGCGAACGTGCGCGCGTGTGGCCTTCTGAACACGACCTCGTTCAGCCAGGGCCCTCCGTTCCCGCTCGTCTATGAAGAGAAACGGGACTGGGACGCTCAGAGCGCCGCCTACATGGCGATGAAGCTGCTGCAGCCTGGTTCCAGCTTTACCCTCCCTGACGTGGCGGATACGTTCACCACCTTGAGCTACGGCGGCATCCTCACCATCTTCTCCGATTTCGGATTCACGTCGACACGGAGCGGGCCTCTGAGCTGGATCGATCTGCAAAACAGCATCTCGTCACAGACACCGATCGTCAGCGGTCTGCCGGTCCAG
Source organism: Vulcanimicrobiaceae bacterium (assembly GCA_052267165.1). Classification (GTDB taxonomy): domain Bacteria; phylum Vulcanimicrobiota; class Vulcanimicrobiia; order Vulcanimicrobiales; family Vulcanimicrobiaceae; genus CAWICD01. The sequence goes on along the minus strand of JBKQHO010000026.1, from coordinate 22,500 downwards.
CAGGGGTGGACGGCGACCGTCGGATGGGCCGTGACCGACGCAGGTGATCACCTCGTGAAAGTCTACGATCCGAGCGTGCCGCCGACCGGCGTGACCCGTACGATCCCGTTCGCACAATGGTTCGGCGAGTCACATGCGTTCTTCAGCCAGATCCACCCAAAACCGTAGAGACGGCGCCTTAACGAGCATCTTCTCTCGGTGAGCCCCCGCGGGGCGGGCATGCGGAACGACGCGCGTACAGCGTCGAAGCCGGTTGCTCGCCCCGCACCGAGTTAGAGGCCGCCGAGCGAGCTACTCTCCTGGGGTCGTTGACGGCGCCGGTCGGCGCAATCCGGGGTCCCACACACGATCGCCTCCGGCGCGGACTTCTCGCGCAGCCGGCTCAGGCTCTTCCTCACCTTCGGCGTCATCTTCGTCACGCTCGTCTGCCAGGTCGACCGCGTTGCGAACACCTTGGTGAGCAGCATTCAGAGCGAGTCGTGCGCCGACTTTGCCGCCATGCTGAAGCGACGCACGGAGTCCGTGAGAAGGCGGCGAGCGAGCCGAGAGCGATCCGAACGTTCACTTACTGTGCCCTCCAGTGGAGAGCGGTTGAGGGGTAGTCGCGGACTCGTCCGCGGTCGTTTCCGGCGGCAGGCCGCCGCCCAGCGCGAGATAGAGCTGTACCAGCGCCAGCCGCTCGTTCAAGCGCGCCTGCAACGTGCCGCTCTGCGCCTGGTACTCGCGAGTCTGCGCTTCGAGCACCTCGAGATAGGATGTTTGGGCTTCGTCGTAACGCAGCGTGGCGAGGCGCGTGGAGTCGACCGAGGCGGCCAGATAGAGCTCCTGTTGCGCGCGGTAGGCGCGCTGTTGATCGTAAGCCGCGACGCCGTTCGCGACGTCGGCGAAGGCGCTTTGCACGGCCTTCAAGTACGACAGCACCGCCTGCTGCTGTTGCGCCTGAGTCAGGCGCACGTGCGCTTTGAGCGCGCCGCCCGCAAAGATGGTCTGCGTCAATTGGGGCAACAGCGAAAAGAGGCCGGTCGGGCCTAGGAACACGCCGTTGACGGCACTGAGCGAAGAGAGAATCTTCGGCAAATTGGGAAACGCTCCGGTGGCGTATTGGCCGCTGACGGCGCCCGAGGCACCGATGGTGAACGCAGGCAGGAGCAGCTTGCGCGCGACGTCGATCTGCGCGTCGGCTGCGACGAGCGTGTCGTCGGCTTGCCGGATGTCGGGGCGCCGCGCGAGCAGTTCGCTCGGGATCCCGGTCGGCGGCAGCGGCGGCAAGTCGATCTGCTGTTCCAGCGGCAGGCCGCGCGCGATGTCGTGCGGGTAGTCTCCCGTCAAGACCGACAGGGCGTTCTCGGTCTGCGCGATATTTTGGTTGAGGAGCGGAACGTTCTCGCTGACCTCGTAAAGCGATTGCTCCGCTTGCCGCTGGTCCTGCAGCGACGACTCACCGTACTGCACGCGCAACTTGACCAGCCGCAGACTCTCCTGACGGTCGCGGATCGCATTCTGCGTGATCGCCAAGATGGCGTCGAGCTCGCGGAGCTGGAAATACGTTGAGGCGACCTGCGCGACCAGCGACCAGAGCACCGCATCGTAGGCTTCCTCGCTCGCGAGCACTTGCGCGCGAGCGGCCGCCGTCGCGCTCTTGAGTTTGCCGAAGAGGTCGACTTCGTAGCTGGCGCCGACCGTCGCGCCGGGCACGAAGGCTTGGCTCGGCGTCGCGGCCGACTTGCTTCCTTCCGTCACCTGGTATGGTGCGGAAAGGGAGGCGGAGACGGCGGGCAGCTCGCCGGCGTGGGTGATGTTGAGGTTCTCGCCGGCCGCAACGACGGCTTCGTACGCCAACTGCGCGTTGTAGTTGCGCTCGAGGGCTCGCGCGATGAGCTGCTGCAAGACCGGGTCGTCGTACAGTTTCTGCCACGGAAGGTTTGCAAGCGACGGCGCGGGCGAGCCTGCGACGCCGCGATAGGTTGCCGGCAAGTGGGCGTCGGGCGGATTTGTCGGCGTCGAAGGAACGCACGACGCGAACAGATAGGTGAGCGTGAAGCCGATGAGGCTTAGCTTCACGCGGGTCCTTCGTGCGGCGCGGGTGTCGCCACCGGTCCGGGCACCGGCGATTGCGGCGTCGGCGATTGCGGCGCAGACGGCTGCGGGGCGGCCGAGGCTGCGGCGCGCGTTCGAGCGGTCGTGCCGATGACGCGCTCGACGAGCACGAAGAGCGAAGGGATCACAAACACGCCCAACGCCGTCGCGGCAAGCATTCCACCGAAGACGGCCGAGCCGAGCGAGTGCCGCGAAGCGGCTCCCGCCCCCGTCGACAGCATCAGCGGGATGACGCCGATGATGAACGCGAACGAGGTCATCAGGATCGGCCGAAAACGCAGGCGCGCCGCGCCGAGGGCAGCCTCGAGCGCCGGTACCTTGTCGCGCTCGTGCCGTTCGACAGCGACCTCGACGATCAGAATCGCGTTCTTCGCGGCCAGTCCGATCAGCATGATCAGCCCGATCTGGACGTACGCGTTGTTGTCGAGCCTCCATAAGACGACGGAGAGAAAGGCGCCGAAGACGCCCAGCGGCACCCCCATCAGCACGGCGAAGGGAATGAGCCAGCTTTCGTAGAGCGCAGCCAGGACGAGGAAAACCAACAGCAGCGAGAGTGCGAAGACGCGCGACTGGGTATTGCCCGCTTCGATCTCTTGATAGGCCGTGCCGGCCCACTCGTAGCCGTAGCCGGCCGGCAGCGTCTGCTGCGCGGCCGCCGCCATCGCGGCGATCGCCTGACCCGAGCTGTAGCCCGCCTGCGCGGTGCCCGTGATCTCGGCCTCGCGCAACCCATTGAAGCGTTGAATCTGGTCGGCGCCGACGCTCGAGCTAACCTTCGTGATCGTCGAGAGCGGAACCATGTCACCGCTGCCGTTGCGCACTTGAATCTGCGCGATGTCGGCGGGGGCCGCGCGATAGGCGGGCTCGGCCTGGATCATCACCTTCCAGGTGCGGTCGTACAACGTGAAGTCGTTGACCGTGAGGCCGCCGAGGTACGCCTGCAAATTCTGGAAGATGTCGCTCACGTTCACGCCGAGCGACTTGGCCTTGTCGCGGTCGACGTCGAGCGAGAGCTGTGGCACGTTACTGCGTAGGCCGTTGTTGACGCGAGTCAGCTCCGGCCGCTCGGCAGCCGCCGCGGCGACCTTCGCGGTCACGTTCGCAAGCTCCGCGATGCTATGTCCCGAACGGTCCTCCAACTCGAAATTGAAGCCGCTCGCGTTGCCCATGCCCGGAATCGTCGGCGGAATGAACGGGAAGGCCAACGCTTGCGGGTACGCGTTGAGCTTGGCGTACGCCGACAGCAGAATCGAGCGCAGGCCGGTCTCCCTCGACTTGCGCTCGTCCCACGGCTCGAGGGTGACGACCAGGCTCGAGGAATCGGGCGTGACCGTGTTGTTGATCAGGTTGAAACCGCCGAGCGCGATGACGTCCTTGACGCCGGGGAGCTTCTTCATCTCGCCCGCCATGCGCGTGGTCACCGCGTCGTTGACGTCGAGCGCGGACCCGAACGGCAGTTGGATCGAGACGAAGAAGACGCCCTGGTCTTCGTTCGGAACGAGGCTCGACGGCAGCTTCACAGCCATGAACCCGTCGGCCACATAGAACAGCAGGAGCACCCCCAGCACCAGCAGCGAGCGACTCAGCAAGAGGCTCAGACCGGCGGCGTAGCGAGAGGTCGTCTTCGCGAAGCCGCGATCGAAGCGCTCGATGAACCAGCCGAACGGCCCCCACAAACGGCCGCGCTTACCCAAGATCAAAGTGCACAGCGCGGGAGTGAGGGTCAGCGCTACCAGCGCCGAGATGAGCACCGAGACCGAAAGCGTGAGCGCGAACTGACGATAGAGCTGTCCCGTGATGCCCCCGATGAAGGCTGAGGGCAGAAAGACAGCCGTCAGCACGAGTGCGATCGCGATGACGGGTCCCGTAAGCTCGGCCATCGCTTTTTCGGTTGCCTCGCGGACGGGAAGGCCCGCTTCGATGTGCTTTTCCACCGCTTCGACCACGACGATCGCATCGTCGACGACGATGCCGATCGCGAGCGCCAGGCCGAAAAGCGTCAGCGTGTTGACGCTAAAGCCGAGCGGCACGAAGAACGCGAACGTCCCGATCAGCGAGACGGGCACGGCCAGCATTGGAATGAGCGAGGTTCGCACGCTGCCGAGGAAGACCAAGACGACGATCACGACGAGCACGATCGCCTCGATCAGCGTGCGCAGCACGTCCCGAATCGACTCGGTGACGAAAACCGTGCTGTCGTACGAGATGCCGTAAGCCATGCCCGGCGGAAAATCGCGAGCCGAGCGAGTCATCTCTTCGCGCACGCGCTCGGCGGTGCCGATCGCGTTCGCGTCCGGTGACTGATAGAGCAGGACGACCGTCGCGTTCTGACCGTTCAGTTTTCCGACGGAGGTGTACGACTGCGCGCCGAGCTCGAGACGCGCGACGTCGCTGAGGCGCAGGATCGAACCGTCGGGGTTCGTCCGCACGACGACGTTCCCGAACTGTTGCGGCGTGGCGAGCTGCCCTTGAGCGTTTACGCTCAGTTGAAACTCGTTGCCCGGCTTGGCCGGCGGATTCCCGATTTGGCCCGTCGGGATCTGGACGTTTTGGTCCTCGATCTGATTCTGGATGTCGCTCGACTGCAAGCCCAGCCGCGCGAGACGGTCCGGGCGAACCCAGACACGCATCGCGTAATCCCGCTTGCCGACGATCAGAGTGTCGCCCACGCCGTCGATGGCTGCCAGCCGGTCGATCAAGTGCAGCGAGGCGTAGTTGCTCAGGTAAAGCGCGTCGTACACGTTGCCGGGCGAGTACAGCGTGACGATCATGAGCAGCTGCGGCGACTTCTTCTTCACCGTGATGCCGTAGTTCACGACCGACGACGGCAGGCTGCCGGCAGCCTGTTGCACGCGGTTCTGCACGTCGATGGCGGCCTGCTGCAGGTCGCTGCCGACGGCGAAGGTGCTGTTCAAGGTGTACAGCCCTTGCGACGTGCTCGTGGACTGCATGTAGATCATGTTGTCGGCGCCGTTGACTTGCTTTTCGATTGCGGTCGCGACCGATTGCTCGACGACGGTCGCGCTGGCGCCGGGATAGGTCGCCTGGACCTGGACGAGCGGCGGCGCGATCGGCGGAAACTGCGAGATCGGCAACGAGAAGAGCGCAAGCGCACCGAGCAGCACGATCAGGATCGAGAGGACGATCGCGAACACCGGCCGGCGAATGAAGAACTGCGCCATCGTTTACGGCGACGTTCCCCCGGTGGCGGCGAAGACGACCTTCGCCCCGGGTCGCGCCTTTTGGGTTCCCTGCGTCACGACTCGCTCGCCGGCGTTGAGCCCGTCCTCGACGACGTAGTAGTTCTCGTAGCGCGGGCCGAGCGTGAGCGAGCGCATCTGCAGCGTGTCGTCGGGACCGACGACATACGCCGAGGTCGCGCCTTGCGTCTGTACGACCGCCGCCTGCGGCACGAGCACCGCGTCGGGCCGCATCGCGGTGATCACCCGGACCCGGGCGAACTGTCCGGGCCGCAGAGAGCCGTCCGGGTTCGGGAACGTCGCCTCGACGGCGATCGTGCCCGTCTTGGGGTCGAGCGCGCGATTGACGCTGTAGAGACGCCCGCGATACGGATACTCGCTGTTGTCGGCGAGCACAAGCGAAAGCGGCTGATCCGCCAGCGCGCGCTGGCCGGGATCGTGCTTCTTGTTGACGAGCGCGATGTAGGTGACTTCGTCGACGGAGAAATCGACCTTCATGGGATCGACCGTCGAGATCGTGTCGAGAACCTGATCGCCGGCGCCCCCAACGACGTTGGCCGGATCGACGGCCAGGAACCCGATCAGACCGGTCACCGGCGCATGGACCGTCGTATAACTGAGGTTGAGTTGCGCGTCAGACAGCTGCGATTTCGCGCTGAGGATCTCGGCCTTGGCCTGCTCGATGCCGACGGCTTGATCGACTTTCGCGTTGTTGAGTTGAGCGATCGCACTTTGCAAATCCGCCTTGGCCGACTCTTGGCTCGTGAGGGCGTTGTCGAGGTCCTTTTGCGGAACGGCTTTCTGTGCCGCGAGCGGCGTCAAGCGACCGACCGAAAGGTCAGCGCCGTGCAGTTGGGCCCGCTTGGCATCGACGGCCGCTTGCGCTTGGACTACCGGCTGCGAGTCCTGCGCCTTGCGCAAATCGGCATTGCCCTTGAGCAGGGACGCCTGGGCCGCCTGGACCGCGGCGAGATACTTCTCTGGCTGGATTTTGAACAGCAGCCGACCTTGGCGAACGACCGTTCCCGGCTTGAAATAGACGCCCTCGAGCGTGCCCTGCACCCGCGCCTTCACGTCGACCGACTGCATCGCCGCCGTGGAAGCCACGAAGTCCGCACTGATCGGCACGGTCTGCCGGTGCACGATCGCAGTGACGACGGCGACCGGCGGCGGTGAGGGTTGAGCCGAGTCCCCGCGCGTGCTGCTGCACGCGTCTGGCGCAACGCACATCAGCCCGCCCATTGCAAACGCGGCGAGACGCTTTCCGAGAGACTCGAGACCGGCTACTGACCCCATCGCTGTACCGTGCTTCCACGAGCTGTGGTCGAGTGAGTACAGCCGGCGACGTTGAGGACGCCGACTGCGATAGAAAATAGGTCGCGCTGCTGTGGCCGAGCAGTCAGCGACCTCCCGCTAAACGTAAGCGGTCGGCTTCGCGTCTGTCAAGCGCGAGACGCGCCCGAGCTGGTGGGCGAGCAAGAGAGCGCATTCCTTAGGGATCTGGTCAGCTGAAGATCTCAACCTTCCCGCTCAACAGGTGGTAGAACGCGGGGACAACCTTCAGGTCGCGGCTCGAAATGCCGGGGGCAAGCACCGACGACATCGATGCGAACTTTGCCGCCTGTGCCTTGGCATTGGCAATGCTGGCGGCGTCCTTCGTCGCATGCGAATGGACCGCAGGGGCGATCGCAGACTCGATCCCCTTCTCGATGGCGTCTAGGTGCGGCGGCAGGGGCTTGTCGGACTTGATGGCGTCGTAGGTCGCACCGATCGCGCCACACGATTGGTGACCGAGAACGACGATGAGCTTCGAGCCTAAGTTGCTGTATCCGTACTCGGCGGTACCGAGCACGGCATCGTTAACGAAATTTCCCGCGTTCCGTATGACGAACAGGGCGCCGATGTTCTGATCGAACACGAGCTCCGGCGGTAGACGCGAATCGGAGCAGGACAGAATGGTCGCGAAAGGCGCTTGACCTTGCGTGAGCGCGAGGCGACGTTCCACGACGCCGCTCTGATTTCGTAGCGACCCCGCCACGAAACGCCGGTTACCGGCCGTCAGTCGCTCGAGCGCCTCGCTCGCCGTGACGCTCGTGCCCGTCAGCGTAGCCGCAAGCGCTTCGAGGCGACCCGCGGAAAGAGCCGCAATCGTGCCGAGGCCAAGCCGCACGACAAGGGCACGACTGAGGGAACGTTCGGAGCCGGAATCCATGCTTCACCTACCAGTCGGGGCTACCGGTACGACCAACGCCCTCAGCGGCGCGAGCGAGAACACTGCGTGCGTCTGGGAAACCGTAACAGAGTCGCACGGGTTCGGCAAGCTCGCCTTCGCGAGGATGCCTCGGTACGTGCCGGGCGCGAGCCCGAGCGGGCGAACGACGGCGACCGTGCGCGCTCGCCCGCGGTTGACGGCCACATAGACCGCGTCGCTGCTGGAGACGCGCTCGAAGATGAGCGTATCGCGGTCGGCGTATACGGCAGCGTAAGCCCCTTGGAAGAGCCGCTCGGTTGACGATCCGCAAGCCGACTAGCGCCGAAGATGAGCGGCGCTCATCATCGTCCGGCTACGATGAAGTGAGTGATGCGGTCCGCAAGCGAGAACGGGAACTGATACATCACGGCATGGCCGCCGCCCGTTACTTCGTCGAGCATCGCATCCGGCAGCAGGCCTTTCAGCTCGACGGCGTCTTTGGGGGCTAAGATTCGATCGTCGGTGCCGCCTAGCACCAGCGTTGGTATCGTCACGTTCCGAAGACCCGCGGCTGCGGCGTTGTCCGCTTGCCACTGTTCCATCAGTCGGGCTTGCCGTTGCGCCAAGGGTTCCGATATCTCCGCCGAGGCGTAGCTTTTCGGCAGGAACATCTCTTTCGCGAAGCACTTTTCGGCTTGCGCGACCGCCGGCTTTGGAAACAGCAGCGCCATGATGCGATCGAAGCTCCCCGCATCGTGGCGCGAGAGCGCTTCCATGACATAGGGTGGCACCGGAATCGCTTCTCGACCGGGCGGCATCGTTGCGAGCAAGATCAGGCGGCGCGCGATGCCCGGCGATTGTTCAACCGCTTGTTGCGCGATCATGCCGCCCATGGACCAGCCCAGCAGGGTGACGTCCTGCAATTTCAGGCCCGTGATGAGACTGATGGTGTCGGCCGCCAAGTCTTGAACCCGGTAGCCGTCGTTTGCTCCGACGGAACGTCCGACGCCGCGATTATCGAAAACGACGACTTCATGGTGTCTGGCAAGCTCTTCGAGAAAATATGTGTTCCACTCCGACAGCGTCGCTCGGTAGCCGGCGACAAGCACGATGGGACTGCCTTGGCCGAAGCGGTAATAGGCGATGGAGCCGCCTGCTTTCAGCAAGAGACGCCGTTCGGGGACGTTTGGGAGTCGATCGGGACGGGCGGCCTGCGTGCCGCAGACCATCTCGTTCGGGTAGGTGAGCGTTGCCGCGCTCGCCGGCGGCAACCCGGCGAGCGCCAGGCTCGATACGCTCAATACGACTGCGAGTATCGCGGCTTTCGGCATGCGGCTCCCTAGCGTGGCGAAGACGTTACCGTCAGATCGAGCCGACGGCTTCACCGCTCAAGTCGTCCTCAGAGTAGCGCCCGTCCTGCACGATCGCCTTGAGCTTGCATGCCTCCTGATCATCGCGTACGTTGCAATGACCGTCGGTAGATAAATCGGTCTAGACGGCGACTGCTTGGGGAATAGGCAGATCGATGGTTTCCATCGCAGGCACCGACACCGGCACGGCATCTGATGAGCCACATGAAGTTGCTGTGGCAGCATACAAGCATACCTTCCCTTGTGTTACTCTCAACACGTTTCTGCGACGATGCGCTGTTTCGTCGCGGCGAGGAAGCCGATACTACTCAATGACGGCGCTGACGCGTCGCGTGTCCTCATGGAGGCGAGCTTTAGGGCTCACACTTCGATCGACACTTGGTTCCGACCAACGCAAGCGCAGCGCTGCATTGCGAAGCCGCGCTTCCGGCCCGTCGGTCCTGTTCGAGGCGATTTTCACTTCATAATGCATGGACAGCGCGGCCAGACCTTACCGCTCATCGCTGCCTCCCTGGTGGTGCTCATGTGTTTTGCGTCCTTAGCCATCGACGTCGGCAGTTGGCGCTACCAACAGCGCCTCGAGCAGACCGCGGCGGACAGCGCCGCGCTCGCGGGCGCCGTGGCGTTGGCCTACTCCGCGTCGCCCAGTCCGATCGCGACCGCCGCGCAAGCGGACGCTGTCTCGAACGGCTTTACCAACGGTACCTCCAACGTGAGCGTGACCGTCAACCATCCACCACTGTCCGGCGGGTACCTCGGAAATAGCAGCGCCGTTGAAGTGATCGTGGCCAAACCGCAACCCGTCCACTTCGCTCTCTTCGGGAGGTCGTCGCAGGCGGTCAGCGCACGCGCTGTCGCTTTGCTCTCAACCGCCGGCCGCAACTGCATTTACGCGCTCGATTCGAGCAGCAGCTCCGCGATCACGTCTAACGGCGGAACCATCACCATGCCGCAATGCGGCATGATATCGAACGGCAGTTTTCTATTCAACGGACAAGGGACGGTGAACGCTGCCTCGATCGGCTACGCTGGATCGAGCCCCACCCTGAACAATACCGTCTTCACAGGCGCCTCGCCGAGGGCTGCGGTGACCGCGGCCAACCCGTGTCCGACGGTCGCCGGCTGTGCCTACTTGACGGCAGTTCCGCCAACCTCCGGATCTTGCGCCGCGAATACGACCTTTAACAGCGCTAGCACGATAACGATGGTGCCCGGGAAGTACTGCAACCAGGTGCTCTTCGAGGGCGGTGGCAACGTCGTCTTTAGCCCGGGGGTTTACGATTTCCAAAACGGATTCACCAACAACAGCGCTCCTGCGATGAGTGGGACGGGAGTAACCTTCTACATTCAGGGCGGTTCGGTCATCGTCGGCTCTAACACGGTCGTCAACCTTTCGGCGCCGACGACGGGTAACACGCAAGGAGTCTTAATCTATCAGCCTTCGAGCGACACCGGCCAGTTCATCCTCAACGGCACGAGTACCGGCAGCTGGGCCGGCATGGTCTATCTGCCCGCAGCCCAGCTCATCATTGATGGAGGAGAGTTCACGAACTCGCTGCTCTTGGTGGCCGATGACATCCTGCTCAACGCCGCGACGGCCGTGAACGTGCCCTCCTCGTCCTTTCCGGGCCTCGGCGGCCACGCGGTACTTGCTGAGTGAATCTGATACGCCGCCTTACGACTTCGGACTCGGGCCAATCGGTCGTCGAGGTCGCTCTATTCATGCCGCTGCTCTTTCTCCTATTGATCGGCGCGATCGACCTAGGGCGGTTCGCTCAATTCGATACGATGTTGGCGAGCAGCGCTCGTGCAGGCGCGCAATACGGCTCTTTGAACCTGATTACAGCCGATAACCTGACGGGCATGACGACGGCCGCACAAAACGATATGTCGAATCTGTCGGGCATCACCGTGACGCCGTCCTCGTTTTGCAAGTGCGCCGACGGCACCGCGACGAGTTGCACAGCGACCGCGTGCCCGTCAAACCACCGTTTGCTCTACGTGAGCGTCAGTGTTACCGGGACATTTCACCCGCTGTTCAAGTACTTCTCGAACACGGCGACTGCGCGAACTCGCACGGCGATCCTGCAAGTTGGACAGTAGACGGTGATGCGAAATCTTCGCAAGGGTGAGCTCGAGCGCGGGCAAGTCCTCGTCGACTTTGCACTGGCGGTGACGGTTATGCTCGCCGTGATCTTCGGAATCTGTAATTTCGGGCTCGCCTTGTACACGTACGACTTGGTGACGAGTGCGGCCCAGATCGGAGGTCGTTATGCGATCGTGCACGGATCGTCCTGCACGCTCTCGGGATGTCCAGCCAGCGCCGCCGCCATCCAGACCTACGTCCTCTCGAAGGTTTCGGGCGTTAACAAGAGTCAGCTTACCGTCACTACGACTTGGTCGACGGCCTCGGGCTGCACTGACAGCAACTTTCAAGGTCCGCAGTGCATCGTGAATGTCAAGGTGCAGTATCCATTCCAATTCTTCCTCTCGTTCAACCGGACGTTGAACATGACGAGCACTTCGCAGATGGTCATATCGCAGTAAGTCGTCGAACTTCGAGATGCGTCGATCCAGCGTCTCCCACGGCCGCTCGCGGTACCGGTTGCGGCTGTTGATCCACTCCTCGCTCCGATCGCCCTAGCCCGGCGGCGCGGCGCTGCTCGCTCTCTAAATCCATGAGCGCTGCACGAGGGGTGAGGAGCTCGCGGACGATGTCGTCGCTGGTCCCTTCCCAACGAGCTCGGCGAGTGCCACGGAGGTTCCCGCAAAGCAGTGTTCAGCCTCACAACGCAGTATCTACGACTACTTTAGCTCTTAACGGTGTGGGCTTAGCGAGCACGGATTTCCTCAAAGGCCGTCCGTGGCGCGGAGGCCTCTAGCGAGTCAACCGCCTTATGGGAAATCATGCCTTTGCCGATGACTAATTAGAGTATGAACGACCACCTGGCCGCCGCCGCCGAGGCTATGAGACAGCCCTACCGTTCGATCGCCAACCGTAGTCGGAGCGGAATGGTTTGGAGCGCGTTCGCGCGCGTTGGGTTCATTCTCGCGACATCGGCGCGCGCAGGCGTTCCCTGGACTCGAGACGGCACGGACGCGGGTGCATTCGTCGTCGCCGCTGACGCTGCGATGCATGACGATAAGCGAGGAATCCACGGCGGAATCACCGCTCCCCGCCCGACGAAACCTCTAGATATGTCCTGAACGGAATTCACGGCATGGCCTTCAAGGCGAGTTCAAACAACGAGCGGCATCTGGATCGATTGACTTTTCTGCCAATCCTGGCAGCACTCGTCCTCATCTGGGGCGGGTTCTTCGAGTTCACTCTGGCCGAGCGCAGAAGCGCGCTGGATCACGTTCAGAGCCAGTTGGCGAGCACGGTATCGACGCTTGCCGACTTCAATGAGTTGGCCAACCGGTCGGGGACGGATCAGGCGGCGCAAGCGAATGCGAGCCGAACCGAGGCCTTCTGGCACGCTCTGCTTCAGTATCCTACCGCCAGTTTTTGGGTCGAATCCAGTGGCCGCGTCGTCGCGGGCCAGCCCCCGGGACGCGATGCCAGGCCCTTGATCGTAGCCCAGGACGCGCGTGGGGCATTCACCGTACGTGCCGCCCTTCCTCAGGCGGACGCACTCGCGGAGTGGAACGGCGCGACGTGGCAGAACGTCGCAGTGCTTTTTGCGGTCACGCTCGTCTTTCTCGTCATGACTCGCTTTCTAGCGCGCGCCTTGCGCCAACGCGCGGCCGCAGACCGAGAAGTGGCGGCCTCGGCCGAGCGGGTCAAGCAGCTCGCTTTGTACCGAACGCAGCTCGAAGAAACGGTAGTGCGCCGCACCGAAGAGCTCGCTCAGTCGCATTCCCACTTGGAAGCAGAGTTAGTCGAACGGAATATAACACAGGTAGTGCTCCGCGAGCACGATGCGCTGCTCAACGCGGTCACGAAGAGCGCGGCCGAGCTCCTCGGCTCGCAAAGCCACGAGAAGGGGACCGCGGCGGTCCTCCGGCTGATTGGCGAGACGCTCTGGGTGGGCCGCGTGCAATTGGCGAAGATCGACGCTGACGGCAGCGGTCACTTCAAGTCCGCTCTACAGAGCGAGTGGTGCGCGCCCGAGATTTCCTCGCTCGTCCACGATGGCACGCTGCAAGAGATCGACCTGACACTCGACTTTCCTGAGCTCATCGATCGAATGCTCGCCGAAGGGCTGGCTTCGTTCTACGTCGACGAGATCGCACAGCCGCGCCGCGAGCTCTACCAGCAGGCCGGGATACAGTCGGTCCTGGTCGTCCCCATCCTCGTCGCAAACGCGCTGTGGGGCAGTCTCAACTTCATCGACTCGTCAGAGGCGAGGCGGGAATGGGCTTGGGCGGAGACCGACACGCTAAAGACATTGGCCGGCCTACTCGGTATGGCGATCACACGGGCCGGCTACGTTAAAGACTTGGCTGACGCGAACACCATCGTTCAGAATAGCCCTACGATCCTCTACCGTCTGCGGGGCGAACCTAGTTTTCCCCTCATGTATATCTCAAGCAACATCACCAAATTCGGTCACGATCCGACGACCTTGCTGCGCTCGCCGGACTGGGTGGAAGCCCTGGTCGATTCGCGTGACCGCGCGACGGTCGACGCCGCAATGGCGTGCATGTTGGAACGCGGCGCCCAGGGAGACTCGATCGAGTTTAGGCTTCGAACCGGCTCCGGCGACGAACGTTGGGTCGAAAACCGCTATTCTCCAAGACGCGACGAGGCTGGGCACCTTCTCGAAGTCGAGGGCATCATCATCGACATCGCAGAACGTAAAGCCGCGGAAGAAAAGATTGCGCTGCTCGCCCGCACCGATTCACTGACCGGTCTAGCTAACCGAGCCGCCTTACTCGAGCGGCTGCGTCAGGCGTTCGCCTTCACGGCGCGAGGCGCCAGGCCGTTTGCGATCTTGTATTTGGACCTCGACTATTTCAAGCCCGTGAATGACACGCTCGGCCATGCCGCGGGCGATCAGGTCCTCCGCGCTGTCGCTGAGCGTCTCAGGGCCTGCACTCGCGAAATCGATCTTGTCGCCAGGTTAGGCGGCGATGAGTTCGCGGTCTTGCAGACGGAGATCGTCCAGCCGTCAGATGCGGGCATCCTCGCCGCCAGGATCCTGCGGTCGTTGGCGCTGCCCTACGTGATCAAGGGCACCGACGTGCGCATTTCTGCGAGCATCGGCATATGCCCGCACTCTTCGGATAGCTCGGGGCCCGACGAGATCCTCGCGCAAGCCGATCTGGCCCTCTACCGTTCGAAGGAACAGGGCCGCAACGATTTCCGTTTCTATTCCGAAAAACTCGATCGTCAAGCGCGGGAAAGCGTTGCGCTCGCCGACGATCTGAAGAAAGCACTTGCTGACGGCGAGTTGGAGCTCTTTTTCGAGCCGCAAGTTGAGCTGAACACCGATGAAGTCGCCGGCATGAAAGCGCTCGTTCGATGGCACCACCCGACGCGCGGTCTGCTGACACCCGATCAGTTCATTCCGTTCTTGGAGAAGACGGCGAGCTGCATGGCACTCGGACATTGGCTGCTCGACACAGCGTGTCAGGAGATGCGTCGTCGGCACGACTATGGCTCCGCGCTTCCGACGATCGCGATCGATATCCGGTTCTCCCAGCTCAAGAACGGCGACGACCTCGTCCGCGACATGCGGGAAACGCTCGCAAAATGGGAGATCGCTCCCGCCGACCTGGAATTGGACGTGACCGAGGAGACGTTGGCCAAGACGACACTCGCGCAGAACGACACGCTTTGCCGCTTGCATGAACTTGGCATCAAGATCGCCATAGCAGATTTCGGAAGCAAATGTTCGTTCTTCGAGTATCTTCGCGCCTACCATATGAGCCGAATCAAGCTGTCGCAGTCCTTCATCTCCGCAGCTGGCGTCGAGCCCGAGCGTGCTGCAATGCTCCACGCAGCCCTCCGCCTCGCGGAAGAGAGCGGCCTTTCAATTGCCACGCAAGGACGCGAGACAGCCGAGCAGCGTGGTGCCCTGCGGCTTTCACCTTGCCCGAGCGTGAGCGGGCACGATGTCGGCCTCTGCGGGGCTTCCAACCTCGTTTCGCCAAGCGAGGAACGGAACGAACCCACGTCTCTTGCTTGAATTATGGCACAGTTCAAGCGGAGAACTCGTCCTAACGCCGCATACAATCGAGCCCCAGAGCAGCTGAAAAGTAGCAGTCCGGCAGCCGGAGTAACGCCCCAAAGCGATGAGAGTTGCGCTAGCCTCGTTGGCCTGGTGCTTTGCCACGATGACCACAGGAGCTTGCGCTGCGATGACGCAGGACGACTTGCTCATCGCGGCACGCGCTCTCAGCTTCCTGCAGCCCGCGCCGGCCGGCCCAATAAGGGTGGGCATTGTTTATGCCTCAAGCGACCCGCGTTCAGTCGAAGAAGCCGACAACCTGCAACAACTGCTCGCCGGCGGACTCAGGGTGGGCAATCTCATCATGCTTCCGGTTAAGGTGAAGATCGAAGATCTCGCAGCTGCGAACGTCCAGGTGGTTTTGCTGACGGGCGGTGTCGGCAACGATGGACGCATCTCCGTCGCGACCAAGGCCAAACGCATTCCGTGCATCACCGACGACATCGCGCAGGTCGAGGACGGCAATTGCGCGATGGGCGTACGCTCCCAGCCGCGAATCGAAATCTTCGTCAACCGCGCCGCGGCCGCCAATAGCGGCACGTCGTTCGCGACCGTTTTCCGTATGCTGATCACCGAGATTTAGGCGATTTGTTATGTCGCACCGCACTGTCCGTTTCGAATCGAGTCCTAGGATCAGCACGCAAGGGAGCGCAAGTGTGATGAGGGCTGCGGCGTTTTGGGTGGCCTTCTCGCTCTGCCTTCTGCTCGCAGCCTCCCGCGTTTCGGCCCAATCGATCGATTACGGCGCGACCGAGCAGCTGTTCGGCGAGCCGATCACCACTAGTGTCACCGGCTCGCCGCAGCGTGCCAGCGCCGTACCCGCGACGATGGTCATCATCACGGCTGACGCAATCCGCCGTTCGGGCGCCAGCGACATCCCGGGCGTATTACGCCACGTGGCCGGCGTCGACGTGCTGCAATGGCGCAACGATGATGCCGACGTCGCGGTGCGAGGTTACAACCAACCCTATTCGCCGCGGCTCCTGGTGCTGATCGACGGCCGACAAGTCTACGCCGACTACTATGGCTACACTCCCTGGAGTGCGCTGCCCGTCGAGCTTTCCGAGATTCGACAGATCGAAGTGGTCAAGGGCCCGAACAGCGCGCTCTTCGGGTTCAACGCGGTAGGCGGAGTCATCAATATCGTCACTTACAATCCGCTGTACGACCGGGTGAATACCGCCTCGATAAACGTTGGGACGCAAGCCTTGGCCGAGGGCTCGGCGGTCGCTTCTTTCAAACTTGGAAGCACCGGCGGCGTGCGGATCGCTGCTGGAGGCCGCTCGAACGAAGACTTCTCGACCCCCGAAAGCCCATTGGAGGTCGGGACGAGGCGAGGCAACGACCGCGGCGAGATCAACGCCCGCGCCGTCATGCGGCTCGGCCGCAACGTCGTGTCCGAATTCGAGGCGACCACCAGTGCAAGCGATGGACCCGAGCTTACGACGGGATACGCCACGTATTACTCGCACTACCAAACCCAGTCGGCGAAGCTGCAGGTGGCCGCCGACAGCAGAGCAGGGCTCATTCAAGGCACGGTCTACAGCAACTGGATCACGTTGCAAACGTCCAGCAACTTGCCTTCTCTGTTCTCTAGCATACACGCCGCCAACCAGGTCGCCGTGGCCCAGTTACAAGACCTCTTCAAGGTCGGGAGCCGCGACACGTTTCGCGCGTCGGTGGAGTATCGGCACAACGCAATGCCGACGATAACGGGCGGCGGGCAGATATCCTATGGTGTCGCATCGGCCTCCGGAATGTGGGATTGGACGGTTACGCCTTCTCTTTCGCTCAACAATGCGGTCCGTCTCGATCACCTCACGCTCAACCGCAACGGTTCTCCGCCCGCTGGGTACGGGCTGACGAATGCCGCTTGGAACGACCGCTCGCTGTCTGAGACCAGCTTCAACACCGGTCTCGTGTGGCGGCCTGACGCGCTCGACACGTTCCGGCTCACAGCCGCGCGGGGAGTCGAGTTGCCGAGCCTGTTCGATCTCGGCGGACTTCTTCTGCAGACGCCCGTCGGCTTCATCAGCGGGGTCCCGAGTTTGAACCCGGAAATCGTCACGAACTACGAGGTTGGCTGGGACCGTTCCCTTTCCGGCGGCGCGCAGTTGAGGTTGAGCGCATACCATGAAACCGCACGCGACATCGTCGCCTTGCTGGCCGGGAGCGACTTCTCCGCGGGACTGATCGCCACCCCAGCGAATATCGGAGGATCGGACGCTACGGGCGTCGAGCTCTCACTCAAAGGAACCTTCCGAAGGTACTGGCGCTGGAGCGCCAGCTATACGCCTGAGGTCATCACCGATCATTTCGAGCCGGGATTCACGCTCGCGACGACCGGCGTGAACTACGCTCAAACGACGCCCGTTCACGTGGCGAACGCCGGTCTGGGGTGGGCACGTGGTCCTTGGGAAACCGACGGCTATCTCCGCTACGAATCCGCCTTCTACGGCATCGTGCCGACGCCCGACGTAAACGCGACCAACGGCGAGACGCTGTCACTGATTCCAGCCTATGTGTCGGTCGACGCGCGAATCGGCTACAAGCTGAACGACCGGCTGACGTTGTCGCTGTCGGGACAGAACATCACGCAATCCCCGCAGCGTCAGACCTCCGCCCCTGACGTCGAGCGCCGGCTCATCGGGATGTTGAAGATCAAGTTTTGACGACGGTTCGCTCGTCGAGGCATTGCGACTGCGACCACCAGTCCGCGACGTCTTCGTTCGTCATCGCACGTCGGAACCAGGCCCCTTGCAACAGCTCTCTGGCGCACGAAATTCACGAGGGAGGGCAACTGGAGACTCGTGGGGAGGGCGCGCCGCGCCTCGGGATTCACCAGGCGTCGGTCCGGTTGGCGAAGCGTAGGCGACCCCAGGCGACATCGGAGAATTGCCCCCCGCCGTCCGCCTTGCACGATCGCCTTGAGCCGGTGCTCTGGGTCCTGTAACAGCCCGAGGTCCGCCAGCGGATCGCCCTCGACGACGAGCAGGTCGGCGTGCGCGCCGGGCGCGATGACGCCGATCTGGCCTTCCATTCGCAGCAGCTGCGCCGCGGCCACGGTTGCGGAGCGGATTACCGCCGCCGGCGATTGGATCGCGCCGCGGATGGAAAACTCCTCGAGCTGATGACGCTGCATCTCGCCGATAAGGTCTGTCCCGAAGACGATCTTCACTCCCGCCGCATCCGCCAGCGCGAGGGCGGTAAGGCCCGCCTCGAGGACCTCGCCGACCTTCGCGTAGGATTCGGCGGAGAGTCCACTCTGCAAACCTTCCTTCGCCAACGCGTCGAACGTCACGAGCGTCGGCACGAGGAACGCGTCGCGTGAGAGAAAGCGGTCGATGCTGGTCGCATCGATGAGGTTGCCGTGCTCGATCGAGCGAACGCCGCAGTCAAGAGCGCGATTGACGGCGCGCGCGCTGTAGGCATGGCCGCAGGCGTAGCGATTCGCCGCTTCCGCTTCTTCGACCGCCGCGCGGATCTCGTCGAGAGAGTACCCTTCCAGCAGGGGCAGGTTCGCCGTCGCTGCGGTGACGTGCACGTGCGCGTCGATGACCCCGGCCATCAGCGTCATCCCCTCGCGCAGCCGAACCTCCCGAGCGGCCTCGAGCCGGGCAGAGTCGTCCGTGACGGCCACGATCCGACCCGCGCGCACGAGGACGCAGCGCTGGACGACGAGCTCGCCGGCATCCGGATCGAGCACCCGCGCGCCGCGAAAGAGGACGTCCGCAAGCGGCGGACGTGCCTCCGCCATCCTGCTCACTTCAGCCCGCCCTCGCGCACGACACGAAACGGCATGTGGAAACCTCTTCCAAGGCACGATGCGTAACACGAAGGCTTTGCTGAGGCTGGACCTTCGCCACCTCGCTCGCGAACCATCCGGCAAGGTTCGGGCGTTCGGGCAGAGAGCCGAGCGCCCGGAGCGTATACCTAGCCGCCTGGCGCGAGACTCACGGCCTCTCGCCTCGTCGCAGCCCTCTCGGAGTAGCTAGCTAGAACTCCTTCGGCCGCAACATCGCATACGCTAGGTACACAATGCTCAAAGCCGTGAGAATCAGAATGAGCACGTCTTCGAACACGGCCGTCAACCTCGGCTTGGCTCGCAGGCTGACACGTACGCGTGACCGCCTCGAACTGCCATCGTCAAGCGGGCCGAATCCAGCCGGCGGGCGCTGCCGTCCGAGCAGCGACCGACCGACCTGCCGAAGCGCGCGTATTTTCCTGATTGAGGCTGTAGACGTAGCAAGCAACGGCAAACAACGTAGTCAGCAAGAAAACGACGAGAACCGCTGCGATGCGCTCCTCTTCGGATACACGGCCAGGATGGCATGGGAGTTCCGTTCGGCGCTGGAAACCGCCGGTAAAGCGTCTGAGGAACGTAGGGGTCGTGCCGCGAGCGCGCATGCAGCGGTGATAAGCCGCGCCTCGCCCCGCCGCCAGCCGCCGTTAGGATTGACCGTTCGGATGCAGGTACGCCGTCACACCGCCGTTGTTTCGTAATCGGGTTGCGGGAGAGTCTGCGTTTCTACGCGCTCCTCACGCTGGTCGACGCAATGAATGACGGCATCGTAGGCATCCTTGATGAGGTCCGTCAGCGGAATGACGCTGCCGGTGATCCGCTGCTCGTCGAGCAGGTCTAGGTCGAGATCGCCAATGATCATCTGCTCCTGATTGACGATGCCTTCGTTGGCGATTCCGTCTCGCGCAAAGAAATAGTCCGACGGCGTGAGAATCGAAGCCTGACCGTAGTTCGTATTCATGTACGGAACTTCCGGTAAGTTGCCGACGGTGGCGGACATTGCCACGTAGACCTGATTCTCGATCGCGCGGGCCTGCGCGCAGTACCGCACCCGGCAGAATCCGTGGCGACCGTCCGTGCAAGATGGGACGAAGATGATCTGGGCGCCGGCTTCGGCCAGCAGGCGGCACGCTTCGGGAAACTCGACGTCGTAGCAAACGAGGATCCCGATCTTGCCGAAATCGGTATGGTAGAGATAGAAGCCATGCCCGCGACTCAGCTGGTAAGGGCCCTTCTCGACGGGCGTCAGGTGCACTTTCTTCTGGCGAAATACCAGGCCGTTGGGCGTGAAGAGGTGAGCTGCGTTGAAGACCTCGCCCTGCTGGATGACCGGATGCGTTCCAGCGACGATATACATGCCGGTTTGCGTCGCCAGCCGCGTGAAGAGCTCTTCGTACGCGGGCGCCAGCTCGGCGAGGCGGCGGACGGCTCGCGCCGGGGCTGGATCGCGCAGATAGCTCAGCAGCTGCATCGTGAAGAACTCGGGAAAAACGACGAAATTACTCCGGTAGCTTCGCGCGCTGCGAACGAAGAAGTCGACTTGCGTGGCGAAGTCCTCAAAGCAATTGATTGGACGCAGCAGATACTGCATTGACGCGATCCGCACGCGGCGCGGCCGCGAGCGTTCTCGCAGAGCCGCTTCGCCGAGCTCCTGAACGGTCGCATGCTCTTCCTTCGCCTGAAAGCTCAGGCTCGTCACATACGCGGGATTCAGCCATTCCAGCAACGTCGCGAAACCGCGCGAAGCCTGGTCTACGATATAGCCGGGGACGACGTCCAGCACGACGAAGCCGTTGGCGAGCTGGAAGCTCAGCGTGGGGTCTGTTCGTTTCCCCATGACCACCTCGGCCACGTACTCTCTCGGGCTGAGCTTATCGGCGACAAGCTCGTACCCGGGAATGCGGCCTCCCGTCAGGATGCGCTTGAGGCCTCGCTCCTTCACGAGCCTCTTCCGTGTCTCGTAGAAAAGCGAACCAATACCGTGCCGGTGCGCCGACGGATCGACGCTGATATCAGCGCCGTAAAGCGTCTTGCCCAGCGGATTATGGGTGCTGAAGGTTCCCTGACCGGTGATCACCGACCACTTGGCCGACCGCGCGTAGTCGTCCCAATCAACGATCAGCGAACTCGAACAGCCCACGATGCGGCCGCTCTCGTCGACCGCAACGTGCTGGCCTTCGGGAAAGGCGTTCACCTGCATTGCGAGCTTTTCGACAGAGCACGTATTCGCCTCAAAGGCGCGGTGCTGCACCTCGGTGACCGCCGGCAAGTCGGCCAGGGTCATTTCTCGCACGGAAACGGACAGGTTCTGTCGCTTCAAAGTCGAGCCGATATCCATCGTCGCCACGCTCCCATGCCAGCATGTTATATCTTGATTACGAAGCCGTGAATATCTGAAGAAAAGCGGCACGAGCGAGGCGCGAACGGCACTCGTTTCAAAGGGACACTTTTAGGATAACCTCACACAACGGCAAGACGTGCAGGTGCGGTAACGCTTCTTACGTTCGGGGTACGACATTAGTCGCATCTTATATCCGATCGGTGTATCCGACTGACGGATGGCGCGATCGCGACCGTCTGGGTTAACATTCACCCCATAGACGGAGTAAACGCGTCCACGCTGCGGACTTCTTTATGCAGCCGGCCTCCAGGCGTAGGCTCGCATTTGCGCTCTCCACGATCGTGACGTATCTGGCGCTCAGCGTCTATTCAGCAGCCGGCCTTCGACGCCTCGACCTGGGATCGTTCGAGAAGTACGGCGAGGCGCTCAGTGGTGCGCTCATCGTGCTGGTCGGCTTCGTCTTTCTCGTGTTTCCCGTTCTCTGAAACCTCGATCTCGCCAGCCCAGCGCGGTCTGGCCGTCACCTCCTCCGCGACATGTGGTCGCCGCCGCGCAGCAGGATCGGACTGATCGTAGGCTCGGGCGCGAGGACGGGCGTCGCGCGTGCGCTCACGATGGCGCGCGTCTGCCGATACGCCAGGGCCACGTCGCCGCGCAACGCGAGCGCGGCTCGTTCGAGTGCGGGCTGCTGCGCCGTTTGCGTCAGCCCGTCGAGCTCCGCGAGGACCGCAGGGGCGCCCGCAATGAGCTCAGACTCGCTGCCGAGCGACATGAACGTGTCGGCGGCGTTCAGGTACGTAAACCAGTCTCGAGCTTGGGCGCTTGCTGCGGCGTTCTCGCAACCTTGCGCGGCTCGCGCCGCATTCCCCCAGAATTCGTACTGCTGCGGCTCGCCGACTGCGGCTGCCTTGCGCGCCTGCTCTTCTAAACTTTCGCCCTGCAACCAATCCGCGCAGCCGGCCGACAGGTCCGGCGGCTGAGCAGTAGCGCGGTCGCTTCTTGAGAGCGGCCCAAATACTGCTAAACACGCGATGAGCACAGTGCCCGCGAGCCGCGGGCGCCACCGTCTTGGGCTGCGGCTTGCATTCAAGACGCGCGGTCCTCGGTCGAAAGTCCTGCGTTCTCGCATCCCGTTATTCCTCGAGAGCGAGCGTACTCATCAATGAAACGAGTCTGAAAGCCGTTGTGATTTGCACGGACATGTATTCCAGGCACATCTTCCTGCTTCTACGCCGCCGGTTTCACGGTGAGGGATTCCTCACCGCCAGCGCCTTCGGCTCCACAGGCTGACCCGGGCCAACTCTCCGGGTATCGCGCGAGGTT
>JBKQHO010000025.1:0-118230 GCA_052267165.1 Vulcanimicrobiaceae bacterium | reverse complement strand
ACAGCCCCAGATACCTGGGAAGCTTGGTGCGACGCATCGCCCAGGAGGCTGCCGCGACAACCCCCAGCGTGCACGCGAGTGCCTCTGCCGCCTCGGGATAGCGACGTCGCGCTAGCGCGCGCACCGCGAGCGCCGGCGGCAGAGCCGAGATCGCTAGCAAGTAGAACGCGCCGCCGAACAAGCTGAGCAAGTTGCCGTTCGCACCGATGTAGACGTTCTTCGTGAAGCCTTGCCAGATCTCGCCGGCGGAATGGTACATCCGAACCCGCGCGAGCTCTTCTCCGCCGGCCAGGATGAAGCGAAATCGCCCGTCGGCCTTGATCCGCCGCGCGAACGCCAGGTCTTCGGCGATCTCGCCCTTGAGCGCCGCGTGGCCGCCGAGCGCGGCGAGTGCTTCGCGTGAGACCAGGATGTACTGGCCGTTGGCGAGCGCGTGCCTCCTGTCTTTGGGATCGTTGATCTGCCCGAGCGAGCCGCTCGCGAAGAGCACCATGCCGAGGATCGACGGCAGCAGGGCTCGCTCCCAGAACGACCCGAGCTCCTGCAGCGTCGCGATCGAGAGGGCATCCGCACCTGTGAAGCGAGCGAACCACAGCGCCGACGCCGCCCCACGCGAGGCATGCTCGGAATCCGCATCGGTGAAGAGCAGCCACGCCCCACGAGCGACGGCGGCGCCCTGGTGCAGCGCCCACGGCTTGCCGATCCAGCCTTGGGGGAGCTGCTCTCCGCGAACGACGCGCAGTCGCGGCGACTCGGCCGCTAGCCGCTCGAGGATCGCCGGCGTCGCGTCGGACGAGCGGTCGTCTACCACTATCAGCTCGAAGTCGACATCCTGCTGAGCGAGCAGCGAGCGGACGCAGCGCTCGATCGAGCGTTCCTCGTCACGCGCCGGAACCACGATCGAGAGAAACGGCAACGGCCCGGGCGAGCCTTCGAGCAGCGGCACGTCGATCCACGACGCCGCGTACGATGCGACGCGCAGACTGTACCACAGCGCGGCCCCCGCGCAGAGGTGCGTCAGAGAAGGCTTAATCATCACCGATTCTTAAGGCGCCGCGCCGACGCCGGGTGGTACGATCTCGCGCGTATCACACATCCCACGATGGAGGCACGACTCATGGGTTGGTTGACCCGACTTTTCCCTCATCACGACGCGGCCCCCGCGGCCGAGGCTCCGGCCGAAGCTGCAGTCGCCGCCACGACTGCGACGGCGACCGAGGTCCCGGCCGAACGCCGCGGTCTCAACGGCGAATACGACCAGAGCGGCTTGGCGAAGCGCATCGCGGCTGCGTTCGATTCGGCCGGCGTCGAGGACGCTCCGCACCTCTACGTCGCGCAGACCGGCGCGACGGTCGTTTTCACCGGGCACGTGAAGACCCAAGAGATCCTCGACCACCTCGAGGAGATCGCCAAAGGGATCGACGGCGCGCAGGGCGTCGATTCGGACAAAGTCACGATCGAGTAGCGGCGCAGCCACCGCCTAGGCGGTAGCCGCTCGGGGCTGCGTCTGCGCGCGCAGCTGGCCGCAGGCGGCCGCGATGTCGCGCCCCATCGGGACGCGCACCGTCGCCGGCACGCCTTCGGCCTCGAGCACCTTCTGGAAAGAGCGGATGCGCAGCTCGGGCGTCCCTTTCAACTCGCTGTCGGGCGTGGCGTTGTACGGGATGAGGTTGACGTGGTAGAGATGCCCGCGCATCAGCTTGGCGATCGCACGCGCCGAGCGTTCGTCGTCGTTGACGCCGTCCAGCATGATGTACTCGAAGAAGACTTTCCGGCTGGTCTTCTCGACGTAGCGCGCGCAGGCGGCCAGCAAGTCGGCGATCGGGTAGCGCTGGTTGACCGGCATGATCTTCGAGCGCTGCTCGTCGGTCGGCGCGTGCAGCGAGATGGCCAGGTTAACCTGAACGCCTTCATCTGCGAAACGGTCGATCTGCGGCACGAGACCGACCGTCGAGATGGTGATGTGCCGGTGACCGAGGCCGAAGCCGTGCGGATCGTTGAGCAGCCGCACCGCGTCCATCACCGCGTCGTAATTGTGGAACGGCTCACCCATCCCCATGAAGACGATGTTGCTGATCTTCTTGTTCCGCTTCCGCAGTTCGCGCGCGAAGAAGCGCGCCTGATCGAAGATCTCCGTTGCCTCGAGGTTGCGCGTGAAGCCGGCCTGCCCCGTCGAGCAGAAGGCGCACTTGAAGGCGCACCCCGCCTGGCTCGAGATGCAGATGGTCGTGCGGTCGCCCCAGTGCTCCATCAGCACCGCCTCGACCTCGAAGCCGTCGTGGAGCGTGAACAGCCCCTTCGTGGTCTGGCCATCCGCCGAGCGCTGCACGACCTTCGGCACGATCGACTCGAGCGCGAACCCCTCGCTCGTCAGCGCCTCGCGCAGAGCCACGGGCAGTACCGTGACCGAGGCGACGTCGTCGACGAGCTCCTTGGTAGCCGCCCGGTAAAGCTGGGCGCAGCGATACGGCTTCAGCCCATGCACCTGCATGAACTCGGCAGCGCCGGTGTACCCAGCCCGCCGCGCCTTCTGCTCGATCCACAACTCCTGGATGGCCTTCGTCACGGCGCCTAGTATAGCACCACCTGCCTCTTCCGAGCCGGGTTCCAGGGCGCCCGCCCGCGCCGGCGCGAATACCCCGGCATGGGTGGCTGTCGTATCGGACCCCGCAGCCCGCATCCGGCGGAGGAAGCCGATGAGGGAGCCCATCATTCCGCAGCTCGCCGAGCGCGAGTTCCTGAGCTGGGAAGCGGCGCAGGACGGAAAGTTCGAGTTGCATCGTGGGTTCGTGATGGCGTTCGCAGGCGGGACGATCGATCACGACACCATCGCCTTCAACCTACGCGCCTGTTTGGACCGGCTCTTTCCCGCGCCGTGCCGGACGTTCGGTGCGGATGTCAAGGTTCGCGTGTCGGCCGACACGTTCTCCTATGCCGACGCGGGCGTCGTGCGCGAAGCCGTGGCGGGAGATGCGACGGTCATCGAAAGAGCCCGTATCGTTGCGGAGGTCCTTTCGCGGAGTACGCGGTCGTACGATCTGATCGAAAAGCGAGCAGCCTACCGAAGCATGCCTTCGCTAACCGCCTACGTGGTTGTCCAGGCCGAGATGCGGCGCGTCGAGGTCGACGTCCGCGCTCAAGACGGCTCGTGGCGAACCGAGACGTACGATGACGGCGAGGCCTTCGTCGAGGGCCGCGTCATCCCGCTGGACGCGATCTACGCGCGGTCCTCGCTGGAGGACGCCACCGGGACGTAGCCCAGCCGATCCCGACGTCGCGGCACACGTGGGGCAGGGATGGAGCGCGCCGGGAGTTGCAGGGTTGGCAACAGTTGCCAACCTGAGTACAATAGGGCCATGCCGACGATGAACGTGAACCTTTCCGACGATCTCGCGGAGTTCGTGGCCGAGCAGATCCGCGACGGCGGCTACGGAAACCAGAGCGAGGTCGCACGCGACGGCCTTCGCCTGCTCCGTGCTCGCCGCGATAAACGCCGAGCACTGTTGGCAGCGCTCGAAGCCGGTCACGCAGATATAGCTGCCGGCCGCACCAAACCCCTAACCCGCGAACTACTCCGCGAGATTGCCGAGCGCGCAGCTGAACGCGCGACACGTAGTGCTGCGGACGACGACACCTGAGCGCGAAGCGCCCTCACGAGATCCGGCTCAGCGAGCGGGCGGAACGTGACCTCGAAGAGGTCGCGCTCTGGTTCGTAGAGCGCCATCCGTCGGGCAAGCAGCGGTTCTTCGATAAGTTTGCCGAGTTGATCGAGATGCTCGCGAGATTCCCATATGCCGGCCGAGAGCATGCGGATTTGAGCATCGGCCTGCACTCGTGGGTGGTTCATCCGTATCGGGTCTACCACGTCGTTGACGGCAAACAACGAACGGTCATGCTGAAGCGCGTGCTACACGGCTCCATGGATTTCGACGAAGATGACTTCGAGAATTAGCTTCGGTGGCAATCCGCTAGTCCGGCGGCCTCGGGGCGAACAGGTCGGCTTGGACCACCATAGGGGGTGGCGGGGCGGCGGCGGCGAGGGCGTCGAGCTTGGCGCGAACGGCTTTGAGGTCGTCCCACACCAGGCGCTTGACGGCGTTGAGCTCCCCGCCCGTCTGGCGCAGGATGTAGGCGGGATGGAAGCTCGCAACCAGCGGGATGCCGTGCGGGCCTGAAAACCACTGGCCGCGCTGCTTGGTGATCGAGAAGGTCGGGCCGAGGAACGACTTGGCCGACGGCGCGCCCAAGCACAGGATGACGCCCGGCATGATGACGTCGATCTGCTCGTCGAGGAAAGCCCGGCAGTTGGCGAGCTCGGCCGGGTCGGGCGCGCGGTTGCGCAGCCGGTTGCCGTCGTCGAAGGTCGGGCGGCACTTTACCGTGTTGGCGATAAACACGCTCTCTCGCGGCAAGCCGATCGCCAGCAGCATGCGGTCGAGCAGCTCGCCGGCGCGACCCACGAACGGGCGCCCGAGGCGGTCTTCGGTCTCGCCGGGGCCTTCCCCGATGACCATGAGCGTGCTGCACGGATCGCCTTCGCCGAAGACGCTGTGCGTGCGCGTCGAGCCGATCGCGCACTTGCGGCAGCGCTCGACCATCGCGGCGGCGTTGCGCAGAAGCTGTTCGCGCGCCGTCCGTTCCGCGATGGTCACGGCAGCGCGGTGGGCTCCGGCTCGAGCAGCACGGCCTCGCCGAACGCGCTGACGCGGGTCGAGCCGTCGCTCTCCTCGTGCGCTTCGAACTGCAGCCCGACGACGCCGTTCGCGCCGAGTTTCGAGGCGCACGCGAGCAGCACGCTCAGGCAATCGTTGCGGGCGCGCTCGGCGTCGGTGAGGAAGTCGATCGGCGCGAGCCCGATGAACGCTCCGATCGAGCGGAACGTCGAGCGCAGAAGGCTGCGCGGGCAGATCGCGTCGCCGCGCGCGAGCCCGAACGACTTGACGATGCGAAAACCGTCGGGCCGCTCGAAGGTCACCACCGCTTCGGGCGAGATCATCGCGACCTCAGCGTCCGCCTTGCGGCCGACGCGCCGAGCGCGAGCGCACCGGCATAGAGGGCGTAGCGGCCGACGAGCGCCGCGACCAGCGCGGCGTACCACAAACGGCCGTGGTGCTTCACCCAATACTTGCGGCGCGAGGTTTGCTTGCGGCGCTCGACGTTGTACTGACCGCGCGCGCTGCCCATGCCCTCGTGCACCGCTTGGCTCGAGGGAACGTACCACGTCTCCCAGCCCGCGTCGGCCGCTCGCTTCGCGAAGTCGACCTCTTCGTGGTAGAGGAAGAACTGCTCGTCGAAGACGCCGATCGCGTCGAACAGCGAGCGCCGGATCGCCAGTGCCGCGCCGATCGCCAAGTCGACGCGCCGCTCCCCCAGGTAATTCCATTCGCGCAGCTCTGCGCCGTTCGCGAACCGTCGCAGCAGCGGCCAGTCGCCCCAGGCGCTCGAGCGCAGATACGCGCCCAGCCACGTGTCGAACTCGCCGCACGACTCCTGGATCGAGCCGTCCTGGTTGTAGATACGCGAGCCCGCGATCCCGCAGTGCGGATGCTCGTCCATGAAGCGCACGATCTCGGCCAGCGCGCGGTCTTTCAACTCGGCGTCGGGGTTGAGCAGAAACACGTAGGGCGAGCTGGTGAACGCGAACGCGCGGTTGCAGCCCGCGGCAAAGCCGAGGTTCTCGCCGTTCTCGATGATCGTGACGCGCGCGCCGTAGCGCTCGCGAATGAACTGGCGGCTGCCGTCGCTCGAGCCGTTGTCGGAAACGACCACGCGCGCGAACCCGGGATCGTCGCGGACCTCCGAGAGCGCGAACACGGAGTCGAGCGCGGTCGCGATCTTCTCCTTGTCGTTCCAGCACACGACGATGACGTCGACTTTGGGCGCTGCAGACTGAGCGCTCATTCGGTCAGCGCGATCCCCGTGCGACGGGCCGCCGACTGCAGCCGCCGATCGAGGGTTGCGAGGGGCAGACCAAGTCCGAGCGCCGTCCGCAGATAGCTCGCGTCATACGTCGTCAACCCGTTCTCCCGCGCCAGCGCGACAATCGACGGCATGTTCGCGAGATCGCTTTCGAGGGCGATCTCAATTGGCAACGATCGAAGGCTGTCGATGAATGAGTCCGCCTCCTCTCGGCTCACACGCCCGCGACGCTCCGCTGAAAGCAGCGCATTCGCCGTTTCAACCGGCCAAATAGGCGGGACGTAGAGTTGCGAATTCTCGATTCGCTCGAGCAGCATCGACGCGTATCGTTCGTTCTCATCAGGCAGATACCAGGCCAGC
Source organism: Vulcanimicrobiaceae bacterium (assembly GCA_052267165.1). Classification (GTDB taxonomy): domain Bacteria; phylum Vulcanimicrobiota; class Vulcanimicrobiia; order Vulcanimicrobiales; family Vulcanimicrobiaceae; genus CAWICD01. The sequence goes on along the minus strand of JBKQHO010000025.1, from coordinate 111,951 downwards.
GCCACGGACGCATCGAGGACGTACTTCAGTATCGGCGGCCCTCCTCGATGAGGCTGCGAATGAAAGCGGCCGGTTCCTCGCCAGGTTCAAGGCGAATCTTGTGACCTTTGCGGATGCGCTCCACCGCCTCCCTAACCGACATCGGCGGCCTGGGCCCAATTGGGCGCAGCTCGGCGACGGGAGTGCCGTTCCGAGTGATAACGATCGTCGCACCAGCCGACACCTCATCGAGCAGGCCAGACAAGTGAGTCTTGGCTTCGAAAACCCCAACGCTGCGCATAATACTAGTTTACGACTAGTTTGATCACCTAGTCAACTGCTCGCCGTCAAGCATACCGGCGGCCATGGTCGATCAGTTGCCGGATCGTCTCTCCTTCAGGTAGCGGAGCTCGTGGGAAGGCTTGGAGAGCGTCGATAGCTTCTTCTCGTCTCAGCCGACGCTTTTCATCACTCGCCATCACGACACGAGGCTGCGGCGCTGCATGAGATAGGGCCAGATGAACGTGTCGATGGCGCCGTCGAGGACCGCCTGCGTGCTGCCGGTCTCGACGTTGGTGCGGTGGTCCTTGACCATCGTGTAGGGCTGGAGCACGTAGGAGCGGATCTGCGAGCCCCACTCGTTGGCCCGGCGCTCGCCGCGCAGCTCGGAGAGCTTCGCCTCCCGCTCCTCGAGCTCGCGCTGGAAGAGCTGGGAGCGCAACATGGTCATCGCGACTTCCCGGTTCTGCATCTGCGAGCGCTCCTGTTGCGAGGCGACGATGATCCCCGTGGGCAGGTGGATGATGCGGATGGCCGACTCGGTCTTGTTGACGTACTGGCCGCCGGCGCCGCCGGATTTGAAGGTCTCGACCCGCAGGTCTTCGGGCTTGATGTCGATGTCGATCTTCTCGTCGGTCGCGATCTCCGGCACCACGTCGACCGAGGCGAACGAGGTGTGCCGGCGGTGCTGCGAGTCGAAGGGCGACATGCGCACGAGCCGGTGCACCCCGCGCTCGCTCTCGAGCATCCCGTACGCGTTCTTGCCGCGCACGAAGAACGCGATCGACTTCAGCCCGGCTTCCTCGGCCGGCGACTCGTCGGCAACCTGCGTCGAGAAGCCCTTCGATTCTGCCCAGCGCAGGTACATGCGCGCCAGCATCTGTGTCCAATCGGCCGCGTCGATGCCGCCCGCGCCGGCGTGGATCGTCAGGATCGCGCCGTGGTTGTCGTACTCGCGATCGAAATTGGCCGCCATCTCGAGGCGGTCGATACGCTCCGTCGCGCTCGCGACCAGCCGCTCGACCTCTTCGTCGGCCCCCTCCTCGTCGCCGAGGATCTCCATCGTCTCGCGCGCATCCCGAAGCTGACGCTCGACGCCGGCGATCTCTTCCGTCTCCTCGCGCAAGTCCGCCAGCTGCTTCATGGTGCGCTGCGCCGACTCCGGATCGTTCCAGAAGTCCTCAGCGCGCGAGCGCTGGTCGAGTTCCGCTATCGCGCGGATCTTGCGGTCGTAGTCAAAGACGCCCCCGCAGCGAGCCGAGGCGGTCTTCGAGTCGAGCAAGCGCAGTAGCCTGAGAGTCGCTCATGAGGCCAGCTTCGTTCGCCCGCGCGCCGTGCGCTGCCTCCGGTCCCACACCGGCCCCGGCGGCCTTGCCGGCGGCACTTCCCGGCGCGATTGCCAAGCGAGCGCCGTCCCTTCTCGGCACTATAACGATTTTGTTATACCGCAGGGAGGTGGGCGTGGCGCCCAAACCGGTCGTTTGGATTGAGGTGAAGCCGCCGGCAACCGGTGCCGGCGGCTTCACTTCCCCTGGAGGCGACCAGGAAGGTTTACCAGAGGCTGCTCAGTGGACGGCTACGCCCGCAGGTCCGTTGAGGTTCTGGACCGGGTTCGCGAGAGAGCTTGCTGCCCCGGTCGTCGCGTTGAAGACCGAGAGGGTGCCCGCATCGAAGTTGTTCGACGCAAAGTTCGAGACGTAGAGATTGCCGGACGAGTCGATCGCTACGCCGTCGGGTTGGCTCAAGCCCGCGATCGGGTTGGTCAGCGTGGCCTGAGCGTAGGTGGTCGTGTTGTAGACCGTTACGGTGCCGACGTCGAAGTTGGCGACGTAGAGGTTGCCATTGTAGACTGCGAGGCCGGCGGGACCGCTCACGTCCGTAATCGTGTTGAGCAGGCTTCCCGTCGAGTTGTAGACCGTCACGTTGCCGAGCGGGCCCGGGCCGTAGCTCGAGACGAAGATGTCGCCGGTCGTGCCGTCGACGGCAACGCCGTCGGGTTGATTCAGTCCTGCGATCGCGGTGGTCAGGCTCGTGTTCGGATGCCCATTCGACGTGTTGTACGTCGTCAGCGTGCCGTTTGTGTAGTCGGACACGTAGATGTTGCTGCCGGAGACGGCGAGACCGTCGGGATTCTTCAGGCCGGACGTGATCGTGAACGTCGCCGAGCCGCCGTTCGGGCCGAAGACCGCCACGTTGCCCGTGCCGAGCTTATTCTCGTTCGCGACGTAGACGTTGCCCGTCGAGTCGACGGCCAGGCCTGCCGACCCGTTCAGGCTCGCGAACGGGTTCGTCGCGGAGCCCAACGTGGTTTGCGCACCAGCCGAGGTGTACGTGGTGATCGTCGCGGCGCTGTAATTCGCGACGTAGATGTTGGCGGCGGCGCTGCTCAGCGCGGTCGCGCCGGTGATCGAGAAGCTCTGCGAGAGGGCGACGCCGTCGCTATTTGGCGCCGGGGTCGCCGAGACCGCGATCGACTGCGCCGTCGTGTTGTTTGTGTCGGCGATCGTGAATAACGGTGCGGTGCCGGGGGTGATCGTGATGGAACCGTTTGGCGGCGTGACGCTCGGGGTGATGCCGCCCACGCCGAGGATCTGGTTCCCGTCGGCATCCAGCGCGGCAATCGAGAAGAGGGAGCTGGTGGCGCCGTTCAGTAACGTGTAGCCGGTCGCCGCGGTTCCGGCGACGTTGTACGAGTACGCGAGAATCGAGAGCGATTTAGCGAGCCCGTACATGGTGACGGTACACGTGTTGGCAACGCCGGCCGTGACGGGGCAGGATGCCGCGGTGTTCGAGGCGAGCTCGTTTTTGGCCGCGTCGAAGAGCTTGACCACGAGCGTGTGCGCGCCGGCTCCGAGGTCGACCGTGGCGGTGCAGGTGCCGTTCGTGCACGAACCCACCGGTGCCGGGGTTGCGCCGTCGACTCCGAGCGTAAAGCTCTGCGTCGAGGGCGAGATGTATTGCGGCGCGCGGCTTTTGAACGATGCGGGCTTCGACGTGCCCGGGACCTTGAACGTGATCGTCAGCGCGGCCTGGCCGGGCGCGAGGCTCGGTTTAGCCGCCGGCACGACCGGCAGGGTGTTCGGTGAGCTCGACGAGCCGCCCGAAGCGCAGCCGGCGGCCAGCAAGAGGGCTGCCCCGGCGGTCAGATTACGCAGTTTGTTATTCATCTTATTGCAACCCGATGCTCGTCGTGGTGACGGTCACGTTGACGCCGGCCGTCTGGTTGTTGGTATCCGAGACGTTGATGGTGCAGCTCCCGGCCGCGATTGGCGTCACGTTGAACGTGATGTTGTCGGCCGTCGAGATGCTCGCGAAGAGGGCGCAGTTGTCCGATTCGCTCCACGTGCCGGTGTAGTTGGTCTCGCTCACCTTGAAGCTCTGAGCGCTCGAAGACAGCGCGGTGAACGACAGGCTCGTCGGGTTCGGAACCGGCAATCCCGGAGTCGGAACCGGCGTGGGAGTGGCCGTCGGGGCCGTCGTCGGGGTTGCGGCCGCAGTCGGGGTGGCTGTCGGCTTCGCGGTAGGCGTCGAGGTCGGGATCGTCTTCGGGGTCGTCGTCGGCGTGCTGGTCGGCGTGACGGTTGGGGTCGAGCCGCCGCCACCGCCTCCGCACCCGCTCAGCAGCAACGCTGCCGCGCAGAGAATCACACCGCCGCTACGAGAGCGGATGTTCATGTAGATTCGCCTCCAAAATGCATCTCCGCGGCGCTCTAAGCGAGCCCGCGAATCTCTTGTGTAACGACGGTATCTCCGAATGCCGGGGTGCAGCAATACCCCAAAATCGGGATGCTTAGGCTTTTAACCTATAATGTTAGCCGCGTCACATTTCCAAGTCGAAGAGCGTCCGCGTTAACGCTTTGTAACGATTCGAACAACGGCTTTCGACCTGGAAACGCTGCGTGCAGCGAACGTGTTTATTTGGAACGGAAAATCGCGACTATTAGGAGAGGCGTAGACGGCGCCGGCGGTCTGGTGCATGCGCTGCCGCGCGCTTGGAACGGCATGAAGTCGTGGCGCGGGACCGCGCGATAGATCGCGAACGAAGCGACGATCCCGGCAGAGACTTTACGCGTGAACGGAGGCGTGAGCCGGGTCTTGCCAGTAGTGAAGCGCGCCCGCGAAGAGCGACTCGAGCTCGCCCGGGCCGACGTCGCGCGGCGCGTTGGCCAGCAACCGCTTCTGCAGCGCCGCGCCGTCGCGCAGCGCGGGTACGTCGCCGGACGTGAAGCCGACGCCGCCCACGCCGTTGGGCATGCCGGTCACGCGCATGAGCTCTTCGATGCGCTGAGCGAGCAGCTCGCCCGCATCAACGAGTGCGACGTCGCGCGTTTCCGCACCGAGCAGCGCGGCCGCGCGCAGATGGCGCTCGGGGTTCCCCGCGGCCGTGTAGCGCATGACGGCCGGCGCGTTGACGATGACGGCCATGCCGTGCGGCACGATCGGGTCGGCTTGCGGATACTCAGGTGCGCGGTACTCACGGACCAGGCCGGCAACCGCATAGGACATCGCGTGGGGCACGTGCACGCCGGAGTTGCCGAAGCCGATCCCCGCCAGCGTCGCGGCGAACATCATCCGCTCGCGGGCTTGGTGGTCGTTCGGATCCTGGACCGCGCGCACGATGTGCTCGCCCAAGATGCGCAGCGCTTCGAGACAGGCCATGTCGGAGAACGGGTTGGCGCCCTGCGAGGCGGGACGCGCGCTCGGCGTCGCCGGCTTCGCGCGCTGCGTGTAGGGACGGGCGGTGTAACTCTCGAGCGCGTGGCTCAACACGTCGAAGCCGCTGCAGGCGACGACCGTCTTGGGCAGCGTGAGTGCGCAGTCAGGATCGATCAGCGCCAGCGTCGGGCGGATGCGCTTCGACGCGATGCCCGTCTTCGCGTGGTGCTCGAGGTAGTCGAAGATCGCGATGCCGGTGACCTCGGAACCCGTCCCCGAGGTCGTCGGGCAGGCGACGTGTGGCCGCAGCGGCCCGGGGACCGGCCGCCCTTCCCCGACCGGCGCGTTCACGTAGGCGGGAAAGGGTGCCGGAAACGTGCTGTAGAGGTTCGCCGCTTTCGTAGTGTCGATGGTCGAGCCGCCGCCGACCGAGACGAAACCGTCGAAGCGCCCGTCGCGCGCGAACGCCGTCCCCGCCTCGAACGACTTGTCCGTCGGCTCGACGTTGACCGCGTCGTAGATCGCGACGTCGAGACCCGCCTCGCGCAGCGCCTTCGCAACCGTCGCGACCGGCTCGAGCTTCGCGAGCTTGGGGTCCGTGAACAGCGCGACGCGCGTCATCCCGAGGTCTTTGGCCTCCGCACCGATCTCGCGCAGCGCGCCGCTGCCGTACTTGATACGCGACGTGTCGACTTCGAACGCCGTGTCGCCGCCTTCGACGAACGGATACCCCTGACAGCAGATCATCTTCGCTCCGATCTCTTAGCTGTTCTTGGCCGCGCGAGCGGCCTCGTCGCGCAACGTGCGGCGCAGAATCTTGCCGGTCACCGTCTTCGGCAAGTCTTCGACGATCTCGACGAGGCGGGGATGCTTGTACGCGGCCATGCGCTCTCTGCAGAAGACGGCGATCTCTTCCGGCGTCGCGGCCGTGCCGGGCCTGAGGCTGACGACGGCCTTGACCGTCTCGCCGCGGTACTCGTCGGGCACGCCGATGACGGCGGCCTCGCGAACCGCAGGATGCGTGTACTTGTGACCTCCACGAGCAAGTTTCTTCCGGGCCCCTGAACGTAGGCCGCCAGAGGCTTGCGTTCCTGTCCGGCTCGCGAACCCCCGTTACGCTTGCTATAGGTTAACCGAGCTAAACCTCGCTCGCTAGCCCAAAGAGATCGAACGAAGAACCGTGGGCTGCGCCGGCATGCAGATCGTCGACCACGCTAGGCCAGGGCCTCGCTGGCTGCGCAGCCGTACACGAAATCGTATGGGATGGGAAGCGAGGCGCCAGGAACGCGCCGCGTCACTTTAGAGCGGTAGGCCGTCGTCGGCAGAGCCGAGCATCAGCGGTCGTAGCAGCGGCAGCGGCGGATCCCCGTGCGCCAAGAGCTCGTCGTGGAACTTTTGTAGCGTGAACGCGCTGCCCAGCTTCTGCTGGTAGTCGCGCCGCAGCTTGAGGATCATCAGTTTGCCGAGCGTGTAGTAGCCGTACATCGGGTCCTGGGTGCCGCGAACCGTCTCCGAGATCGCCGCGGTGCGCGATTGGAAGCACTCGTCGGTGAAGAGTTTTTCACTCCGTTCGAGCGTCCAGCCCGCGGTGTGCAGCTCCACGCCGGCCACGTACCGGCAATTGCGCAGCAGCGCGAGCTGGAGTTGCGCGAGCCGGACGCGCGGGTCGCCCCCGCCCCAGCCCTCGTCGACGATCATCTGTTCGTCGTAGTGCGCCCAGCCTTCGCCGAATTCGTTGTTCCACAACATCCTGCGGGTGAGGCTGAGCTTCAGGTGCCGGTCGACTGCGAAATTCACGAAATGTCCCGGATAGACTTCGTGGGCCGATAAGATCGGTCGTTGATAGTCGTTGAAGCGCGACAAGTATGCGTCCTGACGCGATCGCGGCCACGCTTGGTCGGGCGGCGTGATGTCGTAGTAGGCCTTGGTCGCGACGCGTTCGAGCGGCCCCGGCGCGTCGAGCTGAGCAAAGAGAAACGCGCGTTGAAACGGTGGTGTCTCCGTCACGGTGACGTCCGCATCGGGCGGCACCGTGACGATGCGATGCGCGATCAGAAACGCGCGCAGCCCGATGAGGTCGGCCCGGCCGGCCGCGATCAGCCGGCTCGCCGGAGGGTGCGCTTTGCTCAAGCCAAGATACACATCCGCGGGCGACTTCGTCGCGTCGATCTCCTTCGCGGTCGCGATGAACTCCCGGCGCGTCGCCGCCAGCGCGTTCATTCCGACCGACACGTAGCGCTCGAGCCCGATGTCGAGCCCGTCCTCGTAGCGCAGCCGTTTTTCGTAGGCGACCTTGCCGATCGCAAACGTTCCCCGTGGGCGTGTGGCGGACACGAACGCGGCATAGCGCCGCATGGCGCCGGCGGCCGTGTCGCTCGCGCGGCGCAATTCGAGCTGTGCTGCCGCGCCGGCGCCGCCTGCGAAGGTTAGCGGCACGTCATGCGCGAGAAAGCCGGCTGCTCCTTGTGCGTCTTCGAGCGCGACGCCCTTCGTCGCCGCGTCGACGGTGGTCAGGTTTGCTTCAGCCTGCTCGAGCAGGCGCGGGATCTGCCGTTCGCGCGCGACGACGTCGCGCAGGCGGGTCGAAGCGGGTGCGAAGTTCCGCGCGACGAGCGTATAGATCGCACCGCTGGCGATGCCGACGTAGCTGTCCGGATTGTGCTTCCACTGAGCGAGGTCGCCGCTGAGCAGCAGATCGTCCTCGACGTCCGCCAGGAGCATGCTGCGGTCGATTGCCGTTTCGGCCGAGAGCGTATGCGGATCGATCCGCTCGAGCTCGGCCAACGTTGCCCCGTCGCGTTTGAACTGCGCGGCATAAGCGGAAGCGGACACGTCGTCGAGCCGGCTGTCGTAGTCATGCACGCCCGATGCCGTGGCGGTACTCGGCTGGGCGGCGAAGCCGGCCGTGAAGAACGCCCGCGCGACGTCCTCGAAACGAGCGTCGCCGCCGCCTGCCGCGGTTAAGCTCGGCCAGCCCGCTGCCAGCAAAACGCCCAACGCGATCGAGGCAGCTCGCATGCGAACAACCTTTCGCCTCGGCGGCGTCAGACTACAGGGGCACAGCTCGTTGCGGCCGACTTTCTTGTCGGCGGACTTGACCGGTTTCTTCGGCGCTTCTTCGTCGCGGTTGGTGTGTATTTCGCGCTTTTCGGCGCCGGGCAAATCCAGGCTCGCAATCGCTTGTCGCCAAGTCAGTGGGGAGAACACGCACGATTCTTGCCTAGCTAGGTGCCCAATTGAGCAACTCACCTACCCAACCTCTGAAGCGTGTTCCCGCACTTTGGGCGGGTTCCAGCGCTCAGCGGATGGCAAAGTTGAGCGACGATACAAGCCGGCTGCCTTCGCGAGCTGGCTTTGTGTAAGCGACTTTTTTCCGTCCTCAAGAGCGAGAAGCTTCTCTCGTGCCGTCCCACGAGCAGAGTCAGCAAAGCCAAGCTTTGCCGCGGCCTCATCGAGCGAAAGACCTGCGGTTTCTCGTGCCCATGACAACATGCGCGGATTAATCCGCTCAGCCACGGCCGTCACGCCCTGCTAACACCCCCGGGACCGTGATAGTGGATGATCCCTCAACGGAAGAAATCCTCCGTAACTCGCCAATGAAGCCGGCAACGTCCCGATAACATTGACTCTCGGGAATCGAGCACCGAAGACTCGCGCGAAGGTTCGCTACGCAACCACCCCGTGGCAGCGCTTGAACTTCTTGCCGGAGCCGCACGGGCACAGCTCGTTGCGGCCGACTTTCTTGTCGGCGGACTTGACCGGTTTCTTCGGCGCTTCTTCGTCGCGGTTGGTGTGTATTTCGCGCTTTTCGGCGCCGGGCATCGGGCCGAGCAGCGCTTGCGCGTAGCTCGGGTCGAGCCGCGCGGGTTGCACGGCCTGCGCCGGCTGCGCGTGCTCGGCGCCGACCGGCTCCAGCGCTTCTTGTGCGGGGACGGGCTGGAACGCGGCGCCGTTCTGCCCGCGGTAGGGCGACGCGACTTCGCCGATCTCCGCCGTGTTCTCGTCCTGGCGCTCGACGACCACGCGGAAAACCGCTTTGATCGCTTCGTCGGCGATGTTGCCTTTGAGATCCTCGAAGATCTCGTAGGCTTCTTTTTCGTACTCGACGCGCGGGTCTTTCTGACCGTAGCCGCGCAGGCCGATGCCGGTCTTGAGCGCGTCCATGATGTAGAGATGGTCGACCCACAAGCGGTCGATGATCGGCAGCATGATGTACTGCGACTCGATCACGCGCATCAGGTCCGGTCCGAGCTCGGTTTCCTTTGCCTCGTAGGCGGCCGTCGCGGCCTCGGTGAGCTTGGCTTTCATGCCGTCGCGGTCGAGCTTTTCGAGATCCTGGACGCTGACGCGCACCCGCATCGGGCAGATCAGCTCCATCTCGTTGAGGATCTCCTCGAGATCCCACTCCGAGGGATGGACGTTCTCCGGCGCGTTCTGGTCGACGGCCTGATTGGCTTTGTCGGCCAGGGTCTGGAGCATGAAGTCGCGCAGGCTCTCGCCGCGCAGCACGCGGCGGCGCTCGGCGTAGATCACCTCGCGCTGCTTGTTCATGACGTCGTCGTATTCGAGAACCGACTTTCGAATCTCGTAGTTGTGGTTCTCGACCTTCGACTGCGCGCGGCCGATCGAGCTCGAGATCATCTTGGCTTCGATCGGCGTCTCGTCGGTGAAGCCGACGGCGTTCATGATGCTGTTGATGCGCTCCGCGCCGAAGAGCCGGATCAGCTCGTCCTCGAGCGAGACGTAGAAGCGCGTGCTGCCCGGATCGCCCTGGCGGCCGGCGCGGCCGCGCAACTGGTTGTCGATTCGCCGTGACTCGTGCCGTTCCGTGCCGATGATGTGCAGGCCGCCGAGTTGGGCGACGGTCTCGCCGAGCTTGATGTCGACGCCGCGGCCGGCCATGTTCGTCGCGATGGTAACTGCATTGAAGAGACCGGCGTCCTTGATGATCTGCGCTTCCTGCTCGTGGTACTTCGCGTTGAGCACGTTGCACTCGACGCCGCGCCGGCGCAGCAGCGTGGCGAGCCGCTCGCTCTTCTCGATCGAGCGCGTGCCGACCAGGACCGGGCGCCCCTTCTGGTGCTCCGCGATGATCTCGTCGACGACGGCGTTGAACTTGGCTTCCTCGCTCTTGTAGACGATGTCGCCCATGTCGTCGCGCCGGACGGTTTGATTGGTCGGAATGACGACCACGTCGAGCCCGTAGATGTCGCGGAACTCGCGCTCTTCCGTCTTGGCGGTGCCGGTCATGCCGGCGAGCTTGTCGTAGAGGCGGAAATAATTCTGGAAGGTGATGGTCGCGAGCGTCTGGTCCTCGCTGCGGACCTTGAGCCCTTCCTTGGCCTCGATCGCCTGGTGGATGCCGTCGGAATAGCGCCGGCCGTACATGAGGCGGCCGGTGAACTCGTCGACGATGATCACCTCGCCGTCCTTGACGATGTACTGCTGGTCCTTGTGGAACAGGTTCCACGCTTTGAGCGCCGCGTTGAGCTGGTGGGTCAGCTCGAGGTTGCGCTGGTCGTAGAGGTTCTGCACGCCGAGCATCCGCTCGACCTTGGCGACGCCATTTTCGGTAACCGGCGCGGCGTGCGCTTTCTCATCGACCGTGAAATCCTCGTCCTTGACGAGCCGGCCCGCGATCTGGGCGAACTTTCCGTAGAGATCGGTCGCGTCGTGACCTTGGCCGCTGATGATCAGCGGCGTGCGCGCCTCGTCGATGAGGATCGAGTCGACTTCGTCGACGATCGCGTAGTAGAGATCGCGCTGCACCATGTCTTCGAGCCGCCAGGCCATGTTGTCGCGCAAGTAGTCGAAGCCGACCTCGTTGTTGGTGACGTAGGTGATGTCGCACTCGTAGACGGCGCGCCGCGCGGCCGGATCGAGGTCGTGCTGGATGACGCCGTAGGTGAGGCCGAGGAAGCTGTAGAGCGGCCCCATCCACTCGGCGTCGCGCTTGGCCAGATAGTCGTTGACGGTGACGACGTGCACGCCGCGCCCGAGCAGCGCGTTGGCATAGACCGCCAGGGTCGCGACGAGGGTCTTGCCCTCGCCCGTCTTCATCTCGGCGACCTTGCCTTCGTGGAGCACCTGGCCGCCCATGATCTGGACGTCGAAGTGGCGCATGTTCAGGACGCGTTTGGAGGCCTCGCGGCAGACCGCGAACACCTCGGGCAGCATGTCGTCGAGCGGTTCGCCCTTCTCGAGACGCTCCCGGAATTCGGGGGTCTTGGCCTGCAGCTCGCCGTCGGAGAGCGCCGAGATCTCCGGCTCGAACGCGTTGACGGCCACGGCCGTCCGCCGCAAGCGCGCCAGCTCCCGTTCGTTCGCATCGAAGATGTTCTTCAGAAAGGCCATACGTCGTTAAAACCATTCTTGGGAGCGTGAAGTTCCGCCCCTCGGAGCGGTCCGCAAAGGAAGGGAGCCTTGCTCACCCGACCAGCAGCTCGCTCGGGTCGGGAATCCGCAGCGCATCCGACGCACGGCGCTCCCTTATGGAACCTCATGTCCTCGCGGCAGCGCGATGCTGAAGGTGCTGCCCACATTCTCGACCGACTCGACGGTGAGCCGGCCTCCGTGGACCTCAACGATCTTCTTGGCGATGTACAGGCCCACTCCGGAACCAGAAATGCCTCGCGTGCGAGCGTTTGTCCCCCGTCCGAAGCGGGCGAACACACGCTCGCGCTCGTCGGCAGGAATTCCGATCCCCTCGTCCGCGACCTCGATGCGCACGCCCGTCGCCAGGGGGACCACCCGCACCTCGACTTTCCCGGTCGAGTACTTGAGCGCGTTGCCGACGACGTTCTCCACGACGTGGCGGAGCCGTCCGCGGTCGAAGGCGAGCGTCACGGGCTGCCCCGGCGCCACGAACGTCAGCCGTCCGGAGCCGTGGTCGAGCGGGCCGGCCGTCTCCTGGAGGAACGCGGTGACGTCCTGCTCCTGGCGGCTGAGCGAGAAGCCGGCGCTTTGCGTCGCCGCGAGCGCCAGCGCGTCTTCCGACAGTTTCGTGAGCCGCTTGGTCTGCTCGACGATGGTGCGCAGGTACTGCTGGACTTCCTCGCGCTCGGTCTCGAGCAGCAGCTCCGAGTACCCCGAGATGACTTGCAGCGGTCCCTTGAAATCGTGCGCGAACATCGCCATCAAGTCGTCCTTGAAGGCGTTGCTCTCGCCCAGGGCTTGGTTCGCCTCGACCGACTGCTCGTAGAGGTCGACGTTCCGGATCGCCAAGGCCGCGAGCGTCACCAGCGACTCGATCAGCCGCGTTTCCGCGCGCTCGAAGGCATAGCCGTGCGGCCGCGTGACCAGCAAGAGCCCGTGCCGCTCGCTCCCGCCCGCCCCACCGGGCAGCGGCAGCCGGGTCGCGATGTAGGGACTGCGCCCGAAGGTTTTGGCGAGCAACGCTCGCGCCTCGGTCTCGTCGGGCGGAAGGCGCTCGGGGACGCGCTGATGCTCGTCGATCGCGGCGAAGCCGACCGGGACCAGCTCGTCGTCGCGCCGCGCGTAAACGCAGGCGCACTCCGCGAACGCGAGTCGCAGCCCGAGCCGGCACAGCGCCTCGGCCAGCGGCTCGAGCTCGGTGAAGCCCAGGATCGTGCGGGCCGCGCCGGTCAGCGCGGCGCCTTCGGCGGCGTAGCGCCGGAGCTGATCGAAGGCCATGGCGCTGGTCAGCGCCAGCGCGACGTAGGCGCCGATCGAGAGCAGATACTTCGTATCGTCCTCGGAGAGCAGCTCGCGCGACGACTCGAGCACGAAGAGCGCACGCAGCTGGCCGTCCGACGAGACCGCGAGCAGATCGTCGTCGCCCCGGCGCAGCACCGGCCGAACGCGCAGCCCTTCGAGGTCGATCGTGTCGAGCGGGATGGGCAGCCGGATCTTGGCTACGTCGCTCGCCGCGACCGGCCGAAAGATGCCGTCGGTCAAATGGTAGGACGCGCACGGGCGCCCGAAGTCGTGCGAGAGCCCGCGCGCCGCGATCGCCAGCACGTCGTGCAGCTCGCGCGCATCGTGCAGCGCGACCATGGTGCGCTCGAGCCCTTCCGAGCGGCGGCGCCGCTGCGCTTCGACTTCTTCGAAGCGCAGACGCTCGAGCGCAAAGGCCGTCAGGGTCGCGACGTAGCGCAGGCTGACGAGCTCGAGCTCCGTGAACCGGCGCGCGGCGGCGAAATAGCACGACAGCACGGCTTCCGGCTCGCCTCTGGCGCGGAACGGCACGAGCACCGCGGCCCGAGCGTTCTGCGCGTGCAGCAGCTCGCCGTCGCGCCGGTCGCTGATCTCTTCGAGCCAAAGGGTTTGGCCGTCGGCCAGGCAGCGCTCGTGCCACGTGCCGGCCGCGGCGAAGTTCATGGGCCCGACCGGTAGGGCGCCCGAGTCGGACGACGCCAGCGCGCCGAACATCCCGGCATCGCCCGGACGACGCGCGAAGACCGTGCAGCGATCGGCTTCGATCGCTCCGCGCACGTCCACAGCGAGATGAGCGAGCATCTCCTCGCGCGAGGAAGCCGCCCGGATGCGCTCCGCGATCGCGGCGAGCTGCGTGCCCGGCTCGCTGGTGCTGGTATGCGTCGGGCTAGACCCGCTGCAACGCGAAACCGCGCGCGGCGAAGGCGAACGTCTGCACGCGCATCGCGGCGCCGTTCCAGGCGGTCGCCGCGGCGTGTCTGTGCAGCCAGAAGAACGTCCCGATCGCGATCGCGATCAGCAACACGACCAGAATCACCAGCCGCAAGATCGTGCGCGGGGACGTGCCCTTGCGCTTGGTGTTGATAATCTGCCTACCCAAGTCAGCCTCCGTCGGTCGAAGGTTCGGCGCGTTTACACCGGATGTTTTGCCGGATGGTCGATTTCGACCACCGGGACACGGCGCATCAGCTCTCCGACCGTGACGAACTGGAAACCGGCCGCCTTGAACCGTTCGATGACTTCCGGCAGCATCTCCACCGTAGCCAGCCGGCCGCTGTGGAGCAAGATGATGTCGGGCGCGGTTGCGTACTGTTCGATGTGGTCGGCGATGCGCTGCGGGGGAACGGCGCGCCAGTCGCCGGGATCATCGTTCCACAAGATGACGTCGTAGCCATCGCGCTGGGCGGCTTCGACCGTCGCTTCGGTGAAGCGGCCGTGCGGCGGCCGCATCATGCTGCGGATCGCGGGATCGTTCGCGTACTGCCCGAGCGTCGCGGCGGCGCCGTTGAGCTCGCGCACCACTTGGTCGCCGTCGAGCGCCTCGAAATCGGCCGGATGGGTCAGGGTGTGGTTGGCGATCTCGTGGCCGGCTGCCGCGATCCGGCGCGCCAAATCCGGATACTGCCGCGCATCGTCGCCGATGAGGAAGAACGTCGCGTGCACGTGCGCATCGGCCAGGATGTCGAGCAGCAGCGGCGTTTCGACCGGATACGGTCCGTCGTCGAACGTCAGCGCGACGAGCCGCGGGCTTTCCGAGCGGTCCACCGGCGGCCGGTCGTGCAGAAAGCGGTCGACGCGCGCCGCGAAGCTCGGCGAGAGCAGCTCGTGCGCGTTGTCGGTACGCAGCACGATCGCGGGCGTCACCGGCTGCGAGAAATGCGCAATGACTTTGTACGCGCCGCCGACGAACGCGACGGTGGCGAGCAGCGCGAGGGGGAGCAAACGCTGCACTCCGGCGTTCCTCACTTCACCGCGGAAGCTTCGTGCTGCGGCGAGACGCTGTAGTCGTGCCCGACGATGACGGTCACGTCGCTCGAGGGCGCCGCGCCGGCGGAGGGCGGATCGGGCTGCACGACGGCGGACTTGAGCGCGAGCGCCTGTCGCACGCGCTCGCCCGCCAGCGGCGCCGTTGCCGAATGGACGTGGATCTCGGTCGCGTCGTAAGCGAACGAGTCGGCGTTCGCGACGCTGTCGACGCGGAAGCCGAGCCCGCGCAGCGCGCCCGCCATCTTCGCGCCGAGCCCCGAGACGCCGCTGCCGTTGCGCACGTCGACGTGCACCGTGGACGGGTCGACCGCCGCCACGGCGCGCGCATCCGGCGGCACGCTCGGCACGATCGGCTCGAGGAACAACTTCTTCACGAGCGCGTCCTTCGCCGTGTCGTCGGCGATCAGCACGTCGCCGCAGCACGACAGATCCTTGTCGGCGACGTAGGCCACTTGCTCGGTCTTGAGCTTGGCGAGATCGACGTGCTGAAACGCCATCGCGAGGCTCAGGGCTTCGCGGTCGCTGATGTCGGTATACGTGTTGCGCCGGATGACGGAGATGAGCTGGTTGACGTGCAGCAGGTCGTTGAACTTGTCGTTCTTCAGCTTGGCCGCCACGATCCGGATGACTTGCTGCTGGCGCTTGATGCGGCACGGGTCGCTGCACTCGTCGTGCCGGAAGCGGCTGTACGAGACGGCCTGATCGCCGTTCATGTGATACAGCTTGCTCCCGATGAAGTGGATGTGCAGGTGGCCCCAGTTGTCGTCGTAGTTCATCGTCTCGTCGGGCACGACGTCGATGCCGCCGATCGCGTCGATCAGATCCTTCGTCGCGTTGATGCGCAGCGTGATGAACCGGTCGAAGTGCGGTATCCCCAGGAAGTCGGCGACGACCTTCTCCGAATAGTGCGCGTCGTCGTACGGGTTGTTCCCGCCGTCGGCGTAGGCCGCGTTGATCTTGTCTTCACGCCCGTTCGGCAGAACGACGTCGGTATCGCGCGGCACCGAGAGGATCGAGATCGAGCCCTGCGGGTTCTGCGACGTCGGGAAATTCAGCGAGATCGCCATGATCGTGTCGCTGCGGGCGTCGCTCGAGAACTCTTCGTCCTTCTCGTTGTAGTTGTAGTCGATGCCCAGCAGCAGCAGCGCGATCCGGTCCTTGTGGAAGTGCGCTTGCGGCGGCTCGACGATGAAGGGAGCGACGTCGCTCGCGACCACGTCGGTCGGCGAGCGGTGCTGCACCAGCGACTGCGTCACGACCGCGCCCGCGACCAAGCCCACGAGCAGCCCGAGCACCATCAAGACGTTGTGCAGGATCGGGTGGTCGTAGTGCCCGCCGTGGCCGTCGTGATCGTGATCGCGGCCGTGATCGTGGCCGTGATCGCGGCCGTGGTTGCCGGCGCCGTCGTCGCCGGGCGGCGGGACGGAACCGCCGCGGGGCGCCATGTGCTTGGGCACTAGACCGCGACCTCCGCCGCGACGGCCGCTTGCACGCCGTAGAAGTCGAAGGCCGTCGCCCCGGCGAGCGTCACCGGAACGAACTCGCCGACGGGAACTTCGCCGCTGAAAAATACCAGGCCGTCGACGCCGGGCGCCTCGCCCATCGACCGTCCGGCCATCACGTGCGCGGCTCCGAGCGCTTCACGCACCGGGTCGCCGGGGCGCAGGCGGCGCCGCTCCTCGACCAGCACGCGTTCCGTCCGGCCGATGCGCCGGGCTCGCGCTCGCGCCGAGGCGTGGCGCTGCACGTCGCGCAGGCGTACGAGGCGCTTGCGCTTCTCCTTGGCGGGGACTTGCGCGCCGAGCGGCGCGGCCGGCGTGCCGTCCTCGCGGCTGTAGGCGAAGAATCCGACGCGGTCGAGCTCGGCGCGGGCGAGCCACGCCTCCAAGTAGTCGACGTGCTCCTCGCGCTCGCCGGGGAATCCGACGATGAAGGTCGAGCGCAGGGTGATTCCTGGGACGCGACTGCGGAATCCGTCGAGGATCTCGAGATAACGCTCGCCGCTGCCGGGGCGCAACATTGCGCGCAACACCTCGGGATGCGCGTGCTGAAGAGGCATGTCCAGATACTTACACACCTTGGGCAGGCGCGCCATGGCATCGATCAGCTCGTCGTCGACCGTCGCCGGGTACAGGTAGAGGAGCCGGATCCATTCGAGCCCTCCGATCTCGTGGAGGTCGCCGAGCAAGTCGGCCAGACCTCCGCGCCGCAGACCACGGTCGCGGCCGTACATCGAGGTGTCCTGTGCGATCAGGATCAGCTCTTTCGTACCCGCATCGGCCAGCGCGCGCGCTTCTAAGAGGATCGACTCCCGGCTACGGCTCCTGAAGCGGCCGCGCAGCGTGGGGATGATGCAGAAGGTGCACGGATGGTCGCAGCCCTCGGCGATCTTCAAGTAGGCGGTCGCTCGAGGCGTGGTGACCAAGCGCGGCAGAAAATCGTGCTCGGGCTCGGGCTCGAAATCGAGCCGCAAGGGCGCTCTTCCCGCCCGCGCCTCTTCGAGGACCTCGCCGATCGAGGCGTAGGCGCCGGTCCCGACGATGCCGTCGATCTCAGGGACGAGTGTGCGCAGCTCCTCGCCGTAGCGCTGCGAGAGACAGCCCGCGACGATGAGTTGTTGACCCGGCCGCTTGGCGGCGGCCTGCGCCAAGATCGCGTCCGTCGACTCCGCCTTGGCAGGGTCGATGAACGCACACGTGTTGACCACGACGGCATCCGCCTGCGAGGCGTCGGCGACGAGCTCCCAGCCCGCAAGCCCAAGCTTGCCGATCATCACTTCGGAGTCGACGAGGTTCTTGGCGCACCCGAGGCTGACGAACGCAACGCGGCGCTGCGAGCCGTCGTGCCGCTTCACCGGTAGTTGACGAACTGCAGCGGCAGCTCGTAGTCGAGGCCCCGCAGAAGCTGTTGCACCTTCTGCAGGTCATCCTTGTTCTTGCCCGAGACGCGCAGCTGCTCGTCTTGATATTGCACGGTCACTTTAAGCTTGGCGCCCTTGACGGCCTCGAGCAGCGGTTTGGACTTGTCCTTGGGGATGCCGCTCCTGACCGTGATGACTTGGCGCACCGTCTGGCCCGCGGCCGGCTCGACTTTGGCGTACTCGAAGGCTTTGAGCGATATGCCGCGCTTCGTCGCCTTGCTCTGCAAGATGTCGAGGACGTTCTTGAGCTTGAGTTCGTCATCGGTGACGATGGTGATCGTCTTGTCGGTGCTCTCGACCGACGTCATCGAGCCCTTGAAGTCGAAGCGTCCGGCGATCTCCTTGCGGGTCTGGTTGAGGGCGTTGTCGAGCTCTTGGGCGTCGACTTTGGAAACGACGTCGAAGGAGGAGTCGACCGGCATCGCTACTCTTGCGCGAGCGCGAACGTCCGCTCGACGACGTCGCCCAGGTGGCCCATCGTGCCTTCGTCTTTGCCGTTGACGACCAGCACTACGCCGCCCGCGTTACCGGCCCGCACGTCGGCCGAGCGCCCGTGGAATTGCTTGCGCGTCCCGGCAGGGAAAATACCCTCGAGCGCCTTCTTGCCGTCGACGTCGACGCGCAGCCAGGAGCGGTCCGTCAGGCGCACCTCGATCGTTTGCGACGGAACCAACGTTGGGGCAGCGGAGGGCTTCGGCGCGAGGATCGGCGCCGGGGAGACGGGCGGCACGACAGAAGCTTGGTCGCTTGGTCCATTGGCTGCCATCGCCGGGGCTGCTGTGGAAGTGGCCGCGGCGCCCGGCGCGGGCTGGTTGCTCGCTTGCACCTGGAAGTAGTTGTAGCCGACGAAGCCGACGAGCGCCAGCGCCACGACGGCGGCGACCATGAGCCACGGCGACGGGCGCGCCCGATTCGGCGTTCGCAGGCCGGCGACGGTCGGCGTCGGGGCGACCGCGGCATAGCGCGCGGCCGGATCCGGCGCCGGGCGCGTCTCGACGAAAGCAGCCAGCGCACGATCCGGGTCGATCTCCAAGAAACGCGCGTACGAGCGGATGAAGCCGCGCACGTAGACGGCCGCGCCGATAGAGCTCCATTCTTCGCGCTCGATGGCCTGCAAATAGAGCGCACGAATATGAAGCTGCTCGGAGACATCCGAAAGCGAGAGATGGCGCGCTTCGCGAGCAGCGCGAAACTCATCGCCGAGAGCTGGCATGCGCTTTGAGTTAGCGCCGACGATAGGTTATCCTGGTAGCCGCATGTCCGGCAACACTCGCATCGTGGCGGCAATGAGCGGCGGCGTCGATTCGGCGGTCGCTGCCGGTTTGCTCGTGGAGCGGGGCTTCGAGGTCGTCGGCGTCACCATGAAGATGTACGGCCCGACGCGGCCCGCACACGCCAAGTCGTGTTGTGGGGCGGAGGATTTCGACGACGCCCGGCGCAGCGCGGCAAAGCTGGGAATCCCGCACTACGTGCTGGACTTCGAGGAAGCATTCCAGCGCGAGGTCGTTAACCGGTTCGTCGACGACTATCGTAGCGGCCGGACGCCCAATCCATGCGTCGCCTGCAACAACTTCGTCAAGCTGGGGACGCTGCGGCGCTTCGCCGAGCGGCTCGGAGCCCGTTTGGTCGCGACCGGCCATTATGCGCGGCTCGAACAGACCGCGGACGGACCGCGTCTTCACGCAGGCTCGGACCGCTCGAAAGACCAATCGTACGCGCTCGCTCAACTGACGCGCGAGCAACTGGCGTGTCTGGTTCTGCCGCTGGGCGATTCGACCAAGGCCCAGACGCGCGAGCAAGCTCGACGGCTCGGATTGCCCGTTGCGGCCAAGCCCGACTCGCAAGACATTTGTTTCGTCGAAGGCGGCGACTACCGCGCGCTGCTCGACGCCGGTGAGAAGCGACGGGGCGAGGTCGTCACGACCCGCGGCGAACCGGTCGGCACGCACGGCGGCATCACGCACTTCACGGTCGGTCAGCGCCGCGGTCTACCCGCCACCCACTTCAACGACGGACCGCGCTACGTGACGCGCCTGGACCCGCGCACGAATACCGTCGTGATCGGACGCGAAGAGGAGCTGTTCGCTTTCGGTCTGATCGCGCGCGACGTCAATCTCATCCGGCCCGAGCGCTTCGCGCGCCCCGTGCGCGTACGCGCGATGACGCGTTACCGTTCGCCGCTCAACGTCGCGACGGCAACGCTCGACGCGCGCGACGGCGCGCTGCGGCTCGCCTTCGAAGAACCGGAGCGCGCGATCGCGCCGGGCCAGCTCGTGGCTCTCTACGAGCTCGAAAGCGACGAAGTGCTCGGCGCCGCGACCATCGCTGAAGCGACCTAGCCGCCGGCGCGAAGCGTAGGTCCTAAGGTTCGCTCGAAGCGCCTTTAGCTTTAGCCGGCGCCGGCCAGCGCCATCTCGGGACGCAGGTTCCAATACGTGTCGCGCACGACGGGACGGAAACCCGCACCCACGATGAGCTCTTCGAGCTGACGGCGCGTCGCTTCGTTGGTCGAGCCCGCATCGTGCACGACGCGCTCCTCGAGGATCGTCCCGCCCATGTCGTCGCAGCCGTAGAAGAGCGCGAGCTGGCCCATCTTCAGGCCCGGCGTCAGCCAGGAAGCCTGCAAGTGCGCCACGTTGTCGAGGTAGAGCCGCGAGATCGCGAGCACGCGCAAGTACTCGAGCCCGGTCGCTTCCTTGCCGCGCAGCGGCGTCTTCCACGGCACGTAGTACCACGGGATGAAGGCGGTGAAGCCGCCCGTCTCGTCTTGCAAGCCGCGGATCGCTTCGAGGTGCTCGATGCGCTCCTCGGGACGCTCGATCGAGCCGAACATCATGGTCGCCGTCGTCGGCATGCCCAGCAGCTGCGCCTCGCGCATCACGGCCAGCCACGCTTCCGGCTTGATCTTGCGCGCGCTGATCCGCTTGCGCACGCGCTCGACGAGAATCTCGGCGCCCGCGCCCGGCAGCGACTTGAGCCCGGCCGACTTGAGGCGCACGAGCACCTCGCGCGTCGAGAGCGCTTCGACCTTCGCCAAGCCCGCGATCTCCGAGACCGACAGCGAGTGGATGTCGACGCCGGGGTACTCTTCGCCGACGCGGCGGAAGAGCTGCTCGAACCACTCGATGCGCAGCTCCGGATTGACCCCGCCCTGGATCATGATCTGGGTCGCGCCCTGATCGGCCGCGAACTTGACGCGGGCCAGCACGGCGTCGTGCGACATCGTGTAGCCTTGGCCGTGCTTCTCCGGCCGGAAGAAAGCGCAGAACGTGCAGTGGACGTTGCAGACGTTGGTGTAGTTGATCGTGGTGTCGATCACGTAGGTCACGTCGCTCGTGGGATAGAGCGACATGCGCCGGTGATGCGCGGCGGCGCCCAGCTCGTGCAGCGACGCCTCTTGGTAGAGCCGCACGCCTTCGTCGAAGCTCAGCCGGGCGCCGTGGGCCGCGCGCTCGAGCAGCTCAGCGAGTGACAAGGAGCGCCTCCGGTTCGACCGGCGGGACCGACGCGATCGCGCCGATCGCGTGCAGTTCCGCGAAGTAACGGGCCAGCCCGGCACGGGCCTGCTCGTCGAATGCGAAGTTGAGCGTGGCGTAATAGGCCTCGTAGAAGCCCGCCGGACGCGCGCGCGTGCGTTGCGCCGACTCGACCACGCGGTCGAGGTGCGCGTTGCCCCACGACTGCGAAAGAACGAGCGCGTCGAGCGCCGCCTGCACCTCGTCGGGATGCGAGGCGAGCACGTCGCGGCGCACGGCCCAGACGGCATAGACCATGTCGAGCCCCGTCCAGGCGTGCCAGTGCGTTCCCAGATCGTGTACGTTCGAAGGGCGGAACGTCTGCTGCGCATCGATGGCACGGTCGCCGATCAACAGCGCCGCCTCGCCCGCGGCCGCCGCGCCGAAGGGATCGTCCGAGTCGATGAAGAGCGCTTTAACGCCGAAACGCCGCTCGAGCAGCACGCGCAGCAGGTTGCGTCCGCTGGCCGATTCTTTGGTGACGAAGATCTGCGCGCCGTCGAGCTCCTCGAGCGGCTTGCGGCTGACGCAGACCACCGACCAGACGTCCTTGCGCGATCCGATGCACAGTTCGGGCAAGAGCGCCAGCCGGTCGGCATACTTTCCGTATTGGAAGGCGCTGATCGGGCTGACGTCGAGCCGGCCCGCCACCAGCGCCGCGTTGAGATTGGACGGAACGTCGGCGACGAGCGCGCCCGGATAGCGGACGACGCCTTCGTCGAAGGCGGTATAGATCGGCAGGTCGTTGGTGTAGATGATCCGCCCGGAGCGCAGCACTAGTCGCCCGCGGCTCCGACCGTTTCGCGGAGCGGGGCGGGCGCGGGCGGCGTCCAGTCGTAGGGGAACTCCTCGTAGGTCGAGTTGCGGCGCACGGCAACGTAGCCGGCCTCTTCGATGAGGCGGCGGAACTCGCGGTCGTCGACGTACTGGCCCGACTGCGTGCCCGCGCTGTGGTAGATGCGCTCCTCGTCGGTCGAGCCGTGCGTGCCGTCCATGTCGTCGGCGCCGAAATGTAGCGCGACCTGACAGACCTTCAGGCCCTGAATCATCCAGTACGCCTTGATGTGGTCGAAGTTGTTTAGCATCAAGCGCGCGGTCGCGAACATTCGAATGTCGTCGAGGCCGCTGGTCCAGCCGCAATCGTTGAGCTCGTTGCCGTCGGGATGGAACGCGAGCGGGATGAAGGCGTTGAAACCGGGGGAGCGGTCCTGCGACTCGCGCAGCATGATCAGGTGCTCGACGCGCTCCTCGAGCGTCTCGATCGTGCCGTAGAGCATCGTGGCGTTGCTCGCGATTCCGAGCGCGTGCGCGATCTCGTGGATGCGCAGCCAGTTGGCCGCGTCGACTTTGTTGGCGCAAGTCGCCTTGCGAAAGCGTTCGCTGAAGACTTCGGCGCCGCCGCCGTTGATATTCTGCAGGCCGGCATCGCGCAGCTCGGTGAGCGTCTCTTCATAGGAGAGCCGGTGCCGGCGCGAGAGATAGTCGATCTCCGCGGCGGTGAACAGCGAGAGCTGCGCGTGCGGCACCGCTTCCTTGAAGCGGCGCATCAGCGGCAGCCAGTAGTCGAGCGAGAGCTGGCGCGGGTCGTGCCCGCCGACGATGTGGATCTGGTTGAAGTTCGTCCCGGTCTCGAGGGCCTTGGCGAGCACCTCGTCGGACGACATCCGCACGACGCGCTCTTTCTCTTTGTACTCGTCCGCCGCGAACGAGCAGAACGTGCAGTTCGCGTAGCAGACGTTGGTCGAGTTGATGTAGCGGTTGAGGACGTAGAAGACCCTGTTGCCGCTCTTGCGTTCTTTGGCACGCTTGGCGAGACGGCCGAGCGTGTGCAGATCGCCGGTGCGCAGCAAGGCGACGCCGTCTTCCTTGGAGAGGGGGATACCCTCGTCGAGCTTGTGTTCGACGGCGCGGAGCGCGGGATCGGTTACGAAGGACACCTTCTACGAACCTCGGGACGGGCGGGCACGGTGGCGACAGCTTAGACTAGGCGACCAGAAATGAAGTTACAAGGACTTCCCCCATTTGCCTGGCGCCGACTTTTGTCGCAAGCGGGGAAACGGTGGCGCCACCGGGGCGCGCGGCGGCACCGTCGAAAGCTGACGTCGTGGCGCTCGCACCGCACCGGTTCACCGTCGAAGCCTACGAGGGAATGGGCCGAGCTGGTCTGCTGCCAGAGAAGGGCGTCGAGCTCGTCGACGGCGTGGTCGTCGAGATGAGCCCGAAGGGCGAGCGGCACGGGTTCGCGCTCGACGTGCTCACCGAACTGTTCGTCGACCAGCGCCGCGGGCGTTACCGCGTCTCGCCGGAGAGCGTCAGCCTGCGGCTGGGCCCGCACAACATGCCTGATCCCGATCTTCTGCTCTCCATGACTGACCGGGATCTCCGGCTGCGGCCGACGCCGGCGCAAGTCTTCCTATTAGTCGAAATCGCGTATTCGTCGCTGGACTACGACCTTGGCTCGAAACGCGAACGGTACGCGCGAGCGGGAATCGCGGAGTATTGGGTAGTCGACCTCGTCCACGACGAGCTGCTCGCATTCCGCGACCCCGACCGCGAGCGCGGCGCATACCGGGAGGAGCGGCGTCACGTCGCCGGCGAGGTCGCAGTGCCCGCTGCCTTCCCGGACGTGCAGATCGAAGTTGCTCAAATACTGGGGCGCTGAGCCACGGAACCGGGCGCCGGCCCCCCTTTTTCATTTACCGCCCGATGCGTTACAGGCCCGAGCGGTTAGCGCCGTGCTGCGGGCCGACGTTGAATGGGTAGTTGTTGGGCGTCATGATACGCGCGATCGCCCGAAAGACGGAGTTGGCCACGCCCGGCTCCGGCTTGGCAGCTTGTAAGGGGACCCACGCCAAGATCGTGATCCCGGTCGAGGGCATGTAGTAGTTCGCGGTGTTGTAGCCGGGCAGACCGCCCGTGTAGCCGAAATAGCCCGCGCTGCAACCGATGCCCAGGCCGAAGGAGAGATTTCCCTCGCCCGTGGACAGGCAGCGCAGACGCTCGCGCTGCGTCGCCGCGCCGTTCGTCTTGCCGGTGACGTAGAGCTTGGTCCAGCGGATCATGTCGTCCATGTCGGAGACGATCTCGCCGGCAGGCCCCATCAGCGACACGGGGATCGTGCCGCTCACGTCTTCCCAGTTCTTGTTCTTGTCGAGGGCGTAGCCATGCGCCCACGGATCCGGCATCGCCTGCGTGTCGGGATAGGACGACTGGTGCAAGCCGAACCGGTCGAGCAGGCGTTGTTGGATTTGGTGACCGACGGAGTCGTGCGTCAGTGATTCGATGATGAGTCCGAGAATCAAGTAGTTCGTGTTGCTGTAGTTGTAGCGAGTGCCCGGTGCGAACAGCGGCTTCTGCGCAACCGCCCACTTGACGAGCGTCCTGTCGTCGAACTTGGTATTGCCGTTGACGTTCATGTGCTGGAGTTGGGGTGTGTTGTAGGACTCGAAGAGGCCGCTGCGCATCTCGCACAGCTCGCGCACCGTGATGTTCCGTCCGTTGGGGATCGTCACGCCGAGCGCGAATTTGCTGACCGGGTCGTCGAGGTTCAGATAGCCCTCGTCGACGAGTTGCAGCAGAACGCTGATGACGAAGGTCTTCGTGTTGCTGCCGACTCGAAAGTGGTCTTGCGGCGTGAGCGGCCGGCGCGTCGCGAGATCGGCAAAGCCGTAGGCGTGGACGTAGCTGTGGCCTTTCCCGTCCCAAACGCCGACCAAAACCGCCGGCACCGGCGTGCGACCACCGAAGACGCTGCGCTGCTTCGCAACCGCGGCGTCGATCGCGGCGCGAACCGCCGGGTCGGAGGGCGAGGTCTGCGCGGAGACGGGCCGCGCCCCAAAGACGAGAAACGCCGTATATGCGATTAGGCAGAATGCATGTAAGGATGACATTCGCATAAGCATCTCCGTGTGAGCGAGCTGGAGGCGGTGCCCGGCGTCGTCGGGCCTCATTCGACCAGCACACGGCTTCCCATCCTAGAATACGAACAGGTCGGCAATACGATCGTCACCAAACGTAGCAGGTACGGTGTCCCGCCCCAATTCCTTCGGCCAGCGACAGCCCGCGCCCGCAACTCGCAATTTCGCGGTCCCGCGGCTCGGGTTAGAGCAGCGCGAAGGCTCGCCTGGCCTCTCGTGTGCGCGACGCCGTCAGTTTGCCGTCGAGGGTCACCCAAGTACCGGTCCTCAGAGAAGTGTAGCCGGCGGCGATGACCTGGACCGACGAAAGCGCTTCGTCGCGGCCTACTTCGATCGAAGCCCGACCGGCGATGACGTCAACGACGTTTTCGTACTGGCGTTGGAAGGCAGACAGTTTGTCATATCCCGGCCCGAGCAGCTTCCACTCCGCCGACGATCCCAGCTGGTAGTGCGACTCCTTCCAACCGATCATGGCTCGCCCTTGGCTGCCGATGATCCGTAAGAAATACGGCGAAGCCGCAGAGCGGGCCCATGAAAGGTCGACGCGGGCCAGCGTTCCATACGCGAAGTGGGCGAGCAACTGCGCATTGTCCTCGACTGGCAGCGAGCTCGAGGAGGGGTTCTCCGTCACGCTGACGGAGTCGGCGGGCCCGGCGAGATAGCGCAGGATGTCGACCGAGTGCGTGCCGTTGTCGATGAATACTCCGCCCCCGCTCAACTTCGGGTTCGAATTCCAGCGCCGCTCCATCGAGACGGGCGAACAGAATTCGTTGACGATCAATTGGAGCTCGCCGAAAACGCCTAGCCGTAGCATGTTTCGCGCTCGAACGATGTCGGCGACGTAGCGAAACTTCGTAGCCATCGTCAAGATGACGCCGGCCTTGGCCGCGGCGTCGAGCATGGCGGTAGCGCCGGCCTCGTCGATGGAAAGCGGTTTTTCGCAGAGCACGTGACAGCCCTCCGAGACTGCGGAGATCGCGAGCTCCGGATGCGTGCTCGGTGGTGTACAGATGACGACGACGTCCGGGCGAACCTTCGAGACCAGCGCTTCGAGCGATTCGCTGAACGGCGTTTCCCACGCGGCGGCAAAGCGGCGTCCGCAGATCTCGTCGATGTCGGTGACGCCGGCGAGCTTTGCGCTCGCCACCGAGCGGATCGCCGCGGCATGGGCGGACGCAATCGCGCCGGTGCCGACGATACCGAAACGGACTGCCGGCAAGGAACTCTCGCTCACGCGGGGGCGGTCAGTTCAGCGTGAGAACGGCAAATGACGTCTGCGATGTAGTCCACGTCACCCTCCGTATAGCGCTCGTTCCAGGGAAGCACCAATATCTCGTTCAGCGCCTGGTACGTTCCGGGGAAACGCGACCGGGAGTAATCGGTGGCATCCGGATGGGCAAGCGTGAACGGCCAGCGGCTTCTGCCGAACGTTTGCTGATCCCGGATCGCAGCGCATTCGAAGGCGGGTTTCTGAATGTAGCGCGGCGCGCACGAAAGGCCGGCCTGCGCCAATTTGCCGCCCAAGCCGACCGCTCCACCGCGGACGGCATGTTCGTCAACGTTCAGCACGTATTTCCAATAGGTGTGCATGCTGCCCGCCGGCGTCCTGGGAATGCCGATGCCGGCCAACTCGCGGAGTCGTTCGTTCAAGCGACGCGCAAGCGAGACGCGGCGCTCGACCACGGCCGGCAGCTTCTTCAGCTGTGCCAGGGCTACGGCGGCCGTCAGCTCGTTCATGCGGTAGTTCGGAGCGATGAAGTAGTGGTCTGGGTCCTTGTCGCCGTAACCCCAGGCTTTGTTGATGAAAAGAAAGCTGCGGCGCGCCAGGTCCGGGTCGTCGGTCACGACCAAGCCGCCCTCACCCGTGGTGATATGCTTTCCCTGTTGCAGGCTGAAAGCTGAGATCGTGCCCAGCCGGCCGACACGGGCACCGTCGCTTTCTGCCAGGAACGCTTGCGCGCAATCCTCGATCACCGGCAAGCCGTGCGCGGCTGCCACATGCAAGATCGCGCGCATCTCGCACGGGTTCCCGAACAGGTGCGTGACGACGATCGCGCCGGTCCGGGGCGTGATCGCCGCCGCGACCGTGGCGGCCGTCACGAGGGCCGAGTGAGGATCGACGTCCGCGAAAACCGGGATGGCGCCTTGGAAGAGAATGGGCGCGATCGCACCCATGTCCGTGATCGCCGTCGTGACGACTTCAGCTCCCGGCTCCAGGTCGAGTGCCGCGATCGCCACGTGCATCGCGGCTGAGCCGGAACTGCAGGCGAATGCGAACTTCGTGCCGATAAGGCCGGCGAACTCGCCCTCGAGGGCCTTTGTGAACCTTCCCTTCGTGCTCGTCAGGGTGCCGCTTCGGATCGCCGACGACACGGCTTCGATCTCTTCCAAGCCTAACGTCCTTCCGGTCGCATCCTGGTCAGACGGCAAAGGTAGGGAAGCGGTGGACATGGACTAAGCTTGACTCCTTGCGCAAAACCGGGGGCCGCTTGAGTTATCGCACCGACGCCGAAAACTCTCGAACACCGATCGTTGGGCTAGCTGGCCTAGGACCTCCGAACCGAAATCGTTTCGAGGAGAGCCCTTTGGCGGTGCTCGATCCCACGGGAGCCGGCCGTCCGTGGCTCAGACCGCAACGACATCGAGCGTGAGCTTAACCGATTCACGAATTTGGCGAGATGACCTTCGGCGGAACCCGCCCGAAGTGAGGGTGACCTCTTGGATCGTGTTGGCCGGCTGGGGAATCTACGCGGCCGCCATGCTTTGGCTGGCGGTCACGCTCAACATCTGGACCGACGAAGCATACACCCTGCGGACGACGTCGAGTACGATCTCGCACGCGCTCGGCTCCGCGATCGGGTTCGAACAGAACGCCCCGCTCTATTTCATCCTCATGTGGGCGTGGCGGCGCGTGAGTGCAAGCGTGATTTGGGCGCGTCTTTTCTCGCTCTCGTGCGCCGCGGCCGCGATCGTCGTCGTAGCCAAAACCTTACACCGTTCCTTCCCGCGGCTCGATACGCGACTGCTGCTGCTGACGCTGGGACTGGCTCCCGAGCTCGTTTGGAGCGCGCTTACGATCAGGCTGTACGCCCTTTCGATCCTGCTCGTCGCGCTCTTCACGTACATCGTCGGCGTCACGATCGCGCAAGACTCTCGGCCGACGGCGCGGCAGACGCTCGCGCTGGCAGCGGTCGCCACCGTCGGGATCTACACGGCGTATAGTTTCGGGATTCTGTTTGCGGGCTTCGGCTGCGCGCTCGTCGTGCTGCGGCGTTGGCGCGCGTTAGTCGCTTACGCCGTCGCGATGCTCGTGGCGTCGCTCGCTTTTCTGCCCCTCCTGGCCCTCGTCAGACGGACCGTCGCGGCGTACACCCAAACATACGACTTTCACCCCTCGCTCGCGACGGAGCTGACGCAGTACGCCTGGTTCGCGGCTTCCAACTTGGCCGGGCTCCATCGGCTCGCGACCCTTGTCGAGAAGGCACCCCACCGGGACGTCGTGGGTATTGCTCTGCTAGCAGCACTGTGCTGCGCACTCGCGCTCTTGCGGAAGCGGATCACGGCCATGACCGTGGCGTGCGCGCTTGCGACCGCAGTCTCGCTCCTACTCCTCGCGATCGTCAGCGTCGTCGAAGGCGTCGAGTTCTTTGCGAACTATCTCGCTTTCCTATTGGTTCCGAGCTTCGTCGCAGTCGCCGGGGTGCTCGACGCCGCGCAGCCGGCGACCCGTTCGCTTGCGCTCACCATCTGCTGCGCCGTTGCGCTGGCGCTCGACGCGGGGGCATTCGTGGGCCGCTATCACAACGATGCGAATCCCGGCGACTGGCGTCGTGTCGCTTCATACCTTCAAGGGCGCGAGCGCGCCGGCGAACCGGTGCTCGTGTTCACCAGCGAGGAGGCGCTTCCACTGCGCTTCTACTACGCAGGGCCGAACCGGCTGATACCCATCCCGTCCCAACCCAGCGACACGGTGTACGATTCCCATGACTTCGTGCTGCGCAACGGATCCCAAATCGACGCCGCGCTCGAAAAAGCCGGTGAGTCGCCGACGAGCAGCCTGTGGCTGGTACGAGAAGACCAGTGCTCGTACGGCGGCGTCGCCTTTGGTTGCGACGCCCTGGAGCGCTGGATCTCGGCACGCTATGACGTCGTCGCACGAGCCGCATTCTACGAATCCAGCGTGCTCGAGCTGCGCCGGCGATAGCGGCAAACGGGGGTCAGCCGGTCGTTGCGAAGCGAGGGACGACGGAGCGGCTGCCGCCGTGGTTTCCGGCCGCCTCGGCGTGCTCTCCGACGGTCACGATCTTGAAGCGCCGTTCGACTTGCGAAAGCAGCCGCTCGAGAAGCGCGCGCTTTCGCGGCAGCGGCATGTGCATCGCGGGAAAGAAGCGCAGCGACGGCACATCCTCACCGCTCATGAAGTCCGGCGGATGCAAGAGCAGCGACGGCGCGATTCCCGAGACGGCGCAGGCGTCGAGCGCGGCCCTGAAATAGGCCAGCGCGGCCGCTTCGCCGAGCTTCTCCGCGATGAAGAAAACGTAGCTGAAGTGGAACGGCGCGCGGAACAGCGGAAACGTCGTGACCGGGATCTCCATGAGAGTCGCGCCGGGCAGCAGCCAACGGTAGGGCCGGAGCGGCCGAAATCCCTCGGCGATTCCGCCGAAGAGCGCCTTGCGACGCGCACGTTCTTCTTTGCTGATGCGCGCGGTCAGGAAGTAGTACGAGCGCGCGAGCGGACCGATGAAGGTCGGCAAGGTCGAGCAATCATACGCGTATCCATGCTGCACGAGCGTTTCCAAGGTCGCGCTCGAGAGGCTGAAACCGGGGCCACGAAATCCGCGCGGCCGAACGCCGGTCGCCGCGCAAATCGCTTCGGTGGACTCGGCGATCTCACGCTCGATGGCCGCTGCGTCGTACGTGTGTAACCACGGCTCGTGGTGGTACGAGTGGTTGCCGATCTCGTGACCTGCGGTGGCGATGCCCTTGAGCAGTGAGGCGTTTTCTTGTTGAGCGGCATCGAAGCCGACGACGAAGACCGTGATGGAGGCGCCGTGCTCGGCGAGCACTTCGAGAAAGCGCGGGACGACGACCGGCAGGTAATTTGGGTGCCGCCGCCAAGCCGGGTCGTCGCGCGTCTTAAGATACGACCACTCGTTGTCAAGGTCGAGCGAAAGGCTGGCATAGCGGGAGCTGCTCACCGCGGCGTCACCTCGAAAAGCGCATCTGCCGCACGTTGCGCCACCCCGAGCGTCTCGTTGACGTTGAGCGTGCCGTTGACGAGGTGAGCCGAGCCGGCCAAGAACAGCCCCTCCACCGAGGATGCGAACGGCGGCAGCGTGTCCGAGTATCGTAAGGTGGCGATCGGAAAAACTTCCTTGACGCGCGAAATGCGGACGGCTCTGATGTCGGAGCGGCGAAAGTCGCGGTACATCCGCTCGAGCGCCGCAACGAACGAAGATTCGATGCTCGCGTCGTCGGCAGTGAAAAGCGGGTCGTCCGGCGCGACGTATTTCGGCAAATAGACGAGCGCGTGTCCGCCGAACGCGGAGCGATCGACGACGGCCGACATGTCGATGACTGCGCTGAACGGTACGGACCCGTCGGCAATGTTGGTGACGTAGTAGGACCCCAAGGGCTGCTCCAGGAGCATCGAGACGCAGATGATGCCCTGGTAACGCTTGGACGTCAGCCGCATGCGTTCGTCGGAGCTCAGGCCCTCACAAACCTGCGCGGCGAGGGTCGAGGGCAGCGTGACGACGGCCCGGTCGAATATCCAAGATTCGCGCCCGCTCCCGATTTCGATACGGCTGCCTCGCGGCCGAACAGCGGAGACGGGCGTCCCCGTCAGCACGCGAACGCCGGCCTCGCGGAGCGCGCGTTCGAGCTCGGTCAGGATGCGGCCGTATCCGCCGGGCACGTAACCGAAACGCTCGCGCCCGAGTCCGAGCTTGCGCGCAGCGTACAAGCGAACGATGATCGCCCAGATGAAGGCGGCTGAGGCCTCCCGGTGGCGCTCCCCAAGTTTCGCGCGTAGGAGCGGCAGCCAAACCCGCTCGTAAGCGCGACGCCCAGACCAGCGCCGCAACCACGTTCCCACCGGTACGGATTCCAGCGGACGGCCATCTTTGATGCGCGATGCGTAGAGAACCGTGAGCCCCAAACGCAGTTTGTCCAGCGGGCCGAGCGACGGAAAACGAAGGAAGTCCAGCAGGCCGTTCATCGGATGCAGCGCTCCGGCGATGTAAAAGCCCGTCTGGGGTTCCGAGAACACGAGTTCGCGCTCGAGGCCGAGGCGCGCGAGCAAGTCTCGCGTTCGCAGGTCCGAACTCAGGATGACATGATAATGCTTGTCCCAGCGCACTCCGCCGATCTCCCAGGGCGCCGCGAGGCCTCCGAGTTCGTCTGCCGTCTCGACAATCGTAACCTCACGCCCGCCTTCCGCCAAGCGCAGCGCAAGCGCCATGCCGAGCATTCCGCCCCCGACCACGCCGATCGTTTCGTTCAGCTGCCCGGCTTCGCCGGGCTTGGGTTCGAGTATCATGTCGCCGGCGGGCTCAATTCCACGATCTGCCCCTCGCGGAAGGCGTAGGCCAGTCCGCATGCTGCGCAGGGGAGACGCGTCTGCGCCGGCTGGGCCTCACGCACGACCGGTTGCCCGCAGCGGCATACCCAACCGACCGTTCGCGCCGGAGCGCCCAGTGCCAGCGCGAAATCGGGGATCGAACGGGTCACGACGCTGGCCATGCCGAGCATCGCAAACCTGCCGATGACCAGGCCGCTGCCGATCGTGCAATGAGCTCCGATCGTGGCGCCTTCGCGAACGAGCGTCGGCCGCGTGTGCTCGTCGACCTCCGACGTACGCAAGGAACGAAGATCGGTCGTCGTCGCCCTCGGGAAAAGGTCGTTCGTGAAGACCGTCCCCGCTGCAACCATGACGCCGCGCTCGATGGTGACGCCGGCACAGACGTACACGAACGCGTTGATCTTCACCAAATCCCCGATCGACGTCTCGCCCGCGACGTAGGACTTCTCGCCGACGATACACCGAGACCCGATCCGCGCTCCCCGGCGGATGTGCGCGGAGTCCCAAATCACCGTGCCCTCACCGATCGGGACTCCGTCCTCCACGATCGCGGTCGGGTGTAGACGCACGTCTGAGGATCCGCGCTCCCGCCGATCGGCCGAACTCGCCATCGGGCCCGACTACGGGCCGGCGGCGCTCAAAACCCGCCCAAATCGAAAGGAACTTGACAAAGATGGGTCTCGGGGCCCAACCGGGAGCGGCCCATCCTGCGTATCATGCTCGTATGGCGCCACGCTCGAGCCCGGAAGCGGCTTCGTCGCACTCTTCCGAGATCGACGGACGCCCGTTGGTCTCCGTCGTCGTTCCGATGTATAACGAGGGGCCGGTCGTCGAGCGCAATCTGGCAGCCATTTGCGAACAGATGCGGCAGCTCGAGCATGCCTACCGGTGGGAGCTGATCGTCGTCGACGACGGCAGCGGCGACGCGACCGGGGCTTCGGCGGACCTGTTCGCAAACATGCGAGCGAACGTGAGGGTTTTCCATCACGCTGCGAACGGCGGGCTCGGTTTAGCCTTGCGCACCGGTTTCGCTCAGGCCCGCGGCCGCTATATCGTCACGCTCGATGCGGATCTCAGTTACGGCCCCGAGCACATCGAACGCCTCTTGCAAAAGATCGAGAGCTCCGGCGCAAGCATCGTGATCGCCTCGCCGTACATGAGCGGCGGCACCGCGAACAACGTTCCCCGGCTGCGTCTCTTCCTCAGCCGCTACGCGAACCGCTTTCTGCGCCTGCTGACCTCTGCCGAAATCTCGACGTTCACGTGCATGGTACGCGCCTATGACGGCGAGTTCATCCGGTCGATAAACCTGAGCGAGCTCGGCGCTGAAATCAACCCGCGCATCATCCACAAAGCGCACATTCTCAACAAAGCGATCTGTGAGATTCCGGCTCGGCTAAGTTGGCCCGAAGAGCGGCGCGCACAGTCGCGCAGCTCCTATGGCAAGCTCTTGAGGGAGACGGGGTCTGTCCTGCTCTCCGGATTCATGCTGCGGCCGCACCTCTATTTCGTCATTCCCGGTGTGCTGCTCATGGGGCTGTGCCTCTATGCCGGCTTTTGGGCAACCGCCCACGTGTTCGAGCAGCACAGCGCCTTAGCCGCCGCCGGCCTCAACCACGGGTATGACGACGCGGTTGCCGCAGCGTTCGTTCACTACCCGCACGTCTTTTTCATCGGTGCCATGTCGCTCGCTCTGGCAATTCAATTCATCGGGCTTGCGGTGCTTTCACTGCAAAGCAAGATGCACTTTGACGAGCTCTACCGGCTGAACTCGAGCATCTACGACTCGCAACAACCCAAGCAGAAGCTAAGCGTGCGCTCCTTGCGTTAGGCGCCCTGCGCGAACAGGTCCGTCTGCTCGTCACGCCCCAACCGGTCGGCGATCGTCTCGAGCTCACCGACTCCGATATTGATGCGGCGCGGCTTCGTGCCCTCGTGAGGGCCGACGATGCCGAACTCTTCGAGCTGCTTCATCACTCGCACCGCGCGTGGATGGCCGATCGAGAATTGCGACTGGAGCTGCGCGGTCGAGGCGTAGTTCGTCTCGATGATGTACTTGGCGGCGTCGTAGCAGAGCGGATCGACGTCGCGGCGTTTGTCGTCTTCCTCGATCGGCGCGACCTCGACGTCGAGCAGGTTGTCCGGGCGCGCTTGCTTTGCCCAGAAATCGACGAGCCGCGTCACCTCGTTCCCCGTGATCAACGCACCCTGTGCGCGGACGGGCTTCGGCGCGTCGATCGGCAGGAAGAGCATGTCGCCGCGCCCGAGCAGCCGCTCAGCGCCGACCATGTCGAGGATCGTGCGCGAGTCGACCTGCGAGCTGACCGCGAACGCGATGCGCGACGGAATGTTCGCCTTGATGATGCCCGTGATCACGTCGACCGACGGCCGCTGCGTGGCGACCACCAGATGGATGCCGGTCGCCCGCGCGAGCTGCGCGAGCCGGCAGATCGTCGTCTCGACCTTGGCCGGCGCGATCAGCATGAGATCGGCCAGCTCGTCGATCACGATCACGACGTAGGGCAGCTTCTCCTCGGGATACTTCGCGTTGTACTCTTCGATCTTGCGCACGCCGGCTTTGGCGAAGCGCTCGTAGCGCGAGTCCATCTCCTTGGTCATCTCGAAGAGCGCGCCCGCGGCCAGCCGCGGGTCGGTGATGACCTCCTTGATGAGGTGCGGGATCCCGTTGTAGACCGTCAGCTCGACGCGCTTGGGATCGATGAACAGCATCTGCACCTGATCGGGCGTCGCCGAGACGAGCAGCGATGCGATGATGCTGTTGAGGCAGACGCTCTTGCCGCTCCCGGTCGCGCCGGCGACGAGCAAGTGCGGCATTTTGCCGAGGTCGCCGAAGACGGGCCGGCCGGTGATGTCCTTGCCCAGCGCCATCGCCAGCGGCGGGATCGTCCCGCGCTGCGGCAGCGCCTGCAGAATCTCCGAGATCGCGACGACCGAGACTTGGGCGTTGGGAATCTCGATGCCGACCGCCGATTTGCCGGGGATCGGCGCCTCGATGCGCACCGAGGTCGCGGCCAGCGCGAGCGCGATGTCGTCGGCCAGCGACGAGATGCGCGAGATCTTCACCCCGCGCTCGGGCCGCAGCTCGTAGCGGGTGATCGCCGGCCCGCGCTCGATGTGCATGACCTTCGCGCCGACCCCGAACGAGGCCAGCGTGTCTTCCAACAAGTGCGAGCGGACGGACTCGTCGACGATCTGCGCCTGCGGCGGATCGAACAGGCTCAGGTCGGGCAGCTTGTACGTGCGCCGCGCCGGTTCGCCCGGGAGGCTGGCCGGCTCGTACTCGCCTTCGACGGGCGCCTGCGCTTCGTCCAGCTCTTCCTCGTCCTCCTCGTCGTCCTCGAACTCGTCGTCGTCTTCGAGCTCTTCGTCCTCTTCGAGGTCCTCGTCGTCTTCGAGATCCTCATCGTCAAGCTCGTCGTCCTCGAGCTCTTCTTCCTCATCGCCTTGCGCGACCGCGCCGCCGTCGCGCCCGACGAACGTCCGCGCGTCGACCGGCGCGACCACGAGCTTCGAGCCGAGCGTCACGGCGGGAGGCGGCGCGGGCGGCTTCGGTGGAAGGATGACGGCCGGGAGATGGAACGCTTCGCGCAGTGACTGCGGCCCCGATGCGGCCGCCGCGGGCTGCGGCACGCGCGGACGCTTCGCGCCGAGCGCGGCGATGGCGTCGCGTGCCTTCAGGAAGCTGACCACGCACCAGCCGATCGCACGTTTCACCGAGAGATTGAGCAGCGTGACGGTGAGCACGAGGGTGAGCAGCACGAGCACCACGGTCGTGCCGGTCGAGCCGAGCAGCGCGTGCAGGCCCCTCGACAGCATCTGGCCCGTGAGCCCGCCGGCGCGCCCGTAGGCCGCGTCCACGATCAGGAAATAGGCCAGCGAGGCGCAGCCCAGCGTCGCGATCATGCGTGGTACGTTGATTTCCAGGAAGACGATCCCGCCGACGATCGCGACCAGCACCGGTACGAGCCACGCGGTGCGTCCAAACAGGGCCCCAAGGGCATACGCGGTCCACACCCCGAGCGCGCCCGAATGAGCGGGTGCTGCAAGCGCGATGCCGACCAGGACGGCGAGGCCGAACGCCGCGATTCCGGCGACCTCGAGGTTGAGCCGCAGCGTTGCACGAGCCTTGCGGCGGACGCGTGCCATCGGCCGAAACGTTAGCCCGCCGCCGGAGGCACACCTGTTCGGGCCTGCTTGCGACAGCAGGCTTCACCCTTTATCGAGCTCGGACTACGCCCTCATGGAGACACCCACGATCGTCGTGCTCGAAGGAGACGAAACCGGACAGGAGCTCTTGCTCGAGGGGCTCCGCGTGCTCGATCCGGAGGTGATCAGGCTGTCGCTGAGAACGTCGCCAACCCGATGGCGATGGTCATCGGCCTTCTCTCCTACGTGCCCGACCCGCGCGTCGCGCAGGCCTCGCGCGCGATCTACGAGTCGGTGCTCGAGACGGTGCACCAAGGCCTCGCCACGAGCGACCTTGGCGGCCACGCCTCGACGTCCCAGTTCCGACGCCGTCATCGACAAGGTCTGCTCGAAGCTGGACGCGTGGGCGACGCTCTAGCCGCACGAATCGTCGCTAGGGGCGGAATCGTACCGTTTGATGGAAACACTTCAATCTGTTATGATGGCACGAGTGAAGCGGAAAACGACGGTGTACCTTGACGACGAGTTGTTACGAGCGGCCCGCGTCACGGCAGCCCGGAGCGGAAAAGCAGACTCGCAGGTATTGGAAGAGGCACTCAGGGCGTATCTAGGCTTCGACTTGCTCGAGCGTGTCGGTAAACGCTCAGCGTTGTCCGGGGACCAGGCGCTCACCCTTGCCGAGGAGGAACGGCATCGCTAAGAGCCGTTCTGGATCCCGGCGTCCTCATAGCTGGGTTGATTTCGGCTGACGGTGCGCCGCGGGCGCTACTGCTGCGCTGGCTCGGCGGCGACTTCGAGTTGATCGTCTGCCCGGCTCTCCTCGCTGAACTCGAGTCGGTGTTGTTGCGCCCGAAGTTTCGAGGCTGTGCCACCGACGAGGAGGTTCGCGATTATGTTGACCTCGTGCGGAGACTCGCCACGGTAGCCCCGGATCCACCCGCGCGGCCGGGGCTCACGCCCGACCCGAAGGATGATTACCTCGTGGCCTTGGCGCGGGCGAGTCGAGTCGGAATCCTGGTCTCGGGTGACCGGCATCTGCTCGACTTGCGGGAGGCGGGTCTTCCGGTCCTCACGCCCCGCGCGTTCGTAGATGAGCTCGTCTAGCCTTCGCCCGGGATCAACCTGGAACGCGCAATCGAGGCCAGCATGAATATCGAACTCTCTTCCACCGGTGCAGCCTATGTTCGCTATGCGACGAGCGCTTCAGCAACTAACCTATTCGTTGGAGGCGACGAAAACTCGGAAGTCATCGCGGATCTCGATGAGAGCGGCAACGTCATCGTCATCGAGATACTGGATGTCACGGCTGGCCGCGGCGATCACGTCGAGTTTGCGACGCGCAAGTTTGTGAAGATTCGATGGAAGTACGCTTGCGAACAAAGACCGCTCGTCGCGGCACCGACAAACATCACGCCGCCGGACCGCATTACGCCCGAGGACCTGCGCAGGCATTAACCGACTGCTGCCGCGCCTTCGCCGCGGGATCCGCAGCCGGCTGGCAAGCGCGCAGCAATCGCCCCGCCCACCTCTCGAACGCACGCCCGTTCCCCTTCGTCCCCGACTTGCACCGCGCCTTAGAAGCGACCGGCGCAAGCGTGAAGCACCCCGGAGCGAACCGCTGCGTCCGCCGTCGGGCGCAAACCTGTTCGGGCCTGCTTGCGACAGCAGGCTTCGCCCTTATCGAGCGTGGACTTACAGCGTGATGGAGACACCTACGATCGTCGTGCTCGAAGGAGACGAAACCGGGCAGGAACTCTTGGTTCAGTCGCTGCGGGCGCTCGATCCAGACGTGATCGGACTGCCGCTGACCTTCGAGCGCTTCGACCTCTCCCTGCCGAATCGCCGCGAGACGAAGAACCGTGTCGTCCACGAGGCGGCCGCCGCGATGAAGCGCAGCGGCTACGGGCTCAAGGCAGCCACGATCACGCCCGAGATCCGGGGCGACGTCGGCTCCCCCAACGCCATCTTGCGGCGCGAGATCGACGGCAAGGTCATCGTCCGCACCGGGCGCCGCCTGCCCGGCATCCGGCCGGTGGCCGGCATCCATGCGCCGATCTCGATCGTGCGCATGGCCGTCGGCGACGCCTACGGCGCGACCGAGTGGCGCGAACGGACCGGCACCGACGAGATCGCCTTCCGTACCGAGCGCATCGAGCGCAGCGTCTGCCGCGTCGTCGCCGAGTTCGCCTTCTACCACGCCCGGCGCACCAACGCGAAGGTCTTCGGCGGCCCCAAATACACGGTCAGCCCGGTCTACGAAGGCATGCTCAAGGAAGAGATGGATTCGGCCGCCGAGCGCTACCCCGACGTCGTCTACGAGCCGCAGCTCATCGACGCGACCTACGCGCTGCTCATCGCGAGCGCCGGCGACCCGATGGTCATCCCCGCGCTCAACCGCGACGGCGACTGCCTCTCAGATCTCGTCATGCAGCTCTTCGGCTCGATCGCCGGCGCCGAAAGCACGCTGCTTTCCTTCGACGAGTCGCTCAAACCGGCCGTCGTCATGACCGAGGCCCCGCACGGCACCGCGCCGCGCCTCTTCGGCAAGAACGTCGCCAACCCGATGGCGATGATCCTCGCCGGCGCCGCGCTGCTCTCCTACATGCCCGACCCGCGCGCCGCGAAAGCCTCGCGCGCCACCTACGAATCGGTGCTCGAGACGGTGCGAGGCGGCACGGCGACCAGCGACCTCGGCGGCCACGCCTCGACGACCGAATTCGTCGAAGCCGTCATCGATAAGATCCACACGAAACTCGACGTTTGGGCGACGCTGTAATGAGACCGAGCGCCTGACGGTCCGCGGCTCCCGTCGGGACGCTCACCACTCCGATCAGCGGCGGTCGCGCGCTGCGTCGATGCCCGGCCGAAAACCGAAAAACCGCGCCGCTATCTCGACGCGATTGCGCGCGCCGGCCTTACTGAGCAGCCGCTTAATGTGATCGCGCTCCGTCGGTTCGGCGATCGCCGGCGTCGCCGCCACGGTCCGCGTGGACTCGCCCGCGAGCAGAAGCTCCAAGACGTCGAGCTCTCGCGCCGATAGCGAAAAGCGTTTTGGCGCTCGTACGAGCAGGGAGCGCCGCTCGATACACTCCACGAGAACGCAGACGCGAAGGTGATCGCCGACGACCATGGGGACGATCCGCACGGCGAGGGACGGGATGGGATGCGTGATCGCCGCGCGGCATTCCGTCGCAGTCGGACCCCAGCGCGCGGTCAGCTCATGCACGGCCCGTGCGAGCGGCGGTGAGAGAGCATCCTCGACCGTCGATTTGCGGGTGCCGCACATCGCTCAGACGCGCACGCTCCGCGCGCAGAAGCCGGAAGTGCCAATCCCGGCCGGCCGAACCGCCGCTGGCGCATATCTCGCTGCCGTCGCTGCGCGGCGTGAACGAAACAAATCCCCAGGCCTCACATGGAGCGAGAACCCTCATCGCTTCAGCAGCGGCGTCCGGGATCGACTGCTTCACGATTCGCGTATCCTCGATCATGTATCCCTCTCACCGGTGCGAGTAGTGCGAGTCCTCGGACGTGCGGCGCTTCCCGATCCGCGGCGAACCGCAGAAGCATTCGTTCCCTCAGACGTGATAAGAGTGAGCCGTACTACCGTCATGGAGGTCAAGCGGTTCGTTGTGACGTTCAAAAACCAGGAGGCACTTTTGTCCTCCGGCTCTAACCGGGGTGCCCATCTTAATCGAATCTAAAAGAACTGACAACGATTCGTTAACAAGGTTCTTCGCGGCGAACAACCTTGTTACGCCGCTCTCTCTCCATTATAATAGCACAACCCATAATAGCACAGTCCGCAACACAATCCACACTACAATCCGCAAACAATCCGCGTCGGTGAGCGAGAAATGCTGATGCGGTGCGATTCGACACTTGGCGCCCCCTTGCCGGGATTTAATGGAAGCACCTGATCCAACTCTGGCCGCGATCCGGATCTATCTCAATCGCGTCGCTACGCTGGGTGCCGTACTCGCAGACTCGAACAGCGGAAGCGGGCGCTCGTTGGAGCGCCTCAACAACGATGTGAGCGAGGCGCTCACGGCACTCGCATCACCTAAAAAACCTGCGAAGCGCGCACTCCGCCGCCATCTGCTTAGAATCTGGATCGCGTCTAGCGAGTTGCTTCACGAGAGGGGCTTCAACGCAACCGAACTCCGCGCGGTCGCCGAGATGGAAAGCGCGCTTCGTTCGGCGCTACTCGAGATCGAACAGAGGCGCCTTCAGTCGGCGTGACAGGAGATCGCGCTAAACCTTAAGACCGTCTTACTCGTTCAGCGTTTGCAGAGTGTGCTACATTTTTCCCGTGCGCAAGCCTCTAGCGCGTTCTGCGGGCGCCTTTTGATTTTTCCAAGGCGGCGACGCGTGAGCAATTACGACCTGTAGCGCTGCGTGTGACGCCAGTTTCGGCGCTAAGCGCCTGCTGAACGGCGCTGCTTCCGGCGAAGTTGACGTGAACTAAGGAGCAACGTGCTGATGAAACGGGTCCTACGCGCAATCGTGGCGCTCTTCTGCTTATGCTCGTTCGTGCCGAGCGCGCCCGCACTAGCGGTC
This sequence comes from Vulcanimicrobiaceae bacterium, assembly GCA_052267165.1. GTDB lineage: Bacteria > Vulcanimicrobiota > Vulcanimicrobiia > Vulcanimicrobiales > Vulcanimicrobiaceae > CAWICD01. The sequence goes on along the minus strand of JBKQHO010000025.1, from coordinate 71,715 downwards.
GACACGGGCCAGATCGTCGGGACCGTCATCAACGTAGCGACGAACAAGCCGGTAGCGGGGGCAGAGGTCATCGCCCAGTCTCCCTCGGGCACCTTTCGGGCCACGAGTGACGCGCGCGGACAGTTTTCGATCGTCAATGTCCCAACCGACACCTACGCCGTGCGAGTCGGCGACAATCTCAAACTGCAGTTCCAACCACAGATCTTCTACGGCGTGACGGTGTTGCCCGGCCAGCCGTACCACATCGCCGCACAACTCGGGGCCCTTCGCACGATCGCAACGGTCCGCGGCCGGAGCGCTACGAGCCCCTTCCAACCCAACAACCTCAGGGGCAGCTACAATCTCGGCTCCAACGAGATCAAGCAGTTCGTCGGCAAAGACTTCAACGTCAGCGGCCAGCAATTGCTCGCGACCCTGCCGGGCATCACCGTCGACCGCAACGGCACGCCGCTGATTCGCGGCGGCTTCAATTTCGAGGAAGCCTACGAGGTCGAAGGCATCGACTACACCGAGCCGAACACGAGCCTCATCAATCGCTTTCAAAACTTCGGCAATTCGGACCTGATCAACGGCGTCGGGAACGTCGAGATCATTCCGGGCGGGGGCGACGCCACCCACGGCAACACCGGTACCGGTCTCATTTCGATTACGATTAAGCGTGGCACGAAGGTGCCGTTCACAAACGTCGATTTCGAGGAAGGGCATGGCGGCGACGTCAGCCAGTACGCCATCGAAGACAGCCGTTGGTTGGACCCGAAAGGCGCATTCAGCAACTACTTCTCGTTGGTGCACAATTACACGAGAGGCCAGTATGGTCCCTACGGCACCGACCCGGGCTCCATCGGCGCGTCACCGATTACGAGCAATCCTAACGAAGACAGCAACATCAACGCGCACTCCGGCTACCTATATACGACGGCGTTCTACAACCCGGCGAACACTACAACAGACGATTGGCTGGATAACTTCGTTTTCAAGTTCGGCCCCAATCAGGTGCGCTCGTTGCAATTCTTCATCGAGGATCAGCACCTCCTCGAGAAGCTGGACTATGGCGGCCTTGCCAACGGCCAGAATTTCACCGGCGTCAACGTCGCGACGCCGTTTCCGCCCGGCGTCAACTTCGGCACGAATCCGTTCGCGTCGATTTTTGGCAGCACGTCGCTCGCAAATAAAGCGCTGACCAGCGTCTATCCGGCCTTTCCTTACGGCGTGCCGGGCCAGGCGATCCCGTACGCCGACTCGATCAACTCGCCCTTCAGCGCGTTCAAGCTCGACTTTCGGACGCCGACCGACCCCAACGGCTCGCTCGAAACGCGCTTCTATCGCACCTTCAATTCGCAAACGGAATATCTCGCGCAGCAAGGTATCTACTCGAGCGACAACGGCGGTATCCGTACGGGTGTGCAGCTCGACCTTTCGCACGTCTTCGGCGGCGGTAAAAACGTCGTGCAGGCCGGCGGGAAGTACGAGTTCGCGCATCCCTATGGCACGACGACCGACACCGTCAACTACTTCCCCGCCATTTCGGGGCTCGGCTCGAACAACGGCCAACTCCAGATCTCGACGACGAGTCAACTCGACCTAATCCCCGACTTCATCTCTCCGCAGCCGACCCTCTTCGGCACTGACACGAACGGTAATACGATCGTTACGGGCGGAACGCCAGGCTGCGTCGGGAACGTTCAATCGTCCGGGCCGCCGCCCGTGTACACGCCACCTTCGGAGACAGGATCCGCGTATTGCGGCTATCTGTCGCGTTTCTTTGCCAACGGGAAGGTCCCGTCGATCCCGGCGGAGGTCGAGGTTCCGACGGCCAACGAACAGCAGTACGGTCTCTACCTGCAAGACACCTACGCGCCGAATGCGCGCCTGCACCTGCTCGGCGGTCTCCGGCTCGACGGTTACAATTTTCTGCTGCCGAACGATCCGCAGAATCCGCCGGCGCTCAACGGTCTCGCGCACCAGCGACTCTTCGAGCCGCACGTTGGAGCCAGCTACCAACTCACGCGAAGCGATGCCGTCCTCGCCAATTACGGGCGGACGCTCTCGATTCCGCTGCCGACATTCCTCGGCCTCGATATCGATCGCAGCGCCTACGACGCCTTCAACGACATTCCGTCCTACGACAACTCGAAAGGTCCCTTCAACCCCGGGCGGACGCTAGCGACACAGGCGAACGTCTGCGGTCCGGGCGTGCCGCAGACAGTCAGGCAAAACGGCATTTCGACGACGATCGTGCAGGGCACGCAACCCTGCGCGAGCTACGCCGACGAATTGTACTGGCTCTATCGCAACTATCGCTTCGGGTTGCAATCGCTCTTCAAGTTTCCGCTCAAAGGGGCTTCGTTCACGAACTGGGACTTCACCTACGAGCACCAGTTCGCCGACGGGACCGCGTTTCGACTGACGCCGTTCACGCGGCGAGGCTACGACGTCGTCGAACAGTCGCGCACGCTTCTCGGTTGGGATCCGAGCTCCGAGGTGCCGATTCTCAGCCCCCTGATATACTCGAACCTCGGTCTACAAGAAGCCAACGGCTTCGAGTTCTACGTCACGCGGCCTCCACGCCTGGGGGGTACGGGGTTTCTCTCCCATCTTTCCTACCAGCTGTCGGCGACGTACGTCAATCAGATTGGAAACGATCCTCCTGGAACGTTCCTGCCTACGGCTTCTACCGTTCTTGGCGAACTCTATCCCTCGCCTAACCTAGCGCGCCTGCAAGGCACGCTCGGCATTACGTACCGGTCGCCCGGGGGCCTAAGGATCTCGCCGATCCTGACCTACCGCTCGGGCTATCCGTACGGCGCCGGCGTTGTGGAAGCGCTCGACTACGGAAGCGTCAATAACCCGGTCTTCGTTCCGCTCACGAACGCGATCACAAACGGTCTGGTACCCTGCGCCGGCTCGACCTGCCTGCCCGCGACGTCGGGCACGACCGTCTCGAACGGCGCAGTCGACCCGCAAAACCCCGGCACGATTACCTCCCCCCACATTATCGCCACGCGCGGGACGGAGCCGCTCTCGGGCAGCGCGGGCGATTTGACGTCAGGCGGCGCGCTCAACGCGAACCTTTACATCGAGTTCCAGCAGAAGAACAAAGTAACGTACGGTCTCGCGCTTACCAACCTGTTCGATCAGACGGCGGACGTTCCGGTAGTGAACTACACGAGTAACCTGATCCCGGTCGCAACGGGCCGCTTTTTCCCGGGGCTGCCGCTGCAGCCGCCCGGGCAAGCTGCATCGTCACAGACACACACGAGCCCGACCGCCGTCGGTTCTAGCGTCTCTCCGTACATCGTCTATCCCAATCAAACGCCTTTCCAAGCCCGATTCTACGTACAATTCCCGCTATGATCGAGCGCTAGGCGAGGCTGACGCGCCCGGCAACGACGCCGCGACGTCGTGAGGCCAGGGACCGCACGCTTCCGAGAGCTGCGTGAGGCCGCCGTGATAGCCGCGCTCGCGCAGTTCGCGGAGCAGGCATTTTGGGAAGGCGCCGTGTGCGACACAGCATGAACAGAGCGATGCCCCGAGCATTCAAATGCTCGGGGCATCCGGGCTAAACTACCCGACTCGCTTGCGGGTTCGGTTACGCGCCGATGCAGGCTTCGGCCGTCGTTACCTGCGCGCTGCTACCCATGGGGTGCGAGCCCGTGATATTGACGGTCGAGAACCCGGTCGCTCCGGTGGCAACGCTGTTCAGATCGACCGACGTGATTTTTCCCGATCCGAAATTCGTTGAAGCGTAGAAGGTCTTGATGAGGTCTCCGAGGTCAGTCTGCTTGCCGAGATTGTCCTTTTCCGAGAACCCCAGGTACGTGACCGCCACGATCGGATATCCCGCCGAAGGGGTGGCGTACTTGGTGGGGTCGACGGCGAGCATGCAGTTACCGGTGATAACGCCGGTCAGCGCGGCGGCAGAGGCGGGATTGTTGGCGCCGCCGAGTGCGTTGGCGGTCGTTTGGACGACGGTGCTGTTGGCAAAGGTTGCGAGCGTCGTCGAGTCAACGGTGCTTGCGGCGGCGGGAAGGTTCTTAACGGGATCCTCTTGCGTCGTTCCGTTCTTGACCGTGGCGTAGGCGAGGTTCAAGCCGTTGACGAGGGTCTTGGAGTTTGCCGCCTCAACGTAGCCGATGGCCCCATCTCCCGCGTTCGGAATCGCGGAGGTCGACGAGAGGTTGTTGTACGCGAAGCAGTAGGCCGTCGTTCCCTTGGCGATACAATCCGCATCGCCCTGATTGCCTGAACCGGAGCGGAAATCCGCTTCAACCGTCGAGCTGGTTTGCGGATTAGCGGACGGGAAGGCCTGATTCGCTCCCCAGCCTGAATCCGGGCTCGAGCAGACGTGCGAAAGGTGGTTCGTGAAGGAGAACGAAGTTCCGCTGCCATCGCCGCGCGAGACGAAGTACAGCGTCTTCGAAGCGAACGCAGTCGAACCGACGGGCAGACCCTCGGCCTTGAGCTCCGTATAGAGAGCACTCCAATTTTGGATAGTTCCATCGGCAATCTTGCAGATCGCCTTGTCGCTCAGCGGAAGCTGCTTCAGCTTCTCGACGGCGCTGTCCTTATTGTTATACAGGACCGAAATCGCGCCGACCACGGACGGCAGCTGGACGGGTTCGATCTTGCCGGCGATAGGGTTGCCGGAACCCACTTTGCCGTTCGTCGTGAACGTCGTGTAGTCGGTTTGCGTAAACGGCGCGTCCGTTCCGGTGAAGTCGGCAACGGATTGCACGCCGCTCGGCACGCCGAAACCCGTCGGCGCAGCGCCGAGTGCAGCGCAAGCTGCCGTCGCGGAATGGGAGCCGTCGAGAACGCCCTTGCCGTAGCCGCTGCCCGTCTGGCAGTACTGCGTGCTCGTGCTATTTTTCGAGTTGAAGTACGCGAACACCGAGTCGGCAGTTGGCGATTTCACCGGATTCCCGGCCGTCGCCGCCAAACCGTTGTAGGCGATAGCCGGCAGGGTCGCGCCGCCGCCGTACAGCGTCGAAGACGTCGCCGGTTGGGCGCCGATGCGGTGAATGACCGGCGACGCAACGGTAGCGCTACCACCACGAATTACAGCAGCGGCTGCGATCGAGGACGCCGCTAGCGAGAGGACGGCGGCCGACACGATCGTTCTTGTTATGATCGTCATTGTTGTAGAATCTCCAGAAGTGAGGCGTTTTGAGGCGTTTTGAGGGAACGGCTACGGTTTGAACCGGAAGAGCGTGCCGAAGCCGTTCGGGCCGTCCGAGCCCGTCGTTCCGTAGAACGATTGGCTGAGCGGCTGGAGGAGCAGCGTGCCTAGCGGATCGCTGCCGTCCGTCGTGGCGTTGAAGTCGTGGACTTTACTGAACGCTCCGGTTGCCGGATTGATCGAGTAGATCACGCCGTCGCCGTTCGCGCCACCGGCCGAAGCCGTACCGTACAAAAGGTCGTGCGGCCCGAAGGACAGACCGGCAATGGGTGCGCTTCCATTTGCGCCGCTCGGGGGGAAGGTGTAGACGACGCGGAACGCGTTGTTGCTGATCTCCCACACGGTCCCAGCGCCGAGGCCGCCGTTCGGAGCGGTTCCCCAGATGTTCCCGTGCGGGTCCACCGCGAGAAGGCATTGCGGATTGGCACCGTCGGCCGCGCCCGCAAGGGATCCGAACGAATACAGCACCTTCTCGGGGCCGCTCGTCGTGATGCTGTAGACTGCGCCTTGGCTGTTAGCGCCGCCGTTTGTGCTCGTACCGTACAGAAGGTGGTTGAAGCCGAGCACAAGCCCCTCTTGCGGCAACGCGGCGTCGGTCGTGCTTGCGCCGAAGGAGTAGACCGACGTCACGGTACCGGACGAGGGCGAGTAACGAAAGACGGTGCCGAGGTTATTCTGACCGCCCGTAGAGGTCGTGCTGTAGAAGTTGCCGTCGAATGCCTGCGCGAGCGTACCTTCCGGCGACGTTCCGTCCAGCGGGGAGTTGGGATTGTTGGGATTCGGAACAGACCCGAAGGAATAGACCAAAGACTCGACGCCCTGCGGACTGATCGTCCACAGCGCGCCGTCATTGTTCGCCCCGCCCTCGGACGTCACGCCGGCGATCGAGCCGAGATGCGAAAGGGACGCGTTCAGCGCTACGCCGCCGAGTGGATTGAAGCCATCCGTCGGGCTTCCCGCAAAGTCGTGGATGTCCGCGAACCGGCCATTGAACAGGTTGTAGTCGAAAACCGACCCGTCACCCTGTGCACCGCCGCCTTGCGCGGTACCGGCGACGACAACCGCCTTATTTATAAGCGCATAAAACAGTTGACCTTGTGGAAACGCACCTTCTGCCCCGGAAAATGCGTGGAGCACGGAGACCGAAGAGGCCGAAGCGGGTTGAGACGCGGCAATGAGCGCCGTCAGAGCGATCGCTGCGCCAAAACGCGTTCGGACACACCGATGTGCCGGTGTGCGTGATTCAGGAAACACGTTCAGCCGTACCTTTCCTTTGGATGGCCATATCGCGCGGGGAGCGCGACTCGGCGGATACAGCATACCGAGTCCCGGGTTAAAAGCTCCTTAGGAGAACGCGCACCGCAAGCATAATGTTGTGAGCGCTATTTCGTTTAATAACATTTCCATAAAGTGCGAGTCACCGTCTTTCATCTACGACTTTCTCTGCGCCGAACGGCCACGGGTCGCACAACCAAAAAAGAGCGCGGCGCGAGCCTGCTCTTGTCGTTACGACGACGTTCTTAGCGGCGCGCTAGTCTGTTTTCTCCGACGTGCAACGGATTCGTCTCCGAAATCGAGAAGTCACTGCGATGAACGGATACGTCTATGAATTGCCTTGCATCCACCGCCTCGAGCGGTGGATGCGGTGTACGGTGAATTCGGGCACGAGAGCAGGACGTCGAAGCCGAGCGCCGTGCTATCCTGGTACGGAAAGGAGCCGTCCGGCAAGGGATTGACTGCATACGCGAACTGACAGCCGGTCGTATAAGGGAAACCCGTGGCAACGACCGGATTGGGATTCGTAATTTCCGTACCTGAGATCAGGTCGGTCACGGTCAGCGTGAAATTGACGCCGTCGGTCGAAACAATATCCGCGCGAACCTTGTTGGCGGTATCGGTGTAGCTTTGATGTGAGCTTACCAGCCTGCCGTCGGAGAGGAAGGTCGCTTCGTTCACGACGGCGCCGGCGCCGAAGTTCTTGGGAGTCGAGAACGAACCGACACCGCCCGCAACGCTCAATTGGAAGTTCGTGGAGCCAGGAGGGAACGGAAAAGGTGACGCGACGACTTGGACCGGGCTGGTTTGCGCGCGCGAAACAGCGTATTGCGGCGACGCGGCGGTGGCCTCGATGGCGGTTTGACCGCCGGCACTTGTCACGCTCAACGTCTGCTGGTCGGCGACGCCATAGGGACTATGCAAATTGGCTGATTGTCCCAACGCTAAGCCGCTTGGCGGCGGAGCGAAGCTCATCTGAAGCTGCGGCGCCGCATCCTGACTGAATACGAAGAGCGGCGGTCCAAAGGCGATCGCTGGCACCTGGGCTTCAACGACAGATCCTAGGTCGGGAAACGTTTGCGGGAAAGTCGCGGGGAATGTCCCGGGGACCGGCGCCTCGAGCGAAGCGGTTAAGGTGAGGTCGGTGGAAGTACCAATTTCTACGCTTGTGCCGGACGTAAAGATGACGAGCGGCGATACATTGCCTTGCGCCGGTATGGGCTGGTTGAGCTCGGGCACGGGAATGCTAGCCGGGAGGGTATTGTTGAAGACGTAGCCGTAACCGTTGCCTGCTCCAGTTTGCCCCGCGGCCGGCCAGTCGATGACGGCAATCAATTCGGGGCTTTGCGAACAGGCTGTGTCACCGGGAGGATAGACGGCTGTAATGACGGTTATCAAGCTCCCAGTTGGATTTGGCGTAACGCTCTGCGCACTTGCGCTGGCGGCGACGCAAGTCGGCGGCTGCGCTGCGGAAGGGGGCGTCAGTGGTGAGGGCGCGCCCGGCCGCACGAGGGCTCCAACGACTGCGTCGGCTATCAACGCACCGAAGGCCAAACGCACCAGTTCTGCAGCGGTGTCAAGCTCAGGTTCGTATGCGGGTCCAGTCGTCGGGCTCGGCACGGGCGCCGGCCCTGACGAACTCCCCCCGCAGGAAGCGAGCATCAACGTCAGTGCCGCCGCAGTGATGGCTCTTGCTCGCGCGGCGGCGAAAAACGCTTGATTCATAGATGTAGCCACGGCAACCGACGCACATTCATCGAGCGCGGCGGCCGATGCCGATAGGATTGAGAGCGGAGGTTGTGCGGCGCGATGCCGCGCACGCGGTTTGCCGGCGAGGACGTTGCGGTGCCCAGTGGGCCCACCGCCACGCTGATCGGCGTGTTGAGGTTTGGATCGGTAAACGCGCCGAGGAAAACGGCTCCCGGGTTGCTGTTGCCGTAATAGCCGCTTTGCGTGCCGTCATAGACGTCGATCTCACCCGTGCCGTCGCCCGTCGGCAAGCCGTTCGCCGAATAGTTCGTTGCGCATGTGGCGTTGCAGGCAGCGCCGAGCGGATTTGCGAGATAGACGCGGCCGCCGAACGCCGCGAGCGCATTTTGCGGCAGGACGTTTTGGCCGAAGCCTGGTGCAGTTAGGCCGTTGTTCATTCCGACCGGGGGGAGGTGCAACTTATCGCCACTGATGACTAGGACCGGCTTGAGGTCGATCGCGCCGGGAGGGTAGGCGCAGGCCGCGCAGGTGGACGCCGCGGGCGTGCCTCCGGAAAGCTGCGTCACGTCGTAAGCCGTGATATAGAAATGCGCGTCCGCGTCGCTGCAGTTTGTGATCGATGTACCGGGATTTCCTCCTGCGTCGGTGCACAGGTCCGGACGCGCGGGAGAACCAAGCGGCGTACCGGTTGCGGAGGCGTAGTAGAACTGGCCGTTAACGTTAAAGCCGAAGGTGAGAACGAACAGCCGATGCGTCGATGCATCGTACGCAATCGATGCGATCGGCGCCCAGGGTGAGAGGAGCGTGTCCGGTCCCTCGATCCAGCTCGGCTGAGCGGTCGCGATTCCGAAATTCGGCTGCCCGGAACTGAACCCGATGACGGCCGGTGAGCTGCCGAGGAGTGGATCGTAAGAGTTCGCAACGTTGACGGGAAAGAACGAAGCCGGCGAACTTCCCTTGGACAATACGAACGGTTGTGAATCGCTATCCCATGCGGTTGCGAAAACCACGCCCGACTGCGATGCAGCGATCGCGGGATGCGAAATCTGAAAGACCGCTCCACCCTGCTCGGGGCCATACACCGTAGGCCCATAGGAGCCTCCGAGGTATCCACTGCTCCCATAAGCCGCGCAACTTCCCGGGAAGGCTGCGACTCCGCCCGTCAGCCCCGCGCTATCTGCGCAGGCTTGGGTCCCGCCGGACGCATCGAAACCGCCGATCGACGTTACGCTGGAACTCGCTCCACTAAAGGCGACCTGCGCGTAGAACGCTGCATTTTGATTCCCGTTACCGTCTATGAAGAAGAGAGTCGGCGGCCAGCCGGAGTCGAGTTCCCCCGCGACGCTGTCGAACGAAAGCTCGACATCGCCAAGTTCCAGGTTAAAGTCACCGTTCGGCGGACTGAGCGGATACGTGGTGGCGCCGGCCGCTCCCGTCGCGCTCGATCCGAAAGAGAAGATTGCGGGCTCCGGTGATGATGGGTTGCACGTGTTCCCGGTCTGGGCGAAGTATACGTTGCCCGTCTTCGCGTCGACGCTGATCCCGTTGACCCCAAAGCCCAGATACCCTGAACTGCCGGCATTCGGGTCAGAGTCGTACGTCAACGTAGAGGGACAACCGGTTTGCCCAGCCACGACGGGTGTTGCGACCGCCCGCCGGAAAGTCGCCGGCATGCCGACGGTTCCGCCCGTTGCCAAAGCGAACTCGGTCACCTGATCGTTGCCCGCGTTAAGCACGTAGAGACTGTTGCTCGCCGAGGGCGGCGGAACGACGACGGGCGGCGATGCGCTGCCCGAAATCGGCGTGCCGCCGGCCGCCGTTGCCTCGGCTGTCACCGAGATCGAGGTGGACGTGCCGCTATAGGCGAGCGCGATGAGCGTCGACGATGTTTGCGGCGACGTCAGCACGACCGATCCGTCGCTTTGCAGACCGGGGCCGCTCAGCGTCGCCCCGGTCGCGGAAACGGTGACCGGGTCGGGGAACTGCACGTTACCGACGATCGTTGCGCCGGCAGCATCTTTTGCGACGATGAGCACGGTGCCCGTACCGGCTTGTTTGTAGGTGAACGGTACGCTCTCGGTCACCGACACACCTAAGGAGGCGACGTAACCACCGAGCGCGAGTTTGGTGGGATCGCCGAGCGTCGTATTCACCGTCCCGCCGGAGGTGACCGCAACCGCGACGAGACCAGAGGAGATGATCGGATTGCTCGGCGTGCCGATGCCCCCGGGTTGAACGTACGTCGTTATCTGGTACAGATTGGATCCGACGGCGGCTTCGACGCCGGAGACCGCGACGCTGCAGCCGCTACTGCCCGTCGGGCAGGCAATGTTTTGCGTCACCGGGGCGGGCGGCGGATAGCCGAGTGACACGCCGTTGACTGAGAGCAGCGCAATCGTGATCGACGCGATGGCGGATGAGATGTACACCGTCGTGCTCGGTGTTGGAGCCGGTACGGGGGCATCGGCCGGCCGGTTGTGAAGCACCATGCCCGTTCGCAAACGAGCCGCTGCCGACGAAGCCGCCGCCGGAACGTCGACGGTGAAGGTGATCTTCTGATCGAGGTTCGGGGTGACGCCCGCGCCGCCTGCGCCGACCTGACTTGTCGCAGTTGGCTGCGGGGCCGGCGACGATGAGGAGCCGCCGCATCCCGTAACCAAGAGAACCGCAAGCGCGAACGACCAACCCCACCGAGTTCTCACAGCAGAAGACCACCATTATCGCCGGCTGTTAAGCTAGCTGGTGCACCGCTGTGAGTGACACCGTTTCCACCGGGTAAATACTGCTGAGCGTTATACGGCGAGATCGACAGGTCGGCCGTACCGCCGGCACCGACGATCGCCGGCGCACGTTGCGTGTTCGCCGGATACGACGCCTCGAATGCGGGATAGTCGAACGCAACCGCAACTGCCGTTAAAGCAAACTTCGATCCGACTGTGAACGAACCGCTTGCCTCGAGATTTGCTAGATCGCCGGCGGTACAGAACGTATGCGTCGGCGCTCCCGAGGCGTCCGGTGGCCCGAGATTCGTCAACTGGAGGGTCTGCTGTCCAAAATTCTTTGTAATGAGCGTGTAGGAGTGGGTGAGCGGCCCGCCGGAGGAGCTGCCTGCGACTCCAGCGAGCTGACCGTAGCAATCTTCGGTCGTAATGTAGATGAGCGTTTCTACGATTCGCGGATCCGCAGGTACGTTGAGGCTAACGAGGGCGGTGCCGTCTTGTTGAATGTTGACCTGCGGCGCGGCAATCGCGGGCAGCGGGTTCGTGACCGCGCCGGCGCTCAGCGTAGCGGCGGCATTCTTCGTCACGTAATTCGCTTGTGTTGCCGTCGCGGCCGAGGTCGCCCCGCCATTGTAAACCGCGACCCCCAGGTTATACGTTCCCGGGATCGGCGTTCCGGTCGCCGCACATGCACCCAGTGTGACGTTGCCGGAAGGCGTTTGACACGGCACGAGCACGAGAAAGCCGCTCGACCAACCTTGGAAGCCGTTTGGGATACCGTACCCGACCGGCGAGGGCCATATCGGCGGTCCACCGATGAACGGGAAGCTGGCGAGTGCCGGCAAAAGAGGTGAATTCGCAGCTTGGCAGAGTCCCGACGTGGTGATCGACTGCGGCGAGTTAAGGATGTCGTAACGGGCCGAGCCGCCGCGCTGGGCCGGCACCGAGAGCTCCGGACACACGGCACCTGCGTTGGCCGATTCGATGATGCTCGCCGCCGTAGGATCGACGAGATTATCTGGTGCGAAGCCGTAGCCGAAAGCACCGACGCTGAGGCCAAAAGCTAGCTCGCCGCTGGGCAGCACATAACTGCCAGGCGTTTTTTGCGAGACCTGCTGGGCAAGTTGTTCCTCCTGCGTCAACGTGATGCCGGTGAGCTGTGAGACGGCCCCGGTGTTAATGTTGCCGAAGGCGCCGGACGGTCCGCTCAGCGTAGGCGTGTTGGAGGTCGTCGCACTGTCGCCGTTGCTGCCTCGGAACGTTTCCACGACGTTGAGGCCGAGGTGCTGCGCGCCGCTTGAATCGACAAGAGTTGCAGTGCCGACGCCCAGTTGCAGCGTCGTGGACGACGTGGGGCTGGTCGACGCCGGCAACGTGCCGACCTGACCGGACGTACACGCCGCCAACGTGACGAGGGCAACCGCCAAACATAGGCATCGAATCATGAAGGAAACTCTAGGTAAGCGCGCAGCTGAAATGACGTTAGAGGGTCTTTCTTTATGAGTCGTTGCTGCTCACGAACAGCCGTGCAATTATCCACGTAGGGAGCGCAGGTGATGGCTAAACATCATACCTTTCGAGTCCAAGCGGCTTCGCTGAAAACGCGGACTGACTCACCTCGGCGTGCAGGCCCTGCTTGGTCGAACATCGAAAAAATTGTAACACCTCGCTCGCACGCTGCACGACTAACGAGGGTTTAAGCTTTTCGGCCTTCTCCTTGCGCGAGACATTAACAAAGACTTAAATCGACGCTCACTCTCCTCCCCGCGAGCGAACCGCCTGGCGCGATTCGACATCAATTCCGCCTCGCTTCCTTATAAAAGGGAACTGCTTTGACGGATGGCGTACGAAGTTGCACAGCCTGGTTCACTGCGAGATCACGATCACGTCGCGAGTATTACTTTCATTGTAATAGGTATCGTCACCGAAAAAATACGGGCCCGCGCCGCCGACGATGAACGTTTGCGAATAGCAGTTGGGGGCTATGATGCCGGTCGACCAGGCATTCGAACCGCTGATCTGCGAGCCGACTGCTTGTGCGTCGGCGGAGGGGAAGGTGAACGGTACCGGCGGAAAAGCGCTGACGCCGGGAAAGCCCACCGCCGAGTGGTTGATCGAGGGCGTAGACGGCGTCTCGCCGTTGACGAACTGCAGCGCCGAACCCGAAGGTACCGAGATGAGCGCAGCGCTCACCGGCACGGCGCCGTTGGTTGCGATGGCATAGCCGTTGATGACCCCGTACGTCGGGTCGGTGCTGGCGGTGATGAACGAGACCATCGCGACTTGCACGGCGGCTGGGTTTTGCGTCGCGCAAGCCTGTGGTGAAGCCGCGCTCGTCGGCGTCGCTGTCGCAGAACCGGGCGTCTGCGTCGATCCCGGCGAAGCCGCGGCGCCGCTTGCGCTCACCTGCGAGGCCGGGCTCGGCGTCACACCATAGGTTCGCTGGAGGCTCGTACAGGCGGCACCCGCTGCAAGCGTACTCGCGAGGCCCAGGCCCAGCCACAGCCTACGCGCAGCCCTCATGAACCGCTCACGGAGACCGGAATGTTCACCGACGATGCCGTGCCGTCGTTACGTTGCGCGGTAAGCGTCAGTTGCACTTGGGACTGACTTGCGGGCAGACCCGCGGTGCTGAACGGATACGATCCTTGCCACTTCCCTTGGCCGACCGAAGTGAGCGGTGCGGTCGTGCTGCCGAACCCGACGGTCACTTTGGTGACGTTCGTCGTGGTGATCGCTGAGACGTTGAACGTCGTCCCATTTTGCAGCACGGTCGGCGCAAAGTTTACGTAGAACACCTGGACGGGATCGGTGGCCGCCGCATAATTGTTGCTCGGCGCCTGACCGTACGTAAAGACGTTCGTGTTTCCGAACGCGGAGGGCGCCGCACCGGGCGTCGGCGATGATGCTCCTCCCGTTGCCGGCAAACCAAACGGCAGCGGCCCGAGCGGGCTTTGCGGTAAGCTGACGTTTCCGCCGGTCCCAGTGAGCGGCGAGGGCGCCGGCGTCGGCCCGGCGTTTGGGGTCGGCATGGGCGGCAAGCGCGGGCCCTGATTCACACCGGCAACACCCGCCCGTCCCTGACTGCCGTAGGCGACGATCGCACGCGGACGCTGTGACTCTCCCTGACGAACGATCGCGGGGGGCGCGGCCGTGCCGGGGGCGTAGAGCGCGGAGCCCGTCGGGATAGGCACCGAGGTAGGGAAGGGAATCATCGCGCCCGCCTTCAACGGGTCGACGACGTGCGGCGTGATCGTGATGATCAGCTCGTCGCGGCTGTTGTTGATCTGCTCGTTGCGAAAGAGGGGACCAATCAGCGGCAAGTCGCCGAGCAGCGGGATTTTGGTGGTCGTCCGCGATGTATTGTCCTGGATGAGGCCGCCGATAACGAGCGTTTGGCCCTCGCGCAAGCCGATCGTCGTTTGCGTGTCGCGCGTCGCGATCTGCGGAATGTTTTGTGCGTTGTAGCTCGTGACGCTATTGACCACGGGATGCAAGTTGATCGTGATGTAGTTGTCGGCGTTGAGTTCCGGCGTGATGTCGAGCGACACACCGGTTTGAAACGTCTGGAGCTGCGTCGTGACGGCCACCCCGGTGCCGCCGCCCGACTGCGTAAGCACGGTGATGTTATCGCCGGCGCGCAGGCTTGCCGTCTTGCCTGAGATCGTGGTGATCCGGGGGTCGGCGAGGATGCGGCCCTTCCCTTGCGAGATCGCGAGTCCGAGCTGGAATTGCAGCGAAAGCGGTGTGCGCGAGAGCGGCTGTAGCCCGAGCAGCGGCGGCGTGTTGCCGTTCGCGATCGGCTGCGGACTCGTTTCCGAATACGTCGTCGTGAGCACGCTGTTCGGAGCGAACGAGAGGCCGAGATTCTTGGCCGTTGTTTCGTTGAGCTCAACGATCTGCGTATCCATGACGACGAGCTGCTGCGGTACGTCGAGACGCGCGATCAGGTCCTTCGCCAGCTTGACGGCGTAGGGACTGCCGCTGACCACGAGCTCGGCGGGGCTGTACGCGGGCGTCACTTTGAGGTCGGGCGCGACGGAGCTGAGATTTTGGAGCACGATGTTGGCGATGTCGCTGGGCGTCGTCGAAGGAGTATTCGCGGCCTGGGCTGGAATCGCCGAGCGCAGGGGCACGACGTCGATCGTAACGGCGCCGCCGGGCGTGTCGGTCGTCGCGCCGCTCTGCGAGCCGCTGCGTTCGGCGGGTGCATCGTCGAGCTGGTTAAGGGCATCGGCGATGCGCGCGTGTTCCGCGCCCGTCGCGAACACGGAGAGGGCGTTGAGCTCCTCGTTGAGCGTGACTTGCGCGTCGGGGAACGACCGCGCGATGATCGACTCGGCGTCCTTCGCGTCCGCGAAGCGCAGGCGATAGACGTTGGTGTAGCGCGTTTGCGCCTGTGGCACGTCGACGAGGACGACGAGGCTCTTCGCGCTCGCGACGGCATCGGGCGGGCCCTTCAGCACGACGGTCGAGCCAACGGCCGTGGCCTCGACGTCGCGGATCTGCTGATGCACCAGACTCGCGACGGCGCTCGCCGAAACCTGCGTCACTCGGACGGCATCCGTGTTTGCAGGCGGCCCGGCCGGCGGCGGGACGTCGAGTGACGAGATGAGCGTCTTGATCTGATTTTGATCTTGGTCATTCGCCTCGATGACGACCGTCTTGTCGGGGCCAGCCGAAAGCCGCGCGCCGGGAAAAAGCGGCCGCAGCTTCGCGACGACGAGCTGCGCCGAAACGTGCTGGAGCGCAACCGCTGCGCTGACCGGCTTCTCGGGGCTGCGGACGTCGATCCCTTGCAAGACCGCGCGCATGCCGTTGAGGTCGTCCGGCAAAGCTTGGACGATCAAGACTCTGGCCGCATGGTCGACGAGAATGTGCGCGCTTGGAAAGAGCTGGCGCAGCGTCGCGGCCGCGCGATCGACCGGCATCTGCGAGATGGAGAGCGTTGTCGGCGCGAACCCCGTGCGCGTTGCGCTAGTGCGTGCGGCGCGCCCGGCTACGGACAGAACGTTTCCGTTGCGCTGATAGGCGACGCCAAGCGGCGCGAGCAGCGCATTCAAGGCCTCGTCGAGCGTCAGCCCCCGCAGGGAGACCGACACGCGTTGGTCGAGCGACCCGCTCACCACGACCGAGAGGCCGAAGAAGGCTCCCACGCGCATCACCGCATCGCGTGCCGAGATCGAGCGCGCGCTGAAAGTGATGCGCATCCCGGACGCGGCCGTAGCGGGGCCGTGCGTCCACAGGGTGGAAAGCAGCGCCACGATACAGGTGACGGCGAATGCTGCGGTACGGGCGGAGCGCTGCATGGACTACCATCGCCGTCGCGCGCGACGGCGCTTCTCTGAAGCACGGAAAGCCGATCGAAGCGCGTCTTCGATCGCAGCGGTCAGACGAACGTAACGGGTCGCTGCGCGAAATCCGTGGGCGTCGAGGGATTCCGAAAGCTCCACGATCATGTACCGTTTAGAAGGCTACCGCTGACGCCCTCGCGTGGAGATGCTAGCACGTTCGATTCGAACAGGACGACTAACGTTGCCTTAACGTTGCGCCATAACTCCTGCTACACGGTCCTCTCGTGGAGGCCCTTAGCCATTCGTCGTTGAGGACGTGGGCACGAATCTGCAAGATGATGAAACCGCCGAAGCGACGCGCCTATTCGGCAAGAACGTCGCGGACTCGACGGCGATGATCCCGGCCGGGGCGGCGCCGCACTCCTACGTGCCCAATCAGCGCGGCACGCCGGGCTCACATGCTATCTCCGGACGCTCCTCGAGACGGTTCCGAGCGGGTCTAGCTACCGGCGGCCTCGGCGGAGACGCCTCGACGACGGAGTTCACCGACGCCGTCATCGACGAAATCCGCACGAAGCTCGACGTCTGGGCGACGCTGTAACGAGACCGAGCGCCTGATGGCCCGCGGCTCCTGAGCCTCGCTCCAGGCGCGCGCGATCACCTCGCGCAGCGATTCGACGAATCGCTCGCGCGAGAAGCGCTCGGCGTGGAAGCGCAGCGTCAGCGGATCGAAGTTCAGCTTCTCGAAGCGCTCGATGCCCGCGACGAACGCCTCGGGCGTTTGTTCCGGCACGAGGATGCCGGTATAACCGTCGACGACGGTTTCGACCGCGCCGCCGCTGCCGTACGCGATCACGGGCCTGCCGCAAGCGTTCATCTCGAGGGCCGTCATCCCGAAATCCTCGTGCTGCGGAAAGAGCAGCGCGCGAGCACCGCGCATCAGCTGCACGAGGCGATCGTTGGTCACGTGACCGAGCGACGTGACGTGCGGCGCGTCGACGAGCCGGTGACGGTCGCCGACGAGCGTGAGCTTGCGCCCGGCCCGAGCGGTCGCCTCGACGGCGAGATCGATCCGCTTGTACGGGACCGCGCGAGAAGCGACGAGGTAGTAGTCCTCGACTTCGCCGCCGGGCGTGAACCGCTCGGTATCGATCGGCGGGTAGAGCAGCTCGCTGTCGCGCCCATAATGCTTGCGAATCCGCAGTTGCGTCAAGCGGCTGTTGGCGACGAAGCGGTCGACGCGGGCGGCGGTCACGTAGTCCCAGACGCGCAGCCGTTCGAGCATTGCCCCCGCCGCGGGCCGCGCGGCCGCGGGCAAGGCCGCAAGCTCCTCATGCGTTCGTTCCCAGAGCGCGCGCATCGGCGTGTGGCAGTAGCAGACGTGCACCTGAGCGGCTCCGCGCAGCAAGCCTTTTGCCGCCGTGTGATGCGAGGAGAGGATCACGTCGAATTCGCTTAGGTCGAAGCTCTCGACCGCCTTGCCGTAGAACGGCAAGAAATAGCGATGGCGCCGTGCGGCGCCGGGAATGCGGCCGAGCCACGATTCGCGCACGCGCGAGCGCAGCGACGCCGGACCGTTCTCGAACGAGTACAGGATCGCGAAAATGGGCGCTTCGGGGAACGCTTCCGCGAAGGCTTCGACGACGCGCTCGGCGCCGCCGCGCTGCACCATCGGATCGGACACGATTGCGACGCGAGGCCTCATCCCCACTGGGTGTACGGGCATGCCGTCCCTCCTAGACGAGTCCCGAACGGATCGCGTTGATCGCGGCTTCCGTGCGCGAAGTGCTCTCGAGCTTGGCGATGATGTTGCTCACGTGGTTCTTGACCGTCTTGTGCGAGACGTGAAGCCGCTCGCCGATTTCCTTGTTGACCAGCCCCTTTGCGACCAGGCCCAAGACCTCGTGCTCCCGGCGCGAGAGCCCGGGCCGTCTGCCGACCCCGCGGGGTTTGCGATCGCGGAACAGCAGATGCCCGGCGATCCGATGGTCGACGTATGTCGAGCCGGAGGCTACCGTCTTGACGGCCTCGATCAGCTGGTCCGCATCCGCATCCTTCACGAAGAAGCCGTCGGCACCGGCGCCGATGCAGCGCTCCAAGACTGCGGGTTCCCTGCGCACCGTCATGACCAGGACGCGCACGGCGGGGCAACGCTCGCGCCAAGCGGCGATCTCGCTGAAGAGATCGTAACTCGCGCAATCGAGATCGAGGACCACGACGTCGGGCTCCTCCTCGACCAGCGATCCTCGGAAGCCCGTGGCTTGAAAGCAAACTTCGAGCATCGGATCCGCAGAGAGTACTTGCGACAGCGCGCCCACCAGAAGGATTTGTTCTCCAACCAATGCGACCCGAAGGACTCGGCTTGCTCGCAAATCCGCGCTATAGTTTGTACGAACGTCGTACGCTAACACTTTACCACCAGACAAAGTGCGAGAGAAGCTTCAAGCATGAGCGCATGATGCCTCGGCGATGAGCATTGGGGAATCCCTCAAAACGACGTATCGGGCCCCGCGGCCTTCGCCGGCGAAGAATCCCTCAAAACGACGTTTTGAGATCCCCTGATCGGTGGTAAGAACATGGGAACGGAGTAGAGGCAGTGGGCAGCTTCATCGACCGGCAAGGCGACGTTACCGGGCCTCTCTCGCCCGTTGGAAATTTGATTGTGTCGCCGCCGTACACCGCGGCTCGTGCGCCGGTTTCGATTTCCTCAAGCAGCGCTCGCGCGGCCGCCCATTGCGAATGAGCCTGGCGTCCGGAGCCCTCACGCATCTCACTACGTTTGCGACGCAGGGGGCGCTGCTTGGCTCGGAGGAGGGTACGACGACGCTGCGCGCTGAATGCTTCCTCCAATCACCGGAACGGACTGCTTCCGACCGGCCAAAGCTGGACACGACGCTGATTGTGTCGAGCGAACGGCTCTCCGCCCCTCGAAGCGTTGCGGGCACCGTCTGCTTCGCGAAAGGCGAGGCAAAGGTCATAATGATTGCGTCGTCTCAAAAATCGGAGCGCGGCAAGAGCAGGCTCAATCGACGCCAAGCAAGCGTTTCTCGAACGCGCCGAGTCAACTGATAATCGTTCATGCTGTCCAAAGCGTGACGAATCAGGACATATTCTTATGATACATGCAGCTTGTCAGAAGCGGCTCGGGCTCGGTATAAGTAGGTGAGAGGCGCGTTGTACCCATATAGACCACCCCCATAGGCACAAAGACCTTGAAGAGAAGCGCGACTCTCGCGCGAATCATCCCGTTAGAGAATTCATTGGCGATAACCGGAGGAACGGCGGAGTCGGGCGGACCCGGACGTGGCAGCCCGCGTGAGGATAAATGACCGAGAATCTCTCGTTACAAAAGCAGTCGGTCCCAGTTGCAGCTGCTGGTGCAATGACGGTTCTCGCTCCCGCGGCGGCGTGGGGATTTCTTTCATTGACGCCGTCAGGATCCGGGAGCGAAATTTACCTTTCAGGTGGCTCGGCCGACAGCGCTTGGCACTTGAAACACCTACGTGCAGAGTGCTCGCACTTACGCATCCCCTTTCAGCCTCGAGTCGGAGAACCCAGGCACAGCGTCGCACCGTTTGCACACGGCTTGCTGGTCTGTGTCGCCGACGAGCGCAAGCCGTACGGTATCGTGTCGCTGTTGCGCACCGCTTCGCAGGGTCCGTTTCAATCCGACGAGCGCGTCGTGCTCGAGCGAAGCGTAAGGACCGTAGCCGAGTGGTTCGCGCTCGACGAGCAAGTGGAGTCCGTGGCGCAAGACGAAACAGCCGACGCTTCCGGCGGCTTGCCGATCGTGTTCATCGTCGACCGCGAGATGCGCATCGAATCGGCGGCCCAGTCGCCGGTCGAATACGACGAGCTGCAAAAGGCCTTTCTGCAGCCGGTCGACGGCTCGCTCGCACCGCCGCTGGCGCGAGCCGTCAGAGCCTTGACCGCGAAATGGGGTTCGACGGCAACCGAATGTCCGGCGGGAATCACCCGGCCGATCCCCTCGCTCTCGGTGCGCGTAGTCCCGATGTTGGCCGGCGGACACCTGCGTGTTTGCGTGCTCGTGGAACGGATCGAGCGACTTTCGCTGCTCAAGCGCGCCGCGCAGCGCTTTTCGCTCTCGGCTCGCGAGCTCGACGTTCTCGAGCTTCTCTTGGCCGGCGAATCGACGACGAGCGTCGCGACAAAGCTCTCCATCGCGGAGCCGACCGCGCGCGACCACATCAAGCGGCTGTTGAGCAAGACCGGCGCGAAGAATCGAGTCGAAATCGCGTCGCGCTTCTTCGGCTTCCGGCCGCGCTTCGACGCGGACGGCTCTCCGCGAAGGAGCGCGTAGAAGCTCGGGACTTTTTACCTACCCGATTCCGCGTCGGCCGCTCCCGCGAGCGGCGGCTGAACGACGATCGTTGTCATGAGCGTGTAATCGTGCGCGTTCGATTCCAGCTGGAAAGCCGGCGGAGCGAAGCTCTGGCCGCCTTTCTGTGCAAACAAATCGCGGAACACGAACGTAGCATGCGCCCGCCCGAGGGCCGCCTGGTCGAGAGCCCAACCGGCCGGCGGCACGATCGGCGAGTCGAAGCCGCCCGTGCCCGTGCCGTTTGCCGTCTCGATGACGACGAGCACTGCCGAGCCGCTGCGCGTGACGTTCACCGCGGGCGGCGTAACGCTCGCCGGATTCTTTTGAACGCTGGCGTAGGCACCGTGCGCCGCGATCGGCGCCCTCGCGTCCACGTTGGCGAACTCCTCGGCAAAGCCGCTGCCCAGACCCGTCGCGTTGGCGATCGCGATCGGCTGGCGCGTCGGGCCGACCGCGTACCATGTCGCCAGCGCATTCGAATAGCCCGAGTGCGGCGCGTCCAGATTCGCGAAGCCGGCCGGCGGAGCCGGGTTCTGTCCGTTCATGTAGCCCGCGCCCCCGAGAATCAGCGTTCCGGCCGACGGCCTCGCGGGAAGCTCGATCGTAAAGGGCGCTGCGATCGTCGACGCGGATTGCACGTAGGACACGGAGCCGCGACCGAGCTGCGCGGGAACGGGAGTGGGTGCCGGCTCCGGCGTCGGCGGCGCCCCCGGCGCCGCGAGCGGCAGTTGCCGGTAGCCGGGAACGAGCGCCGCGAGGGTCGCCGGAGCTCTGCTCGGCGTGAAGACGATGAATTGCATCCGGCGCGACGACGTCACGCTCACCGCGCCGCCGGCGACGCTCAGCGGCACGATCGGCAAGAGGCAACCGAACATCGGCTTCTTCGCCGGGCCCTCCGGACACGTCGATTCGGTGATCGGCGAGCCGTCCGCGGCCGTCGTGCTCGCCGGCGCGGGCGTCGGATCCGATGCGTCGTCGTCGATGCCCGTCAAGCCCACGCCGGTCGCGCCGGAGAGCAACGGCGAAGCATACCTCTCGCGCTGCGTGGGAACCGCGATCCGGCACGACATCGCCGCCGCGCAGGGCGAGCCGGCCGACTTCACCCGATACGATTGCGCGCCTTGCCAGAATGCGACGGCGATCGTTCCGTTCGCCCATTGCACGGCTTGCGAATTCAGCGGAAGCGCCGGATTCGACCATGTCCCGTCGAGCGCGCTCGGCGTGAACGTGCACGACCGGCGTCCCGGTGAAATCGTGTAATGACAACGCTTGTCGGTAAACCAATTGACGAGCGCTAGCAGCGTCAGCGCCTCGGGCTTGTAGTACGGCGCGCCGGCGTACGTCACGCCGCAAGCGTCCGTGCGAATAAGACCGTAGGTGCAAAACGCGCTCTTGGCGCCGTCCGTGCCGTCTTGGTCCCGAAACCAATAGGTGCGCGTCGCGCCGTGCGCGAGCGCGCCGACCTCGCCCGCCGCCATGTAGTCGACCGCCACGTCATCGGGAATCGCCGAAGTGGCGCCAACCGGAGCCGGACCCGAAACCGGAACGACCTCTGCGGAATATTCCGTCTGCCAGTCGGTTGCGTTCTCAAATCCCGGACCCATCACCTGATTGCCGGCGCAACGCGCCAGCGTCATCTGACCGTACGAATGACTGCCGTAGGCGCAGGGCGGTCGAGAAGGTCCCGTCCCTTGATACCAGTCGCCGGTGACGCCCTCAGGATTGACCGAGGCGGGGACCGGATACGAGTGCGTCTCGACGTAGTCGATGCCGGCGCCGGGCCAGCCGTTGCCGTCCGCCGCGAACGCATATGCGTTCGGGATCGGCCGGGCGAGCGAGGGGCCGAGAATCGGCATCGACGGCAGGGCCGCTCGAAGCGCCGGGGCGACGTACTTGTACCACGGCAACGCCTCGAAGGTGTAGTCCGCCAAGGAATTCGTCGCGGCATCCCAGCGAAGGAATTGCGTGCCGCTCGGGTGCGCGAAACGCGTCGGGCCCGTGAGCACGAGACTCGAAACGCTCGTCTGCTGCGCGATCCCGGCCGGAACGACGAACTCGGAACGAGCACCGTCGTTGAGCTTGTAGACCGCTCCCGGAACGAGGAACTTGGCGCATTGCCCGGATCGAGCTCCGCTCCACAGATACTGGCAGCTCAACGTCCGCGATCCGGCCTGCGTCACGCCTGCCGGATCGTAGGTCCGGATGATCCCGCTCGTGGTGTAGCGCGCATCGTCGGACTCATTGCTGTACTCGATGGCCGCAACCCAGGGATAGCTCGCCGCAAACGACGCGAGCTGCGAGGCCGGATACCAGATGAAGCCGCCGACCACGATCGCATCGAGGCCTTCGGCCGCATATTCGCGCGCCATCCAATCGTCGTGCGCCGCCTCGTTGTAGCACACGTTCACGCCGTCGCGGATGTGGCGAAAGCCAAGGCGCAGCAGGTCGAGCGTCTCGCGGTCGGCTTGCGTCGGAGACGGAGAAAAGGCCGTCCTGCTCGGACAGAGCTGCGAATTGAGCGCTGCCATGCCGTCGGCCATTTGGTCGGCCGGATAGACCTGCGTCGAAATTCCCGTATCCGGCGGAACGATGTAGGGCGGCGGCTTCAACGTTTCATCGCGATTCGCCGCGAATCGGACCGCCGTCTGAGCGCGAACCCCTTTGGGCCCGGGCGATTCGGGCTCTTCGGAAGCCAGAGCGACCCGCTCGGCGTAAGGCGTTGCCTGAAGCTTCGTTGGGGAAAGCGTCCGGGGGCCGAGCACGAGGCTCGTAAAGACGATTGCGAACACAAAAGCCGGCAGCGTGCCGTACATCCAGGCACGACCAGGCCGCCTCGGCACTCAGGCTCCTCCCTGACGATGAGAGAAGTTCGCCAACCGCAGTGGCGACTTGCCGCACAACCTGAGCGCCCGCGCACGAAAGTTCCGCAAATGCTCCGTCACCCGGAAAACCTTGCCGTCAAACAGACGAGCCGAACTAGACCGTTCGGCGTGCTCGCGCTCGCAGCGCCTTTGGATTCACGTGTCGCATGTCGAGCGCGCGGCCGAAGTCGTTTCGCCAAGATTCTCTCGCTCTTTCGGGAACGTACCCGTGAGAATGACTGTGAAACGCGAGAGCGCCAAGGGCTACCGTCGCTCGAAGGCGATGGTGGCGCTGCGAGCGCTCGGCACCGCCTCATCCGGGTCGATGGCGGTAGCGCAGACGTTTCTCGTGCGCCTTCTCGTGCTGGGCTTAAATCTGCTGACCGGAATCGTGACGGCCCGATTCTTGGGTCCGAGCGGGCGCGCCGAACAGGCTGCGATGCTGATCGGCATCGGCCTGCTCCCGTTCCTGCTCTCGTTCGGTCTACCGATGGCAATTCAATACACGATGCGCAGCGATCCGGAGCGACAGGATCGTCTCGTTTCCGTGGCCACGGTCCTGTCGTTCGCCTTCGGCATCGTTTGCATCGCCGTCAGCTTCGTCGTCCTGCCCCGGCTCGTGACGAAATACTCGCCATTCGTCTTGCACCTCTCCGAGCTCTTGATGTTGGCGGCGCCGTTCGCGATTCTCTACACGGTCTATTGCGGCGTGCTCCAAGCGCGCAGTCAATTCGCAGAAGCCAATTTCACTCGCTACGCGATGCCGCTCTCGACGTTGCTGGCGCTCTTCGGACTCGTTCTTGCGCACCGCATGACCCCGCTGACGACGTCGATCGCCTACATCATGCCGTATCTTTGGATCGTGCCCTGGATGTGGACGCAGGTTCGCCCGAAGCTGACGTTCCGCGATTTCCGGGCGACCGCGTCCGGTTTGCTGACGTACGGGGCCCGCTCCTACGTCACGGACATTCTCGGCACCATGATGGCGCAGATCGATCAGGTGCTCGTGATCGGGCTGCTGAGCCCCGTCAGCATGGGCATCTATGCCGTGGCCATCAGCGCGGCTCGCGTCTCGGACCTCTTCTCCGGCCCGATCGTGACCGTGCTCTTTCCGAAGGCGTCGGCTCTTCCGCTCGGCGAAATCGTCGAGCTGACCGGCCGCGCCGCCCGGATAACGTTCGCGCTCCTCGTGCTGTCGTTGCTGCTCAGCGTGGCGGCGCTTCCGTTCCTTTTGCCCGCCGTGTACGGCCATTCGTTCACCGGCTCGACTCGCGTCGCCCAGATTCTGATTCTCAGCATCGTGTTCAACGGCACGGTTTACGTGCTCTCCCAAGCGTTCATGGCCTCCGGCAAGCCGGGCATCATGGCCGGGATCCAGGTCCTCGGGCTGAGCACGACGATCCCCGCGATGCTTGTCCTCGTGCCCCGCTTCGGGCTGGTGGGCGCAGCGGCGTCGCTCGTGCTGTCGAGCATCCTGCGGCTCTGGATGGCTCTGGTTTGCTACCCGACGATACTAAAACAGAAAATGCCTTCGATCATCCTGACGCTGGACGACGTTCGTTTTCTCAGCGCGACGCTGAAGATGCGTCTGGGCGGGGAACCATTTCTCCATGAAGCGAGCAAGTCGCGGCGTGCTGGGTAAGCTACAGGAGTATCAGCATCAGCGGTCTAAGCGAAAAATCGAGCGAACAAGGAGCTTGCCTGGTTGAAATGCCCACAATCAGCGTAGTGATTCCGACGAAGAATGAGTGCCAGCTGTTGCGCCCGACGCTGGCTGCGCTCGCGTTCGCCGACGAGATCATCGTCGTCGACGAGTTCTCGACCGACGGTACGGTCGATCTCGTCAATGCGACGCCGAAAGCGCGGCTGCTCCAACGGACCGGCCTGCTCAACGAGAATATCAACGCCGGCATCGACGCCGGCAGCGGCGACTGGATCTTGATCGTCGACTCAGACGAGGTCGTTACTCCGGAGCTCGCGCGGGAGTTGCGCGGGATCGTGGAAACGGCGCCGCCCGACGTCGTCGGCTATTCGCTGCCGAGTCGCGTTTACTGGTGCGGCTTGCAGCTCAGGTACGGACCGCAGTACGATCCGAAGGCGCGCCGTCCCGGCGAGCGATATCGCAAGCGCTTCTTCCGGCGCGGCGGGGCCAGATATGCTTGCGAGACGCTTCACGAAGACTTGACGACGAGCGGACGCTGGGAAGAGGCCGAGAACGTCTACGACCACTACACCGTCGCCTCGATGCACCGCTGGTTCGAGAAGCGCAATTTCTATAGCGAACGGGATGCGCGCCTCGCCGACCTGCGCTCGCGCAGCAACGCGAAGGCGGCGTTCCTGATGTTCTGGATGCCGATCCGGACGTTTCTCGTCTTCTATTTGAAGCGGCGCGGATACAAGGACGGCGCGCTTGGGGTAGCAGCCTGTGGTGCCTACGCCGTCTCGGTGTTCATGGACGAGTCCAAGAAGTGGGAACGCATCGCAACGGCACCCGACGCCGTCGCTCGCGGCCGCGACGTCGCGGCGGCGCGGGCGCACGTGGCCCCCGACGTCTCGTCGGTGAGCTGAGCGATCCTCACTTCGACGAGCGCAAGGCCTGCGACAACGTACGGCGCAACGTTCGCCAAGCGGCGGCGAAGTGCCACGTCCCGACGAACGCGGTGAGGAAGCCCGTCGGCCAGCGAGAGCGCCGGTACGCGGCGAGAAACTCGCTCGGACGCAGGAGCGCCTGCCCCGGCGAGGGGGGATTGGCGAGCCGCTGACCGCTGCGCGTCGCGCCGAAGCCGGCGACGTGAACGAGGTTGCCGATGAACGCGACCTCCGCGGGCCGCGGCTCCTCGATCAGGCGGCGAACGCGCTCGTACACCTCGCGCACGCTGACGTCCGCGGGGCGAACTCCGCCGAAGGCCGCGACGTACGCATCGATCAGCCTGAGAGCCTCGCTTTGGATTGCACCTGCCGCCGCGCGGTTGTTCGCGTCGAGCTCCGCCGCTCGGTCAAAGATTGCGTAGGTTCGCTCGCCCGCGACGACTCGCCCCACGACCGTGGGATGACGGGCCGTGAAGAGCATCTCGACGACTTCGCGCCCGTCGTCCTGCACTCTCATGGCCGCAGCGCCGTCACCCGGCTTCCACAGCCATCCGTGCACCGCTCGCGCGATCTCCGGCGGGACGTGATCGCTCAGGCCGACGTAGTACCCCTCGATCCCGACGTCGCGGCCGGCCATGCGCAACACGTTCGCCAGCCCGCGTTGTAACGAGCCGTGCCAGCCGATGTCGCAAACGGCGATGCGCGACCAGTTCCGGCAACCCAATTCGTCGAGGTAGCGCAGCAGCAGTTCCCGGTCTCTCGTCGCCGCTTCGAGCACGTCCTTTTCGATGCTCTTGAAGAATCGGCGCAGCGAGTCGCGCTCGTCGCCGGTGGAGACCGGTCGGTCCAAAGCGAGACCGGCCGCACCCAGGGTGCCGGCGTACCCGTCGGGTACTAACCCGATTCGCTCGAGAAACGCGCGAGGCGACATCGGAATGGGATTCGCGCAAAGGAAATCGAGCTCACGCTTGCCCAGCTCGACGAAGCTCGGAAAGACGAGCGTGCGCCGCGATATCAGGAAATAGGTCGAGGGCGGCGCTTTCGGATAGAACGTTCTCAAGCGATCGTAGACGCGCTTGACGATGAGCCCGTCGCGCGCGCAAAAGAGCACGGCATCGGGAGGATCCGTCTCCAGAGTCGCAAGCAACCACTGCGTGAAGCCCAGATAGAGCGGCGCCGCGACGTCACGGGCGAGGTTTTGCGCCGCACCTTCGCGGGGCGACGCTGCCGACAGGCCGCACAAGAGCGACGTGGCCAGCGCGCTTTCGTCGAGCTCGGCGGCGAGCCGCTTCCGCTGCGTCAATCTTTGCAGCCGATACCACAACGCCGCGACGCCAGCCCGCCTCGCGTTACGGACGTCAGCCAACGGGTTGTCACCGATGTGCGCGACGTCGGACACGTCGACGTTCGCCTCCCGGGCGGCCAGGGCGAATATCTTTCCGTCCGCCTTCGTCTCACCGAACGAGGACGACGTGAATACTTGGAGCGGCTCCGCGTACCCGTTCGTTCGCAAGAGCTCCGAGATGAACGTCTTGGGCAAATAGGTGTCCGACAGAAACGCCACGTCTCTGCCGCGATCGCGCAAAGCGCGGAACAAGCTCACAAAGGCCCGGTTGCCGGTGCAAACGGCACGTTCGGTTGCGAGCTCCTCTTCGCGCAGGGCCTCACGCTCCCCGGATTCCAGCGCGTCACATTGGAGCAGCGCGTAGATCTCTGCCAGCGTCACTTCCCCGCGGCCCGCGGAGGTCGCCGCGCGTCGCGCCGCGGATTCGGCCTCCTTGCGCGCGGTCACGAAGCGAGCCAGGCACGGCTCGCGCCCGTTGCGTTCAGCGAATCGCCAATTCGCGAGCGCGAACACGTCGCTCGGCCTCTCGACGATCCGCAGCAACGCGGTGTCGAAAACGTCGAACGTGACGAGCCGCGCGCGCGCGATCGATTGCGGCAGATTCGGCGACAGCTTGTCGTCGTGAACGACATACTGCTGCAGCGGCACCTCGTCGACAAAGCGCCGGATACGGGCTGCGACGCGTTCGGGAACGATCGTGCCCATCGTTTTTATCTATTTTCTCACTGACGCGAGTTCGGCGCAAACGTCGGCAGCCAGGCGCCGCCAGGAGAATCGTTCGTCGTACAGCGCCGATCCCCGTGCGCCGCGCGCGGAAGCCGATTCGACGTCCTTGAGGGTCGCGTCGATGGCATCCGCAAGCGACGTAGCGTCTGCTTGTGCTGACAGAACCACGGGGGCGAAGATCGGATCGTCGTCGGCTGCGGCGACTCCTACGATCGGCACGCCGTGGGCCAAGCCGGCCAGCAGGACGCCGCTCGACGGAATCATGCCGTATTCGGAGGCGAACAAGAATGCGTCGCTCGAAAGGAGCTCTTGAGTCACCCCCACCGGATCGACGTTCTCGAGCCACCTGATGCGGTCGTCCACGCGAGCTGCGCGCGCGTACCGAGCCAGCCGTTGCGCGTACTCCATGTTTAAGATTCTACCCACGATCCGCAACTCTACGTCAAGTCCTCGCTCCACGAGAACGGGTATCGTATCGACGATCAGCTCGAGGCGGCGCCGCGGCGCGACCATGCCGAATGCTACGAGCGTCTTCCGTGAAGCAGCGCGAGGACCCGGGGCCCAACGGCGTCCCTCGGGCGGTTCGATGTTTGCGGCGAACGGGGCGACGATGACGTTCGACGGCCGCTTCCACGGCACGCGCTTGAGAATCGCCGCCCGACGCTCTTGCGATGCGACGAAAATGCGCTGGGCCAAGCTGACGACGAGCGTGTCCCGAACCGCCAAGATGAAACTCTTGAGCGCGGATTGCGCACGCGCCGAGCGAGCGGGGTAGAAAGCTTCATGAACGTAAACGCCGAGCGGAAGGCGATTGATGCGGGCTCCGAGCGAGAATAGGAGCGGCGCAAGCGATCGGGCGCCGTAAGCGAACGGCGTATACTGCACGTAGAACGCATCCGCTCGAGACCTCGCCGCGCAGACGACGGCTCGTAAAGCCGCCGGCACCGTCCAGCGCGAGCCGACTCCCTGCGCGGCAACGCCCTCGAACTCGCGCGATTCGCCTTCCGTCAAAACCAGCATTCCATCGCCGCCCTCGAGCACCGCGCGCGCGAACTTCGCAGCATGGTCTCCGACGCCGTTGAAACGCGGCGGGAAGCCGGGCGCAAGCATCGCGATTTTCAACGAGCGTGCAAGCCGGGCTGCGGTGCCGCATCGTTCTCGGTCGCTTTACCTGCGCCGGAGGGCGCGTGAACTCTTCGCCGAATCTCGTCATGCTGACGAAGCGACCTGAGCGAAGCCGTTGTAAAAGGTGTCAATCGCATGTCAAACATCGTCTCCGATGCTATCAAAAAATTGCAGAAAGGCGAATACGGTCAGCACCGCTACGTTTCGTACCACGCACCGCGGTATACCTTGCTCGTCGACGTGCTCCGCGGCGTCATCCAACCGGGCGCGCGCGTTCTCGATATCGGTAAATCACTCCTAAGCTCGTTCATCGCCGCCGAGTTTCAGGTCAAGGTCGACACGTTGGGCTTCCAGAGCGACGGCCCGACCGACGTCGGCCAACACTGGCATTTCGACCTCAACGACTCGCAACAGCGGTCCACCTGGCGAACGGATATCGGGCCGTACGACGTCATCGTGATGGCTGAGGTCATCGAACATCTCCACACGTCGCCGGCACTCGTACTCGCCTTCCTCAACAGCATACTTGCGCCTTCGGGCAAGCTCGTCATCCAAACGCCGAACGCCGTGGCCTTGCACAAGCGGGTCGAAATGCTCGTCGGACGTCACCCCTACACGCCGATCAACGAGGACGCGCTCGATCCGTCGCATTTTCGCGAATACACAAAGACCGAACTGTACGATTACCTCGAACGCGCAGGCTTCAGCGTGACCAACTGCGTTGCGGGACAGTATTTCGACTACCGCTTCACGCGCGCGGGCATGAAACCGTATCTCAGCGTCGTCAACCTGGCGTACCGGTTCCTGCCGACGCAGCTCAAACCCGGGCTGACACTGGTGACGACGAAGGTCCGCGAAGCATAACCCGATCTCGGCGGTGACTCAACGTCCGATCGCGAGCACCGAGATCTTGTCGCTGACGGCCGTGCGGACCGCGCCGTTCTGGACCGCCAGCGGCTGCCCGTGCAGCGCCCAGCCCGCGCCGTACGCGTAGGCCGTAACCTGCCGAAACTGCGCGGGGACCGAGACGGTCGCTTGCACGGGCGAGATTCGCAACGGTGCCGAGGTGCGTGGGTCGGCCGATTCGACCTCTCGCCAGAGCAGCACGTCGTACGTCCCGTCGCGCTTCTGCAAAACGATCTGCTGAAGATCCGGCGTCTGGGCAACGGCGGTGAAGCGCTGCGGAACGGCCCCAAACGGTCCTCCGGGGTCCGCCAGCAGGTGCAGCAAGCTGGTCAGGGCGAGGAATTGCGGCTTCGGGGAGCCGTCGGCGTGAAGTAGGCCGTACGTGCCGAAACGGCGGTCCGACGGCATGTCCGCGAGCTGGTAAAGATAGGTGCGAGGTTCGCCGGCCAGCCAGCGTTCGGCGAACATCCGCGGGACGTAGATCGCGATGACCTCGTCGGGCAAGCCGCACTGCGGCGTCAGCGTCAGGTCGTCTCCGTAGCCCGTTTCGGTCGTCCAGACCGGCTTTCGGACGGTGCTCGCGCGGATGAGAGCGTGATTCGTCGCGATTCCGAAATGCAGTTTGTTCGTGCCCGGGTTGAGGTTGCACGGGTAGTTGTGGAGGTTGCCCGCGTCTTCGTCGTCGTCGAGCGGCCCCAGGCTCGCGTAGTACTGGGCGAAGTTCATCGAAGGTCCAAGCACGACGACGTTGCGATAAGCCGGGTTCGCGTGAACCGCGTTCCACAACACTTTTTGTTCCGCGGCCAAACGCGCGGGCCAATTCGGGTCGTGCCTGTTGTTGTACTCGTTCGGCGGCTCCACGAAATCGACGTATGGCTCGAACAGCGCGAGCATGGCGTCGATCTCGCTCGCCGGCGAGTCGATGTCGAACATCGCCGAATGGTTGACCCCATGCCTGCCCAACAACTCCAGCCGCGAGCGATAGAGCGGGCTGCGATCGATCATGCCGTCGCGGATGTGACGTATTCCCGAGCCCAAGAGCGCCGCGCCGATCGCAGGCCAGGCCGTATTATAGGACGTATTCCAGTAGTCGAAATGCGAGACCACGCCGACGGATTCGACGAAAGCATCGGCCTCGGCGGCCGGCACGCCGGAGGAGGCATCCGGGCCGGCAGTCGAGGTTGCCGGCAGAGCGCAGAGCCCGATCGCCGCCGCAATCCATAAGATGAGCGTTATCGTGCGTCTCATGCGTGCGAAGCTTCGCGCGAACGACGTTTTCGACCAAGCAAGCAGAGCAGGTCGCAGGCTCCATGCCGATCGTCCTCACGAATAACTTTCCTCCGGACTACGGCGGGATTCAGACGTACATCGCCCGCCTGGCCGCCGAGATCTGCGCCGCGAACCAGCCCGTCGTCGTCGTCGCGCCGAAGGCGAAGGGTGCTGCGGCATACGACGCGAGCTTGCCGTACCGCGTCGTGCGCTACCCGAGCTTCGGCCGTCTGCCGTTCGCCAAAGCCCTCGAAGCGTTGGCGATGAGCGTCGCGTTCGCGCGCGCGCTCGGCAGCATGAAAGCGCGAGCGACGATCGCCTCAGCTTGGTGGCCGGGCGGCATCATCGCGGCGCTGCTGCCGCAAAGGCTGCGCGGGCCGTTGGTGGTCATCGCCCACGGCAACGAGATCAAGCCCAGCGAGGGCGGCCTGCGCCGGCGTCTGATGCACTTCGTCTATCGCCGCGCGCGGGTGGTCGCGGCAAACAGCTCGTACACCCGCGATCTGCTCCTCGCTGGCGGCGTCGGCGGCAACGTGCGCGTGATGCGCTGCGGGGTCGACGCGCGCTCGGTCCCGCGCGCGCTCGCAGCCGAGCCGACGATTCTCTCCGTCGGCAGGCTGATCGAACGCAAAGGCATCGATCGCACGATCGACGCCGTCGCCGAGCTCGTCGCGGGCTTCCCGAACGTGCGCTACGAGATCGTCGGGAACGGGCCCGATCGGGCGCGTCTCGAGAGCCGCGTGCGGGAGCTCGCTCTCGAGCGCCACGTTGCTTTTCTCGGAAGCGTTTCCGACGAGGAGATGCTCGCGGCCTACGGCCGCGCGTGGTGCTTCGCGCTGCCCGCCCGCCGCGTTCGCGACGACGTCGAAGGCTTCGGCATCGTCTATCTCGAGGCGGCGATGGCCCAGCTCGTGTCGATCGGCGGCCGGGAGTCAGGCGCCGTCGACGCGATCGCGGCCGGCGAAACCGGATTCTTGGTCGACGGCAGCGATTCCAAGGAGATCGCCGCAGCGCTGCGCACCCTCCTCGCCGACCGCGAACTGGCGACGCGAATGGGCGAGCGAGCCCGCGTGCGCGCCGTCGCCGATTTTCGCTGGGCATTCGTCGCGCGCGACATCCTCAGCGCGCTCTCGACGTGAAGGTCGCCTTCGTCGACCAGCGCGGCAGCGAGCCGGGCGGCGCCGAGCTCAGCCTGGCGCTGCTGCTGCGGCATCTGCCTTCGGCAATCGAGCCCCACGCGGTCTTCTTCGAGCACGGCCGGTTCGCCGACGAGATCAAAGCGAGCGGCATCGCGACGACCGTCCTCACGCTCGGCGAGAACAGCGAGCTCTCGACGCGCGAGCGGCCGCGCCTAAGCGCCGTCGCCGAGCTGCCGGGTCGCGCCGTCGAGCTCGCGCGTCACCTTCGCTCGCACCGGATCGACGTCGTTCACACCAACACCGTCAAGGCGCACATCCTCGGGGGCGCCGCGGCGCGGCTAGCCGGCAAGCCCTGCGTCGCGCACCTGCGTGACGTGCTGCAGGGCACGGGACGCGCCATCGTGCGCAGCAGCGTCGCGTTCGGCACCTACTACCGCATCGCCATCGCGCGCAGCGTCGCCGACTCGTACAAACTGAAGCGAACGCTCGTCATCGACAATCCCCTCGACTTGGAGAGTTACGTTCATCTGCCGGAGCGTGAGGCCGCCCGCCACGCGCTCGGCATCGAAGATGACGTTCCGCTGGCCGTCATCGTGGGCAGAATCAACCGTTGGAAAGGGCAAGACCGCTTCCTTCGAGCGCTGGCGACGGTCAACCGCGTCACGCCCTTGCACGGCCTCATCGTCGGGGCACCCGTCTTTCGCGACGCGGACTTCCTTCCCGAGCTTCACGAGCTTCGGGCTCGGCTCGGCTTGGAGCACGCGGTGCGCTTCATCGATTGGGTCGACGACCCGCGCAGCATCTACGCGGCCGCCGACGTTCACGTCAACGCCTCGACGCGGGAGCCGTTCGGCCGCACCGTAATCGAAGCTGCTGCCTGCAGCGTGCCCAGCGTCTGTTTCGACGACAGCGGCGTCTCGGAATCGATGGGCGGTCAAACGGGGATCGTCGTGCCGGCGGCGGACGAGACTGCGCTCGCGAACGGAATTCTGCGCTACGCTCGAGATCCCGTCGAGCGCCGAGCCGCCGGCAAGGCCGCGCTCGAGTGGTCCGCGCGCTTCGACGCCTCGCACCACGCACGGCGGGTGGCCGAGGTCCTCGCCCAAGCACGCGAGCGCAGGCCGTGGCCGGCCGGCGCCGCGCGCAAGCCCAGTGTTATTTGAAGCTCAGGAATTGGCTGCGGAGCGACGAGCGTCCGAGCGAAGGTCGCGCTAACGGATTGGGCCGCGACCGCCACGTCCGCTCCCGTCAGCGGATTGGCGCTCGGGACGGCAAGCCAGAGCGCGAGCGCGAAGGTGCCGTCCGACTTCTTGAAGAGCACGTCGTCGACGTTTCGGGTGTGCCCGCCGAGTTGCATGCCGATCGAGCCCGTCGCCGTTGCGCCGTCGTGCAGGAGCGACAGCAACGACTTGAGCGCAATATACGAAGGCTAGTCCGTACAGCGAGCCTTAGGAAGCTGCGGCCGGACGCATCTCGAACGCCATTCCAGCGCGCGCGGGCCGGCCCGCGCTCACCGAAGCTTTGAGGCGCGACGCAACGAGCAGCGTGCTCCAGAAGATGACGCCTAAGAAGCTGTTGTGCGTGTCCGTCGACGTTTCGATGACGAGAAACATGGTCTGGACGGCCAGCGTCATCGCGAGCACGTTGGAGACGCCGGCTTGCGGCGCGCGGAGGCTCGAGCGATAGGTTGAGAACGTCCCGGCGAAGGCGAGGCAGATCGCGACCAAATACGCGGCAAAGCCGACCAGACCCAACTCGACGAACCTGGCCAGATAACCGTTGTCGAGCGTGTTCGTCGAGCCCGAGCTGCCGGCGACCGAGGCGGTGCCGATCTGACCGAGCCCTTGTCCGAGCGGCTCAGCAAGGCCGTCGTGGAGCGCTTCGCTCGTCTGCTGTTGACGCGAGGCTACCGACGAATCTTCGGAGAGGTCGCCGAGCGAGGAGAAGCGCTGTTGGATGATCGACGTGACGTCGCTCGAGCCCTGCGTGACCGCCAGCAGTCCGCCCCCGACCGCCGAGCAAAAGACGGCGATCGAGACGAGCGCCCAAACGGCGCGCGAACGCTCGGGCGATGCCATGACGTAGACCGCGCAGCCGATCGCAAGCGCCAACCACGACGTGCGGTCCAGCGTCAGGACGAGGGCCAGCGCGCAGGGCACGTAGAGACAGACGGTCTTCCACTGCGGCCACCGCAGGCGCGGCAGGTTGAAGACCATCGAGAGGCTCACGAATTGAGCGAAGGTGCCGTACGAGTTCAGCGTTCCGAAGACGCGCAGGCCGAAGGGAATCGGCTGCCCGATGCTCGCCAGATCCGCGTTCTGAACCCAGTAGACGTCCCAGGGCGGCGGCGAGACGTACTGATAGACCGCATACGCGCTAGTTGCCGCCGCCAGCCAGAGCAACGTGCGAGACAGGCGTTCGCAGACGGTTCGGGCATCGCTCGCCTGGGCCGCGAGAAAGACGCCGAACACGACGGGCAACAGGAACGTCAGGGCGTCGTAGAGAGCCGACACGCGCGAGCCGGCCGCCAAAGCGATGATGAACGCGTAGCCGAATCCTACGAGCCAGAACGCACCGACCTTCCGGTAGAGGTCGCCCATCGCGCGCCAACGCGAGACGAGGTAGAAGACTCCCGGAAGCATGGCCACGAGCGGCAAGATGCTGAAGAGCGAGACCTTGTGGAACGAGGTTTCCCAGTCCACGAGCCGGCGCAGCTCCGGCGAGAGCACCCACAGCGCGAGTACGAACGCGAAATACCAGCGCGCGACGAACCCTCCGAGCCGTTTCATCAGCGTCGTTCGCCTCTCTTAACCGAGCATGGAAGACAGCACGGATTTCCGCTGCGGCGCTTCCTCTTGCGCCGGCACGACGAGCGTCGGCGCCGGACTTGCAACCGGTTCCTTTACGAACGAGCGGATCGTTTTGGCATCGATGGTGACGACGCCGAGGATCTTCGCGCCCGTCGACTTGAGCGTGTCGACCAGCTCGCGGTCTTCGGTCCGTGCCGCGCGGCCCTCTTCGAACGCGACCAGCACGAAATCGGCCGCGTTCGCCAGCGCGCACGCGCTTCCGTCGCCGGCCGCGGCCGGCGAATCGATGATCGTAAACTTATACTGTTCGCGGTAGGCCGCAAACTCGGCCCGCGCCGCATCCAGCGAGCAGGCTTCTTTCATTCCGATGACCGACAAACCGGCCGGCGCCAGGCCCGTCGCCTTCATTCCGTTGTGGTCGCGGCGCGGAACGAACGACGGCACGCGGCCGGCCGCCTTGCGCCGCTCGTCGTCGCTGCCGTCACCACAGACCAGCAGCACGCTATGCCTCGCCCGTACGAGGCTCTCGGCCAGCGCCGAGGCCAGCACGGACGAGCCGTCAGTCTCCAGTGCCGAGGTCACCACGAGCACGCTCGGACCCTTGACGGCGGCCTCGATTCTGGCCCTCGTCGTCCCAAGCCGTTCTACGATATCGCTATTCTTCACCGATTTTCTCCTCTCATTGAGCTCTAAACGGACCCGATCCGAGGTGCTCCGTACAGGTCTTCGATCTCGGTCGCACTGCGAACCCGCGGATCGAGCGCTTCGGCTAGGAGCGCGATGCCGATCGCTAACGCGAAGATCAACAACGTAACGACGAGCGCCATCAGGACCGGCGGAATGCGAGGATAGGCGGCCTGGGCGTGGTCGAGCACGAAAGCTGCGCCTAACGCCGTTGCCTGCACGCGGTCCGCCAGGGTTTGCTGGTAGCGCGTCAGCAACGCTTGATATGCGGCGCTGGCGCTGTCGCGCTGCAAGCGGAACATGTTCGCCGACACGCCGACCTTCGGAAGGTCCGCGAGCCCGCGGGTCGCTGCCGAGATCTCCCCGTCGATCGCATCGAGCCGGGCCTTGTCGCCGGCGGCCAGAGCCGCGGCGTTGTGTTCGTTCAACACGACCTGCGCGTACGTCGAGCTGTCACCGGGATGATCGCGGATCGCGGCCTGTTGCGCGCGCGCGACCGCTTGCGTTTCGTCGTCGACTTGTTCTTCGAGTCCGGCTAGGCCCCGAAAGGCGCTGGTGTATCCGGCCTTCTCGCCGACTAGGGTAGCTGAATCTTTCGATTGGAGCGCTTTCACCGCTTGGTAGGTGGGATCGTTCGCCAAGATCTGCTCGTGGATCGCGCTCTGGAGACCCGCTCGATCGGCGCCCGAGCCGCCTCCTTCGACGGACATGGCCGCCTGATCCGCAACGTAGGTCGCATAGGCGGTCGCGCGCTGCGACTCGAGGTCGTCGAGGTGCTTCGAGATGTTGTCGAGCGAATCGGTGGCGCCGACCGCGTAGTCGGTCTGCAGCGAGCGCTGAAGCTTCGCGTCGTTGCTTCGGATCTCGGCTCGCTCGGCGTTCATCTGGAGCTGCAAGTGGGCGATGATCTCGTCGTACTGGCGGGCAGCGATGACTTTGTACTGGTCGACCGCGGAATCGGCCAACGCGTTGGCGAGCGAGAGCGCCAGCACCTGATCCTTCATGTGAACCGAGATCGGAACGACGTTGGAGTGCGGCGAGCTCTTGACCGACATCATCAGCCTGGTTTCGTCGACCGACTTGTCCAGGTCGACCTTGCGGGTCGCCTCCGATACGACGTCGGAGCTCATGACGAGATCCGGCAGGTCGGTCGTCGGCAGAATCGCGTTGGTGAGGCTGTTCGTGTTTCCCGCCGAGCCGCTCCCGACGTACGACAGCTCGGAGACGGCGACGTACGTGGGTTTGAGCAACGGCGCGACAAAGGGCAAGCAAAGGAGCACGAGGACGATGAAGCCGCCCACGAGATAGCGGCGCGTCCAGATGACCTTGCCGAGCGAGCGCATATTCATTTCGAGTCCCCCGCGAACGTGTCGGTTCGTGAAACGAGCTGTTGGATCATAAGAATCTCAGATACGAGCCGGCGATGATCGCTTGGAAGACCGACGAGAAGTCGATCTTGTGACCCTCGGGCACGAAAACCGTGTCGCCGTCCGCAAGACGCGGATTGTTCGCCTCTTGACCGTCGCCGCCGTGCGTCAGGGCGGTGACGTCATATTCTTTTTGCGTCCCGTCGTGCAGCAGACGAACGTGCTTGATGTCGCCGTATTTCGTCGGGCCGCCTGCGAAGTAGATCGCGCTGAGCAGCGTCTGATCGCCCTGCAAGAGCACGCGCGTCGGGGCGGCGACTTGGCCGACGACGCCGACGTGGATTCCCGGCGGCACGTAGACGACGTCGCCGTCTTGCGCCGGCTCGCGATACGACGCCGTCGACTTGGTGACGATCTCTTTCTTGCCGTCACGCGTCAGCTCGAAACGGTCCGTGGCGGTCGCTTCGTCCTCGCCGCCCAGCTGCCGCAGCGCATCGGAGATCGGCTGCCCGGAATCGAGGTGCGCAACACCGGATTGCCGCACGTCGCCGCTCACGGTAACCGCGATCGGCCGGAATCCCAACTCGATCGTGTCGTCGGGTTGAAGCGCGGGACCGGGCTCGCCGCTGGCCAGCAGCGCCGTCGCGTCGACCGGCGGCAGGTCGCGGCCGTCGCGGCGGATCACCACGTGGTGCAGCTCGAGGCTGCCGTTTTGCAGCTCGTGCGCCGCGACCTGGCTCGGGTCGACCAGGCCGCCCGCGACCGTCGGCGAGCTGGTCGAGATCGACTGCTGCACGACCGTCAGCGCACCCAGCAACGTTTCGCCGGGTGTGTAGGGATAGACGCCGCCGGCGGCACCGGTCAGGAAGATGCTCTGCGCCTGCGCGACGAGCGAGACGTTGACGGCCGGCTTCTTGACGTACGGCCGCAAGTGGTCTTCGATCTTCGTCGACAACTGGTCGGGGGTCAGGTTCGTCGCGTCGACGAGGCCTGCGACCGGCATCCACAAACGTCCGCTCGCGTCGATGACGGCAGGCTGAGCCGGCTGCGTCGTCAGCTCCGGATGATTGTAGACCGTAACGATGATCTTATCGCCCGGATGAAGGATCGTCTGCGGTGAGGCGGCGGCCAACGCGTGCCCGTCCACAAGTGCGACGAACGCGAGCGCGAGCGCAGCGCAGAACAACAGTTTTCTCGCCATGGCGAACCCCCTAACGTCTGCCAGTGTCATTGAAGCGTCTCCGCGACGCGGCGGCACAGTTCCGCCGCCCAAGCATCCCAATTACCGTGCCGTTCATACGTTTCGCGGCTCGAGTGCGAGAGCGACGCGTAGCGAGCCGGGTCGGCCCACAGTCTAGCGATCGCAGCCGCATGCTCGACGCCTTGCGCCGTGAGCGGAAGCCGCAAGCCGTTGACGCCCTCGTGGACCGCGTCGGCGAGGCTGCCCCGGTCCGCGACGACGACCGGCACCCCGAAGCCGTTCGCTTCGTTGAGCGCGCAGCCGAACGCGGGCGAGCGGCCCGGCATCAAGAGCAGGTGCGAGCGCAGATAGAGCTCCTCGAAGAACAGCTGTCCTTCGATACAGCGCCGGTCGAGGAACGGAAAGACGGTGAGGGCAGCGTTGCGGCACGAAGCGGGCGGCACGCATCCCACGACGATCAAGGTCGCTTCGCGGCCCAGCTCTCGCAGGCGCAGGAGCGTGTCGAAGGCCACCGGTCCATCCTCGCGCTCCCAGTCCGCAGCGATGAACAACAAGTGCAACGGTCCGCCGAGCCGTTTTTCGGGAAGCGCACCGCGTTCGGGCACGTCGATGCCGGCGCCGAACGGAATAACCGAAACGCGCGCGGGATCGACGCCGCCGCTCCTGATCGCGGACTCCGCGGCAACGCGCGACGGAAACGCGCACAACGACGCTTGGCGAACTGCCGGCGCTTCGGCCGGCTCGGCGTTGCAGTCCGCGCAATACACGACCGGCACGCCGGCCGCCACGCCGGTCAACTCGTCCGTCGCGTGCGACGAGATGATCCAATCGGGCCGAAGTCCGCGGGCCGCCGGCACCGCGCCGCACAAGCGGCACATTGCAAGCGTCAAGGCGCGGCCCAGGGCGTTCGAAGGCACGGACGCGGCACGAAGCCACACCACGTCGTTGCCCTGACGCTCGAGCGCGCGCACCATCGCCCGGTCGCGGCCGAAGCGCGCGCCCGTATCCGGCGAACCGGAGCCCGCGAGAAAGCCGATGCGTGCGCCGCCCATCAACGTTCGGCCCAAACTTCGACCGCATCGGCGGTCACCGTCGGCGCGCCGATGCTCAACAAGCCGAGCCGCGTCGCGGCGCCGCTTCCGATCCACGCCGCAAGCTGCGTCCCTTCGGCGGGGATCCGGTCCGCATCGATCGTCTCGACGCTCGCGATACCGTCCGCCGCGCGGGTCGCGAACAACACCGATTCCAGCGGGCCGCCGAGCGACCACACGGCCGATCCGCACGCGAGAGCGGGATCGACCGCGATGTATACGACGTCGACGCAGTCCGGCTCGTAGAACCAGGGCGACGCTTCGAGCGCGCGCCGGAACATGCGCGGCACGAAGGGTAACGCGCTCGAACCGACGGTCAGCAAGCGATGATACGGCAACACGTGGCCTGTCGAGCGATCGACGAGGATGCGGTCGTCCGAGATGATGCGCCAGCCGCGCGAGAGCAAATGAAACGCCAGCGTCGTCTTGCCGACGCCGGATGCGTTCGAGACGATCGCGTGCACGCGGCCGTTGCGTTCGAGCGCGGCGCCGTGCGCGATGACGAGCGGCTCGTGCACGTCGACCAGCGCGTCGAGAACGGTGCGGCTCACTTGAAGCGCGGCGCGGTTTGCGTTCGCGGACAGCGGCACGCGACGCTCCGCCGTACCCTCGCCCATCCGAAAGACGAGCTCGCCGTCCTCGGCGATCGCCTCGATCGAACGTTCGAGGGCCTGCGTGCGTTCGATCGATGCGTGCAGACGGTCGAGCAGCGCCAGCAGAGGCGCTCCTCCGTCGATTCGCGCCTCGAGCGAGCTGACGCGGATGTGGGAAAAGTTCATGCTTGCAACAGCGCCTCGTGCCCGAACCATCCATAGGTCTCGCGCAGCCCCAGTTCCAACGGCGTCGACGGATCCCAGCCGAGCGACCGTGCGCGGTCGATGCGCGGCTTGCGCCGTTGCGGATCTTCCGGCCGGCCGGGCAGAATCTGCACCTCGAACGGCACGCCCGCGATGCGCGCGACCATGCGCGCGATCTCGGCGACGCTGCGCTCTTCTTCGCTCCCGAGATTGACCGGTTCGAAGCCGAGCGTGGGCGTCGACGCGAGCAGGATGAGCCCGTCGATGAGATCCTGCACGTACGTCAGCGAACGGGTCTGCCTGCCGTCGCCATGGATCGGCAGCGGCTGACGCGAGCGCGCGGCCGTGAACAGTGCTGGAATCAGCCGGCCGTCGTCGCGCGCCATGCGCGGGCCGTAACAGTTGAAGATCCGCGCGACCCGGCCGTCGAGCCGGCGATGCGCGACCGCGGTCGCCATGACCGCTTCACCGAACCGCTTGCCCTCGTCGTACATCGAGCGCGGCCCGACGGGGTTGACGTTGCCGAAGTAACTTTCGGGCTGCGGATGCTCGAGCGGGTCGCCGTAGACCTCCGATGTCGAGGCGAAGAGCATCTTGGCCCGATGCGCGAGCGCCAGCTCGACGAGCGACATCGTCCCGAGCGCGTTGACGCTCAGCGTCTGCCAGGGCAACGAAGCGTAGGCTTCGGGACTCGCGGGCGAGGCGAGGTGATAGATGTGCATACAGCGCTCGCCGCTGGCCTCGTTCCAGAGCCGCTCGATCTCAGCCGCGGGCTGCGCGACGTCGGCATAGACGAAGGTTACGCGGCCGGTCGACATCGCGCGCGCCAGGTTTGCCAACCGCCCGGTCGAGAGATTGTCGAACACGACGACGTTCTTGGAATGTTCCAGCAGG
Source organism: Vulcanimicrobiaceae bacterium (assembly GCA_052267165.1). Taxonomy (GTDB): domain Bacteria; phylum Vulcanimicrobiota; class Vulcanimicrobiia; order Vulcanimicrobiales; family Vulcanimicrobiaceae; genus CAWICD01. The sequence continues at coordinate 30,391 of JBKQHO010000025.1, read as the reverse complement.
CGGTCGACGAGGTGGCTTCCCACAAAACCGGCTCCGCCGGTGACAAGAACGGCCATCGCTTCTCCTAGGTCAGGATGCCCGCCGCTGGCTGTCGAGCGACGGCGGCAAGGTTGAGGTGAGTCGTCTTTGCAAACCGGCACCCGACGAGCGGCCGACGCCGCGATAGCGCATGCCGGCGGCTACGAGCCGCTCCGCGTCGAGGTGATTGCGGCCGTCGACGACGAGACCGCTGCGCACGCATGCTGCGAGCAGCGCAGGCGCAACGTCGCGGAAGACGGGCCATTCGGTCAGCACCGCCAGCGCGTCGCACTCGGCGGCCTCGAGCGCGCTGGGTGCGAAGCTGCAGCGCTCGGGCAGCGGTGCCATGGCGACCACCGGATCGAAAACGCGCACCGAGGCCCCGCGCTCCGAAAGATCCTCCAAGCAGCGAATCGCGAGCGAGTCACGCGTATCGTCCGTGCCGGCCTTGAAGGTTACGCCCCACACCCCGATGCGAGCGCCGGCCAACGAGCCGAGCTCTTCTTCGAGCAGATCGACGACGCGCCGCGGCTGAAGCTCGTTGACGCGCAGCGTCGCCGAGACGAGCTCGGAGCGGACGCCGAGCCGCGCCGCCGCGCGCTGGTAGTTCTTGAGGTCCTTTTCGAAGCAAGGACCGCCGAAGCCGATCCCCGGCATCAAGAACATGGAGCCGATGCGGCGATCGTAGCCGATCGCCCGCAAGACGTCGTCGGCCTCGGCATCGACCGCATCGCACATGTTCGCGATCTCGTTGGCGAAGCTGATCTTCATCGCGAGAAAGGCGTTCGAGCCGAGCTTGATGAGCTCGGCGTTGCGACGAGTGGTGACCACGACCGGCGCTTGCAGCGCTTCGAAGAGGCGAGCGTAGCGCGCGGCCGCCTGAACCGACGAAGCACCGACCACGGTGCGGTCGGGACCGAGGAAGTCGACGACGGCGCTCCCCTCGCGCAAGAACTCGGGAGCGTAGATGACCTCGGCGCGGCCCGCCAGGGTCGCCGCCAATAAGTCGCTCGTGCCCGGGGGGACGGTTGAGCGGATGACGACGACGGCGTCGGGCGCCAGCGGCCCGTTGCGCAGTGCCCGAATCGAGGCGTTGAGCGCGCGCAAGTCGGCCGAGCCGTCGCTCGTCGAGGGCGTGCCGACGCAGATGATCACGATCTCGGCGTCGTGGACCGCCTCGTCGTGATCGGCCACGAAGTCGAGCCGGCCCGCTTCCAGGTTACGGCGCAACATGTCCTCGATGCCCGCCTCGCGATACGGCGTGATGCCGGCGCGCAGGCCGAGCACGCGCTCGGGGATGATGTCGTACCCTTTGACGTCGCAGCCGAGCTCGGCCAAGCCGATCGCACTCGCCATGCCGACGTAACCGGTTCCAACGATACAGATCTTGGGGCGCGCCATGATATTAGAAAGCTCCGCGGGTCGAGATGAGGGTGTAGACGGTGCGGCCGATCAGCTCGATGTCGAACAGGGGCGAGGCACGCCGGATGTACTCGATGTCGAGCGAGGTCGCTTCGGGACGGTAGAGGGGAACGGTCGACCGGCACTTCGTCTGCCACAGCCCGGTGATGCCGGGCGTGACGAGGTGCCGGACGTGCTGCCAGCTCTCGTAGCCCTCGACGATGAACGGCATCTCCGGGCGGGGCCCGACGATGCTCATCTCGCCGCGCAGGACGTTGACGAGCTGCGGCAGCTCGTCGATCGAGAACCTCCGCAGCCACTTGCCCACGCGCGTGATGCGCTGGTCGCCGCTCGCGTGCGGCGAGACCCCGTCGACGCACAGGTTCGCGCGCATCGTGCGCAGCTTGTAGATCGTGAAGCACCGCTCGAACCGGCCGACCCGCTTCTGCTTGAAAAGCACGGGAGCGCCGTCGTCGAGCGCGATCGCCAAGGCCGCGAGCAGAAGAATGGGCAGCGCGACCACCAAGGCCACGAGCGCCAGCGTCACGTCGCAGACCCGGCGCAGCGCGCGGCCCACGCGCCGTTCGCGATAGACGATCGAACCGAGCGCCATCCCGTTACCGCCGGCTCGCGCCGGCGAGACGAGCACGCGGGACGCTCGCTCGGAGTAAGGCTCCAAGGTTGCCGTGGGCATCTCGGCTGCGCTAAAGCCGAGCTGCAGTTCACGCGACCTCGCCCAAAGCCGGTTTACGCTCATCGGCAGGTCTCTAGGGCGATGAACTTCCGCCGCATCATCGATCGTCACCTCGAAAAGAAAAGCCGGCCGGAACCGCGTGGCGCGGCTTCCACCTCAGTCTAAGGGGAGCGGTCGCGCGGCATAAGGTTCAGCGGTCGCGGCCCGGGACACGGCCGCGGTCACGGTCTAGCCTAGGTCCCGGGACCTAGGGCGCGAGTACGACCGGAGCGTTCAGCGATCGGTGGGGTCGAGCGCGTCGCGCATCCCTTCACCTAAGAGGTTGAAGCCGAGGACGAGCGTGGTGATGGCGACGCCGGGAAAGATCAGCGCCCACGGTGCCGAGAGCCAGTAGTCGCGCGCGTCGTTGAGCATCGCGCCCCACTCGGGCGCGGGCGGCCGCGCGCCGAGTCCCAAGTACGAAAGGCCGGCCGCTTCGAGCTCGGCGGTCGCCACGCCGAGGGTCGCCTGAACCAGCAGCGGCGCGGCAATGTTCGGCAGAATGTGGCGCGCCAGGATCATCGGCGGCCCCTCGCCGATCGCGCGGGCGGCCTCGACGTACTCCAGCTCGCGCACGACCAGCACCGAGGAGCGCGCCAGCCGCGCGTACTGCGGGATGTAAACGATGCCGACGGCGATCATCAGGTTGGTGATGCTCGGACCCAAGATCGTCGCGATCGCGATCGCCAGAATGATCGAGGGGAACGCGAGCATCATGTCCATCGCGCTCATGAGCACGTTGTCGACCGTTCCGCGCACGAAGCCGGCGGTCGCGCCGATGAGCGTGCCGGCGACGATCGCGAGGCCGACGGCGATAAACCCGATGCGCACCGAGACGCGCGCGCCGTAGACGATCCGCGAGAAGATGTCGCGCCCGAGCTTGTCGGTTCCCATCGGGTGGGCCAGGCTCGGCGCCAGCGCTTGATGCGCCAAGTCCTGCGCGAGCGGGTCGGCGCGCGCCAGCAGCGGCGCGAGCAACGCCACCAGCAACATGACGCCGACGATGACGGCCCCGATCAGCGCCGAGGGGTTACGCCGGAAGCGCCGCCAGGTGTCGGCGGCGTACGAGCGCGGCGCGTCCTCGGCCGCGTCGTGCGTGAGGCGCTCGGCTTCGGCAATGGTCGAGAGGGGCACGGACTGCACCTTGCACGAGCAGCGAAGGAGGGCCCGCCGAAGCGGGCCCTCCTCTGCGAGCCGGCGGCGCGACGCCGCTAGCGGTGACGGAGGGTCGTTGCCGGTGCGAGCCGGCGCGCCGAGGAGACGGGCGCAGCGGTCCCGTTCGCCCAGGTGAAGGCCGAGGCCGTCGAGACCGTGACGTCGGCTTGCCCCGGCAGCGCGGGAGCCGGCTTGATCGCCGCGACGTTGTGCACTTCGAGCGAGTACTCGTCGTAGTCGAAACCGATCAGTTGCGCCGTGAACGAGTCGCCGTCGGTGGTCGCCTTGTTCGCGGTCGTGTTCTGCGCCGGCGTGCAGAGCGAAGGCGTCGCCGTCGGCCCGATGGCGTCGGGCAGCGTCACGTTACCGGACGCGGTCAGCAGAAGCGTGTAGTAGATCGCAACAGGCGCAGTCGCAGAGCTCGATGAGGTGTTGCAGCCGGTTCCCGTGGGCGGACCGAAGTCGGTGACTTGCAGGAACGCCTCCGTTACGCCCGCCGGCAAGGTGACCGTAAACGTCGCGCCTCCGCTACCGTCGACGGTCGGCACCAGCGGCGCTGCGAGCGCCGGCAACAACGCGGCCGTTCCCAAGGCAGCCGTCTTCGAGGTCGTAAACGTGCCGTTGTTGGTCGGGATGTTGAGGGCGAGCGTATACGTTCCGACCACCGGCGTTACGCCGGCGAAGACGTCGAGGCCCTCGCTGATGCCCCCCGTGCCGCCCGGCACGTTCGAGTTGCCCACCGGCGACGTGCCGTTGCCCAACAGATCGAACGCCGGCGGACCACCCCACGAGACGAACCCATTGGGGTCAGGCGAGATCGTGTCGTACAAGGGCAGCGTGTAGGGAGCGACGTTGTCGGGAGTGCCGTTCTCGTTGTAGTTGAAGGGCTCGATGCCGAGCGCGATCGCCCCACCCGAGACGCCGAAACTCGATGCCGTCGTGTCCGTCTGCGCCGTCGAGTTCAACGCCGACTTGCCGATCTCGGTCGGCGCTGGACCCGTCTCGATCGTCGAGAAGAACGCGTCCGGGCTCCCCGCCGGCCCCGCTATAACGAAGGGGCCGCTGAAGGTCGGCGAGGACAGGGTCGAACCGCTCTTCCCGTTGGGTTGACGGTACGTGACCACGACGTTGAGGCCCGGCCCCGCTTGGCCGGCGATATTCGCCGTACCGACGGCCAGCTGCAGCACGTTCGCGGACAGATTCTGCTGGTTCGGCGCCGCCGGCGCTTGACCGCCGCCGCTGGGGCCGCAACCGGCTAGACCCGCGGCTGCGAGCGCGCAGACCGAGAGGAAGTAGACCTTTGTTCGCATGCGCTTTCCTTACCTGAAGCTAAAGCTGCCGCTGGTAGTACAGCTGGATCGTGAACGGGCGTAGCGGAGCGAGCTCCGTGGTACCCGTGAAGTCACCGTTTGAGAGCAGATACGCACCATTGCTGAAGGCGTAGATGTCGCTCGGGATGTTGCTGCAGCCGCGCGCCGTACCGTAGGTGGTCGCGCAGCCGTTGATTCCCGTCCGCGGCCCCGACAGACCGTTGGCCGCCGGCTGGTAGTACGGGTTGATGGCCGGAACCGTGTTGACGAACGCGTTGCCGAACAAGTTGAGGAGCTGCACGCCGAACGTGTTGCCGGCCCGCTTGTACTCGATCGTCAGATCCGCCTCGAGATTGGCCGGCGAGAGGATGCCGCCGTTCGCCGAGGTCGCCGAGGTTCCTCGAGTCGCTACGACGTTCGGATTCGTCGACGTTCCCGGGAAGGCCGGATCGTAGTAGTTGGTCGAGAGGTTCGTGCCGTTTACGTTCTGGATGCCGTTGAGCTGCTGCACGCCGGCTCCGAAGTTGACCTGTGGAACGTTCGCGTAGATCGTGTTGCCGGCCGCGTCGACGCCGATCGCATTGGCGATCAGGTTTCCGGCGCTGTACGGGTAGCCGATGTTGTACTGGAGGTCCGGGGTGATGCGCAGGCCGTCCTTGAGGGCCCACGTTCCGCCGATTCTCATCGAGAACGGCGAGACGTAACCGGCGCGGTAGATGTCGCCCAGGGCGAGCGTTGCCGGCGACAGCAGCGGCGCGGCCGTCTCGTTGATACTCAGCGGGGGCGTCGTGCTCAGCACGTTTTGGTACGTCGCCGAGAGGAAGCCCGACAGGCCGAATGGCTTGTCCGGGGTCGTGAGATTGAACTCGAGGCCGGTAGTCCGGTTCAAGCCCTGATTGCCCGCGCCGAAGATCTCGTTCCCGCCCGGCAGCACCGCCAGCAGCGAGAACGCCGGGAGGTTGGTCCCGAGCTTGTAGAACGGCGTCAGGCGCGCGCCCCAGCCGTTCTTGAACTGGTGCTGATAGGTGAGGTCGTAGTTGGTGTAGATCGCGGGCTCGCCGTTGCCGGCGTCCGGCGCCTCGACCGCGTCGCCTTGCCAGTAGAGCTGTTCGCCGTAGCTGCGGCAGACGTACTTGATTTGGATGCCGCATGAGAAGCCCGGGAGCGCCGGGATGCTCATGTACGGCGCAAGGCCGTACGCGTTGAACGGCGTGCCGGCGGTCTGCCCGTTGAGAAACACGGCGGAGCGTCCGTAGCCCGCGCGCAGCGAGTCGTTGACGCCCATAAGGTAGGTGATGCCAGCGCGAGGCTCGATCTCGGTCGGGTTGAGCACGCTGTTGGTCCAGGAGCTCGGAACGACGGAGAAGGGATTTCCCGGGATGTTGAGCCCGTACTGGTTCAGCTGATTGAACCAGTGCTGGTTCTGGCCTTCGTAACGCACGCCGAGGTCGGTCTTGATCCGGCTCGTCGGGTTGTACTGGAGGCGCAGACCCGTACCCCAGTTCTGGAAGAACGCGCCTTGGTAGTTGATGCCCCACGAAGGAATGCGCGGAACCGCTAGGCCGCGGGTCGTGAAGTAGTCGTAAACGTACCCGCCCGGCAGCCAGTCGGAGACGGTCGGACCGCTGCCCGGGCCCGCCGGTGCCGACAAGCCGCCGAAGAAGTAGAGCTGCGGCTCATAGGAGTCCCAAACCGGGTGCTCGTTCTCGTACTTGCCGTTGATGCTGACCGTCAGTTTGGAACCGAACTGATGGGTGAAGTCCAAGCTGGTTCCGACGATCGGGCCGCCGGTCTCCCCCGCGTCCGTAATGCCGCCTTGCGTGGGCCCCAGACTATATTGGTTATCCGTATAGTCGAGCTGCTCCCAATTGTAGTAGCGCAGCGCGAGGAATGTGTCCGCCGACAAGTTGTTGTCGTATTCGAACTTCAGGAAGCGGGTCTGCAGCGACTGATTCTGCTGCGGCTGCGTGATCGCAACGTTCGTGCTCGGCACGCCCGGCCCCAAGCCCACCAAACTCGCGTATTGCGAAGGCGAGAGGCCCGAGAGGGTGTAGAACAACTGCTGCGAGAGCTGGTCGTACGGGTAGTAGACCAGCGCGTTCGGGTTGGTGACTGGGTTGAAGACGCCGCCCGGAATCCCGCCTAGATTCCCTAACTGTTGCAGCGAGACGTTCGTGTAGAGGACCTGGAGCGACTGCGTCTTGTTCCGCCCGAACTTGAACACGAAGTTGTTCGTGAACTGGTCGTTCAGCTGGTACGAGGTGTCGAAGTAATTAAGGTGCGGTCCCGCCGACGTGAACGTGTAGCCGTGGTACGGGTTGAAGCGCTGCCCGTTGTACGCGATGTAATCCGAGATGCTGTTGTCTTTGGTCGCGATCCCGTACTCGAACGCGAACTGGTGGAAATAGTTCGGGCCGCCCGCCTCGAAATCGACGAAGCCGAAGCCCGGATAGGTTCCGCGCTTCGGAATGACGTTGATCACACCGCTGCCGACGTTGCCCTGCGTGGCGTCGCCGGCACCTTCGACGACTTGCACGTTGCCGATGCCGTTGAAGAGTCCGGCGCCGGCTCCCGTGCTCGAGCCGTTGTTCCCAAGGAACGGCTCGACGAAGCTGACGCCGTCGTACTGGTAGCCGACCTCGCGCGCGGCGCCGCCGCGGATCGTCGGCTCACCCTCGTTAGTCAGCGTGACGCCGGGGACGGCGAGCAACAGGTTGTTCTCGTTCGTCGTCGCGGCCTTACCGGTCGTTTGCAAGATGCGGTTGCCGGCGATGGTGTACGAGTCGATCGTCTGCGTCGGCTGGAAGGCTCCCGTGGTCGAGCGTGCGGTCGTTCGAGCGATCGTTCGCAATTCTTTGAGGAGCCTGACTTGCCCGAGGCCGGTCGTCTGGTCGCCGGTCAGCGTGACGCCGGTCTGGGTCACGGCCTGGTATCCCTGGCTTTCGATCGAGAGCGTGTACGTGTCGACCGGCATACCGAGGATCGAGAAGAAACCCGTGCCGTCCGTCTTCGTCTTGAACGTTCCGGTCGGGGAGGCGACCGTCACGCTAGCGCCCGCGACCGCGGCACGCGTGTCGGAATCAGTGACCGTCCCGCTCAAGCCGCCGGTTTGACCGCCGGCGGCGAAACTTGGGGTGGCCATCGAGAGTACCATGGCCAGGAGCACGAATAGCGATAGGGCGGCGCGTACCAAAGGTACGACACGCACTCGCCAAAGGAGAAATCGGACCATACCCCGCCTCCGCGATGTGACTAAAATTTAAGTCGTGAATAGCCAAGCCGTGCCCGACGCTTGCGTCTCAGGCGCGGTCGTAGCCCGGCCCCACTTTTGGTGCGCGGGCCTTAATGCCTTCTTACGTAAGTTCCCAGAATCACGAGCGCTTTGGACGCTTGGCCGTGACTACGCGGCACGCTTCCTTGCCTAAATGTAATGATTCTGTAAGACTCGGAGCACGAAACGGCTGCGCGTCGCAACGAACGGCGCTTGGCGCCGTCCCTAACGCACTTCTTACCTGTGACCTAAATCACACTTCCATGACGACCGGGACGACGAGATGCTCGGCCCAGGATCGTCGCGATCGCGAGATCGAGGAAAACGCGAGCATCATGTCCATCGCGCGACGCCGAAGCTCGATGCCGTCGTGTCCATTTGGGCGGTCGAGGTCACCGCCGGCTTACCGATCTCGGTCGGCGACGGCCCGGTCTCGATCGTCGAGAAGAACGTGTTCGGGCTCCCCGCCGGCCCCGCAATCACGAATGGCCCGCTGAAGGTCGGCGACGACAGTGTCGACCCATTCTTCCCACTCGGTTGACGGTACGTGACCGGAAAAGACCCGTCGCGACTGGTGCGGGGGTTTTTCCGCACCCTGCTAAAGCTGCCGCTGGTAGTAGACCTGGATCGTAAAGGGGCGTAGCGGTGCCAGCGCCGTGACGTCGGTGAAATTACCGTTGGTGAGGAGGTAGGAGCCGTTGCTGAACGCATAGATATCGCCCGGGATATTGCTGCATCCGCGCGAGGTACCGTACTGCGCGGCACAGCCATTGATGCTGGTTCGCGGCCCCGACAACCCGTTCGCCGCGGGCTGGTAGTATGGGTTGACGGCGGGCACCGTATTGAGGAACGCATTCCCGAAGAGGTTGAGCAACTGCACGCCGAACGTGTTGCCGGCCCGCTTGTACTCGATCGTCACGTCCGCCTCGAGATTGGCCGGCGAGAGGATGCCGCCGTTCGCCGAAGTACCCGGAGTTCCGCGAGTCGCCACGATGTTCGGGTTGAGCGACGTGCCCGGGAAGGCCGGATCGTAGTAGTTGGTTGAGAGGTTCGTGCCGGTCGCGTTCTGGACGCCGTTGATCTGTTGCACGCCCGCTCCGAAGTTGACCTGCGGGATGTTCGCATAGATCGGGTTCCCGCTCGCATCGACGCCAACCTGACTCGCGATCAGATTTCCGGCGCTGTACGGATAGCCGACGTTATACTGGAGATCGGGAGTAATCCGGATTCCGTCCTTCAGGGCCCACGTTCCGCCGATTCTCATCGAGAACGGCGAGACGTAGCCGGCGCGGTAGACGTCGCCTAAGGCAAGCGTTGCCGGTGAGACTTGGGGCGCCGAGGTCTCGCCGGGGCTGAACGGTGGCGTACTGCCGAGCACGTTCTGATAGGTAGCCGAGAAGAAGCCGGAGATTCCAACCGGCCGGTCCGGGGTCGTGAGGTTGAACTCGACGCCGCTCGTCCGGTTGAAGCCCTGATTGTCGGCGGTGAAGACCGAGCTGCCGCCCGCGATGAGCGTGAGCAGCGTGAACGCCGGCAAGTTGGTCCCGAGCTTGTAGAACGGCGTCAGCCGCGCGCCCCAGCCGTTCTTGAACTGATGCTGGTAGGTGAGATCGTAGTTCGTGTAGAGCGCAGGTTCGGCGTTGCCGGCGTCCGGCGCGTCGAACGGGGCGTCTCCCGCCCAATACAACTGTTCGCCGTAGCTCGTGCACGTGTATTTGATCTGAATGCCGCAGGCGAAGCCCGGCAGCGGCGCGAGCTTCATGTACGGCGCAAGATTGTAGGCCTGGTACGGCGTCCCCGCCGTCTGACCATCGAGGAACACCGCCGAGCGCCCGTATCCGGCACGCAGCGAGTCATTCACGCCCATGAGGTAGGTAATGCCGGCGCGCGGCTCCCATTCGCGCGGATTGAGGTTGTTGGCCGTCCATGAGCTGGGAGTAACCGAGAAGGGATTGCCGGGAGGGTTGATGCCGAACTGGTTCAGCTGGTTGAACCAGTGTTGGTTCTGCCCCTCGTAGCGAAAGCCCAAATCGGCCTTGACGCGACTCGTGGGATTGTATTGGAACCGTAAGCCGAGGCCGAAGTTTTGGAAAAAGGCGCCGTTGTAGCTGATTCCCCAAGCCGGGAGGCGCGGCGGGTTCCCGCCAAACGCCGTATAAACGTAGCCGCCCGGCAGCCAGTCGTTGATGTTCGGCCCGCTGGCGGTCCCGGCCAATGCTAAGGGCTCCAACTCCGGCTCGTATTCGTCTAAGACCGGGTGCTGATTCTCGTACTTGCCGTTCAAGCTGACGGTCAGGTTGGAGCCGAACTGGTGCGTCAGGTCGAAGCTCGCGCCGACGGTTGGGCCGCCTTGGTCATCCCAGTTGGAGGCCCCGCCGGTCGACGCATCTTGGCTGGACTGAGTGTCCAGCGTTTGGAGCTGCTCCCAATTGTAGTAACGCACCGCCAAGAACGTGCTCGCGGAGAGGTTGTTGTCGTACTCGAATTTCAAAAAGCGCGTCTGCAAGGTTCGATTGACTTGCGGTGAGGTAATCGCCTCATTGGTGCTCGGCACGCCGGGGCCGAGGCCGATCAAGCTGGCATACTGCCCCGCGGTAAGGCCGGATCCTTTGATGAACGGCGCCTGCGAGAATGTATCGTAAGGATAGTACACGAGGGCATCGGGGTTGGTGATAGGGTTGAAGGCGCCCGGTGGGATGCCGCCGAGGTTCCCTAACTGCTGCAACGAGATGTTGCTGTAAAGCACTTGCAGCGACTGCGACTTGCTCTTGCCGAACTTGAACACGAAGTTGTTCGTGAACTGGTCGTTCATCTGATACGAGGATTGGAAGTAGTTGAGGTGCGGCCCCGCCGAGGTGAACGAATAGCCGTGATACGGGTCGAAGCGCTGCCCGTTGTACGCGATGTAATCCGATAAGCCGTTGTCCCTGGTCGCGATGCCGTACTCGAAGGCGAACTGGTGGAAGTAGTTCGGGCCGCCGACCTCGGCGTCGACGAAGCCGAAGCCGGGGTAGGTTCCACGCTTCGGAATGGCGTTGATCACGCCGCTTCCGATGTTGCCCTGCGTGGCGTCGCCGGCACCCTCGACGACCTGCACGTTCCCGATGCCGTTGAAGAGACCGCCGCCTTGTCCATAAGCGGAGCCGTTTTCCGCGTTGAACGGTTCGACGAAGCTCACGCCGTCATATTGGTAGCCTACCTCGCGCGAGCCGCCGCCGCGAATCGTCGGATTGCCCTCGTTGGTCAGCGTGACGCCGGGGACCGCGAGCAGCAGATTGTTCTCGTTCGTCGTAGCGGCCTTACCCGTCGTCTGCAAGAGACGGTTGCCGGCGATCGTATACGAGTCGATCGTTTGCGTCGGCTGGAAGGCTCCCGTGGTCGAGCGCGCCGTCGTTCGAGCGATCGTTCGCAATTCTTTGAGCAGCCTGACTTGCCCCAGGCCGACGGTCTGGTCGCCGGTCAGCGTGACGCCGGTCTGGGTCGCGGCCTGGTATCCCTGGGTTTCGATCGAGAGCGTGTACGTGTCGACGGGCATACCAAGGATGGTGAAGAAGCCCGCAGCGTTCGTCGTGGTCTTGAACGTTCCGGTCGGGGAGGCGGCCGTCACGCTTGCGCCCGCGATCGGGGCATGCGTGTCGGAATCGGTAACCGTCCCGCTGAGGCCGCCGGTTTGACCGCCGGCGGCGAAACTTGGGGTGGTTATCGAGAGCACGATGGCCAACAGCGCAAACACAGATAGGGCAGCGCGCACAAAGGGCACGACATGCACATGTCGGGGGAGAATCTGGACCATACCCCGCCTCCGCGATGTGACTGAAATTTTAAGTTGTGAATAACCAGCCGCGCCAGACGCTTTCTTATCACGCGCGATCGTAGTCGGGCCCCACTTTTGGTGCGCGGGCCTTAATGCCTTCCGGCGTGCGCTTCGACGATTACGAAGCGGTTTGGACCGACGGCGTCGTTTGCCTCACGCTCCCTTGCCAAGACCCGGAACGCGAATAGGCTGCGGCTCGACTACAATGTGGTCACGGCCTGCTGAAGCGCGCTTACCTGCGACCGAAATCACACTTCCATGACGACCGGGACGACGATCGGACGGCGCCGCGTCTTATCGTAGATCGCCTTGGAGAGACCCAGCCGGATGTGCTCCTTCACGATCGCCACGTCGCGGATTCCCTCGACCGAGCAGCCGTGCAGAATGTCTCCGACCCGCCGCTCGAGGTCGGCGATGACGTCTTCGGACTCGGGCAGGTAGAAAACGCCGCGCGAGACGACGTCGGGGCCCGCGACGACCCTGGCCTCCTCCGCGTCGACCGTGACGACGACCATCATGATGCCGTCCGCCGAGAGATTCTTGCGGTCGCGCAACACGGCCTCGCCCACGTCGCCGACGCCGGTGCCGTCGACCATGACGTTGCCGCCGTACGTCTTGCCGATCTTCTCAGCGCCTTCGCCGCTGAACTCGAGGACGTCGCCGTCCTCGAGGATGAAACAGTTCTCGGGGCGGACTCCGGTCTGCCGCGCGAGCCCGGCATGGGTCACGAGCATCCGGTACTCGCCGTGCACCGGGATGAAGTACTTCGGACGCAAGAGATTGAGCATCAGCAGGAGTTCCTCTTGCGAGGCGTGACCCGAGACGTGAGCCGTCCCCTGGGCCGTCCCGTGGATGACGGTCGCGCCGAGCTTATAAAGGTTGTTGATCGTCTTGGAGACGCTCTTCTCGTTGCCGGGAATGGGGGTCGCGCTGATAACCACGGTGTCGCCCGCGACGATCTTCATGCGCGGGTGGTCGCGCACCGCCAGTCGCGAGAGGGCCGACATCGGCTCGCCCTGCGAGCCGGTCGTGATCACGACGACCTCGTTCGGCGCGTACTCGTCGAGCTGCTCGAGCCGGATGAGGCTCCCTTCGGGAATCTTGAGGTGGCCGAGCTCGGTCGAGTATTGCACGACGTTCAGCAGCGAGCGGCCCAACAGCGCGATGCGACGGCCGAAGCGCACCGCTTGGTCGACGACCTGCTGGATGCGCGGGACGTTCGAAGCGAACGAGGTGACGATGATCCGGCCCGGCGCGCGCGCGAAGATATTGGCGAAGGCCTCTCCCACCACGTGTTCCGACGGCGTGTGACCGGGGCGTTCGGCGTTGGTCGAATCGGAGAGCATGGCCAAGACTCCGCCTTCGCCGACCCGCGCGAGGGCCGCGAAATCGGCCGGCTTGCCGTCGATCGGCGTCTGGTCGAACTTGAAATCGCCCGTGTGGAAGACCGTGCCCAGCGGCGTCCGGATGGCGAGCGCGCAGGCCCCCGCGACGCTGTGATTGATGTGGATGAACTCGGCCGCGAACGAGCCGTAGCGGCAGACGTCGCCCGGCTTGACGGCCACGAAGGTCCGCTCGCCCAGCCTGTGGTCGCGCATCTTGGCGCGGATCAGGGCCAGCGAAAGGGTCGTTCCGACGACCGGAACGTTGAACTCGCGCAACAAGTACGGGATCCCGCCGATATGGTCTTCGTGGCCGTGGGTCACCAGCAGGCCTCTGAACTTGTCGACCCGATCGCGCAGATAGGAGAAGTCGTTGATGACGATGTCGACCCCGAGCATGTCGTCGTCGGGGAACATCAGACCGCAGTCGACCGCGATGATGTCGTCCGCGGTCTCCAGGAGGGTCATGTTGCGGCCGATCTCGCCGCAGCCGCCCAGGGGCACGATGCGCAGGTACGGTTCGTCGGGGGGTGGGGGAACGATCAAGGAATCGGGGGCCGGCGAACGGCCGTTTTTGAGCTGCAAACGATAACTTTCGGCTTGTCGAGCGAGCGTGGGGCGTGATAGCGCGGAACGAGAGGATCCGTCTTGATGCTTGTCCCTGCTTTCGTTGCGCTGGCCGCCCTGACTCTTTCGACGCCTGCTCCCGGGCCCGGAGCCACGCAGCGCCCCGCGGCCATGGCCTCGCGGCGCGAGCCCAAGCGGCTGAACGCGCCGCCGCCCGAGGCCGACGAGCTCTACTCGCTGCGGGCGCGGCGTCGATTCGCTTCTTACCTGCGGATGCGTCTCCTCGAATTGCGCGCGCAGGGGCTCGAGCGGGCCGCCGACGTCATTCGGCGCCGCTTACCGGTCGACACGCTGTTGGAGCCGTAGTCCCGCGGCCGGGAGAGCCGGCGTCAGCGCAAGGCGTTTTGGCTCGCCGAAGACTAAAGTAGAACCCGGTGATCTTCCCATCTCCGTCCGGGGTCGAGGGCGAGCAGCCACTGCGCGCCGGCTTCTCATTACCGCGCGACATGCTGATTGCGCCCGAGCGCGCATTTCGGCTGGTGGCCGCGACGCGCGAGTGGCTGCCCGCTTTCCTCATCGTCGTCTGTCTTGGCTTCGCGAGCGTCGCATTGTTGGCGCCGGCGTTCGCGAACGTCGCTGTGCTGAGCGCCAAGCAAGACCCGACGGCAATGCTGTCCGCGCGCGACCTGCCCGACGTCGGCCGCACGGCGCTTGCTTTGCTCGTCGTCCAAGCGACGCTGTTTCCGGTCTTCGTCTGGCTGTTCACGGCCTCGACGCTGGCCGTGATCGCGCGCTTCCGCGGCGTGCCGGCGACGTTTGCGACCTTCTTCTCACTCGCCGCCAACGCCGGGGTGGCGACGGCCATCGGGAGCCTCTTGCAGGGCATGGCAATCCGCTTGCACGACCCGAACTCGTATCGTTCGCTCGGGGACATCGCGCGGGCGCTGCCGCTGAACCTCGCGATCTTCGCCCCGCACGGCACCGATCGTGAGATAAACTTCCTCTCGAACTTCGACGTCTTCACCGTATGGTCGCTCGTGCTGATCGGCTACGGCATTTCGCAGCTCGCGAAGATGCGCCTCATTCCTTCGCTCTCGCTCTCGTTCGGCATCGCGCTGACGCTCATCGTGCTCCTCGGAATCTGAACGCATGAGCAGCGTCTGGGATATCCTCGTCGCCCCACGCAGCGCGTTCGCCGCCTTGCACGAGCAGCCGCGCTGGGCTGCGGCGTTCGCGGTCGCCGTAACGCTCGCCACGCTCGGAGCCCTGCTGCAGACGCCGGCTCGCGAGCACGTCGCCGGCCTCCTTCTATCTTCCGACGCGGGGACCGGTTCGGCGCTCGCGAGCATGTCGGAACCACGCCGCGAACAGGCGCAGGCCTTTGCACTCGGGGTCGTGCGCTGGGAGTGGGTCGCCACGCCGTTGCTGGTGGCAATCGCGCTCGGCGTCGCGACCTTGGTCTTGCTGGGCGCAACCGCGCTCGCGCGGCGCGGAAGCGCTCCGGCCCGGCCGTTCGCGCTCGCCGCGAACGTGGCCGTCGTGTTCGGTATCGGCCAGCTGGCGCTGGCCGCGATCATGCTGCTGCGCGGCAGCAACGATTTCACGAGCGACCGCGATCTGGCAACCGCCCTCCCGAGCCTGGCCTGGTTCGCTCCGCAGGCCTCATCCGCGGTGACGGCGGCGCTCGCGCAAGTCAACCCGTTTGCGCTCTGGGCGTGCGGTCTGCTCGTCCTCGGCTTGAGCGAGGTCACCGGCTCGCCGCTCGGCATCGCGGTCCCCGCTGCCGTTCTGGTCTCGTTCGGCGGAGCGGCCTTTGCGCCGCTCCTCCACTGATGCGTTCGCCGCGCAGCGCGCCGGGGTTCGCCTTCGCGGTGCTGCTCGCGCTGCCGGCCGCCGCGCGTGCGCAAGCCTCGCCCGCCCCACCGCCTGCGACGAACGCGCCGTCATCTGCAACGCCGTTGCCCCAAGGTTCGGGCCCCCCGGCCGCGGCCCAGCCCGCGGTTCCGCCGCCCGCGGCGTCGCTGCTCTATCCCGGATACCGCCCCGCCGAACCGCGCATCACCGTACCGCTCGACGAGCTCGGCGCGGTTCGCTACGCGCTCGCGCATGCCCCGGAGATTCTAGCTGCGAAGGCCAGCGCGGCCCAGCTCGACTCGACCTTCGCCAAGGCGCGCGCGGGCGAGTACCCGGTCATCACCGGCAGCCTGCAGAACCAACTGCAAAAGCAGTCCAATCTTTCCGGCAGCCTGGCGGAGTTCGGGCTGACCCCCTCAACGAATTTCTCGCAGAACACCGCGCAGATAAGCTCCACCTACAACCTCTACAACGGCACGCAGCAGCTGACCGCCCAACAAGCCAGGAGACAGGTCGAGAACGCTAAGGACCTCGTCCGCAAGCAAGAAGAACAGACGACGCTCGACGTGGTCGGCGGGTTCTTCGATCTGGCGGCGCGCCGTCAAACGGTCATCGTCGCCGCGAACGACGTCAGCTACCAGCAGGCGCTGCTGGCGGTCGCGCGCGACAACGAGCGGGTCGGTCGCGTCGCGGGCGTCGACGTCCTGCGCGCGCAGGTCGCGGTCGGCCGCAGCAGCTCGACCGCGATCCAAGCGAAGGTCGACGAAGACAACGCGCGCGAGACGCTGGCGGTGCGCATCGGCGCGCCGCCGACGACGGCCTTCGACGTGCCGAGCGAGTTGCCCGAACCGCCGCTGCCCAGCCAGCCACCCGACGAGCTGGCGGCGCTGGCGGCACGCTCGCGGCCTGAGATCGCCGCCGCCAAGGCAACGCTCGACGCGGCCAAGCTGCAGGATGCCTCGGTCGACAGCGATCTGCGGCCGACGGTCCAGTTGAGCGGCTCGTTCGGAAGCCAAGTCTCCCCGACCGAGTTCGTGCTCGAGCAGCAATCGATCGACGCCCAGAACGCGCAGGCGCTGGCACTCTTCAACCTCGAGCGGGCGATTTTTCCGACCCTGCCGCTCACCCCGCCCGCGCCGCTCGCGCCGGTCGACCGCAACATACCGGGCTTTTGGCAGCTCGGCGTGACCTCGACGTTCCAGGTGCCGATCATCGACTACGGCCAACGCGCGGCCGCGCACCACGCGGCGCGCGCGCAGATCGCGTCGGCTCAGGCGGCGCTCGACAACGCCTACGACTCGGTCATCGCCGACGTGCGCGCCGCACTGCGCAACGCACAGTCGGCCAAACAGAAGCTCGCGCTCGCCAAGCAGAGCGCGGCGCTCGCGCGCGAGACGGCGCGCATCGCGCAGCTGCAGTACAAGCACGGCCTCATCTCGTTCACCGACGTCACCCAAACCGAGCAGACCTCGCTCGCCGCCGAGCAGGATCTGGTGACGGCGCGCGTCGGGTACGTCGTCACCTCGATCCGGCTGCGCGTGGCGCTCGGGCCGCCCGATCTCGTCGCAGCCGCGGACTTGCGCGGATTATGAACCGCGCGCAAGCCGCCGTCGCGGTCGTCGCCGGTGTGCTGCTCGTTGTGCTCGCCGGCGCCGCGCTGCGTCCCGGCAGCGATGCGGTCGCCGTTCGCGAAGACGAGGTCCGGCGCGGCGAGTTCGTCACCAAACTGCCCGAGTCGGGCGTGATCGAACTGCCCCGCACCCTGACGATCGCCGCCGGAGTCGGCGGAAACGTGGGGCTCATCAACGTCAAGGCCGGCGATCGCGTTCGCGCGGGCGGCCTGCTGGCCACGATCGTGAACCCGCAGCTCGAGGTGAATGTCCAGGACGCCCAAAGCACCGCGGCCTCGGCGCAAGGACGCGAAAGCAGCTTGGCCGAGCAGATCGCCGTGCTTCCCGAGCAAAACCGCTCGGCCGTGGTTCAGGCGCAAGCCGCGCTCGTGCAGGCCCGTGCGCAGCTCGGGCAGGCGCGCAAAGACCTCGCGGCCGGTTCGCAATCGGGGTTGGGCTACGGCGGCGCAACCGCCGAGGAGCAAAAGCTTTCGGCAGAGGTCACGCTGAGCAAGGCCGCGACGGATCTGAGCGAAGCGCGCCGGACCAACGAAGCCAATCAAGACTTGTACGCGCAGAAAGCCATCTCAAAGGATGCGCTCGACCAGTCCCAGGCGCGTTACGACGAAGCGTTGGTCACGTGGCAGCAAGCCCTGCGCGAACGCCAGCTGCTGACCGGTCAGCTCGGGCGCGAATCCGGGGTCCTGAGGGATCGCGTGCGCTCGGCCGAGGACGAAGTGCGTCAGTCGCAAGCGGCGCTGACGGCGGCGCAAGCCAGCGCGACCGAGACGAGGTCCGGCGATCTCGAGTCGGCGCGCGCCGACGCGCAACGCGCCCAAGCGGACCTCGCTTACGCGCAGGACCAGGCCGCCCACCTGCAAGTTCGCGCGCCGCTCTCCGGAACGATCGAGAGCGTTGCGGCCCAGTCGAACGATCCGTTGCGGCCGATCCAGCCCGGCGAGTCGATCGCCGCCGGCCAAGCGCTCTTCCAGATGGCCGGCAGCGATCGCTTCATCGTGCGCACCAAAGTCGACGAGCAGGACATCGCGAGCGTTCGGCTCGGCCAGTCCGCGATCGTCGGCGGCGAGGATTTCGGCGGCCGGACGATCCGCGGGCACGTCGTCGCGATCTCGCCGGTCGCGCAACGTTCCGACGATCCCTCGAACACCGCGCGCCAGGTCCTGACCACGATCGCGCTCGACTCGAACCTGCCGTTCCTGCGCGACGGCATGACGGTCGACGTGGACATCGTCACGCACGACCAGCGCGACGTGCTGTCCGTGCCGGCCGACGCGTTGCGCAAGGCGGCCGACGGAACCGACTACGTGCTCGTCGTGCAGAACGGGCGCGCCCGGCGCGCCGACGTCAAGCTCGGGGCGACGAACGACACGAGCGCGGTCGTCACCGCGGGCCTGCGCGACGGCGACGTCGTGGTCGCGGAAAAGAATCCGGCCGTCGCAGCCGATGTCGCGGTCAAGCCGGCGCCTTCGCCGGGGCCGGAAAACTCCGGCTCGCCGTGAGCCGGTTGCGGCGCTTGGGCAGCTACGCGCTCGAGGCGCTGGAGGCGCTCTGGCGCAACCGCGCGCGGTCCTTCCTCACGATGCTCGGGATGATCATCGGGACGGGCTCGGTCATCGCGGTGCTCGGCATCGGCAACGCCGCCTCGGCCGGCATCTCCGCAACGCTCGGCGCTTTCGGCAATCCGGGTTTTTACGTCTCGGTCGATTCCAAGCAAGACGATCCGAATGCGGCGCAGATCCAGTATCGTGACGCGGCGACGGTCTTGAGCGAAAACGCCGACGTGCTGGCCGGAGTCTTTCCGAGCTATCAGCGCACGTACCGCCTGCAGGGCGGGGGCGTCGATTACGTCGGCACGGTCACGAGCACGGCCGACGTGCACCTCGACACGCTCTCGCTGCGCGAGGGGCGGCGCATCGGGCGTGACGAGGTCGCGAGCGCGGCGCGCGTGTGCCTGCTCAGTCAGCCGCTGGAGCGCCGCTTCTTCGGCGATGACTCGTTCGCGCTCGGCCGAGTGGTGCGCATCGATGGCGTGCGCTTTCGCGTGATCGGCGTCTACGACGAGCTTCGGGCGGGCATCTTCAACAACGTCGGCGGCTCGGACTACATCGAGATTCCCTACACGACCTTTCACGAGCTGGCACCCGGGCCGGTCGAGGCGCTGCAGGTCTTTCCGCGGCCCGGCGCCGAGCTCGACGCCGTGCGTTCCGCGGTCGTCGCCTCGCTGCGGCGCGCGCACGGACCGCAGGCCGAGTACGACGTGCAGGACGCGCTGGCGTTCATCGGCACCTTCGAGCGCACGATCAGCGTCGTGTCGTACGGCGTTACCGCGATCGGCGCGGTCGCGCTGCTGGTCGCGGGGATCGGGATCATGAACGTCATGCTGGTCTCGGTCACCGAGCGCACGCGCGAGATCGGCATCCGCAAAGCGATCGGCGGAAGCCGGGCCGACATCGTCCTGCAGTTCTTGCTCGAAGCCGTCATCTTGGCGCTGGTCGGCGGGGCGCTCGGCATGTTGTTGGGAATCGGCGGCGTGCTGCTGGCCTACGGGTTCGTAAGCGCGCTGCTGGGCCCGGCTCCGATCCCGTGGCTCCTCATCATCTCGCTCGCCGTCGGCTTCTCGATGCTCGTCGGCATCGGCTTCGGAACGTATCCCGCCGTGCGCGCCGGCCGCCTCGACCCGATCGAGGCGCTGCGACACTAGATGTTCGCGCAGATCGGGCCGTTCTTCGGCGAGGCCTACGACGTGCTGGCGCGCAACAAGCTGCGCACGTTCTTGACGATCCTCGGGCTGATCATCGGCGTGGCCGCGGTCATCGCGATCCAGATCCTCGGCAAAGGGACCGCCGGCGCCGTCGACGGGCTGCTCGGAAGCCTCAACGACCACAGCTTCTTCCTGTTCCCGGCGCAGCGCCAAGCCGACTTCTCGAAGGCCGAGCTCACCTTCAAAGACATCGAGCGCACCAAGGATTTCTTTCCCAACGTCGTGGTCGCGCTCCCCGCGGGCAACGTCCAGCGGCTCGTCTCCGCGGGTCACCGCCATGCGCGTCTGGGAATCTCGAGCGACTCCGACGTGAGCTTCGCGACCGTCCCGCTCGCGTACGGGCGCAACCTCTCGTACGACGACGTCGCGACGGCCGCGCACGTCTGCGTGCTCAGCGACAACGCCTACCAGCGGCTCTATCCCGAAGGCGGCGATCCGGTCGGCACGACGCTGCGGATCGGCGACCGGCGCTATGCGATCGTCGGCGTCCAGGGGCCGCCCACGCAGGGCATCATCCCCTTCTCCTTCAGCGGCGACGTGACGATTCCGTACACGGCCTTCGCGCGCGAGTACCTGCGCTCGCGCCCGGTCTACGCGGCGCGCTTTCTGGTCGCCGACGCGAGCCGGATGGCCCAAACCGAACGCGACGTCGTCGCCTATTTCAAGGGGATCAAAGCGGGCAGCGCCGACTACCAGACGTTCGACCGCAAATCGTTCGCGACGACCGTCGACGGCATCTTCACCGCGCTGACGCTGGTGATCGCCCTGATCGGCGCGATCTCGCTGCTGGTCGCCGGGATCGGAATCATGAACATGATGCTCGTCTCGGTGAGCGAGCGCACGCGCGAGATCGGCGTGCGCAAAGCGATCGGCGCGACGAGCGCGCAAGTGCTGTTGCAGTTCTTCATCGAAGCGCTGCTGCTCTCGATCATCGGGTGCGGCTTGGGCCTGGTGCTCGGCCTGGCCGTCGGCGCGCTCGTCGACCGTTACGCGCTGGTCCTGGTCTCGGGGATCGTGCCCTCGATACCGTGGCTGCAGTCGGTCGCAATCGCGGTCGGTTTCGCCACGCTGGTGACGCTGCTCTTCGGAACGTATCCCGCCTATCGCGCCGCCCGGCTCGACCCGATCGAAGCCTTGCGCTATGAATGAGTCCGCCGCGCTCGTGCTGCGCGACGTCGTGAAGACGTATTCGGGAGCCGCACTTGCGGTCAGGGCCTTGCAAGGCGTCTCCTTCGAGGTCGCGCGCGGTGAATACGTCGCGATCATGGGCCCGTCGGGCTCCGGGAAGTCGACGCTGATGAACCTGATCGGCTGCCTCGATCGCCCCACCAGTGGAACCTATCTGATCGACAGCATCGACGCGGGGGGACTCGACGACAACGCGCTGGCGGCGATCCGCCTAAAGAAGCTGGGCTTCGTCTTTCAGGGCTTCAACCTGCTGGCGCGCACGAGCGCCCTCAAGAACGTTGCGCTGCCGCTCTTCTACGCCGGCGTGACGGCACGCGAACGCGACCGGATCGCAGCCGACGTGCTCGCCGAAGTCGGTCTTGCCGACCGCGTTGATCACACGCCGAGCGAGCTTTCGGGCGGGCAACAACAGCGCGTCGCCATCGCCCGCGCGCTCGTCAACGACCCCGCCGTGCTGCTCGCCGACGAGCCGACGGGCAACCTCGACTCGCAGACCAGCGAGGAGATCATGACGCTCTTCGGCCGGCTCAGCCGCAGTGGCCGGACGATCGTGGTGGTCACCCACGACGCCGACGTGGCGCGGCATGCGAGCCGGGTCATTCGGCTGCGCGACGGTCTGCTCGTCAGCGACGAGCGGAGCGAAGTTGCATCTTCCGCGGACGCGCCGATCCGGCAAATGAAAGGCTGAGCAGCCTGGCAGTGCTGGGGATCCGGTAATCCGCTGCAAATGCTGCCTTTGCTCTGCTTCGAGCTGACTTGGAAGTCGATCCGACTGCTCGCGGTCGCGCTGCCGCCATGGTCCACGCACCAGCTTGACGCAAAACAGCGGAGACGGCTAATCAATGCCTGATGGCTGTCATATTTCTGATCGTCATTCCCTGGCGAGGAACCGCCGGGTTTGCAGCCGAGGTGCCCTGAGGGCCGGACGCTCCCGGCTCGGCGGGCGGCCGCCGGCGGGGGTTTCCGAAGATGAGAATCCGGGAAAACCGAAGCGCGGCGACACTTTTTGCGGTTTGACGAGTAAGCAAGGCGTTGTGAATGAGACTTTCGTCACGCCTGCCCTCAGGAGACTACGAACACTAACACTATGAAGAGCACGCGCATCCTGCCGACGGCCATTGTCGGCCTTGCCGGGGCGATCATCGGCAGCTTTTCGATGATGCTCTACGCGAGCACGCACTTCACGGGAGTCGCCGGGCCCGGTAACACCCCTCCGGCGGTCAGCGCCGCACCGCTCGTCTCGGGCGGGAGCGATCAGGACCGCATCGTCAGCGCCGTCAAGCGCGTCGCGCCCTCGGTCGTCGCAATCAACGTTTACGTCAACGGTCAGCAATTCGTCCCGCTCGATCCGTTCATGCAGTTCTTCGGCCAGCAAGGCCCGGGCCAGGTCCAGCACTACCGGGCTCGCGCCTCGGGCTCGGGTTTCGTCTACGAGCGGACGGGCGACAGCGGCCTGATCGTCACCAACGCCCACGTCGTGCGGCCGCCCAACGGGGGCACCATCTCGAAGATCGAGCTGATCTTCCAGAACGGCGACCGTGAGACCGGCAAAGTCTATGCGAGCAACCTTGGGGCCGACCTCGCCCTCATCAAGGTCGACGGTTACAACAAGATCCCGCCGCCGGTCGAAGTCGGCGACTCGAACAAGCTGCAGGCCGGCCAATGGGCGATCGCCATCGGCGAGCCGTTCGAGCTGAAACAGACCGTCACCGTCGGCGTCGTGTCGGGCTTCAATCGCGACGAGACGATCGGCAACGACAACGGATCCGAGCAGCAGTTCAAGGGCCTGCTCCAGACCTCGGCTCCGATCAACCCCGGAAACTCCGGCGGCCCGCTCATCGACGTCGAGGGCCGGCTGATCGGCGTGAACCAGTCCACCGCCAATCCGCAAGCCGGCGCCCAGGGCATCGGCTTCGCGATCCCCGCCAACACCGTCAAGCAACAGATCGCCAGCCTCGAGAAGAACCCGGGAACGCATCAGGGCACGAACATGGGCTTCATCGGGGCCGCGCTGGCGACCGTCACCCCCGACCTCAGCGTTCAGCTCAACTACAAGGGCAAGGGCGTCGCCGTCGAGCAGGTCGTCCAAGGTGGACCGGCCGACCAGGCCGGGCTGCAGCCGGGCGACGTGATCCAGAAGGTCAACGGTTCGGACGTCAATTCAAACGAGCAGGTGGTCAAGGCGATCCAAGCGACCAAGCCTGGCGACACAATCAACCTCGAAGTCTGGAGCGCCGGCGTCAAGAAGCTGGTCAACATCAAGGTCGGCGAACGTCCCGCTGACGTAGGCCTGTCGCCCGGCGACCAGCAACAGCACGATCCGGGCGACCAGGGCAACCCCTAAGCGTAAAAGTACCCACTCGGCGCGGCGCCAGCCCCCGGCGCCGCGCCGCCGGCTCCGTCTACCGAGGTTATCCGGCGCGAATCAACGAGCCCATAAAGAGGCAGGTCTCGGGCGAAACCATTCAGTCCCCGGACCGTATCCTTAATTCTGAAAAATCCAGCGCCGAGGATGGAATCGGCGTATCCTCGATCGTCGATAAGCGGCAAGGCAAAGCTCGCAAGAGGTCGCGCGACCGCAAGGTGGCGCGTGCAGATGGTCCACGACGATCGGAAAGGCTAGAACTACATGGCGAAAGTGGTCGGCATCGACCTCGGCACGACGAATTCGGTCGTGTCCGTGATGGAGGGGCAAAGCCCCACCGTCATCGCAAATTCCGAAGGCAGCCGCACGACGCCGTCCGTCGTGGCCTTCACCAAGACCGGCGAGAGGCTCGTGGGCCAGCTCGCGAAACGTCAGGCAGTCACGAACCCCGAGCGCACGATCAAGTCGATCAAGCGTCACATGGGCTCCGACTTCCACGTCAAGATCGACGGGAAGGACTACTCACCGCAAGAGATCTCGGCGATGATCCTGCAAAAGCTCGTCAACGACGCTTCGACCTACCTGGGCGAGCGCGTGACCAAAGCGGTCATCACCGTGCCCGCCTACTTCAACGACGCGCAGCGCCAGGCCACCAAGGACGCAGGGCGCATCGCGGGTCTCGACGTGCTGCGCATCATCAACGAGCCGACGGCCGCGGCCCTCGCCTACGGCCTCGACAAGAAGCACAGCGAGACGATCCTGGTTTGGGACCTCGGCGGCGGCACGTTCGACGTCTCGATCCTCGAGGTCGGCGAAGGTGTGTTCGAGGTCAAGTCGACCAACGGCGACACGCGCCTCGGCGGCGACGACTACGACCAGCGCGTCGTCGACTGGATGATCGCCGAGTTCCGCAAGGATCAGGGCATCGATCTCTCCGCCGACAAACAGGCCCTTCAGCGTCTGACCGAGGCGGCGGAAAAAGCCAAAGTCGAGCTCAGCTCGATGGTCCAGACCAATATCAACCTGCCGTTCATCACGGCCGATCAAAGCGGGCCCAAGCATCTCGACGTGACGCTGACGCGGGCCGACTTCGAGCGGATGACGAGCGACCTGACGGACCGCATGGTCGGCCCGTTCAAGTCGGCGCTCAGCGACGCCAAGCTCGACACGAGCAAGCTCGACGAGATCATCCTGGTCGGAGGCGCGACGCGCATGCCGCTCGTTCAGGAGCTCGTCAAGAAGCTCACGGGTAAGGACCAGCTCAATCAGTCCGTCAATCCCGACGAGGTCGTGGCGATCGGCGCGGCGATCCAAGCCGGCGTGCTCGCGGGCGAAGTCCGCGACGTCGTTCTGCTCGACATCACGCCGCTCTCGCTCGGGCTCGAAACGCTCGGCGGCGTCTACACGCGCCTGATCGACCGCAACACGACGATCCCGACCAAGAAATCGCAGATCTTCACGACGGCGGAAGACGGTCAGACGTCGGTCGACATTCACGTGCTCCAGGGCGAGCGCGAGATGGCGATGGACAACAAGACCCTCGGACGATTCCGGCTCGAAGGCATCCCGGCGGCGCCGCGCGGCGTGCCGCAGATCGAGGTCGCGTTCAACATCGACGCCAACGGCATCGTGAACGTCTCCGCCAAGGATCTGGGCACGGGCAAAGAGCAGGCGATCAACATCACGGCTTCGACCAACCTTACGAAGGAAGAAGTCGATCGCATGGTCCGCGACGCCGAGGCGATGGCGACTGAGGACAAGCGCAAGAAGGAAGAGGCGGAGATCCGTAATCGCGCCTCCAGCCTGATCTACTCGACCGAGAAATCGCTCAAGGAGATCGGCGACAAGCTCGAGGCCGGCGTCAAGAGCGACGTCGATAACGCGCTTGCCGAACTGCGCAAAGTCAGCGAAAACGGCACGACCGCCGAGGTCAAAGCGGCGACCGACAAGCTCGAGCAGGCGTCCTATAAGCTCGCCGAAGCGCTCTACCAGAAGACTGGTGCCGCGCAAAACGGTGCCGGCGCTCAGAGCGGCCCGGCCGCCGGAGCGGCGACCGGTCAGACCGGCGCCCCGTCCGGCGAAGACGTCATCGACGCCGAATTCAAGGAAGCGAAGTAGGACCGCAGCGGCGCGCCCGGCCCCCGTTCTTCGGAACGGGTTTCGGGCGCGCGTCGCGTCGTGAGGGAAAGATGGAATCCGAAGCACAAGCTGCGGTGCCGGAGGCCGAGCAGTCGGCTGCCGACGCGCCGCAAGCAGCCGTCTCCGACCCGCGGGAGAATTTGTCCGAACTCGAGACGGCAAAGGCGCTCGCGGACGAGCGTTACAAAGAATTGCAATACGCGCGCGCGGAGATCGAGAACGTTCGCAAGCGCGCACAGCGTATCGCCGACGAGCGATTGCTCAACGGCCGCAAAGCGTTGCTGATGAAGTTTTTGCCGGTGCTCGACAACTTGCAACGAGCGTTGGGCTTCGACGATTCAGAGGGTCTGCGCGGCGGCCTGCAAGCGACGCTGCGCGGATTCGAAGGGTTGCTGCAAAGCGAAGGCGTCAAAGCCGTCGAGGTTCTGGGCAAGCCGTTCGACCCACACGTCGCCGAGGCGATTGCAACCCGCGAGACGACCGAGGCGGACGACGACGTCGTGCTCGACGAGGCGCAGCGCGGCTACGTGTTGGGCGAAGAGCTTCTGCGTCCGGCCAGCGTCGTCGTCGCGAAGCGCGCGGAGGCCAGGTCCGCCCCGGAATAGCGTGGCGACAGAGCGTTGAACTACAAAGACTACTACGAGGTCCTGGGCGTCCCGAAGGCCGCGGCTGAAAAAGACATCAAGTCCGCGTATCGTAAGCTCGCGCGCAAATGGCACCCCGACGCCAACCCCAACAACCAAAAGGCGGCCGAGGAAAAGTTCAAAGAGATCGCCGAGGCGTACGAAGTGCTGGGCGATCCCGAGAAGCGCCGCAAGTACGACGTGTTGGGCAGCGATTGGGCGCAAGCAGCGCAACAAGCTGAAGCGCAGCGTCAGCACCGCTATGCACAAGGCAACGTCAACGACGTTTTCCGGGAGCAGTCGTTCGGAGGGGGCGACGCGAGCGGATTCTCGGATTTCTTCGACGCGTTCTTCTCGGGGATCGGCCGGCGCCCCAGCGCCGGCCCGACTTCGTTTTCGCAACGCGGCGGCGACCTCGAGACGAGCCTCGACCTCAGCTTACCGGAAGCGTATTCGGGCGGCAAGAAGTCGATCGCGCTGCAGATCGAAGAGCCCTGCCCGCGCTGCGGCGGCACAGGCGTCCTCAACGGCTCGATCTGCACGCAGTGCCACGGGACGGGACGCCAGATCCAGACCAAGCGCTTCGACATCACGATTCCCAAGGGCGTGCGTGAAGGCCAGCGCATCCGGCTGACGGGCCAAGGCTCGCCCGGAATCGGCGGCGGCAAGAACGGCGACCTGTATCTCGTCGCGCACATCGAACCCGACAAGACGTACGAGCGAAAAGGCGACGACCTCTACGTCGACCTGCCGGTCAGCGTCTACGCTCTCGTGTTGGGCGGCGAGGTGCGCGTGCCGACGCTGACGGGCGACGTCACGATGACGATCCCGCCGGAAACGCAGAGCAACCGGATGCTACGGCTCGCCGGCAAGGGGATGCCGAAGGTGAAGTCCAGCGGCTACGGCGACCAGTACGTCCGGCTCTTGGGAATGCTCCCGACCGAGCTCAGCGAGAACGAGCGCGAGCTCTTCCGCGAGCTGGCGGCGTTACGAAACGGGTCGACGTCGTCGAAGCGGTAGTCCTGCCCGGTGCCAAATCATGTTGACGCGGGCGGCTGTTTCTCGCCTGCTGCCATGAGCGGCAGTCGCGTCTCCTCGACGCTGGTAACAGCCCCCGCTGGCAGACTGCATCGTGCCCTGAACTCTGCGGCTGAGGCTACGGCATCATTCTCCTCGAAGGCACCGTAGAGATCACGAAAGTAGTCTTTATAACGCCAAACAGAGGCGTTACCGATCACGTAGAGGCGATGCTTCGCCCGAGTGATGGCGACGTTGAGAAAGTTCGGCTTCGCGGTAGCAAAATCGGCTGCGCCAGACGTCGCGTGATCGAGCCCCAGGACGCAGATGATGAGCCCAGCCTCCTTTCCCTGCACCTTGTGCACGGTACCCACGTGATCTTCACACCACTTCCGCCAGCGCGCTGGCTGGCGCGGAATCTTGGTCGCCAATTCGACGAAACGTCCCTCGATCTCGCGAAACGGAGTTATGACCCTTATATCAGGCTCCGCGAACATCTCTCGAAGGTTCGCCATCTCCTCCTCGGAAACAAGACCATGGCGCTCGGGAATAAGCTTATTGCGTTCGTTGTCAAAGTGCAGGTACATCGCGCGCACGATCAACAGAGCCAAGTCGATTTGAGCGTTTACCGCATGCCGGCCGTTGCACAGCGACCTCTCGTCTATCCAAGCCGACTCGCCGAAGGGATATAGATTCAGGGCTGGGCAGGGCTCCGTACGATAGAGCATGTCCCCGCCATATACGACCTCGTTCGAGACCCCGAACATCGGTTCGAGGCATCGGCGATGCACGACGAGTGGAACCCCGATCCACTGCGTGCGTTTCGACTTTGTCTGCCGGTAGGAGCCCCAAGGAGACACGCGCTCTACAATCGTCTGAAGCGAACTTGAAGTGTCGTTGGCGGCGACCCACTGAGCATCGACCTGCAGTATATCACGAAACATGCCTATCACCGCGCTCGATAGCGTGACGACGGGCTCGAGCTGAAGCGGATCGCCGACGACGATCGCGCGCTTCGCCCGCATCAATAGCCCAAGCGCCGCCTGCGGCACGGCCTGCCCAGCCTCGTCGACGACGACCCAACCTAATGCCGTGACGCGACCGAGCATCCTGGCGGCTGAGGCAAAGGTAGTCGACACTACCGGTACGACCAAGAAAAACGTCTGCCACAACGCCAACGCTTTCTCGGCCGGACATGTCTGCGGCATCCGGGCAACCCTAGCCCAGGCATGCAGGTTGTCGTTTATCTTGCGCCAGTTCCGACCGATAAAGGCACGATGAACGCGGAGGGCTTTGACGAACAGCTCCTGCTGCGACAAGAGCAATTCCGGACTCAGTCCCGGAACTTGATCGTGGCGTTCCTTGATGTCGCCCAGCCAGAATGCGGCGTCATCCGCTGACGAGCGGCTACGCAGGTCTTCGAATCGCTCGTATGCCGCGCAAAAGTCCGAGCAAGCCTCATTCCAATCGACCTTGTGCCGGCCACGGTGGAATTCGCGAATTGTCAGATGGCCTGGAGGACGCCTGCGAGAATTCTGATTGAATAGGAAGGGCTCGATAAACGCGCGTCGCTTCTTCTTATTGCCGAGCGAGGCTGCAATCAGCCCCCATGCATCGCGCTTTCTCTTGCCGCCACGATACCGGGCAACATTGCGGGCAACCGGGAGGAAGTAGTCGTGCAGCTCGTGGCTCAACGTTTGCGCGAATCCAGCGACGCTCTTAACGTCGGGCAACTCGTCGGAAATGTTCTCGACGGCGCCGTTGTTGGAGGATGCGACGACAATCTCGAAGCCTGTCACATCCTCCGGTGGACGATGATAGCCACTTTCAGGGTCGCCTTCGTCAGGCACAAAGCGCCAATCGCTCGAGTTGCCGCAGCCGCATAAGCGCCTGGCTCGCTGGACCACTTGATCGGCAACGAGCGAACGAATCATCGTGGTCTTTCCGGTACCCGGCGGTCCGTTGACAGCGAGGACCGGCGATGATTCATCCAGTCGGTCGGCGAGAATGAGCGCCGCTTGCTGCATCAGCGCCGGCTTCATATTGACATTCGGCCATGCGCCGGCTGGAAATACTGTGGGCCGAACGAGACAACGGAGCTTGCTCACGTCGTGAAAAAGATCCACTCGGCTCTGAATGTTTGGCTCGCTGAAAATGTGGCGGAGAATCGCCGGCATCTTCCCTTCGGCATGCAGGCGCATGACGTGGATGATGTCTCTATAGTAGAAGCTGTTGAGCAGATCCCGCGGTTCCTTGAGCCCCAGTTTGTAGAATGTACCATGGGCCGGCTTCTCGAAGGGAATCACCTTCTCAAGTTTGCAGGCCTCTCGAACGAACTCAGCCGCACGACAAATGTCATCGGCAGCCAGCGGCCTTCTACGCGGGAGCGGAATGTTTGCTTTGAGGCGATCGACGAATTCGTCGAAATCCTTGGGCTTTGGACGCCTTACGAACTCGAAAATCTTGAGCGCTCGCAATTGCTGGAGCCCCCAGGGCAGTGTCGAGAGAACAAGAGAGTCATCGATGTAGACACCCTCTTCATCAAGGTGGATCGTTGCGAACGCGCAAGATTCCTTACTCTCTCGCTCCTGGTCGAGAGCAGTGCGCTCAGTCCCGCCGGCAGCAACGATTGCTCGGTCGAACAGCGCGATCTTGCTAATCCCCAAGTAGACCAGGAAGGCAGCGCTAGGGCGATCCGCCCGGGCAAGGTCTTCGATCTCGTCGGCCTCTTCGTCAGTGTCGGGCACCGCCCCGAAAAGCGATTCCTGCCGCGCGCTCAGCTCGGACCACGGAACCTCTGCGCCCGGCGTAATGGCGAAGTCGGTGCTGTATTCGTAATCAGGATCGCGAAAGGTCACTGCCTGCGGACTGAGGATCTCAATGAGGTACCAAAGGCGCAGAACGTCGGCTACTGCATTCGACACTTCAAAGCACCGGCTGCCCTTTCGTCGTCTCTCATGGCCTTCCAGCAGACCGGCTCCGCACAGTGCCGGTGCCGCGCTAAGACGGACCCACTTCCGCGTTAAGACGGCCCCTCCCGTTGTGATTTGCATGGACATGTATTCCAGGCACATCTTCCTGCTTCTACGCCGCCGGTTTCACGGTGAGGGATTCCTCACCGCCAGCGCCTTCGGCTCCACAGGCTGACCCGGGCCAACTCTC
>JBKQHO010000024.1:0-10794 GCA_052267165.1 Vulcanimicrobiaceae bacterium | reverse complement strand
TTGCGTCCCTTCTGCTGGAGGCGCATCCGAGCGGTGTCTGGACGGTCGAACTCGCTCCGCTCGAAGATCCGGCGCTCGTCGCCGCCCGAATCGCCCGCACGCTGGAGATTGCGCCGCCGTCGAACGCCGAACCGCTGGCGACGCTGGTAACGCGCTTGAAGCGCCAGACGATGTTGCTCGTGCTCGACAATTGCGAGCATCTCATCGCGGAGGTCGCGTGGGTCGCGGACACGCTGCTGCGGAGCTGCCCCCACGTGCGCATCATAGCGACGAGCCGCGAGCCACTGAAGGTCGCTGGCGAACGCAGTTTTCGCCTGCCGTCGCTGCGCTTTCCGGCGCTCGAGGCACCGCGTGCGCTCGGGGCCGCAGAATCCAGCGCGTACGACGCCGTGGCGCTGTTCGTCGAGCGGGTGCAGGGAGTCGACGACCGCTTCGAGCTGAGCGACGGCAACGCGCCGGCCGTAGCCGAGATCTGCCGGCGGCTCGACGGCATTCCGCTCGCATTGGAGCTAGCCGCCGCCCGGGTCAACGCGCTCTCGCCGGCGGCGTTGGCGGGAATGCTCGATCGGCGCCTCGGTATCCTGATGGCGTCCAGAGCGACGATGAGAGACGATCGGGCATTCGAGGAAGCTCGTCTCGTTTAGGTTTAGGGCGGCGGTGCCGCATGCCCTCCGTTGTTCACCGTCACGAACGTGAAGTTGACCGTGGAGCCCGCGTGGAACACGACGTTCTTCGTGTCCAGCTTCACGCTTGTTCTCGAGGGTGCGAAGTGCGGATCGGCAGCCTCCGCGATAGGCACGTAACCCGATGGCTCGCCTTGCGGCTCGATCGTAAACGGCCCGGCGTACAGGCCATCGACCGAGTAGCCGCATTCGACCTCATCGCCTCGTAACGCCGCACTCATCCTCCCCGACTTACCTTGCGCCACCAGGCGCTTATGGCCGCTGTAGGCGGTGACGCGAAAGTCCCGGCAGGCTCTGGACGTGAACCCGTGCGGCAGCAACGAGGCTTGAAACGTGATGGTACCGTGGACTACGCCGAAGGGCGGCGACGGTGCGAGTTGGTCGCCGCCCGCCACGGCCGGCGCCTGCCCGCCGAGCACGACGAAGGCCGCGAAAGCGGCAGCCCCGCAGATTAGTGTCAGTCTTTGTTGGACTCCGAGCATTGCTTACGCTCCTTTCGCGAGCAGAGCCGCCCGTTTGACGGGGCGGCTCTCAGGTGCTTGGTGGGCCGCGTTACTTGCCGTAGAGGTATTCACCGAAGGAGAATCCGACGTCCGACTTACCGTTGACGTAAAGGCCGAACTTCTTGAGTTTCACGATGGCCGACTGCGGGTTGAAGTACGGCTCGAGCAGCCCGGCCTGGAAGCCCTTCGGAGCGCCGCCGGGAGCAACGGTGTAGGTGCCCGCTCCAAGGTCGTTGATTGCATAGGAGCACGCGACGCTGTTGCCGTCGAGCGTTGCCGTCATCTTGCCGGATTTCGCGACGGTCGTCATCACCTCGGGCGGCTGAAGATGAATGCCGTTGCCGCCGGGGGAGGGTTTCGGCTGATGCTTGGCCGGGACTTGCGCGTCGACGACGAAACCGCGGCACGTGTTGGCATTGAAGCCGTGGACCAGGTCCGAGGTGGGGACCTTGATGGTCCCGGTGATCGAGCCTTGGAAGTTGATCGGAGTCGGAATCGGCCCTCGCGGATTGTTGGCGAGCGCCGGGGCGGCAAATATGCCGAGACTCAAGAATGCAGACGTTGCGAAGGCGCCCATCTGACGAAGTGTTATCATGAGGATCGCGTCTCCGTGTGGCGGAAGTGCAAAGATACCGCGTCAACGACTTCTCCACCGCAAACATCGCAGCGATCTTCGCGTGGGCTCGCGATCTAACGACGCATTAATATGAGACCGTCCCTGTCGGGCTGCCGCGGCCGTGCTTCGAAGAAGCAGGCGTGCTCGCTCCGATCTTCGCTAAGGTCGTCAACTATTGAGTACCGGCGGGACTGCCCTCGCGAACCGGGCACCGGGTGGACGCTTTTTGGACGCTTCGTGGACGCGCCGGCCTTACCATCAGAGCATCGAGCCATCAGCGACGCCGAGGTTTTTTCATGACTTCTCGATTCGTAGAGCAGCCAGAGCCTCCCGAGATCGATCCAACGAACGGTGCGGCCAAGCTGCGCGAGCCCGAAGACGTCGTGGTCGAACGGGAGCCGCGGCCGGAGCCGTCACCGGGCGGACTGCCGATGAGCTTGGTCGCGAAGTTCGGCCTCGCGATTGCAATCGTGTTTTGGCTGGCCGTACTCTTCGGCGGAAGGGCCTGGCACGATTACCTTCAGCAACAGGCGAACGCGCAAGTGCTGCAGCAGGCGCAACTGATGATCAAGTCGGCGAGTGCAATGCGCACGTACACCGAGAAGCAGATTCAGCCGCTCGTCGGGGTTCGGCGAAACGCGGATTTCCACCCGCAATGGGTTCCGTTCTACGCGGCGACTCAGCTTTTTCAATACTTAAGCGTCGATTACCCTGACTACACCTATAAAGAGGCCGCGCTCAACCCGATGAACTTGCGCGATCGACCGGTCGATTGGGAAACCGACATCATCAGCTACTTTCGCGATCATCCGGACCAAACGTCACTCTCCGGCGAGCGCGACAGCGTGACGGGCCGCTCGTTATATCTCGCCCACCCGATTACCGCAGAGGCCGGATGTCTCGAATGTCACGGCAGCCACACGACCGCGCCGCCGAAGATGGTCGCTTTGTACGGGCCCGATAACGGCTTCGGCTGGCATCTCAACGAGATCGTCGGGGCGCAGATCGTCTCCGTTCCGGTATCCGTGCCGCGCCGCTTCGCCGACCAGGCCTTCACCGGCTGGCTGGGCTCCGTTTCTGCACTTGGTGTGGTGACGGTCATCGTCGTCGGCCTCGGTCTCGTCTTCCTCGTGACCAGGCGGGTCGGGCGTATCGCAGCCGCGGCCGACGAGATTGCGGAAGGCAGACTGAGCCCCACCGACATCCCCGTTCGCGGGACGGACGAGATCGCGGCGCTGGAGCGCGCGTTCAACCGCATGCGGCGAGGTCTCGCCGGCTAGTGTACCGTCTCCAAGGTAGTAGGTATATACCAAGCGAGAGCGATTTTTCGTCGCTGCGAGGAGCGAGGAGCGAAGAATGGCAGCGCCATTTGCCTGCCCCCGAAGCGAAGCGGAGGGGGAGCGGCGAGCGACGCGGCGGCGGCGGAAAAGCGCCGAGCGACTGCATAGCTACGTTGGAGACGGTACACCAGTTTCGACGCTGGCGACCGCGCTCGAAGGCGAGGTTCACGAGCTCGAGGCCTGCCAGAGGCCGAGCGCGGCGCCCGTCGGGTCGATGATCACGCTGAACCACCCCATCTTCGGGACTTCGGTCACGTCGGCCGCGATCTGGGCGCCGAGCGACTTGGCCTTCTGCGTCGCAGCCTTCACGTCGTCGACCAGCACGTAGGCGAGCCACGCCGACGGGGCACCCGGCATGGGCTGCGGGAGCATGCCGCCGCCCGTGCCCTCGCCGACGTCGATCATCGTGTAGGTTCCCGACGGCATGGGAACGTCTTCGAACGTCCACTCGAAGA
Organism: Vulcanimicrobiaceae bacterium; assembly: GCA_052267165.1. Classification (GTDB taxonomy): domain Bacteria; phylum Vulcanimicrobiota; class Vulcanimicrobiia; order Vulcanimicrobiales; family Vulcanimicrobiaceae; genus CAWICD01. The sequence continues at coordinate 7,197 of JBKQHO010000024.1, read as the reverse complement.
GGCCGGCGTAGAATCCCTTGGCCTTGCCGACGTCGACCGAGTTCAGCTCTACATGGACAAATGGGTTCGCCATGGTTGTCCCCTTTTGAGGCGTGGCGTGATTGCATCGAGGCAGGTTCTTCGCAGGTTCTCCGTGGGTAGCAACGGAGTTACGACTCGTGCATCGCCCGGCGGCGCGAGTCCTCCTTGGATCGCTAGCGCTCGTTCTTGGGACGAGTGCCGTCGCGAGCGCGGGAGCGAAGCCGTTCCCGGCGACGTATGCGGCTGGGCTTGCCGCCTTGCGACACGGACAACTTCGCCGGCGCGCTGCAGGCGTTTAAGAGCTCGCTCGCGCGTTACCGCCGTCGCGGCGACCAGCGGAACGAGGCACGGGCGCTCACCAACATCGGCCTCACCGAAAAAGATCTCGGCCGGTACGCCGAGGCGCGGCAATCGCATCAGCAAGCATTGGCGCTCGTACGGTGTCTGGGCGACCACAACAGGGAGGCCCGAGCCCTGACGACCATCGGAAACGTCGAGGAAGACGTCGGCAACTACGCCGAGGCTTTGCCACCCACCCGGCTTTGTGGCACGGGGGGGTTCCGCACCCTGCTGCTAGGTCAGGGGATGCTTCTCAGCGACCCCCGTCTGATCGCCTACGGAATGCGGACTTGGCTCGTCCTGCATGCGTTTGTCGTCCTGTATGAAGAGCCCACGCTACGCAAGACGTTCGCCGCCGAGTACGGGTCCTATTGCGCTCGCGTCGCGCGTTGGCTCCCGCGTTCCCGGTCCTCGAAGTGCGAACGCTAAGCACCGTGCCATTGGCGACTGACGACGCGGCTCTCGCGGACGAAGTCGCCGCATACCTCAAGAACTATGCTGGAGCCCGGCGGAACTCGAAGGCTCTTGTCCAGCCATCGCCTCGATGGGTCCCGAACGCCTCGGTGCCTGCGCCTGCCGGGCTATTTCTTGGAGAGCTCTCGCTATCGCTTGGCTACCCGTAAGCCAACACGAGCATTGCCGTCGCTTGCAACCGTCGATTCCATGCAACGTCAAGCCGTGTCCACAGTCGCAAAAGAGTAGCCGATCCGACACTTTACGAGCCCATCCGTGCGTTGAGGTTGAGGGATAAGCTGACTGTAGAAAGAATCGGTCCGAAACGCCTTAGCCCGATGTCTCAATTATAGCTGGAAGGACTGGCCAGCCGCTTTGCGCTGCATCTGCGGGCCGATTCAGGCGTCCCCTCCCGTTCTCCGGCGGCCTCGCTCGCGCCAGCATGGCGCTCAGATTATGAACGACTTAATAGTAGCATGAAAGCGCAGCCAACAACTCCGCGGACAGCCGTGGCACACTGCTCATCCGATCGCCGAGCCGATCGGGCGGGCGGCTGGACCAAAAACCGGTAAGGGCGGCCATCACGTTGTCACGCGAGTCGTTCACTTTCGAGAATGCGTCGCGTTGCGTCGGACCGTCCACGCTCCTGTCAGACTACGTCACGCCCGGCGCAAGCCGTACGGCCAATAAGCGCTACAGCGCGTGTGCCAGAAGTGCCGCGGCTACCTAGTTGCCAAGAAACCTGCAGCATGAGATAATCTCGGTGGCGGGATTACCGCACTCGAGCCTTCACGATAAAGTGATAGTATGGCGCACGAACTGCGACAGATGCTAGCCAACTCGACTCAAAGACCGGGCTCGGCGAGCTTCGGCGCGCACGAGCTGGTTCAGATGAAGCCCCCGGCGAATTCGATTCAAGGCGTGGTCGTGGACGATGAGCCGCTCGTCGTGGGCGGCGTGCGCTATTGGCGCGTAGCTTGGTCATTCGGCGGCGAGCGGCGGGTCACATGGTCGCCCGAGTCCGCGATCCTAGCGCGCTAGCGACACGGCACGGCCGAGCTGCACATTACTTACAGCTCGGCGCACGTTGGGCTAAGGCCGCTGGCGGAGATAAGCGACCTTCCACGGATGGGCGCTTCGACGCGCGTAATCGCACGAACGCGAGCAATGACGCTCGTTAACGACGCCGCTTGGATCAGAGCATCGAGTTCTTAAACTTCTGGTCGTCGCCGAGCTTCTCAGCCGTCTTCATGCCACGCGTTAGCGGCTTGTTCTCGGGCCTCAACAACCCGCAGAACCTCGCCTACGATACGCTCAACGCTCTGTTGTACGCGACGAATGCAAACTCGATCACAGCGTACGATGCGAACCGAAACCGACAAACGCTGTCAGGCGCCGATTTCACGACCGGACTCGACGGACCCGAAGGCATCGCCTTTCGACCTGTCCTCGGGCCGGCTCTATGTAGCGAACGCACTCAGCGGCACCGTCACCGCCTACGATCAAAACGTCAATCAACAGACCTAGATTAGCGGCTTCAGCGGGTTTTTCCGCACCCTGCTAACTAAGGGAATACCGATCGCGCCATGGGCTCGGCACGCGAAGGCGATCGCTGTGACGCAAAGGCGATCGCTGTGGCGGCTGCGTTCAAGGGCCCGGAACGAACGTGCAGGTCGCACCGCCTCCGCCCCTTTGTGCGATCACGTGCGGATCAACCGTGCAGGCGAGATGCGTAAGACCCACATAGACCGTGCCCGCCGCGCCGCTCCCCGGCACCCCGACCTCCAGCAGCGTTGCGAAGAGCTCATGCGCTGCACGCCCGCTCAAGGACGTCGTCTTGGTCCCGAACTTCAGCGTGCAGCCGTGCACGGTGATGTCGACATTACCGGCGCGGCAGACGATGGAATCGGCGTGAACGACGATCTGCCGGTGCGCCGGGTACGGTGCCGTGGCGTGACCGTCGAGCAGGCGGGCTAGCTCACTCCGCGAGTACCAGCTGAGCGTCGGTGAATTACGACCCACCAAAGCCGCCAACGCCAGCGCGGTCGATCCCTGCGTAGAGCTCGCCGCCAACGCCGCCTGGCTGCCCAGGGCAATCAAAAGCACCACGAAGAGGAACGATCTCATGCCACGCATCCGCTCAACCCATCGCCTTTCAGAGTCGCACCGCTGCCAAGGAAGCCATTGTCTCGAAGCTTCGCACGCGCGAGCGCCGTGCCCTCGGTCAGGGAATTCGAGTTCGCGGGAAGTGAGACGCGGTCCGCCGAGCGCGACGAAACAGCCTCAGCACGTATTCAGGCACTCGCTCGAAGGCTCGCCTCATCGAACGCCTTCAGTGATCTCGAAATTCGGAGACCTCTTCCATCGTCGGATCATGGTGCAGCGACTCGATGGAGTAGCGCTGAGTTTCTCCGTCCTCGAGCTGCACGACAGCCTCGTGAGGATGCACGTGCTTCACGGTTCCCGCCAGCGGGCCCCCATCGATGATCACACGATCTCCGGCCCTCAGCATCGGATGATTTCCCATGATGCTCCTCGCAAATCACCGCCGTCGCGCGGTCAATCCGGTGTGTCGTTTGGTTACGCTGCCGAGCGCTCGAGTACGCTCCGGCAACCTTTACGATACCGCCCTAGAAGCAATTCTTAAGACCTAGCGGTTATGCCCCTATGGCAACTTTCTCCCCGAAACGAGAGCCGTTTCTGGGACAAAGTTGCCTGCCGGTGCTTTGCACGCTATGAGGGCGAGAGTTCGCGACTCGATTATGAGAAGCCGAAAGAGGGAGGGGTTCGCGCCTGCTTCTGTAAGCAACGCGCAGGAGCTCGCGCCACTTAAATCGGCCAACGTAGACTCGTCTCTTACGCTACGACCGGCCGCCGCACGCGGCGGCAGTGAGGAATTCTCGATGAAGTATATTCGTCCGTTTTGTCTAATGCTGACTGCCGGACTCGCGTTCAGCGTCGCACTGGTGGCCCCGGGAAGCGCCCAAAGCACGCCGGTCGACTGCTCCAAAGCCGACTCAATGATGACGAGCATGTCGATGGCGGTCATGACGCCGTCAGGGAATCTCGACAAAGACTTCGCGCAGATGATGATGGCCCATAACAAGGCGATGATGGCAGCAGCGAAAATGGAAATGGCTTGTGGGACCGATCCGAACACCAAGGCAATGGCGCAACAAGGGTGGACGCAGGAAGCCGCCAACGCAAAGAAACTTCAGGAGATTTTGGGCGGCGGCCACTAAAGGCCGAGCTCCCCGGCTGACTCTCGCGCCGGGTCGAGCATCGGCTCGGCGCGAGACGTTCCCAACCACGGGGCGTTGCGCGGTGCACCAGCTCAGTACCCTTCCATTTGAAAGAGCCGCAGTCGAGTAGTTGGCCGTAGGAGGCGGAGATTCCAAAGCCGGGCACTGCGTCAACCGATCCGAGTGCTCGTCGCCAAAGTCGGCCTCGACGGACACGATCGCGGCGCACGGATCGTGGCGCGGTGGTGATTCCTGCATGGACGTGATCTACTCCGGCCTGCATCGCTCGCCTGAGGAAATCGTGAACGCCACGGTCTAGGAAGACGTCGACATATTGGGCGTCAGCCTCCTTTTCGGCGTGCAACGTACGGTCTTTCCCAAGATCTTCAAGCTGCTCGCCGATCAGGGCGTGAACGACCCGATCGTCGTCGCAGGCGGGGTCATGCCCGATGAGGATGCCGCCACGCTAAAGGCGCTCGGCGTACGAGAGGTCATGCTGCAGGACACGGCGCTCGATGCGATCGTCGCCACATTGACGCGGCTGGCGGTGCAACGCGGCCGGCGCTGAGGCGAGCTGCGGGCCGGGTCGAATGAGCCGCTACGTTCGGCGTCACCGGCGCGCCGGGCAGCTGCAAGTCGACCCTCGTTTCCTCATTGGTTTGCCGCCTACGCCTCGCCGGGAACAAGGTCGCCATCATCGCGATCGATCCATCGAGCCCCTATACGGGCGGGTCGATTCTCGGCGATCGCATTCGCACGACGGAGATCGCCAACGATCCAAGTGTTTACATTCGCAGCGTGGCGACGCGCAGCCTCATGGGCGGGCTGGCTCGCGCTACCATGGACGCGGTCGACATTCTCGACGTCAGCGGATTCCAAACGATCGTCATCGAGACCGTCGGCGCCAGACAAGATGAAGTCGAGATCGCGAAAGCATGCGATATGACCGTCGTCGTGTCGGCACCCGGGCTCGGCGACGAGATTCAAGCGATCAAAGCGGGAATGCTCGAGATCGCCGACGTACCGCGCCGTGTCGAAGTGCGATCGCAGCGACGCCGGACGCGCCTTGGCAAACCTGAAGCAAATGCTCAGCCTGGGCGCGCGAACGCTGGACCCGCCGGATTGGCAAATCCCCGTCGTCGGAATCAGCTCGTACGCGGGGGCTGGGTTCGACGAGCGAAGGCAAGGTCTGACGCGGGGGCGTACCGATCGACACCCTTTCGAAGAGATCGCAAAGTTCCGTGCGCTGCGCCGCTGCTACGCAAAGATCATGAAAGAGCGCTTCGGAGCGACGAATCCGGATTCGATGCGCCTGGGGTTCCACTGTCAAACCGCGGCGCCGTTGACCGACCGCAATTCATGGTCAACGTGCTGCGCACGACGATGCAGGCGCTCGCGGCGATTGCGCAAACAGTCGGGCGCAAAGACAGTCATCGGCGTAAACCGCTTGGTCGACGGAACGCAAGATCCAAAGATACAAACGCATCCCTACGACCAGGCGGCAACCGAACGACAGATCGCACGCACGTGGCGCGTGCGGCGGCAACGCAATCCCGAACGGTTCGGCGCGCTCATTGCGGAGTTGGTCGCCGCCGCCCAGGATGCCTCGCAAAACATCATGCCGGTCACGATCGAGCTCGTGAGAGCCGGGGCGACGATGGGAGAGATCGTCGACGCGCTCAAAGCGGCTTTGGGGAACGTATCGCGAGACACCGGTTTTCTAGGATCGACCCAGCACAAGGAGATTTCCATGACCGACGTCGTGGGGCGGGCAGAGGCCTTTCGATCGATGCACGCGCGTCCCGGGCCCTTTATCATTCCTAACCCCTGGGACGCCGGTACCGCGCGCATCTTAACCGCCCTCGGCTTCGAGGCACTCGCAACGACGAGCGCGGGCCTCGCGTTCACACTCGGACGGCGCGACGGCGAGGGGGCCGTGAGCCGCGATGAAACGCTTGCAAATTCACGAGCGATCGTCGAAGCGACGACGTTGCCCGTCGCGGCGGACCTCGAGAACGGGTTCGGCGATGCGCCGCACGAGGTCGCCGAGACGATCCGCCTCGCCGCGGAAGCAGGCCTCGTGGGCGGCTCGATCGAGGATGCGAGCGGCGACAAGTCGAGGCCGATCTACGATTTCGGCCTCGCCGTCGAACGCATCGCCGTCGCCGTCGAGGCCGCTCGCAACCTGTCCATTCCCTTCACCCTGGCAGCGCGCGCCGAGAATTTTCTTCACGGCCGCCCGGACCTCGACGACACGATCCGGCGGCTCCAAGCCTTCGAGAAGGCCGGCGCCGATGTGCTCTATGCGCCGGGTTTGCCGGACTTCGACGCGATCCGCGCGATCTGCGCCGCCGTCTCACGTCCCGTCAACGTGTTGATGGGTGGAGGAGCAGCTTACTCGGTAGCGGACCTCGCCGCCGCGGGCGTCAAGCGCATCAGCCTCGGCTCAGCGTTGAGCCGCGCGGCGCTAGGCGCGTTCGTCAGCGGCGCGCGAAGTCAAGGATAAGGGCACGTTCAGCTTCGGCCGTGCGGCCCTGCCGTACGGTGAGGCGAACGCCCTCATGCAGCCGACAAGCGTCTAAAAGCTCGGCCGTTCAGGCTTTCGCTTTCACGTTCTTCCAGAAGATCGAAGGACATTGACGTTCGCCCTCGGACTCAGCGACTACGAAGGATTGACCCTCTACCGCTTGGCGATTCCGGAAATGTACCTCGCCGCGCGCTGTCTCTTTGTGCCTGCGACGTCTGCTGCCGACGTACGCGTCGCTTGACATGAGGTAAGCGTTAGGCAGGCGTATTCTCCCCCCGGCTGATGGTTTGGGGGAAGACCCGCTTACTCCATCCGCAACGGCCGGATTGGTATCGTCTCCATCGATGCGGCGACCGATGCCGTGAAGCAACCTTATCACGGAGATTCACCGATGAGTACTTCGAAAGACTCCAAAGCCATAGAGTACCCCCGCCGGCGTTTTCTGGGCACTGCGGCCATGAGCATTGCGGGAGCGCAGCTCGGCACGTTCGCTTCCGCGAACGCACAATCCAACACTGCGAGCCCGGCAAATGTCACGACAACGCTCAAGCCTAGCCCGGAGACACACACGGCGTTCGCCTCACTGAAGCAGATCAATGCCGGCCTCCTCGATAT
>JBKQHO010000023.1:0-22816 GCA_052267165.1 Vulcanimicrobiaceae bacterium | reverse complement strand
GACTGGAGCGGTTTGCACTCCAGGTGCATTCGGAGAAAACGCGCATCGTCGAGTTCGGCCGCTATGCGGCGGAACGACGCGAGCGCCGCGGACTTGGCAAACCGGAAACCTTCACGTTTCTTGGCTTCGTCCATATCTGCGGCACGTCAAGCAACGGAAAGTATCTGCTCCTCCGCAGGACTCGACGTGACCGACTGCGCGCTACGTTGCGCTCCATCAAGGAGAGGCTTCGGCGCCGCATGCACGATCCGATACCCGACATAGGTCGATGGCTCCGAAGCATCGTGCGAGGGTACTTCGCCTATCACGCGATCCCAACGAACTACTCGTCCTTGTCGGCCTTCCGCCATCATCTCATTGCACTCTGGCGAAAGACGCTTCGGCACCGGAGCCAACGCGATGGATCGACATGGGCGCGAATGTACGACCTGGCCGCTCGATGGCTGCCCGAGCCGCGCATCACGCATCCATGGCCACACGACAGATTTGCCGTCAAACACCCAAGGTGGAAGCCCGGTGCCCGAATCGGGCTCGCCGGGATTTGTGCGGGGGGCGCATAGTAATATGCGTCCCTACCGCGATATTTCCGATGCCGCTACGTTCATCAGCTCGAGCTTCGACGCCGCGCATAGGCAGAAACCCCTCGAGCTCATCGAGATGATCGTCGACGGGATAGGCGACGCGGCTCGATCTCAAGTTGACGGGCCTTAGCGGAGAGTGGAACAAAACGGGGGCTGTCCGTCGTGGGCTCCCCCTTTTCGCGCGCGGGCTTTTTGGTCAACTGGGTCAAGAGTGGGCGCCTCGGGATCGGATGAGTTGGGGGCCTGACCCCAATCCAGCCCCAGGTTTGTTCCTCTCTCAATTCAGAGATCAGCGCGATCTCTACCTGTCCTAATCCACAGTTAGTTCACCGCTACGTTGCTCGCACTGGGTCATTGGGACGGCCGTTTCCCCTGTCCTGTCCACAGCAATCCACACTATATCCACAAATCCGCGCGCAACCATTTGAGGAGACCCACCTCATGTCGTGCCGCGGGTGCCCGTGACGGGGCCGATGGCCAACGGTGTCCGATCGCCGCCCTCGAACATTAGCTCGAGACTTTGCAGAGATCAGCGTTGTCGGGAACACTATTGACGTGTTCGCGGTGCCTAGTTCCGGTACACAGTCGAGCGAGGGAACGGCTGACGAAGAGCCCCCAAACGATTGAGCACGGAGCGCGGCCGGCCGCCGCCGCGTTGGTTCTCGCACGCCAGGGGGATCACGAGTACGCCCCGTGTGCCAAAGAGCGCGATCACTCTGGTTCCGGGCCTTGCTCCAGCTGGTAGAAGGTAATCCGTGGGCGAAGTTGGCCGACCTGGGGTACCAGTTGATTTGAACTCGCCACTCGAGCCTTCCGGCGTGGAAGTCGAACTGCACTGAGTCGTACGGAGTCTTACGAATGCTGACCCTCGAAGAAAAGAAGACCGACGTCCACGCTGGCTATGCCGGGCTCTCCGACCAAGCTTACTCGGCTGCGGTCTTTGCGATGCTTTCGGCTAACCGGCGCTTACTGCACTACTGGAGGGCCGTCTGGGAGATCAACTCACGGTCTTTGGCTCCACCCTCGCCCGCGTCGATCGTTGATGACATCGTTGAGCGCGCCGGTCAAGTCCTCAAGCTCACTGTCGACGAACTTGAGGCCCAGCGGCAAGAATCGGCGAAGTTCACCGAGCAGCTGTCTTCCCAGGCCAAGTATGTGAAGGAGTCGTCGCTGGCCACGCTTTCCGGCGTGCTTGATGCGGCGATTGCGGATCTGAAATGCGTCAAGGATACGACGGCGTGGAATCTGGAGCAATTGCAGAAGCGTCTCGAGGGAGCTCGCTAGCCGCAGGGAGGTCGTGGCTGCGCACCGACGATTCTTCATCGTCGGTCGGGCCGACCGGTTGTTGTGCGGCTCAACCGCGAAGCGATTCGGCTAATGCCCCTTGCCGCCGAGCTCACGATCGTCGTGGGGTGCGACGCATTTCTTGAAGAGCCTGGAGCGCTGGACGAAAGTCACGCGATTGACGTGCGATTGGTTCGGCGTGCAACCTCGCGGGCCTCGCGAAGGAACGGCTGAGAAGAACCTGTGGCGCGATTTAGATGCGCGTCATTATGGCGCGGGGAAATTTCACCCCCGCGCTCTCTCACCAAGGCTCTGCGGCGCCGGGGGCCGGGACTCCGTGCCGCTGCGGCGGCACTCCGCTCGCGCCAGCGCCGGCGTGGTCGACAGGCGTCACGCAGCCTCGGTCGCGGCCGGGCGTGGTGTGGATCCCCAGTGCTGCCCGCACCTGCCATTGACGAAGGCGATGTTGGTGCAGCCTCCCTTATTGCAATAGCGAAAGCCAGCGACGAGCAGCGCGCGGACGTGTTCCTTTTGAGCCTCGGTCATGTTAATATCGTCCTTTCTTCCAATTGGGGGACGTTGGTCGCGTCGGCGGAGTTCATTGATGTCGTCTCTCTTGTCTCTGTTGTCATACCTTGGCAGCGGTGGCAACTGTGCCAACGCCCGCTCCGCGTAGGCAAGCCGCTGTACGAATATCGTTCGTAGGGACATAGTGGGCTCGCATTGTCACGGGATGAGCGTGAGCGCCCAGCCGGCGATCGCAGACACCGCGATTGCTAGCAGCAGCGCATGGATGAGGGGTGGCAAGTCCGTGCCAGAGGGTTGTTTCACCGGATGCGTTGCTCGCTTGAACGAAACGTATTCCGCCGTGCCGTATCGCCGAGTGTGCCCGATGAACTCCGAGGACGCCGGCGTCACAGTCTGAGGGCGGTCAGTGGCTCGGACGCTCGGCGCCCGTGGCCCCACGGCAACCATCTGCGATCGCCGTGACGCGCGCGACGTCAGTAGGTTGCGAACGCCTGAAGTCACAGGTCGCACGTATCCGGTGCGAAGGTTGCGAAATCGGACGACCGACTCGCGGCCATATTGGCCGTCTTCCACACCTTGGACGGTCTGAGCGTCGCGGATAACCTTCGCGCTGACCTCGCAGACTCTGTTATACACGACGAGGTCGACGAACCGACCGATCATTTCCCGGGGCGCCTGCGCGAAGGTCGCCTTTGGAGCAGCGCCGGATTAGGTCTTTTTGGCGCACGTTCCTGGGCGGCAAGCGATTCGGCAGCGCGCTCGTCGAGATTCTGCCACTCGACGGCGTCGCCGATGCGCCACACGCCGTGAGCCCCCTCATGAACGCGAAAGTCGGCAAACCGAATCTGCAGAAAGGTGGCCTTGAGGGCCGCGCACTCGCGATCGCCGACCGCAAAGCTGCTCGGATCATGCTCGACGAGCAGGAAGGGCTCAGCTTCGCCAAGGCGATCCGCGAAGAGGCGCGTGAGCACTTGCGCCGCGAGCTGCTCGACACCGCCTGCGATGGAGATGCCTGGATTGTCGTCCCGCTCCGTGGCAACGACGACGGGGACCGCTCCCTTGCGCGAGAGCACGATGAGGTCTGCAAGCGCGCGATTCCCGCTCGGTCCGGTGAACTCGAAAGCGGGGTGGCTCGCGAGGGACCAGCTCGGGTCGGGCTCGAGAAGCAGCGCGGGGTCGACACTGAGCCGAACCGTGCCGTCCCGTACGAGCTGGCCCAGCTCTTCGGCGCTCTTGACGGCCACGACCGTCTGCTCCTCGCCCGTCTCAGCGGTGGCATCGAACACGATCGCGCCGTGCTCGATCCACTTGGCGAGGGGGTCGGTTACGACCGGATACCGGCCCGGCTCGATGAGCAGTTGCCGGCCTTCGGCGGCGAGCGTTTCCCACTGGGCTTGGGTGTATTCGCCGATATGCTGCTCGAGCTGCTTTGTCTTGAGCACGTCTATGAAGGTCGCGCAGTCGTTTATTGCCATCCCAACACCCTTCCTTTGCTTATTCAAAGTCGTGCTATTGGTGTGTCTCTCGGCTATTGACAATGGCCGCCGAAGCAGTAGCGCCGCGCTCGTATCGCCGCTGTTGCGAAGCTCCGCTCTCGAACGAAATTGGATGCCCCGGGGCTCTTCGGCCACGCTTCGATTCTACGGCAAGTCGCAGGTAGAGCGGTCGGCGTATGTGAGGCCCTACGAGGGCGACAGTGGCCTTCTCAACAGGTGGCGCGATTCGCGATGGACGGACCGACTCTAATGAAGGTTCGCTCAAATCGCTGCGCCGTTCGGAGCAGTACCAGCCTCGATGATTCGCCTCCGCTGCTGACCGATTGAGGCGGTGGTTATCGCTTGCTGTCTCGTGGCTGTGGAAACGATCCACAGCCTCGGCTTGGCGACGCGCACGATCGGCGCTGTCGCGATACTGCTCTTCGAGCGCCGTTCGGTCACATATCCGAGCGTCGAGTGCAGTCGTCGGGCGGATTGTAGCATGTCTGGAGGCATCTTGTAAATCACCGCAGTGCTTTCACTTCTGCGATGAGCCCGGTCTTGACTGTCGCGTTACGCTCCTCGTTATCCTAATAATCGCCGCGATGACTCATGCTGTGCACCGTCTCGTAATCGCACAGCGGGCTTTGGAAACGCCTCGCCTTCGCGGCGCAAACGCGGACGGCCTCAGAGCCTCACCGGCTGCGGCCGCGGTTCTTCTTCTGCTGCTCGCGGCTTACATCGCGCGGCGTTTCGCGCTCTCGCACTTGGCTAGCTTCGTACTGGCGTTGCTGGTCGCGGTTCTTCTCGGCGCGTTCGACCTGCCGCTCAAGTTGGAAAGCGTCCCGCTCGATCTCGTTGCGGTGTGAGATCGCCCAAGAGCGGAACGACTGATTGGGGATCCGGCGGTAGACGGCCGCTAGATCGCGCCTCTTGGCCGCTTCGAGGGTCGCTTCGCGCTTATGCCGGCGCTCGTCGTCCGGGATTGCAGCCGCGGCTTCGAGCTGCGCGCGATAGTGCCCGAGCACCTCGAGCACCGCGTGGCCGCGCGCCTCGTCCCGCTCGCGCATCTCACGAGCGTGTTGCTGGCGAAGCGGGTCCGAGGCGTTCTCGATAGCGCGTCGGGTCGCTCGCGCCCAATACGAGTCTTTGCCTCCGGTCCGGCGAACGGCTTCCTCGTAGAGCAGCGCGTCTTCTTTCGGTTGCATCGCCGCCGGCGAGGAGAAGTGCTCGAGGAACTTTTCCTCTTTCATGTGGGTGTGGACGCGCAGGCCGGCTTCGCAGCGGGTGAGGGCGACGAAGGCGCTTCGGGTCGAATCTTGCAGGGTGAGCGAGGCGTAGACGACGTCGACGCCTTGGCCCTGCGCTGCGTGCGTGGTGAGCGCCCAGGCCCACTCGATGTGCGGGTACTTCCTAGGGTCGATCGAGACCATGCGGCGCGTCTCGTCGAGTTCGACGTCGATGCGCTGGGGCTCGACGGCGCGCACGACGCCTCGGTAGCCGTTGAGGACGCCGAGCTTACTCTCGGCGTTTTGGAGGAACCGGACCCGATCGCCGACGCTGAACTCTCGGACGCGCTCCTCGAGCTGGTAGGTGATCCCCTTGCCCTCTCGCCCAAGGGCTCGGCGGACCTCGCGGTTGACGAATTTCGCTTCGATGTGACTGAAGCCGGGGGCCACGCATCGCTCGCCGCGTTGTGCGGCGGCCACGAGGTCGGCGGCTCTGGCCCGCACTTCGCTCCAGCGATCGTCGTGAAAGACCACGTGCCCCCGGTCGACAAATTCCTGGAACCCCGTCGCGACGCCGGCGGCGTTCTCTTCCCGGATCGCGCGGCCGAGTTGGGGAATCGCCTCGCGCATCCAGGCGACCGAGGTGCCCTCACGCTGGCGGAAGACTTGCGTGACTTCGGCGTAGCGCCCGTGCTCCTTGGCAGCCGCCGCGAGCACGCGGAACGTGTTGCCGGCCGCGATGTTGGGCAGCTGCGAGTCGTCGCCAAGATAGAGCACGCAGGCGTTCGGGTGACGCTCGATGCGGTCGAAGATGGCGTCGGCTGATTCGAGGGAGAACATGCTGCCTTCGTCGGCGAGCGCCCAGGCTTTGGGCGCGATGAGGTCTTGCCCGCGCGCCTTCTCGAGCACGAGTCCTCGGGTCGAGTTGACGCTGCGGATATTGGCCTTCTTGCCCAGGTTCTCGGCGGCGAGTTGGGCGGTGGCGAGTCCAATGATCGGGCGCCCCGTGAGCGCGCAGTAGCGGGACACGACGGACATGGTCGTCGACTTGGCCGTGCCCGGGTCGCCCTGCAGCAGTCCGAAGCGAAACTCGAGCAGGTCGAAGACGCGGCGCTGCTGCTCGGTGAAGGTCACGCCCAGGGCCTGCTCTTCATCGGCGATCGCGCGTTCGAGGGCCGCTCGGTCAAAGAGTTGATCGCGCTGCTGTGCCAGCCGGGTAGCCCGGTCGAAGACGCGCTGCTCGAGCGTCGACCCGCACGACGACGAAGATTCGCAGTCGTTCTTCGCGATCGGCGCCCCCGGCTGCGGAAAGACCACGGATCTCAACACGCTCGCCGCTCACTATCGACGCGCACCGAACGATCAGGTCTTCGGAATCGACAAGAACCGCGGACAGCTCGTCACGACGGCCTTCCTTGGGGGTGACTACCGCGAAGACCAGCAGTATTGCCTCTTCGACGACGTCGAGAATCCCGATAAGCTTCTATGGCTGGCGAAGTTCCTGGCGAATCTCGGCGAGCTCAACGGGGTCGAGGTGGACGCCTCTCGCCGCGATGTCATTAAGCACACCCTCGAGCTGCTCTCCGAGAACGAAAGGAAAGATCGCTCGCTCTCGACCTTCTTGGGATCGTTGGACTCCGCGTTCAAGCGCGGCGATGCCCAGGGGCGCAGCTTGACCGAGGCGCTGGCTCAGTATGCCGCCGACGGCGTGTACAAGGGCATCTTCGACGGCGTCGGCTCTAGCCGCGGGAACAACTCCTATGAAGTCCACGAGCTCGGGTCGCTGCTCGGCGGCAATCAGGACGATCTGGTAGCCGCGCCCGTCCTCATCTGGATTCTTCATTCGTTCGAGCAGCGCTTTCCCGGTCATCGCAGCATCGTGCTCATCGACGAAGCTTGGGCCTCGTTGAAGTCTCCAAAGGTTGCGGCGCTGCTCGACGAGCAGATGCGCACGCTCCGCTTCCGCCATGCGGGATTCGGGTTTTTCACGCATTCCCTCGCCGACGTCCGAAGGAGCGCGGTCGGCACGACCGTGTTCACGGCCTGTAAGACGCGGTTGCTATACCCCAATCCTGAGGCGAGCGCCGAGTTTCGCGAGCTGTACGAAAAGCTCGACCTCACGCCGACGCAGATAGAACGCATTCGCAGCGGCGCACTCAAACGCGATTGCAACCTAAGCGTGAACGGGCGCTTCGGCTCATTCCGCCTGCCGCGATCGGCGGCAGAGCTGGCCGTCTACGGTTGCACGGGCTTCGACGAGGTCGCCGCTGCGCGGCGGCTAATGGCCGAACATCCCCAGGATTGGCGTGAGCGGCACTTGCGGGTCTACGGCTGCGATCGTGAAGCGGATCGGCTTCGGTCGCTCCGGCTTCAAGGCGCACTCAACCCGCAAACGATCAGAGAGGAGCTGGTAGCACGATGAAGAGGAGCATTACCACAGGTATTGCGCTTGGCGTATTGGTCCTGAGCACGGCGTGCTCGCCGTCGACACACACCTCCCAATGGTACGCGGCGCACCCGCAAGAGATGAAGGCGCGGATCGCCGCGTGCGAGCAGCAGGGGATTGCGCAATCCGACCAGGACTGCCTCAACGCGCAAGTCGCCGGCCTGCGAGAGGCCACGCACGGGAACTCGGCTGGAGATCCTTCGCGGTGAGGCGCGCCCACGCATTCGTCTTCGCCGTAGCGTTTTCGCTACTTGCAGCGCCCGCGAGCGCACAGGTCATCGGGCCGCTGCCGGTTATCGACGCAGCCTCGATCGTAAAGCTGAGCTCTGAGGTGACGCAGGCCATCAGTCTCGTCAACATGGCGAAGCAAAACCTCTCAATGCTGCCCGGCAGCCTGGCACTGACGAACATTTCCGGGCGCATCTCGACGGTCACAGGCCTGCTGCGAGCAGCGCAGTCCCTGTGCCGAGGAGTGAGTAGCGGCACAATCTCGCCGAGCGCGTGTAGCGTGAGCGCCAACACCGCGAACGCTCAGGCGGCGCAGCTTGGTGCGGAAATGACGAGTCTTCAATCGCTGCAAGCTGCAGCGCGAGGAACGGGTGGCGCGCTCCAGGCGCAGCAGGCAACGGCTCAGGCCGCTTTAGAGGTGGCTACTCAACTGCAAGAGCTGCGGCAAGCCCAGACTGCGGCCGCGCTGCAGAAGCAAATTGACGCGCAAGCGCTCAACGGCGCAATGCACGGAAACTCGGCCGGGGACCCGTCGACTCCATGAATCTGAGTCGTGCCGCAACAGTGCGGCGGTTCACCTGGTTCGCCTTCGGAGCAGTGGCCGTGGCGGGTATGCTGGCGAGTGCATTCGCTCCACATCCCGCTTCCGCTGGGCTGCTCGACTCGGTCAACGGGTCATTCGCGACCACGACGGCGCCGATGTACGCGACCGCCGCGACGTGGTCGAAGACCATCTTTTACGCGATCGCCGGCCTTGAGTTTCTCTGGGCGCTAGCCGAGGGGGTCCTGTTTCAGTCGAACCTAGAGGGCTGGCTCAACAGCTTCGCGTTCCGACTTCTGCTCTTCGGCTGCGGCCTCTGGCTCGTTACAAACCAAGTCGTCGTTGCGACCTGGGCAACGGCCGAAATCGTCACAATTGCTGGTTCCTTTTCGAGCGCGGGCGTTCCGCTGACTCCAGACGGTATCTTACCACCTCGGCTGGCAGAATGCCACGAACCTCGCGAACATCGACGAAAGCAGTTGGAACCCGCTGGTTATCGTCTCGCTGACGCTTGAGCAGTTTATAGTCGGCACCCTGATACAGATAGCTTTCCTAGTCGTGGCCATCGAACTCTTGGCGGTTACAATCGGCGTCCAGCTTTGTGTGGCCCTCGGGTCGATTCTGCTCGGATTCGTGGGGACGCGGTGGACGCGTCCGATTGCAGCGATGTGGCCGCGAATGTTGGTGATGACCCTTCTTCTCCTCGTCACGATCAACGCCGTGGCGGGTGTCGGCAATTTGCTCTCTGCGGACATCGCTACTCGCATCGCGAACGTCGACGCAGCGGGACAAGCCGGCGTCGTAGCTGGCATGGCGACGATAGCAGCGGACAGCGTCGTCTACTTGTTCCTTAGCCTCTGCATCACCGGCCTTGTGGGCTTCCTCGGGGCGACGACGCCGATGACGGCCGGCGCAACACTTCGCAATGCGGCCATGACGGCCGCGTCGTTCGTCGGAGCTCGGATGGGCGCAGGCGGCGGTGCCGGCGCATCCTCTGGCGCGAACAGCATCGCCAAGATTGAAGCGGCAACGAGGCTGCGATAAGTGGCTGACAAGAGCATCGTCCATAACGGCGTCTACATCTCCCCCACAGGCGGCCCGGCGATCAAGCAAATACTCCAACGCGTTCGCATGCTTGTGGTGATCGGCGCCTGGCGGGAGGGCGAGCGTGTGCCGAGCGCGGAGGCTTTGGCCGCCTCTCTCGGTGTCGCGGAAAACACCGTCCGCTCTGCATACGTGCGCCTCATGCGCGCCGGCGTTCTCATCGGCGAGCCTCCGATTGGCACGAGCGTCGCAATCGGCGCGAGGTCGTCTGCGCTCCTTGGCGAGGTGATTCGCGACAGTCTCTCCGAGGCAGTTGCATGGGTTTGGTCATTAGGCGTACCGCGCACTCTCCTTGAGAAGATTCTGAGCGAGATTATAGCGGCCCAATACGAGCGGAAAGCGGATGGCAGGGAGGAGGACGATGGCTAGTCAGTTGATCGGAGGCGGCCGAAACCAAGAGTGGGTGAACCGCGGCGCTCGCGAGCGAGCGTTCACGCGGTTCGCCGGGACCGGCTTCTTCGTGCTGCTCGGCGCGCTCGTGTTCGAGACGGCGCTCTTCGCCTACGTTGCGTCCTTGCCGCGCGAGAAGGCAGTTATCATCGCCGAGCAGCGCGACGGTTCCTATGCGCCGTATTCGGAAGCGCAAGCCCCCGACGAGGGGGGCAAGATAAAGCTGCTCGCTGATTGGGTCGCCAGCTGGCGCCTGGGGTCGAGCGACCCGAAGTCGCTGTCGGCCATTCAGACAGCTGCTCTCATTCCGACCGGATTGGGAGCAGGCGACGTCGCGCGCGAGGTGCGCGACTACAATCAGCAGGTGGCCGATGGCGGGCTAACGGTCACGCCCATCGTACGCTCCGCGGTCGGGTCTGGTTCGGGATTCGACTACGAAGTCGACGAGGACGAGACGGTCGCGGTTCCGCTCAAGGCGCCGACGCAGCGGGCGTTGCGAATCTATGTGACGATCGCCTTCGACGATGCCCGCGTGAACCTGCATAACGACGCCCTGATGAACCCGTACGGGATGTACGTCAAGAGCCTTCGAGTCGTCGAGGTCAACGTCGGTCATGCACACTAAGGTTGTTCGGAGTCTGGCGCTAGGCAGCGCCGCGGTGTTGGCTCCGCTGACATGCCTTGCGCAGACGAGTTACGTCGAGACCGTGCCGTACTCGGCGACGTGGTTTCCTTCGGTCTACGTGCACACGGGGACGAGCGTTGACATACAGCTCGAACCTGGTGACGCGCTCGAGGAGGTGTCAACGTCGAAGGGGAGCGGTCGAACGACGATTGTCGGCGACCCTCGCTGGATCACGGCGGCCGTGACGTCAGGTCCCAATGGAACCCTCCACGTCATTGTGAAGCCGTCGAGCGATCTGCCCGACGTGCAAATGCTGACGATTCCGACGACGCGGCACGAGTACCACGTCCTGCTTAGTTCCGGCGGCGGCGCAACCACAACGTACACGCTGGCGTTTTTCGATCCGGCCCCCCGCCGTATCGCGGCCGCAGACCCAGCTCCCGCTTCTACGCCGGCGTCGCGGAGCGTCTACATGATGTATTCCTGCGCGACGATGGACTCGAGGCGTTATCGCGTGGCTGGCGATCCGCGCATTCCGGTCGCGGCGGTCTGCGACGACGGCGTGCGGACATTCATTTTCATGCGGCGCGCACGTCCAACGGTGGCGGCCGTCCCGTATCGTGTCGATCCCGGCGGCCACCAGGATCAGATTCTCAATCCCGTTTTTGGGACGACGGCGGGCGCTGACGGCTCGCCCGTGGGCGAGTGGGTGCTCGACGGAGTCTTCGACCACATGGCCCTCGTTGCCGACTCATCCCGTGGGCAGATTCGCACGAACATCGACCGGGTGACGCCGTGAACCATCAGCAGCCGCCTAAGGGAGACCCGTCGCTCGAGGCCAGCGGCATTCGGCCTTACGTCGCCTGGCTGCGGTTCCTGCCACTCGGGTTGATCGTGCTCGGCGTCGGCTGGGTCTTCACCCATCCGCTCGCGTCGCCGACGAATGCTGCGACGTCAGGCACGATCGCCGGAAACGTCAATTCCGTCGATCCGGCCGACCTTGTCGCGCATCCGGCCCGAACGCTCCCGCCCGCTCCGGTGCGTTCGGCGACACCACACCTCCAACTGGCCGCAAACGACCTCGGTGCTGCCGGCACGACGCCAGCACCGGTGCAAGGAGCGTCCGGAGCGTCCGCGCCGGTCGCGCCCGATCCGCCGGCAGCTGCAGCGACGATGTCGCCGGCGGCGCTCGGAGCGCAAAGGCGCGCCGAAGAAGACGAGGCCGCGCGCGACGCTCCGCTCGTTTCAGACTCATCAGCGACGACGAACCAAGTGGCAGCGGCTCCGGAGCCGACAAAAGCCGCCGGTTACGATGTCGCCCCGCCCCAGGGCCCGTTTCTTGGGCCGGGGACCGAAATCGACGTCACGCTCTACACGAGCATCGACTCGACGGTTCCCGGCATGATCACGGGCTTCGTCGGCCGCGACGTGCTCGACTTCTACAAGCGCGTCGTGCTCATTCCCGCGCGATCCAAGGTCGTCGGCCACATGGCAACGACCTCCCTGCAACCGGGACAGAACCGCATCGGCGTGGTGTGGGAGGGCATTCTGCTACCGAACGGCCACGAGATTACACTCGAAGGAGCACCGGGCATCGACCTCACGGGCACGACCGGGTTCGGCGCTACGATCGACAATCACACGCGCAAAGAGATTGTGAACGTCATCGCGTTCTCGCTCCTGGCCGCCGGAGCGCAGCTCGCGCAGCCGCAGAACGTGTGCAACTCGAATGGATACGGCGGCTGCACGCCCTCAGTCGGGCAGGCCGTCGGTCAAGCCTTCGGAACGCAAATCGCAAACCTTGCGACGCAAGCGTACAATCGCAGCTCGCAGATCCAGCCGACGGCTCACGTCGTCGAGGGCGCACAGGTCGGCGTTATGATTACGGGTTACCTACCGCTGCGGCCGTGGGCCCCCTCGGCTCAATGACGCTTGCCGGCGTCGCCCTAGCAGGCCTTCTGTCAGCGTGCGCACCGAGCGTCTCGACGGACACGATGGCGGCCGTCGTCGGAGTCGAATCGGGCGGCGACGCGCTGGCGCTGGGAGACAACACCCTGCGCCGCGCGTTCCATCCTCGCGATCGAGCCGCGGCGGTTACGCTCGCGCAGGCGTTGATCGCGCGAGGTGACTCCCTCGACGTTGGACTCGCCCAGGTAAACAGCGGAAACTTCGCAGCCTACGGCGTCACGGCGGCGCAAATGCTCGAGCCGTGTCGCAACGTGCGCGTCGGTTCATCCATCCTCGCCGGCAACTATCGCTCGGCCGCGGCGCGGTTCCCCAATCCTCGGGTCGCGCTGTGGCACGCGATCATGGCCTACAACACCGGGAGCATCTACGCCGGCGACTCGTACGCGCGCCTCGTCGTGTCGCAGGCTACGCTCGGCCCGGTGGTGCCCTCGATCGCACTCCTGACTGGCCGCCCGGTCTCACTACCGCTGTCGGCAACGACGGTCGACCGCCCAACTGCGCCGCGCGCCGTGCGCAGCGTGCCTGCACCGGATCCGGGGTTCGGTCTTTCGGTGTCACTGACTCGCTCGACCAGCACCCCGTTTTAGGAGATTGACGTGCGGCGTCTGCTGTTGTCCCTCACCGAATGCTTGAAAAGGAATCAGAAGCGCGTCGGTCCACTCGAGAAGACCATGCGCGAGAAAGCACGCTGGTCCGATAGCGTGCTTCTACCGATTCTTCCCCCGCCACAATATCGCAAGCGAGATTGGGCGGTCGCCGGTAGGGCCTTCGATTATTGGCTGCGCGCGTTCTTGGTGGTCAGATATAACGTCTCTGAAGGGCCGACCGTCGTTGAAATGCTGTTGAGCAGCCCGAGGATGGCGGAGTACCTCGCGACAGAGACCATGCGATATGGTGATGGCCGCGAAGTTCCTCTTAAAGACGAGTTCAGCAGTTACGTGAGGGTGCGCCGTGAGGCGATACGAGCGCGCAACATCGATGCAGAGTCATTTTTCGAAAACTGTGTCGAGCACGGTATGGCAGAGGGCCTCTATCGAAACGGCGAGGTGAGCAACCTCTCGTGCCACCCAGACCTCGTGATTGAGGATCTGCGGGAGTTGGCACGCGTCGCAAGCGAGAAAGTCGAACTCTTCGTCGGCACGAGCCTTAACGTGAATCCTCAGTTCGGGCACCCGGTCTTTGCGGCCGACGGGGACTTCGCCCTGGGGGATCGGCTCGTCGACGTCAAGACAACGCAGGACCTCATCCCGAAGCTTGCCTTCGTGCAGGTGGTGAGCTACGCGCTCATCGAGGCGTGGGACCGCGGCGCAACGCTCGCGGATCTCCGCTACCGTGAGGTCGGGATCTATGCGGCGAGGCACGGTGCGCTCGGCATCGTCGAGCTGCGCGACGTCGGGCCGGTGCTGGCGGAGCTGCGGGCATTCTTGGAAGAAGCCGCACATCGGCACGAGGCTCAGTACGATCTTCCAGCGCGATCCATTCGCCCCGTTTTCGAAGACGTGCTCATGGGCAAAGGGTAAGACGGGGAAAAGACGGTCAACCAGGTAGTTGCATCTATTTAGGCTCGTCGCGAGCCGAAGCGTCATGAACCGGGTGCACTTTCGCCCTGCAGCTCTCGCGCCTGGCGAGAGCTTCCCTGCGCTTTCGTAGCGCTTCGCGCGCCGCCGGCGCGGCCGCTGCGTCCATCGCCGGGCCTTAAGTCGCGAGCAATCGCGTCAGGGTCGATGATCGGTGGGATGACGTAGTCGACGCGCCGTGTGCCGGCGGCAACCTCGCGTGCGAACGTGCTCTTTCCGGCGCCGTTCGCCCCAGCGATAAGGTGGAGTTCGGGCAATCAGAGCTTTCGCAAATGCGTGAACGTGCCATTATCTTCAACACGGATCTCATACCGTTCGCCGGAGGGATACTCTTCGACGAGCATCTCCTTATCCATATAGCAGATCGAATACCAGGCGCGGAGTCGGCGCACGGCCTCCGGGCCGTACTAGGGTCCGTAGGTCCCGGGCGACGGCTTCTCCATAGGTACAATCATATTCAAGCGCCCAAGAGCCCTCCCCCCTCTGAACGCGACCTCGCTCGGCTTCCCAACGCCGCGTCATCCCTCCGGCGACCCCGGCGGGGTAACCTCAGCTGCTCCCCGGCGTCTGGTCGCTGGGCGAAAATCAGTTCACACATGCCGGCGCAATCAACAACCGACGACTCCCCTGCGCACGTCACGTCTCATGCGTATTGCAGCCCATGTCGTACTGGACGCAGGCTTCGGATGCGCAACCCTCGGGACAGTCGTCGTCGTGGTGCTCGACCACGTTGTGCAGGCAACCGCAGGCATAGCGGCCGTCGATGGTGTGCTGCGTATCTCGAGCGTGCATCCTACTGAGCGGCGCAAAGCGAGTGCTTTGCGCGCTGCACGAGCGCAGCGAGTTCGAGACAGCGCGGGCATTCTGTGACCTCGCGGCCGCAGTCCGCGCGGTGTTCGTCGCGCGCTGCTCGCGCGATGGCGACAGCATGCGCGGCACGCAGCCAGTCCGCCGAGATGACGCCCTCGAAAGCGTTCGTATCGGTCATGTGGCTTCACCCGTCGCGAAGATTTCCTCGAGGATGGCATAGAGCTCGGGGTCGACCGCACGCAGGCGGTCGCGCGTCGCGTTCGGCCAAGGCGAGTGCGGATCGTTGGCCTCGTCGAGATACGCGCGCTGGCCCTCAGGGGTTATTTAGAATCTGACGAAACCCCCATCCAATGGCGAATGGCAGGGCAGGCAAGCTCAGCTTAGGTGTGCGCTTTCCACTCCTCGAGAAGAACGAATATGCTCGGATTTGGTTCGAAATTCGGGTCAATCTTCAGAGCCCGCCGAACACCCTACTGAGCTACGCGCATGACCTCGACGACTTTCTTGGATACTGCGTCGCTCACCAACTTGCGCTGCCCGATCTCAAGCTAAAGCAGATCAGCGAATACGTCAACGAACTCAGCAGGCGTCCGGCGCCTGTTCTGGGCAACAATCGACGAAATCGCCGAACCGAGATCGGTCTCGCTCCCGCTACCGTGCGCCGCCGACTCTCTACGGTGCGTCAGTTCTTTGACTTTCTCTGCGGTGAAGGCGTCTGCACGAGAAATCCCGTTCGCCGTAGCGGCCTTGCTGATCGTCGGCGGTCCCTAATACCCGTTTACGTCAACCTGCCTTGGATTCCAGATGATGCAGAATGGTCCCGCATCATCGATGTCGTGCTGAGCCGCTCCTTACGCGACCGCAGCATGTTTGCGCTGAGCTACGACACAGGTCTGCGAAAAGAGGAGCTTTGTGGGCTGCAGCTCGGCGACTTCGATCATGCCAATCGGACGGTTCTCGTGCGTGCCGAGATCACCAAGAGTCGACGCGCTCGCGTCGTTCCGTATGGGCAAGCGACGAACGCGCTTCTCGCTCGCTACTTCGAGACGCTGCCGTTCTGCGTTCTGAACAATGAGTCGATCTTTCGTTCCGAGTCGAGGCGCAACGCCGGAGCGCCAATCACCATGCACACATGGACTAAGGTGATCGAGTCCGTCGCCTTCGAAGCGCAAGTTCCCGAATTCCACCCGCACACGTTGCGCCACCTCTGCTTGACTGATCTGGCTCGTTCTGGCTGGGACCTGCTTCAGATTCGTGACTTCGCTGGGCACAAGAGCGTGAAGACGACCGAGCAGTACATCCGACTGAGCGGACGCGATCTAGTCGAGCAGTATCGTAAGACGATAACGGGGCTCCACTCGCGGCGGGTCGCCATGCTCTCTATGGTCTTTGGCGCGATGCCGCTATGAGGTTCAGTGACGGCCCGAAAAATGTTACCGCTGCTCAACTTGCGCGCCTTAGTGAGGCCTTTCGTAAAAGGAGCGGGAGTCGCTTTCATCGGAATGAGGCTCGCAATGCCGTTCTTGCGTCGCTCGACACGCCACTTCGCGAGGCATTGCGCGATGCGGACAAGCTTCAGCAGTCCGACTGCATAACGGCAATCTATCGTCATGTGCTGCGGACGAAGTCTTCGTATGCGACTTGGAATGCGAAGGAATGGGTCTCTTGCTTCCGCCGCTCCGGGTTGTCGAGACTCGATGCAGCTCGTCACCCATTTGTGGTTGTCGCCTATGGGTTTTCAGGGGTGCTCATCGTTGATGACCTCTTTAAGACTCATCAGAGACTTGTGACGACGAAGCTGGCTCAACGCATCTATGGTAAAGCGGTCGTCGATCGCAACATCCGGCTCGTCTGCGACAAACTCGTATCCATGGGCTACGTCGCCCGAGAAGGAGCAGGCGTCGTAGCGACGACTCCACACGCGATCGCTGAGCTGATGCTCATCCTCGACGAACCTGATGTGATGCGATGGAAGGACCCCATCAGACGCGCTGAATTGAGCTCTCGCTACGAGCGCTTTCGATCGCGGCTGCATGCAATCAGTATATCGCTCGTCGCGCTGGGTGTTATAGAGGATCAAACTCGGTTTCGCGCACCTTTCGGTTTTGCGGCTCACAAACATATCGATTACCGCGCCAAGATTGCGCCAGAATGGCTGAGGTGGATTGATCGCTGGCACAAGTTGAGCACTTTGGAATCGCGCACGACGCGGCGAATCGCCGCGTCGGTCCGATCGGCCGGCCGTTGGCTATATTATGAGCATCCGTCCGTGACTTCCCCGCTGCAATGGGATGCCCGACTTGCTGCGCAGTTTGTTGCCGCGGTGTCGAAGTGGAAGGTTGGCGATTACCTGGATCCGTTGCCGGAGAACATCAAGCCTTGGGTCGGAGAGCAGCTCAAGCCGCAGAGCAAAATCAGCTTCCTTTCGGCACTCCGAAGTTTCTTCTTGAACCTTCAGGCGCTTGAACTCATTCCGGCGCGCTTCAACCCGGTGACCGCCCTCAAGAACCCCCGCTCTGTTTCATCGCAAGCGGATGTTGCGCCGCGCGTGCTTGCCGACGACGTATGGGCGAAGCTCTTATATGCGGGCATCACGTTGAAGGCATCCGATCTCCCGAAATCCTTTCCCTACCCGATCGAGCTGGCACGAGCCGTCGCCATCAATTGGCTTTTTGATGGTATCAGAAACGACGAGCTGCTGAGGTTACAGGTTGGATGCATCGAGCGTGAACCGCCTATAGTCGATTTGACTACGGGCGAAACAAGACCACCTGTGTGCTACCTCTGGGTTCCGGCAAACAAGTACAAAGGCAGCTTCAGAAAGCCGGTCGACCCAATCGTCGCGGATGCTGTAGAGGCTTGGGAACGTATACGGCCACCCCAGCCGCCGATGCTAGATCGAAAGACGAAGCGGCTGACGCAAAGGTTGTTTGCTTTTCGCGGCAAGCCAGTTGGGACATCCATCGTAAACAAGCGTATCGTGCCACTCCTTTGTCGCCTTGCAGGCGTTCCTCAAAGAGATGCGATCGGAAACATCACGAGCCATCGCGCCCGTTCAACCATCGCTTCTCAGCTCTACAATGCTGAGAGTCCGCTGGGCCTGATCGAGCTGATGGAATGGCTGGGACATCGGAAGCTCGACTCAGTTCTTGCATACGTTAAGGCGAATCCGAAGAGGTTAGCTCGGTCGTACGCGGATGCGGATTACTTCAAACAGAACGTCGGCCGTATAAACGTCCTTCTCGACCGTGAGGTGATCGAGAGCGGGTTAGCTGCGCAGGGCGTTACGTACAAGTACTACGATCTCGGTCATGGTTTTTGCAAACATAAGTTCTTTTCCCAGTGTCCACATAGAATGGCCTGCGTTCGATGCAGCTTCTATCTTCCGAAGGAATCAGAAACCGCTATGCTCTTGGCGGCCTCCGCGAACAATGAGCGCCTGGTGGAAGAATTGCCGCTTCGGGAGGATGAGGTTGCCGCCGCTCGTGGAGACGCTGACGCGCTCCTTCGGCTGACCGAGAGCCTGCGGCACACTCCGGCACTCGACGGGTCGGTACCGTCCATCCCCGGCGACACAGCGACGGTTCGAACGGCAGCGCCCGCAAGAGCTAAGAGCAGCTCATCCGACTTCGCTACGATGACGGCGGGGGATGCAGCGGAGTGCGGCTAACACTCGATGGCCCAAGCGGAGGATAGGGCAAGGCTGGAGAGCAACCCGAGCGCCGAGCTGGGGACCGCAAACCGAGGCGGGACGCGCTATTTTTGCGCGTTCTCTCTTCGTATGCTCAACCGCTTCGGGAGTGGCGTTAATGCGAGAAACTTAGTCGGTCGTCAAACTTATTCGGTTGGCTCAGCGAAGTGTCAGCGCCGCATTGTCCTGGCATGGTGGCTCCGTCAAAGCCGGATCTTGCGTCGTGGCTAAGTCGGCGGGAAACGCGGAGTCCTGTCGTTTGCCTTTTCCACAGCCAAGGCGACCTCCCTAACGGTCTCGACGCAGTGTGAACCGAGATATTGCGGGGCCAAAGTGAGCTAAAGTCGGTTCTCGCTCGTTATTGTATGGACGGGCTATGCAGCCAAAGGAGAGTTCGAGCCGTGCCGACAGACCAGACTTTGCCTCAGAGCAAGATTGCGCGTTTCAAAGACAGCATCGCGAGCAAATTCAACGGCCCACCGCCGCCTCAGCGCGAGATCGTCATCGGCGGCCCTATCGGCGTGCCCGCGCGGGAAAATCCGGACGGTCCGCTCCCCACGGAGAATCGCGGAATCAAGCCCACCGACGAAACGATCAGGAGCGAAAGGCTGAAGCTCAAGACAATGGGTAAGCTGCATGATTACGAGATCGCGAACTTTTCCAAGGATCAGCTGCTTAGCCAAAGCAAGGCGAGCGCCGAGGCTGAACAAGCCAAGGGTCCCGCAAAGACCGGCCTACACAAGATCTTCAGCCGGAAATAGGATAAATGAAGCCGACGCGAGGGAACAACTCGCCGGGATGCCACTCAACTTTGGCGGCGACCCGCCGCGGATGGGACCAGCTCGCCGCCTTGTAGCGGAAACTCCGGTAGAACCGCTGCACGTAGTGCGCCGGTCGTCCGACCGGTCGTTTGAGCAAATTGCTGACGCGCTCTTGCAGGACCTGGTTTGCGGGTAGGCGGATCGCGTACTCGATCCCCTCGGCTTCCAAGAACTCGTACATGTTCGGTTGAGCGAAAGCAGCGTCGCCTCGAAAGGCGATACGTCTCATCGTTCCTCGATAGCGCGCGACGACCGGTTTGAGCACCTGCTCCCAGCCGTCCGCGCTGTAAACGTTGCCGGGACGACGCGCGCATCGCTCCAGATCGCCATAGTGGTTGAATACGAAGAGTGGATGATAGCACGTGCAGCCGAAATGGCCGTTCCAGACGCTTTGCTCTTGCTCGCCGTGGGTCGGGCTCACGCTCGAATCCATGTCGAGGATGATCTTCTCGTTTGCCCGGTGCCCGCGAGAGAGCGCGTTAGATTTGCCGCCACGGTACTGCAAGGAGGCGATCGCCACTAATCGGGCGATCAGTCTGCGACTGAGAATAGAAAGGCTAGACGCGTCGACCGTTACCACACGCATTCTGTTATCGCGCCCATCCGAAGGAGCGCTGCGCACCTATTTACGCGAACGTATGTTCGAGATTCTACATAACAGCGAAATATTCGTCGAGGCCGCAAGCGCTGTACGGGGTCACGAACGCGCGGGCATTGGCGAACGCGCGGCGCAGCCGCGTATTCGTGCCGGAATAGTAGACGCCGCCGCCGAGCGCGCAATCCAAAGCGTGGCCGGCCTCGTGTGAGATCGTCATGGGGCTGATCGAACGCACGTACATCGTGCGTTCCTCGACGACGAAGAGCCCCGCCGGCGGCACGGGCCATGCGTCGACGTCGACGCCCAGGCGCCGCAGCGCCTCCGAGGCGTCCTGGTAGCGCTGCGCCGGCAGGAGCGGCACGATGCGCGTGTCGTTCTTGACGAGCAGCTCGATGATGGTGCGCGGATAGCGCTGCAGTGTCGCGTCGAAGATCTCGTGCATCGTCGTCGGCGGCGCGCAAGAAAAGAGCCGCGCGTACGGCGCGGCCTCGAACAAGAACATGGATTGAAGTCCTTTCCGCCGAGCCGTAAGGTCCGAAGAGCCCTTACGGCCCGGCAGCAAGCGTGATGAGTGAGCGCCGCGCGAGGGGGCGCCCTCAGAAGGGCGTCGCCTCCGCGTCGTCGAGCGACTCGTCGTCGGCGCTTGCCGACGCCGGCGCGCTGCCCGCGCGATCGAGGAACTACAGCTCGTTGAGCAGCACCTCGGTCGTGTAGTGGCGCTGGCCGTCCTTCTCGTAGAAGCCGGTCTCCAGGCGGCCCTCGACTAGGAGGCCGGAGCCCTTGTGCAGGTACTGGTTGGCGAGCTCCGCGAGCTTGCCCAGCGCCTTGAGCGTGACGTAAGCGACCGATTCGCCGCGCTTGTCCTTGCGGTTGACGGCGAGCGTCATGCGGACGGCGGCCATGCCGGTGTTCTTGGTGTAGCGGAGCTCGGGGTCCGCGGTGAGGTTGCCGGCGAGGATCACGTGGTTCATGCTTGCCATCTGAGGGAGCCTTTCTTGCGCCGCAGCGCGGTCGTTGGTGATGCCTGCACGAAGCGGAGAACGGGCGCGCGTGCAAGGGCGAGCTTGCGAGAGGTGAAGGCTCGCAGCGCAGCGAGAACCGGAACCGGCCCTTGCAGGCGGACAAGCCCGGGCGAAGCACAATGCGGGTTGAACCAACGATCGCAGCCATTGGCGCCGGCTCCCACGGGCAAGCGCCACGTGAGACCGGTGCGACCGATGACCAGCGGCGCTCACGAGTCTTGCGGATCCGCCGACGACGCCAGCGCTCCATCCGCCTCGAGTTCGAACTCCTCGCCGCACTGCGAGCACATGCCGTGCGCGGGGTCGTCTTCGTAGGGCTCAACGTCGTCGTGCAGGCAGACGAGCTCGTCGTCATCCCGCGCCGCGACCGTCGATGTCGCTTTGACGGGCTCGACGACCTGATAGTTCGCGAGCACGCTGCGATCGTAGCCTTTGCGTCCGACGGCGCCGTCGTAGCCGACGTAGTCGCGCTCTTCGATGGAAGCGAACAGCTCGAGCGCCTGATCCGTGGCCAAGTGGACCGTGACGTCACCTAAAATTTCGCCGAGCGACTTAACGAAGCGGCTAACTTTGGGCTCTTGACCGTAGCCGTGGCGCTGCTGGCGTGCGGCGATCGCAGCGAAGCGCAGCTGCAAGTGCTGCAGCTCGCGCAAGAGCGAGGCGTCGATGCGATCGGCGCGGCCGTACTCGGCCTCGAAGCGCGCGATGCCTTCTTGCTGGCGCGCTTTGGCCTCGTGGTAGAGTTCGACTGCGCGCGCCTTGAGCAGCTGGTTCGCCTCCGCGCGCGTGATCGTGGGCAGCACGGGTGGGGCCAAGGTCAGTGCAGCGTCGGCGGCAGCGGGGTCGGATACGTTGGGCTTTCGGGACATGAGATCTCCTTTGGATGGGCAGAGAAAAGCAGCGACGAGTGCCGCCGATTAGGCGGCGCCTCGCGTGCGGCGGCCGCCGCGGCTGCGCTTGGCGCGCGTCTCGAAGCAGCGCTCGCGGAACTCTTGATAGCCGCGCTCTTCGGCAGAGAGTTCGGGATCAGCCGACGGCTGCGACTCGAGCGGATGCACCCCGAGCACGCGGCGCATTTGGCGGCCTTCGCGCAGCATCTCGAGTGCGCGCTCGCGCGAAAGAGCATCGACGTCGAACGGCGCCAGCTCGTCGTGGTTCCAGGCCGCCACCGCCGTACCGTCGGCGATCATCGAGAGAATCTCTTCGCGCATCGCCGGCGTCGCCCGCGTCGCGCGGTACAGCTCGAGCGCAGCGTCGGCCGCATCCGCGAGCTCGCTAAACATCCAGGCTTTCTTCTCGGGATTCCAGCGCCCGCCGCACTGGACCATCGCCTGCGGGCAGAACCGCGTGGCGTCGTCGCTGATCGTGTAGATGGCCATCGTGTCCTCCTTTGCGCTCTGGCGCGCTCCCCGTTGATGGGGTCGCCAAAGCCGGACGACGGGTGGGTGGCAAGGGACGGAGCGAGCCTGCGAGCGCAGAGCGCCGGACCGCAGCGCAGCGAGGACCGCCGCGGCCCTTGCCGCACGCACGGCGTTCGGCTAGAATCCCGCACCTGAAACGGTGACCGCGCACCGCGAAGCACAGAGACTCGATGGCGGCTCGAAGCGCTTTCGACGCGGCCGCCTTCTCAAGCGCCGTCAAGAGGCTGAACGACTTCGCGATTGCGGCAGCAGCGGCACGCTGGGCGCGTAGCGCCCGGCGATATCCGCGACCATCCGCTCGATCTTGGACACCTCAAGGGGCGGCAAGCACTGGCGCACGAGACGTGCTCGGCGAACCCCAAAAGGGGCGCGCCTGGCCAGGCCTAGGACTTCCCTCGAGTCAGCGAGACGCGCGGCCGCCGATCGTCAGGAGCGTCGCTGCGGCGGCGACCCGATAGCGCGCGGCGATCTCGGCAA
>JBKQHO010000022.1:0-407556 GCA_052267165.1 Vulcanimicrobiaceae bacterium | reverse complement strand
ATTCTCTCCCTCACGAATTTTCGCTGAGGGAAATTGCGCGCCATGCTGCCTGCGCCCAAGTACGGCGCCTTCGAGCCGCGCCGCTTCGCCGCGCCCGACCCGCGCGCCGACGGGCGGCGGCGCTTCGTGCGCCTCGACGGCGACCAGGTCGCCATCAATCGCGTCGTCGCCGGCATATCCATGCGCGTCACCGTGCCGACCAGCGCCTATCGCGGCGTCGCGCTGCGCGTCGTCGACGCGCGCGACGCGGGCTTCGCTTACCAGATCCGCCTCGTCCACGCCGACCCCGACCTCGGCGTCACGCTCGCCGAGACCAGCGACGACAGCGACATTCAGGCCGAATGGCGGCTGTGGGCGCGCGTGCTCGGCCTGCCGGCCCTGGTCGAGCGCGCCGAGGGCTGCGACGAACCGGACCGGGAGTTGCTCGGCCGCGTCGCGATCCGGCCGCCCGCGCCGCGCCGCCGCGGCAAGCCCATCCTTTCCCGCCGGCCGCGCTTCCTCGCCCGCCGCAAACTCGGCCGGCCGGAGCTTTGCGTCAGGATCGAGAAGGTCGAAGAGCTGTTCGGCGGCTTCGATTTCGACCGCTAGAGCATTCTGCATTTAGGCCGGACCGCCGTCATGGCCGGGCTTGACCCGGCCATCCAGGCGGTGGCGGTCGGAGGATCGACAGGCGCGCTTCTGCGGCGACCTTCTTCACAGAGCGTCGCGGCTTGAGCTCGATGCCGAACTCGTGGTTGGGCGCTTTCTTTTCGGAGGCGTCGCCGTTGGTGCGCTTTACCGCTGCCTCGTCGTTGAGAGCTTTCATGCCACTCCGTTCATGTGCCAGGCAAAAGCGACACTTGCGCAGGCCAAAGAGTTCGGCTCCCTTCGCAACGTGGGGCTGAGGTCTTCAAACCCCACGACTTCATGAAAGAGTCGACAAATATTAAGAACCTAACTATAGAACTCAACCATGTACCGGTCAACTGACGAAACTCACGTACTACTGCTGCGGGTTCTCGTTGCGTCACGATAGCGCCCGGACGCGCGCCGAGTCCAGTGCAACAAAGCCTCACCCTTCCATTCGAGCTGAAGGCGGCGCAAAGGTCTTGAGCGCTAGGACGTGACGCATTCCGGGCTTGCCAGCCTGATGTCGAAGACTCCCGGGATCATGCTCTCATAAACGCTCGCCGTCTGTACGGAAATGGCGCACGCCGATGAGGAGCGAAGCCCGCTGTCCTCATTGCTCGAGTTACCGGCCTCCGGGCTGCGGCCGTCGGCGAGCTTATGGGGCGTGCGGGACGCGCATAGGTAGTGACCTCCCCGCCCCTACGGGTCAGAGGACGTCAGCGGTCGCGTGCCCTTCGCAGGCGCGCCGAATCTTTCGTCCTCACTTGCGCGCGCCGCCGAGGCTCTTACGCAGGTTGTTGAAGGCTCGTTCCAGGCGCGCGATCTCATCGGTGCCGGAAACAGGGACGTCCTTCGTGCTCTTTCCTTCGGCAAGGTCATGGGTCGCGGTCGTGATGCGGCCGACCCGCCTCGTGACGAGGAACACTAGCAACAATCCGACGACGATCAGCGTCACGATGCCGAGGGCCGTGACCGAATCCAACCAGCCGTAGAAGGCCGAATCGGCGAAACGGCGCGGGACGGCGACGGGAACCGAGACGATCTGCGCGCCGACGACCTCGTGGAGGCGCCAGCCGAAGCCGTTATCCGGTCCATAGAGGGCGACCATGCGCGGCGGCGCGGCCGAGGGCGCTCCGTGACATTCCAGGCATCCGGCCTCCGCCGTGATCGGATGCGCGAGGTAGAGCGAGCGTCCCGTCACGCTCTCGCGCTCGCCGGAGAGTGACGTCTTGCCCGGGTTGTCGCGGAAGTAGTTGATGATGTCCGCTTCCCAATCGACCGCGCGGTCGCGCAGATTCATCGGGTTGAGCGCGGCTTCTTTATAGGTGTAATCGGGATAGTCGGTGCTGAGAATCCTGAAGACTTGCGAAGCCGCGTAGAACGGGACCCACTGTGGGTGGAAGTCCGCGGTGCGCCGCACGCCGACCAGCGGCTGAATCTGCTGCTCGGTGTACGTTCGCATGGCCGTCGCGGACTGGATCATCAGCTTGGCCTGCTGCAGCACTTGTTCGCTCGCCTGACGCTGCAGATAGTCGTGCCAGGCTCTTCCGCCGAGCAACAGCGCGAGCCAGAAAATGACCGCGATCGAGAGGCCGAACTTCGTGAGCAGATTCACCGGCAAGCCGCTCGGCGTGGGCGGCGCGGCCGCCGCGGGCGGTTGGCGTTCGACGACGACGTCGTCGGGCTCGTGCAGCTCGGTCACGTCGTCGAGCGCATCCGTCTCGCGCGAGTCCGGCTCCTCCACGACACGCGCTTCACGTTCGAGCCGCTCGCGCTCTTCACGTTCGAGCCGCTTGCGCTCTTCACGCTCTCGCCGCTCGCGTTCTGCCGGCTCGTCGCGGCGGTCGACCGGCTCCTGCGGCCGATCTTCCGGCTTGATGGC
This sequence comes from Vulcanimicrobiaceae bacterium, assembly GCA_052267165.1. Classification (GTDB taxonomy): domain Bacteria; phylum Vulcanimicrobiota; class Vulcanimicrobiia; order Vulcanimicrobiales; family Vulcanimicrobiaceae; genus CAWICD01. Next base: position 405,065 of record JBKQHO010000022.1, on the reverse strand, counting down.
CTCCGCCAGCGACGAGCCGCACGACCAGCAGCGCATCGCCGCGACCGGGTTTTGGGAACGGCAGACGGGGCAGGCGCTCATGGCAGCAACGGCAGCGGGGACCGCCGCAGACGAAAATCGTGCTCGTGGGAGAGTCCGTGATGGCGGCGAACGAGGCCGCCGAGCGGCGCGTACCGATGTCGAATCCCTCGTGGTGGAACGCCCTCCTTGCTAGGCTCGGCCCACTCGATCGTGCCGGTCGCGGTGCGCGCCGGAATCAGCCAATAGTCTCCGCCCCGGTAGCGGTTGGGTGCCCTATCCTCCTCGGCGGAGCTGAAGTAGACCTCGACTCCCGCTTCGAGCGGCAGCCACTGATCCTCGACCAAGGGCAGGCATCCGCCCGACGCCGCGAGATCGTCGCCGTCCGCATCGGCGCGCTGGTCCCAACGCCGCACGATCGGGTGCGTTTCGCTCTGGTACTTGAACGACGGCATCGGATCCAGTGACAGCTCGGAGCCGCTCGCGCCGGCAGCGGTGACGCGGTAGAGCGCGGGCTTGGAATCGTCGTCCTCGCGATCCAGGTCGGTCGTTATCTCGACCCAGTCGCCGGTTGCGATCGCGCCTGGCGCTCGCGGACCGGCGTGCAGCTCGACGCTCGACCCGATCCCTGAGATCGCGAACGCGACCGAGCCATTCTCGCGCGACCACTTCCAGGTCGCACCGCCGTCGCCGGCCTGGCCGCCGCGGTGAATCTCGACGCGGTAGAGCTGATTCTCCGGACCTGTGTAGCCATATTGCGCCGATGCTCGCGCTCGCATCGAGCCGCGCTGCGCGGCTGCCTCCGCCATGTCGCGCAGCGCCAGCTCCCACTGCCGGCCCCAATGCTCTCGCGTGGGGCGTTCTTCGCCCGCGGTTTGCACTTCGATCGGCCAATATCTCGCTTGCCAGCAGATGCGCGTGCGGCCTGCCGTATCGAGGCCGCCGAGTGCCACCTCGGCCAGCGCCGAATCCTGCGCGGCGGCGACGTACTGCTCGAAGACGTCGAGATACACGATGTAGGCCACCGGCGGGTCAGGCGCCTCCAGACTCGCGGGCGCGTCGAGCTTTGCGATCTCGCGGTTCTCGCAGAGCAGGCCGGCGACGTAATAGCGGCCTCGGCTCAGACACACGTCCCCGAACTCGTTGCAGAACACGGCAAAGCCGCATTCGCTCTCGGGACCGCCGTGCGGCCCGAAGACGTCGACGATCATCGTCTCGAAGCGGTGCAGCAGAATCGAAATCTGCTCGTTCCAGTCCGCGTCGAGTTGGACGCGACCCTGTTGGAGCAAGACCCGATAGAAGCTGCTCGTCCGGTCGAATGTGTCGCGCGTGAAGTCACCTTTCATGTTGCCGTTCCTACGAGATGAAGAGAAGTGCGAAGTCGGTACCTGCCGGTACGTATTCCGCGAGCCGAGCGCGCAGGTTCGCCTCGCGTTGCGCGCGGAAGAGATCGTGAAAAGCGCCCATCTCGGCGCGGTCGTCGGCGCCTTGCGCGATCTCGGCCGGCGCGTCGTCGGCCAGCCGCGCGTATCCCGCTTCGTCGAAGCGCGTGCTCACGAAGGTCGGTACGATGCCGGCCGTCAGAGCGGGCTGGCATTCGTAGCGCTGCGGCGTCCGCGAGCCGGGCGGAACGAAGGAGAACCGGAAGCAGCCGTGCTGCCGATCGCCGATCGTCACCTCTGCGCTGAAGATCGAGTTCTCGACGAGCCGCACGGCGTGCGCGCGCACGCGGCCGAAGACCGTCGAGCGCTCGATGCGAAGCTCGACGTCGGCGACGCGCGCGTCCGGCGAAGCGATCGCTTCACCGTGCTCGAACGCGTCGACGATGCTGTCGGAGATCCGCAGCGCCGTCGGCCGGGGCGCGCCTTCCGCGCGGCGCACCAAGATGGGGCCGACGATGCTGCGCTCGATAGCGATCGCCGCCGGCGTATCCTCGACCTCGATGCTCGGCTCGACCCGATGCCGGCGAGCCGTCTGCGATAGGTGCTTCCAGCCCGGCACGAGCGTCGAGCGCCGCACGACGAGCCGCGCGACCTGACCGCTGAGGCGAATGCCGCAGCCCGCGATCAGCACGCCGTCGAAAGCCAGGCTGCTGTCCGCAGCGCCGCCGACGCGCAGCGGTTCGGGTGCGCCCGCGCGCCACTCGACCATGCGGAGCACCGGCCGCGCGCCGCTCGCCGCTCGTATTTCGAGCGCTTGTCCGGCAAGCAGTTCGATGTCGATCTGGTCCTCGTCGTAGATCTCGCTGTCGGCGATCTGGATGACCGCGCGCGCCGGAGCATCGCTCCTCCACTGCACGAGTGCCTGGCTCAGCCGCTCGTGCGCCTCGCTGCCGCCGGCCGAGACCGAATACATGCGTTGCGGAAAGTTGACGGCCAAACTATCGGCGCCCGCGACCCAGAGCGTGCCGCCGGCAGCCGTGGCCGATACGCCGGGAATTGTCAACGCGGCGACCGCAGCGACGAAGGCCGTGGCCACCGAAGCGGGCGTATCGGCCGCCGCCGTCAGGTACCGGGCGGGGACGGCGCTCGCGTCGACCGACAGCTCGACGCTGATCCCCGCGAGGCAAGCGCCGCTGAACTTGACGGTGTCGCCGTCGACCGCGGCGCCGAGCGGCAGCGGCGGAAGCGGGACCGGCTCGCGCTCGTACTCCCCCGCGCCGGTATCGGCGCTGAAGCCGTAGTGATACGCAACGACGACGTTGGCCGGGGTCTCGTCGGGCGGAAAGCTGATGCGGCCGAGGAGGGGATCGACGGCGACGTTCCCCGCATGGGTCCGGTGCCGCCAGTGCGACAAGTTCGCAGGTACGATCTTCTCGCGCGGGATCAAGCGAAGCTCGTCCGCAGGCTGGTCGCCGCGGGTCCAGATGGCGAGACTCTTGCCTTCGCCGTACTGCGTTTCGCTCGCGACCTCGCCGCGCCGCAAAGCCACGGCGAGCGGCCCCGCCGCGAACAGCCGGACGTCGTTGCCGAGCGGGCTGAAGGTGAAGCCGTGTTCCGCCGCTTGCGCCGCCCAGGCGGCGGCGCACTGCGAGACAGAATAGGCGCGGTAGCGCGGAACGAATATGCCGACGCCGCTGGTCGGCAAGGATGCCGCGCCGTGCCGCCGCTCCGGCCCGCGCAGTTCGACGGTGCGCGCCGCGAGATCGCCCGGGAGGCCGATGCGCTCGAGCGTGTCCTGCGAGCGCAGATCGACCGTTCGCCCGCGCGCGCTGCGCAGATCGTCGAGCGACTGCGTGAGCGCGGCGAGCCGGTCGAATTCCACCGCTGCCGCACGCCAGCCGCCCACGTCCCAGGCAAGCTCCAGCAGCGCCGCCAGCGTGCCCTTGCGCCGCCGGGCGCGAACGGTATTGGCGACGTCTTGGCGCGGAATGAGGATCCGGTTGAGACTGCGCGCCTCGCGCGTCGAAGCGGTGCTCGGCTCGCCCGCTTCGTGCAGCACCTCGTAGCCCACGAGATCGCCGATGTACGGTACGACCCAGTCCTGGCACGTCTCGATGAACCAGTCGTCGTAGAGCTGTCCGATGTTCGCCTCGAGCAGGTCGACCTGTTCGGAGATGACGCTGAGCAGCGCGCGCAGGGGCTGCCCCGCCGTCGCGTCACGCTGCCGCACGATCGAGGGAAGCAGCGTGTAGAGCCGGTCGTTCGGCGTGCTCACGAGCCGCTCTCCTGCAGCACGATCGACTCAGGAAGTTCAGCTTTGAAGATCGCGAGTTGCGCGGGAGCAATCGTGCCGTCGCCGTTGCGCTGAGCGGGGCTTGCGGTGATCGTTGTCTGCGCCGTGGCGCTCCCCAGCTCGCCGAGCGCCGTCGCCGCGGCGCTATCCTGCACGCCTTGGAAGACGTCGACGCTCACCGAATCGACGCCGGCCACCGACTGGATCGCTGCGATCGCTTCGCTTAGGTACACGTCCTGCGCCAGCGAACGCTGGTCGAAGCCGAACGTGTCGAGCAACGCGGAGCGGATCGCCGCCGCGACGCTCTCCCACTGGTAGCGTGGCTGCAAGCCGACGTGCGCCGAGAGGATCAGCACGATCAGGCTGCGCCCCTGCACGTCGAGCGTGGCGTGCGGATCGCCTTGGCTTTGCAGCGTCGCGACGAGGTTTTGCAGCAGCGGCGACGTCGCGTCGACCGTCGCGTCCCCGTCGGCCGCGAGCGTGACTTGGACGGTCGCCGGCGCGCCTGATAGCCGTGCCGCGGCGGCCTTCGCGACGCCCGCGAACGTTCGCGCAACGGCCGCGTAGTCGGCGACCGACACGATGCGGTCGAGCGCCGCCGCGGCCAGCGGCACGTTCTTACGCCCTTGGTCGGCGTCCTCGGGATCGGCTCCGCCGCTCGCCGGGAGCGGATTGCTGAGCGCTTTGACGCCGAGCGGTCGCGTCGTGAGCAGCGTGATCTGCCCGGCGTCGACGTTGCCCGATTGACCGATGCCGACGCGGTAGGTCGCCGTCACGTTCTCGACGCCGGTGGGAAGGCGCGCGCCGTGCACGCCGTCGCCGAAGGTCAGCGTCGTCCTTCCCGAGTCGTCCGTCGCGGTGATGAAGGCGCGATCGGTTGGGCCCAGCGCATCGAAGTCGCCGCTTCCGAACCAAGGCAAACCGTTGACGCTGACCTGCAGCGTGCTTTGCACGCCGCTCGCGGTCGGCGCCGGCACGTACGTGAGCGGCGACGCCTTTAGCGTGAACTGCTGCAAGGCGACGCTGCCGTCGCCGCTGCCGAGCACCTCGCTGCGCGTCTCGCCCTGGGTCGCGCGCACGACGTTGCCGTAGACTTGAACGCTCCGCCGGTCGTATTGATACGAGAGCGGGTCGGAGAGCGTGAGCGTGGTGTGCAGCGTGTCGCCGGGCAGCGTCGGATCGAGCGAATGTTGGCTCGTCGACAGCATGACTAGCTCGGCCGCCGGAGCGCCCGGAACGTCGGTCCGCGTCCCCGCCACGATCAGCCAGCGTCCCGGATCGAGCCCGTCGTAGACGTCGTCGAGCTCGATGGCCGCCGGCGAAGAAGCGGGCAGCGGATCGGCGATGGGAACGTCGGCGAGCGTCAACTGCTCGCTTTGCGCGTACACTTGGCTGTGCCGCAAGAACGTGATGCGCGGCCGCTCTCGGCCCGGCGGCCGGTACCAATCCTGCGCCAGGGTGAGTTGCGAGATCGTTCCCGAAATGCCGTACTGCGCGCGGCCGATCTTGCTGACGTTGGTGATCGCCGAGATCTCGGGCTGCGCCACTCCGGGTGGACCTGCCGGTATGATCGCGACATAGCTGTTCGCCTGCGCGTTTCCCGCGACGATCGAGGGGTAGTAGCGGTCGAGGTAAAGCGTCATCGGATGCTCGTCGCCCGCAAGCGTCCACTCTTGGTATTCGCCGACGTTGCGCAGGCGATCTTCGCGATCGTCCGTGAAGCCCAGCAGTTGCATGGGCGCGTTCGCGCCGAAGGGCAGCGCGTTGACTCGGAACGCGTACACTTCGACCGGGAGCGCCGGGCTCGCGACCGCTTGCTGGAGTGCCGGGACCAGGGTCGATTCGAGCGCCGGGTACATGACCGTCAACGCCTTTGCGATCGCGTCCGAACCGCCGGCGAACGCCGTCGCGACCGTCTGCGGGAGGCGCTGCGCGTTCGGGGGATGGGCCGCCGGCGGGGCGAGCAACTGCGCTTCAACCGCCCCGTAGCCGGCTAGCAGCGTCTCGGGCGTCGGTTGCTCGGCGGCCGTCGAAGGAGCGCCGGAAGCGAGCGTCTCGCGCATTGCGGCGTCCTGCGGCCAAATCGTCTGCAGCGTGACATGGGTTTGCGAGGGACTCGTCTGTCCGGGCGGCGTGTGAGCCACGGCGCTGGTGACCCGCACGAGGGCGGCGAACGGCTCGTTCGTCGCGCCCGCGTTGAGGTGATTGGGATCGACGATCAGCAGCACGTCGTCGGGATTGAGTTTCAGATTCGCGCCTTGCAGATGGAGCTCGCTCGGCGCGCTCGTCGAGAGGTCGATGCGTTGCGGCTGCGTCTTGCGAACGCCCAGCGCGTTCCAGGCGCCGCGGGCATGGACGTCGTCCGACGTTTCGAAGCTTTGCGGCAGTTGCCCCTGCGCGGGCACGCTTTGCGCACGCGTCCCGGCGGGGACCGTCACGTCGGAGCTCGGGTCCATCGAATACGCGAAGTATGCCGTCGCCGCGACGCCAGGACGCAATGCGTAGCCTACCGTTCGCCCTTGCTCGAGCACGGAAAGGCGCTCCGTCGCCGTGCGAAGATAGCCTTCGTTCGCAATCCGCTCCTGATAGAATGTAAGGACGTCGGCGAGCGAGGCCCACGCGTCGAGCAACGCGATGGACCAATCGCTCGAGTCGCGCGTGCGCAGGCCCGCGAGGCCGGGATAGTCCGCGCTCGACAGGCGTGCCTTCATCGCCTCGAAGAACGACGAGAACGTCCCGATGCGATACGAGATCGCGCCCAGGCCGGGCCGGTTCGGGGTCATCGCCCGCCCGCCATCCGCAGCCGCAGCACGCCGCGCTCCGGCGCGCTCGGATCGCTGTCGAGCTGCGCAACTTCGAGCGGACCGAGCGCAAGATCGCGAGGCGGCGCGACCGCTCCCGGCATTTCGTCGAGCAGTCGTTCGAGCCGCAGCACCCGCGCGGTCTGGACGCCGGTCACGCTCTGGGCTGCCGCGATCAGGGTGTTGATCCGCAGCGTGCGCCCGAAGCCGAGGTTCTCGGGATGGAAGAAGCCGAGCGTGCCGCCGGCGAGGACGCGATTGCTGAAGAGGTCGAGCAACTCGGAAGCGACATGTCCGCGCAGGTACTCGGGCAGCACCGTCACCTGCAGCTCGATGTCGAGCGGAACGTAAGTCGCCGGAACGACTTCGAGGTCGTGGCCGATGCGCCGGCAGGTTTCGAGTCGCGTCGCGACCGCGGCGAGCAGTTTCGCGCCGGCGCTTGCGGCGTCGACCGGGTCGATCGCCACGCGCACGATCTGCGTCGGCCCGCTCCAGCGGAGCACCGCCGCTGCCTGGTAGACGCCCGGCACGCGCTCCGCGAGCGCGGCGTAATCGTCCGCGTCGATCGCCCGCTGCAGTTCGGTCCCGAATGCCTGCGGCGCGAGCAGCTTGACCTGCGCGAGCGGCTCCGGGTCCGTTCCACCGCTCGCCGCGAGCGGGTTACGAACCGAGAGGATCGCGTTGCCCGAAACTCCCGAGCGATCGAGCAGCGCCACGATCGTTTCGCGGCCCACGTTTCCGGCGCTGCCGTTGCCGACGCGATAGGCCGCCGTGAACGTTGTGGCCGGCTGCGGTGGCGCGCCCAGCGTTCCGTCGCCGAAGCGCAGGTTTGCGAACCGGCTGTCGTCCATCTCGACGACGAACGCGGCGTCGTCGGGTCCGCTTTCGAGCAGATCGTAAACCGAGCTCCAAACCGCCGGCGGGCGGTCCGCGCTCATGCTCGTCAGGGTGAGGGCGGGCGTCGCACCACGCGGATCTTGCGCGAGCGCCGCCGCGGCCGAACCAGTCAGGTTCGGCGCTTGACGAAAGGTCAGGTTCGGCTGGGCGAGCTTGGGCCGAAACGCGCCCGCCGCCGGAACCGTGCCCGCATTCTCGGCATTCGGCAGAGTGCTGCCGTGATCGGCCAACACGATATTGCCGCGCGCCACGCTGACGTCGGCGACGCTCGAACCGTCGGCGGCATGCGTCGTCAGCACGACTTCGAACGGCAGCCGGTCCTCGATTCCCCAGGCGATCTCCACGATCGGCGCGTCGTAGACCGGATCCACGTCTTGGCGCACGCTCGTGATCCGCACGATGTGCCGGTGCGTCGGATCGGCGTCGAGTGCCGACCCGCTCGCGGCCCCGAGTACCTCCTCGAAGAAGAGCAGGTCGCCCGTCGCCAATGCGCCGAGCGTGCGTGCGCGGCCGCCCGTGCCGTCGTCCACCCACGCGTCGCTCAACGTTGCGTTGGTCGTACCGGCCGGCAACGAGACGACCACGTCGCCCCACGTGTAGAAGCTGATGCCGTTGTAGGCGCTGCGCAGCTCGAGCGGCGCAGCGCCGGCCGGCTCGAAGATCGCGCTGCCGTCGGCGGTCACGAACGAAAGCGCGCTTGCCGGCAGCGGTTCGAGTTTCTCGGCGCTCGTCTCGAGCGCGATCCAGACGCGCGCGTTGCAGCCTTCGTGGATCGCGTAGTCGATCAGCCGCGCGTGCCGGCGCACCGAGATGCGCATCCGCGCGGTGTCGAGATACGCTTCAGTCGCGATCGAGTCCTGATAGTAGCTGAGCTGGTCGCCGACGTACGCTAACAGTTCGACCAGCGCGATGCCGATGTCGGGGACGTGCGTCTCGGTCCAGGCCGGGACGTTGAGCGCGAACCGGTCGAGGATGAGCTGGCGGAAGCTCTCGTAGTCCTTGGCGAGGTAGTCGAGCTCCGGCTCGTCAGCCGCCGGCTGCGCGGGGTCCGGGCTGGCGGCACAGTCCAAGACCATGCCGGGCGCGCGTCCGAAGCTGAACGAGAGCGACGTGAAGAGCGGGTCGAAGCCCGGCAGGTCGACGACTTCGAGCCGGTAGTTCGAATAATCGCCTGGCCGGTCGACGCGAATCCGCAGCCGGCTCTTGCCTGCGGGATCGTCGCCGCCCGCGTGATGCACTTCGACGACGCGCAAGTTGCGCGGGTGCGTTCCGCCCGTGACTCGGTAGTGCTTGTGGTGAATCTCGCGCGGCGCGGCCAGGAAGAAATCGACGAAGAGGGTCGTGCGATCCTCGCCGGCGTCGACGAAGTCGATTCCGTTCAAGCCCTTGGCGATGGCTTCGGCGCGCCGCCGCTCACGCCGGAACGTGGTGGGGAGCGTTGCGGCGCTCACGATCCCTGCGTGAGCTGGAGGCTCGCGCTCTGACCGGTGCTGCGCACGACGTACTGGATGTCGATGCTCAAGATCGAGTCGAGCGGCGTCACCGTCAGTGCTTGGAGCGCGATGATGTCGCCCAGATATTGCTGGACCGCGCCTTGCATCGTGTATTCGACCGTCGCCGCGAGCTCGAGGCTGTTCGGCGCGAACACGAGCTGCATCAGACCGCTGCCGAATGAGGGCCGCATCACGCGCTCGCCGGGATTGGTGAGCAGCAGTTCCTCGAGCATCTGCTCGATGTGCGCGTTGTCCGTGCACCTCGCCGTTCTGCCGCTGCCGTCGAAGCCGAACGGAAACTGGAGGTTCATGCGCTCATATCCCGCTGACCAGCGTTTGCGTCGTCTCGATCAGCAGCGGCGTCCCGCTTGAAACGCAGACGGACATGCTGTCCGTCAGGATGAGCGGCTGGCCGAACGAGGTGAGGTTGAGCGACGCGGTCACGAAGGTCGCGGTCACGCAGGGCCCGTTGCCGGCGGGCGGCGCGAAGGTGCAGCCGGCGACCACGTACGGGCTCGCGAGCGTGACGACCGGCAGGCCCGAGACCAGAACGCTCGGTTCCGGCGCAGTCGGCTCGGCGAGACCGAGATGGGCGCACGTGACGAGCGCTCCTTCGGGGACGAGGAACCCTGGCATACCAGCGTTTATGCCAGGAACCGCTCTCCAGGCGTTCTCCGCGCCTTCTCAGCGGGAGGAGCCTCCGGCGCGCTCAGGGAGAGCGGCTGGGCGTGCTGCCGTGCAGCCGTTGCCACTCGCGGAACTGCTGTTCGTAGGTCTCGAGCGCCGATATCCCTCCGGGACCTTTATAGAGCTGGATGACGCGTTGCGTCACCGCGGCGTCGAGCGCGGCCTGCGAGATCGTTCCGTTGCGGCGCTGCCGCACGAGGCCGTCGACGACGGGGTCGTCGCCTTGCAGGCCCAGATCGATGGCGATCTCGTGGCGCGACACGACCGATTGCGCCTCGACCTCGATGATGGCTTCGGCGAATTGGCGCGCCGTCGAGAACCCTCCGGCGTTCCGGCGGTCGTAGACCTGATCGAACTGATCTTGGAGCGCCAGGTTCGAGACCTCGTGGGTGACCCTGGTGAGCGCGTCCTTGGGTGATGCGACGTCGGGCTGGATCGTGATTCCGGCGCTTCGGTTGGTGAACGTGTTTCCCGGTTCTCCGCCCTTCCCGACCAGCGGGCCCGTGCCGCCCGACTGACGCGCGAAGTGCGTCGCCAGCGAAAGCATCGTCCTGAAGTGCGAGGACTGTTGGGCGGTTGCAAGGACCGACGCGACGTCGAAACTGAGCAGCTGCATCAGTTGCGCGTGCTCGCGCGTTCCTCGGAACACCTGATCGACCGTCTCGTAAACGCCCGGGACGCGCTCCGGATTGCGCAAGTCCGGAAACCGGGTCAGGAGGTCGAGGACGCGCGCTCCGTCACGAGCTCGCAGCCCGTCTTCGAGCTGTTCGACCTCCGGCGGAGCCGTCGATGCGAACCAGAGCCTGCGCAGGATCGAGAAGAGGAACGCCCCCTGTGCCAGCGCTCGCAGGTCCGCTCGGAACTGCAGATCGGCCGCAATCTGCCGCGACCCGCGTTGCCCCAGCCGTTCGTTGGTCTCGCTGACGGCCACGAAGAGCGCCGTTCCGTCGTTGCGTTTGAGCGCCGCCAAGATCGAGCCCCCGGCGGGCTGGCCCTGCGCCGTCGCCTGCCTTGCCACGGCGACCGGGGATGAGCCGCGAACGTCGACGCTCCGCCCGGCATGGAACCGTGCGGCTGCCTCATCGGCGCTCGCCTCGAGCGCGTGGGGAAGCGGGTACGCCCCGGACCTCGCGCTGCCTTCCTGTTGAACGACGTGCGCGAGCTCGTGCGCGAGAAGGTGCGCCCCACTCGGCGTCCTACCCGCATCTGCTCCGCGGCCCAAGAAGACGTCGCTGCCGAGGGTGAAGGCGTTGGCGGAGAGCGCCTCGGCCGCGTTGTTCGCGCGCTCGTCGGCGTGAACGCGAACGTGGCCGAAGTCTTGACCGAAGCGCGATTCCGCCTGCTTCCGAAACGCGTTCGGAAGCGGCTGCGCCGCGGTGTTCGCGAGCTTCGTGCGCAGGATGTCGGCGACGGGCGGCAGGGAACGCTGCGACTTCACCAAGGATTAGCCCGGAAGCCGCGTCCTACAGGCCGGGGTAGTTGACCGAGCTTTCTCCGTGGCGCGTTTCGATGAGGTCAGCGCGGCGCGGACCGCTCGTTCGACGCTTGCGGTGAGGCTTTCGGCTTCGTCGTTCACCGGCAAATCTCGTTCGAGCGCCCGTTTCAGGCTCTCGGCTATCGAGCCGGCCTGGGTCGAGACGGCGGCGCCAGGCTCGATCACGACCCGCTCGACGTGGAGGTTAAGCCGCCTCACGCCAGCACCGTTAAGGCCCCGTCGTTGACGATCGTCAGGCCGTTGATCTGGATCTGCGGAGCGAAGATTTGGATGCCGGCCGGGCTGACCGCGATGTACGATTCACCCGCCAAGAGCATAACGCCCGGACCGAGCATCGGTGGAACCGGGGACTCGCTGACGACCACCGCGCTCTGCTCGGCGGTCGTGAGAATGATCGGCGGCAGGGCCGGATTAGCGGCCTTCGCGAGGACCGGCGCGGTTGCGGCGCTCCAGTAGCCGCCGACCCAGATCGGATAGTCCGGATCGCCGTGCTCGAACTCGATCCAGACCGCGTCGCCGATCTCCGGGATCACGAACACCCCGCCGCCGTCGGTCGCGACCGGGACGCACGGCAGCGCCCACGACGACGGCATGAGCGCGGAGACGTCGGGGACCAGCGCCATGATCCGTCCGCGAAACTCGGGGTCGACGTTGTCGAAGACCGTGCCGCGGTACTTGCCCCAAAATTTCTTCTTTTCGCTCATGCCGGCACCCGCGGCGTGATCGAGACGAGGCCGTTGCGGCTGAGGGTGAAGCTCTGCTTGTACTCGCCGGGCTTGAGGTCGTGGGTCACGCCGGTCACGTAGTAGAGTCCGTCGAAGGCGGTTCCCGCCCCGCGTACGCCGACGAGCTGCCGCGCGGAGAGCGGGCTGCCGTAGCGCACCACGTCGAGCGACCCGTTCGCCGTCACAGCGTCTTGCGAGCGTCCGGCGATCGAAAGCCCGCGCATCGCGGCCTCGGCCAGGCTCAGGTTCGTGGTGTCGTTGAGGTATTCGATCTTTTTCGGGAGCGGCGGAATTAGGCCGAGGGGCGGCTGCAGCAGGCTCACGCTGGGCAACGGCACCGGTATCGCGATCGGCAGACCCGTTTCGTCCGGCTGCACGAAGAAGACGGGCAGCGTCGCCGACTCGGAGTTGAACGAGAACGACAGGTTCTCGACGTTCGTCTGCGCGTCCATGTTGATGTTGAGCGCGTGCTGGGGAGCGCCGACTTTGACTTCGGGCCCGAAATAGGCGGTGTTCGTGCCCGGCGCGGGCCCGGGTGTTATGTAGAAGATGTAGCCGACGTCGTCGGCGAGCTGCTGGATGTACTTGTAGTCGGTCCCTTGCTGGCGCGGGATCGTCTCGGTCGGGACCGGCACGTCGGAGAGGATCGTCGGAACGATGACCGGGATGATGCCGAGAAACGCGTATTTCGCTAGAATCGTTGCGACGCGCGCTTCGACCGGCATCGCCGGATAAGGGACGCCGTCGAAGGCGATCAGGTCCATCATGGCCGTCAGGTCGACGCCGGTGATGGTGAGCTTGGAGTCGGCGGAGGTCGCGCCGGGCGAGACTTCCTGCTTGGTGATCACGCCGTCCATCAGGACGTTCGGGATTCCGTTGATCGTCGCCAGCAAGATGACGCGGATGAACGGAACGACGCTGCCGCCCGCCAGCAAGAAGATCGTTTGCAGCGGCGAGTTGTTGGAGAGCGTGAACTCGAGCCGGAACCCGCTCTGCTGGCCGGGCTGAGCGTAGACGTTGATCTGGATGCTCTGCAGCGCGTCGAGCGCGACCTTGGGAATCGGCACGGGCACGACCGGCCCGGCCAAAACGGTCAGGTAGATGCCCTTAAGCACTGGGCGTCGCCGGAATCCCCTGCGGCAGCGTGATCCGCAGGTTCGCGCCGATCGTCGCGGTCAGATCGGCCGGTCGCAAGGCGAGGTTTGCGTCGCAGATGCGCCAATAGAGCTCAGGATCGCCGAACGCTTGCGCCGAGATGTTGTCGATGCGATCGCCTTGTTTGACACTGTAGGTTTGGATCGTCGCAAACTGGTCGGGCGAGGGAATGAAGCGGCGCTGCAAATAGACGATCGTCTTGCCCGCGGGCGTCGTGTACGTGTCGGTTCCGACGGTCTGGTAGCGGCTGTTCGGCGGAAACACGATCTACGGTATCGAGCTGATGCCGAGCGTGCTCAGGGTGGCGCTGGGCGCGCGGGAGGCCAGCTGTTCCTTTTGCATGAGGTAGGCCATGAACAGGTTGCCGCCTTGGTTGTCGAAGCCCAGGTCGTCGACGCTGAGCACGCGCATGCCCAGGCTCACCTTGGCTCGGATCGGATTGAGCAGCGCGTCGAAGGCCTCTTCGGTCACCGAGAACTCCGTCAGCCGGACGGGCATGATGCGGTTCCTGCTCCAGACGAAGAGCGTCAGCGGCATCTCCATCGGAATGATCTCGAGCGTTCCGGCCTGCGCGAGAATGTTGTTCGAGATCAGCTCCGAGCTCGTCGGATAGATCAGCGTCTCGAGCGCCGCGAGTTGCGGATAGAGCCCGACCTGCACGGCCGTTTGGTCGGAGACTTCGAGCTGATCGGTCGCGTCGATCTCGGCCTCGACCTTGAAGGTCTCGATCGCCGGCCCTTTGAGTCGCAGGGCCTCGGAGCGATCCGCCTTCTCTCCGACGCCTTGCACCTGCAGCGTCCGCGAGAGCGTGTCGGGATTGTACTGCAACGAGATGATGCGCGCGACGGCCCCGCTGTTGGGATCGATCAACACGATGCCGCCCTTGATGAGGCGCGGAGAACCCGGAAAGCTGCTCATGCGCAGCGAGCTTATGCCCCCAAGCTCTCCGCGGACTCTCCGCGGCCAACCTTCAAAGCATGGCGTTGAACAGCTCTCGGGCGAATTGAGCATAGGAGTCGGCATTGTCGATGGCTGCTTCTGCGCTCAATGCGGAGCAATAGCCTGAGCTCGCTTCGCAATAGCCCTTGTCGCTCGTGTTGTCGAGACGGTGACTCAGCTCGTGGAGGACCGTCGCCGAGAGTTGCTGCATATCGAAATTGAAGGCTTCTTGGCAGACGTGCACCACGCCGTAGGATTGATTCGCCGAGAAGATGTGCCGCTTACTCATGACGTAGGCGAGCGTGATCTTATGCGGGTCGCTATTCTTGCAGTCGTCCGCGCTCTTCACTTCGCAATCGAACTCCAGCTCCCAATTCTTCCAGTTGCCCAGAATCTTCGAATACCCGGCTGCGATCTCGGGGACGTGCGCCAGGGCGTCCGCACCGAAGTAGCGCTCGAGCAAGAACGTGACGACCGTTCCCTTGTCGCGGCGCGTAACCGCTGCGCGGGCGCGCTCGGCCATCAGCTTGGCAGCCGGGAACGCAACGGCCAATTTCGTGCGCTGATCCTTCGTGCAGTCTTTCGATGGCGGCTCGTTCAGCGTGATCGTCTCCTCGTGCTTGGGCGGTGGTGGCGGCGGCGGCGGTTTGCCGGGCTTCGGCTTGATGATGACCGCACGATTGGTCGCACGCGACTGCTCCGACGTGTTCGGGACGAGGTACTCTTCGAAGCCGGCGGACCGCGTCGAGACACCCGGCAGAAGCCGGCCGACGGCTTCGGCCCGCCCCCGGCGCAAGGCGGAGTTTCGGCTTTCCCATCCCACGCAATCGTTGTAGCCGACGATCTCGAGCGTGTCGAGGGTAGTCTTGTCGAACGTGGGCAGCCAAAACCGGCGAAAGATTGCAGCGGTCGCGGGGCGCAGCTCGCCGTCGTCGACCTTGAAATCGGCAATGACCACCGCGTCGGCGGGCTGGGCGCCGAAGAACTCGGCGCGGTCGATGTCGTTGGGCAAGATGCCTTCCGGGCGGTTCGCGCGCGCCTCCTCGCCGGGTCCGTAGGCGCAGTTCGGGTCGGTCGACTTGACGTCGACGCTTCCGATCGTGAGGGTCGGCGTTTTGCCCGGAGCGGACTGTCGCTGAATCGCCGCAGGCGTCCCTCGGCTTTGCTGCACCACATGCGTCAACTCGTGCGCGACGAGCCGGCGCCCGGCGCCGGTCTCCGTCGCGAACCGGCCGGGGCCGAACACAATGTCGTTGCCGATGGTGTAGGCGTGCGCGTTGAGTGCCCGAGCCGAGGCGGACGCAGCGGCATCGGCATGGACCCGCACGCCAGAGAAGTCGGCCTGAAAACGCCGCTCCATGTCGCGGCGCAGCGGGTTGGGCAGCGCCCTGCCGCCGCCGAGCGGTAGGCGCACGGGGGCATCGCGCTCGGAACCGGTCGTGGTCGAGCGCTGAGCGGAGCTTTCAGCCGGGGCGGTCCCGGCGATGGCAACCGGCTTCGTGTCCGCGAGAACGTCGTCGGCGACGCGGTCCGCCTCGCGCTCAAGCGCGTCACCCGGCTCGCTGACGGCGAGCTTGGTCTGCGCCCCATGCTTCGCGGCGCATTCGTCGCACGGCACGTGCGCGGCGGCCGGTGCCGAAGCGCAGTCGCACGTTCGCTGCACGAGCAACGCGGGCGCGCGCGAGCATGGCGTCTTCGAAGCACTTTGCGCGCAGGCACTGCTAAAGACCGGCATCGTCGATCGGCCGGTTCAACGTCTCGCGTTCTCCGCCGCGTCGAACGTCATGGCTTCTGCTCGGCCGGTCGGCGCACGACGATGTCGCCGCTGCACGGATCGACGAGTCCCGGAGCTTCGGCCCGAGTCAAATGCTTGAGATCGCGGGTCGCGGTCGTGTCGCACAAGCCTTTGCCGCTGATCTCCCAGCCGTGACTGCTGGCCTTGGGCCAGATGTTTGGATACTTCGTGACCTTCTCGGCTCCGGCCGCGGCCTTCGTCTTCGGATTGTCCATCCGGCGAACGATGCCGAGCGCCTCGTCGACGTGCTTGTTGTACTGCCGGATCATGCCGTCGAGCAACACGTCTTCCGGCACCGGCGTGAAGTAGCCGTGCCCCTGATACCTGAACTGGCCGCCGCTGCGGTCGACGACGATCGCGTTCTCCAGCCGCCAAACGCCGCCGACTCCCTCGATGAGGGCGTCGTACGTCGGGTGGTTGTAGAAGACGACGTGGTCGCCGATCACGAAGTCTTTCTTGCTCGCAACCGTGACCTGGTGGAGCGGCGCGGCCTTCGCGAGCGGAATCGTTCCGACGATCGGCAAGGTGATCGACGGAAGCTTCGTGAGATCGTCGAAACCGTCCCATTTCAGACGCATCGGCGGCTCACCGGGAGCGCTCAAGGCACCGACCGCGACGAGCGCGTTGAAACGCTCGACGCCGATCGTCTCCGCGAACGACCGGAAGCGGATGACCGAGAGCAGATAGTCGCAATGGATCAGCGTGCGCTTGTGGGGATCGTTCTGCTCGGTGAAGAGCTTCACGAGCGACTGATACGGATTCTTCGCGCCCGCCGCCGACAGGTCGAAGAAGTAGTCGCCGTCGGGGTCCTGCGCGGCGCCCCAGAGCGCCTTCGCGTCGTCGTTCACTTTGGGACCGACGCCGGCCGTTCCGTCGCCGGCCCTGTTGGGATAGCTGAAGCCCTTGTGCCGCAGCGTCGAGCCCTGCGACGCGCGAATGTAGTGGCTCACGAGGACGCGTTCCCGCACGTCGGACGCCACGTCCTTGGCCTCGGCGAACTCGAGCACGTCGGAGACGCGCTGCATCTCGCGGACCGTCTCCAGGACGAGCTGTGCCGGGACGACTTTCGGCACGACATCGCGCAAGTCGCCGCGTATCAGGTCTTGCGCGAGACGGTCCGCTCCGCGCGCGTCCAGATTCGTGCCGCCGAGCCGAATCTTGCGCTGCACGCGAAGCTTCGACGTCGTCGGGGCCGCGTTCGCCGTGGAGCCGAGCGCAGAACGAGCGGTGCGAGGCTTTTCGTAGACCGGTCCTTCGCCGCTTCGAACGACGTCTTCCGCGAGGCGGTCGGCCTGGAGTTCAGCCGAGTCGGCCGGGCGGCTCACGCCCGCAGGCGGCGCGGCGCCGCTGCGCTGTTGCAGCACGTGCGCCAGCTCGTGCGCCAGCAGGGAGCGGCCGGCCGAGGTGTGCGGCGCGTACTGCTGCGGACCGAATACGACGTGCGTTCCGACGGTGTAACTAAACGCGTTGACGTCCTCCGCCGAGCGCGCGGCCCGAGCGTCGGCGTGCACGCGAACTCGACTGAGATCCGCTCCGAAGCGCGGCTCGAAGAACCCGCGCGCGGCCGCATCCAGCGGCTGCCCGGTCGAGCCGATCGCTTCACGTACGCTCGCCGGCACGCAGGCGGTTCGCGTGGCCCCGCGCGCGGCGCGCTGCACCGTTTGTGGTCCGAACGGGCGCTCCGCGTGCTCGTCGTGCGCTTTGGAGCGGCAGCTTTCGCATTCGGTGCACGTGCCGGAGGCGCCCGCCGGCGCGCGTTGCTTTCCTACACAACCGCTCATCGCAGGCCGCCGGCTTCCTGGAACCCGGTCGCGTTGATCGGCCGGTTCAACTTGCGATACTCCGCTTTGAGCGCCTCCAGCACCAGCGGCGTCGTCACCACGCCGCCGTTCGCGGCCGCGGCGAAGGCGGCGGCGAGCGAAGCGCTGTGCACCGTGCCGCCGGTCGCGTTGAGCAACGCGAGCTGGTCGAGATCGAGGTCGGCGACGGGCGTTTGGGGCGGGAACGTCTTCGCCCAGATGCGTTTGCGGTCGGCGATGCCCGGATGCGGAAAGTTGACGATGAAGCGCAGGCGCCGGACGAAGGCTTGGTCGAGTGTGGCCTTGGCGTTGGTCGCCAAGATGGCGAGGCCGCGATACGCTTCGATGCGTTGCAGCAGGTAGTTGACCTCGATGTTCGCGTAACGGTCGTGGCTGTCACGCACCTCGCTGCGCTTTCCGAAGAGCGCGTCGGCTTCGTCGAAGAAGAGGATGAACCCGCCGCAGTCGGCGGCGTCGAAAAGCGTGCGCAGGTTCTTCTCGGTTTCGCCGATGTACTTGCTGACGACCGACGAGAGGTCGATCCGGTACAGGGGCAGCCGCAGGTCGTTCGCGAGCACCTCGGCGGCCATCGTCTTTCCCGTTCCGCTGTCGCCGGCGAACAGGGCACTGATCCCGAGGCCACGGTTCATCTTGGCGGCGAAGCCCCATTCCTCGTAGACGGTATGGCGTCCGCGCACGTGCGCGGCGATCTCGCGCAGTTGCCGCTCTTGTTCGGGCGGCAGCACGATGTCGTCCCAGCCGGCCTTGGCCTCGATATGCTGCGCCAGCGACTCGAGGCGCGGCTTGAGATGCAGACAGCATTCGTCCCAGAGGCGCTCGGCCGCCGAATCAGCGCCGGCCCGGCTCAGCGCGGAGCCGGCAATGCGCTCGATCGACGGAAGGTCGAGACGGAACTGCGCCGCCAGTTGCCGGGCGACGCCGTTTGCCGGAGTGTGCGCGATGAGCTGGTTCCACGCTGCGAGTTGCTCCGCGGGCGTCGACGGTCCGACGTCGAGCGTCAGCGACGGCTCGTTCACCTCCGCCCATGCGCAGCGCGTCGCGAGCAGCACGTCGCCCGCGCGTCGGGCGACGAGCCGCCGCGCCGCACGAGCGAAATCGTTTTCCCCCTCGCCTCCGGCCTGCTGCGCATCGAGCAACAGCAGCGTCGGCGCGAGCAGCGCTTCACGCTGCAAGAGCTGGGCGATGTCGTCGATATCGGCCGCAGCGGTCGGCAGCCAGTTCGCATTGAGCCGCCACGCGTTGCGCGACATTCGCCGCGCAGCCGCCGCTGCGATCAGCAGCTTCGTTCCGACGTCCGCGCCAGCCAGTTGGACGGTTGTGGGTTCACCCGGCTTGACGTGCGCACAGGCAGCCACGATGCGCTCGACGGCCGTGCGTTGCGAGGCCGGCAGCGACCGTTCGTCGACGCCGTCCAAGGGCACGACGAGCGCGGTCAGCCGCTCGTCGATGCGGTTGAATCCCTTGACGAAGTCGACGGTGCGGGCGTCGCTGTGGAGCGGGCTCGAGGTGAGCGGCTGCGCTGCGCGCCGCTCGACGTCGATCAGCCGCCAGCGCCGCAGCGGCCGTTCGAGCGACGTGACGTCCCAAGCGGGATCGGCGAGCGCGGATAACGCCAGCGCGAACGTCGGATACGGACGCTGCGGGTCATCTTGCGCGCGCGCGCAGAGCCCGGCGATCCGGGTGTCGAGCTCGAACCCGACGCACAACAGGAGGACGTCGAGCTCAAAGGCGGTCAAGCCGAACCGCCGACCAAGGATGATCAGCGCCGGCGGCGCGTCGCTCGCCGCGTCGAGCGGGAAGTGTTCCGGCGGCTCCTCGTCGTTCGGGCCGTCGCCGTGCAGCGCCGCGGCATAGCGTTCGAGGCGAGCGCGCAGCCAGGCCAGCGCGTCCGTCAGGAACGTCGCATTCGCCTGCTCCCATTCGTCGACCGTCATCTATTGCACCGTAACCTGTTTGGATGGATCGAACGTCGGCGGCTTTGCGTTCGGGTCGGCAACGAGCGCGCTATCCGCACCGTCGACGCGCAGGCGCGCGTAATAGAGGCCCGCGGCGATGTTCGCGAGCGCGAACGAAAGCGAGCTGGCTGGAAACGTCGCTGCCGCGGCCGGGATCTCCTGATTGCCCAGGATGAGCGAGACGCGTTGATCGGGCTGTACGGGCGGACTGCAATCGAGCGCGAGCGTCGCACTTTCGGTCGAGGCGGCGAGGGTAGCGGGCAGACCGCTCGTGATCGTCGGCCCCAGCGCCAGCGGCAACGCGTTCGATGAGAATGCGACGTCGCCATGCGTAACGGTGACGCCGATGCTGTACAGACCCGAGGGAAACTGCGCCGACCCGGCCGGCACGACGAAGCTGAGCGACGTGTCGGTTCCACCCGGATCGGCAGAGACGGTGACCGGAGCGCTCATCGACGGCGAGTCGATCGACACGGTCACGGAATCGCCCGAAAGTCGCGTCCCCTGGAGCCCGAGACGCTGGCCGAAGACGGCAGATGCGCTCGGCAGAATCGCTCCGAGCGTCGGCGGGACGACGCTCGGGGTCACGAGCACCCCGCCGTCGACTTGACCGCCGAACCACGCCGGTCGTCCCCGCGTCAGCACCGGAAGCGGAGCGCTGAACGCGCGCGTGCTCTCGATGAGCACGACGGTCGCCTCGTACGAGACCGACGGCCGGTAGGGCGTCTCGAAGCCGGTCCACAAGCGGTAGATCTCCTCCACCGAAAGTGGCTGCAGCGTGAAACGGATGCGCTCGATCTGCGTGTAGAGGTCGTTCCCCGGCAGCGCGGCCTGGATTTCGTCCGCGCCGAGCACCGGATGGTCGTGCAAGATGCTCATCGCGCGGCCGAGCAGTTCGTGGCTGTAGGGTTGGCTCTGATCGTCGTCGCGGCCGTACACCGTCAGCAGGTAGTACAGGTTGAGCGCGAGCGGAGGATAACCCGTCTCGCCCGGCCGCACGCGACTGGGGACGTCGAGGTTACGCCACGCCGCGTTCGGCATCGTCTGATACAGGAACAGGTTAACCTGGTTCGCGGTGTCGGCACTGTTTCGTGCGCGATCCGGGACCATCGTGGTAACGGTCGTATCGACCAAGTCCGTCTCGAGTTGGATGCCCTGTTGCAGAAGGTTGCGCAGCGTCGCCGTGACGGCCGCGATGCCGAGCGCGTTGCTCATCGCGATGTCGTGCTCCGGCTGCGCAGGTACGCGTCCAGCTCGGCGCGTGGAGCGGGCGCAGGTTGCGAGCCGCCGGCAGGCGGTTTCGGCGTCGCTGCGGGTGCACGGACCTCGATGCGCCCGATCGTCACGTTGATCACGGTCTCCTCGCCGCGAGCCGCACCTTCCGCGCTCGAGGTCTCGCGCTGCGCGGCGCGCGTTCGAGGGGCAAAGTACGCGGGCTGCGTGTTGGCCGAAGGCTCGGCGCGGCGCGGCACGTCGTGCACGGACGCCGGATCGCGGACGCTGCCGTTGCGCTTGAGTGTCGGCAAAGGCCCGACAACGGTGTCGTCGACGAGTCGGCGCTCGGCCGTCGCAGGGCTGGAATGATCGTGCGCTGGCGCAGGCGCGAGAGAAGAAGCGGGTGATTGCGCAGCGGTGGCCTCGCCGCGGGGCGACGCGTGCCGATTGTCCCGGGCTTCGAGGCGAATCTCGCGAACCGACTCGCGATCCGCGTGCGCGACGGCGTCGTCCGCGCACGCGTTCCCACCGGCTGCCGCCTCGTTCGGTACATTCCTCGCTGCGCGTTTGGCGTCGTCGTGCGAATCTCGTGGGGCCGGCGACGATACCTTGCCGTCGGGCACGTCGAGCGCGTTGTGGCGAAGCTCTCGCGGAGCGTCGTGCGCCGTCAATGCTGCCGGTCGCTGTTCGCGCCGGTCGTCGCGCCGCTGCGTTCGAAGCTCGGGGCGTGCCTCGCTTGCGTGGCTGGCGTGAAGATGGGTAATCGCGGAATCGTTCTCGACGCCGGCTTTGCCGCCGCTTCCGAGGAAGAGCGGCGTGAGCCGCGGCCGGACGACGTCGGCTGCGCCGAGCGTGCGGGCGACCAGGTTGCGGAGATAGGCGCTCATGTCCCAACCGCTTCGAGGTAGAAACGGCGTCGCGCCGGACTGAGCGAAAGGACGGCACGCTCGTCCCACCCGTATGCCCGTGCCAATTCGTGAACGTCGAGCATCGTATTGCGAGCGAGTTGCTGTATTTCGCTCCATAGGATCGTCGGAATGTCGAAGAGCGGACGGTTCTCCGCCCCGCACGCCGGGCACGCGACGGCGAGCGTCGTGTCGCCGCCGGGATCGGCCGCCGCGAGCGCCGCGTCGAGGGCCGCAAGGACGTGCTCCGGAAGATCGTCGACCTCGACGGGCTCGCCTTCGTGTAAAGCGAGCAAGGTGCAACGCTGCAGCAGGCGGCGTGCTCCCGTTTCGACTTCGACGCAATCGCGCAGGGTAGCCAGATCCGCGCTCGTCGGCAGACGCGCGTCGACGCGATATCCTTCGAGTGCGATCGACGCCCCCGCCGGCGCGCGCGCGTGCGGCTCGGCAAGCAAGTCCGCCACGGCCAGCGTCACATCGAGCTGCTCGCCGCAGGTCTGACAATCGACGACCGCGTCGATGCGTTCGCCGGCGAGCCGCCGCCGGATGCGCAGCAGCGCCGCGTCCCGCGCGCCGGCCGGCAAGTCCCCGGGCGATTCGAGCGGCTCGTCGGCAAGCGCGAGCAGTGACAGGGCCCGTTCTCCGAGCGACTGCCGCAGGCCGCGTTCCCACACGGTCAGCACGTCCGAAGCGGGCGGCTCCATGCGTCGTTACGTCGACGGAACGGTGAAGGTCGGCTCCTTCGGTTCCGTCACCGACTGGTCGCGCTCCCAACCTTCGTTCTCGAGCTTGATGTGCTGGATCGCCACGGCGTTCGCGTTCGCGTCGAAATCGGGGAGCGCCTGATACTCCGAGACCCAGCAACGGTAGACGTTGTAGGCGATGACCTTTTGCCCCGCTTCGTTGTAAACCTCGATGATCAGGTCCTTGCGGAAATCGGCGAGCGAGACTTCGTTGGAGGGCGCGCCGCCGTATTGCCACACCTTGTTCGCCCATTTCTCGAACTCGGTGTCGTGCGTCACGCCGCGCTCGAGCGTAATCGCCTCGAACTCCGTCCGGCCCGGCGACTTGCGGCTGCTGCTCGGATCGCCGCCCTCGCGATGCTTGACGACCTCGGTCGTCTTCTTGAGGGCGCTCATCTTGCTGATGCCGGCGACGTACTTACCGTCCCATTTCAGCTTGAACTTGAAGTTCTTGTAGGGGTCGAAACGGGTGGCATTGACCGTGAATTGCGCCATGATTCCTCGCTACGTCTGGATCGTGCCGGCCATCTGCTGGATCTGCAAGATGACGAATTCTGCGGGCTTGAGCGGTGCGAACCCGACGACGATGTTGACGATGCCGTTGTTGATGTCGGCTTGGGTCGTCGTCTCGCTGTCGCACTTGACGAAATACGCTTGGCTTGCGGAGCTGCCTTGAAATGCCCCCTGCCGGAAGAGCGTCTGCATGAACGCGCCCACGTTGAGCCGGATCTGCGCCCACAGCGGCTCGTCGTTCGGCTCGAAGACGACCCACTGCGTTCCGCGGTAGAGGCTCTCTTCGAGGAACAGCGCGAACCGGCGCACCGGGATGTACTTGTAGTCGTCCGCCAGCACGTCCGCGCCGTTGAGCGTGCGCGAGCCCCACACGACGGAGCCGATGATCGGAAACGTCCGCAGGCAGTTGACGCCGATCGGGTTGAATTGACCGTTCTCACCGTCGTTGAGCGCGACGACGAGGCCGGTGACGCCCGCGAGGGTGGCGTCGATGCCAGCCGGTGCTTTCCAGACGCCGCGCTGAGCGTCGGTGTTCGCAAAGATGCCGGCCATGGTTCCGGAGGGGTTGAAGGTCTGGATCTGATTACCCATCACCGCATTGGGCTTGAGCAGCCGTGGGTAGAAGATCGCCGCGTTGCTCGGCGCGTCGGAGGACGAGCGAAACGTGCTCAGATCGCCCTCGATGAAGTTGGTGAAGGCCAGCGACGGGTTGGAGTTGTCCCACGTATCCGGCGGATCGACCAGCAAGAACGCCCGCCGCAGGCTGCAGTAGCTCGCGGCGTTGGCGATCAACGACGAGACGTCGGTATTCGTCATCGGCGACTTGTACGCCGGGATAACCAGCAGGTTGAAGATGTCGGTTTTGTCCAGCGCGTAGATGCCTTGCTTGTTCGCCGCGAGGGTCGGTCCGTCGAAGATCTGGAGATCGGTTGGGGCCGGACCGTCCGCGCCTTTCGAGGCACCGAATGTGGCTACGGCGGGCGTACCGGTCGGCTGCGCGTTGCCCGCGACGGTGACGAGCTGCGAATTCTGCGCCAGATACGTGACCACGTACGTCGGGTCGCTCGGACTCACCGAGAGGTTGTAGAATGTTTCTTGCGAGGCGACTTGCGGCGGCGGCCCGGGCAGCGTCTCTTTCACGGTGAGGTTGAAGAGATTTGGATTCTTCGTGCCCTTCGCGTCGACGGGTTTCGTGTTGAGATCGACCGCTGCCGAGAGATTGTTGCCCCACGTTCCGGGACTGGACGCGGCCAACGTCATCGCGGACCCCAAGGGAATCGTAGCCGCCGCGGCAGGCGCCGGTGCGCTCGGAGCACCTGCTGCAGGCGCACCGCCTGCCGCCGGCGTACCGCCTGCCGGCGCACCGCCGGCTGCCGTGCTCCCGCCGGCGGCGGCGCCTGCGGCCGGAGCAGCGGCCGCGGTGTCGTTGACGACGCGGACGATGATCGCCTGGCTGCCGCCGTTGAGGAAGAAGTCGTTGACCGCGAAGGCCATCGAGTACAGCGGGACGGACGTGCCGGGCAGCACGGCCGTCGTCATCCCGCCGAAGGTCCGCTGAAAATCGGCGTAACTAAAGATCGCGACCGGCGTGTTGACGGGTCCGCGCGGGGCGGCGCCCACGAAAGCCGTGATGGAGGTCGCGACTCCGGTGATCGTGTGGACGCCACTCGGAATCTCTTCGACGTAGACTCCGGGATAGGTCGGGTTTACTGGCATAGGACACCCCGCGGCGCAACATGCTCGTGCGCGTGAAATCGTCGTGTGCCAGTTTATGGGGCGCCGTTCTCGGCGTGCTCTCCGGCTGTTCTCGCTGCCGCCTCGGCATCAGAGAGCGGGGCGAGAGCCGCATGCTCCACTATTTCCGCGTGTTGCCGAACGACGCAGCAGGCGCGCTCAACCTGACGGTCACGCTCGAGGCCGCTTCCGCAGAGCGCGGAATCCGCCTGATCGTCGCTCCCGTCGAGGAGGATCGCGTGCTCGCTGCCGAGCGCGCTCAGATCGTCGTCAGCCTATGGTGCGAAAGCGCGACGATCGTGCGCGGAGCGATCCGGCACTCCCGCTCGGGAAGCGTCGCCTACTTTCAAGGCTCGAGCGCGCTCCTACGGATCGTCGAAGCGCTGCGCGTTCGGCTTGACGTCAGGCCGTGATTTGCTCGTCCAAGAGCGCGGCGAGGTCGCGATGTTTCAAGGCGGTCCCGCCGATCGCCCGCGAAGCGGGCGCGTAACCGGCCACGCCGGTGACCTGCTGGGCGAGCGCCCAGGTCTCCTCGGTCGGCTCGACGCCGATCTGTTCCGCCAGATAACGCTCGAGTCGTGCATATTGTTCGAGGGCCCGCGTGCGCTGGCCGAGTTGGGCGAAGCACCGCATGACCAGCCGCGTGCCGGTTTCGTGGCCGGGCTCGGCTTCGACCAGTTCGAGCCCGAGTGAGATGGCCCGAGCGTGGTCGCCGGCCGCGAGCGCGTGCTCGGCTAGGGCTTCCAACGCCAGGGCACGTGCCGTCGCAAGTCGCACGCGCATCGGCTGAAGCCAGTCGGCCGATTCGCCGGCGAGAAACTCGCCCTCGTAGAGTTCAACGGCGTTGCGGTAGCCCTCGAGCGTTCCATGCCGGCTGCAGTCGATGAATCGCTCGATGTCGGACTCGACGCTGACCGCCGGATTCCAGCTGTAACCGCCGTTCGAGCACACCAGCGCGTCCAGCCCGTTCAAG
This sequence comes from Vulcanimicrobiaceae bacterium, assembly GCA_052267165.1. Lineage (GTDB taxonomy): Bacteria > Vulcanimicrobiota > Vulcanimicrobiia > Vulcanimicrobiales > Vulcanimicrobiaceae > CAWICD01. Next base: position 379,527 of record JBKQHO010000022.1, on the reverse strand, counting down.
ACTCGTCGCAGGAAAACGCGGGCGCCGCTGGCCGCGAGGTGGATGCGGTGGCGAACTTCGTCGAGCTCGAAATCCGGCCAGAACGCCGCCGCCATGTCTTCCGGCGTCGCTACGCGTCGCGGGTACACCGCCAGGTATTGAATGAGCTCTCGACCTTTCTTCGGCGGCGGCCCGAGGTGCCACGCGCCGTCGCAGCCGATGGCGAACGGTCCCAAAAAGCGGAACTGCAAGCGAGAGGGCATCGCTAGCCTCCTTGACGGCGTTCGGGGAGCCAGGGGTCGGAGCGGCGCCCGCTGACGTGCTGCGGACGACTCGGCGCAGCGCGTGGAGCGGCGTTGATCGATGGTACGCTTAAGTCGTCCACGAATCGTCCGATATGCGTCCACGGCGTTCGGGAACGGATGGTTCGTGAGGTGGCCCGAAAGCAACCTAGCGTACGACTAAGCGAGCTCAACGTCTCGCCGCGTCATCCGATAGTTGACAAGTGTAGCGTAACGAACGAGCTGCGACAACCGGGCTCGTTTGAATCAAGGCATTCTGCAGCACAGGTCGGAGGCGATGTCGAGCCTGCTTCGTCAGGCGAAGAGACGGCGCAGCATGCTGAACGGGCCCGAATAACCCGCCTTGCCGGCCGCGGTATTCGTGCGAGGAGGCTCGGGCACGATTTCACTGCCAGCCTGGGGCTGGGGCTGGGGCTCGGCAAGCATGTCGACGCGGTAGATCTCTTCGCCGAAACTGTTCGAGCCGATGTAGGAGATAGGGCGTTGCAACGCTCGTGAAGCTTTTCGGGCGAGGACCTGCGGGCGGTCGAGCATGAGCTCGCTGACTGCGCTCCCGTAGCCGAGGTCGAGGCGTCTTGCGAGCTCCAGGATCAAGTCGTCGTGGAGGATGTTGCCCGGTGCGATAGCGGCCGTTTCGAAAGTCACGTCGTCGCCCTCTCGTGTCGCGGCTTGCTCCCGACCATCGCGGTTGAAAGCCGAACGTGCCCCGAGCATCTCATGCCGAACGTCTGCAAAGCGTCCGGAAAGCGTCTGGAAGACCGGCGCTCGCCATCCCCCCGCCACGCGCTCGCTCGAACGGTGCCGGCCGAGGCGGCACGAGCGGCGCCAGCCTGGGCTGCACCGCCGCGCCGTCGCGCCGGCGACGTAAAGAGACGGCTCGCACTGCGGCGAGCCGTCTTTCATCCTCATCGAGGAGCGAGCATTGGAGGCGGTAAAGCCTGACTCAGATCTCGACGATCACTTTGAGGGCCTTGGTTTCGGCTGCCCCTCCGAAGGTATCGTAGGCCTGGAGCATGTCTGCAAACTTGAAGTGATGGGTGATGAGCTGCAGCGGGTCGACCTTGTGGTATTGGATGGTCTTGAGCAGAAGCGGGGTCGTTACCGTGTCGACCAGTCGTGTGGTGATGGAGATGTTGTGCGCCCACAAGCGCTCGAGATGCAAATCGACCTTCTCGCCGTGAACGCCGATATTTGCGAGCGTACCGCCTGCCGCCACGATTCCCTCGCAGACGGCAAACGTTGCCGGAGCGCCGACCGCTTCGATCGCGGTGTCGACGCCGCGTCCACCCGTCATCTTCATCACGGCATCGACGGCCTTGCCGTCGGCGTTGTTCACGACGGCCGAGGCACCGAGGCGCAGGGCGACTGCCAGCCGGTTGTCATCCACGTCGACGACGATGATTTCGGCCGGCGAATAGAATTGAGCGGCCAGGAGCGCTGCGAGCCCGACCGGCCCCGCCCCTACGATCGCAACCGTATGGCCCGGCTCGACCTTGCCGTTGAGCACGCCGCATTCGTAGCCGGTCGGCAGGATGTCGCTGACCATCACCAGCGCTTCGTCGTTACACCCCGGCGGAACGTGATGCAAGCTCGTGTCGGCGTGCGGTATGCGAATGTATTCGGCTTGGGTGCCGTCGATGAGATGACCGAGAATCCAGCCGCCGTCACTGCAATGCGAATAAACGCCCTTCTTGCACTTCGAACATTTACCGCACGAGGTTATGCACGAAATGATGACGGCATCGCCGGCTTTGAACTCGCTCATGCCCGGTCCGACGGTGTCGACGACGCCGACGCCCTCGTGACCGAGGATTCGTCCCGATTCACAGGTGGGGACGTGACCTTTGAGGATGTGGAGATCCGTACCGCAGATCGTCGTCTTTGTGACCTTGACGATCGCATCCGTCGGCTTCTGGATCGTCGGGCGCGGTCGTTCCTCGAGCGCCTTCTTCCCCGGCCCATGGTAGACGAGCGCCTTCATCATGTCGACCGGCGGCACGCTCTTGCTCGTGCGCGGTGTAACCTCGGTGACTGCCATACTCTTTCCTCTCCCGTGTAGGTAGCGCTGAGGCTCCTACGGCCTCGATTATTGCTTGCGGTTCGCAAGCACGCGCCGTCCCCAACCGCTTTCCGGTTGCCGCGGCAGCGAGGCGTGCTCCATGATAGCAGAACCGGGCCCTGCGAGTCTCACAAAACGGCGTGGAATCGCAGAAGACCAGCGACTGTCATGCCGCAAAGAGTGCAATCAAGAGCCGTACTGCACTAGGCAGCAAGGTTGCACTTTTTCGCCAGCGTGCGTCGCCCTCGCCGCCAACTCAAAGGGCGTTGATGCCTCCGTCATCGCCGGAGCGGCGAGAGGCGTCGCAGCAGTTGCGTCTGGGCACTCACTTGTCTAACGCCGCGGCTGCGAAGGTTGGGGAGAAAGCCTCGATTCCCGCTCGTGCCCGGCAACGGGCATCTCTCAACCCTGCCGGACGTGGGCTAGTGGGGAACGTCCCCTCGTTTCCACGATATCGGGCTGCATTCGAGTGCGCTAGACTTGGATTGTGGCGTTGTCCGCACTTGTGAAGTGAGACTCGACCACTGCTGTTTCGAAGGAGTCCGACCCACCGCTGCGCCGGGCTGCGATTTCCTACGCACGCAAGGACACGTGACGAGTTGCTACATACCCCAACGCCCGTGCCTGCGAGCAACGGCGCGACCGTCGAGCCCGCAAAAGCCGCGCCTGTTCGCTGGCGGGTTCCGCCGCTGCTGATCGGAGTTGCCCTCGCCGGCATGCTTGTGATCGCGGGAATTCTTGCTTGGCGCGCGCTTGTGCCCGCTGCGGTCGTGCTCGTGACGACCCCGGTTCAGCAAGGGGCGCTGCTGCGGACGGTCACATCGTCGGGGACCGTCAACCCGCAGAATACGATCAGCGTCGGCTCCCAGATCTCCGGAACGATCTCGGAGATCGACGCCGACTACAACAGCATCGTGAAGACCGGGCAGGTGCTGGCCCGGATCGACCCGACGCTGTTCCAAGCGTCCCTCGATCAGGCGCAGGCACAGCTGACCGAAACCGACGCGAATGCACGCGTCGCCGTGGCGGGCGCCGTGGGCGCACACGCGGGGGTCGCGGTTCAGAGCGCGACTGCCGACGCCGCCGCGCAAAACGTCGCCGTCGCGCGCTCAAACGCTTCGGCACAGGCCGATGCGATCGCCGCCGCGCAGGCCAGCGTCGCCAAAGCGCAGGCTGCGCTCGTTCTAGCTCAGCTGACCATGACGCGGGATGCAAGCCTTCTCAGCCAGGGTTATACGGCTGCGAACGTGGTGGACGCCGACCGTGCGAGCCTTGAAACGGCGCAGTCAGGCCTCAGCAGTGCACAGGCTACGCTGATCCAAGCGCGTTCGCAGGCTGTCGCGAGCGCGCAACAGGCAAATCAAGCCGTGGCGCAAAGCCAGGCCCAGAACGCGCAGAACACCGTCGCCGGCGCGCAGGCGCAAGCATCGACCGGAACGGCTCAGGCGCAAACCGCCGCGATCGGCGTCCTGGCCGCGCAAGTGCGGACGGCTCAGTACAATCTCGCGCATACGACGATCACCTCGCCGGTAAACGGTACCGTCATCGTGCGCAACGTGGCCCTGGGCGAAACCGTGGCCGCGAGTTTCAGCACGCCCGTGCTGTTCACGATCGCGCAGGACCTCTCGAAGATGGAAGTCGACCTCGCGGTCGGCGAACCCGATATCGGTGCGGTGAAGAAGGGCGACCCGGTGACCTTCACGGTGCTCGCGTACCCCAATACGTTTGCGGGAACGGTTTCGCAGGTTCGTCAGAGCCCCACCGTCGTCAGCAACGTCGTCACGTACGACACGGTCGTGATCGTGGATAACAAAGCCGGGCTGTTGCGGCCCGGGATGACCGCTAACGCTTTCATACAGACGCAAAAAGTCGCCGCCGCGCTGATCGTGCCGCTGCAAGCGCTCGAGTATCAACCGTCGGCCGCCGTAACGGCTCGCTATCATCTCTCCCGGCCGGTCGCCAAGGTGCCGGCTCATGCTCTGGTTGCCGGAACGGTCGGCAGCGCGGCCGGCTCGCAATTCGGTGCGACGATGGGCGCGGGCGCGACGACGCTCGCCCCCGGGTCGCGTGGTCGCGTCTTCGTGTCACGCGCCGGCGCGCTGGTAGCCGTCCCGGTGCAAATACTGTTGACTGCCGCCACCCAGGCCGCCGTGAAGCCGCTGAGGGGCACACTGCAGGCAGGCGATGCCGTGGTTACCGCGGACGGCTCGGCTTCCCAGCCGGCCTCCGCCCCACATACGAGTACAGCCGCATTCGGGCAAGCGACGCAGGGCGGCGGGGCCGCGCGCGCCGTGCGATGAGCGTCCCGGTCGTGCGCACCATCGATCTGCACAAGGAGTACACGATGGGCGATCAGATCGTGCACGCCTGCAACGGAGTTTCGCTAACGCTCGAGCACGGGGAATTCGTCGCCGTGATGGGTCCGTCGGGCTCGGGGAAGTCGACCTTCATGCACATCGTCGGCCTGCTCGATGCGCCCACCTCGGGCCGCTATGAGCTCGACGGCGTCGAGGTGGGAACGCTGGGCAAGGACGCGCTCGCGGCCCTGCGCAGGACCAAACTCGGCTTCGTCTTTCAGTCTTATAATCTGCTTCCCCGCACCTCGGCCGTGGAAAACGTGGAGCTCCCGCTGCTGTACGCCGGCGTCCCTGACGCGGAGCGCCGGCGTCGAGCGACGGCGGCCCTCGAGGTCGTGGCCCTGTCCAACCGGCTCGCCAGCGAGCCCAATCAGCTCTCCGGCGGACAGCAGCAACGGGTCGCGATCGCCCGGGCCATCGTCAACAATCCCAGTCTCATCCTCGCCGACGAACCGACCGGTGCGCTCGACACCACAGCGTCCCTCGACGTGATGGCGCTCTTTCGCCGCCTCAACGTCGAAGCGGGGATCACGATCCTGTTGGTGACGCACGAACCGGATATCGCGGCCCACGCGGATCGTTTGATTTCGTTCCGCGACGGCCGCGTCGTAGCGGACGAGCTCACCAAAACGGCTGTCCCCGCGTGAACCTGAAATCGACGCTGAAAACCGCGTTCAGCGCGCTCGTGCGCAATCGCGCGCGTTCCTTGTTGACCATGCTCGGCGTCGTCATCGGCGTAGGAGCGGTGATCGTAACGGTTGCAATCGGCGCAGGCGCGCGCGTGTCGGTGCAGCAGCAGATCAACAGCCTGGGCAGCAATCTCATCATCGTGTTGCCGGGAAGCGTAACGCAAAGCGGTGCCAGGACCGGCACCGGCGGAGCTTCGACGCTGACGCCCCAAGACACCCTTGCCGTCGCAGGATTACCGCACGTCTCCGCGGTCACGCCGGTCGTCACCGTTCGCACGCAGGTCGTCGGCGGCGGCAACAACTGGCAGACGACGATCAGCGGCGTCGCGCCGACGTATACCTACGTCCGCCAATGGCCGCTGGCCGAGGGTACGTTTTTTTCCGACGCCGACGTGGCCTCGGCCGCCAAGATCTGCGTGCTCGGTCAAACCGTGGTCAGCAATCTCTTTCCCGGTGCCGATCCCATCGGGAAAAGCCTGTTGATCAAGAACGTGCCGTTCACGATCGTCGGGACGCTGGTTGCGCGCGGTCAGAGCGGCGTCGGGCAGGACCAAGACGACACGGTCATCGTGCCGTACACTTCGGCGCTGCAGCGCCTGACCGGCGGCACGTCCGTCAGCGAGATGATGGTCTCTGGCGACGACCCGAACGACACGAGCGTCGTGCAGGCCGAAATCACGGCGCTTCTCGAAGCGCGCCACGGCGTCGTCGGCGGTCAGGACGACTTCAACGTTCGCAACCTGGCGGATATCGCGAGTGCCGCCTCGGCCAGCGCGACCGTGATGGAGTACCTGCTCGCCAGCGTCGCGGCCGTCTCCCTCGTCGTGGGCGGCATCGGCATCATGAACATCATGCTCGTTTCCGTAACCGAGCGGACGCGGGAGATCGGCCTGCGCATGGCGGTCGGCGCGCCCGGCTCGGCGATCCTCGCGCAGTTCTTGATCGAGGCCATTGGGCTCTCGCTTGCCGGCGGCGCAATTGGCATACTTGTCGGCCTGGGAGGCACGTACCTCATCGCGCTCTTCGCCGAGTGGCCGACGGTCATATCGCCCGAGTCGGTGGTCCTTGCAGTCGTCTTCTCCGCGGCCGTTGGGGCGTTCTTCGGGTATTATCCGGCGTTGAAAGCTTCCCAGCTCAATCCGATCGATGCGCTCCGCTTCGAGTGAGCAGGCGCGTCGTTCGGTCTTCATGGCTCGCGAGCAGCACTCTCCCTCGATGACGAGCCGGTCCACTACGCTCTCACCAGCGTGATCTCGTGGCGGGTGTGGCTGCGACGGGCGGATTGAGTGGGTGCGCGCCCGGAGCCGCTGACTACGCTGAAGCCGTTCGCGTCACGTAGCGAGCATCAGGCGGCGCTTTTGCCGATGCCTATGCCCGAAAATGCCTTCCGTCGCTACGGGTGCTTCCGGCCGCCGAATCGCCGTCAAAGCACCCGGAGTTCTCAGGCTTAGGGAGGATCGTCCACTTGCAGCTCGAGCGCGATGACGGAGCGCAGACCTCGTGGCGCGAGGGCATCGCGCTGACGCGCGACCTACGAGCGGCGCCGAACCGCGGCGTCGAGTTCTACCGTGCGCATCCGGGCGGCGCGGCCGAGCCCGGATGCAGCGCTCTGGGCATCGGCGCGATCCAAGAGATAGGAAGATATCACGCGCGGCTGTTCTCGTTCGGACGAGCGCTGGCGCCGGAGACCGTTCACGGCTACGCGCCTACGAGTGGCGCCCTCGGCCCGTAGCAGCCCGCTAATGTGCGCCGAGTGCTTCCTGAACCGGATCGTCGGTGTAGTCAAGGTAAAGCAGGCCTAGGAATATCTCGAGCGCCTCGGCGTGCATCCCGCGAGCGTTGGCCACCTCGACGACGGAGCGCTTCGTCGAGCGCGCTTCCTCGACGACGGCCTGCGGCGTCGTGTTGGTGTCGGCAGCGACGATTGCAGCCGTCGCCACCTCGCCCGGCGTCAAGTCGTCGTGCTCCATCGTCGCGAAATCGAGCCCGTCGTTCTGGACGAGTACCTGGAGCGCCGTTCGCAGGGTTGTATACCGGTCCTCGGGGTAACCGACGCCGGTCAGCGTGATCCGAGTCTGAAGCTGGCGCGCGCGCGCCAGGTCGAGAAGCTGCTGCGACTGAGAGCCGGCGATCGCCGCTTTCGAGACGCCGTCAATCGCCCGGCGCATCACCGGAACGAGCTCGTTGTAGTCGTCCGTCGAGATGTCGCCGGTGTCGAGCTTGAGGTGAGAGAGGCGCAGGAGGAAATCGTTGAGATCGCCGAGCGACACGTCGAGCGTCGAAAGCGAAGCACGCGCCGCTTCGACCGAGCGCATCGCGTCCGCGTCGGTCGAGGCCAGGTCGTCGAGCATGCGCGGATAGCTCGGCAGAAGCGAAAGCGATTGTGCCGGCACGGGGTCGACGGCCAAGGGAGCGTTCATCTCTCGAAGGATATTCGCGTTTTCCTTGAGCACGCCGCTCTCTTTGTTTCGCTCCATCGTGCCGACTTTGTCGATCGTCGTCGAGGACTTGTCGTAGGCGGCGTTGATCGCTTTGCCGATCGCGTAGAAGTTCTTCGTCACCGACTCGAGCCGGCTGCCGGGCCGAATCTGTACGCGGCTGAGATCGGGCAGGCCGCTCGTGATCTCCGCGATGCGCCCCTTAATCGACTTCGACAGGTCCCCAGCGCCTTGGCGGCGCGAAGTGATCGTGGCGGCTGCCGACGTTTCGCGAGCCCGCGCGTCGGCCATCTCCTGCCGCAGCGGCGCGACGTCGGGTCGCGTCAGGTTCAAGCGGATTTCGTCCTGGCGTAGTTCAGCGATGTTGGAAAGCGCGACCGTGCGCGTCTGGCTGGTGCCCTTTTCGGCCGCTTCCGACAGGGTCTGCTGGCTCTTCTCAGTCTGCCCTAAAGCGATCTGTGCCTCTCCGAGGTGCAGCAAGGCCTCTGGATTGGAGGGATCCGCCTTGAGAACGCGCGCGAACTTCATCGCGGCGATGCTGTAGCGCCCTTCGTCCTCGTCGTGAAGCGCCTGGACCATGATCTGATCGGTCGTGCGTTTGGTGGGGTCGAGCTCGGCATAGCCGACGAGGTGCGCGACCCGGTTCTGAAAGCCCGGATGGTCGGCCAGATACGTGTCGACCGAGCTCGACTGGTCGCCTTCGAGCACTCCCATGTGGTTCATGAACGAGAGCATCGCATCCGGGTCGTAGCCGGCACGCGACATGAGCAGCAAACCGTATTGGTCCGCTTGCAGCTCGTCGCCACGCTGCGTCTTGGCGACGATGCCTGCCTCGGCATACTGGCTGATGGGGGACATCATGGGAGCGAACATCGACGCGATCGCAAACAGAAGGTCGAGAATCTCCGCTTTGGCGGGTAGCGTCACGGTGTGCCGCCGCTCGTTGTGCCCCGTCTCGTGGCCCATGACGCCGGCGAGCTCGTCTTCGGACTGGACGAAGTCGAGCAGGCCTTCGTTGATGTAGATGTAGCCGCCGCCGATGGTGAACGAGTTGATGTCCTGTGAGTCGAGGATCTTGACGTTGTAGGGAACGTCCTTGCGCGTCGTCTGGGCCCACAGCATGCTGCCGACCTCGTTGACCCACCGGTTGAGCAGCGGATCCATGACGACGTTGTACTGGTTGAGGATCTGCTTCTCGTCTTGCTTCGCCTGCTGCACCTCGCTAGCCGTCGACATGGCTCCCACGGGTGCCGGAGTGCCGGCACTCAGAAGCGAGAGGGTCAGGACGAACGGAACGATCCGGCGGAAGGGCATGGCCTCGTCCTCTTCTGTATTCTCGAGGAAATATCACCTTCGGCCGTCGGGTGCTGGCTTTTCCCAACTTGGCCGGCTCGAAGTGAGCCAAGAGCCCGCGCGGGCCGTTATCTCTGCGTAGGCATGAGCCGCTTCACACTCGCGCGTTTAGTTAGGTTAGCGCCCTCGGCGGCTCTATCGTGTGGCAGGAGTTGCTCGCAATGCGGCTTACGGAAGACGTGAAGAAGCGGCGCTTTGCGGCGCACGGAGAGCGAAACGGGAAAGTGATCGAGCTGCCGCCCGGCGAGGACTCTCGGAGCCGATGCGCGTGCGCTCGCCGCTCGAGCGCATTTCACCGCGCCGCCGTCGTGGCGGCCCTCGTGTTCGCCCTCGTGGGCATGCTTGAGGCTCGCGCAAATCTCGACGGTATCCGTATTGGAACGCTTCCGCCGGGGCCGACCGACGGCATCGGGGACGTCGCCGGAGTGCGCGTCGGTCACGTCACCAAGATCGAAGGTTCCGGGCCGCTGCGTCCGGGTATCGGCCCGATCCGCACCGGCGTCACGGCGATTCTCCCCAATGACGACCCGTGGAGCACGCGCGTCGCGGCGGCCTTCGAATCGCTCAACGGCAACGGGGAAATGACGGGAAGCCACTGGGTCAACGAAGCCGGCTTTCTGGAAACCCCGATCGTCTTGACCGATACCCTCGCCGTGCCTCGCGCAAGTGACGGCGTCATAACGTGGCTCGTCAAGAAGCATCCCGACATCGGCATCTCGGACGACGTGCCGCTGCCGGTCGTGGCGGAGTGCGACGACGGCTTCCTCAACGATATCCAGGGACGGCACATCGACTCGGCCGACGTCGCGCGCGCGCTCGACGGCGCATCACCCGTGTTCGCGCGCGGCAACGTCGGGGCGGGCACGGGCATGCTGGCGTTCGGGCTCAAGGGCGGGATCGGCTCGGCATCTCGGCGCACGAGCGCGCAGCCCGACGCGTATACCGTCGGCGTACTGGTCAATGCCAACGTCGGCTCGCAGCCGCGCCGGGATCTGCGCATCGACGGCGCGCCGATCGGCCGCGCCATGGAAGGCGACTACCGGCCGATCATCCCGCACGAGGGCGCGACCGCGCCGACACGCGGACATGCTGGCGACGGCAGCATCATCGTGATCGTGGCCACCGACGCCCCGCTCGAGTCGCGCCAGCTGCATGCCCTGGCGAAGCGCGCGATGCTCGGCCTGGGCCGCACCGGCGCCACCTCGCGCACGTCGAGCGGCGACTTGTTCCTAGCCTTCAGCACCACCGTGACGTATCCGCGGGACGAGCCGAAGACGCGTCAGTTCACGATTCTGCGCGACGACGCCGCGCTCGACGAGCTCTACGAAGCGGCCGCCGAGGCGACCGAGGCTGCCGTCGCCGATGCGCTGCTCTCGGCTCGCACGATGACCGGCATCGACGGTCGCACGTTCTTCGCGTTGCCGGCAGCGCGCGTTCGCAGCTTGCTTGAGACCATGCGAAGCGTCCCGCAGGAACCTCCGGGGCCCTCTCCGGCGCGGTAGGCTCCGGTTGCAGTTGCCCGCGTCAGATGGGCAGTTCCGGGCGAGTGCGGCGAAAGCCGTACGAGAAGTATATCGCCATCCCGACGATCAGCCACACCACGAACCGTAACCAGGTGAACTGACCGAGCCCGACGGTGGAGAGAAAGAGCGAGAGCAAGATCCCGCAGATCGGGAAGACCGGAACGAACGGCGAGCGGAAGGGGCGGGGCAGCTCGGGCCTGCGATAGCGCAGCACGATGACGCCCGCGCAGACGATGATGAACGCGCTGAAGGTCCCGATGTTGACGAGCTCGAGCAAGGCGTCGAGCGGGACGATCAGCGTCAGCGCTGCGACGACGACGCCGGTGATCATCGTCATGCGGGCCGGCGTCTTGAAACGCGGATTGACCGCGGCGACGAACGGCGGAAGCATCCCGTCGCGGGCCATCACGTAAAAGATGCGGGTCTGGCCGAGCAGCGAAGTCAAGGCGACGCTCGTCGTGCCGGCGAGGACGCCGATGGTGATGATCCAGGTGATCAGCGGGTTGTGCAACGGCGCGAGCGCCGCGACGAGCGCGTTGTTCGGGTCGACCTTCTGCCAGGGTACGATGGAGACCAGCACGATCGCCACGGTGCAGTAGATCAGCGTCCCGATCGCAAGCGAGCCGAGCACCCCGACCGGGACGTCGCGGCTGGGATTGCGGGTCTCCTCGGCGGTCGTCGTCGCGGCATCGAAGCCGATGTAGGTGAAGAAGACCAGCGCCGCGGCCGGCACGATGCCGTTGCCGCTTGCGCCGAAGGCGATGCGTCCCCAGCCCAGCGGCGCGAACGGGTGCAGGTAACTCGGATGCACGAGGCTCAAGCCTGCGATCACGAAGACAACGAGTGCGCCGATCTTCACGACGACGAACACGTTGTTGGAGGTCGCGGTCTCGCGTATGCCGAGCGCGAGCAGACCCGACAGCAAGAGCACGAATGCGGCCCCGATGAGGTCGCACTGCGAGCCCGCGAGGTTCCACTGCCAGAATGCCCACCACGGGCCGTGGTACACGAGCTGCGCCTGCTGGAAAGCTTCCGGCAAAGCGAAGCCGAACGAGCCGAGCGCACCCTGGAGCGCCGCGGAAAACTGCTGGGCGACCGGCGCCGCGCTGATCCCGTACTCGAGAATCAAATCCCAGCCGATGATCCAGGCCACGACTTGGCCGAGCGTCGCGTACGCGTACGTGTACGCGCTGCCGGCAATCGGGACCATCGAGCCGAGCTCCGCGTAGCAGAGCGCGGCGAACATTGAAGCGAGGCCGGCGAGCACGAACGAGATGATGATCGCCGGGCCGGCTTTGGCGACGCCCGGGCCGATCGTCGTGAAGATGCCGCCGCCGATCATGGTACCGAGGCCGATCGAGATGAGGTCGCCCCCTCTCAGAGCGCGCCGCAAGTGCTTGCGCTGCCCCTCCTCGCGCAGACGCTCGATCGAAGCGGTCGCAAACAGCCGCGCGATCAGGCTCGGCGAAGATGACGCGTTGGCCATAGGCACGCGACGTTGGCTCGCCGGCGGCGTCGCTCCTACGTTCGCTCTGACCGAGGGCTAGGTGCCCTTCTGTCCTCCCAGGTAGAAGATGACCTTCAGAAGCGCTTGCGGGACCGTCACGAGCGTATTCGGGTTGCCGTAAGCAAAGTAGAACTCTTCGTTCTGCGGGCGCAAGTGATAGGCGATCGAGACGTTCGAGCAGGTGCCGGCGCAGTTGCCGCCGCCGTTCGGCTGCGGCGGCAAGCCGATGACGCGCCGTAGACCGACCGCGAACGACGATTCACGATTGATCTGATAGGAGTAGGCGATTCCGTCAAACCATTGGATGTTGTCGGGTCCCGCCGGCGACCACAGCGACGTGTTGTCGACCGTGAGCGTAACCGTTCCCTTGGAACCGACCCGGACGCTCGACGTGCGAAACCACGTATCGAGGCGTCCATCGCCGTAACGGCCGGTCGAATATTGAATCTCCGTCGGCGTGGCGGACGTCCCGTGCGCCGGAAAGTTATTGGAGTTGTTCGTCTGCAATCCGCTGTGGTGCGTCAGGCTGAAGCCGGCATTCTGAGAGATCGGCGAAAGGATCGAGCCGAAGCGCCAGTAGTCGGAGCCGGAGTAGAGCTGAAGATCCCATGCGCTCTTGGTGAGAACGTCGAAGAGCAACTGGTTGTCGCTCTGCGCCTGGCCGTATGTCGGGCCTTGATACCGATCCACGACGCCGCTGACGCCGGCGGAAGCGAGCACGCTCGAGGGCGCGAAGGTCCAAATGCGTGCCGAATAGAGCGCATAGCCCGCGATGCCCGGATGTGCCACGTAGCCGTCCACCGGGTTTGCGCGGCGTCGTAGGACCAGACGTCCTCGGCGCCGGTTGCGCGAACGTAGCGAATGAACTGCGCCCGCCACTTGCCGCTGTGCGCGCCGTGCATAACGTTGATCGGGATGGCCATGGTCACCGTGTAGCCGCCGTCACGAGCGACGCCGCGCGATTCCCAGTGAGATGCGAACGCGGCGTTCTCGGTGGAGCTCTCGTTGTGCGAACCGCTCGGATTCGCTTCGAACTGATACTCGAACCCGGTCGGGCCGGTGGGCCCAGAGATCGACCCAGACCGCATCGTCGCTGCTCCACGAGAGGCTGCCGTTGGAGCTCTGGCTGCCGCCGGTTATCGTGTCGTTGCTGTGTTGCGTCGCGACAATCGAGCCGCGTTGCATGGCCTCGAAGCGGACATAGAGGAAGCGGCCGTCGGTCGCGAGCAGCAGGGTGGTCGGCTCGGGAGCGGACCGGACGTTAACGACGTCCCAAGGAAGCGAGAGCGACGGCTCCCGTGGCCAAGCCGAGGCAGGCGCTTGCGGATCGAGCGAGGGCGGCGCGTCCACGGCTGGCACCGTCGCTGCTTGCGTCGCTGCGTCGGCGCCCGTGCTGCAAAGTGCAAAGCAAAGGAACGCGAAGACGGCTGCCGCGACCCCACGGCATCGAGCACGCGAACGCCTTTTGCCTCAGTCGGCAAGTTCGAATTCCGGGACGGTCGACAAAACAGCGGACCTCGACTGTTCGAGTTGCGTCTTTGAGACCTACAGGTTAAAGACGATTTCGGTTTCAGCGACCTCGGAGTCGCCATCGACGTGATGCGTGCTCAGAGCTAGCCGGTCATGCAACGGTCGTAATGCTTGCTACCTGGGCGAGCTGTCTCTGGGTCGAGTAACTTTCTCCCAAAGCGAACGGCTCGGCGTCGGCAGGGGTCTTCGTTCGCAATGAGAGAGACGCTCGCTCGCCGCTGGGAGAGCTGTAATGTCGCGCGTGTTCGTTTCCGGATCGTCAACTGGCTTAGGACTGATGGCTGGCCGGCTTCTCGTCGAGCAAGGCCATGAGGTCATCTTGCACGCGCGGGATCGGGCTCGCGCGGAGGACGCCGGCAAAGCGCTACCTCGAGCCGCGGCAGTCGTCACCGGCGATCTCTCCAGGATTGCCGGGATGCGGAGCGTCGCCGAGCAGGTCAATCAACTCGGCCGAATGGACGCGGTGATTCATAACGCCGGCGTCGGGTATCGAGGCCTATGCGGAAAGCAAACTGCACGACGTCTTGCTGGCGTTTGCCGTCGCCCGGCTGTGGCCCCGCGTCCTCTCCAACGCGGTCGAGCCCGGCTGGGTGCCGACGCGTATGGGCGGCCCGGGCGCGCCCGACGACATCGACCAAGCTCACCGCACGCAGGTCCGGCTCGCGGTCAGCGACGATCCCGCGGCGCGGGTCACGGGCCGGTACTTTTATCATCTTCACTCGCGCGCGCCGAACCCGGAAGCCAAGGACGTCGCCGAACAAGATCGGCTCATCGAGGCCTGCCGGGAGCTCTCGGGCATCGCGCTCTAGTCTAGGGGCGGGTGCGGAAAAACCCCCGCACCCTGTTAAGGCCTCCGCGGCCCGGGAATTTCGACGCAGCGGAGGACGCGCATACTGTCTTCCATGCGAACATGGTATAGCTAGTAGTGGAAGAAGATCTACATACAATATGTAGTGCCGACGTAATGCGAACTTGCGTTCGCGGGGAACTTCGTCATCGCAAAGAGATAATCCATGGCATGTACATCGAAGCTGGCGAATTGGCAACGTATGACTTGTTTATGAGTGACGCGGCGATGATCAGAGCGAGCGCGGCTGAAGGTTGTGAATTTTGCAACACTGACGCAGCGGCAGCCGGTTGGGATGCTACAGCCAAGCTAAATTGGCTACGCAATCATCGGCCCGACCTTGCGACGGCAATGTTAGATGAGCCATCAGGGCATGTTTGGTACGACGCACACGACGAGGCTACTCGTGAGGTCTGGGACAGTCGCGTCGAGCCGACGATTGGAATTCCGGAAGAGCTGATCGCTCTAATTGAACCGGGCTTAACCCCGGAGCTTCGCGACTTCATTCAAGACCGCTTTGTCTTCGCGATTTGTGGGCACTGCCTCGCAGACACGAAGCAATTCGAAAAGTTTGGCGTCAACGGTGCCATCAAGCGATACATCCAGGTCCATTTTGATGGCAACGAGGAGGTTGCCGCTCGCGAGAACAGTTGGGCTCTTGCGCAAGAGCTCGCATCACGGCTATCCTCTGCACTACAGCGATATGGAACGACCGGCTAAGCTCGCTTGGCTCTCGTCGAAATTGAAGTAACCCTTTCACCGGAGGGAGTCGAGCAGGATTGCTCAGGAATCGGCGTCGGAATATTCCTCGTTAGTGCGACGACGTGAGCGACTACGATCGTTGTGCTCCTCCGCATTGCGGATCGTCCGAACAAGTCGAGGTCTACTTCGACGAGCGGTTCGCCCGCGCGAATTGCGCTCACAATGCATTGGGCGATCTCATCGGATACTAAGTGGACGCCCTTTGTTAGAACGAGCGTGAAACCGGGGGAATTCATGTCAGGATACTTGGCCCCTCGTTCTCGGATAGCTCTTGAATAGACGGTGAGTAGTGACTACTTTTCTGTCAGTAGCCTGTCGACTAACAGCTCCGCTGTCTTATTCACAGGCTGTGAGCGCGGTGGAGCGTGTGCAATAACTCACGACATGCGACCTGGTTGACAATGGCCAAGGCTGACGCAAATGGGTTGACACATTAGTCGCCGGGGGAAGATTGCCTACAACCCAACCCTGAATCGCTAGCCCAGGTGCACGGTTTGAATCTCTCCCCGTATCTGAAGGCCAAGGATTCTTGAAGTCGTCCTTTTCCGGGCTGCTCTCGCGGGCTCTCGCATTGTGCTACAGCATCCCGCGCCTCGCGTCGGTGTCGACTTCTCTGACGAACGACAAGACGATGGACGTGCCGATGGGCGACGAGGCTCGTTGGGTGACCGTGGCGCCGGCCGGCGCGCAGACGTCGTTGACGCTTTCAAAGGGAACGCCGAATTGGTCCCCTGACAAAGTGGGCAGCTTCAGCGGCGTGTTCATGGAGGTCGACGACGCCTTTACGAGCCAGAAGCAACTCGCAGCCGCCGCGTCGAATTTGAGGAGGACCCGCGCGCGGAGCCGCGGGGCGGCTGGGCAACGTTCAAAGATTTCGAGGGCAACATCCACGGCTTGCACTCGCCGGTAATGGCCGGCCGCGCCAGCGCCTAAAGGCCGCTTGAGCGGGGCGGCGCGGCATTCGGGCGGCTGGAGGAACCTGAGCTCGGCATAGAAAGGGGACGGATGCCGGAACTGCCGGACGTTTCCTCATACATCAGCGCGTTGGAGCAGCGAATCCTCGGCCGCCCGCTGGAACGCGTTTCTGTTGCGAGCGTCTCCTTGCTGCGGACCGCAGATCCGCCGCTGTCCGCGGTCGAGGGCCGCGTCGTGCGGCAACTGCGCCGAATCGGCAAGCGCATCGCGCTCGGACTCGACGGCGACTTGTGGCTCGTCATCCACCTCATGATCGCCGGTCGTCTCCACTGGCGTCCGGCGAATGCGAGGCTCGCCGCCCGTAACGAGTTGGCCGCCTTCGACTTTCCCGACGGGACGCTGGTGCTGACCGAGGCCGGAAGCAAAAGGCGCGCTTCGCTGCACCTGCTGCACGGCGAAGGCGCGCTCGCCGCGCTCGAGCCCGGCGGAATCGACGTCTTCGCCGCCGATCTCGACGCATTTCGGGCGGCGCTCGGTGCCGAGAACCACACGCTCAAGCGCGCCCTCACCGATCCGCGCATCATCGGCGGCATCGGAAACGCGTACTCCGACGAGATCTTACACGCGGCGCGGCTCTCGCCAGTCGCGCTGACGAGCAGACTCACCCCGCAAGAGTGGCTGCGCTTGTACGACGCGACGCGCGCCACGCTGCGGTTTTGGACGGACAAGCTGCAGGCGGAGACGAACGGCGCCTTTCCGGAAAAGGTGACGGCGTTTCGCAAGGACATGGCCGTCCACGGCCGCTTTGGGCAGCCGTGTCCAGAGTGTGGCCGGCCCGTGCAAAGGATTCGCTATGCGTCCAACGAGACGAACTATTGCGCGCGCTGTCAGACTGGCGGCACGCTACTTGCGGACCGGAGCCTTTCACGGCTGCTCAAATCGGACTGGCCGCGAACCCTCGAGGAGCTCGAAGAGTTGAAGCGACGATAATCCCGCCGCCTAGTGCCGGCGGCGGTGCGCTGCGTGTTACCGTGATGCCGCCAAACTCGGCTCCGGTCCAAGCTCACTTTCGGGCGACCTCAGAAGCTCGACGAAGCTTCGCCGCAACAAGTGTTCGTCGGAACGGCGGTTCCATACCGCGGCGACCCGGACGCGGACGTCGGAGTTGATCGGCACGTAACCGACCCCGGGACGCACCTCGCTCTGTGCCGCCTGCTCGGGCACGATGCAGCACGCTAAGCCGGCCGCGACGAGCACGAGCCCAGACTCGCGGTCGACGACCTCCTCGACGTAGGACGGCTCGATCCAAAGCCGAGAACAAACCATGTCCGCAGCCGTCCGCCATGCCATTCCGCAGGCAGCTCCGAAGCGAACGAGCGAGAGGGTGGAAAGTTGGCGCGTTCCATGGCCCTACCGACAGCGCACTGCGTCGCTAAGGTTGCGAGCTTGGGTGGGCCAAATCGAGCGCGGTTCACGCCAGGAGTGTTGCGCGTGAATCGGCCCGCTGAGAGCTTGATACTGCCGGCCGGTGCTTATATACGGCATCTGCGTGGCTCAACTCGCAGCACTTGGGCCGGAGTTGTCAGGCGCGAATCGGTCGCTTCGCTGTTTCTTGGAAATAGCGGTTCGCCGGATGAGGAACCGCGCCGCCGAGTTCTCGCACGACCGTGCAATGGCTCGGCGACGCGCCTCTGCTAGCGAGTTAGAATCCGCCGCCCAGGTCGGTCTGCGCATCCATCCAACACCCTTTTTGGGAGCCTTTGACACAAGAATGATGTGGGATGGCTCGAGCAAGCGTGGCAAGCCCTTCCAGTGGCCTGGGCCTATCGTCGAAGGACGTTAAGCGTGTTGGTGTTGTCGTCGTTGTAAAAGAGCTGTACGTCGTCGTCGCTGCTTCCGGTCGCTACTATTCCGAACAATGCGCCGGCCGCGCCCGTGTCGACGTTCTTCGTTGCGACGACCTTGCCGCGCGACGGCGAGATCTCGACCATGATATTGAATCCGGGCGGATTGAGCGTGTTCCCCAGCACGACGTGCCCGTTCGGCAGGAGCGCCGAACTGATCGGCCCGTCGAGGGGGCTTCCCGAGAAGATCCGGCGCGCGCGGTTATGAAATGGGCCGCCGAAGGTGCCGTTCTTCGAGAAGAGACCGCCAGGCGGGATCGTCGACACGTGCTTGAACAGCGTGAAGCTGTTGTCGGCGCCGTCGACGACGTAGAGATTGTCGTTCTTCGCATCGTACTGAAGGCCGGAGGGCCCAAGGATCGACCCTGGTGCGCCGCCGTTGATCGCGAATCCCGTCGCGATGACGTCGTAGCTGAAGCCTCCGGCCGAGAGGATGTTGACGCGTATGATGCTCCCGTCGCCGGCGTTGCTGACGTAAAAGGCAGCTTTGCCGAATGGCCCCTTGTGCGGAGAGAAGGTCTCGCCGAACGGGCCGTGCCACGGTCCAAAGAGTAGCGTCGTCACCACCCTGCCGGCCGCGCTGACGAGCGGGTTGTCGTTTGCGCTATATGCTGCCGCCCAACTGACGTCGTTCGGTGAAAGCGCGAGGGCGTTGCAGCCGACGAGCGACGGGTCTTGCGCGATAAAGGTGGGCGTTGAGCCGACGACCGGGTGCAGGGCCAGGATCGTCGAGCCGGTTCCCTGCACGTTGGCCGAGTCATTGAAGTTGCAAATCACGAGATCGCCGGCTCTGATTGGCCCGGAATCGCTCTTAGCGACGTCGAGCCCGTACGGGTTCTGTTCCCCTTTCACGATGGTCGAGCCGATCGTGCGGTTCTGGGTGAGGACCGGCAGGATCGGATTGCTATCGTCGGCATCCATCACGGCGACGCCGGTGTCGGTGTCGAGAAGCGTCGTCGTGCGATTGACCGAATTCGCCGGCTCCTCCGTGGACGTCATGGTGGCCGTGCCGGCCGCCTGGCCGGCGTTCAGCATGGACGGCGCGGAACTGGAACCGCCGCCTCCGCACGCGGTGAGGGCGAGCACGGCGACCGTCAAGGGCACGAATGGTGCGCGCAATTTCATGCGAGCCTCCTCAGCAAAGTGTATTGCTGAGAATATGAACGGATTCATGAGGGAAGTCTGAAAGAGGAGCGGGGCTCCCTCAGATATCGTTCAGTTTTGCGCTCTATCATCGCGAGCACGAGACGCAAGTGCTCGAACTGCTCCGATACGAGGGACGCTAATGGACGCTCTTCATCTACTCGCGGTCACGCTTCCGCCGCTGGCCGTTCTCGTCGTGACCGCCGTCCTGGGCGGCCTCGTCGCCTTGAAAGTCCTGTGGCGTGAGCCGGGTTCGCGCTCTTCATGAGACGTACGCTCACGTTGACGCTGTCGCTGGCGTTCGTGTGCGGCGGCGCAGCCGCGCTGCACTCGCCCGGCGGCGCAGCAGCGGCTGCGGCGGACCTCGATGGCAAGGCCATCTTTTCGGCCAACTGCGCGGCCTGCCATCAGGCCAACGGTCAGGGCACCGACCTGTTTCCGGCGCTCGCCGGAAACAAGAGCGTTACCGCTGCCGATCCCAGCGCCGTCATCGCGACGGTCGAGAACGGCCGTAACGTGATGCCCTCCTGGAAGGGCCGGCTGAGCGCCGCGCAGATCGCGGCAGTCCTTACCTACGTCCGTTCCGCTTGGGGCAACGCCGGTGCTCCGGTCAGCGAGCAGGACGTTGAAGCGGTTAGATAGATCACCGGCACAGGAGATGAGTGCCGATGGTTCGGCCGGCCTCGGATACGGAGATCGACAACGAAGCTTCGCTCCACGCGCACGTGCGATGCGGCTTTGTCGAGACCGAGAGATTGATCAAGCTGCGCAAAAGCCTCATCTGACCGAACCGAAGCTCGGCTATACGCTAAAGTTAGCAGGCGTTATTTGGGCAACTCGCTTCCAGGCCGGCCTCGCTCTGTTAGGGCCTAAGGCTCGGTAACGTCGTGGACTCTCCCCGAGACCGTCGATTGCTCGTCCCGTTTGCCGGCGCGTACCTTGATTTCGAGAAATCCCTTCCGCTGGAGCGGGGGAAGCACGTCCGAGCGAATCTCAAACCCTTTGTCATAGAGCTCTAGCTTGAGGGCGACCGCCTGGATGGCGCGTAACAGCGCGGCGGTCGAATGGTGGTCGCCGACGTCGAGGTCGAGCAGCGTCGGGACATGCGTTTTCAGCGCGATGGCGACCTTCTCGGTCCAACCGACGGTCGAGCCCACGTCGGCATCGTGCTGGCGATACGCCACGACGTGGGCGTCCTCGTAGACGATGGCGTCGCGGTCGACTTTCTTCAAATGGTCGTCCAGCGTCTTGGCGGCTTCGAAGGTGATGGGCTCTCCCCGCAACACCTGGCTGACGAAAACGCGGCCGGAATGTTTCATCATCGCCGCTTCCTAGCGAGGCCCTCGTTCTCCTCGCCCCAGGTCACGAGCGGGGCGGACGTGAAACCTTTGCCATGAGATGGCTGAGCGAACGGCTGGTCGGCCCGGATCAGCGCACCTATAGCAAGCCCGACCCCGAGCATACGTTCCGCGGGCGGCTCGACGGCACGCGCGCGAAAGCCGATGAGATCGTCTACGAAGACGACGCGATATTCGCGTTTCGGCACCGCGTCGATCCCACGCTCGACGAGTGGTGGGAGACGCACGTCGTCATCATTCCCAAGCGCTGGGTTCCAACGCTGCTCGACATGGGGCCGGGCGAAGCCGAACTCTGGGCGCGCTTGATCGGCGGCATCCAGAAGGTCGCGATCTCGCTCGGTCTCGACGAGACGGGCTTCATGATACGGGCCGGCGTCCTGCCGCCGTATCAGCACACCGGGCACGTGCACATCCATATTCTCAGTGGCAAGCACACCTCGCCCTGTACCGACGGCCCGCTCGACTGCGGCTGAGGGCACGCCTCGCGCGTCCCTCGCGGCGCTCTTCGGCGTCTTCGCGACCATCGCGCTCAGTTCGTTCGGCGGCGGTCAGAAGGCGCAGATCCGCCGCGCGTGCGTGTCGCGCGGCTGGTTGACCGATCAAGAGTTCATCGAGGCGCTGGAGCTCGCGGAAGTCATGCCCGGCGCGAACATCGTAAATCTGGCGGTGTACGTCGGTGCGCGCCAGCGCGGCCCCGCAGGAGCGCTCGTCGCGTTGCTGGCCGGGACGGTTCCGCCGTTCTTCATCGTGTTAGCCGCAGGCTGGTGGTATTTGAGCCCGTACAACACACCGTTTACCCATCGCGTGTTGACGGGCTGCGCGGTCGGCGCTATCGGGCTCACCGTCGCCAACGCGCTCGAACTGACGGCCGATCAGCGCTCGCAGTGGAGCTCGCTTGCAATCGTCGCGGCGGTGGCCGTTCTCGTGGGCGCGTTCAGGCTGCACCTCTTGCCGACGCTCGTGTTCTTCGGTGGACTCGGGATCGTTCTCTACGAGCTCCGCCGCCGTCAGGCGCGACCGTGAGCCTCGACACCGCCTGGAGAATCGTCAAGACATTCGGGATGCTCTCCGTTCTCGGCTTCGGCGGAGGCAAGGGCATCTTTCCGCAGATGCGCGACGAGGTCGTCCATCGCTATCACTGGCTGACGCCCACGCAGTTCGCGCAGTACTACACGATCGGGAAGCTCGTTCCGGGGCCCACCACGATCATGAGTGTGCTCGTCGGCTTCAGTGTGGCACGCATTCCCGGTGCCGTGCTCGCGGCGCTCGCCATCTTCGTGCCGAGCTCGGTGCTGATGTACGTTGCGGTCAAGCTTTGGGAGCGTTCGGAAGGCTCGCGGGTTCGTGAAGCGATCGGACATGGACTCGCGCCTGCCATCGTCGGCCTGACGTGGGCCTCGGCTTGGGTCATCGCGAAGGGCTTCGTCGGTTCTTGGCAGGCCGTCGCGCTGCTTAGCGCCGTCACCGCGCTCAGTCTGCGAACCAAGATTCCGACCGTCGCGCTCATCCTCGGCGCCGGTCTGGTCGGAGCCTTGGTACTCTGAGCGAGCGTGCGGACGGCTGTGCCGTTGAGGCGCGGCGCCGCTATTCTTGCTGAAGGCAAGTCTCAGCAAAGCGATGTGAGCGGGCGCACCCGCGACACTCTTTCGCAAACTCGGATGAGTCGGATGCCGATATGTAAAGCGAACAGCCTTACCTTCACGCACTCTCTTTCGTCATAGGCGCGCTCCCGTTCGTAATACACCGTATCCGGCCATGATCCGCAAGAAGACCGCCGCGAGGCCGCCATGCATCCAGGCGCCGGGAAAAGGCCCCGATCGCCTTGCCGTCACGAGTCTCCCCGCGGCTCGTCCCGTTCTCGCCGGCGTGAGCAAGCTTGTCTTGCGCCACGAGATCGAGCGTCGCGAGCGCATTCTCAACGAAGCCGAGCTGATCGCTCAGCTCGGTACCTATGAAGAGGATCTGAGCTGCAAGAAGATCTGGAACTCCGACGGGCTCTGCCGGATCCTCGGCGTCGATCCCTCGACCTTTCGCGGAAGCGACGCCGAATGGATGGCCCGCGTTCATCCTGACGACCGGGAGTTCGTGCTCGGGCACTATCGAGCCTTAGTCGCCGGCGGTAAGCCGTACGATTACGAGCACCGGATCGTCCGCCCCGACGGCGAAGTCCGCATCGTCCGGCGCCGCGGCCACGCGGAGCTCGACGACGCCGGGCGCGCGATTCGCATTTGTTCGACCGTCCTCGACATCACCGATCAGCGCCGAGCGGATGCGGAACGTCACGATCTCGAGATTCGCTTCGCGAGCGCGTTCGAGAGCGCCCCGCTCGCGATGTCGCTGGCGAGCATCCAACCCGGCTCGTTCGGTCGCGTACTTCAAGTCAACCGAGCCTTTTGCGACTTAACGGGCTACTCGCGTCAGGAACTGCTTTCCATGGAAGCGCCCTCACTCGTCCATCCCGAGGATCGGGCCGCGGCCGTCGCCGCCATGAACGACCTGGTCGCGGCCCGGGCCGTGACCACCGTCATCGAGCGGCGCACGCTTCGCAAGGACGGTATGGCGGTCTGGGTTCGCCAACATCATTCGATCGTACGCAACGACGCCGGCGTCGCGCTCTACACGCTTTCCCACAGCGAAGACATCTCGCAGCAGCGGGCGGCGGCAGCCGCGCTGGCCGAGGCGACCCAGCGGCTGCGCCATTCGTTCGAGCACGCGCGCGTCGGCATGGCGCTCTTGGGGATCGGCAAGACGGATTTCGGGCGATACCTCGACGTGAACGCCGCGTTGTGCCAGATGCTGGGCTACGATAAAGAACGGCTGCTGATGCTCGACTCGCACGTCGTCATGCACGCTGCCGACGTGGCGGAAGATACCGTGGCGCTAGAACGGTTGATCGCCGGCGAGCACGACTCGTACGAAGCCGAGAGACGCTACGTCCGTTCGGACGGGCAGGTCATGTGGGGCTTGATCCACCGTTCCCTCGTTCGCGACGCAAGCGGTAACGCGCTCTACAGCGTCTCGCAGCTGGTCGACATCACGCGGCGCAAGCAGGCGGAAGAGAAGCTCCGGCACCTCGCCGACCACGACCCGCTGACCGGATTGTTGAACCGGCGCGGCTTCGACCAGCGGCTCGAACAGCACCTCGCGGAGGCTCGCCGCTACGGACGCCGTGGCGCGGTCCTGCTCATCGACCTCGACCGCTTCAAGTACATCAACGACACGCTCGGGCATGCAGCGGGCGACGAAGTGCTGCAAAAGGTCGCGCGGGAGCTGTCGCAGCGCTGCCGTGCGAGCGATACGTTGGCCCGTTTGGGCGGCGACGAGTTTGCCGTGCTCCTGCTCGAAGTCGATGCGAGCTCTGCCCGTCACGTCGCCGACGAACTGCGCCGGGCGATCAAAGAAAAGGCCCAGCTGCGCGCTGAGCAAGTCCATATCACGGCGAGCGTCGGCGTCGCAACGATCGACAGCCGGACGGCGATGACGGCGCAGGAGCTTTTGGCTGCAGCGGACATCGCCATGTACCAGGCAAAGGAATCGGGACGGGATCGTTCGTGCACGTCGTCAGAGGTCGCGCAATCCCATGCGACGATGGAGTCGGAGCTCAGCTGGTCCGGGCGCGTTCGCAGAGCTCTTCGCAACGACGATTTCGAGCTGTATCAGCAGCCGATCCTCAACCTGGGAACGGGACGCATCGATCGCTACGAGCTCTTGTTGCGCATGCGCGACGGCGATGGCGGCGTTATCGCCCCAGGGGCTTTTCTCAAAGCCGCCGAGCGCTTCGGCATGATGCAAGAAATCGACAAGTGGGTCGTTCGGGCGGCGATTCGATTCGTCGCGGCGGAGGAACGTGCGGGCCGGCCCATTGCCGTCGAAGTCAATCTGGCGGGCCCGTCGCTGAACGACGCAAGCGTGATCGATTGCATCGAGCACGAACTGGAGAGAACCGGCGTGAAGCCGAGTTCGCTCATCTTCGAGGTCACCGAAGCGGAGGCCATCGGGAGTATCGTCGAGGCCTGCCACTTCGCACAGCGCCTGGCGGAGTTGGGATGCGCCTTTGCGCTCGACGACTTCGGGGCCGGCTTCAGCTCCTTTCACTATCTCAAGACACTGCCGTTCGAGTACTTGAAGATCGACGGACAGTTCATCCGCAACCTGAAGGGCAGCGCCGCCGACCGCGAGATCCTCAAAGCGATCGTCCAAATGGCCGCGGCCTTAGGGAAGAAGACGGTCGCGGAGTTCGTCGGCGACGAAGCGACGATCGAACTATTGCGCGAATACGGAGTCGATTTCGGACAGGGTTACGGCATCGGGAAGCCGATGCCGCTCACGGAGATCCACGCGCCGCCCACGCTCGGCTGATCGAGCCTGCCCCCTTGCATTAGGTCTTTGAACGGGATGCTTCGAGCTCGCCGATCGCCGCATCGAGGCCGGCGACGAGCGTTTCGACTTCCTGCTCTTCGATGACGAGCGGCGGCGCGACGAGCGTGACGTTGTAGCGCCCGAACGAATAGATGCCGTGTCGCGTGAGCGAAGCGTAGAGCGTCGCCATCACGCCCACGCCCGCGCCCTGCCAGGGGATCAGCGGCGCGCGCGTCGCCCGGTCGGCAACGAACTCGAGGGCAAAGAACGCTCCTGCGCCGCGCACCTCGCCAAGGCTCTCGTGTTTGTCGCGCAGGCCTTCGAGCCGCGGCCGCAGCCAGCCCTCGAGCTGCTTTGCGCGCGCGAACAGATCGGCGTCGCGGTACGCTTGCAGCGTGGCGAGCGCGGCCGCCATCGCCAGCGGATGACCCGAATAGGTGTGACCGACGGGCAGCGAGATATCGTCGAACGTGCACGCCAGCGACTCGCGCAAGATGACCCCGCCGAGCGGAACGTACGCCGAGGTGACGCCTTTGGCGAACACGATCGCGTCGGGCACGACGCCGAACCGTTCGCCGGCGAACGCCGCGCCCGTCCGGCCGAAGCCCGTCATCACCTCATCGAAGATCAGCACGACGCCGTGCTCGTCGCACAGCTTGCGCACGCCCGCGAGGTAGCCTTCGGGATAGACGATGACGCCGTTCGAGCCGACGATCGGTTCGAGCACGAGCGCCGCGATCGTGCGTGGGTTCTCGTAATTGAAGACGTCGGCCAAGTGCAGCAGCGCGCGCGCCGTCTCTTCGGCGGGATCGGTCGTGAAGAACGGGCTGCGATACGGAAACGGCGACCAGAAGTGCACGACGCCCGGCATGCCGGGTTCATTCGGCCAGCGGCGGTTCTCGCCGGTCAGCGTGCCCGCGCCGGGCGACGAGCCGTGGAAGGAACGGTACGCCGTCAGCACCTTGTGGCGGCCGGTCACCGAGCGCGCGAGCTTGATCGCATCCTCGTTCGCCTGCGCGCCTCCCGTGGTGAAGAAGACGCGTGCGCCTTCAGGCCACGGAGCGATTCCGGCGAGCGCTTCGGCGCACTCGGCCCGCACGTCGTTGAACCAGTTCGGCGGGCTGAAGCAGAGACGCTTTGCTTGCGCGTGCATCGCCTCGATTACGGCCGGATTGCCGTGTCCGAGATTGACCGCGATCAAGCCGGAACACGAATCGAGATAACGCTGTCCACGGTCGTCGTAAAGGTAGACGTGCTCGCCGCGAACGATCACCGGAAGCTCCAGCTTGCCTTGCGGCAGCCAGGGGGTCAAAACGTAGCGGCGGTGCTTGGCGGCGAGGTCGGCGGTCAACAGCGTCTTCACGCAGTCCGAAATTGAGGTACGCGCCCGCTCATCCCCTTCTTGGGCGGGCGAGGAACCCGGCGTTTCCAGCGAGCAGAGCCGAACATGGACGGTCTCGACGACGAAGACGCTCCCGCCGACCGTGGCGGCCCGCTGGAAGGGCTGCGCGTCGTCGACCTGACCTCGGTCGTGATGGGTCCGTGGGCGACCCACATCCTGGCCGATTACGGTGCCGACGTCGTCAAGGTCGAGCCGCCTGAAGGAGACATCATCCGCAGCGTGGGGCCCGCCCGACACGAGGGCATGGGGCCGGTGTTCATTCATTCCGGCCGCAGCAAACGCAGCGTCGTGCTCGATCTCAAACGGCCCGAAGCGCGCGCGGTCTTGCTGCGGCTCTGCGCTCGGGCCGACGTCTTCATCCACAATATTCGCGGTCCGGCCATGCAGCGGCTGAAGCTTTCATACGGCGAGCTGGCCGCGGTCAATCCGAAGCTCCTGTACGTCAGCCTCGTCGGCTTCGGGCAAGACGGCCCATACGCCGCCAAACCTGCTTACGACGATCTCATCCAAGGCGCTTGCGGCCTGGCCTCCCTGTTCCGGACGGCCGGCGGCGAGGACGCTCAGCCGCGCTACGTGCCTGCGCTGGTCGCCGACCGGATCGGCGGAATCAGCACCGTCAATGCGGTGCTGGTCGGGTTGATCCATCGCGCTCGCACGGGCAAGGGCCAAGCGATCGAAGTCCCGATGTTCGAGACGATGGCCGAGTTCGTGCTCGGCGATCATTTCGGCGGACGCACCTTCGAACCGCCCAACGGCGAATTCGGCTACGCGCGCTTGCTCACGCCGAACCGGCGCCCGTACCGCACCAGCGACGGCTATCTCAGCGTGCTCTTGTACGCCGAAAAGCATTGGCGCCGCTTCTTCGAGGTCGCGGGCGAAGAGGCGCGCTACACCGCCGAGCCAACGCTTTGCGACCCGGTGCAACGCCGTCTCAACTACGACCAGGCGTATGGCGCCGTCGCCGAGATCCTCGCCTCGCGTAGCACCGCGCACTGGCTCGCGACGTTGGAAGCCGCCGACATTCCGGTCCTGCCGCTTCACGATCTCGACTCGTTGCTCGACGACCCGCACCTGCGCGCCGTCGGCTTCTTCGTGGAGGAGCGGCACCCGAGCGAGGGCGTTATCCGCACGATGCGCCAGCCGGTCCGCTTCGAGCGCTGCGAGCCGGCCGCGACGACGCCGGCTCCGCGCTTGGGCGAACACACCGACGAGGTCTTGCGCGAGGCGGGGTACGCGCAAGACGAGATCGCGGCGCTCCACGCCGCCGGGGTCACGCGTTAACAGGGCCGCTTTTAGAAGCGCTTCGTCGAGAGGCGCATTGTCCGTCGCGCGGAAGGAGGTGCCATGGTTGTCGAAGCCGGTGCGCCGGTCCACTGGCTCGAGCCGCCGGATAGTCGCGAGCTCGTCGACCGTTTGGCGGCGGGCAAAGCCGCGCGCCTGCACGCGCCCCGCTCGGCCCACGCCCATTGGAAGCCCGCGGCCGACCGCTTCGATCCGATCGACGTGCTGCAAGCCGACGACGCGACGCGGCTTTCGTCCTTGCTCCCGGTGCGTTACGCCCGAATGCTGCCCTCGCCGTTCACGTTCTACCGCGGTGCGGCGGCGATCATGGCACGCGATTTGGCGCAGACACCGGTCTCAGGGATACGCACGCAGATCTGCGGCGACTGTCATCTGCTCAACTTCGGCGCGTTCGGCACGCCGGAACGGAACTACGTCTTCGACGTCAACGATTTTGACGAGACGATCTGCGGACCGTGGGAATTCGACGTCAAGCGCTTGGCGACGAGTTTCGTCATCGCCGGGCGCTATTTGGAGTTGCGGCCCGGAGAGTGCGAAGCGGCGGCGCTCGCCGCCCTGCGCTCGTACCGCGAGCGCACCTTCGAGTACGCCGGCCGACACGTGCTCGACGTTTGGTACGCGCGTCTCGACGAGGCGGCGCTCGCGCGCGTCGTTCACTCCGCGCAGGAGCGCCGGCGGCTCGGCGACGCGCCCTCGAAAGCGCGCACGGCGACCAGCGCGCACCTCTTTCCGCGCATCACCGACGCCGAGAACGGCCGCCGCCGGATCGTCGATCAGCGGCCGCAGCTCTTCCATCCGCCCGACGCCGGCGCGTTCATGGAGATGGTCCGCGGCACGTTCGCGCGCTATCGCGAGTCGTTGCCCGAGGAGCGGCGCGCGCTCCTCGACCGCTTCCGCCTGGTCGACGCCGCGTGCAAGGTCGTCGGGGTGGGCAGCGTCGGCACTCGCTGCTTGATCGCGCTGTTCCTGGCCGACGAAGACGATCCGCTCGTGCTGCAAGTGAAGGAGGCGCGGCGCTCCGTGCACGAGCCGTTCGTCGGCGACTGCGGCTTTGCCGGTCAAGGTGAGCGCGTCGTCGTCGGGCAGCGGCTGATGCAGGCCGCGAGCGATCTGTTCTTGGGCTGGTCGCGCGACGACGACGGCCACGACTTCTATTTTCGGCAGTTGCGCGATCTCAAGACGTCGGCGAACATCGACCGCATGACGGCCGACGACCTCGCGGATTATGCGCTCATCTGCGGTTGGGCCTTGGCCCGCTCGCACGCGAGGGCCGGCGGCTGGGCGGCGATGATCGCGGGTTATCTGGGCCCCGGCGACGCCTTCGACCGTGCCGTCGTCAGCTTCGCGCACGACTACGCGGACCAGAACGAGCGCGACTACGCGGCCTTGCTTGCGGCGGTGAAGGCCGGACGGGTGAGCGTCGCGAGCAGCCCCTGAACCGAACTAACCCGGTCCGAGCGCGAGCGTGGCCGGGGCGCTGCAGGTAGCGCACGAGGCGGCCAGCGTCGCGGTGCCGGCCGAACCGGAGTAGCTCGGGGCGGGCAAACCGGTGGGAATGTCGTTGCCGGAAGCATCGTCGGTACCGTACCACGAACCGCCGTTCTGCACTTCGGTGATCTGATAGGGCGCCGGCGCCGGCCAGCTCAGGATGTGCGCGGGATCATTGACGCTCAGACTGACGGGGGTGTAGAGGAAAGCGGGATTCGACGGGCCGCCGACGATCGCGTTGCCGCCGGCGTCGTAGAGCGTCGGCGTGATACCCAGCCGGCTCGGACGCCCCGATTCGAGCGGAAGCGCGCAGCCGGAGGTCGGGCAATCGGTCGCGAGCGCGACATGATCGACGACCGGAAACATCGCGCTGTCGTTGGGGTCGGCGTCTCCGACGCTGATGACGCTGCCGGAGGCCGAGACGACGCGCTGGGTCGTCATCTCCGCGAACTCGGCGATCTCGGGGTTGTTCCCGTCGAGACGGTTGGTGGCCAGGACGCGGCCGTTCGGGTCGAGCTCGTCGAGCTTGATGTCATCCAAGCCGCTCGCGCTCAGCGGCATCGGCATCTGCCACGAACAAACCTGTCCCCCGCTTCCGTCAGAGGCGCAGTGCGCAGTGTTCACCGTCAGGTCGTACGAATGCCAGAAGGTCAGGCTCTTCGTTCCGCTGCCGGCGACGGTCGAGACGTTCATCGCGACCGTCGCGAGCGAGGGCGAGACGTAGGCCGGCCAGCGTTCGTTGGGAACGGCCGACGATTGCGGCGCCGGGACGTGGAAGTGGACGGT
Source organism: Vulcanimicrobiaceae bacterium (assembly GCA_052267165.1). Taxonomy (GTDB): domain Bacteria; phylum Vulcanimicrobiota; class Vulcanimicrobiia; order Vulcanimicrobiales; family Vulcanimicrobiaceae; genus CAWICD01. The sequence continues at coordinate 349,524 of JBKQHO010000022.1, read as the reverse complement.
AGTGCAGACCGCGCCTCCGGGCGCGCTGCAGGCGCTGGTCACGACCGCTGCCGGTCCCGCCGGCGTCGAAGGCGCAGCACCTCCGCCGCCGCTGCACGCGTCGAGCGGAACCGTGAGTGCCAACGTTGCCAAAAAGATGAAGCGCCTCATGCTGCGTTACCGATCTCCTCATGCGTTCTATTCCCGAACTACGATCGGTTATGCAGGCTACGCAGATCGTGAATTCCAAGTCACCTCTTTACCGAAGCTATACACACCGCGGGTGACACGGAGCACGCTGCACCGTGCGCAAAGCACAGCAACGCGGTGTTCCACGCGCAGCCGGCTCGGCTGTGCGAAGCAAGCTCGGCACCGCGTATCGTGTTAGGTATCGACAGCCGAGCGCGACATCGTCGATCGAGCGGCGAACCGGGTGGACGTCGCCGCATCTACGAGTGACGAACGATAGTGAGAGGGCGTGATCACGCACTTCGTACGGCGCGCGAGCGTGACGAGCCGGCCCGCCCCGCCCCGGCCCGCCCCGGCTGCGAGAGTGCAAATGCTTTTCAAACGCGTCCTAGAATGGAATTCGGACGCCGTCGGTTCCCCGGACCGGCCGGTTTCTTGCATTTCCCGTAAGCGAGCAGCGCATGGAACCGAAAGAAGAAGGCGCTCCACCCCCTAAGGACTCGCGGCGAGCCTGGCTCGACGACGCGACGGCGCAGTTCAGAAGCGCCAACGGCCTGTACGTCGCCGCCGTCTCACTGCTGACGGCGTTCGCGCAAGCCTGGGTCGTGATCGAGCAGAAGTGGGTGATCTCGATCGTAACGCTGCTGCTCGCAGCGGTGTGCGTCACGCTCTACGTCACGTTCGGGCACCGCGGTGTGAAGGACGACGCGAGTTCCGCGCTGATCCGGCGGACCGCGCTCGGCGTGCTGCTGCTGACGCCGGTGCTCGCCGCGGTCTGGTTGTACGCGTACTCGGCGTTGCCCCGGCTCAAGGAGGACGGCAACACGCTGGCCGTGGCGCGCTTCGCCGGGCCGCCGCTGCCGCCGCCGTATGACTCCTGCCGGCCGAGCGCCATGCTCGTGCATTCGCTCTCGCCCGTCGCCGAGCAATACCATCACTTCACCGTGTTCGAGCTGCCCTACGAGATCGCGCCGGACGGCCGCTGGGCGAAGATCTGGGCGCAAGGTCACGGCTCGTTCGAAGCCTCCGACATCATCGTCTACGGTGAGTACACGTTGCACAAAAGTGCGGCCGCGGGCGGGGACGCGAAACCCGACGAGATCGCGATAACGCCGCGCTTCGAATCGGTCCCGACCGTTCCGCTCGCTTCGGAGAAGAGCGCTCCGCTGCAAGAGTGGGAGTCGCCCGGCAGCGTCGTCAAGATCGAACAGCTCTGCAGCGGCGGCTTGCCCGAAGCCGGGCCGCCGCCGGTCTTCCTCGACGACGCGCGGCGTCTGGCGCTCGCGATCGTGGGCGCGAAGCTGTTCGGAGCGCAAGACTACGCCGGCGGACTCGCCGCGCTGCGCGCAGCCAAGGCGGTGAGCGCTGACCGCTCGTGTGAGTCGGCGAGCACGCAGTCCTCCTCGTGTCCGGGCGTGCTCGCGTTCTATCTCGGCAATCTCGACCAGCGTGCCGGGAACTACGCCGCGGCCGAGCGCGAGTACCTTCGAGCGGCCGACGAGCTGCCCGGTGCCGCTGCCCCGTTACTCGATCTGGGCGAACTGTATGCGCGTATGGGACGGGAAGCCGCTGCGTTGCGCGAATTCGATCAGGCGGTGCAAAGCGAGCCTGATGCGGTCGCTCCCGTCGCGACGCGTGCGCTCTACGAGCGCGACTACGGCGCCGCCGAGCGCGCCGCGATCGATCTGGACCGCGCGCAGCACCTGCGGGCCGGCAACGCTTACGACGTGATCGCGCTCAGCCGCGCGCTCGTGCAGCGCAGCGACGGTTCGGGTTGCGGCATCAAGTTGATGAGAGACGCGCTGGCCCGCTCCGATTTCGACAAGGGCGCGTTGATCGACGCGTTCGTCGCCTACGGCGTCTGGCAGGAGGGTCCGGCGCCGGAAATCGCGACTTCCGTCTTTCGCAACGCGCTCGCGCTCGATCCGTACCATGTCAAGGCGAACTACCGCCTCGGATTGATGCTGCGGAACCAAGCCGACGGACTCGCTATAGAACTCGCCCGGGAGAGCGCCGCCGGAAAGCCGGCGTCGGCCGCCGAGGCGGCGCAAAGCGACGAGCTGCGCCGGCAGGCTCGCACGTACTTCTACCGCGCGAGCGACGCGCCTGGATTCACCGACGAGGAGTTCTTGGACAAAGGCAGCGCCGCCCACGAGCTCGGCGACGACGACGCGGCGCTCGGCTTTTACGATCGCTCGATTGCGGTCAACCCCAATGCGGCGTACGCGCACCACCATCGTGCCCAAATCTTCAAGGCGCGCGGACAGTTCGCGCAAGCCGGGCTCGATTTCGGCATCGCCGCGAACCTGCTGCCGCACGATGCGCTCACCGTCGGGGACTACGCAGCCTTCTTGAGCGCGCACGCCAAAGGGACGCCGGAACAGCGCCGCTGGCAAAGCGCGCTGCAGCAGATCGGCGCGACGCGCTTCAGCCCGGACGAGAAGGCGACCTGGTCGAGCGCGACCTGCCGTTACGATGGTCTTTCCTATCCCGGCACCGATTGACGCTTCAGGCTCGAACCGAAAGCGATAAGGAAGCTGCGAACGCCGAGTCTCAAGGCACGAACTCGTATCCCGTGAGATGCAGAAACGAGGCCCCCTCTTTCGGGTTCGGTCGCCCCGGCTCGAAGCGCAGAGTGTGTCGGCCCGACGACGGCCAGCGCCAAACGAACAGTACCGTGTGGGGAAAGCTCTTGCCCGAGCTCGACTTGTTCTGCCAGATTCCGGTGCGGTCGAACGTCTCGGTAGCGTCGACGAAGACGCGCGCATGACCGGATTCGCAGCAGCGTTCCCCCAGCGTGCCGAGCAGCGCGATCGCGCTGCCTCGAAACGCCAGGGTCGCGGGGAGTCTCGAGAGGTCGTGCTCGACATAGCTCGCCTTCGCCCATGCGCTCGGAAGGAGCGTCGCGCCGGGCTCGAGCGCGGCCGCCGCGAACGCAAGCGCGAGCGCACCGTTAGCTTGCCATTCGGTGACCGGGGCGCGCGGGTCAGGCCCGTCGAAGAAGCGCCCGGGCACGGCGCCGGTGAAGGCCGAGCGGGCACGGGCCGCGGTGGTGAGCCACCTTCGCGCGAACGCTTGGTGCTGCACGGCGGCCACGTCGTACATCGCTTCGACGAGCGGTTCCGACACGTCGTTCTCGGCTTGCAGGTCGGCATAGACGCCGCTGGGATCCGAGAGCTTGGCGGCGACCATGCGGGCCGTCGCGAGCGCCTGTGTGCGATAGGCCGCATCGCCCGTGGCGCGCGCCAGCGCGAGGCCGCTCAGGATCATGCTGCCGTTGACCGAAGCGAAGAAGCGATGCGGCAGCTGCGCGCACGCGTTGCCGTCGTCGAACAGGTAGACGGTGTAGAGCGGAACGTGGGGGTCGAGAAAGTAAGCGCGCACGGCCGCGTACTTGCGGACGGCTTTGATCAGGTATGTCGGCCGGCGGGTCGCGGCGAAAAGCGCTAGTGCCGCGCGGACGTAGTTCGCGTCGGTCTCGAGCGTCTTGAGCTCGGTCGTTCCGCCGCCGGGCTGCTGGTAGTCGACGCGCGGACAGGCACCGAGCGCGTAGGCGTTCGAAGCGTCGACGAGCGCGAAGGCCGCTTTCGCCTTGGCCAGGGCCCCGGCTTCTGCGCCGATCTGGTACTCGAGCACGTCGGCGACCGAATCCCACAGCGGGACGTCGCTCCACTCGCGGCACGTGGCAAGCTCGCACGTCCGGTACGAGCGCGCGGTCGAGCCGAGCGCGCGCAAGATCGGCGGGACGCTCGGGTCCGCGGTCGTTTTCCAGCGCAGCGCCAGCGCGTACGTCAGCGAGTCGTCGCCCCAGTCGACGTTGCCGCGGCTGCAACCCACCTCGGGGACGCGGTGCCGCCACATTCCGCGGCCCGTATAAAAGCGTTGCTCGAGCGTCGCGGCTGCCGACTCGGCCGCGAGCGCGAACGTCACCACCGGTACAGGCGGCAGGGGCGGCGCCGCGACGCCGGGATCCGCGCCGTCGGCGATGCCGAGGAGCACGAGCAAGGCCGCCATGAACCCGCAGCGGGCGACCCGCCGCGGGTTCGCCCGCGACTGGCTAGACCTGCCGGCTGTTCTTTGACGCAAAACAGCCCTTGCGCGCACCCGCTTCGAGTGCGGCGGCGATGTCGACGACGTATGGCCCTTTCGGCTCGAACAAGACCTCCAAGCGCCGGACGCCGCGCGGGAACTCCAGCTCGCATTCGCCGTCGAGCGCGACCGTCGGGCAATCCGCGGCGAGCTCAACACGCTCGCCCGGCGCGATCAAACGCGCTTCGAGCACCGGAATCTCGCGCACGAGCCCCGGACCGAGCGGAAGCAGCACCGGCTCGCCGCCTGCCCCGATTCGCAGGTGCACGCCGGCGGCGCGTCCGATCGCCTCGGGAAAGGCGATCCCGCCGAGCGCGCACAGCCCGATCTCGGAGGCCGTCACGCGCGACAAGACCACTTCGGATACGTGCTCCGCTTCCCACAGCGCGCGCGCTCCGATGTAGGCGCGACGCGAGGTGACGGCGTCGATCAGCGCGAGATCGCGCCGCTCGCCGTCGACGAATACGTCGAGGCGCGGCACACGCCGCACCGCCGCGTCCGCGGTAACCGCGCCCGTGGCGAGCAATCCCGCGGCCAGGCCCGCGAGCGTGCCTTCCACCATGCGCGGGAAGACGTTGTTCGTTCCGGTCGAGATGGGAACGAGCGGGACCGTGCCGCAGCCGCCGGCGACGGCGCGGTTGGTGCCGTCGCCGCCGAGCGTGACGATCGCGCCGACCTCGAGCTCGAACATGCGGCCCGCGGCTTCGCGCGAGTCGCCTGCGTTGCCGAGGGCAGCCATGGGCAGCGCTTCGAGCTCCAGGCGCAGCGCCGTGTCCTCGGCCGCACGCGGCACGATCGCGTAGGTGTCGGGCATGTACCAGACCCGCTCGACGGCGAGCGCGTCGAGCGCGAGCAGCACGCGCCGCACGATGTTGACCTTCTCGTTGTTGTCGAAGCTCGAGGCGTGAGCGACGAGGCGCCGGATGTCTTTGCCCGACGCGGGATTGGCGATGATGCCGACCCGCGTCACCCGCGCGGCTGCGTCAGGCGTTCGACGGCGCGCACGAACTCGTCCGCCGCTTCGAGGTGCGGCACGTGTCCAGCGTTCTCAATGATCACGACCGGCGCGCCCCCGAGCGCGGCCGCGGCCGGCGCGGCGTGATGCGCGGGAATGACGCGATCGTGCGCGCCCCAGACCAGCGAGACCGGAATCGAGAGCTCGCCCAAGCGCGGCCGAAAATCGACGCGCTGCCCTTCGCGGCCCAAGCTCGCGTCAGCAGCGGCGCGCAGCGCTTCGCTCGCACCCGGCAGCAGGCGCGTTTGATACAGCTCCTCGATGCCGCCCGGCACGACGCCGCGCCGGTCGTGGAAGAAGAGCTCGAGCAGTGCGCGCGCTTCCTCACGGCTCGGTTCGGACTCGATGCGGTCGAGCAGCTCGGCGTTGATCTCGGCGCCGAGCCCGGCGCCCGCGACCAGCACGACTTGCCGCGCGATCCCAGGATGCTCGAGCGCCAGCTGGAGCGCGACGGCACCGCCGAGCGAGTGTCCGACGAGCACCGCGGGGCCGATCGCGAGCGCTTCGAGCGCGCGGGCCGCGGCCGCCGCGAGTCCGCGCACGGAATAGTCGGCCTGCGCGGGCGGAGGCTTCGTGCTTTGGCCGTGTCCCGGCAGATCGAGCGCGCAGACGACCCGCCGTTCGGCGAGCGGCGCGATCACGGTCTGCCAGCCGTTGATCGAGCCGCCCAAACCGTGCAGCAGCACCACCGGCGCGAGCGCGCTCGGCGCGCCGGCGATCAGGTAGTGAAGCGAGCCGCCGTCGCCGATCTCGACGTCGCCTTCGCGAATGACCGAACGCTCCGCCGCCGCGCTCTCGACGTCTTCGAGCGAGACCCGTCCGCCGGGCCCGGTCGCGGGGACGGCGGCCAAATCGAGTCCGAGTTCCTGCGCGCGCTTGCGCGCCGCCGGCGAGGCGAGCACGCGCCCGTCGTCGCCTCGCGTCGCGGTTCGGGCTTCACGCGCGGCCCTGCGTTCCGCGCCGCCGCCGCCTGCACCGTCTGCGCTCGCCGCACGGCTGGCCAGTAAGGCCGCGAGCTCGTCGTCGGAGAGCTCTTCGCCGGGCGCGGCGATCACCGCCACAGCCGCGCTGACCTTGACGTTTGAGCCGATCCCCGCGACGATCTTGCGCAGCACGCCGCTCGTCGGCGCCTCGACGTCGGCCGCGATCTTGTCGGTCTCGACCGTGAATAGCGGCTCGCCTTCAGCGACCGGGGCGCCTTCGTTGCGCAGCCAGTCGACGACGCGGCCTTGCTGCATCGTCAACCCCCACTTGGGCATCTTCACGACCGTCGGCATCGCCTTACCTCAGTCCGGCACGACTGCAGCGCTTCGCTTGCGCTACAGCAGCGAGCGGACCGCGGCGACGATGCGCTCGGCGCTGGGAACGTAGAACTGCTCGAGCGGCGGACTGAACGGAACCGGCGTGTGCGGCGCGCAGACGCGCTTGATCGGGCCGTCGAGCGAGTCGAAGCCCTTGTCCGCGACCAATGCGGCGACGTCCGTCGCCATGCTGCAGCGCGGGTTGTCCTCGTCGACGACGACGAGCCGGTGCGTCTTGGCAACCGATTCGAGGATCGCGTCCTCGTCGAGCGGCGAGCAGGTTCGCGGATCGATCACTTCCACGTCGATGCCCTCGGCGGCCAGCGTCTCCGCAGCGGCCAACGACTGGTGCACCATCCGCGAGAACGCGACGATCGTGACGTCGCTGCCTTCCCGTTTGACGTCGGCGACGCCGAACGGGATCGCGTAATCGCCGCTCGGCACATCGCCCTTCATGCCGTACAGGACCTTGTTCTCGAAGAAGACGACCAGATCGTCGTCGCGGATCGCGCTCAGCAACAAGCCCTTCGCGTCGGCCGGCGTCGACGGGACGACCGTCTTGATGCCGGGCATGTGCGTGAAGACCGAATAGTGCGAGCCCGAGTGCTGGCCGGCCGCGCCGATCCCCGCGCCGATCATCGTGCGGATGACGAGCGGGCAACGCGCCTTCCCGCCGAACATGTAGCGCAGCTTCGCGCCCTGATCGAAGATCTGGTCCATGCAGACGCCGAAGAAGTCGACGAACATCAGCTCGGCGATCGGACGCAGGCCGGTCGCCGCGGCGCCGACCGCCGCACCGATGAAGCCGGCCTCGGAGATCGGCGTGTCGAGCACGCGGCCGCGGCCGAACTCTTGGACCAAACCTTTGGTCACGCCGAGGACTCCGCCCCACGCTTCGTCCTCGGCGAGGTGGTCGACCATCGCGCCGCCCGCGATGTCCTCACCCATCAGGATCACGGTCGGGTCCTCGCGCATCGCGATGCGCATCGCCTCGTTGATCGCTTCGCCGTAGGTAAGTTCGCGCGTCGCGCGCTCGACGGTCGTCGCCATCTGCCGGCTCCTCTTTTCAGCTCGAGTTCAGTATCGAACGTAGACGTCGTTGAGCGCGTCCTCGGGCTCAGGATAAGGCGCGGCCTCGCCGCGCTCCCAGGCCTGGGCGAGGTTCGCGACGACGCGATCGTCGATCGCGTCGAGCTCGCGGTCGGTCGCGATCTCGCGCTCGGTCAAATACGTGCGCAGCCGCTTGATCGCGTCGCGCGAACGGTACGACTCGAGCTCCTCGCTCGTCCGGTACTTGATCGCGTCGCCTTCGAAGTGCCCGTAGTAGCGGTACGTCTTGGCCTCGATCAGGCTCGGGCCCTGACCGTGGCGGGCACGTGCGATCGCCTGTCCCGCGACTTCGTAGACGGCCAGCACGTCGAGCCCGTCGACGACGATCCCCGGCATCTCGTAGGAACCGGCGCGCGCGGCGACGTCGGTCGCGCTGCACGCGTAGCGGACCGGCGTGCTCTCCGCGAAGCCGTTGTTCTCGCACACGAACACGACCGGCAGCTTCCAGATCGCGGCTAAGTTGAGGCCCTCGTGGAAGGTGCCCTGATTGGCTGCGCCGTCGCCGAAGAAGCAGACGGCGACGTTGTCGGTGCCCAAGGTCTTGGCCGTGAGGGCCGCGCCGCAGGCCAGCGGAAATCCGCCGCCTACGATGCCGTTCGCGCCGAGCATGCCTTTCTCGACGTCGGCAATGTGCATCGAGCCGCCTTTGCCTTTGCACGAGCCGGTCACCCGGCCGAGCAGTTCGGCGACCATGCCGTCGATGTCAACGCCTTTGGCGATGCAGTGGCCGTGGCCGCGATGCGTGCTCGTGATCGAGTCGCGGTCGGTGAGGTGCGCGCAGACGCCGACCGCGACCGCCTCCTCACCTGCGTAGAGGTGCACGAAGCCCGGGATCTTGCCGTCGGCGAAATTGCGCCGCGCGGCCTCTTCGAAGGTCCGGATGCGGACCATCTGCTCGTACATGTCGAGCAGCTTCGATTTCTCGAGGGCCGCTTGAGATTGGCTGTGGATGGCCGTCATGGGTCGCCCTCCGCCACGAAAGCTCTTGCTGGGGACGGGCTCGCTTGGCAAAAGTCGCAGCCGACTCCTCCAAACCGTCTGCGTGCGAGGCAATTCGTCGAGGAGGAAAGTTTCCGGCCCACAGGGCTCGGGGTAGGGGTGACGAAGGCGCCGTCCCAGCATGAGCATCGCTGCTGCTGCGCTTTTCCTTTTGCTCGGTGGGCTTGGAGCGCCCCTGACGCTGGTTGACGGCCAAGACCGCCCGGTCGCAGCGGCCACGGTCACGTTCAACGACGCCGCGGGTGCGCATGACGTCGAGCACAGCGATGCGCACGGCGAGGTCGCCGCGCGCTCAGGCTTCGATCCGACCTCCGCGCGCGTCGAGGCCGACGGGTTCGTGCCTGCGACGATCGATCTGAGCAGCGCGACGTCGCCGAGGATCGCCCTCTCCAGCGCGCTCCCGGTGATCGGTACGGTGCGGGTCGCGACGGGCTCGCAGAGCAGTCTGCACCGGCTTCCGGTGGCGGCCTCACTGCTCGACCGCAGCGCCGTCGCGAATGCGGCCGCAGCGACCAGCGACAACCTTCTCAGCCAGTTGCCCGGCGTCGACCGCGTGCGCAGCAACAGCGCCTTCACCAACTACGGCCAGCTGCGCGTCTCGTTCACCGGGGCCGGCACCGATCGCGGCTACGTCTCCGTCGACGGCGTACCGGCGCAGGACGCCTTCGGGGGGCAGATCGACTGGCTCGCCTATCCGGTCGGCAACATCACGCGGGCCGAGCTCTTGCGCGGGGCGGGCTCGGCGCTCTACGGCTCCGGCGCCGTCGGCGGCGCCCTCGCGCTCAGCACGCGCGGCCCGCAGGACTCGAGCGCGCCCCTCGACGGTGAGCTCTCCGGATTCGCCGGCGGCTATTCGCAGGCCGGCGGCGATGCGTTCGTGCGCGGCACGCTCGCGCCCAAGCTCGCGGCGTCGCTCTGGACCTCGACGACGGCCGAGTCGTATGACGATTTGGCACCCGGCTATCAGAGCAAGCTCGACCAGGCGGCTCACGCGCAGAGCGATGCGACCCAGCTGCGCCTGCGCTACGGCACCGATCGTTCGAACCTGTCCTTCGCCGGGCTGTACGCGACCGACACGCAACAGGAAGGCCGGCCGAACTACAGCTTCGCGCGCAACCTGGAACAGTACGCGCTGCAGTATGCGTTCGCGGGCGAGCACGCCTACGCTACCTTCAACGCGTACGAGCGTGATGCGAACATCACCAACGTCGACGACCTGTATCCGACGACGCCCGGCGCGCTGCGCTACGTCCAGCACGTGCCGACCTGGGAGAACGGCCTGTCGACCAGCTTGATGCTGGCCGGCGGCCCGAGCGAGTTCCAAGTGCGGGCGGAACTGCGCAGCGTGCACGGCATCAGCAACCAGGACGGTCCCAGCGGCGCGCTCCAGAACTTGGGCAGCGGTTCGCAGCAATTGGCGGGCTTCGTGCTGCAGGAAACGATTCGTTCGGGCCGTTTCGAGGCGCTGGCCGGCGCACGCTACGACAACGTCGCCTTCACCAACGGCCAGCTGCTCGCTTCGAAGAGCGGCGGCAACACCGTCACGACCGCTCCCGCGCGCGACAACGGAGCCGTCTCGCCGCGTGCCGCGCTGCGCTACGATCTGAGTCCGAACGTTGCGCTGCGACTCTCGGGCGGCGCCGGCTTCCGCGCGCCGTATCTCAACGAGCTGGTTCGCGGCTACTTCATCGGCAGCACGCAGTACGCGCCGAACATAGCCCTGGTCCCCGAGCGCAGCTACACCAACAGCGTCGGCATCGACGTCCTCGGCGGCACGCGTTCGCACCTCTCGCTCGACACCTTCGAGACCAAGGTTTCCGACGGCATCGATTTTCAAACGATCAGCCCGACGCTGCAGCAGCGAGCCAACGTCGACCACACGCGGACCGACGGGACGACGCTGACGTATACGCAGACGGTCGGGCCGTGCACGCGCTTGCGGGCGTCGGGAACGACGCAGTACGCGCGCATCGTGCAAGGGCCGCCCGGCACCGACGGGAAGCGCCTGCAGCTCGTTCCCAACGAGGTCGCGACCTTGGGGGCGGATTTCGTCGGCCGCGGCGTGCAGTACAGCGTCGCTGCGACCTACTCGGGACAGATCTACAACGACGATCTCAACACGCAGCCGCTCGGGGCATCGCTGCTCTTCGACGCGCGCGCGACCGTGCCGCTGAACAGCGGCGCGAGCTTCTGGCTCGCCTGGCAAAACGTCACCCATCAATACTACTTGACCAGCATCGACCGGGTCGGGCCGCCCTCGGCGGTCAGCGTGCGCTTCACGCTGCCGCTCGGAGAGCGCCCCGCACCCTCGGGTTCCGGCTCCTGCGCTCCGATCTAGTGTACCGGCTAACGGAGGCTCATTGAGAAGTTAAGCGGCACTCGTTTTGGCGGGTGAATTCCTCTCGGCTGGCTGGATTGCCGGCGGCGGCGTATGCTGAACGTGGCTTCCTGCACGCCGCAAAAGGACAATGCGTAAACACTTCTTCACGTCGACCGCCCTCGCGCCGACAGCGGTCTCAACCCTGGTGGCGATCGGTGCCTCGCCGGCCCCAACATCACCGCGCTGAACTATCACTTCGCGCAAGGTTATACGCACGACCTGATCCGCGAGATCAACGACGGCGTCGCTCCGGGCGGCGCGAAGATCGAAGTCCTCGGCAACGTCAAACCGAGCTGAGCCGGAAGCTCCGCCGTTCGTCTCCTGGTGTAGCCGGGCTCGCGAGTACCGGCTACATCCGTTTGCCGCGCCCGCCCGTTAGGCTGGGAGGGCGGCATCGGGGGCGCTCGGCAGGCTTGGGGCCTACCCAGCCGCTACGATTGTTGCGAGCCGGAAATCAGCAAGCATGTTGCTCGAGCGGCGGGAAAGGGAAGAAGTCAGCCTGCTAAGAGGATGAAGCCAGGGCGCCGGCAGTATTGCAAGAATAGCGGGTGCGCCGCTTGCGCCGAACACGCTCGAAGCGCCGGGCTGGATCACGACGCAAGCGTGACCTGGCGATACGTTGACGGCTGCGCCGTCGGCACGTCGCACCTGGAAACGCAAACGCCCTGTCAGGACCGCTGCGTCTGCGCCGTCGTGGAGAGTCGTGACGGCGGAGAGGCCTTCGTCACCGTGCTCTCGGACGGGGCGGGCAGCGCCTCGCGCTGCGAAGCCGGCGCCGAGACGGTCTGTGCCAAGCTGGTCGAGCTCGTGCTCGACGCGCTGACCGAGAAGAGCGACCTCGACGAACTGACCGACGAGCTGGTACGCTCGTGGTTCCTCGAAGTTCGCGAGGCGATTCGCCTGCTGGCGCGCGAGGACGGCGCCGAGATTCGCGACTACGCCGCGACCGCGCTGCTGGCGGTCGCGAGCGACCACCAAGCGCTGTGCGCGCAAATCGGCGACGGCGGGATCGTGCTGCGCCGCGCCCCCGGCGCGCCGTTCGAGGTGGCGATCTGGCCCGACGGCGGGGAGTACGCCAACGAGACGTTCTTCGTCACCGACGATGCCGCGCCCGAGCGGATCTCGATCCGCCGCTTCGACTACGTTCACGACCTGGTCGCGTTCACGGACGGCCTGCAGTACCTCGCGCTCGAGCACGCGACCAAGAGCGCTTTCGGCCCGTTTTTCGAACCACTCGTCAAAACGGTCCGCGACCTTGCGGGCTCGAACGGCACCGCGCGCGAGTCGCTGCTCGCCTTTCTCAATTCCGACCCGATCAACCGGCGCACGAACGACGACAAGTCGCTCGCGGTCGGCTGCCGGATGGTGGTCATCGACTGATGTATCGCGATCACCACGGCGCCCCGCGGAAGGTGTTCGTCACCGACGACAGCAACCTGGTCGCGAAGATCTATTCGCGTCCCCTCAATCAGCTGCAGGTCGCCAAGCTCCAGACCATGGTCGACGCCGGCGACGACCAGCTCCGTTCGGTCGCGGCCTGGCCGGTCGGCATGCTCTACGAAGGCGCGCGGCCGGTCGGCTTCACGATGCCGCGGCTCAACTCGCAGGCCCCGCTGCACGAACTGCTCGGCCCCAAGCGCCGCCAGATGCTGTTCCCCGACGCCAACTGGAAGTTTCTCATACACACCGCCGAGAACGTGGCGCGCGCCTTCGAAGTGCTGCACGGGCGCGGGGTCATCGTGGGCGACGTCAACTCGAGCAACCTCGTCGTCTATCGCGACTCGATGACGCAATTCATCGACTGCGACAGCTTCCAAGTCGCGGCCAACGGCACGGTCTTCCGCTGCCGGGTCGGCGTTGCGGAGTATCAGCCGCCCGAGCTGCACGGCAAAGACCTCAGCCGCGTCGACCGGATGCCGCAGCACGACCTCTTCGGGCTCGCGGTCATGATCTTTCAGTTGCTCTTCGTCGGCAAAGCATCCGTTCGCGGGCGTCCTGCCGACCAACATCCGCAACACGGGCGCGATCGGCGACAACGTCGCCGCGCGGCGCTACTTCTACGGCCCGAGCGCCCGGCGTATGGGGCTCAAGCCGCCGCCGGGCGCGCTGAGCCTGACCGCGATCACACCCGAGATCTCGATGCTGTTCGCGCATGCGTTCTTGGGCGACGCGCGCTCGCGCCCGTCGGCCGGCACGTGGCGCACGGCGCTGCTCGATCTGCAGCAGAAAACCGTGGTCTGCAAGAGGAGCCAGCAGCATCGCTACTTGCAGGGAAAGCACTGCCCGTGGTGCGCGCTCGAACGCCGGGGACTCTATTATTTCGGCGCTGCGATGGCCGCCGGCTCGGCCAACGGCATCGCCGACGAGCCGATCTGGCAGCGCTTCACCGATTCCGACATCGAACGCGCTTGGGCGGAGATCGGCGCCGTGAACCCGCCACCGTCCGTCAATGCGGCACTCTCGCGCTCGCGGGGTCTACATCCCGGCGCCGTTGCGTCTCTGGACGACCTGGCGCAAGGCTGCGTATGGGGCTGGAGCGGTCGCGGCCGCCGGCGGGATCGCGGCGTTGGCCGTGCTGCACCAGCCGTGGTTCGCGCTGGCGCTCGCCGTCGTCGCCGGCGTGCTGGCCGTGGTCGGCAGGCCCAACGCGCGCGCGCTGATGGCGGCACGCCGCCGGCGGCGTTCCCAGACCTATCGCGACTACGTCGGGGCCGCCAACGAGTGGACCCGCGCGGCGCGAAACCTGCACTTGAACGCGACCCGCGAGCGGCTTGCGCTCGTGCACAAGCGGCTGCGCGAGCAACGCAAGCGCTACGTGGCCGAGCTCGGCTCGCTCGAGCGCAATGGCGCGCTGCGCGAGAAGCAGGCTTTCCTGCGGAACCATCAGATCGCGACGCACCGCGTCGCGGGCATCGACCACCGCGCCCTCGCGCAGCTGCTGGCCGCCGGCATCCAGACGGCCGCCGATTGCACCGAACAGGGTCTGAAGTCGGTTCGCGGGCTCAGCCGGCAGCGCAAGAACCAGCTCACCTCATGGCGTCAAAGCATCGAGATGCGCTTTCGCTACGACGCGAAGAAGGGGCTCGACGGAAAGGTCGTGCGCGAGGTCAAGGCGCGCTACGTGCGCGAGCGCGTCAGCCATCAGGCCGAGCTGTGCGGCGGCGCCATGCTGCTGCGACAGATCGCGGCGGACATCGAGCGCCAGCGTCCCTCACTTCAGACGCTCGCGCTCCAGCGCGCCGAGACGATGTGGCAGGCCGAAGCCGACACCCACGTTTCCCCCGTGTGGTACCTTATGTAGACCTCCGTCGGCAGGAGAAGCCGTCGCTGGTGGCTGACGGCCTTCTTACGAAAGGTCTATGCATCGAGGGTGACGCGGGAAACGAACGGCGTGGGGGCGGAGGTCATCGACCGATCCGGTCTCGACGCGCTGATCGCAGGGTTGTGCGACGACGGATATCGCGTGATCGGGCCTCAGGCCGTCGACGGCGCGATCGTCTACGAACCGCTTGAAAGCGGCGACGCGCTCCCGGCCGGCTGGCGCGACGAACAGGAGCCGGGCCGGTATCGTCTCGTGCGCGGCCCCGACCAGGCCGTCTTCGCCCACACGCTCGGCCCGCAGGGCTGGAAGCGCGTCCTCTTTCCGCCGCGCCAGCGGCTCTGGGAAGGCGAGCGCCACGGCTCGCAGTTCACGGTCGAGCCGGCCGAGACGCCCGCACCGCCGACGGTGCTGTTGGGCGTGCGGGCTTGCGAGCTGGCGGCGATCGCCGTCCAGGATCGTGTCTTTCTCGAAGGACCCTTCGTCGACAAAGGCTACGCGGCGCGGCGTGCCGCGCTGTTCATCGTCGCCGTCAACTGCGGGCGTTCGGTCTCGACCTGTTTTTGTGTCTCGATGGAGACGGGACCCAAAGCACGCGCCGGTTACGACCTCGCGCTGACCGAACTCTGCGACGACGCGCGGCACGATTTCGTGGTCGAGGCAGGCAGCGAGCGCGGCGCGGCGCTGCTCCGGCGCCTCGAACGGCGCCCGGCGCTCGCACAGGATCTCGAGGCGGCCGCAAGCGCCGTGGAGGCTGCGGCGACGTCGCAAGTTCGCAGCATGCACCCCGACGCCGAGCGCGTGCTCAAAGCTAACCTCGAGCATCGGCGCTGGACCGAAGTGGCCCAGCGCTGTTTGGCCTGCACCAATTGTACGCTGGTCTGTCCGACGTGCTTCTGCAGCACCGTTGAGGACGTGACCGATTTGAGCGGCGACCACATCGCGCGCGAGCGTCGCTGGGACAGCTGCTTCACGCTCGAGTTCAGCTACATTCACGGCGGCAGCATTCGACGTGACGGTGCCTCGCGCTATCGCCAGTGGCTCACGCACAAGCTGGCGCACTGGCACGATCAGTTCGGAAGCAGCGGCTGCGTCGGATGCGGGCGCTGCGTCACCTGGTGTCCGGTGGGCATCGACATCACGGAAGAGGTTGCGGCGATCGCTGCGGGAGCCGCCGTTCCGGCCGGTTCACCGCCGGGAGAGAAGAGATGAGCGCGTCCAGCATTGCGAACCTGTTGGAAACACAGGGGTTTTTTGCCGGCGTTCCGGAGCAGGTCGCCGCGGCACTCGCTGAGCTCACCTCCGAACGCAAGGCCGATATCGACGAATTGCTGTTCCGGCAAGGCGATCCGGCCGACCGCTTCTTCCTGGTCAAGAGCGGCCTCGTCGCCATCGAGCTGTATGCGCCGGGACGCGACCCGATTGTCGTCGAGCAGGTCTACGACGGCGACGTCGTGGGCTGGTCGTGGTTGATCCCGCCCTACCGCTGGAGCTTCGACGCGCGTGCCGTCGAGCCGTCGTCGTTGATCGAAATCGACGCCGCGACCTTGCGCGAGCGCTTCGCCCTCGATCCGATCTTGGGCTACGAGGTGATTCGGCGATTCGCTCCGGTAATGGCTCGCCGGCTCTCGAGCGCTCGCGAACGACTGGTCGAATGCGTCACGGAACCATCTTGACCGCCGCCGCGCAGCCGGCGGCTCCCGCCGCGCCGCGGATCGTGCCCGCCCTCGACCCGATGATCCCGCGCCTCTTTCGCATCGAGCGCGTGCGGCGCGAGGTCGGAGGCTGCTTCAGCTGGCACCTCAAGCCCTTCGACGGCGCGCCGTTCCACTTTTTGCCGGGTCAGTTCAACATGCTCTACGCGGCCGGCATCGGCGAGGTCGCGATCAGCATCAGCGGCGACTGCCGCGATCGCGCGACGCTCGTGCATACGATCCGCGAGGTCGGCACGGTGACCAAAGCCATGGCCAAGCTGCGCGCCGGCGCGACGGTCGGCGTGCGCGGTCCGTTCGGCTCGGCCTGGCCCGTCGAAGCCGGGTACGGGAAGGACGTCGTGTTCGTCACCGGCACCGTCGGGCTTGCGCCGTTGCGGCCGTTGATCTACGAAGTGCTCAACCGGCGCGAGAAGTACGGCAAGGTCATCATCAACTACGGCTCGCGCGGGGTCGACGACATCCTCTACGAGCGCGACCTGCACGCCTGGCGCGGCCGCTTCGATCTGGAGGTGCACGTGACGGTGCACACCGCGCCGAGCGGATACCGCGGACGGGTTGGAAGCGTCGCCGCCGCGGTGAAAATCTCCAGATTCGACGGCGGCAACGCCGTCGCGTTTGTTTGCCGCTCGGAAGCGATGACGCGCCCGGCCGTGCAAGTGCTGCAGGACCGCGGCATGCCGACGGACCGGATCTACGTGACGCTCGAGCGCAGCATGAAGTGCGGAATCGGCTTCTGCGGTCACTGTCAGTTCGGGCCGACGTTCATGTGCAAGGAAGGGCCGGTCTACCGGTTCGACACGATCGAACGGATCTTCGCGATCCGCGAGTTATAGGAACAGTGGACTGACGTGAGCCAAAAGAAGGTGCGACCCAAGCTCGCGGTCTGGAAATTCTCGTCGTGCGACGGCTGTCAACTCAGCCTGCTCGACTGCGAGGACGAGCTCTTGGCGGTTGCCGGCGCGTTCGAGATCGCCTACTTCCTCGAAGCGACCCGCGCGCAGTCGAAGGGCCCCTACGACGTCTCGCTCGTCGAGGGCTCGATCGCCAACACGCACGACGCGGAGCACATCAAGAAGATCCGGGCCGATTCCAAGGTGCTGATCACGATCGGCGCCTGCGCGACCTCGGGCGGTATTCAGGCGCTGCGCAACTTCCGCGACTACGACGCGTTCGTCAAGGCGGTGTACGCGCGGCCGGAATATATCGACGGCTTGGCCACGTCGACCGGGATCGCCGACCACGTCAAGGTCGACTTCGAGTTGCGCGGCTGCCCCATCGACAAGCGGCAGCTGCTCGAGGTGCTCTCGGCCTTCCTCAACAATCGCAAGCCGCTGATCTCACCGCACAGCGTGTGCGTCGAGTGCAAGCTCAGCGGTCAGGTGTGCGTGATGGTCGCGCACGGCACGCCGTGCTTGGGGCCGGTGACGCACGCAGGCTGCGGCAGCTTGTGCCCGGGTCACAACCGCGGCTGCTACGGCTGCTTCGGTCCACAGGAGCGCGCCAACACCGCGAGCCTGACGCGAACGATCAAGGAGTTGGGCCTGGGCGAGCGCGAGCTCGCCGAGCTCTACCGCTCGTTCAACGCCAATGCCGACGCGTTTCGTAAAGAAGGCGACGCGCATGAACGGAAATGATCTTCGGAACCGGACGATCCGGGTGAATGCGCTGGCACGCGTCGAGGGCGAAGGCGCGATGCACGTCCGCATCAAGGGCGGCAAGGTCGAGGACGTCGCGTTTCGAATCTTCGAGCCGCCCCGCTTTTTCGAAGCCTTGTTGCGCGGGCGGCCCTACACCGACGCGCCCGACATCACCTCACGCATCTGCGGCATCTGCCCGATCGCCTACATTCTGGGTGCGAGCCTGGCAATGGAAGACGCACTCGGCGCGCACGTCGAGGGGCCGATCCGCGATTTGCGGCGGCTCGTGTACTGCGGCGAGTGGGTGCAGAGCCACGTGCTGCACACCAATCTGCTGCACGCCCCGGATTTTCTGGGCTACCAAGATTCCTTCGAGATGGCCAAGGACCATCCGGGGGTCGTCGAATCGGCGCTGCAAGTCAAGAAGGTCGGCAATCTCTTGATGGAGACGATTGGGGGACGCGCCGTCCATCCGGTCAACACGCGCGTCGGCGGATTCTACAAAGCGCCTTCGGCCGAGGCGATCGCCGCGCTGGCCCCGCCCTTGCGGCTTGCGCTCCAGGGCGCGATCGACAGCGTCCTCTTGTTCGCGGGCTTCACGTTCCCGCAGTACGAGGACGACTACGTCTTCGTTGCGTTGCACCATCCCTCCGAGTACGCGATCGATCGCGGGCGCATCGTCTCCAACACTGGTCTCGATCTCGACGTCGCCGAGTTCGAGGACCACTTCGGCGAGGAGCACGTCGCGCACTCGACTGCGCTGCACGGCGTAATGAAGGGCGCGCAGAAGCCGTTTCTGCTCGGTCCCCTCGCGCGCTACGCCCTCAACTACGAACAACTTTCGCCGCTGGTCAAAAGCTTGGCCGAAGGGGCCGGACTCGGGCCGGTCGTGCGCAACCCGTTCAAGAGCATACTGGTGCGCGCCCTCGAGGTCGTGTACGCGCTGGAGGAAGCGCTGCGCCTCGTCGACCGGTACGTCGTGCCGAATCCGCCGGCTGTCGCGCTCGAGCCGCGCGCCGGCCGGGGTTGCGGGGCGACCGAGGCGCCGCGCGGACTGTGCTATCACCGCTACGAGCTCGACGCCGAGGGGCGCATCCTGACGGCCAACATCATGCCGCCCACCTCGCAAAACCAGAAGCAGATCGAGCGCGACTTGCTTGGCGTCGTCTCGGACAACCTGACCTTGCCCGACGAGGACTTGCGCTGGCGCTGCGAGCAGACGATCCGCAACTACGACCCGTGCATCTCGTGCGCGACCCATTTCCTGCGGCTGACGGTCGAACGCGACTGAGCCGACTCGGACCGCGCGCAAGCCCTCGCTTGCGATGGTTCGCCCTCGGCCGTAACGAACGCATACCGGCACCATGAGCCGGTTGCAACGCATTGTCTCGCGCTTGGCTGTGGGAGCCTTGGCGCTGGCGCTCTCGCTCGGGACCGCGCCCGCGGCCAACTCCCTGCGCAGCAATCCGGTTTACGGAAAAATGTTGCGCTGGGGCGCCGGGATCAGGACCTCGGTCGCGGACATCGAGGTGCACACGCACATGCGCAGCTTCCCGCCGGCGTCCTTCACCTTCCACGGACACTCGTATTACGAAGCGCCCGACAAGCAGGCTGTCGTTTTCGACGACGTTCCATCCCTGATGCGAGGGCTCGTCAAGGATAGCCCGACGATCGAACCGGTCCCCGTCTGGCCCGAATACTACGACGGAACGGTTGCCGGCGACGACGGCACGACGACGACGTTTCACCTGGTCCCCAAGGACAGCCAGTCGAAAGTAGCCTCGGCCGACGTCGACGTCGACGACACGACCGGTCTGGTTGCGCGCTATACGTTCACCAATCAGAACGGCTCGACCGTAGATACCGAGCAGACCTACGAGCCCCTCGGCCGGCGACAGGTCGTGGCGTCGCAGATCGGTCACGCGCGCGGCCACGGCTACAACGCCGAGGTGACCACGACGTTCTCGAACTACCGCTTCAACGTGCCCCTCTCCGACGACGTGTTCGAACCGCAGTAGCCCGAGAGGCGGAATGCAACGATTCCGCCGCTCGGGTGTTCCTCTCACGTCCCGGCCGCGTCGCCGGGCTGGAGGGACGGTATGGAGATCGGTTTGGGGCTCGGTCTGATCGCAGCGCTCGCCTTACTAGCCTGCGTGTCCGATCGCTCGGAGAGACGTCGCGCAACCGTGCGCGTCTGGTCGGACGAGTACGAGCGTAGGCTAACGAGCGGGCGGCGCGGCTGGCCGCTCGAATGAACGGCGCCATGACGCGTGATCCGTCGCTGAAGGAGCGGCTCGAGGGTCTCGAGAGCGAGGCGCTGAGCCGCAGCCTTTGGGCTGACGGTTTCGCGCGGATTTCCGGCTTGATGGCAGCCGAGCAGTGCGCGAGCTTGATCGCAGCCTACGACGACGACGCGCTCTATCGCACTACCGTCGTGATGGCGCGCCACGGCTTCGGTCGCGGGACGTATCGCTACTTCGCGGACCCGCTGCCGAAGGTCGTCGGCGGCCTTCGCTCGGCGCTCTACCGTAATCTCGCGCCGCTCGCCAACGCGTGGAACGAGGCGCTGCGCCTGGCGGAGCGTTATCCGCCCGAGCTCGAAGCGTACCTCGCCGAGTGCGCTAAGGCCGGTCAGCTGCGGCCGACGCCGCTGGTGCTGCGTTACGAGGCCGGCGACTACAATGCGCTGCACCAAGACCTCTATGGCGAACGGGCCTTTCCGTTGCAAGTGACGATCGGGCTGAGCGAGCGCGTGAACTATTCCGGAGGCGAGTCGGTGCTGGTCATGCAGCGGCCGCGAGCGCAGTCGGTGGCGCGCGTCGTGACGCTCGAAGGCGGCGACGCGCTCGTCTTTCCGACTCGGTATCGGCCGGTCGAGGGCACCCACGGCACGTACCGGCAGAACGTCCGGCACGGCGTCAGCGAAGTTCGTTCCGGGCTGCGCTTTGCGCTCGGCGTGATCTTCCACAATGCGCGATGACGGCGCAAGAACGGCTCGGCCGCGAGGTTGCCGAAGGGCTCGCCAAAGACCTCGACACGCACTTCGAGAAGCTGGTGACCGCGTACCAACATCGCGTATTCGGGTTCGCGCTCAACCTCGTGGGCGATCGCTCCGCCGCCGAAGAGCTGGCGCAAGAAGCGTTCGTGGCTGCGTATCGGGCGCTGAGCGGCTACGGCCCGCAGCGCCGCCGCGAGCTTTCGGTGCGCGCTTGGCTCTACGCGATCGTGCTCAACCGCGTGCGCAATCGCGCGCGCTCGCCGGCGGCCCGGACGTTCGCGCTCGACGGAGCGGTCGCGGAGGCGCTCGCCGCCGACCCGCGCGATGGGCCCGCGGCGGTCGTCGAGCGCGGCGAGTCGCGCGACGCGCTGCGCGCAGCGCTCGGTCGGCTCGCTTTGAAATACCGAGCGCCGGTCGTCCTGCGGCACGTCGAGGGCCGCAGCTACGCCGAGATCGCGGCGATCCTCGGCCGTCCCGAGGGGACCGTCAAGGCCGAGGTCCATCGCGGGCTGGCCCAACTACGTAAAGACCTCACGAGGAGTGAAGCATGATTCTCGCAGACCTGCGCCGGCTCGCCGGCGAGCGCGCGCCCGAAGGCTTCGCCGCGGACGTCATGCGCGCAGCCGGCTTGGTCGACCGTTACGCGCTGCTCCCAAGCCCGATCGGTCCGGTCTACGTCGCTTGGAACGGGCACGGCATCGCAGCGGTGATGCGCGCCGACGGCGACGCCGCGTTCGAAGCGGCCTTTGCGGCACGGTTCGCGCGCCCCGCGGTGCACGCGACCGAAGCGCCGCGCGCAGTAACGCGAGCGCTGGCGGGGCTGGGCGAGGCGCGCCGGCTGACCTACGATCTGCGCGTCTGCACGCCGTTCGAAGCGCAAGTCTTGGGCAAGGTGCTCGAGATTCCGCGCGGGCAGATTCGCCCCTACGCTTGGATCGCGCGCGAGATCGGTAAGCCGAAGGCGGTGCGCGCCGTCGGCAGCGCGCTGGCGCGCAATCCGGTGCCGCTGCTGATTCCCTGCCATCGCGTCGTGCGCAGCGACGGCAAGGTTGGCGAGTATGCGCTCGGCGTCCCGCGGAAGGTCACAATGTTGGACGCGGAAGGCGTCGACGTGGCCGCGCTCGAGGGGGACGCGCAGCGCGGAGTGCGGCTGCACGGGTCGCGCACGACCAAGATCTACTGCTTCCCGACGTGTGCCGACGCGCGGCGCACCAAGCCCGAACATGCGGTGGCCTTTCGTTCGGAGCAAGAAGCGCACGCGGCGGGCTACCGCCCGTGCAAACACTGCCGGCCGGCGGCGGCCTAGTGCAGCGAGACGCCGCGAACAACGGCTCGATCGTCGACGTTCCCGGCGTCGCCGTCGGTCACGCGCACGATCTCGCAGCCAGGACAGGCTGCACGGTGGTGGTCCTGGAGCGCGGCGGCGTCTGCGGCGTCGACGTCCGCGGCTCCGCGCCCGGAACGCGCGAGACCGATTGTTTGGCGCCGACCGGACACGTCGAGACCGTGCACGCGCTCGTGTTGAGCGGTGGAAGCGCGTTCGGGCTCGACGCCGCTTGCGGGGTGATGCAGGTGCTCGAGCAACGTGGCATCGGCTTCGCAGTCGGCGACTTCCGAATCCCGATCGTGCCGGCAGCCGTCCTCTTTGACCTGCTCGTCGGCGACGGTCACGTGCGGCCCGACGCCGCGATGGGCGCCGCCGCGGCGCGCGCGGCTTCGACCGCGCCGCCGGCGGAAGGCCGCGTCGGGGTCGGCGCGGGCGCGACCGTCGCCAAGCTCGCCGGCCCGCTGCGCGCTCGCGACAGCGGCGTCGGCACGGCTTCGGCGCGTCACGGTGAGCTCGTCGTCGCTGCGCTCGCGGTCGCCAATGCCGTCGGTGCGATCTTCGATCCGCGCACGGGCGAACCGGTCGCGCTTCCGCAGCCCGAAGGAGACGAGCCCTACGATGCGCGCGCCATGCTCGCGCTCTGGGGCCGTCTCCCTGCTGCGGGGACGAACACCACGCTTGCCGTCGTGGCGACCAACGCGAACCTGCGCAGGGCCGGCGCGACCAAACTAGCCCAGATGGCGCACGACGGCTTGGCGCGGGTCGTCGTGCCGGCGCACCTCAGCCTCGACGGCGACACGATCTTCGCTTGCGGGACCGGCGGCGTCGACGCACCGCTCGACCTGATCGGAACGATGGCGGCCGAGGTCGTCGCCGAGGCGCTTCTGCGCGGCGTTCGCTTGGGGGCCGCGGCCGGAGCCAGCGCTAGCCGTCCTCGGGTTTGAGCCGGCTTATGCGGGAACTTCCAGCTCTCGCTCGCGGGTCGAGCGCAACGGCTGCGGCGGGTCGTGCACTTCGTAGCGAGCCAGTTGCGTTTCCAGATAGGTGCAAAATAGCCCAAGGCTGCTGCGGTCGTCCTCGCTGGGTGCATGGACGAGTCTTCTGCGCGCTTCCCGCAGCTCTCGTTTGAGTGTGGCTGCCAGTTCATTCGCCATCGCGCTGTGCTCCGAGGTGGCCCGCCGTACGGCGAGCGGCCGATTGGGTCAAAAAAGAGTCGTCGTGGAGTCGTCGTGTGGGGGGTGCTCGAGTTTCCGTTTCTAAAGGTGTATTCCTTTGCATCGGTTGGACAATTAAGGGAGCTTGTGTTGTCGAGCGCGTGTCGCGAGAGTTGAGGAAGATTCGCGTCCTTTAGCGCTTGCGCTGCTTCGCTGGGGAAGTGTCTTTTGGCTCGGACGAAGCCGACGCATTGCACGGCAACTCGCTCGACGTGCCGCGTGCCCGCGCGAGCGCCACCATCTCACGCATGCGCGGGTGATCGCCCGGAACCGTCTGCTCCCACTGCTCGAAACGCGGCACCGGCTCGCCGACGCGAAAGAGAAAATAGTAGGCCGACAGCTCGCCCAGGAACGCGAAGCGCACTTTGAGATCGGCCGCGAGCGCGCCGTACGAGCCGAACGAGCGCAGGTAATTCTTGAAGCCGCCGAACTCGCGGTCGAGCGCCAGCAGGGTGCGCGCGTTCTCGACCGTCCCGGCAAGTTTTTTGTACGTGCGCAGGACGCCGCCGTCGGTTATGATGCGCTCGACGTCGCCTTCTCCGAACGCGGCGACCAGCAACGGGTCGAAGTCCTCGAAGAGCCGCAGATACGCGTCCCACTTGGAGTCGATCAGCTTCCAGCTCATTCCCGCTTGGAAGATCGCGCGCGACATGACCGCCAAGTAGTCCGCCAGGCCGCGCGGCTGGATGACTTCGGGGATCGCCATCCTTCAGGCCGCCGACAGCGTCTTGACGCGCGCGCTGACGGCCTCGAGCAGGGTCGCGCGCCGGCTCTCGCTCTCGAGGTAAAGCGGCGCGCCGAAGCGCAGCGCGACCTGCCAGCGCACGCCACGCGTGTACGCGAGGCCGGCCGGCACGATCGGAATGCGCGCGCCGCTGCGCTGGGCCAGCGCGACGATCGCTAAGAATCCGGGCCGAAACGGCAAGAAGGCGTCGTCGGAGGGCTTGCGCGAGCCCTCGGGATCGATCGTCGGAAAGCCTTCGGGGAAGACCGCGAGCACGCGCCCTTCGCGTAGGAGACGCGCCCCGGTTGCGAGCGACGTGCGCACGTAGCGTGCGATCTCGCCTTGCGCGAAGCCCCCCGAGCGGATGCGCGCGAGGCCTTCGCCGCGCAGCGCGACCGGCCAATCCGCGAGCCGGCACAGTTCTTCCATGACGCGCCGCTCCCACGCGTTGCGCGTCCAGTCGAGCGCGACGAAGAGGTGCACCGTGCGCGGCAGCGCGCCGACCAGCGCGGCGCCGTCGTAGAGGTGATGATAATGGCGCGCCGCGATCAGCACCGGTCCCTCCGCCGGCAGATGCTCGAGGCCTTCGACGCGCAGCGTCAGATCGCGTGCGGCGTAGAAGCGCGCGATCGCGCGGGTCGCGAGCGAGCCGATCGTCACGCCGGCTCCTCCACGCGGCGAACGAGCGGGCGCCGCAGCGCGAGCGAGGCGGGCAGCAAGCTGAAAGCGATCGCCGCGAGCGCCGTCTGCCAAAGCCCGACGCGCAGGCTCAAGGCCATCGCCCAAATCACGTTGACGGCGTAGATGCCGTAGGGGAACCAAATCGCGAGCGCGCTTGCGTCGAAGCGCTTGCGCCACGCGAGCCGTCCGACGGCGATGAAGAGCAAGCCCGTGCCGAACCAGCCCGCGAGGTTGCGCAGCGGCATGCCGAAATAGGGCCCGTGCTCGTGCCAAATCCAGAAGTGGATCGTCGTGAGCCGTTCGCTCGCCATCGCCGGATCGAGCACCAGATCCCAAGCGGTCAACAGCCACGCGCCGAGCAAGATCGACGCGAGCAACCCGCTCTGCGGCCGCGTCGCCTGCACGATGCGCGCTCCCAGCAGATAGGACGCGAAGCCCATGTAAAACCACGAGAGCGGCACGGTATACGGCACGCGGCCGCCGAGCTTCCAGCCCAGAAAGTTCGTGTACTCGTAGCCGCCGAACGGCCAGCCGGTCTTCGTTCCGGTCAGCTCTGCCGCCGCCGAGATGACCGTCGCCGCCAGCGCGAAGAGCAACGTGCGCCGCCAGCCGATCGAGGCCGCACCGAACGCGAGCATCGCTGCGGTCGCGGTCAGGATGTCGACCGTGCCGGTGTTTTGGATCGCCCATCCGTAAAAGGCCATGGCGGCGGGATTGCCGGCGAACTGTGCCGGGTTGGGTACCGCAGAGAGCAGCCCGAACATCCCCAAGCACAGCGCCAGCAGATGCAGCGCGAAGAAGCCGACGGCGACTCTCACGCCGCGCGCCGCTCGGCGATGAGCGAACGGCCGCGCCACGTTTGCTTGCGAGCGAACGCCGAAGCGATCAGCCGCACCGCCACCGGCAGATCGAACGCGGGCGAAAGCCAATAGCTCACCGGAGGCGCGGAATAGGCACGGCGCGTTCCCCACAACACTCCCAGCCGCGCCAGCGCAAGCGCGACGTTGAGGTTGACGAGGGCGCCGCGCTTGCCGCGCGCGAGCGCAACGACCGCGAGCGCCGGCGGCAAGGCCGCAACGAGCGCGATCTCCGCCAGTTCGAGCCACAAGTCGAGATTCGACGTCTGCGGATCGCGCAGCGTCAACGAACGCGGCCAGTTGCGCCAGCATTCCTCCCAACTCTCGTACATGCGCACCGTCGCGACGCGGCTGCCCTCGAAGAAGCCGACGGCCACGCCCGCGCGCACGAGCTGGCGCGCGATCGTGACGTCCTCGCAGCGCGAGTCCCGTGACTCGGCGATCGCGTCGCCGTCGAGCAGGACGCTCCGCTTCACGAAGAAGCACTGGCCATTCGCTTGCACTTGGCCCGGCCGCGTCGCGACGACGCCCGGCAATCCGTAGCGATAGACCAGCGAGGTGAGCATCGAAGGGTGGATCAGCGCCTCGGCCCAGCCGGAAAGCTCGAGCAGCGGCGCGGCGCTAAAGGCGGTCACGAACGAATTGCGCGCGTGCGCCAGCAGCGAGGCTATCAAATCGCGCGACGGCCGCACGTCGGCGTCGACGAACGCGATCCAGCTCGCGCCGGCCGCGCTCTGCGCGAGGCCGGTCGCCATGCCCCATGCTTTTCCGTTCCAGTCGGACGGAATCGGGCTCGCGTCGACCAGCCGGATGCGGGGCTCGCGTTTGACGAAATCGCGGACGAGCGCCTGCGTGCCGTCGCGCGAGCCGCCGTCGACCACCAGGATCTCACGCACCCACGGCCCCTGCGCCGCCAGCCCGTCCAGCGTCGGTCCCAGACGAGTACGCTCGTCGAGCACCGGCACGACAACCGAGACCGTTCCCATGCCGGGCGGAGGGCTCGTTACCGCCAGGATGGGGTCGCCTGCCGCGGTCGCGAGCATGCGTGCGAGGACTCGCGCACCAAGCAATCCTTGAGCGACGGCGAATGCGTCGGCTATGGAACTCACGGAGCCCCCGAGTTTCGTCTCTCACCGGTCGATCCTCTTGTCGCACGGCGCGCGGACGCCGAAAGCGTTCTTGCTCTTGCACGGTCTGACCGCGAGCCCATTGCAGTTTGCAACCTTCGGCCAAGCCCTCTTCGAGCGCGGCGCGAACGTTTTTATTCCCCGGCTGCCGCGCCACGGGCTCTCCGATCGGCTGACGACCTCGCTTGCGGGTTTGACGGCCGACGAGCTCGACGCGTTCGCGCACGAAACGGTCGAAGCGGCGCGCGCGCTCGGCGAGCGCCTCGTCGTCGCCGGCTTCTCGGTCGGCGGATTGCTCGCCGCCTGGATCGCGCAGCATGTCGAGGTCGACCGCGTCGTCCCGATCGCGCCGTTTCTCGGCCTGGTCGGCGTGCCTCGCCGGGTCGCCCCTTCGCTCGCCCGGCTTGCGTTGCGCATGCCCAACCAGTTCGTGTGGTGGCATCCGGTGCTACGGGAGCGGCAGCAACCCGAGCACGGCTACCCGCGCTATCCGACGCACGCGCTCGCGCAGTCGTACCATTTGGCGCAACAGCTGCTAGCGGACGCCGCGCAGCGCGCTCCGCAGGCTCGCGACATCGAGATCGTCCTCAACGCGAGCGAGACGGCGGTGAACAACCGCAGCGCGCGGCGGCTGGCTCGCCTCTGGAGCGGGCACGGTCACGCGCCGGTCGCCGTCGAGTCGCTGGGCGGCCTGCCCCCCTCGCACGACATCATCGAGCCGCTTGCCTGGCCGCGATTGGCGGCGCGGGTCTACCCGAAGCTCATCGAAATCGTCGACGGCTGAGCGCGCCGCGCGGCGTATCTTCAGAGGTGCTCGCCTGGTCCGGCGCGTTCGGAGTCGCGCTTGTCTTCGTCGTTGGGAGAGAACGAGTCGTCGCCGTAGACGCCTTCCGTTTCAGGCGTGATTCCGGCGACCTCGGCCTCGCGACGAGTCAGCGGACGCTCGTCGTCCGCCTGCGTGTGAAGTTCGGAGGTCTCGTCGCTTTGGCGACGCGGGTTTCGTTCGTTGGCCATACGCCCTTGTTCCCCGCACGGCGTGGTTCCGAACATCGCCGCGCACGCGCCATCCGGCGCGCTTGGAGCCGGCGCGAGAATTCGGCGCGACCGACGCGATAACGGAACGCGAAGAGGCCGCCGCCGGCCTCGCGCTCGAACTGACCGGCGGCGGCGCGGAGTCGGTCCTCGAGTGCGTGGGAAACAAGTCGTCGATGGCGCTCGCCGTGGCAATCGCGCACCCCGGGGGTGCGATCGGGTATGTCGGCGCTCCGTACGCCGCAGGACGGGCTCGACCTCGACCGGACGCTCTCGGAGAACATCCTGTGCGGCGGCGTTGCGCCGGCGCGCGCCTTTATTCGCGAATTACTCGAGGACGTCGTCGCCGGGAAGCTCGATCCGGCCGGCGTGCTGGACATGAGCGTCTCGCTCGACGACGTCCCGCGCGGCTATGCCGCCATGGACGGCCGCAGCGCGCTAAAAGTGATGGTACGGTCCTAAAAATTCTGGTCAGGCTCAGCGGTTGTTGTACGGGTTCCCGTTCCAATTCCCGTTCCCGTTCCAATTCCGGTCGTGGTCCCAGTCGTGGTCGCCGCGGCCGACGTCGATGACCTCGGCGTTGATGCCGCCGTCGCTGTTGGTCGAGCCGGAGACGCTGATGCGCATGCCCGGGCGCAACGCGACGCCGGCGGGATTGATGATGGTGCCGCGGTGCATGTAAATCGGCCGGCCATCCTGTAAGCGCAGCATCGAGCCGCGAGTTTCGGCGATCGTTCCGCTGGTACGTGCGCCGGCGTAGTAGCCGCCGCCGTTGTCGTAGGAGCCGCCGTGGCCCCAACTGGTGTCGGCCAGCACCGCTAGCGGAGAAGCCGCGAACGCGGCGGTCAGCAGGGCGGCGATAAGTGCGCTACGTTTCATGCCGAGGTCCTTTCTCGAATTCGGGGTGACACTCGCCCCTCCAACGCACGCTCGAGCCGCTGGGTGCTAGGAGGACCCTGGGAATGCGGCGGTCGCGGCCGACGGCGCCGCCTTTCCATCGCGGCCCCGCGTCGCGATAAAGGTGCGAACAGGCTCTTGGGCCACGCACGCCACGCGCGAGAGGAAGGGACCAGATCATGTCTTGGATCGGAAACAGCACCAGGCCGCCGGCCGAGCTCGCGCAGCTCGGCCTCGGCGCCGAGATGCAGAACGGCAACGCCGCACCTTCAGCCTCCGGCGCCGTTCCGGCGTGGGCGAACGCAGGCGATTCGATCCTCGGTTTGCCGGGCGGGGCGATGTCGCCGGCGTCCGGCGGCTTCGGTTCGAGCGCCGGCAGCCTCGGAGGCGCGATGAGCGGCTTCTTCGGCCTCGTCGGCAATCTGTTCTCGCAGATCCAGAGCTATCTGGCGCAGGCGATGGGCAACGGGTCGAGCGTCTCCGCTTCGCAAGGGTACGGCTCGACGGCTGCGCCCGCAGCGAATCAGGGGCAGACGTTCTACGGCTCGGCCGACGCGAACTCGGTCGGCGACCCGCACGAGTCGTTCGACGGCACGACCGGCGCAGGCAACGCGGTCAACGGAAAATGGGACAGCATGCGTTCGCATCCCGATCTGCTCGACTCCAACTCGTTCGCCGGCGGCTACCGCGTCTCGACGCAGGCGACGCAGGCGAATTCGAACGGCGTCACGCTCAATCAAAGCGGGAGCGTCACGACCGCCAGTGGCAACACGACGGTATCGCTCAACGCGGCCGGGCAGTACACCGTGACCTCGTACGGAAACAACGTCAGCCTGCAGCAAGGTCAAACCGTCGACCTCGGCAACGGCGAGAACGTCACGCTCAACGCCGACAACTCGCTGACCGTCAACGACGGCAACGGACAGGGCGGCAGCATCACGACCACGCTCTCGACCAACGGCTCGGGCGGCGTCGACGTCAAGACGCACGCGAATCAGGTCGATCTGGGCGGGTACTTGGCCAACCGCAGCGACGGCGCCGCCGCGTGGCCCGCCGCCGGATCACCGCCGGCCGCGTTGCAAACCGGCGGTTTCGCGCCGCCGTTCACCGCGCTGCCGCAACAGACGAGCCAGCTCGCCCCGGGCGCGGGTTCGTTCGGCAGCTGGAGCAGCGGCGACGGGCTCTTGGCGGAACAGAACGTGGATCCGCTGCTAGCGGGATAGCTGCGCGCGTTGTACAAACTGCGTGCTTTGGGAATAAGCCGGAGAGATAACGATGCATTACGGTAAGATCGTGCTCGCGGCCCTGCTTGTCACCGCGGCGTCGGGCGCTTGCCCCGGCCTGGCGTACGCCGCCCACGCCGGTGCGCTGATTCCGATTCAAGGAACGGTCGTGCACGTCGATCCGGCGCATGGGCGCTTGACCTTGCGTCACGCTCCGCTCGAGACCGCTCCTGCAGGTCTGCGGATCTGCCTCGTCTCGGACCGCAAGGAGCTTTCGGGCATCAAGGCCGGCGCAAGCATCACGGCGCTGGCCGATACGAGCCGGCGCGAATGGCGCCTGCGCCGCATTCGGCTTCAATATTAAGAGCGATTAAGCGGGAGTCGTGAGCCGCGCGGCCGCTCAGCGCGGCTTGAGCTACGAGCCGAGCCTGGCGACGCCTCCGGTGACGATGCAAAAAATCTGGTTCGGGGCCGGGGACGCCGTCGCAGCGGAGCGGGCAAAAAGGCCGGGAGCCCTCAGCGAGTGCCAAACTGTTGGCACAGTCCGCGGCTACGGTAGTCCCATTGCGCTCCGTAGTGCCGTCAGTGACGGAAGGTAGAGGACGATGGACGAGAAGCAGCCGGTCGAGCGGGCCTGCCCCGACCAGGATGAAGACGAGGCGGCCGAGATCCGCTACAGCCTGACGGCGTTAGGGGAGGCGGTCTTGGCCGAGCGGCGTGGCAAGCGCTTCCGTGGCTTCGGCCCCTGCGTGGCCGTCGCCTGACCCTTCGACAAGCTCAGGGTGACATCTGACCTCAGGGTGACATCTGACCATGGAGCGCAACCGGCGAGTGAGCGCGTTCGCCGGCGTTGACTCTGCGTCGCTGAAGCTGGTATACTCCGGTGGTTCCGGCCCACCGGCGGTGGGGCGGAATTTGTGTGCGTTTCCTCACTTTCGGCAAGCTGGCCGTTTCGAGGACGCCGCCGCTTGGAGAGTACGTGCCGACGATCAGTCAACTTGTCCGTAAGGGACGCGAGAAGCTCGAGAAAAAGGTGAAGGCCCCGGCGCTGCGCGTCGCGCAGACGGGACCCAAGCCCGGGCATCCGGATTTGCCGCTGCGCACCTTCGAAGTGCGCGGCAATCCGTTTCGTCGCGGCGTATGCACGCAAGTCAAGACGATCACGCCCAAGAAACCGAACTCCGCGCTTCGCAAAGTGGCGCGCGTTCGTCTCACGAACGGGGAAGAGGTCACGGCCTACATCCCCGGCATCGGCCACAACCTGCAAGAGCATTCGGTCGTGCTCATCCGCGGCGGCCGCGTCAAGGATCTTCCGGGCATCCGCTACCACATCATCCGCGGTACGCTCGACACATCGGGCGTGGCCAATCGCAAGCAAGGCCGCTCCAAGTACGGCGCCAAGCGCGCAACCAAGAAGTAAGGTAGGGATTCCGCATGCCTCGCAAGGGAGCCGTTCCGAAACGGCAGATTCTCCCCGATCCGCGCTTCAATTCGAAAGTCTTGTCGCGCTTCATCAATAAGGTCATGCTCGCCGGCAAGAAATCGGTCGCCGAAGGGATCACCTATGGAGCGCTCGGCATCGTCGGCGAAAAGCTCGGCCGTGACCCGATGGACGTCTTCACACAGGCGTTGGGCAACGCCATGCCCCTGGTCGAAGTTCGGCCGCGGCGCGTCGGCGGTGCCACCTATCAGGTCCCCATGGAAGTCCGTCCCGACCGGCGCCAGGCGATGGCCATGCGCTGGCTGATTCAGTTCGCCCGCAAACGGCCCGGCCGCTCGATGGAAGAGAAGCTCGCCAACGAGATCATGGACGCCGCCAACAACGTTGGGGCGACCGTGAAGAAGCGCGAGGATACGCACAAGATGGCGGAAGCGAACAAAGCGTTCGCCCACTACCGCTGGTAACGCGGTCTTAAGAAACATGCCCCTCGTACGTGAATATCCGCTCGAGCGGACCCGAAACATCGGCATTGCCGCCCATATCGACGCGGGCAAGACGACCGCGACCGAACGCATCCTCTTCTACACGGGCCGCACGCACAAGCTCGGCGAGGTCCACGACGGCGCCGCGACGATGGACTGGATGGTCCAGGAGCAGGAGCGCGGCATCACGATCACCTCGGCCGCGACGGCTTGCACCTGGCGCGACACGCGGATCAACATCATCGATACGCCAGGCCACGTGGACTTCACCGTGGAGGTCGAGCGCTCGCTACGCGTGCTCGACGGTCTCGTCGCGCTCTTCGACTCGGTCGCTGCGGTTCAGCCGCAGTCCGAGACGGTCTGGCGCCAGGCCAACAAGTACCGCGTCCCGCGCATCATCTTCGTCAACAAGATGGACCGCATGGGCGCCGACTTCTTCAATTGCGTCGAGAAGATTCGCGACCGCTTGGGCGCGCGCGCCGTCCCGATCCAAGTCCCGATCGGCGCCGAGGACCAGTTCCACGGCATCGTCGATCTGTTCAGGATGAAGAAGAGCGTCTATGCCGACGATCTCGGTTCGACGTTCGATCTCGAAGACGTCGAGGAGGGCGAGCTGCGCGACCTCGCCCTGAAATGGCGCCAAGAGCTGATCGAGGCGATCGCCGAACAGGACGACGAGCTCCTCGAGCTGTTTTTCGCGGGCGAGGAGATCCCGGTCGAGCGCCTCAAGACGGCGCTGCGCAAGGCCACCATCGCGGGCCACGTGCTTCCGATGCTCTGCGGCTCCGCATTTAAGAACAAGGGCATTCAGCCGCTGCTCGATGCGGTCGTCGACTTCTTGCCTTCGCCGCTCGAGGCGAAGCCGATCGTCGGTCTCGACCCTAGAGACGAGAACCATCAGCTCACCCGCATCCCCGACGACAAAGAGCCGTTCGCGGCGCTCGCCTTCAAGATCGCGACCGATCCCTACGGCAACTTGACGTACTTCCGGGTCTACTCGGGCACGCTCGAAAAGGGCAGCTACGTCTACAACGCCCGTTCGGGCCGCAAGGAGCGCATCGGGCGCATCCTGCGCATGCACGCCAATCACCGCGAGGACATCGACGCGATCGGCGCCGGAGACATCGCGGCGGCCGTCGGCATGGGCGACACGCGCACCGGCGACACGCTGTGCGACGAGAAGAACCCGATCACGCTCGAGTCGATCACCTTCCCCGAGCCGGTCATCTTCCAGGCGATCGAGCCGAAGACGAAGGTTGACCAGGACAAGCTGGGCTCGGCGCTATCACGTCTCGCCCAGGAAGATCCGACCTTTCGCATGCGCACCGACGAAGAGACGCAGCAGACGATCATCGGCGGTATGGGCGAACTCCACCTCGAGATCATCCTCGACCGTCTCAAGCGCGAGTTCAAGGTCGACGCGAACGTCGGCAAGCCGCAGGTCGCATATAAAGAAGCGATCACCAGGACCGTCGAAAAGCAAGGCAAGTTCATTCGGCAGACCGGCGGCAAAGGCCAGTACGGCGACGTGTGGCTGCGCTTGGAGCCGGGCGAAGCGAACTCGGGCATGCAGTTTGTCTGGGCGGTCGTCGGCGGACGGATCCCTAAAGAGTACTCGAAGGCGATCCAGGAAGGCATTCGCGAGGCCTCTGAGAGCGGCGTGCTGGCCGGCTATCCCGTCCTCGACTTCAAGGCGACGGCCTTTGAGGGCAGCTATCACGACGTCGACTCGTCGGAAATGGCCTTCAAGATCGCGGCGTCCATGGGCTTCAAGGAAGCCAATCGGGCGGCAGGGCCGATCTTGCTCGAGCCGATCATGAAAGTCGAGGTCACGACGCCCAAGGACTACCTCGGGTCGATCAACGGCGACCTCAACCGCCGGCGCGGCATGATCATGTCGAGCGAAGACGTACCGGGCGGCGCGACGACGATCACGGCCCACGTGCCGCTCTCGGAGATGTTCGGCTACGCGACCGACATGCGTTCGGCGACGCAGGGCCGTGCGACGTACACGATGGAGTTCTCGCACTACGAGAAGGCTCCCAAGTCCATCGAAGAAGAGATCGTCGCGAAATCGCAAGGAAAGAAACCCGCCGCGTAGTTCGGCAAACTCTTGCAATCATAAGGAAACGATAGAAGAAACATGGCGAAGGCGAAATTCGAGCGCAGCAAGCCGCACGTCAACATCGGGACGGTGGGTCACGTCGATCACGGCAAGACGACGCTCACGGCAGCGATCATCAATTGCCTATCCACCGAGAATTCTTCGATCGCCAAGAAGACCGTGGACGATATCGACAACGCGCCCGAGGAGAAGGAGCGCGGGATTACGATCGCCATCTCGCATCAAGAATACGAGACGTCGGTCCGCCACTACGCGCACGTCGACTGTCCGGGCCATGCCGACTACATCAAGAACATGATCACCGGCGCAGCGCAGATGGATGGCGCGATCCTGGTCGTCTCGGCGACCGACGGGCCGATGCCGCAGACGCGCGAGCACATTCTGCTGATGCGCCAGGTCGGCGTGCCGTTCGTCGTCGTGTTCCTCAACAAGGTCGACATGGTCGACGATCCCGAACTGCTCGAGCTGGTCGAGATGGAAGTCCGCGAACTGCTCGGCAAGTACGAGTTCCCCGGCGACGACGTGCCGGTCATCAAAGGCTCGGCGCTCAAGGCGCTGCAGTCGTCCGGCAAGCGCGGCGATCCCGACGCCGATCCGATCTTCCAGCTCATGGATGCGGTCGACGTGTACATCCCGACGCCGGCGCGCGCGGTCGACAAGCCGTTCCTGATGCCGGTCGAAGACGTCTTCACGATCACCGGCCGCGGAACGGTCGGCACGGGGCGCGTCGAGCGCGGCCAGATCAAGGTCGGCGAGGAAGTCGAGATCGTCGGTCTCGCCGAAAAATCGCGCAAGTCGGTCGTGACGGGCATCGAAATGTTCCGCAAGCTGCTCGACTTCGGTATCGCCGGCGACAACATCGGCGTGCTGTTGCGCGGCGTGGAGCGTAACGAGATCGAGCGCGGTCAAGTGCTTGCCAAGCCCGGCTCGATCAAGCCCCACACGAAGTTCAAAGCCGAGGTGTACGTTCTCTCCAAAGAAGAGGGCGGGCGCCACACGCCGTTCTTCGCGAACTACCGCCCACAGTTCTATTTCCGCACGACCGACGTGACCGGCACGATCCAGTTGCCGGAAGGCGTCGAGATGGTCATGCCCGGCGACAACATCACGATGGACGTCGAGCTGATCACCCCGATCGCGTGCGAAGAGGGTCTGCGCTTCGCGATTCGCGAGGGCGGCCGGACGGTCGGTGCCGGCGTCGTCACCGCGATCAACGACACCAAGTAGGATGCCAAGACTCCCGCTAGCACTTTGACAATCGAAGACCTCGGAAAGCAGTAGCCACATGGCCAAGCAGAAGATACGAATCCGCCTCAAGGCGTACGACCACAAGATTCTCGATCAGTCCGCCGAGCGGATCGTCGATACCGCCAAGCGGACGGGTGCGTTCGTCAGCGGTCCTGTGCCGCTGCCGACCGAGATCAATCGGTTTTGCGTCAACCGCTCGCCGCACGTCGACAAGAAGAGCCGCGAGCACTTCGAGATGCGCACGCACAAGCGCCTGATCGACATCCTGCAGGCCTCGCCCAAGACGATGGACGCGCTGATGCATCTCGACTTGCCGGCAGGCGTCGACATCGAGCTCAAAGCGTAGGGCGGCCGGCTCAACGCCGGACGCGAGCCAAACGAAGATCGGAACGGGAGCGCGGCTGAAGCCGGCTCCCGTTTCCACTTTCCAGAGGCCTGCGGAGCTTGCTCCGCGCTCCAAGCCCGGCGCGGCGTAAGGCCGGCCGGGTCGCGAGCCGATGAACCGGAGAGGGGCCGCCACAAAATCGGGTACCCGTTCGCTGAAGCTTGGAGCGCCTTGAACCCAGTCACCTTCGTCGGGCTCGTCATCATCGCGTGGGAGGCCCTGCGGGGCCGGCGCGCGAGCCCGCTCGTGGAACGCCTCCGCGGCTGGCGGCCTGCGCCGGTACTCACTTGGGCAGCCCTGGCCGCAAGCGTCATCGCTTTTGCGGTGCAGCTCGGCACGCTCGTCGTGCAGGCGCACGCGGACCCGACCCTGGTCCCCTGGGCTGGGAGCCTGCCGTTCATCTTGGCCTTCGATCATCCGAAGTATCCCGCCGTGCACGCGCTCTTCGGCGACTTCGGCTTCCTGCTCGCGCTCGTCCAAACCGGCTGCTTGGTCGTCGTCGTGGCAGGCTTCGAGGTCTTCGAGCGTCCTGGCCGGCGGATCTACCTTTGGCTTGCGGTGGGCGCCATGGCCTTGCTCGCGGCGGCGGCCCCGGCGATCTCGACGATCGACGTGTACGAGTACGTCCAGTGCGCCGTCCTCGGATTGCAGGCGTACTCGCCCCTACCGCACACGCTGCCGCCCGCCTATGACTTCATCGCCCGCAACGTCCCCGTTCGCGGGTTGATCTACGGGCCGCTGTGGCTCGGCGCAGACATGCTCGTGACCTCGCTGGCCAACTCGATCGCGGCCAAGATCGAAGCCTTGCGAATCTTCAACGCGCTGGTGCTGCTCGCGACGGCCTGGCTGCTGGTCTATGCCGGGCTGCCGCGCCGCACGGTAGCGGCCTTCGCCCTCAATCCCGCGCTCTGGTTCTACTACGTGAGCAACGCGCACTTCGACATGCAGGCGCTGGCGCTCGTGGTCGCGGCCTACGGGCTCTCGCGCCGGCAAAAGACGTTCGGCGCGGCGCTTTGCCTGACGCTGGCGGGGTTGGTGAAGATCCCGTTCGTCGTGATCGGCGGCCTCGTGCTCGCCTCGCTGCAACCGCTGCGGCGGCGGGTTCTGGTGTGGTTCGCGATCGCGGCGGCCGTCGTTGCCGTGTCGTACGCGTTCGGCGGGAAAGCCTACTTTGCGGAGCTGCTGGGCTATTCCGGGTATCGCGCCTCGCACATGCGTGTGAACTTGCGGATCGCGAGCGAGGTGTTGTTCGGGGTGGTGCTGTTGATAACGGCCGCCGGCGCGCTGCGGCGCCGCTGGTTCGTGGGAGCCGCGTGGGTCTTTCCCGCGCTCTCGCCGTTGCCGCTCGCGTGGTACATGCCCTGGGGCATCCCGTACGCGCTTGCCGCCGGGCGCGGCTTGACCGCGCTGCTGGTCACGCTTCCGCTCGCGACGGTCGCCTATGACGACGTGACGGACGGCCTAACCGCATCGTTCGTCCTGGCAGCGGGGCTCGCGGGCATCTTCGCCCTTGACGTTCGTTTGGCATACGTGACGCCGCAGTGCCCGGCCGGCGACCCTGCGCTCGCCGAAGCGGATGAGATTAAATGCGCCTCCCGAAAGGAAGGTCATGCCCATTCCCCTGCACGTCGAATATCAACGGAGTTTTAGCGGGACCAAACGCCGCATCTATCATTTGCTTGCCGACATGGGAACGTCTGCCGACGCTATTTGGCCGTTCGCGTCGCAGCCGTTCATGCGCACGCCGGGTCCGCTCGAGCCGGGCAAGACCGAGGAATGGCATAGCGGCGTCAACGCCGTCCTGGACGGCGTCGTTCCGGAAGAACGGATCGTCTGGCGCTTTCGCAACGAGGGCTTTGACGGCACGCACGGGTTCTATCTCGAGGCCGACGGCAAGCGCACGCGCATCGTCCATCGCATCGAGGCGACGCTTTCCGATACCGAGGGACGCCTCTTTTGGCGCCGTCTCGAAGACGTGCACGGCCGGACGATCGAAGCATTGTTCGACAAGCTCGAGCGCGTCCTCAAGCGCTAGTGAGTGGCCTGAAACGGTCGAATCGGAAGTGAGATCGCGAAGGATTTTTGTTCGGATCGAGGATGGATGAGGGAGCAACGCCGTAGCGTTGTGACCGAAGAGAGACGATGAGCCGAGCGAAAGGACGAGCGAGAGCGCTTTCGATTCGGCCGTTACAGGTCACTACGGCGCACTCGTTCGCGAGTTCGACGCGGGTGCCGCGCCCGGCAACTCGATCGCGTTGATGAACGAACGAAAGGCGCGGTCGACGCGAGTCCGGTCCCCGGTCGCCAGCAAGTCGAAAAGCAGACCCCGCGCGACCGCCGCGACCAGCGTGCCGAGCGCCGCCGCGCGCTCGCGGCTGAAGCCCTGACGTTCGAGTTCGCGGGAAAAGGGGACGACCCAGTCGTTCACCGCGCCGCGCAAGAAGGCCGCGCGATGCTTGCGATCTTGCAGCGCTAAACCGTACGTCTCAAAAAAGAGCCGCAGGATCGATTCGTGGCGGGGCGCGGCCAGCCACTGCCAAGCCCGCAGCAGGAGCGTTCGGACGTCGTGCTCGGCGCTGCGCTCGTACCACGTTTCCAGAAGCGCTCGCTGGCGCCGGCGAGACTCCTCGATGACCGCGCCGATCAGCGCTTCCTTCGAGCCGAAGTGGTAGAGCAGCGTGCGCGGACTGGCGCCGACCGCGCTCGCCAACGGCCGCAGTGAAAGCTCGGCCAACCCTTGGCGCAGGACGTAATCGACGATCGAGGCGAGCAAGTCATCCCGGAGACGCTCGTCATGCTGGCGCGGCACGCTAGCCAAGGTTGTACCAGATTGAAACGAGTGTTTCAAGAACGGCTCAAGTCGAAAGGAGCCGATGCCCCGCCTGCGAATGGGCGCGCATGTTCGTTATTGCGCGCGTGCTTAGCTGTGCGCTATCGGTGTTGCTCTTGGCGGCGCCGCTGGCTCCGGCGACGTCGGCCGCGCTCGACAAGGGCCCGATTCGCGTCGGCATGCTGACGCCCGTCACCGGCCCGTTCGCGCCGACCGGGGCCGAGGTCGACAGCGGCTTCCGCTACTACCTGGCGACGCACGGAGGCCGGCTCGGCGGCTTTCGGGCCGTGCTCAAGGGCGCCGACGAGGGGAACTCGGTCAGCACCGCGCTGGCCGACACGCGCGATCTGGTCGAACAGTCCGGCGTCGACGCGATCGTCGGGGTGGTGAGCTCGCGAGTCGCGTACGGGATGCGCGCCTATTTGAGCGAGCGCCGCGAACCGATGATCCTCGCGGTCGCCGGAGCCGACGGGCTGACCCAAGAGGGCGCGAGCAGCAACGTTTTCCGCGTCGGCGACACCAACTCGCAAGATGCCATGCCCCTGGGCGACTATGCGTGCCGTCGCGCCGGCGTTCGCGCGGTCGCCATGATCGGGGTCGACTACGCGTTCGGCTGGGAGAAGACCGGCGGTTTCGCCCGAGCCTTCACCGATGACGGCTGCCGGATCGTGCAAGAGATCTACGTGCCCGCCGAGACGAGGGACTGGACGCCCTACGTCCGCCAGCTCGGGCACGGTGCTTCCGCCGTATACGCGGCGGTCAACCAGCCTAACGCCGTCCGCTTTCTGGCGGCGTATCGCCGCGCCGGGCCGAAGCTGCCCCTGATGGCCTGGGGGGGCTTGACCGATGAGAGCCTGCTCCCCGCCGAAGGCTCGATGGCCGAGGGCATCATCTCGGGGTTGCACTACACCGCCTCGCTGCAAAGCGCCGTCAACCTGCGCTTCGTCAACGGCTACCTGTCGTTGACCGGACACGCCGTCTCGCACGTCGTCGAGAACGGCTACGTCGCCGCGGCGATGCTGTCGCAGGCGCTCGACCGAATCCCGGCCGGCAAAGCCGATCCCGCCGCGCTGACCGCGGCCTTGCGCGGCATGCGCCTGGAGGCGCCCCGCGGGCCGATTTGTCTGGACCGGCTGCAACAAGTCCGCGACAACGTCTACATCCGCCGCGTCAGCTTGGTCGGCGGCAAACCGCACAACGAACTGATCGCCACCTATCCCTCCGTTTCGCAGTTTTGGCGTTATCCGGCGGCGCTCTATCTCAGCCGGCCGAGCTACGCCAAACTGAAAGGGACGTGGGTCCGCACCTAGCTAGCTAGCTAGCGCGTCTCTCGCGCGGAGGGAGCGTTAACGTTTGCGCGGGAAGCCGTCGCGCATGATCGTTTTGGTAACGGGAGCTTCGGTTGGTTTCGGAGCCGCGACCGTGCGGCGCTTCGCGCGCGAGGGCGCGAAAGTGATCGCAGCGAGCCGGCGCCTCGAGAAGCTCGAAGCGCTGCAGCGTGAATTCGGCGAGACCGTTCTCCCGCTCGCACTCGACGTGCGCGACCGCGATGCGGTCGCTGCGGCGATCGATTCGCTGCCGCCGGCGTACGCCGCGGTCGACGTGCTGGTGAACAACGCGGGCTTGGCGCTGGGCTTGCAGCCGGCCCAGCAAGCTGAACTCGACGACTGGGACCTGATGGTCGACACGAACGTGAAAGGCGTCATGTACTGCACGCGCGCCGTACTGCCGGGAATGATCGCGCGCGGCCGCGGGCACATCGTCAACCTCGGCTCGACGGCCGCCGAGTTTCCCTATCCCGGCGGCAACGTCTACGGCGCGACCAAAGCGTTCGTGTATCAGTTCTCGCTCAACCTGCGGGCCGATCTGCTCGGGACGCCGGTGCGCGTGACCGACGTCGAGCCGGGCCTTTCCGGCGGGACCGAGTTTTCGCAGGTGCGCTTTCACGGGGACGCCGCAAAAGCCGCCTCCGTCTATGCGGGCACGACTCCGCTCGAGCCCGAAGACATCGCGGAGGCGATTTATTGGGTCGCGACGCGTCCCGCCCATGTGAACGTCAACTCTTTGCAGATCATGCCGGTCGCACAAGCCTTCGGACCATTGGCCGTGAAGCGATCCGGCGGAGGATAATCCTCATGAGCACCGCAGCGCCTGCCGCCCTCGATCCCGTCGACTTTCTCAACGTCGAAGACTTGCTCTCGAGCGACGAGCGGCTGATCCGCGACACCGTGCGCGACTTCGTCAAGCGCCGCGTGCTTTCGCTCGTCGGCGAGTGGTTCGAGCTCGGTCTGTTCCCTAAGGACATCGCGCGGGAGCTCGGCGAGCTCGGTCTGCTCGGCATGCACCTGGAGGGCTACGGCTGCGCGGGTGCGAGCGCCGTCAGTTATGGTCTGGCCTGCCTCGAGCTCGAGGCGGCCGATTCGGGCTTGCGCAGCTTCGTCTCGGTGCAGGGCTCGCTTGCGATGTACGCGCTGCACGCCTTCGGGTCCGAAGAGCAGAAGCAGACGTGGCTGCCGCGCATGGCGCGCGGCGAGGCCATCGGCTGTTTCGGTCTGACGGAATGGGACTTCGGCAGCGATCCCGCCGGCATGCGCACGACCGCGCGCCGCGACGGTTCCGACTACGTGCTCAACGGAACGAAAGCGTGGATCACCAACGGCGGGATCGCCGACGTCGCGATCGTCTGGGCCAAGACCGATCCCGAGAACGGAGAAGGCAAGCTCGTGCGCGGCTTCGTCGTGCCGACCCGCATCAAGGGCTTTGGAGTCAACAATATCGAGCGCAAGATCTCGCTGCGCGCCTCGGTCACCTCGGAGTTGGTCTTCGACGAGTGCCGCGTTCCGGCCGACGCGATCTTGCCCAAGGTCACCGGATTGCGCGGGCCGCTCTCGTGCCTCAACGAAGCGCGCTACGGCATCGTGTGGGGCGCGCTCGGCGCGGCCCGGACGTGCTACGAGACGGCGCTCGAGTACGCCAAGACGCGCGAGCAGTTCGGCAAGCCGATCGCGAGCTTCCAGCTCACGCAGGAGAAGCTGGTCAACATGCTGCTCGAACTGCAGAAGGGCTTGATGCTGGCGCTGCACCTGGGCCGGCTCAAAGACGCGGGAACACTCGTTCCACAACAAGTCAGCTTCGGCAAGCTCAACAACGTGCGCGAGGCGCTGGCGATCTGTCGCGAGGCGCGCACGATCTTGGGCGCAAGCGGCGTGACGCTCGAGTACCCGATCATTCGGCACCTCAACAATTTGGAGTCGGTCCTCACCTACGAGGGAACGAGCGAGATCCACACCCTGATCGTCGGTCAGGCGCTGACCGGCTACGCAGCCTTCACTTAAATTAAAAACGCGCCGAAGCGCTCGCGCGCTACGCTCGAACCGGGGACGCGACCGGCTTGGCGCGAAGATACTGCTTGGGCCACGCGCCGTCGGCGCCGAGCGCTACCGACGCGCGCAGCGGCCAATAGGGGTCGCGCAGCAGCTCGCGGGCCAAGAGCACGAGGTCGGCCTGCCCGTCGCGCACGATCGCTTCGGCTTGTTCCGGCTCGGTGATCATGCCGACGGCGCCGGTCGCGATGCGAACTTGCGCGCGAATCCGCTCCGCGAACGGCACCTGATACCCAGGCCCCAGCGCGATCCGCTGCGCCGGCGAGAGCCCGCCCGAAGACGCGTCGATCAGATCGACGCCGAGGCCGCGCAGCTCGCGAGCGAGCGCGACGGAGTCGTCGAGAGTCCAGCCGCCCTCGACCCAGTCGGTCGCGGAGATCCGCACGAAGAGCGGGGTCGCCTCGGACAGCACGGCACGCACGCCCGCGACGACCTCGCGCAAGAAGCGCGTGCGGTTCTCGAAGCTCCCGCCGTACTCGTCGGTGCGCACGTTGGAAAGGGGTGAGAGGAACTCGTGGGCGAGATAGCCATGGGCCGCGTGGATCTCGATGACGCGGAAACCCGCGTCGACGGCCCGTTCGGCCGCGACCACGAAGCTCGTGACCAGCGCACGAATCTCGGAGCCGGAGAGCGCCGTGGGGATCGCGCTATCCTCGCTGAACGGCAGGGCGCTGGGAGCGAAGATCGGGCGCCAGCCCCCGCGTTCCGGCGTCAGCGCCGCCCCGCCGTTAAAAGGGGCCGCGACGCTGGCTT
This sequence comes from Vulcanimicrobiaceae bacterium, assembly GCA_052267165.1. GTDB lineage: Bacteria > Vulcanimicrobiota > Vulcanimicrobiia > Vulcanimicrobiales > Vulcanimicrobiaceae > CAWICD01. The sequence goes on along the minus strand of JBKQHO010000022.1, from coordinate 307,064 downwards.
TGCGGCCGGCGTGGGCCAGCTGGATGCCTGGAACCGCGCCCTGACCGAGGATGAAGCTCGTGATGTCGGCCAGCCGCTCGACGTGCTCGTCGCGGTAGATGCCCAGATCTTGCGGGCTGATGCGACCGCTCGGCTCGACCGCGGCCGCCTCCGTGAAGACGAGCCCCGCACCGCCGACCGCACGGCTGCCTAAGTGCACGAGGTGCCAGTCGCTCGCGAAGCCGTCAATGCTCGAGTACTCGCACATCGGAGAGACGGCGATGCGGTTGCGCAGCGTTACGCCGCGTACGGTAAGAGAGTCGAACAGATGCGCCATCGAGTTAAGAAAACGATTAAGGTTCGCGCAGGTTTCAGCGGAAGAATCGAATCAGGACGGACGCAGCGTGAAAGAATTCGCTTTCAGGCGAGGCCGATGCGCGCGCCCTGGTGCGACGCGCATCGGCACATCGTCGGGGATTTACTGCGTGGCGGCCGGTTGCGGCCGGATTATCGGCGCCGGACTCTTGAGCGCGGCTTCGAACTGCATCCGCTGGTCGGGCGTCAGCACGTCTTCGATCTGACTGAGGACCTGCCGATGCGTTTCGGGCGTGCCGCTCTGTTTGGCGGCGCGAGCGTTGCTCATGATCGTGTGGATTTGCGTCTGCTGCGCACTCGAGAGTCCGACGGAGCGCAGCGCGCGCATCATGCGGTTGGGATGGTGATGGTGTTGGAAGGGCGCGGGACTGGCTGCCGGGGCCGGCGAGGCGGCCGCGGACTGTGCGCCGGCGGCGGCGCCGCATCCGCACAGAGCGGTCACGAGGGCGGCTGCCGCCAGAAGTTGACGGATGATCACGGTGGATGGGCTCCTTTGGAAGTGAGGAAGGTTTCCTCATCTCCTTACTTCACGACGAGAGCCGCTGTTGTGAAGGGCGGATGAGAGATTTACCGGGCGCGGCGAAGGAGCCGGGATGCGCAGCCACACCGACTACCTGATCATGAACACGCCGAATCGCTACGAGATCCGCGACATAACGGGCGAGGTCGAGCGGGTCGTCCGCGACTCGGGAGTCGCCGAGGGCATCGTGCTGGTCAGCGCGATGCACATCACCGCCAGCGTCTTCGTCAACGACCACGAGCCGGGGCTCTGGTCGGATATCATGACCTGGCTCGAGCAGCTCGCGCCGGCCAAGCCCGATTACAAGCACCACCTCACCGGCGAAGACAACGCCGACGCCCACCTCAAGCGGATGCTCGTAGGGCAACAAGTGCTGCTCCCCATCACCGCGGGCAAGCTCGACCTCGGCCCGTGGGAGCGGGTCCATTACGGCGAGTTCGACGGGCGCCGCAAGAAGCGCGTCGTCGTCAAGGTGATGGGGGAGTGAGGCGAGCGCCGGCCTTCCGGCCGGCGCCGCCGTTCAGCTCGTGCGGATCGCGGCCGCGCGCAGCTCGGGGCTGGCCGCGGCTTCGAAGCGCTTGAAGTTCTCGACGAAGAGCCCGGCGAGCTTGCGCGCTTGCGCGTCGTAGGCGGCCGGATCGCTCCAGGCGTCCCTTGGATTGAGCACCTCGCTCGGAACGCCGGGAACGGCGCGCGGAATCGCGAGGCCGAAGAAGGGCTCGACGTTGACCGGCGCGTCGGCCAGTTCGCCCGAGAGCGCGGCGTTGACCATCGCTCGGGTATGTGCGATCGACATACGCTTCCCGACGCCGTAGGCGCCGCCGGTCCAGCCGGTGTTCACCAGCCAGCAGTCGACCTTGTCCTGTGCGACCTTCTCGCCCAAGAGCTTCGCGTACACGGTCGGGTGATGGACCATGAACGGCGCGCCGAAACAGGTCGAGAATGTCGCGGTCGGCTCGGTGACGCCGCGCTCGGTTCCCGCGACCTTCGCGGTGTAGCCGGAGAGGAAATGGTACATCGTCTGCTCGGGCGTCAGCTTCGAGATCGGCGGCAGCACGCCGAAGGCGTCGGCGGTCAGCAGCACGATCGTCTTGGGATGCCCCGCGGAGAGACCGGGAACGACGTTGGGATTGAAGCTGACCGGATAGGCCGAGCGCGTGTTCTCGGTCTTCGCCTCGGAATCCAAGTCGAGGATGCGCGTGTGCGCATCGTAGACGACGTTCTCGAGAACGGCGCCGAAGCGGTGCGACGCGGCCCAGATCTCGGGCTCGGCAGATTGCGAGAGGCGGATCGCTTTGGCGTAACAGCCGCCCTCGATGTTGAAGACGCCGTCGTCGGACCAGCAGTGCTCGTCGTCGCCGATCAGCGGGCGGTTCGCGTCCGCGGAGAGCGTCGTCTTGCCGGTCCCGGAAAGGCCGAAGAAGATCGCGACGTTGCCGTCCTTGCCGACGTTGGCGGAACAGTGCATCGAGAGCACCTCGCGCAGCGGCATCAAATAATTCATCAGCGTGAAGACCGACTTCTTGATCTCACCCGCATAACGAGTTCCGCCGATCAACACGATGCGGCGTGCGAAGTTGACCAAGATGAACGTGCCGCTGCGCGTGCCGTCGCGCTTGGGGTCGGCCGCGAATTCGGCGGCGTCGATGATCGTGAATTGCGGCGAGAAGTCGTCGGGCGCGCGCTCGGGCGTGATGAACAGGCTGCGCGCGAACAGCGAGTGCCAAGCGTACTGCGTGATCACGCGGATCGGCAGGCGATAGCGTTCGTCCGCGCCGACGTAGGCATCGAGCGAATAGACCTCGCGCTCGGCAAGATAGGCCGCGACGCGGTCGAAGAGCGCATCGAAGACAGCCGGATCGATCGCCTTGTTGCTCTCGCCCCAATCGATGTGACCCTCGCTGCTTGGTTCGCGCACGAAGAACTTGTCTTTGGGCGAACGCCCGGTGTGGTCTCCGGTCTCGACGACGAGCTGCCCGTCAGCGCCGAGGACACCCTCGCCTTTGCGCAGCGCGTGCTCGTAGAGCTCGGCGACGGAAAGATTACGGTGAACGACCGTAGCTTGGATGTTGCCCGACAGCGTAAGAATGGCGCACCTCCTGGTAGTAATTAGAGACGATTTCCCACGGAGCCGGAGCACGCCTGCACGAAAGTTCAGCGACAAAGGGAGCCAATGAACGATCTTCTCACCGTCCGTCCGCCAAGCGAAGCGTTCGCCGAGCTCGCCGGGCGCCTGCACGCGGTCGAACGGTTCGAGTCGGTCAACACGCTCGACGCCTTAAGTCGCATCGTCGCGCGGACGTTGAACGCCGCTGAGACGTTGCCGGCATTCGCACGCGCGACGATGGACGGTTATGCGGTTCGGGCTGCCGACACCTTTGGCGCATCGGACGCGTCGCCGGCGTACTTGCGCTTGACGGGCGAAGTCGCTATGGGAAAGATCGCAAGCGCGAGCGTGGAGGCGGGCTCGGCCGTGCGCGTGCATACCGGCGCGATGCTCCCGCCCGGCGCGGACGCCGTCGTCATCCTCGAGGAGACGAACGTGCGCGGCGACGAGCTCGAGGTGTTGCGCTCGGTCGCGGCCGGCGCCGACACGCTGGTAGTCGGCGAAGACGTGACCGCCGGCGACCTCGTGCTGCCGGCCGGTCACGAGCTGCGCGCCCAGGATTTGGGGGCGCTGCACGCGCTGGGCTGCGTGCGCATCGACGTGCGCGCACGTCCGCGGATCGCCATTCTGTCGACCGGCGACGAGGTCGTCTCGCCCGACGAGCGACCGTCGCTCGGCAAGGTCCGCGACGTCAACGCGGCCACGATTGCGGCGACCGTCGCTCGCGCCGGGGGAGAGCCCGTCTTCGCCGGCATCGTCCGCGACGACGAAGCGGCGCTGGTCGCGCGCGGGCGGGAGGCGCTGACCGGCTGCGACGGGTTGGTGCTCTCGGCCGGGTCGTCCGTCTCCGCGCGCGATCTGACCGCGCGCGCCATCGACCGCTTGGGCGCCCCCGGCGCGCTCGTCCACGGCATCGCGCTGCGGCCCGGCAAGCCCACCATCCTGGGCCTGTGCGGCCGCAAGCCGGTGGTCGGATTGCCCGGCAACCCGGTCAGCGCGCTCGTCGTCGCCTGGCGTCTGGTGCGACCGCTGGTGCGCCTGCTCGCGGGCGCCGAAGTCAGTTCCGACGGCCTCGGCGACGAGCGCGCGCTCGAAGCGCGGTTGAGCGCGAGCGTCCCTTCGCGGCCGGGACGCGAAGACTACGTGCCGGCCAAGCTGCGCCGTTCCGAAAGCGGCGAGCTGTGCGCGACGCCGGTCTTCGGGAAATCGAACCTGATCTTCACGCTGGTGCGCTCCGACGGTCTGATCGCGCTGCCGTTCGATCGCGCCGGCGCGGCCGCCGGCTCGCTCGTGCGCGTCGTCATTCCGTGAGCGAGCTCGCGGGCCGCACGATCTTCCTCGAGGACGTGCCGCTCGAGGAGGCGCGCGCGCGCTTTGCCCGCGCGCTCGAGGCGGCCGGCCTGCGCCCGGGGCGCAACCAGGGCGTCGAGTTGGCCGATGCGCTTGGACGGGTCAGCGCCGCGCCGGTCTTCGCGCGGCTCTCGTCGCCGCACTATCACGCCTGCGCGATGGATGGAATCGCGGTCCGGTCCGAAGCGACGCGGGGCGCGCGCGAGACGGCCCCCCTCGAGCTTGCGGTCGGCCGCGACGCGCACTTCGTCGACACGGGCGACCCGCTGCCCGAGGGGAGCGACGCGGTCGTGCCGATCGAGGAGGTCGAGATGCGCGCCGCCGGGCGCGTCGCGATCCGGGCCGCGGTCGCGCCGTTCGCGCACGTACGCGCCATCGGCGAGGACATCGTCGCAAGCGAGACGGTCGTGACCGCGGGGCGCGCGCTCGAGCCGGCCGATCTCGCCGCGCTGGCGGCCGCCGGGGTGACCGCGCTCGAGGTCGTCGCGTTGCCGCGGGTCGCGGTCATCACGACTGGCACCGAGCTGGTCTCGCCCGACGTCGAGCGGCCCGCGCCCGGCGCGATCGTCGACTCGAACGCCGTCCTGCTGCGGGCCGCCGTACAGCGCTGGGGCGGCCTGGCGACGGCGGTCGGCCCGATCCCGGACGACCCGGCGCAGCTGGCTGAAGCGGTGGGCCGCGCGCTCGAGACGAGCGACGTGGTCGTGGTCAACGCGGGCAGCTCGGCCGGCTCCGAAGATTTCACCGCGGGCGTGTTCGCCCGTTTCGGCGAGGTCGTCGTGCACGGTGTCGCGATCAGGCCCGGGCACCCGCTCGTGCTGGCCGTGGCCCGTCGCGGCGAGCGGGCCGTTCCGCTGCTCGGCATCCCGGGCTATCCGGTCAGCGCCGCGATCTGCGCGGACCTCTTTCTGCGGCCGCTGCTCGAGCGGCTGGGGCGGCGCGACGCCCCCGAGGAGCGCAGCTTCGAGGCGCTGCTGGCCCGCAAGCTCTTCTCGCCGCTCGGTGAGGAAGAGTTCGTGCGCTGCGTGGCCGCGCGCGTCGGCGAGCGGCGCATCGTCGTGCCGCTGCGGCGGGGGGCAGGCGTCATCACCTCGCTCTCGCGGGCGAACTGCATCCTGACGGTTCCGCGGCTTTCGGAAGGCTTTCAGGAAGGCACGCCGGTGCGCGTGCGGGCGTTGCGGCCGCTGCCCGCAATCGAACGGACGCTGCTCGCCGTTGGCAGCCACGACGTCGCCCTCGACCTGCTCGCCGGCGAGCTCGCCGAGCGCGGCTTGGAGCTCGTCTCCGCCAATGTCGGCAGCATCGCGGGCCTGGTCGCGGTCGCCGGCGATGCGACCCACGTGGCCGGAACGCACGCGATCGACCCCGCCACGGGTACGTATAACGAGGCGGCTGTGCGGCGCTACGTCCCGCGGAAAAGGGTCGCCCTGGTCCTGTTCGCCCAGCGCACGCAAGGGCTGATCGTCGCCCCGGGCAACCCGCTCGGCCTGCACTCGCTCGGCGACGTAGCCGAGCGTCAGGCGCGCTTCGTCAACCGGCAGAAGGACGCTGGAACGCGGCTGCTGCTCGACCTGATGCTCGCACGCGAGGGGCTCGCTCCGGCCTCGATCCAGGGCTACGAACGGCTCGACTTCACCCACCTCGCGGTCGCGGCGCTGGTGGCCGCCGGGTCGGCCGATTGCGGCCTCGGCATCTTGGCAGCAGCCCGAGCCCTGGGATGCGATTTCATTCCGCTGGCCGAGGAGCCGTACGAGCTCGCGCTGGACGCGGCGCTGCTCGACGACCCGCGCGTGGCGCAGCTGCTCGAGCTCGTCGCGAGCCCCGGGCTGCGTTCGCAGATCGCCGCGCTCGGCGGGTACGATCCCGCGCGCAGCGGCACGCTGCGCTACGTCGAGCCGGCGGCGGAGGGCGGCGCGTGAAGCTCGAGCTCTTCGGCATGGCGCGGGCCCTGATCGGCGCGCCTTCGGTCGAGCTGGCGCCGCCGCAGCCGGCGACGCTGCGGGGGCTGTTGGGCCAGCTCGCCGCACGCTATCCGCAGCTCGTGGGCAGCGTCCTCGAAGCAGAGACGCACGCCCCGATCGAGCCCAACCTCGTCCTGCTTGACGGACGCCGCCCCGCCGGCCTCGACGAGGCCCTGAGCGAGGCGGATCTTCCCTGTCTGCTCTTCCTCCCCAGCGGCGGCTGAAGGGGCCAGACTTTCGGACGGCTCGACTTCAACGTGCCGCACAGCCGGGATGCCTCGGCGCAGAGCCGCGCAGCCCAGATGCCGTGCGCGCAAGTCGCTGCTCGGCGTCAACGCAGGCGACGTGGGCGTCGTATAGCGCGGTTGAGCGAAGCCGCTCGGGGTAGTACAATCCTTGCGTATGTCCCGGCTGAGGTGCTCCCTCCCGGCCTAGCCCCGCGGCGCCAGATCGACGGGGCGGGCTCACTCGGAGGAGCCAAGTGGACGTCCCGTCTCGTTCTCGTCGCCGCCACCAGCGCCGGCGCATTCGCCGCCGCATGTTGACATACTGGTACCGGTCGCGCCGCGGCCGTCGCCGCGCGCCGGATCCGGCGATGCTCGGAAAAATGATCTCGACCCACGGCGCATGGTGCACGTGCTCCATGGGGTGCGCCAACCGGCGGAAGTGGGAAGGCCCCACGCTCGCCGAGCAGCGCCGCATGCTCACAGGCGAAGCGCACGCCGAAGACGGCGAGGCCTTCGACTGACGACGGCAAGCGCCCGTTCGAGAGCGGGGCGCCCCGGCGCCCCGCTCGAAGTGGGACGGCTACGATGAACGGCGCGTGCGATCTGCTCGAGGTCGACCTGACGACCCGGCGCGCCGAGCGCCGGCCGCTCGACGAAAGCCTGCGCGAGACGCTCGGCGGCGACGGGCTGGCGGTCGCGCTCTTGGAGCGCGCCATCGGGGGACCGCTCGACCCGCTCGGGCCCGACAACCCCATCGCGTTTGCCGCGGGACCGTTTGCCGGGACGCAGGTCCCGGCGGCCAACAAGCACGCGGTTGCGACGGTCTCGCCGCTGACGGGCCGGCTGACCGACGGCTGCTCGTCGAGCCATTGGTCCGCGGCGCTGCGGCAGCTCGGGCTGGCGGCCCTCGTCGTGCGCGGCCAGGCGGCGGACTGGACGACGCTGCTCGTTGAGTCCGCCGGCGTGAGCTTTCGCGACGCCCGCCCGCTGCTAGGGGCGAGCGCGGCCGAGACGGCCGCACGCTTGCGCGTGGGCAGGAGCCGGCTGCGCGTCGCCGCCGTCGGAGTGGCGGGCGAGCACGGGGTCCGCTTCGCGTCGCTCGAGAACGACGGCCGGCAGGCCGGCCGTGGCGGCGTCGGGGCCGTGTTCGGAGCCAAGCGGCTCAAGGCGATAGCACTCGAGGGAAGCGGTGCCGTCGCGGTTGCCGACGCGGAGCGTGCCCGTGAGCTGTCGTTGCGTCTGCGGGAGCGCGCGCTGGGCCCGGCGACCGCCAAGTACCGCATTCTCGGGACGGGGGCGAACCTGCGGGTTCTCCAGCGCATGGGGATGCTACCGACGCGCAACTTCAGCGCCGTCTCCTTCGAAGGGGCGGAGGCGATCACACCGGAACGCGCGCGCGAGTCGCCGGACGTCTATCTCGAGAAGCGCAGCGGCTGCACGGGCTGTCCGGTCCAGTGCGAGCACATGTACGTGCGCCGAACGCGCGGCCGGCGCAGCGCCGCAGCGAGCGAATACGAGTCGGTCTGGGCCTTCGGGCCCAACTGCGGAGTCGACGATCTCGATGCCGTGCTCGACGCGATCGCCGCCTGCGACCGCTATGGCCTCGACACGATCTCGGCCGGCGGGGTCATCGGCTTCGCCATGGAGTGCGCCGAACGCGGCTTGCTCGACGAGACCGCCTTCGGCACGCCGCTGCGCTTCGGGAACGCGGCGGTGTTGGAACCGGCGATCGCGGCGATCGCGGCGGCGGACGGGCTCGGCGCGCTCTTGGGGTTCGGGGTGCGGGAGGCGGCCCTTCGCATCGGGGGCGGCGCCGAGCACTTCGCGATGCACGCCAAAGGCCTCGAGCTGCCCGGCTACGAGCCGCGCGTTCTGCCCACGTACGCGCTCGGGCTGGCGGTCTGCACGCGCGGCGCCTGCCACAACCGGGCCGCGGCCTACGACGCGGACCTGCGCGCACCGGGCAGCGCGCTCGACGACGCCGAACGCGTGCGAACCCTGATCGAGGCCGAGGAGACGGCCATCGCTTGGGACACGCTGCTGCTCTGCAAGTTTGTGCGCGGCTGCTTCGACGACTTCTGGAGCGAGGCGGCCGGTTTGTACGCCGCCGTCTCGGGGCATCCGTGCGACGGGGCCGAGCTGCGGGCGCAGGCACGCGCGACCTGGCATCGCAAGCGCGCCGTCAACGCTCGCCTCGGCTGGACGCCGCAGGAAGACGAATTGCCCACGCGGCTGGCCGAAGCGCTTGGCGATGGTCCGCATGCGGGGGCCCGGATCGAACCCGAACGGCTGAGCGCTTTGCGGAACCGGTACGAACAGGCTCGCGCCGCAGAGGTCGCCGCGACCGCCTCCTCGGCTTCGAGGTAAACCGTCCTAAGCGGGGCTAAAATGTAAAGCGATCTTTACATTCCGCCTCTGGGCTTCGGGGGGCGACGCCGCTACAATAGACCCAGGTGCGGACGACTTATGAGTCGTTCGTCCGAAGTTTTTTCTTCATTGAGGCAAGGGGCAAGGGGGGCGTTCCGGCGATATCCGGGCGTCCCCCTTGTTGTTCTGACGTCCGGCTGCGGGCCTTCAGAGTGCATCGGGCATGGGCCCCGAGCCGAGAGCCGGACGGCTTTCAGCGAAACATGGCCCGTGCCCGGGCGTTTCGATTCTGGAGGGTCGACGAGGCTGCGGACGCGCGATCAGGCCGCGCTGATGACGCCCGGCCGCAGGCTCGCCGGCGATTGCGCGGGCTGCGGCGTCGCCGGGCTCTCCCCGAAGTACGAGGGCGTCAGGAAGAGCGGGGGCAGCGCCACGATGTCGTCGATCGACTCGTCGCCGACGGTCAGGTGGCACATCGCTTGATTACGATTCATGCTGAAGAGACGGCTCGGATCGACGTGGTTGGCGGCGTGCTTGGTGGCGCGGTCCAGCAGCGCCAGCGTGTGGTAGTCGTCGGTCTTGAAGAAGACCTTTTGGGTGAAGTTCTGGAGCGCGGCGTCGACCAGATACTGCGGCAGCGCCGCGTAGAGTGAGGAGACGCCCTGCGCGGTCGCCAGCACCATGCAGCCCGCGGAGCGGATGATGCCCAGCGACTGGATGTCGGTCTCCGAGATGCACAGCTGGTACTCGTCGACGCCGAAGATGACGGGACGGTGCTGGTCGAGCGCCAGATTGCCGCGGCGGTTCTCGACGGCGGTGAAAAAGCGACGCTTGGCCATCGTGTAGATCGCTTGGGCGGCGCGCTCGTAACGCGAACGCGGCACGTGCAAGATGAGGACGTTGCCGTCGAAGACGGTCTCGATCGAGTCCAAGTTGTGCTTGCGTGCGAAGGTCTTGGCGATGTGCACGTCGCGCAGCGGCTCGAGCAGCTGCGAGCAGGCGAATTGAACGGCGCGCCGCGTGTCGGGCGTGAACTCGCGGTAGCGCGAGTCCTCGTAGGACATCGCCTCGCGAATCGTCCAGGCTTCGTCCGAGCCGTGCGGCAGGCTGCGCAGGTGCTCCATCGCCTGAACGCGCGCGATCGCGGCGAACTGGTCGTCGAAACAGTAGTTGGAGAGCGCGTCGAAGTTGTAGTACTGCGTGCCGGCCGCGTGCAGCATCCGCAACGAGTTCTTCATGCGAGCTACGCCTGCGTCGACCCAGCGGCGCCCTTCGTCGCTGAGATGGCCGAAGGTGTCGCGCAGGTACATCGCGTCGACGTCGGGGCTGCCGCTGAGCAGGTCGAGGCCGACCGAGCTTCCGGGCTGGATGACCGTGGCTTCGCGGCCGGCGCGGCGCGCGATCTCGACCGCCTCGACGACGGCTTCCGCCTTCGCCGCGATGATCAAGCCGCCGGCGCTGAAATTCTGCAAGACCTCGAGCAGCATCGGATTGTAGAGCCGCGTCGTCTTCCCGGAACCCGAGGAGCCGAAGGCGATCGTATGCCGGCACAGATCCTCGAACGAGAAGTTGATGCGGCGGTCGGGCTCCCCGAGACTGACCATGCGCTGGGGGGGTCGTGTCGATTCTCGGTAGTCCATAGTCCTCGATAGAGCGCAGTGAAGTTCACTATCGAGATCGACCGGAAAAGCGTCGTCGGAACACGTCGCCCGACCAGAAGCGATCCAAATCACACTTGCGGCTCGATGACGGACCGAAGCGCGTGCGTCAGCTCACGAGCAGCTGCAGCCCCGTAAACTCCTTGAGGATCCCTGCGACGTCGTTCGAGACGATTGCGATGTCGGCTCCGGTCGCTTCGGCGATCGAGCGCGCGATCTCGTCCGCCGTGCGGCTCCCGTCGCACTGCTCGAGGATCGTTCCGGCGGTCGCATTGAGCACGTGGACCTTGCCGTGGGCCGGATCGTGGACGAGCACTTCGTCGCCGACCTTGCGAACTTCGAGGTTTCCGGATTTGGTAGGCTTCATGGAGGTTCAGTAGTCTCCGAGCGTGCCGTCCATTTTCGCCCGGCGAATGGCCCGGCTGAAGACGTAGAGCGAAACCGGCAGCAAGAGCAGGGTCAGTCCCGCAAGCCAGAGCGCGTCGCCGCGCAACTGCCAGAGCGTAGCGCCTTCGACGGCTCCGCGCAAGCCGTTGAGCGAATGGGTGATCGGTAGAAACCACGAGAGGATTTGCAGCGCGAAAGGCAGCCTGCTGACGGGAAAGAGCACGCCGCCCAGCAACGACGCCGCCCCGCCGACCAGGTACGCGGTCGGCGCCTCTTGCTTGAAGACCATGATGCTGGCCGCGCTGAGCACCCCGATCGGCGACATGGCGAGCACGGTCAGCACCAGAAAGACGAGCGTGGCCAGCGGGTCGACGTGCGTCAGGTCGAGGCCCAGCAGCACGCCCACGCCGAGGAAGAAGACGATCTGCAGCAGCGTCAGCCCGAACGCCCATAGCCCGCTCGAGAGGATCAGCAGCGAAAGCTCCGTCGGCGTAGCGAGCACCGCTTCCACCGTGCCGAGCATCTGCGCCCCGCGCATCGCCTGCTGGTAGCTGTGCATGGCGACGTCCTGGAAGCGCACGAAGGCCAAGTTGAGCGCGACGTAGTCGAAATAGGGGACGGGCCGGCCGCCGGGGCCGAAGGCGACCGACTTGCCGACCAGCTTCGAGATGAAATAGAACGTCACGACTTGCCCGAGCAGGCTGATCCAGGTCGACCAGAACGTGACCGGGTAAGCCAGCGCGATCCGCGCGTCGCGCGAGAAGATCGCCCCGGCTTTGCGCAGCGCGAGGCTACGCATCGCGCACCTGCGAGGTCGCGCGGAACACGTCGAACAGCGAGTCGTCGAGCTGGTGCAGGCTGTGCACGATGCTGCCGTTGCCGGCGAGCTCGGCCAGAAGCTGCGCGAAGCCGCGGCCGCGCAGCTCGAGGTCGACCACCAGCGACGGGCCGCCTGCGGATTGCAGCGGGTCCACCGACAAGACGCCTTCGATCGCGCGCAGACGTTCGGCCAGCGCCGGTTCGAGCTGCTCGAAGATCACCGCGTATCGCCGCCGCTCGGCGTAACGCTCGGCGAGCGCCGCGGGCGTGCCGAGCGCCGCGATGCGCCCGCGGGCCAGGATCGCGACCCGGTCGCAGATCGACCACGCTTCTTCCAGCACGTTGGTGCTGAGCAGCACCGTCTTGCCCATGCGATGCGCCAAGTCGTCGCGGACCAGCCTGCGGAGCTCGCGCGCGTGGACCGGGTCGACGGCGCGCGTCGGCTCGTCGAGGATCAACACGTCGGGATCGGCGAGCAGCGCGCGGGCGACGGCAAGCCGTTGCCGCATGCCCGACGAGAAGCTCTTGACGGGCTGTTCGAGCGCATCGCTCAAGTCGACGGTTCGCATCACCTCGCGAGCGCGCGCCCTCAGGCGCTCCGCCGGCACGTCGGCCAGCACGCCGAAAAACTCCAAGTTCTCGCGCGCCGTGAGCCGGTAGTAGAAGCTGCGCTCGTCGCTCATCGAAAAGCCGACGCGCCGTTTGACCTCCATCGGCTGGGCCAGCGCATCGATGCCCGCAATGTGGATCGATCCGCAATCCGGCAGCAGCAGCGTTGCGAGCAGTTTGAGCAACGTCGTCTTGCCTGCGCCGTTGGGTCCGAGCAGGCCGAAGATCTCGCCGCGCCCGACGCTCAACGCGATGTCGCTCAACGCCGCGCGGCGCGGCTGCGCGCGCTTTCCGAAACGTCGCAGCCACGAACCCATTCCATAGTCGCCGGGAAACGACTTGCTGACGCCGACGAGCTCGACCAGAATATCGCTCGGCGGGCTCACCTCGGGCGCATGAGCGCTGCGTACAGGGTTGCGAGCGGCGCGAGCGCGATCCGGCCGAGCGTGCGGCGCGCGTCCGCGTCACCGCTTGCGGCGACCTGCATGCGGTAGTTGCGCAGACGCCGCCGCGCGGCGAACCAGGCATCGAGCGCTTGCGTCCGCTCGCCCAGCACGAGCGGCATGTCTTCGCGCCGCGCCGCCCAGCCCAGGTACGCGCAGACGTCGTCGTCTTCGGACCAGGGGATCCCGGCCAGACGCGCTGCAAGCGAAAGGACCGCTTGCAGCCGCACGGGATCGTAGCGCTCGGCGGCTGCGGCCTTGCGCAGCGCTTGCCGCTCGGCGGGGTCCAGGGTCTTGAGCGCCTGCGCGCAGACGATCACGTCGCGCACGCGCCCCAGCGCCAGCCCGTGGATCGCAGAGTGCAAGGCGACGCCGTGCGCATCGAGCGCGGACGCCGGGCCGGCAGGCCCGTCGATTCGGATGAGATGGGGGGCGAGCGCCTCCCAATCGGTCCGGGTCGAAAGCGCACCCGGGGGTGCGAGCGCGAAATGCAGCTCGACGACCCAGCCCGAAGCATCGGGGGGCAGCAGCGGAGCCGCGTGATGGTGCTGCGTGCGGTACTCGCGCTGCTGGCGCGGCGACGCGTCGAAGCGGTACCCATCGGCTTGGAGGGCGGCGATCGCGTCTTCGAGCGCGTCGCGCGGGACGAGCAGATCGATGTCGCCGCTCGGGTGCAGCAGCGAGGATGCGGCCTCCGCGTAGATGCGGGCCGCGCCCTTGAGCAGCGCGAACGGGACGCCGCGCGCATCGAGCGAGCGGATCAGCGCCGCGACCTGTCCGCGCAGCGCGATAGCGCGAAGGGCGGTGCGGCGCGAGTCGAACTGCAGTTGCGCGCGCAGCGTCGTCGCGCCGGGGACCTCTTGCGCGAGGCTCAACGCCGATTGCAGGATCGCGCTGCAGGCGTGCCGCCGCGCGTACGCGGCCAGCACCGCTCCGTCGACCAGCATGAGGCCGCGCTTGACGCTCTCGCGATCTTGGCGCACGAAGCCGGCGGCGACGTGAAGCAGCGCCTCGAAGCGGCGCGTTCGCCGCCACGGCAGCGCGCGCGCTTGCCATTCCGCCGTGGAGCGCAGCCGCCCGGGCAGCGCGCGGAATGCCCGCAAGCGGGCCAACCACGCTCCGCGCCGCAAGAAGGCGCGATCGTCGATGCGCGCCGCCTGCGGCGCTTCGCTTTCGTAAACGGCCGTAACGACCCCGACGACGTGCTCGGGCGCGACCGTCTCGACAGCCCACGGCTGCGCGTCGCCCGAGGTGCGCAAGCCTTGCGCCGTCCAAGCGACGATCCGGTGCGCGACCAGCTTGCCGCTCTGCAGGAAGACGACGATGTCGCCGATCGAGGCACGCTCGCGCGCGTACGGTGAGAGCTCGAGCAGCATACCCGCACGCAGCGTCGGGCTCATGCTGTTGCCGGCGAGCACGACCCGCGGCAGATTGGAGCCCTCGGCGAGCAGTTTGAGAACGCCCGCGGCGCGCCGCCCCGAGCCGAGCTTCATCCGGCCGTCTCGCGCAACAGACAGGCCGTCGCGTCGGGCCTTCCCAACGTCAAGGCGTAAGCCCGTATGCCGGCGAGCAGCCGCGTCGCCTCGGCGACGCGTTCGAGACCGCGGCTGCGGCTGCGCAGCGGAACGGTCAGCAGCGCCGGCAGCGCTTCGCGCAGCGCAAGCGGCGCGACCGCGGGTTCGGCGGCGCGTCCGGTGATGAAGAAGAGCGCACGCAGGGGTTGCGGCGGCGGCAGACGCGCGTCACCGAAGAGCTCGGCGAAATCGACGCCGCTCCAATCGGCGCCGCGCCGGCGCACCAGCCGTTCGCCGACGCCGCCGTCGGGAAACGGCGGATCCGCGGCCAACAGTTCGAGTGCTTCGGCTCGCACGTTGAGCGCGCGCGGGAACGGCAGAACGCGCTCGCCGTCGATCACGCAGCGCTCGTCGGAATACAGCGGCATTCCGCGGCGCGCGCAGGCCAAGGCCGTCGTTGTCTTGCCGCCCTCGGACGTGGCCGTGACCGCAAAAGCTCCGCCGGGCACACCCATGGCGGCGGCGTGGAATGTCAGGTAGGGGCTCAGTTCCATGAAGTACATGTGACGGACGACGCAGTCGGCCAGGAACTCGACCGCAAGTGGATCCTCGAGCGGTTCGCGCCATTGGTACGCCGCTCCACCTTCCGTCCAGAACAGCGTGCGCCCGACATCGCGCAACGCATAGGCGCGTACGTCAGCCGGCCGCTCGCTCGCGAGCCTGGCATAGCGCCGGCGGTAACCGGCGGCGGCCTGTGCGTCGTCGAAGCCGACCGCGATGCACGTGCCGAACCAATCTGTCCAAACCGTGTCGGTCACTCGGCCGCGCTGTGCCCGGCGCTGCTCGAGGCTCAACTCGACCGGCTGGAGCGCTTCGGGCGCGACGGGCTGCGCGTTCAAGTAAGGCGCTCCCGGAGGAGCGCGGCGGTCGTCGCCGGCGGCCCGAGCGACAGGCGGAACGTCCGCGTCCCCGCCAGCAGTTCCGCCACGTCCGTCACCCGCCCGAAACCCATCTCGCCCCGGTTGAGACGGGGCGAGACGTCGAGCGCGGCCAGCGCGGTGGCGACGGGTTCGAGCGACGGCTCTTGGGGGCGCTCGGGACGAACGAGCAACAGAATCGCCCCCAGGGG
This sequence comes from Vulcanimicrobiaceae bacterium, assembly GCA_052267165.1. GTDB lineage: Bacteria > Vulcanimicrobiota > Vulcanimicrobiia > Vulcanimicrobiales > Vulcanimicrobiaceae > CAWICD01. The sequence goes on along the minus strand of JBKQHO010000022.1, from coordinate 291,619 downwards.
CGCGGGTTCGGCAAAAACTTCGTTACCGAAGAGATCGGCCGCATCCACGAAGTCCCACACGGGGCCGCCGGCCGAGGGGCGCGCCTCCGCCGGCGAGCAGAACCGTTCCAGGCGCCGGTCTGCCAGCAGGGCCGGCGTGTCGCGCCGGACCACGAGCGTGCGCGGATAGCCGCAGACCATGCGATCCGAACGCCGCACGAACGCGAACTCGTCGCTGTAGAACGTGGCGCCGAGCGAGAGCAGTGCCAGCGTCAGCGTCGTCTTGCCGACCCCCGAGTCGCCCACCAGGACGAAGGCGTGCCCGCCAAGGCGCAGCGCGGCGCCGTGGAAGCCGCGCCAGGCGTCATTGCGCCGAAAGCTCTCTCGAAAAAGCCGGCTGCTTCCATACCAGCCCAGCTGGGCGTCCGTCGTCATCTCCTCGGCGGGCAGTTCGATCGGCTCGCCGTTGAAACGGATCCCGCGCCGGGCGGGAGCAACCGCGATCTCGGCGCGGTCGAGCGGGCACGTCCCGCTCGGATCGGGTCGGCGCATTCGGCCGAACGCGCCGCGCACATAACGCATGATCTCCGGCGAGTCGCTGGAGATCATGAGCTCGCGCTCGAGCGCGAGGAAGAGTCCCGAAGCTTCCGTGTTACCTACTTATAGCAGCTGTGCGAACGACCCATCCCGAAGGCCTCGGCGAAAAGCTCGGCGGTCTCGACGGTGGCGAGCACTTTCGGCGCTTCGTACGTTGTCTTCTTCATATCCCTGTAGCCGTCTCTCTCTTGGTCGAGTTGAATCGTCGTTCGCCGCTGAGCCGGCTAACGGCTCCGGCAAGGCACTGTATGAGAGCCCCTGCCGCAATCAAGTATGGCATGCGAACGCAGATCCGTCACGGGTATTGAGCCAGGACTTCCGGCGCAATCCGCGGGGTTCCCCCCTTTGGTCGGCTGCTACGCTACGCTACGTGCATCGGCGCGAGCTGATGCGCCTGGATGATGGGTCCAGGCGAGATCACGTGGCGCTTGAGACCAAGCTTCGTCGGGTCGACGCCGAGTGCCAGCGCCACAAGCTGCGGGAGATGGAACGTCGGCAGGTCGGTGCGGCCCCAGCGCGCGGCCGAGTCGGCCTGATAACCGTCGAGCGCGAGGTGACAGAGCGGGCACGGCGTCAGCACGGCTTCCGCGCCTTTGTCCTTCGCCATGCGCATGTTCTGACCGACCATGTTGGCCGCGATGCCGTCCTTTTCGAGCTGAACGTGGAAGCCGCAGCAACGGGTCTTGCCGGCGTAGTCGACCGCTTCCCCGCCGAGCGCTTCGATGAGGTCTTCCAGCGAGTGCGGGTTGCGCGCCGATTCCCAGCCGTTGACCGATTCGGGACGCAGAATATGACAACCGTAGAACGGCGCGACCTTGAGGCCGTGCAATGGGTTGACGACCATCGTCTTGAGCTTGTCGAGGCCGATGTCGTCGATCAGCAACCAGAGCAGGTGGCGGACCGAGACGCCGCCGTTGTACTTCGTGTTGAACTTGCCCAGGATCGCGTTGGCCTGCTCCATGCGGCCTTCGTCCTCGAGCAGTTCCTTGTTGGCGGCGCGCATGTGCCCGGTGCACGTCGAGCAGATGGTGATGACGTCGTCGAGCCCAAGCGCTTCGGCCTGAGCGTAGGTGCGCGCGTTGAGCACGCGCGCGACGTCGCGGTTGACGTCGTTGAGGACCGACGCGCCGCAGCACGAGGCGGCGGTCAGCTCGACCAGCTCGATGCCGAGCTTTTGGGCGAGCAGGAGCGTCGAGTTGAAGAGCTCGGTACAGGACTCCTTGGCGACGCAGCCGGGGAAGAAGCCGTAGCGCTTGCTCTCGGCCGACTTCGAGCGCGGCTTGGCCGCGGCGTGGGAATCGATTGAGATAGCCATTACCCTACCGGGACCTCCAGCGACTCGAAAACGGTGCGAATCTCGGCGACCTTGTCGACGGGGTGCATGAAGAGCGGCGGGATCTTCCCCTTCAGCGCCATCCGGATGCCGAGCGGCGCGACCTTCATGAGGCCCTTGAAGTTGAAGCGGCCGACCGTTCCGACGATCACCTCGTTCTCGTTGAGCATGCCGCTGTCTTTGATCGTCTTGGCGACGACCAGCGCGTGACGCGGACCGGCTCCGTGCTTGAAGCCTTCCTGGATCGAGCGACGTTTGGTATCGATGATCCGATCCTGCGGATCGACGTGCTTAGGGCAGTACGAGCAGGCATAACAGTGCGCGCACAGCCAGAGGTAGTCGTTGCCGATCTGCGCGATGCGGTCGCGCGTCTTGGAGTCGCGCACGTCCTCGATGAAGCGGTAGGCGTACGCGATCGCCGCCGGGCCGGCGAAGGCCGGATCGACGCTGATGACCGGGCAGAGCGAGTAGCAGGTCGCGCACATGATGCAGTTGGCCACGTCGACCAGCTTCTTCATGTCCTCGGGCGAGACGCGGCGCTCGCGCTCGTGGTCCGAGTCCTTGTCCGCCGGCTGCAGGTACGGCTTGAGACGCGAGTACTTGTCCCAGAACGGGTCCATGTGGACGACGAGGTCCTTCATGGGCGTCAAGTTGGGCATCGGGTCGATCGCGATCGAGTTGTCGTCGCGCAGCACCGACGAGATCGGCGTCTTGCAGGCCAGGCCGGTCACGCCGTTGATGCTCATCGAGCACGAACCGCAGATCGCCGAGCGGCAGGAACGCCGGAAGCTTATCGAGCCGTCGACTTCCGCCTTGGCGTACTCGAGTGCGTCGAGCACGGTCGAGGATTCGGGGAAGTCGATGCCCACCCGGTCGCGGTGCGGTTCTTTGTCCGTCGCTTGATCGAAGCGGAAAACATCCAGCGTTATCTTTGCCATCAGTACGTTCTCACGGTCGGTGCCCACTTCGTCATCGTGACCTTGCGGGAGTAATCGGGGGTCGGGTCGGTGGTGGGCCCTTCGAAGCGCATCAGCGTGTGGACCTGCCACTTTTCGTCGTCGCGCTCAGGGAAGTCGGTTCGCGACTGCGCCCCGCGAGACTCCTGCCGGTTGAGCGCGCCGAGCATGATCGGTTGCGCGATGTCGGAGAGAAACTCCGTTTCGAGCAAGGTAACCAAGTCCGTGTTGAACGTCTTGGACTTGTCCATCACGGTCATCGTTTGCGCGGCTTCGCGCGCTTCGCGCAGCGCTTGCATCCCCTCGGTCAGCTCGCCTTCCTTGCGGAAGATGAAAGCGTGGTCGCTCATCGCGTCGTTGACCATCTTGCGGACTTGCGTGTGGCGCAAGCCGCCGCTGCGGTCGAGGATCCCCTTGATGCGATCCTTTTCGGATTGCAGCGTCTTCTCCGAAGGCCGCACGTCGCCGACCTGCTTGATGTAGTCGGTCGCGTGCTTCGCCGAACGGGCCCCGAAGACGATCGTTTCGAGCAGCGAGTTGCCGCCCAGGCGGTTGGCGCCGTGAACGCTGACGCAGGCGCACTCGCCTGCGGCATAGACGCCCGGGACGCGCGTCACGCCCCACTTGTCGGTCTCGATTCCGCCCATCGCGTAGTGCATGCCGGGGAGGATTGGGATCGGCGAATCGATCGCGTCTTTGCCGGTCGCGTCGAGCGCGAGCTCGCGGATCTGCGGCAGGCGTTCGAGGATCTTGTCGCGCCCGAGATGGCGCAGGTCGAGGAAGACGCAGCCGTCGACGCCGCGGCCTTCCAGGATTTCGGTCCACTCGGCGCGCGACACGACGTCGCGCGAAGCGAGCTCGCCCTTGTTGGGTGCGTACTTGAACATGAACCGCTCGCCGAGCGAGTTCAGCAGGTAAGCGCCTTCACCGCGGGCCGCTTCCGAGAGCAGCACGCCGTTCTCCTTGAGCGAGGTCGGATGGAACTGAACGAACTCCATGTCCATCAGCGGGATCCCGGCGCGGTAGGCGATCGCCATCCCGTCAGCGGTCGAGGCATAGCCGTTCGTCGTCTTGCGGTACGCGCGGCCGAGACCGCCGGTCGCGAAGATCGTGGCTTTGGCGGTTACGAGCTCCAGCTCGCCGTTGCGTATGTTGTACGCGACGACGCCGCTGCCGACGCCGTCCTCGACGCACAGCGCGGTCGCGAAGTACTCTTCGTAGACCTTGATGCCGAAACGCTCGAGCTGCTCCCACAGGGTGTGCAAGATGACCAGCCCCGTCACGTCAGCCGAGTAGCAGGTGCGCTGCGAGCCAGCGCCCCCGAAGGGACGCTGCGCGATCCGGCCGTCGGGCAGACGGGAGAAGATGCAGCCGCGGTGCTCGAGCCAGACGATCTGGCGCGGCGCGTCCTCGGTCATCGCTTCGATGGAGTCCTGATCGCCGAGGTAGTCGGAACCTTTGGCGCAGTCGAACGCGTGGTTTTCGGGAGAGTCGTCTTCCCGGTTGCCGAGGGCGGCATTGATGCCGCCCTGCGCCGCGCCCGAGTGGCTGCGGACCGGGTGCATCTTCGAGACGACCGCTACGTCCGCGCCGGCCTCGGCGGCTTCGACTGCGGCACGCATGCCGGCCAGCCCGCCGCCGACGACGACGATATCGTGTTTGATCAAATTAGCCGCACCTCAACTCGTGAAACTTCTTTTCATCGTATATCAGCCGGGAGGAAGTCCCAAAGGACCTTCGTAGCAATCTTGGGGCATCATTGTCCGGGTTTAGTGAAGCGCCGAATCTTTCTGAGGAAAGAAGAGTTGTTCGGTTTGCGCGGTAAGGCGAGCTGGGGCGAGATTCCAATCCCGCACCGCCGCCAGCCGTCCGAGCGAGTCGATGAAGTACAGCGCCGAGCTATGGTCGATCTGACGGGCCCTTGCGTCTTGCTCGGCCGGTTCCGCTTGAACGCCGTACGTACGGTAGACCGGTTCGAGCGCGCCGCGCCCGCCGGTCAATCCGACAAAACTCGGATCGAACGCCATGACGTACGAGCCCATCCGGCGCGGCGTGTCGCGAGCCGGATCGACGGTGACGAGGACGACGCGCAGCGCGTCACGCTGAGCGGGCGGGAGCCGGCGCACGAGCGCGGCAAGGTGCGCCATGGTCGTCGGGCAGATGTCGCGGCAGTGGGTGTAGCCGAAGAACAGGATGAGGCCGCGGCCGTGCTGCGCCGAGAGCCGAAACGGACGGCCGTGCTGGTCGGTGAGCACGAAGTCCGGCGCGGGCGCGCCGAGCACGGAGTCGGAATCGTCTCGCCGCGCGGTCGCCGCGGGCTGGGCGCAACTTGCCAGCACTGCCGCCAGGGCCAGCAGCGCCGGCAGCCGCACGAGCGACACTAGATCACCTGGATCTTGGCCATCATGCCGCCGTCCTCGTGGTCGAGGATGTGGCAGTGAAAAAGGAAGGTGCCGCGGATCGTCGGATCGCGGAAGTCGACCAGGATCTTCATCGTCGACGGCGCGTTCTCGGGGTCAGTGCCGCGCAGCGGAGGCGGCACGTCGACGACGTCGCGCCAGTAGGGCGCCGGCTCCGGGATACCGTTGGTGGACTCGACGATGAAGTGGACCTGATGGGTGTGGAAGGCGTGGACCTCGCCGGTGACGTTGTCGATCGTCCACTCCTCGACGGTGCCGGCATGGGCGACGATCGTCGGCGGCGCCGACGGGTCGTACTGGGTGCCGTCGATGTAGAACTTCGAGCCGCTCTCCTCGAGCGCGATGAAGCGCTTGGCGGCGGGCGCCGGCAGCGGCTGACGGTAGAGCCGGGGCCGGCGCAGGCCGAGGGGACGCGCGACGCGCACCGAGACCTTAGCGCCGGTTCCGCCGCCGTCGTCGGCCAGCTCACCGAACGTGACCTCCGGATCGACGTCGCCGGTCGCGCCCGAGTCGTAGCACTTCGAGATGAGGGGCGCCGGCGAGAACGGCCCGGTGACCACGACCTCGGCGCGCCCGGCCGGCGGAATCACGACGTCGCTGAGCGTTTGTTGAGGCGAAGCGGCGCCCGCGTAGTCACCAAGCGGGACGCCGTCGACCGCCACGAGGGTCATCGTCGAACCGGGAATCGTCAGATCGAAGTGGCGATGTCCGGACCCGTTGAGGATGCGCCAGAGCTGCAGCTCTCCCGGTCTGATCCCGATGGTCGCGGACGGCAGCCCGTTGATGGTCGTTTGAAAGCCGCTTTCGGCGGCGCACGGGTCGGTGTTGTTCGTGTTTTCGCCCTGGCCTTGGCGGCGCGCCAAAACCATGCGCCGGATGGTCTGCGCCACGTAGGTCGGGTCGTCGGGGATGTCGCGCAGGACGATGACGCGCTCGCGCAGGCCCGCCAGGCTCGGAATCTCGTCCGCGATGCCCTCGACGACGATCATCCCCGCCATCCCGTTGCCGACTTCCCACGTCGTCAACAAGTGGGGATGCGCGTGATAGAAGTAGAGCCCCGGGGGCTGGTCGGGGTTGATGGCGATGGTGTAGTCGACCGCGGAGCCGGGCGCGGCGTTGGTGGCGATGACCTCGTCGCCCGGCGCAAGCGGCGCGGAGCTCAGCCCGTGGAAGTGCAGATTCGAGTTGGAGACGACGCCGACGCCGCAGTAGAGGGGCAGGTTGTTGATGTAGTGCAAGTGGATCGTGTCGCCCGGATGGACCCGGATCGTGGGCGCGGTCTCCTGGCCTTGCCAAAAGAACGCCGGCCGGCCGCCGGCGTCGAGCGCACCCGTCAACGTCAGCGTGGCGACGTTGCCGACGCTGGTCACTTCGGGGATGGCGGGCAGGGCGTTGGCAGGTGTCGGCGTGGCGCCGCCGCCCGGCGTACCAGGGGAGCCGCCGCCGGAGCCTCCGCAGGCGGCGAGCAGACCCGCGGCGACCAGCGTCAGAATTCTTCGCAACATGGCGAACCCCGAACCGACTCCAATGCTAAGAAGGCGTTCTCGTGAGAACGCCGGGTGTCAGTTACGGTTGTTCGGCGCTAGCTCCTGGCCTTGCCGGTCGAGCGCTCAGGCGGCGGGGGCCGGCCGGGCGGCCCCGGAAGGTGAAGCCGTCCGCCGCGTCCGAGGTCTTAGCCGTCCGTGAGCTCCTTCGTTCACCTGCACGTTCATAGCGAGTATTCGCTCTTGGACGGGGCCTGCCGCGTCGACGCGCTGTGCCGTCAAACCGCTGAAGAGGGGTTACCGGGCATCGCCCTGACCGATCACGGCGTGATGTTCGGGGCGATGGAGTTCTACTACCAGGCCCGCGATCACCGGCTCGTCCCGATCGTCGGCTGCGAGGCCTACATCGCCCCGCGCGGCCGGTTCGACCGCACGGTGCGCGACGAGGCGCACGTCACGCTGCTGGCCGCGGACGTCGTCGGCTACCGGAATCTGGTCGCCCTCATCTCCAAAGGCTTCCTCGAAGGCTACTATTACAAGCCGCGGATCGACATGGAGTTGCTGGCCAAGCACCATGACGGCCTGATCGTCCTTTCCGGCTGCATGTCGGGCCTGTGCGCGCAGCCGCTGCTCAAGAACGACTACGAGTCCGCCAAGAAAGCGGCTAGGTCGTTTCACGACATCTTCGGCGACCGCTTCTACGTCGAGATCATGCGCCATGGCATCCCCGAGCAAGAGGTCGTCAACGATGGGCTGATCAAGCTCGCGCGCGAGCTCGACCTCCCGCTGGTCGCGACCAACGACTCGCACTATCTGGCGCGCGCCGACGCGCCCGCGCACGACGTGCTGCTCTGCATCGGGACCGGCAAGACGGTCGCCGACCAGAGCCGCATGAAGTTCATGACGGACGAGTTCTACGTCAAGAGCGCCGACGAGATGCGGGCGCTGTTCGCCGACGTGCCCGACGCTTGCGACAACACGCTCGAGATCGTCAAGCGCATCGACATCAAGATCCCCGAGAAGCAGTTCAACATCCCGATCTATCCCGTGCCGCCCGAAGCGGCCGGCGACGCTCCGCTCGCGCCGGGGACGACGCTCTCGCCCGAGGCCTATCTGCGTCGGATCTGCGAACGGGGCTTAGCCGAGCGCTACGGCGCCGAACGCGCGGCCGGCGACGCCGCGTTGCGCGAGCGGCTCGACTACGAGCTGAGCGTCATCCTCAAGATGGGGTTCGCCTCCTACTTCTTGATCGTTTGGGACTTCATCAAATACGCGCGCGACAACGACATCCCGGTCGGGCCGGGGCGCGGCTCGGCGGTCGGCTCGGTCGCCTCGTACGTCTTGCGGATCACCGACCTCGACCCACTCAAGTACGATCTGCTCTTCGAGCGCTTCCTCAATCCGGACCGCATCTCGATGCCCGACATCGACACCGACTTCTGCGTCGAGCGCCGCGACGAAGTCATCAAGTACGTGACCGAGAAGTACGGGCAGGATCACGTCGCCCAGATCGTCACCTTCGGAACGATGGCCGCCCGGGCCGCCGTGCGCGACGCGGGTCGCGCGCTCGCGATTCCGCTCGGCGACGTCGACCGCGTCGCCAAGCTGATCCCCTCGGGGCCGGGCGGCCTTTCGATCGAACAAGCATTGGCCGGCATTCCCGAGCTGAAGGCGCTCTACGATGCGTTGCCGCCGGTGCAGAAGCTGCTCGACACCGCCAAGTCGATCGAGGGGCTGGCGCGCCACGCCTCGACCCACGCCGCCGGCGTCGTCATCTCGAAGGACCCGCTGGTCGACGTGACGCCGCTGATCAAGCTCGGCGACGACGACGTCAACACCCAGTACGACATGGGTTGGGTCGAGCGCATCGGCCTGCTCAAGATGGACTTCCTCGGGCTGCGCAACCTCACGGTGATGAAGAACGCCGTCGACGAGATCAGGCGCATCGAGAACCCCGCCTTCGACCTCGCGGCGATCCCGGACGACGACGCGCGCACCTTCGAGATGCTCGGCCGCGGCGAGACGACGGGCGTCTTCCAACTCGAGTCCGACGGCATGCGCCGCGTCTGCACGGAGCTGCGCCCCAACACCTTCGACGACATCGTCGCGCTGGTTGCGCTCTACCGCCCTGGTCCGATGGAGTGGATCCCGCTCTACATCAGCAATAAGCACGGCCGCACCAAACCAAAATATCTGCACCCGAAACTCGAGCCGATCCTCGCCCCGACGTATGGTGTCGCCTGCCTAGCGGCCGGGACGCAGATCGGCTATGCGGACGGAACGAGCCGGCCGATCGAAGCGGTCGGCGTGGGCGACCGCATCTTGTCGTATCGCGGTGACGGCACGCTTGCGCCGGGCGCGGTCGCCAGCGTCTGGCCGAGCGGAAGGAAACGAATCCTCGAGATCACGCTGTCGTCAGGCGCCACGATCCGCTGCTCGGAAGACCATCGCTTTCCAACGCCGGCCGGCGACCTCCAGGCGCGGGAACTCTGCGTGAACTCCGGCTCTTCGAAGTTCAAATATTCCTATGCCGAACCGAAGTCGATGCTGTTCGAGGCATGGCCCAGGCCAAGCTCCTGCGGAGCCACGCCGCTCGACCTCCCGCTGGAAGAACGAGTGGGACTCCTGCGCGGGCTGTGGGAGGGCGACGGCACCTGCGCCGAGACAGGGCAGCATTTTCGCTCGACGTCACCGCAGCTCATCGATCAAGTCGCCGAGCTGCTGGGCTCGCTCAAGATCTCGCACTACAAACGGAAGACGGCCGTCTTCATCCAGGATGAATCACGCTTCCACGCCGTCGTCGGCTATCCGTGGCTTCCGACGAAGCGCGTCGAAGAGCGCTTCACGAAGAACGCAATGCCCGAGATGACGGCGGCCTTGATGGAACCCCTGCGAGAGGCGTTCGAGAACACCGACCGTGATGCACGCAAGACTTTTCGTCGGTCCGCATGCCTCACGCTCACCGAGCGACGGCACGATGCGGCTTATATCAGGCGTCTTCCGGATTGCGCCGAGGCGTATTCGTCCGCCTATGAAACGATGTATTTGCGCGATACTCGCCCGGTCAACATCGACAAGATCGAGTTGATCGGAAGCGAAGTGTGCTACGACATTGAGATGGAGGATCAGAAGCACCCGTACTTCATCGCGAACGGGATAGCAACGCATAATTGCTATCAGGAACAGGTCATGCAGATCGCGCGCCAGATCGCGGGCTTCTCGATGGGGCAAGCCGACGAGCTGCGCAAGGTCATGGGCAAGAAACTCAAAGATAAAGTGCCGATCTATCGCGAGAAGTTCGTGAAGGGCGCGGCCGCCGAGGGCATCAGCGAACATCTTGCGGAGGAGATCTTCCAGTTCGTCGAGCCGTTCGCGGGGTACGGCTTCAACAAGAGCCACGCGGTCGCGTACGGCTGGATCTCGTATCAGACCGCGTACTTGAAGGCCAATCATCCGCGTGCGTATCTGGCGGCGCTGATGACGTCGGTCAAGGACAAGACCGACAAGCTCGTCGAGTACATCGATGAGGCCAAGAACGTCGGCATCGTGGTGCTGCCGCCCGACGTCAACGCGTCGCGCGTCGACTTCACCGTCGTGGGCGAGGCGATCCGCTTCGGCTTGGCCGCGATCAAGGGCGCGGGCGAGGGCGCGGTTCGGGCGATCATCGAGGCGCGCGCGGCCGGCGGCCCGTTCGCCGACCTCTTCGATTTCACCAAGCGCGTCGACCTCAAGTATCTCAACCGCAAAGTCTTCGAAGCGCTGATCAAGTGCGGCGCGTTCGACACGCTGCCCGGCAACCGCGCGCAGCTGCTCGACGCGCTCGACGGTGCACTGGAATTGGCGGCCCGTGCCGCGCGCGACCGGCAGTCGGGACAGTTCTCGCTCTTCGGGAACGGAGCGGAGGTAAGCGAGGAGTTCGCCCCGCAGCTGCGGCTGTTGCCCGCGCCGCCCATGCTCGAGCAGCTCGGCTGGGAGAAGGAGACGCTGGGCATCTTCGTGTCAGGCCATCCGCTGGCCGACATCGCCGAAGCGCTGGCGCGCGGCGGCGCGGTTGCGATCAAGGATCTGCGCGAGCGCCAGGACGACGAGTTCGTCAGCATAGCGGGGATGCTGACCGAGGTCCGCCGCACCCTGACCAAAGCCCAGCAGCAGATGCTGATCGCGACGCTCGAGGACATGACGGGCAGCGTCGAGTGCATCGTCTTCCCCAAGACGTACCAGCAACTGCAGGCTGCCTTCGTGCCGGACGCGATCGTCACGCTCAAAGGCCGCGTGCGCTTTCGCGAGCGGCGCGGCGCGCCGCCCGGCGACGAAGCGCCGGTCGAGCTGTCGGTGACGGTCAACGAGGTCAAGGCCTTCGAACGGCTCGAGCTTCCCACGGCCCCGAAAGGCTGGCACGTCAGCGCGACCAGCCGGCGCGAGATCGACGCGCTGGCGCGGCTCCTCGACGAGTCGCCGGGGACCGTTCCGATCGTACTGCACGTCGGGGAGACCTCGGAGCGAATGCCGCGCGGGATCGCGAACAGCTTCTACGTGAAGAACGAACTGGCGGCGATCTTCGGCGAGTCCCGCGTGTGGGAGGCCGCGCTGTGAGGCTTCCGGCCGGGACGCGCGATTGGCTGCCCGCGGAGCTGCGCCGCAAGCGCGCGGTCGAGAACGTCCTGCGCGGCGTCTTCGAGCGCTGGGCCTATCAAGAAGTGCAGACGCCGACGTTCGAACGCTTCGACGCGGTCGAGGCGGGCTTGGGCGCCGGGATCGCCGAGAAGACGTTTCGCTTCAACGACCGCAACGGCACGCAGCTGGCGCTGCGTCCCGAGCTCACGACGCCGGTCGCGCGGCTGGTCTCGACCCGCATGCGCGAGGCTCCCTTGCCGTTGCGACTGTCGTACGTGCAGTCGGCGTATCGCTACGAGGAGCCGCAGGAAGGCCGCTTGCGCGAGTTCACGCAAGCCGGGCTCGAGCTGATCGGTCCCGAGAGTCTCGACGCCGACGCGGAGAGCCTGTTCACCGCGGTCGAGGCGCTCGACGCGCTCGGTTTACACGACGCGCTCTTCGACGTCAATCACGCCGCGATCGTCGCCGGGGTGCTCGCCGGCCTCGAACTCGATCAAGCCGGGCTGGAACATTGCGAGCAGTTGATCTCGGGCCGCAACATCGTCTCGCTGCGCCAACGGCTGGCCGGCACCGGCTCGGACGCCGATGTCGAAGCGGTCGTGCGGCTGACGCTGATGCGCGGGCGCGAAGAGGTCCTCGAAGCGGCGCAACGCCTCTGTCACACCGACGCCGGAATAGCCGGGCTCGAGCGTTTGCGGCGGCTGCTCGCGCGCGCGACCGAGCTCGGTTACGCCGACCGCATCAACGTCGACTTCTCGCTGCTGCGCGACATCACGTATTACACCGGCTTCATCTTCGAAGGCTTCGCGAGCGAGGTCGGCTTCGCGCTGTGCGGCGGAGGACGCTACGACTCGCTGCTCCCGCGTTTCGGCTTCAACATGGGGGCCGTCGGCTGGTCGCTCGCGATCGAGCGCGTGCTGATCGCGCTCGAACGGCGGCACAGCGCGCGCTTCGGCGCGGCGCCGGCCGTCGACGTGCTCGTGAGCGGCTCCGACGTGGTCGCGGCGCGCGAACGGGCCGCTGGCAAGATCGTGCGCATCGACTTCGATCATCTCGACGAGAACGAACTGTTGGACGAAGCGCGCCGCTACCGCATTCCGCGGGTCGTGATGGCGCGCAACGGCGACGTGCATGAATGGGAGGTGACCTGGTGAACGCCGGGCCGCGCCAGCCGCTCACGATCGCCATCCCCAAGGGGGCGCTCTACGACGACTCGGCGGCGCGCTTGCGCGCGGCCGGAATCGAATTGCCCGACGATCCCGGACGCAAGCTGACGGTGACGACGCCCGACGGCTCGAACGTGCTCTTCCTGCGCCCGACCGACGTGCCGGCCTACGTCGAGTTCGGCGCGGCCGACTGCGGAATCGTCGGCGCCGACGTACTCTGGGAGACCGAGCGTCACGTCTGCGAGCTGGCCGACCTGGGCTTCGGCGCCTGCCGGCTGGTGGTCGCGGCGCGGCGCGGCGACCGCTATCACGAAGGCGCCCAGCTGCCGACCTTCCTGCGCGTCGCGACCAAGTTCGACAAGAGCGCCGAAGCGTTCTTCGCCGAGCGCGACGTGCCGGTGCAGATCATCAAGCTACACGGTTCCGTCGAGCTCAGCCCGCTGGTCGGCTTGGCGGACTTGATCGTCGACTTGGTCGCGACCGGCAACACGCTGCGCGAGCACGATCTGGTCGTGGTCAACGAGATCGCAAGCTCGACCGCCCGTTTCGTCGTCAACCCCGTCCGCTTCCGCGCCAAGTACGCGGCGATCATCTCGCTCCTCTCGCGGCTCGATCCGTTGGCTCGCGCGGCGACCGAGGTGCTGCAGTCAACGACCTCGCCCTAACTAATCTAATCTAACAGGGTGCGGAAAAACCCCCGCACCCTGCTAAAGGACCAGGCTTGTCCCTGAAGATTATGCAACATGCTTAACCCGAGACTATCTTGTTGGCCGAGCGCATCGCGAACGCTCGCCCGCAAGCCAATCCGCCGCCTCGTTAAAGCGCCGCATCGCGGCTTCGAGTTTTGCAGCATCCTCCGCGGTCGGAAGCAACTGCAACTGCACCGTTACGATCACTCCTAGGGGTATAGCCTATATGTCTAAGCGCAATCAAGGTCGCCACGACGCCATTCCTCCCCGGCCCGAACGCCGGGGCTTCCTGGCTAATCAGCAGTGAGCGGACGGCTCACGATCGTCGAAGCGCGCGACGAGGCTGCGCTCGCGGAGCTCTACAGCGGGGGTTGGGATCCGCCCCAGGCGGTCCGCGCAACGGTCGCCGCGATCCTGGCCGACGTTCGGGCGCGCGGCGACGAGGCGCTGGCCGAGTACACGCGCCGCTTCGATTTTCCGGACGCCTCGCCCGCTACGCTGCGGGTCGCGCTACCCGCGCCGGAAGAAGCGGCGGGGCTCGTTCCCGCCGAGATCGCCGCAGGTTTGCGGCTCGCGCGCGAGCGGGTCGCGCGCTTTCACGAGCGCCAACTCGTGCCCGACGCGCAGCAGCGCGACGCCGACGGAACGGTGACCGCCTTTCTCGTGCGGCCCTTCGGGGCGATCGGCGCGTACGTCCCCGGCGGCACCGCGACGTTGCCCTCGTCGGTGATCATGACCGTCGTGCCCGCCAAGATCGCCGGCGTCAAGCGGGTCGCAGTGGTCACGCCGCCGCGCCGCGACGGCTCGATCGATCCGGCGATCCTGTACGCCTGCAGTTTGTGCGGCGTCGACGAGCTCTACGCCGCCGGCGGCGCGCAAGCAATCGCCGCGCTCGCGTACGGCACCGCGACGATCTCCAAAGTCGACAAGATCGTCGGCCCCGGCAACGTGTGGGTGACCGAAGCCAAGCGTCAAGTCTTCGGCATCTGCGGGATCGACGGGCTGGCCGGACCCTCCGAAGTGCTCGTCGTCGCCGATGCGGATGCGAAGCCCGAGTTCGTCGCCGGCGAGCTGGTCGCGCAGGCCGAGCACGACCCGTTGGCGCGCGTCGCCGCCGTCTCGACCGATCGCGCCGTGCTCGAGCGCGTTGCGGCCCTCTTGGCGGGCTCGTTCTCGACCGAGTGCGGGCGCAGCGAGATCGTCGAGCGCGTGCTGGCCGAGCGAGCCTATCTCATCCACGCCGAGGGCGAGGCCGAGATCCTCCAGGTGATCGAGCGTTTCGCACCCGAGCATCTCTCGATCCAAACGCGCGAGCCGTGGGCGCTCGTGCCGCGCATCACGCGCGCGGGTGCGCTCTTCATCGGCGCCGACACGCCGGTCGCGGCGGGCGACTACATTGCGGGCAGCAACCACGTGCTGCCGACCGCGGGGGCGAGCCGTTTCTCGTCGGGCCTGCGCACGGCGGACTTCTTCCGCACGATGTCGCTGGTCGAGAACAGCCGGGCGCGCATGCAGCACGACGCGGCGCTGCTTGCCGCCTTGGCCCGCTTCGAAGGCCTGCCTGCGCACGCGCGCACCGCCGACCTGCGCAAGTGAAACGAAAGGCCATCGCGCCCTCGGTGCCGCACTAATCCGCGATGGCGCCCCAACGACGCCCGCTGCTGCTCGCAATCGACCTCGACGGCACGCTCGTCGAGCCCACGCATCCCGTCTCGCAAGTCGTCGTCGAGAGCGTCGCCCGCGCAACGGCGCTGGGCGTGCGAGCCACGATCGTGACTGGGCGCATGTACGTCGGCGCCGCACCGTTCGCCAAGTTGCTCGGCATCGACGGCCCGATCATCTGCTATCAAGGCGCGGTGACGGCCGATGCGCGAACGGGCCGTTTCGAACGCGAGGTCCCGCTCAAGAACGCGGTCGCGCTGCGCATCTACGCGGCCGCCAAAGCGCACGGATACCACGTGCAGTTCTATCGCGGCGACCGGTTTTACGTCGAACAGCGGAACAAGTACGCCGAGCTGTACGGCCGGATCACCGGTGTCGAGCCGGTCGTCGTGCCCTCGCTGCCCGAAGCGTTCGCCGGCGCCGATTGCACCAAGGTCAACATCGTCACCGAGCCCTCGCTGACGCCGCACTGCGAGGCGCTGATGCGCGAGGTCTGCGGCGGCGACGCGTACGTGACGCGCTCCAATCCGGAGTTCGTCGAGATGCTCGACCCGCGCGTTGACAAAGGCGTCGCGCTGAAGCTGGTCGCGGAGCAGTTGGGAATACCGCTGGCGCGCGTGATGGGGATCGGCGACTCGTATAACGATTTGCCCTTCCTGCGCGCCGTGGGATTCGCGGTCGCGATGGGCTCCGCTCCGCCCGAGCTCAAAGCCGAGGCCGACGCCGTCGTGGGCGACGTCGAGCACGACGGCGTCGCCGAAGCGATCGAACGCTTCGTGTTGGCGCCGGGCGCCGAGACCGTCGCCTAGTGTACGGGCGCTCGTGAAATCCAGCCGTTCGGTCGCGCTGCGGCGGCGTTCGCGGCCATCGCTCGCGGCCCGGATCCGCGTCTATTGGATCGTACTCGCGGCCGTAGCCGCGCTCGGCGCGTGGCTGAGTTGGACGCTTGCGACCTTGCCCGCCTTTCGCATGCAATCGCTTACGGTCAGCGAACTCGAACGCGTCGACCGCGCGCAGGTCGTCGCCCGCGCAGCGATCGATCCCAACGTGAACGTGTGGCTACTCGACACGCGGGCCGCGGAACGGCGCATCGAAGCGATCCCGTACGTGTTGAGCGCGCGCATCCATCGCACGCTGCCGGGGCACGTGCGCATCGACGTCGTCGAGCGCGAGCCGGAGGCGTGCGCGCGCTTCGCCGGCGGCGCGAGCGCGACGGTCGACGCGCCGCTGCGGGTGCTCGCGCTCGACTGCGCGGGCGCCCCGCAGCGTTTCTACGACGTTCGCACGCCGGCACGCCTGGCGGCCGGCGCGTTCTTGCAGAATGGCGAACTGCGCCGGCTCCAGGCGGACGAACGCACGCTTGGAGCGCCCGGAAGCGGCTATCGCAGTTTCGACCACGACCGGTACGGCGGGTTGCAGGCGACCCTGCCCGACGGGGTCGCCGTCCTCTTCGGCGACGAAGACGACCTGCCGGCGAAGCAGCGCTTGGTAGACCCGATTCTAGGCCGGCTGCGGGCCCAAGGCGGCGAGCCGGCGGCCATCGACGTGCGCGCCCCTGACGCCCCCGTCGCGATCCTCCGTCCCAAAGTTGTTCACAAGTTCTCGACACAATATATACAAGGAACTCACCGTCTCGACCACAATATGTAGGGCCATGTCGCTTCGCTGGGCCCCGTTGCTCGCCGTAGGGATGGGACCGTTCCCGCGATGAGCAAGTCGTCGCGGGGCGCCACCATCGCCGGGCTCGACATCGGCACGACCAAGACGTGCGCGGTCGTCGCCGCCAGCACGCCCGAGGGCCTCGACATCATCGGCGTCGGGGAAGCTCCCTCGACCGGCCTGCGCAAGGGCATCATCACCGATCTCGAGGAGACCGTCCGCGCCATCGAGGCGGCGACCGAGAAGGCCGAGCGCATGGCCGGCGTGCACATTTCGCACGTGTACGTCGGGGTGACCGGCGAGCACGTGCAGAGCACGAACAACCGGGGCGTCGTCGCGATCTCCGGCGAGGACCGCGAGGTCGTGCGGGCCGACGTGCGACGCGTGGTGGAAGCCTCGAAGCTCATCAACGTCGGCGCCGACCGGCAGATCATTCACGCGCTCCCGCGCCAGTTCACGGTCGACGGGCACGACGGCGTCTCCGATCCGATCGGGATGTCCGGCTCGCGCCTGGAAGTCGACACGCACCTCATCACCGGCGGCAACACCTTCATTACCAACGTGCTCAAGTGCGTGCATCGCGCCGGTCTGGAACCGGCGGGGCTCGTCTTCGAGCCGCTCGCCTCGTCGGCGGCGACGCTGCTCCCCGAGGAAAAGCACGTCGGCGTCGTCCTGCTCGACATCGGCGGCGGCACGACCGACGTCGCGGTCTACGCCGGCGGCGGCGCGATTCACACCTCGACGATCCCGGTCGGTGGCAACATCCTCACCAACGACATTGCGCTCGGGCTCAAAACGTCGTTCGCCGACGCTGAAACGATCAAACGCCAATTCGGCTCCGCGCTCGGCGATCACAAAGGAGAAGCCGAATTTCCGGTCAAGACGCTCGACGGCCGTTCGACGCGCAACGTGTCGCGCGCGCAGCTCCGGGCGATCGTTGCGCCCCGCCTCCTGGAGATATTCCGGCTCGCGCGCGCGCAGATCGTCGATAAGATTCCGCGCGACGTGCTGCTTGCAGAGATCGTGCTCACGGGCGGCGGCGCCCACTTGCACGGCATCGAGCAGGCCGCCTCAGATTTCTTTGGAATTCCGGCGCGAGTCGGCGTGCCGACCGCGATCGGCGGTCTGACCGACACCGTCAAGCAGCCCGAGTACGCGACCGCCGTGGGTCTGGTGCTCTTCGGGCCCAAAGGTGACGGTGCTCCCTGGTTCCGCAACGGCCGCAGCCGCGGCGTGTTCACCAAGATCGCTTCCTGGTTCGGGGATCTTTGGGATTAGTGCTAGTGTCCGACGACCGCACCGTCTCGTCCAAGCTCAAGCAACTTCCACTCCTTGCGGAGGATTCGATGGCCGATTCGAAACGTTATAACCCTGAGCACTGCGCTGCGATCAAAGTGGTCGGGATCGGCGGCGGCGGCTGCAACGCCGTCAACCGCATGATCGACGCCGGCCTCGCGAACGTTGAGTTCTACGCCGTCAACACCGACGTGCAGGCCCTGCGCAATTGCCGCACGAGCAACACGATTCACATCGGCGGCGGGAAGACGCGGGGCCTGGGAGCCGGTTCGAATGCCGAGGTCGGACGCGAGGCGGCCGAAGAGTCGCGCGAAGACCTCGCGATGGTCCTCGACGGCGCCGATCTCGTCTTCATCACGGCCGGCATGGGCGGCGGCACGGGAACGGGTGCGGCGCCGATCATCGCCGAGCTCGCGCGCGAGTCGGGTGCGCTGACGATCGCCGTCATCACCAAACCGTTCTCGTTCGAAGGCCGCAAGCGCATGATGATCGCCGAACGCGGCGTGGCCGATCTCGAGGCCAAGGTCGACACGCTGATCACGATCCCCAACGAGCGCATCCTGCAGATCATCGAGAAGAAGACGCCGCTCAACGAAGCCTTCGCCTACGCCGACGAGATCTTGCGCCAGGGCATCCAAGGGATCTCGGATCTCATCACGATGCCTGGTCTCATCAATCTGGACTTCGCCGACGTCAAGACGATCATGACCGACGCCGGCAGCGCGATGATGGGAATCGGCGAGGGAAGCGGCGAGCACCGCGCCGCCGACGCGGCGCAAAAGGCGATCGCGTCGCCGTTGCTCGAGACGACGATCGAAGGCGCGCGCGGCGTGATCTTCAACGTCTGCGGCGGCCCCGATCTGTCGATGTTCGAGGTCAACGAGGCCGCCGAGATGATCTCGCGCGCCGTCGACCCCGACGCCCAGATCATCTTCGGCGCATCGATCGATCCGTCGATGCAATCGAAGGTGCGCATTACGGTCCTGGCGGCCGGCTTCGGCGGCCACCGCCAGACGAGCGCGGCGGCCGGCACGGCCTTCGCGAACGGCGAGTTCGAGAAGGTCGCCCCCGTCAACATGGACGACATCGAAGTCCCCGCGTTCCTGCGTTACCGGAGTTAGGGCTCGTCAGGAAATAACCTTTACAGTCTTTCAGGAGTGAGCGTATAGTTCCACTCACCGTGGAACTCATGCCGCTTGAGATGCAGCGCGTCCATCGTCTCGTCCGGAACGACGGTACCGAGCGGGTACTTGCGCTTGTCGAGCCGCGCCTTGACCGCAAGGCCAGACCTCGTCTTCGTCGCGCCGATCAGATTCACAACCACGTCGTGACTGATCAGGGGACGGCTGCGCCAGTTCATCGTGATGTGCGAAAATAAACGATGCTCAATCTTGTTCCACTTGCTCGTACCCGGCGGCAAGTGACACGCCGTTATCTCGAGTCCCCGCTCGCTCGCGAGTCGCTGCAATTCGACTTTCCAGAGCCGCGACCGATAGCTGTTGCTTCCACCGGCGTCGGCGCAGATCAGCAACTGCCGACTCTTGGGATACAGCGGTTCCCCCATCGCGCGCCACCAGCGGCGAATGCTCTCGACAGCAAAACTCGCCGTGTCGTGATCGACTCCGACGTTGACCCAGCCAACGTCTTGCCCGACGTCGTAGATACCGTACGGTATGGCCTTCCCGACCTTGGGATCGATGAAGTCGTGCACGAGGACGGCCTCGGGTTCCCCGTGTCGCTGCCATTCGCGCCCCGTCTGACGGTACTTTCCGATGAGTTCCTTCTTCTTCGTATCGACCGAGATCACAGGCCAACCCTTGCGAAGAAAGCGCTGTGTCAACCCATTGATGTACTCGAATTGAGCGTTGCGATCGGGGTGCTGCTGGCCCTCCAAAGTCTTCATGGTTCCCTGAAGACTGTAGCCCAGGACCTTCAAGAGCTGCGCGACGGTCTCGTGACTCACGGCGTGACCGCTACGGCTGAGCGCCGCAGCAAGATGACGGGTGCTCTTGGCCGTCCAGCGCAGCGGCGACATGGGATCGCCTCGCGTCACCGGGTCGATGAGTTCTTCAAGACGCTCGAGTACAGCCGGCGCGGCCTCCTCGACGCCTTTACGCCCGCCGCCTTCGCGCCGGGTTCGTCCCGGTGCCAGCGGCTCTTCACGCAGCTCTCGCAATCCCTTGTGAATGGTCGGCCGCGAGAGACCCGACGTACGAGCGACGATCGAGACACCACCTCGGCCAAGTTGTTCGGCATCTGCGGCGGCGACGAGACGTCGCTGACGTTCATCCAAATGCTGGAACAGCAACTCGTATCTTGCCTGTAGCGGAACTTCGTTCTCCACGCATACGAAGCATACCGCGATTAGCCGTGTTTGTCAACGTTATTTCCTGACGAGCCCTTAGCGTCAGGCGACCTCGCGTCGCCCGGCACGAGTCGTCCGCCGCGAGGAGAGGGCCCGCCGTCAGAGGCGGGCCCTTTTCGCAAGTCTCGCCGCACTTTGTGAGAAGGGTGCGGCATGACGATGACGATTCCAGTTGACGTCGCCGAGCGTGCGATCGCGCTGCGGCGCGAGATACACCGTTTTCCCGAGCTTGGCTTCGAAGAAGAACGGACCGCAGCGCTGGTCGAGCGCGAGCTGGACACGCTCGGCATCGAGCACCGCCGGGTCGCCAAGACCGGGGTCGTCGGCGTGATTCGAGGGGCCCGGCTCGGGAAGGTCGCGGGCCTGCGCGCGGACATGGACGCGCTGCCGCTCACCGAGCGTTCGGGCGAGCCCTTCGCCTCCGAGGTCGCGGGCAAGATGCACGCCTGCGGTCACGATGCCCACACCGCGATGTTGCTCGGCGCGGCGCGTACGCTCGTCACCGCCCGCGACGAGCTGGCGGGGAGCGTCGTGCTGCTCTTCCAGCCTGCGGAAGAAGGTCCGGGTGGCGCGTTGCCGATGATCGAGGCCGGCGCGATGGACGATCCACGCATCGACGCCGTCGTGATGCTGCACGTCGACCACCGGCTGCCGACGGGCGCGCTCGGCATCATCCCCGGCGTCTGCAACGCCGCGGCCGACGAGTTTCGGATCACGATCGAGGGCAAAGGCGGCCACGGGGCGTCGCCGCACACCTCGGTCGACGCGATCCCCGCGGCCGCCGCGACCGTGCTGGCCTTGCAGAACATCGCCGCCCGCGAGACCGACCCGCTCAAAACCGTGGTCGTCACGATCGGGACGATCGAGGGCGGCTACCGCAATAACATCATCGCGGACCAGGTCGTGATGACCGGGACGTTCCGTTCGCAGGACGAGGCCGTGCGGGCGAGCCTCGAACCCAAGGCGCGCCGGATCTGCGAGGGGGTCGCCGCAGCCTACGGGGCGACGGCCAAGATCGACGTGGGGTTCGGGTACCCGGCGGTCGTCAACGATCCGGCGCTGGTCGAGACCTATCGCGCCTACCTGGAAAAGACGGCGCTCTCGGCGCTGGCTTCGCCCGCCCCGACGATGGGCGGGGAAGATTTTGCCTACTTCGCTCAGCGCGTGCCGGGCGTGCTGGTGCGCCTGGGCATTCGCAACGAGCAGTTCGGATCGATCCACCCCGGCCACAGCCCGCAGTTCAAGGTCGACGAAGCCGCGCTCGCCCACGGGATCGGGGCGCTGGTCGCCTTCGCGCGAGGGGTTGGGGAGGGAAAGATCGCCGGCGGCCGACCGTAGCCGGCCTCACAGTATCGCAAGGCAACCCTCAACTATCCTGACGGCACGCATAGCGTTCGTCACAGGAGAGCTGAAGGATGTCTGCCGCCGCCAGTACCCGCCGCAACGCCAACCCCGAGCAGCTCGAGCGAGCGGCGCGCGACCTGCGCTTGATCGAGGCCTTTCGCGCCGGCCGCGGCGATGCGTTCGACGAGTTGGTACGCTCGTACGACCCGCTCGTGCGACGCGTCCTCACCCAGCTCAACGCACCGCCGAGCGACGTCGAGGATCTGCTGCAGGAAGTCTTCCTGCGCATCTTCCGTAATCTGAGCCGCTTCCGTGGACAGTCGTCGTTCTATACGTGGCTCTACCGCATCACGATCAATGTGTTCTTCGACCACAACAAGAAGCGCAAACGCGCCGACGTGCGGCTCGCGCGCCTCCAGAGCGCGCTCAGCGAGGTGAACAGCCTGCGCGAGCCGAGCGACGATCCATACCTGGCCTGCTACAACACGCTGGCCCGCGAGGAGTTCTCACAGGCGATCAACGCGTTACCCGAGGCGTTCCGGACGGTCGTGGCCATGCGCGAGGTCGAGGATCTTTCGTACGAAGAGATCGCCGCCCTGACCGGGATCTCGATCGGCACCGTCCGCTCGCGTCTGTGGCGCGCCCGGGCGCGCCTCAAGGAGCTCCTGGCCCCGAGCCTGGCCGCTGCCGCCTGAGCCGCTTGACCACAGACCTGAACCGCTTGTCGACATGCTGTCCACAAGCTTCCCCACAGGTTGTGCCCGGTTAGTTGGCCGCATACCACAGATAGCGTTTGCGACAGGGGGCGTAGGGCATTGGGGTCGAACATGCGAGCATGGTCGTGATGCACCGTCCGGTCGAACGTCCCTCGGCGAACGCGCTTTTGGGAAGTCAAGACCTAACAAGCTCGGCGGAGGCTGCCTTCGCCCTGGTGTGCGAGGTCGAGAAGTGGCCGGTCTGGCTGTCGTTCTTGCACAGCGCGCGCCGCATCGACACGGGTCCGCTGACGCTCGGCAGCGAGGTCGTGCTGCGCGGCGCCATCCCGGGCGCCGAAGAGGAGCTGTACGAGGTCGATCAGTTTCTCGAGGGCCACGTGGTTTCGCTCGTCGGCGCCTATTCGATCCGACGCCGGATCGACTTTCGCATCGAGCGCAAGAGCATGCGCTCGAAGCTCGTCGTCCGGGTCGACTACCCCTCGTACGGCGGGGCGCTCGGCGCGCTGATCGATCGCATGACGGCCCGGCGGAAGCTCGAGAACGCGCTCGTCGATTCGCTCGTCCACTTCAAGGGGCTGGTCGAGTTCACCGGAAGGACCGACGACGAGCTGCTCGCAGATTTCTAAGCGGGGCCGCGGCTAGCACTCGTTGACGCCAAGTGCTAAAGGCGCGTATACTGGCGCCTAGGCCTAGCCTTTTTACGACCTGGGGGATGAGAGTGCCGATCTACGAGTACGAATGCACGCAGTGTGGAACCGTGACCGATATTCGCCATGGTTTCAAAGAGACCGCGAGCGATCCGTGCGCGAAGTGCGGCGCCGCGCTCAAACGCGTCTTCCGCCCCGCCGGCATCGTCTTCAAGGGCTCGGGCTTCTACGTAACCGACTCGCGTAAGCCGCGGGTCGATCCGACATCCTCGAAACCCTCGGCCGACTCCGGCTCGGCCAAGCCCTCTTCCGACGGCGAGTCTTCCAAATCAACGGGTGAAGCAGCCTCGTCGAAACCGAGCGAGTCGGGCAAGAGCGAGACGAAGAGCACGAAGGGAAGCGAAGCCGCAGCGTGACCCTCGGTCCGCATGCGGGCGTCTCGATCATTCTCGCGGGCGTGGTGCTCGCGCTGGCGTTTTGCGTGGCGGGCGTAGTCGCGGTCGTCGGCCCCGCCAAGCGGCTTTCGGCGCGCTTCGACGAGTTCAAGACGCTTCCGATCATCGCCGTGATCGACGAGACGCAGCGCAAGCTGGACCAAGCTCAGTATGCCGTCGGCACCTTTCCCGATTTGCTCGACCGGGCTCGGGTCGCGCTCCTGGAAATCGAGCGTGCCCGCGAGCGCCTGCGCAATACCGCGGACGCGGTCAACGTCGCGGCGCGTTTCGTCGGCTCGCTGTTCGCGAATTTCTAACGGCTTGCCGACGGCGCTAGTTGAGGTGTTGGACGGCGCGCCACAGCGGCACGAAGTCCGGGAAGCTGACGGCGATGCAGTCGCCATCGTCGATGGCATGCGCTCCGGTCGGCGCGGCGAGCGCCGCGATCGCCATCGCGATTCGATGGTCTTCATAGGTGCGCAGCGTTCGCTCGGGTTTGTGCGCGCCGCCGCCGGTGATGTCGAGCCCGTCCGAGCGCTCGACCACGGCGACCCCGCAGGCGCGCAGCGTCTCGGTGATCGTGGTGAGCCGGTCGGATTCTTTCCCGCGCAGGTCGGCGGCGTCTCGGATGAGGGTCGTCCCGGTCGCGTGCGCAGCGGCAACGGCAAGGATCGTCACCTCGTCGATCGCGCGCACGACCAGTTCGCCGTCGAGCGTCGTCGCGACCAGCGGCCGGTAGCGAACGCGCACGTCCGCGATCGGTTCGCCGTCGAGGTCGCGCTGATTCTCGACCGTGATGTCGGCACCCATCGCGCGCAATGCGTCGACCACGCCGCTGCGCGTGGGATTGAACCCGACCTCGCGTAATACGACGTCGCTGCCGGGGGTGATCGCGGCGGCGGCAAGAAAGAAAGCCGCACCCGAGAGGTCGGCGGGGACGCGAATCGTCTGCGGCAAGAGCGTGCCGGGCTCGAGCTCGATCGTCCGTCCGTCGAAGACGATGCTGCGCCCGAAGCGGCGCAACATACGCTCCGTATGATCGCGCGAGTAGCGGTCGCCCGTGATCCGAACGGTCCGGCTCGCGTCGAGATTTGCCAGCAGGATCGCCGATTTCACTTGCGCCGAGGCGATCTCCAGCGCAAACTCGCCCCCTGGCGGGTCGAGGATGCCGCGCACGGTCGCGGGCAGACGGCCGCCGGTGGTCGTCACCTCGGCACCCATGGCGCGCAAGGGACGCGCGACGCGTTCCATCGGACGGCGCCGTAACGACGCGTCGCCGTCGAAGCGCACGGTCAGTCCTCGGCCCGCGCAGAGTCCCATCAGCAGCCGGGTCGTCGTTCCCGAGTTGCGCGCGTCGATCGTGGCCGCGGGAGAGCGCAGCGTTCCGCCGTGCACGACGAAAGCGCCCTGACGCTCTTCGACGAGCGCTCCGAGCGCTTCGACCGCAGCGCGCGTCGCCAGCACGTCGGCACCGCGGTTGGGCTGCTCGACGATCGATACGCCGGGCGCGAGTGCCGCCAACATGAGCGCGCGGTGCGAGATGGACTTGTCGCCCGCCGCGCGCACTTCGCCGCGTAACGGTCCGGCATCAAAAATCACTGCGATTGCAAATCTTTTAGCTTGGGCGACCGGCTGCCGGTGCGTGGCTGGTGGGGAAGGTGGGATTCGAACCCACAAGAGCCTGAGGCTCAATCGCTTTTGAGGCGATCGCGTAGACCGTTCCGCCACTTCCCCGCGGTTGAGGCGCTTTTCGCGGGGGGTGCGTCCGGCCCTTGTGCCGCGGCGGCCGCGCGCTGCAGCAGCGTCTGGGCCTCGGCACCGGATTGCGCCGACGTGTAACCGAACTGGAGGTGTGCCGTGCGTCCCGGCGCGAGGGTCAGCCGCGCGACGAGGGACCAGCGCTGTTCCAAGAGCGAGGCCTGCTCGACGTCGCCCGCGCGCCAGGCGACGGTGACGAGCTCGTGCGTCGCGGCGTCGGCGAAGCCGAAGGCGTTGCTGCTCGCTGCGAGCGGCACGCTCCCTAGGCCCGCGAACGGCGCGGGATCGGGCGCGAGCACCGACTCGGTTACCATCGTGGTGCTCGCACCGACCGCCAGCGACTCGACCGAGACCGCGCGCTGCGTGCGCGCGGTCGCCCCGCCGGCGAACGAGACCGTCTCGTCGACGGCGAGCGTGCGCGCGTCGGGCAGCAGGCTCAGCGTCTTCACGAAGCGTGCGCCGCGCGGCACGACGTCGGGCGCGTCGTAGACGAGCTTGACGGCGGCGCGCGCACCGCTCGAGAGGATCGTGACCGCGTACGGCCGGTTGAAGGTGCCGGCCGGAAATTGATGGGTGTAGGCCGCGATGCGGTCGGTCGTGGAGAGCGGCGGTTCGATCGCGACGTCGTCGCGCAGCGCGCCTACGCTCGTGAAGGCGCTGCGCCGGGTCGCGTTGTCTTCGAAGACGAAGGCGCGCGCGCCGGCTTGCGGCGCGACCACGATGCGCACCAAGCTGTTCTCCAGGACGACCGCCGGTGTGCCTTCCTCGTAGACGTCGCTGCGATAGGCGAGCGCGCGCCCCGGCGGGACGGGCTCGGGTGGAATCTCCGGCAGCGCCGCGTCGCGCCGCACGGGCAGGCTGACCGCCAAGGACGGCGGCTGCGGCGTGGGCAGCACGTTGGCGGCGAGCGGTTCGACCTCGCCGCCGGCCTCGAGCGAGAGCAGGTTCGCGCCGGCAGGCACGTCCACGCGTCCGCGCTCGTTCAAGATCTTGGTATCGACGAAACAGGGACCGTGATCGGACTCGATCGCGACCAGCAGCCGCGGCGGCGCGTCGGCTGCCGGAGCAACGAGGCGCAGCGGGCAGTCCGTGGCGAGGATCCGGTCGGTCGCCAAGAACGCGGCATCCAACAGGTGCAGACGAATGCCGATCGCGGCCAGCAGCGTGCTGCGTCCCGGCACGTTCAGCGGCGCGAGGTCGAGCGGCGCGTTCTGTGCGACACGAATGCGGACGGGGCCGCTGTGCAGAGTGGCGTCGGCGTAATTCTCGAACGAAAGAAAGCCGTCGAGCAGCGGCGAGTCGAGGTGCGCGAACACGGCACCGGGCAAGCCGTCGACGCTGCGCTTACGGTGCGCTGCGGTCAGCGCGCGCGCGACCAGCGTCCCGTCGAGCTCGTTTGCGCCGAGCACCGGACCGCCCCACGTCCAGCGTCCGAGCGCGACGAGCGGGTGCCCGCCGGCGCGATAGCGGTCCAGCTTCGCGCGAACGCTCGCAAGCGGCTCCAGCATTTGCGCGGGCAGCGGAACGACGAGCAGCGGAATGCGCGCCAGCTCCGCATCGTCGGCGTACCGCAGGTCGACGAGCGAACAGACCAGTCCGTTGCGGCGGCAGGCCGTTTGCGCGTCGATCGTGCGCGCGGCGATCTCCGCGACGGTTCGGTTGCTGAGCGCGCTCGAATCGAAGGCGCTGGTCGCGTAGGCGATCGCGGCGTCGGGGACTACCGCGGCGGCGGCCAGCTGTGGGCCGTAGGCCGCGATGAAGCGGCCGAAACGGCGCGTCGGCTCGGCCCGCGCGGCCGGTTGCGTGTCGAGCCGCAGCGCGGCGTCCCAGGCGTAAAAAGCGTTGCTGAACGGCGCTTCCATGCCGCTTGGGGCCATGCTGTCCTGCGCCGGAAAGTTGACGACGCCGCGCGCGCCCGCGCCGACCAGCGTGCCGAGCGCGAGCGCGGTGTTCGCGGGATCGGCGGGACGCGGCCGGATGTCGCCGGGATCTTCGAGCCAGCCCGCTTGGAATTCGCTCAGCGCGACCGGTTGATGCGGGCGCGTGCCGAGCAGACCCGTCGAAAAGGCGAGCTCGGCGCGATCGTGTTCGCCGATCGCGTACGCGTCGCTCTGGTACCAGTTGCCCATCGCCCAAACCGGCGCCGAGGCCGTGACCTTCATCTGGTACGTGTTAATGAAGACCGGCTCGGCCGGTCCCGTCACGCCGTGCACGACGCTCGCGAGCCACTGCACGTAGGCCGTCAAATGCGGCGCCGGCCACGTCTGATTGTCGAGATAGGCGCCTTGATCGTCGTCGAGTTGAACCGCGATCACCAAGTCGGCGACCGATTCGAACTCGTGCAGCACGCGCTCGAGCCAGCGCTTCGCATACGTCAGGTGGGTCGCGTTGCGCATCCATTCGGCGGCGGCGTCGTCGGAGTGCGCGTTTTGCAACGTCGCGGTCGGCGGATAGCGCCCTTCGAGCAGATCGTGAAGCGGCATGCCGTATTCGGGCCGCTGCAGAAGCCAGGCCGGATATCCGCCGTTGCGCCACTCGTTGCGGATCACGGGCCCCGGCCGCAACAGGATCTTGAAGCCGAGCTCGCGCGCCAGCTGCTGGACCTCGTGCAGATCGCGCCGCGGGCTGGTGTGCCCGTCGAAGTCGAAGTCGCCGTCGCCAAGCTCGTGCCAGTTCCAGGGAACGTAGAGGTCGAGCGTGTTGATGCCGAGCTCGCGCAGGCCGAGCATCGAGCGGCGCCAGATCGAGCGCGGCAGGCGCTCGTAGAAGAAGGCTGCGCCGTACATGAAGAACGGCTTGCCGTCGACCGTCAACAGTGTGTTTCCATCTTGCTCGACGAGCGCGCTCGCCCCCCAATTCGCCGCGCCGGCCGGGGTCGCGCAAAGCAGCGCGGCGCCGAGCGCAAGCAGCAGCCCCGCCGCGCCGCGCGCCGCGAACGGCCACTGCGCGGCCAGCTTGGCGCGCCACACGAAGACGGCCAGCCCGACCGCGAGCGAGAGCAAACCGAAGGCGATGGCGCCCGTGCCCGCGGAGCAGAAGATGTAGATCCAACCGGCGGTCGCGAGCAGCGCCGGCAGCGGATAGAGCGCCATCCGGTAGGGTGCGCGCACCTTGCGCCCGCGCAACGCAACGAGCGCCGCGATCTGCGCCAGGCTCTGGATGATGACCAGGCCCGTCGTCAGCGCATTGATGACGTCGCCCAGCGAGAGAAAGCAGCAGGGCAGCGCCAACAGCCCGATCGTCAGCAAGGCGACGTGCGGGAAACGGCTCTGCGCGTGCAAACGCGCGAACGGCGCCAGGAAGACGCCGTCCGCGGCGGCCGCGTAGGGAATGCGCGAGTAGCCGAGCAGGTTGCCGAAGGTCGAGGCGAACGCGGTGACCAGGATCGCGAGCGTGACGATGCGCGCCGCCCACACACCCCACGTGCGCTCGACGGCGAGCGACGCGACGAAGCTCGATGCGTCGGGCGGCGTGCCGCCCGGCGTGGCGGCCACCAGCTGCTGCCACGGCACGACGCCGAGCACGCCGAGCTGCAGCGCGACGTAGAGCGCGCCGACGATCGCGATCGAGAGCACCACCGAGCGCGGCAGCGTACGCGCGGGCGCGTGCACTTCGTCGCTGACCGTGCACGACTGGCCGTAGCCGTAATAGTCGTACAGCGTGATGACGAGCGCCGGCCCGAGCCCGGCGCCGAGCGCGCCGAGCAGCGGCGTCGCGTGGTCGTACGAGAGTGCGCGCGCGGCGTCGAAGTGCGTCGCGGTCGCGACGATCACCGCTCCCAGCGTAGCCGTCGCGACCGCGGCGAGCCCCAAGCCGAGCGCCGCAATCCGCCCGATCGGCCGGTAGAGCGCGAGCAGCGTGACGATGCCGGCGAGCGCGGCCACCACGCCTTGGAGCCGCGCATCGGCGCCCAGCGGCGCCCACAGGTAACCCGCGTAGTGCGCGAATCCGATGTAGCCGCTGGCGAGGACGAGCGGGGCCGCGAGCACGATCTGCCAAGCGAACAAGAACGCGAGCAGCCGCCCGAGCTTGGCGCGGTCGAACGCCTCGCGCAGGAAGACATACGTTCCGCCCGATCCGGGAAAGAGCGAGCCGAGCTCAGCCCAGACCAGCCCGTCGCAGAGCGCGATCGCCGCGCCGACGATCCACGCGCTCAGCGCGAGGCTGCCGTGCAAGTCCGTCAGCACGAGCGGAATCGTGATCAGCGGCCCGATCCCGATCATCGTGATGACGTTGACCGCGACCGCACCGCGCAAACCGATTCCGCGTATCACACGAGGAGCGTTCGTCGCCTTGGGCGCACTCCTTCCCCGTGGCCACGACCGACCTGGGACGGCTGTTACGCTTGCAGGGCGACGTCCGCATCGACTTCGTCGACTCGCCCGCCTTGCGCGACAATCCGCTCGGCGATCCTGCGCGCCGTCCGGTGGTTGTCTACATCCCGCCCGGCTACGATCCCGAAGGGTCGGCGCGTTATCCCGTCCTCTACGTGCTGCACGGGTACAGCGGCGACGCGGCCGCGCTGGTCGCGGCGCGTCCCTGGGAGACCAACGTCGTGCAGTGGGCCGACGGGCTCATCGCCGATGGCACGATGCCCCCGGCAATCGTCGTCCTGGTCGACGGGTTCACGCGCTTGGGCGGCTCGCAGTACATGAACTCGGCGCACAACGGCGCATATGCGACCTACGTGGTGCGCGACGTCGTCGGACTCGTCGACAAGGGCTATCGCACGCTGGCGCGCGAGGGCGGGCGAGCCGTGCTCGGAAAGTCGTCGGGCGGCTTCGGCGCGCTGCATCTGTGCATGACGCAGCCCGGCGTCTTCGGGGCGTTCGCCTCGCACAGCGGCGACGCATATTTTCGCTTGGCCTCGCCCCCGTATTTTCCGCTCGCGCAGCGCACGCTCGAAACCTACGAGGGAAACCTCGAGGCGTTCGTGCGCGCCTTCGAAGAGAAGCCGAAGCATTCGAGCAGCGAGTTCACGACGATGGAGATGCTGGCGTACGCGGCCGCGTATTCGCCGCGAGCCGCGGAACGGTTCGCGATCGACCTGCCCTTCACGCTCGAGACCGGCGAGCTGCGCGACGACGTGTTCGCGCGCTGGCTCGCCTGCGACCCGGCGGAGATGTGCCTCGGCAAGCGCTCCGAGCTTGCGCGGCTGCGCCTGCGCTACGTCGACTGCGGCCGGCGCGACGAGTACGCGCTCGACATCGGCGCGCGCGTCCTGGCGGAGCGCATACGCAGCTTGGGGCTCGAGGTCCGGCACGAAGAATTCGACGACGACCATCGCAACATCAGCTACCGGTATGCCGTCTCGTTGCCGGCGCTGGCCGACGTGCTCGAGCGAGCATGAGACTGCAAGCCTTCGCGTTGGTGCTGTGGCTGACTGCGGTAACTGCCGGCGCGAGCGCGGCCGACCCGCTCAGCTACGACGATCCGGACGTGCACTTCAGCGCGCCCGACGGCTGGCAGCGCCTCGACGTGCCGCAGGCCCCGGCCGATTCGGACGGCCCGAAGCCGCCGGCCGCGGAGTTCACGAAAGACTTCGGCAACGGCGACCGGCGCGCGATCGTCATCCAGATCGAGTCCGACGACAAGAGCCTCGAACAGCTGGTCAGCGACCAGGACTCGCAGTTTCGACAGGCCGACGGCACGGTGATCTTGGGCCAAGAGCGCACCGCGCTCGCGAACGGCATGACGGCCTATTGGCTTTGCGCGGATCAGGGGACCGAGCTTGGGCATCTCGTGCGCCGCTGCGAGTACGTCGTCAGCGATGGGCAGCGCAGCATCATCGTCGCCTACCTCGGCCGGCAATTCGGGTTCGACCCAAAGGAAGCCAAGAGCGCGCTGTCGTCGCTCAGCGTTGTCTACCCGCGGCGGCAGTAGTGGTCTGCTTCAGCGCTCGACGAGGGCCACGCTGGAGTCGAGCGCTTGGCGCAAGTCGTCGAGCAAGTCTTCGACGTCCTCGATGCCGACCGAGAGCCGCACCAGATTGTCGGTCACGCCGCGGCGCTCGCGCTCTTCTTTGGGAATCGAGCCGTGCGTCATGCGCGCGGGGATGCCGACCAGTGACTCCGCCCCGCCCAAGCTCTCGGCCAGGCTGAAGAGTTTGGTCGCCTTCACGAAGGCAAAGGCGCGCTCGACCGGTCCGCGCGGCGCGAACGAGACCATTCCGCCGAAGCCGCTCATCTGACGCCGGGCCAACGCGTGCTGCGGATGCGAGGGCAGGCCCGGATAGTTGACGCGTTCCACGTCGTCGCGCCCCGCCAGGAACTCGGCGACGGCCTGCGCGTTGCGCGCGTGTTCCCGCATGCGCACCGCAAGCGTCTTCGCGCCGCGCATCACGAGCCACGCGTCGAACGGGCCGGGCACGCCGCCGAGGGCGTTCTGATGGAACTTGATCGTCTCGGCTAGCGCGGGGTCGCTGGTCAGCACGGCGCCGCCGACGACGTCGCTATGGCCGCCGATGTACTTCGTCGTCGAATAGACGACGAGATCCGCGCCGAGCGCGAGCGGCGACTGGAAGTACGGTGATGCGAACGTGTTGTCGACCGCCAGCGCCGCCGCCGGCGGTTTGAAGGCCGCGATCGCCGCGATGTCGACCAGCTTGAGGAGCGGATTGGTCGGCGTCTCGATCCAGATCAGCTTGGTCTGCGGGCGCAGGGCCGCGCGGGTCGCGGCCACGTCGGTCATGTCGACGTAGCTGAAGCTCACGCCGTAGCGTGCGAAGACGCGCGAGAAGAGGCGATACGTGCCGCCGTAGAGATCGTCGCCGACGACCACGTGGTCGCCCGACGAGAGCAGGTTGCAGACCGCGGTCGTGGCGGCCATGCCGCTCGCGAACGCGCTGCAGAACGCCGCCTCTTCCAGCGCCGCAAGCTGGCGCTCGAGCGCCGTGCGCGTCGGGTTGACGGTCCGGCTGTAGTCGTAGCCTTTGTGTTCGCCGACGGCGCTCTGGGTGTAGGTCGACGTCTGGTAGATCGGAACGATCGTCGCCCCGGTCGCCGGATCGGCTTCCTGACCGGCGTGAATTGCGCGGGTGCTGAATTTCATGCGTTCCCTGTGCCGCGCTACGCCGGCGGGGCGGCCGCGAGCGAGAGGTAGGAGATGATGTCTTGGCGCGTGACGACCCCGACCGCCCGGCCCTTTTCGGTGACCACGATCGCGGAGTTGGCCAGGCTCAGAAGCTTGTAGGCGCGGTCGATCTCGGTCTCGACTTCGAGCGTCGGAAAGGCGCGCCCCATCACCTCGCGGACGGGTTTGTGCAGTAAGTCGGCCCGATCGAAGACGGCCTGCATCACGGCCACGTCGTTGACGCTGCCGACGAGCTCGCCGTTGCGCGTGACCGGGAGCTGCGAGATCTCGTAACGGCGCAACAGCTCGAGCGCGTCCTTCACGACGTCGCTCTCGTCGACCGAGAGCATCGGCGGCAGCGGCTGTTTGTTGCGCAGCACGTCGCCGACCGTCGCCTGGCGCTTGCCCTCCGAGAGAAAGCCGTTGGCGATCATCCACTCGTCGTTGAAGATCTTCGACATGTAGCCGCGCCCGGAATCCGGGAAGACGACGACGAGCACGGCGTCGGCCGGCAGCGTCTTGGCGAGCTGCACCGCGGCGACGGCCGCCGTCCCGGCCGAGCCGCCGACGAGCAGACCTTCCTCGCGCGTGATGCGCCGCGCCATCAAGAACGACTCGCGGTCGGAGACGCGCACCATCTCGTCGATCACGCGCATGTCGACCGTCTCCGGCAAGTACGACATGCCGATCCCCTCGACGGCGTACGATTTCGGCGTGTCGCCCGAATAGATCGAACCTTCGGGGTCCGCGCCCACCACGTGGATCTTCGGATTGCGCTCTTTCAAGTAGCGCGCGGTTCCCGAGATCGTGCCGCCGGTCCCGACGCCCGAGACGAAGTGCGTGATCGTGCCGCCGGTCTGTTCCCAAATCTCGGGGCCCGTCGTGCGGTAGTGCGCCTCGGGGTTGAAGTGATTGTGCCATTGATTGGGCATGAAGGCGCCTGGAATCTCGGCGACCAGGCGCGTCGCCACCCCGTAGTACGACTCGGGCGAGTCGGACGGAACGTTGGTCGGCGTGACCACGACCTCGGCGCCGTAGGCCCGCAACAGGTCGATCTTTTCCTTCGACATCTTGTCGGGCATCACCAGAATGCAGCGGTAGCCGCGAATCGCCGCCGCCATCGCCAAACCTACGCCGGTGTTTCCGCTGGTCGCCTCGACGATCGTCGCGCCGGGTTTGAGCGCGCCGCTGCGCTCGGCCTCGAGCATCATGCAAACGGCCGGCCGGTCCTTCACGCTGCCGCCGGGATTGGTGAACTCGACCTTGGCAAGGACCAGGCAGGCCGCCCCGTCGACCATGCGGTGCAAGCGAATCAGCGGCGTGTGTCCCACCGCTTCGAGCGCGCTATTGAAATACGAAGCCTTGCTTCCTCGCTCGGTCGCCGTCATCTCACTCCGGTTCGGCGCACCTCCCGCGCCTTCCGGCACCACAGCGGCCCCCGTCGGCGACAGACTGCGTAAGGTGAATCCCCGAGCGCGGCCGGCGAGTCTAACAGGGTCGAGAACGAGTCGTTCCGAGGAGCATTTTCGATGGCAACCGATTTTCGAAGCGGCAAAGACTTTCCGCGGCGCGGGCGCGACGAGTACGGCGGGTTCTTATGGCTGTTGCGCGTCACGGATAAGGCGCGCGCCGCAGCGGCCGGCGCGATCCACGATTACATCTATCCGTGCCCGATGGATCGCGGCGTCTTCGAGCGCTGGGGCATCACCTCCGACGAGTTCGACGCGGCGCTGAGGAGCAACGCGACGGACGAGGCGATCCTCGCGTGGCTGAAGCCGCGCGTGAGCGACGAGCAGCGCGACGCGGCGAACCGCTGGGTGAGCACCGAGAAATCGGCCAATCTCGACCGGCAGGATGCCGAAGAGGGCGTCGTCGTCGCCTAACTGAAAATGCGCGGTCATGAAGGTCGCGCGATCGATGTTCGTTTTCGCGTTGGCAGCTGCGTCGCTAGCGGGGTGCGGTCCCGCGGTTCCACCGCCGGGCGACTACGCGACCGTCTACGGAGTCGTCACCGATAGCCAATCGGGCGCGCCGCTCGCCGGCGCGTCCGTTTTGGTCGACGTGGTCTATTCGGCGACGACCGATGTGAACGGAAGCTTCCGCGTCGCAGGCGTACCGACGGGGCCTTGGGAGTACGTCGTCTCGGCGCCGAACTACGTCGACTTCAAGGGCGACAATCCGCCCGATCTCTCTCCCGGCGAGCAGCGCGGAGTTCCCGTCGCGCTCGCGCATCAGTAACGAGCCGCGAACGCTTGCCGCGCACATTCGCTCCTCTGGTCGTCGCGCCCGATAAGTTCAAAGGCTCGCTGAGCGCGAGCGAAGCCTGCGAAGCGATCGCGCGCGGCGTGCGCAGGGTCGCCGGGGCCGGCCTCGAGATTCGCATCGTACCGATGGCCGACGGCGGCGAGGGTACCGTCGACGCGTTCCTGGCGAGCGGCGCGCGGCGGGTGGTGCGGACGGTTCGCGGGCCGCTCGGCGACGCGGTCGAAGCGGCCTTCGCGCTGGACGGCTCGAGCGCGATCCTCGAGATGTCGGCCGCCTCGGGGTTGGGGCTCGTGGCGAGCCTGCGGCGCGACCCGCTGCGCGCGACCAGTTTCGGCACGGGCGAGCTGATCGGTGCGGCGCTCGACGCCGGCGCCCGGCACGTCGTCGTCGGCATCGGTGGGAGTGCGACCAACGACGGCGGCGCGGGATTGCTGCAAGCTCTGGGCGCGCGTTTGCTCGACGCCTCTGGCCGCGAGCTCGAGCCCGGCGCGCTGCCGCTGCAAGAGCTGGCCCGCATCGACCTCGGGGGGCTCGATCCGCGCTTGCGCGCCGTGAAGGTCGAAGTCGCCGCCGATGTCGACAACCCGCTGCTCGGAGCGCACGGCGCAAGCGCGATCTTCGGGCCGCAAAAGGGCGCCGGCCCGCAGGACATCGCTTTGCTCGACGCGGCGCTGACGCACTTCGCCGACGTCGCCGCGGCCGCGCTCGGCCGCGACGAGCGCGACACCCCGGGCGCCGGCGCGGCCGGCGGCCTCGGCTTCGGATTGCGCGCGTTTCTCGGCGCGAGGCTGCGGCCGGGCGTCGAGCTGGTCGCGGACTTGCGCGGCTTGCCGGGCGCGCTGCGCGGCGCGGCTTGGTGCTTCACGGGCGAAGGCAGCATCGACGGCCAGACCCTCGGCGGGAAGACGGTTGCCGGCGTGGCGCGCTTGGCGCGGGCGGCGGGCGTTCGCGCGCTAGCCTTCGGCGGCCGGGTCGAGGCAGCGGCGGAAGAGGCGCTGGCGGCGCTGGGCGTCGTCGTGCTGCCGATCGCGGACGGCCCGGCGGAACTGCAACGCGCGCTCGGCGAGGCCGCGAGCTTGCTCGAGCGCTCCGCCGCGCGGGCCGCCCGTCTGCTGCGCCTCTAGCGAGTCGTCTCCGCCGGCTCCTTGAGCGGCCCCGGGAGCGGGGCCATGCGCACGAAGGAGGAGCGTTCCGCGACCAGATCGTCGATGAGCTTGAGCACGACGTCGGCCAGCTTCTGCGGATCGTGGCGAACGTTCGCGTCCTCGCTGATCACCTTGGCGCCGACGACCCTCACGCCGAGCGCTTCGATCGCCTCGCGGTCGGGGACCACCGGAACCTGCCCCTCTTCGGCGTACACGTCGACCAGCCGGCGGGGCGGCTCTTCGTTGACGATTGCGAAATCGCAGACCTGCGCTCCGCTCTGTTCGAGCAACGTGCGCACGTGTTGCGAGGCGGTGAACGAATCGGTCTCTCCGGGTTGCGTCATCACGTTGCAGATGTAGATCTTGACGCCTTGGGAATCGGCGACCGCGCGGGCGATGCCCTCGACGAGAAAGTTAGGCAGGATCGACGTGTAGAGGCTGCCCGGCCCGAGGATCACGGCGTCGGCTTCGCGGATCGCCTGCAGCACTTCGCGCAGCGGTGCCGCGCCGGCGGGGTCGAGCGAGAGCCGTCCGATCGGCGCGTGCGATTTCGAGATGTTCGTTTCGCCGCGCACGATGCTTCCGTCGACCAGCGTCGCGCAAAGCCGCACGGTGTCGAGGGTCGAGGGCAGCACCCGGCCTTTGACGTTGAGCACGCGGCTCGACTCCTTGACGGCCTTGTCGAAGTTGCCGGTGATTCCGGTCATCGCGGCCAGGAAGAGGTTGCCGAACGAATGTCCCGTCAGCCCTTCACCCTCGTTGAAGCGGTAGCGGAAAAGGTCCGTCACCAAAGCTTCGTCGTCGGCGAGCGCGACCAGGCAGTTGCGGATGTCGCCCGGCGGCAGAATACCAAGCTCCTTTTGGAGCCGGCCCGAGCTGCCCCCGTCGTCGCTGACGGTGACGACGGCGGTGAGATTGCTGGTATAGCGTTTGAGCCCGCGCAGCAGCGTCGAGAGGCCGGTGCCGCCGCCGATCGCAACCAGCTTGTAGCCGTCGCGCAAGCGCCGGTCGAGCAGCGCGTCGACGATGTGGCCCTTGGCGCGGGGCGCGACCGCGGCTACGATCGCGCGCATCCACTGCCGGATGCCGAAGAAGATGCAGATCGCGCCGAGCGCCGCGAAGATGTAGGAGAGCCATGACAGCGGGACGCCGAGATCGGCGAAGGCGTAGTCGACAATCTCGTTGACCGGGATCTGCTGGCCCTCGGCGGTCAACCAGCGCGAGACGCCGTTGACGAACAGCATCGTGCCCAGCACCGCGAGCAGCAGCCAGCGCTTGACGCCCAAGCCTGGGTAGAACCAGCGCAGGTGCCGCAGCGGCGAGCCGAGCTGGTCGGCTCTGGACTTCATGCCGGCGTCAGTTCGCGGTGCTCGAGCGAGACTTCGAGCCGCGCGCCTGCGCGCAAATGGTCGGCGACGCGCTCGGCGATGTAGACCGAGCGGTGGCGCCCGCCGGTGCAGCCGATCGCCAGGGTCAAGCGCGACTTGCCTTCGGCGCGATAGCGCGGCAAGAGAAAGTCGAGGAAGCTGAAGAGATGCGCGAGGAACTCGGCCGTCTCGGGCTGCGCTTCGAGAAACTCGCCGACGGCGCGGTCGATCCCGGAGAGCGCCTTGAGCTCCGGCTCGTAGTTCGGGTTGGGCAGGAAGCGGACGTCGAAGACCAGATCGGCGTCGAGCGGCATGCCGAACTTGAAGCCGAACGCGACGACGTGCAAGTTGAGCGCATGTTCGGCAGGCTCCGTGGCGTAGGCGGCGACAATGCGCGCCTTCAGCGCGGCATGCGTGAACGTCGAGGTGTCCCAGACGCGCGAGGCGCGCGCGCGCAGCGGCGCGAGCTCGATCCGCTCGCGTCCGATCGCTTCGTGCAGCGCGCCACTGCCGTCGAAGGGATGGCGCCGGCGCGTCTCGCTGTAGCGCCGCACCAGCACCTCGTCGCTGGCGTCGAGAAAGAGCAGCTCGTGCGCGATCCCGCGCTCCTCAAGCTCGTCGAGCGCCGCCAGCGCTTCACCGAACGGGCCGTGCGTTCGAACGTCGAGCGAAAGCGCGAGCCGCTCGACCCCCGCGCGGCCCGCCAGCATGACCAACTCGAGGGCGAGCGCCGGCGGAAGGTTGTCGAGGCAATAGAAACCGAGATCCTCGAACGACTTCATCGCTTGGCTCTTCCCCGCGCCGGAAAGTCCGGCGACGACGACGAATCTCGCAAACGTCATTGACTGTACGCGGGCAAGCTATGACGGCCCGTTGGCGTCCCGCCGGAGTGCGTGCACATGAAGCTGTTTTCGCCCGAAAAGGCTAACGCCCTCATCCCCGTGCTCGCACCGATGATCGACGAGCTCTGGGCGAAGCGACGCGAGCTCGCCATCAAGCTCCTCGAGCAGGACCCTGCCCTGCGCAAGGCCGGCGGCCGCGCCGGAGCGTCGACCGCCGAGCGGCGCAGCGAGACGCGTCGCTGCACCGAGCTGAAGGCAGAGATCGTCCGCCTGATCAACCGCATCGAGTCGCACGGCTGCCTCGTCAAGAGCATCGACCTCGGTTTGCTCGACTTTCCCGCGCTGCGCGAAGGGCGCCCCGTTTTTCTGTGCTGGAAGGCAGGCGAAGCCGGAATCGCCCACTGGCACGGGACCGACGAGACGTTCGCCGACCGGAAAACACTGTAGCCGGCGTCTCGCGCCGGCGCGGGCACGCGCGGGAAACGGCGGCTACGCCGTCGCCGGCGCGACCTCGACCTTGATGAAGTCTTCCGAGAGCCCTTGGAGCCGCACGTCGCCGAAGTCGACGGTATAGGCGCCGCTCTCGCTGCTCTTGACCTCTCCGATCTGCGGCACGTTGGCAAGCTGCGGGATCTTGGAGCGGATCTCGTCCGGCAAGCGGACCTTATCTCCGACGTTGAGACCGCTCGCGTCGAAGAGCTTCTCGAGCTCCTCCATCAGCATCGGCAGCGGGATGCCGTAGCCCTCGCTGACCTGCTCGATCGTCTCGGTTTCGCTGATCGCGCAGTGCGAGCAGCCGCCCAGATGGAATTTCGCGAACACGCGGCGGGCGCCGGCATGCGTCTTGAAAGCTCCCTCGACCGTCATGTCCTTGTTGAAGTGCGCGCTCAAACCAGCTCTCCCATCGGTGCGGCGCCGCGACCGGCGCTCGGTACGTTGATCGCGACAACCCGCCCAGCTGCTCCGGAGGTTGCGAACGAATGGCCCATCCCGCGAGCGGGGACGTTTGGCAGACTACGCCTGTAAGCCGGATTCTGTACCGCTTGCGCGGCGGCAGCCATCTCTCTGGGCCGCGCGTCGCCGCGCGGCTCGTTGCGATGTGACTCGAGTGGGCGGGCCGCCCAGCCCCGCAAGCGGGGCGTTCGAGCGATCTTGCTTCGCGTGGGGTTTACCCGAGCGCGCGTCTCCGCGACGCTCCGTGAGCTCTTACCTCACGATTTCACCCTTACCGGGCGAGCCCGGCGGTATGTTTCTGTGGCACTTTCCTTCGAGTCGCCCCGACAGGACGTTATCCTGCACGCTGCCCGGTGAAGCCCGGACTTTCCTCACGTCCCCGTGGACGCGCGACTGCCCGGCGTAGTCTGCCCGCCAACTTTAGCAGAGGGCCCGGCGCGACGCAAACGCCCGGAGGTCCCACGCGCTCGCCTGCGAATGCTAGTGCACCGTCTGCGACGTAGGGTATACACCAAGCGAGAGCGATTTTTCGTCTTCGCAAGGAGCGAGCAGCGAAGAATGGCAGGGCCATTTGCCTGTCCCCGAGGCGAAGCGGAGGGGGAGCGACGAGCGACGCGGCGGAAAAGCGCCGAGCGACTGTATAGTTACGTCGGAGACGGTACACTAGGTGCCGCGGCCGTGGGGGCATAGCTCAGCTGGTAGAGCATCACGCTGGCAGCGTGAGGGTCAGGAGTTCGAGTCTCCTTGCCTCCACCAGCGGCCGCCCGGCGAAGCGGCTGCGTTCGGGCGGCTAAACGATGCCGGCGCGGATCGCGTGGACGGCGGCTTGGGTGCGCGCCGAGATGTTGAGCTTCGAGAATATCCGGCTCACGTGATTCTTGACGGTCTTCTCCGAGAGATGAAGACGGGCGCTGATCTGCTTGTTGGCCAGGCCCTCGGCGATCAGCTTGAGCACTTCGGCCTCGCGCGCCGAAAGCTCGGTGATGTCGGGCTTGCCGCCGTTGAGGCTGCGGCGCCGCAGCAGGCCGCCCGCGACCCGGGGGTCGACGTACGACTGGCCCTCGGCGACGGTCTTGACCGCGCGCACCAGCTCGGGCGGCGAAATGTCCTTGACGATGTACGCCTCGGCGCCGTTGGAGAGGCAGCGCTGCATCATCTCGGGTGAAAGGTGCATCGAGAGCACACACACGCGCGTACCGGGCACCGCGGTCACGCAGGTCGAGATCGTGGCGGCGACGTCGGCAACCTGCCCGTCGAGGTCGATGACGATCAGCTCGGGCGCGACGGCCCGGAGCGTGTCAGCGACCGGCGTCCGGTAGTCGCCGACCACCAAGAAGGAACCGTCCTCGGCGAAGATACTGCACAGCGCCTTGGCAAAAAGAACCTGCGACTCGATAATGGCGACTCGCAACCCAGTGGAAGCCATATGTCTCTCTCTGTCCTCGACCAGTAAATGCGACTGCGCCCGAAGCCCTAACGGGTCGTTCGAGGCGCATTGGGTCTCTTGTACTGCTTTATACGCGGTCCCGGTCGCCAATTGATACCGGTGAATGTAAAGAGTCTGCGAAGGAAGGCCCTATCGCAGCAGGTCTAACGACTAGGGTAGAGGGACCTTTGGTCCATAGGCTAGGTCTTTAGTCGGTCCCCGCTCGAACCCGACCCTTAGAAGGCAGGGGCGGGCCGCACGGCGCCTCCCAACGCGCCGGACGAGGTGAAGTCGACGGTCGCGGGCGCTCGATCGCGCCCTTGGAGACCAAGGCACCGTCGCGGCGGGCCCGAAAGCACGGCAAGGCGCCTGGTGGGCCGTAGTACCTGGGCG
This sequence comes from Vulcanimicrobiaceae bacterium, assembly GCA_052267165.1. GTDB lineage: Bacteria > Vulcanimicrobiota > Vulcanimicrobiia > Vulcanimicrobiales > Vulcanimicrobiaceae > CAWICD01. The sequence continues at coordinate 251,037 of JBKQHO010000022.1, read as the reverse complement.
CCGAGGGAGATTGGCCGCTCTCGGAGAGGGCGATTCCGAAGGTATGCTGTGGGACACGTTGTTATGCCAAGACAGGGATTCCGCCGCAGTGCTCTGGTCGCGTGTGCCGTCGTGGCAGTGGCCTCGGCCGCCGCTCGCCCGGCTGCGGGCGCCAGTGCCGTCGCCCCAGACTACCGCATTCGTGAAGGCGACGTGCTGTCCGTCAACGTCTACGGGGAGCCGACGTTGACCCAGCCGCAAGCCAAGGTCTTGCCCGGCGGCACGATCGTCGAGCCGCTCGTCGGCCAGGTCCGCGTCGGTGGGCTCACGCCGAGCCAGGCCTCGGCCGCCGTGGCCACGGCGCTGACGCGCTATCTGCGCGCGCCCAAGGTAACGGTCGCGGTCGACGAGCTCGGGCCGCTCGACGTCTATATTCTCGGCAACGTCAAGACGCCCGGCAAGTACGTGCTCGAGCCCTCGAGCCGCCTCATGGATGCGCTGGCCGCCGCCGGAGGGCTGGGGCCGACCGACGGCGACCTCCCCGACGCGCGCATCGGCGGCGACGGTCAGAACGTCCAGACGGTCTCGTTGCAAGCCCTGCTGCACGGCGGAGACCTAACGCAGAATCTGGCGCTCGCCAACGGCATGACGATCTACGTCCCTTCGCCGGTGACGTTCAACATCCAGGTGCTCGGCGCGGTCGACCACCCGGGCGACGTCACCCTGCACGAAGGCGACCGGCTGGTGACGGCGATTGCGCGCGCCGGCAACAGCGCCGCCTCGAGTTCCGACCTCAACCACGTCACGCTGCAGCGGCCCACCCAAGACGGCAAGGTCCAAAGCGAAACGTACAACCTTTACGAGATTTACAAGAGCGGCGATCTCGCCAAAGATCCGGTCTTGCAAAAGGGCGACACGGTCTACGTCCCACAGGGCAAGGGCCGAGGAGACGCAGGCGGCGCCGCTTACGGCTTGTTCAGCATCCTGCGATTGTTCGTGCCCTGATGCTGAACCGAATCGGCGATTCGCCTCCGCCCGCCCTGGTCGTCCACAGCAACGGCGAGTATGTTCAAGACCCCTTCGGGCGCGACGTCGACGTGCGCCGGCTCTGGAAGGCGCTGCTGCGCCGCCGCGTCCTTTTCTTCTGGGTCTTCGGCGGCTTCTTTGCGCTCGTCTGCGCCTTCACGCTGTTCCAGCCGCGTTCGTATACGACGGCGGTCAAGCTCATCGCCGGCTCCTCCGGCCAGGACCCATCCGACCAGGTCGCCGGGACGCAGCTGCCCGTGCTCAACGCGCTGCTCGCCGCGAACAGCGCGCAGAGTTCGGAGACCTATGCCGAGCTCTTGCAGCAGACCCCGGTCGCCACCGACGTCGCGCACAACCTCGGGCTCTCGCTGACGCCCGAGCAGCTGTTCTCGCACCTCAAGGTCAAGCCGGTCCCCGATACGTCGATCCTCACCCTGGCCGTTTCTTGGCGCGATCCGGAAACATCGGCGAAGATCGCCAACGAGTTCGCCTCGGTCTTCGTCGACCACGAGCGCCAGCTGGTCGCGCGTCAAGCCGACACGGCGATCAAGTTCCTACAGCAGCAGCTCCCCGCGGCCGAAGACCGGATGCGAGCGGCGCAGAACGCGCTCTCCGCGTACGAGGTCCGTGCCGGGATCGCCGATCTGCAGACGCAGACCAAAACGGAGATCGACAGCCTCACGGAGTTGGAAGCGAAACAACAGGCAGCGCAGCTCGAAGCGACGCAGGCCGCCGCGAGCCTCGAGACGGTCGAGGCGCAGCTGGCCGCGACGCCGCCGACCGTCGTCGGCTCCCAGAGCCTTGCCGCCAATCCCGTCAACGGCGCGCTTGCGACGCAAATCTCACAGCTGCGCGTGCAGCTAAACGAGGCGCGCAAGCAATATACTGACGATCATCCGACCGTCATCGCGCTCGAGTCGCAGCTCGCCGAGGCGCAGCGCGAGCTGCGCTCGCAACCGGGCCAAGTCCTCGCGGGGACGTCGACGATTCCGAACCCCGTCTACCAGCAGCTCGAGCAGCAGGCCTCGACGCTGCAAGCGCAAGTCGCTTCGGCAGAGGCCCAACAGGATACGCTGGCCCAGCAGGAAGCCGCGGCGAAGCCCAGGCTCAACCAGCTTCCGGACAAAGCGCGCCGCATCGGCGATTTGGAGCGGGCGGCGAAATCCTCGCAAGACATCTACGACGAACTGCAGCGCAAGTATCAAGACGCGCTGATCAGCAAGACGACTGCGATCAGCGACGTGGCCATCACGCAGGCTGCGGATCCCGGCGCCTACTCCGTCGCGCCGAACGTGCCGTTCAATTTGCTCATCGGCTTCGGCCTCGGTCTGATCCTGGCGGTCGCCGCGGTCTTCGTAACCGAGCTCTTGGACGATCGCTTTCGCACCGAGGACGACGTTCGCGACCGGATCGGCATGCCGGTGCTGGCGACGATCCCGCAGTTCGACCCCGCCGAGTGGGGCGCCGACCCGCGCGTCAAGCCGCTCTCGGTCGAGTCGTTCCACCAGCTCGTCGCGGCCTTGCGCTACTCCTCGAAGAACCCGCCGCGCACGATCACCTTCACGAGCCCCGAGCAGGGCGACGGCAAGTCGACCGTGGCGATCAACACGGCGATCAGCATGGCAATGATGAAGGCGCGCGTCCTGATCATCGACGCCGACCTGCGCCGTCCCAGCCTCCACGAGAAGCTCAACGTTCCCAACGAGCGCGGCTTGACGGACGTGCTGGTCGGCATCACGTCGTTTCCGGAAGCGATCAAGCCGACCTCGCACCCTGACGTGTGGGTGTTGACCGCCGGCGGCTTCGCGCCCAATCCCGTGGCGCTGTTGCAGAGCGCCGAGTTCGAGTCGATCCTCGAGCAAGCACACGAGCGCTTTGAGTACGTGATCGTGGACGGCCCTGCGCTGCGCTCGATCGTCGACAGCCTCATCTTGAGCATCAAGGCGGACGGCGCCGTGCTCGTCGTCTCTTCCCAGAAGTCCGACGGCCGTGCGGTCGCATCGGCGCTTCAGAAACTCAAAAGCGTAGGCTCGATCAACCTCTTGGGAGTCGTGCTCAACGGCACGAAGCCGGACGCGCGTGAATACTCCAGTTACTATTTGGGGGCAGGACAATCGATAGCGCTTCCGTCGAAAACGACCAGCGGCTGATGCCGCTTCGCCGGCTGATGGTGTCGCGCGGCCCGATCCGACTCCTGTTCGTCGAGCAGCAGGCCCTCGTGGCTCGCGCGTTGCGGCACGTTTTCTCGCAGGACCCGTCGATCGAGGTCGTCGCCGACGTCCGCGAGCCGTCGGACCGGCGCATCGCCGAGTTGCGCCCCGACGTCATCTTCTTGGACATCGACGACCTGACGACGACGATGGAGGAAGCGATCGTCGCCTGCGAGCGCGCTTCGCCGCAAAGCCGCATCTGCGCGCTTTCGATGCAACACCGGCCGCGCGTCATGCAGCGGGCGCTGGCGGCCAAAGCCGACGCCTACGTCGCGAAGGACACCAGCCCGACGATGCTCGTCGAAATCGTCCACTCCGTCGCGACCGGCGATTTCTACGCCGATCCGCGCATCGCGGGCGCGATGTTGCGGCGTCGCTCGGGTCGCTCCCAGGAAGTCAGCGAGCTCTCCAGCCGCGAGTACGAGATCGTGCGGCTGATCGCCGAGGGGCTTTCCAATCGCGAGATCGGACGGCGCCTCACGCTCTCCGAGAAGACGGTGAAGAATCACGTCAGTCACATCTTGGCTAAGCTCAAAGTCAACGCTCGTTCCGGGGTGGCCGTCTACGCGGTCCGCAACGGACTGGTCAATTAAGGGGGCCTTCGCATGCGCACGTACCTGATCGAGCCGCAGCTGCTCTTCGTCCCCTTTCTCAAGCGCCTCTTGAGCGGCGCCGGTCTTCAGGTCGTCGCGACCGGCGATGAGATCGACGCGAAGGATCTCTCGCTGCACGACCCGGACGTCGTCTTCGTCGACGTCGACTTCTTCGAACGGGGTGCGCTCAACGCGCTCTGCCGCATCCGGCAGTCGCTGCGCTCGGCAGCCGTGATCGCTTTCTCGGACACCGAGGATGCTAACTTCGAGGCGTCGTGCTTCATCTCGGGCGCCAGCGCCGTCGTGTCGAAGGCGGCCAGCGCCGATCAGCTGCTGCGCACGCTGCGCTCGGTGCTCGGTACTTCCGCGGCGCTCGCGCACGCCAGCGCCAACGCGTAATATCGCCTAAACGTTCCGAGCCGCGCAACGCATGCCGTCGAACCTTCGCGACGGCGCGACGATTAACACGACCGCTCGTGAGTGCGGGATAGCGGCCTAAACAAGTACGGTGCTGATGAAAACTGCGCGCCTGAGTTCGTCGAGGTGCGTTTTGGTTTACTCCTAAAAAGGCTTCCTTAGACAGCAAGGCCTCGCAGACTTCGGCGTAGTGGCCCGTACGTTGTCAGGCATCCCTGCGGCGCGCCTTGGGCGAGCTCGTTGCGGCCTGTGATCGATCTCAGGCTGCGTCTTGCGCGCATCCGAAACAAATGTCGCAACGTGATCGAGCTCACGCTGCGCTCGCGTGGGAACCTAAAACGCGCGGCGGAGCGTGACCCGTCTCACGCATCGCGTTCTCGCGTCCGTGCGAATGCTGTGAGGCACGGTACACCGCGGAGGACTCCCTTTGTTTACGTTCAGTGCTCTTCCGATGCCTTTAATAGCGCGCTCGATGCGTGCATCGGAGGAAGTCTGTGACGGACCATCGCAAGGACTCGCGCACACAAGTGACGATAACGCTGCTCGGATTCGTTGTCTCGTGCTTATCGGCTGGCTGCTCGGGCGGCGGCTCGCCGGCCGCGCTGCCCGGAGCTTCGGGTGACTCTTCCGTCGGCACCGAACAGCAAGCGAGTTCGCCTCCGGTTACGACGCACGCGACAGCGGCACCGAAAGTACCCGTTCCCACGCCGACGCCGAAAGCGACTCCGCTGGCCCCAGTGCCATCACCGAGTGCGGTCGCCTTCGTTTCGAGCGCGCCCACTCACGTCCAAGACTTCGCTTTCTACGCTGAGGACGGCGTGAACACCAACGTCCCGGCGGCCTTCATGGCCGCTAGTGTCGACATCGTCGAGGGCGAAGACAACCTGGCGTTTCCCGCCTCGCGCGCCTTCAAGGCTGCGGGCGGAAAGATCGCGCTCGCCTATACCGACCCCGGGCTCATTCCGTATTGCGCGCTGCCGTTGAACGAACCGGCGGGTCTCTGCAACACGCCCATGGGCCAGGCGCTCGCGAACGCTCCAGGCGCGTTCCTTCACGACGCGAGCGGCGCGCGCATCAACCGCTACGTCAATTCGCACTTCCTCTACCAAGAGATGCTCAATCCGGCGAGCACCGCCGCGCGCAGCGCGTACGCGCAGTACGTCAACGGCCTGGTGGCTGCGCAGCCGGCTTTGGACGGCGTGTTCGCGGACGACTCGGGCGACTCGTTTTCCAACGATTTCTACAGCATGTCGGCACCGTCCAGCGTCGAGATCACGTCCGACGCGCAGTACGAGACGGCCATGAACGGGATGCTGGCGGCGGCGGGCACGAAGGTCATCTACAACGGCGGAGCGGTCAACTCGGGCGCCGGGCCGGCGTACAGCAACGGTGAGTTCATCAACCAGCCGGAGGTCATCGGCCAGATGATCGAGGGCTGCTTCGCCAACGGCGCGCTGCGCACCGACCTCTACAGCCGCTTCCAAGACGATGCCAACCAGAACCTCAACGTGCAGGCGTACCACAAGCTGGCCGTCTGCATGCCGACGGTTTCTGTCGATCCGGCAAGCCGGCTCTATTCGTACGCGGCCTTCATGCTGATCTACGATCCGTCGTACTCGGTCTTCGGCATGAATACCGTGCTCTCGGACAACGAGGCGGTCTATCCCGAAACGCAACTCGTGCCGCAGCAGCCGCTGACGACGGCGACGAACGACGTCGCGGTCCTGCGCACCGGCAACGTCTACGTCCGCGAGTTCGCTTCGTGTGCGATCGCGTCGTCCTCGATCGGCGGCTGCGCGGCGCTCGTCAACAGCTCGAGCTCGAGCGCGACGATTCCAAAGCTCTCGCAGGCCTATGCCCACAGCATCGTGCTCGACGCGCAGAGCCTCTACGGCGGCGGTCAGGCGCACGTCGTCGCCGGGACGCCTTCGAGCCTCGCGCCAGGGAGCGCAGCGATCCTCGTCCGCTGAGAGGATGCGTACCCTAGCCGTACAGCGCCTCGATCCGTGCGGCCCAAGCCTCGAGCGAGTCGTCGGGCAAAACGCTCGGACTGACCCGCCCCGCCGCGAGCGCGGCGCGCAGCGCGCAGCCGAGCCCGGGTGCGTCGCCGACGGCCACATAGGTCACGCCGGCGCGGCCGGCGCCGATCTCGCGCAACGCAGGCAGGTCGCTGGCCACGACCGGCAACCCGGAGAGGGCAGCCTCGACGAGCACCAGCGAATAGCCTTCGCCGCGGCTGGGAAGCGCCAGAACGTCGGCGGCGGCGAACAGCTTGCGCGGATCCTCGCTGCGCTCGACCGCGACGACGCGCGCGCGGCGTTCGAGCTCTCCGCGCGCCGCGGACGGCGTGGCCACGGCGACCACGGTAGCGCCGGGAAGGCCGGCGAGCGCCTCGCACAAGAAGTCGGCGCCCTTGATGTGCGGGTTGCGGCCGAAGAAGAGGATCGCGGGCTCCGAACCGAGTCCGAGCTCGGCGCGCGCCTGCGCTCGCGCGCTCGGGCTCGCCGGTGCGAAGCGCGTAGCGTCGATGCCGTTGTGGATCGCGACGACGCGGCGGCGTGGAGCTCCGAGCACGACGAGTTCTTCGCCGACGGCCTGGGAAACGGCGACGAATCGCTCGACGCGAGCGCCGATGAGGCGATATTTGACGAGGCTCTTCGCACTCCGGCGGACCCCTCCGTCGTGCGCGGACGTCGAATGCGCGTGCCAGAAGATGCGCGCGGGCTGATTCCAGAGCTTGAGCGCAAGCGCCGTTTCCCAGCCGAAGAAGTGCGCGTGCAGGAGGTCGGGGAGCCACGCGTGCGCCAAGCGCGCGGCTTCGCCGGCTCCGGGGACGACGTATAGCTCGGCGCCGGTTTCGCGCACGAGCGGATGCCACGTCGCACCTTCGACGCGGGGCACGACGAACCCGAAGGTGTCTCCGCGCGCCGTCAGGCGCCGCGCGAGCGCGACGATCATCGGCACGAACCCGCCCGGCAGCGCATTTCCGAAATCGGCCGCGTGCAGAATCCGCACTACGTTCTCGCTCGCGACGGAAGGACGATCGCGCCGCCGGGTGTAGGCTGAAGGGCATGCGCCGCATCGCGATCGTCTCTCAATTCTATCCGCCCGAGCCGTGCGCCGCCGCCAATCGCGTCGCCGCGCTGGCGCGCGCGCTGGCCGAAGCGGGCAACGACGTTCGGGTCTACACCGCGATGCCGTCGTTTCCGCAAGGCGTCGTCGCCGACGAGTATCGCGGACGCACGCACGCGCTCGAACGTGACGGTGGCGTAACCGTCGAACGCGTCTGGACCTGCGCGCCGGGCCTGGGATTGCCCGGGGAACGGCTGCTGACGTGGCTCTCGGTGGCACTTGGCCTCGCGCTGCGCCTTCCGGCCGTCTCCGAGCGGTACGACGTAGTTCTCGTCTCGTCGCCGCCGATCACGTTGGCGCTGCCGGCGCTGTTGGGCGTGTTTGCGCACCGCGCGACGCTGCTCGTCGACGTGCGCGACGTCTTTCCCGAGATCGCCGTCGCGATGGGAGCGTGGAAGGCCGGCGGCCGGCTCGCACGGCTCGTCGGGCGTTTGGCCGACGCGCTCTACGAGCGCGCCACGCTGATCTCGTGCGTGACGGCGTCGGCCCGCGACGAGATCGCCGCTCGCGGCGTCCCGCTCGCTAAGCTGGCGCTGGTGCCCAACGGCTTTGATGCGGTCGACCCGGCAGCTGAAACCGTGACGCCGCGACCGCCCGGGGTGCGCGACGTCGTGTACGTCGGCAACATGGGGCTGGCGACCGGGCTCGATGTCGTGCTCGACGCGGCCGCTCTGCTGCGCGGCGAGCGCGGCATCCGCTTCGTGCTCGTCGGCGGCGGCGCCGACGGCGCACGCCTGCGCCGGCGCGCCGCGGCCGAGCTGCTTGACAACGTGCTCTTCACCGGACCGCTGCCGCGCGCCGCCGCGCTGCGCGCGCTGGCCGACGCCGCGCTCTCGGTTGTCCCCCTGATCGCCTCGATCGCCGACAGCGTGCCGACCAAACTCTTCGATGCGATGCTGGTCGGGACGCCGGTCGTCTTGTGCGCAGGCGGCGAGGCGCACCATTTGGTCGAGCGGTCCGGAAGCGGCATCTGCGTCGCGCCGGGCGATGCACCGGCCCTCGTCACCGGCATTCGCCGTCTGCTGGGCGACGAGGAGCTGCGCGCGCAGCTCGGCGCGCGCGGTCCGGGTTTCGTGCGCGCACACTACGACCGAGCCGCCGGAATGCGGCTTCTCGCCGAACGCGTCGCGGCGCTCAACCTTCGGTAGAGGTCGGTATAGCGACGCGCTTGCGTCGTCACGTCATATTCGGCGCGCGCGAGCTCGCTCGCGGCCGTGGCGCGCGCGAGGGCTGCGCCCGGATCTTCGAAGACGGCGGCGATTGACGCGGCCACCTCGGCCGGCTCGTAGCTTGCGGTGACGAGGCCGAGGCGGCCGCCTTCGAGCAGCGCGACGGCTCCCTTCCAGGGGACGCTCACGACGGGCACGCGCGCGACCATCGCCTCGACGATCGCAAGCGGCATCGCCTCGCGCGCCGAGGTCAGCAACAGCACGTCGGCGCCGGCCAGCAGTTCGCTCGCGTCGCTGCGAAAGCCGAGGAAACGCACCCGGTTCGTAAGCCCAAGCCGTTCGGTCTGGCCTTTGAGCTCGGCCCGCAAGGGGCCGTCCCCGACCACGATCAGCCGTGCGCGCGCGCGCCATGGATCGGGCAATGCGGCCAGGGCGTCGAAGGCAATGTCCAGCCGCTTTTCGGTGGCGAGGCGCACGAGCATGAGGATCGCCACGTCGCCGGCGTCCAGCCCCAGCTCCCGCCGCACGCGCTCGCGTGCTTCGGGCCCGGTCTCTTGGATCGGGATTCCGTTGGGAATGACGCTGATGCGATCGATCGCGACGTGCTCGGCGGCGCTCAGTTCCGCTTGGCGCAGCTGGTTAAAGGTGACGAAGGCCGTGGTGCGCGGCGCGAGCCAGCGGTTGAGCGCGCCGAAGAGCGAGCGCGGCGAGGGCGGCGCCAGCTCCGAGTTGTGCTCGGTATGAACGATCAGGGGAACGCCGGCGAGGACCGCCGCGAGCCGGCCCCAATAGCGCCCGTGGTGACCGTGCGTGTGCACCACGTCGGGTCGCAGCCGCCGCAGCTCGCCGACCATGCGCATGAGGAAGAAGAAATCGAAGCGTCCCCGGCGCCGGATCTCGACGATCGGAAAGTCGAGCTTGTCGCGCACTTCAGGATGTGTCCAAGGGCCGATCGTCATGGCGACCAGCGCCGCGTCCCGCTCGGGCGTGTGCAGCATCAGACGCACTACGACGTTCTCGGCACCGTACGAGCCCAGCTGCGCGCAGACGTGCACGACCGGTAGCGCATGCGGCTTGCCGTTCGAGGCGGCCGCCACGCGAAGCTTGTGCATGCGGCGTCCGAGCTGCTCCAGCCTACGCAGGCGTTTGAACGGATCGAGGCTGACGCGCTTAGCGTCGACGACGGCGAGATCCGCGACGAAGTTGAGCGTGTGCATGCCCGCCCTCGGCGGACGCAACGCGCTTCCGTCGAGCCAGCGCACGATCGTCTCGCGGTATTCCGTCGGCGTCAGCGCGTCGACGCGGGCGATGACGAGGCCGCCGCCGTAGCTCCGCGAACAATCCTGGCCGGGACGGTAGAGCACGCCGTCGACGACGAACGGCCGCCCCGCGGGACGCGCGCTGCCGACATCGACGACTACGGGATTGAGCGCGTGCGCCGTCCACGGGCCCCGGAACGAGGCTGCGTGAAACGCATACAGCGCCAGCGTCGAGCCGTGCGAATAGCGCGTGCAGATCGCCCACCAGCGCCCGGCGTGCTCGAAGAGCGTCGTGTCGACCCCGTCGAAGCCGGTGAAGAGCGGCGGCTGCCGTTCCCAGCGCCAGGGAAAGTCGACGCAGCGATAGAGCGGAACCTCGCCGGAGGCGTAGTTCTCTGCGACGATATAGAGCTCGCCTTCCGCTTCGAACGGACACGGGTAGCTGAGGTGCGTCGCTTCCTCGAGGATTCGGCCTCGCCGGGCGATGCTGCCCGCGCCGTCGAGCAGCACGGCGTCGATGACGCCGCGGTGACGCTCGTAGTCGTATGCTTCGAAGAAGATCGCGCGTTGCCCGTCGCGCGCGAACGGAAACGGATCTGCGCTGAAGCCCTCGCGATTCGACGCCAGGATCCAGCGCACGTCGAGCGGAGCATCGGAGAGAACGCTGCGCGCGTCGCCTGCCAGCAGTGCGACCTCCCAACCCTCCACTCGGAAAAGCTGCTGCAGCGTCCACGCGGCAAGCCGCCGGGCGAGACGCACGCCGAAGCGCGTGCGCTCGAGCGCGTCGAGCGGCCGCGGCCGGCCGGGCATCACGTCGCCGTTGGTACCGCCCTCGAGGGCGATTCCGGCGGCCGCGGCCGCGGCCAGCGTGGCCGGCCATTCGGCGGCGATTCTGAACGCGTTGCGCAAGGTCGTCGGGTGCCAAATCATCACGCCGAAGCGCCCGGAGCGCAGCGGCTCGCAGAGGCCCGCGCGGCGGCGCAGCAGTTCAACCTCGAGCGTCGCGGCGCCGTCGGCGATTTCCCGCGCGAACGGAAACGCCGTGTCGTCCGAGCGGTCGAGACGGAACGTCCAGACGCCGAGCGGCGGTTCGACCTCGAGCGATTGCGTCGTCAGGTTGAGCACGACATCGGCGTCTTCGAATCCACCGACTTCCACCTGCGGCGTCACGGGGACGAGCGCCGAGCCTGCGATCCACGCGGCAAGACCGCTCGGAGGCGTCCACGCCGGCGCGTCGGTCGCGACGACTCGAACCTGCAGTGTGTCAGCGCGGGCACGCAAGGCGTCGATGCACCGGCCGTGCCAAGCGGGCACGCTGGATCGGGGGACGGCGACTGCCACGTTAAGCATCGCGCAGTTCATTCGCCCCGCGCGCGGGGATTGCTCCGCGGCTCAGCCGGCGCGCTGAAACAAGAATTCGGCGGCGGTCTTGCAGATGATCAGCACGTCCATGAACGGCGACCAATGCTCGAGGTAGAACAAATCGTAACTGAGCTTCTCGCCGATCTCGCTCGGATCGAGCATGCGCCGCATGTTGATCTGCGCCCAGCCCGTAATCCCCGGGCGCACGAGATGGCGCTCGTCGTAACGGCGAAACATCTTGCGGAACTGCGCGACGTAGAACGGGCGCTCGGGACGCGGCCCAACGATCGACATGTCGCCGCGCAGCACGTTGAAAACCTGCGGCAGCTCGTCGAAGCTGGTGCGCCGCAGGAAGCGGCCGATGCGGGTCGTCCGGGATTCGCCTGAACGGGCCCAGATCGGTCCGGTCTGCGACTCGGCGTCAGGCCGCATCGTCCGGAACTTGAGGATGTCGAACTCGCTGCCGAGCTTGCCCACGCGCGTCTGGCGATAGAACACCGGCCCGTCGGAGTCGAGGTAAACCGCGAGCGCGATCAGCGCCATCGGCAGCGCCAGCACGACGATTGCCGGAATGACGGTGGCGACGTCCACGACGCGGCGGAACAAGTCGGCTCCGGCGGTGGCGATCGTGAGGCTGCGCACGCAGAGGAGCGTGAGCCCGCCGTCGCGCCGCACGTCGTAGTCGCAAGCGTAGGGCCGGATCCGCATCGGAGCGACCGCCAGCGTGACGCCGCGTGCTTCCGTCGCCCGCAGGAGCGCCGGAACGATCTCGCTCGGCAGCGCCTCGGTGACGATCACCTCGTTGCAGCGGTGGTCGAGCGCGCTCTGCAACCAGTCGAGCCGGCCGAGGTCGCCGCTCGCCCGCGCGGCCGCGATGTCGTCGTCGAAATTCTCGACGGGAAAGCGCAGCACGCTGTCGCCGCCGGACAGCGAGAGGTCGTTCGGAAGCGCCGAGACGCGCTCGGGAGAGCCCACGACCGCCACGCGGCGAGTTCGCTTGGGCATCAGGCTCGAGCGCAGCGCGTGAGCCCCGAAGCGCGCAAACGACGTGCCAAGGGTCATCAGCGCGATCGTGCCCAGGAGGAGACGCTGATCGGGAAAGAGCGCGGGCACGAGCCCGATGAGCGCGAGCGGAACCGGGAGCGCGAGCGACGACGCTGCCAGCGTGGCATAGACTTCGTCGCGGGAGTTGACGGCCAGCGTCGTGCGGTAGAGCCCGACGCGCTCGAAGACCAGCAGCCACACGCCCAGCGCCGCCAGTGCCCCTCCCACGGCCAACGGCCGCTGGGCGAGCGCAGCGTACGACTCCCCCGTGAGGAGTCCGCTGAAATAGCCGGCGAGGGCGACGACCAACAAGTCGCAGCTCAACAAGACCAGCGACCACTCGAGTCCGTACCGGGCCGGTGAAGGCCGAGGCTTCAGTCGCGAGACGGTACCGAACGTCGTATCGATTCCGCCAGGCTTCGTGGTGATCATCGCTTCCTACACTGTACAGCAGGCAGCCGTCAGGCTTGGAGGGCTAATCGGTGCGGGCAGGACTGGGAGCGTTAGGTAATAAATCCCGTTTCTTGGTTTTGGGCACCGGAAGGCGATCGGCAAGACCACGCAACGCCGGGGCAATTCGGCCCGTCAAGACGGACGGTTACGGAACCAGGCCCCACGAATCCCCCAGCATGCTGGCGAAAAGTTGGGACTTTGGACCCTCGCAGGAAGCCACCGCAGTCTCTACTCGGAGCACGAGCACACGAGATTCGATGCGGCAATAGGACCATCAGCGTTTCGCGACAAAGGCTAAGCCTACTACCGTGATTGTAAATCTGTACGTCGATCATCTGATGTCGCCGCCGCCGTCTTCCGCCGAGGAAGTCTGGAACGCGATGCGCCAGAACCCGAAGGTCTTCCGGGCCGCGGCGCAGCGGGTCGGTTTGACCGATGCGCAATACCGAGAGTTCGGGAACGCGCTGCTCGACGGCAAGGCGGTTTACGTCAAGCTTCCGCGGCGCATGGATGCCATGTCGGGCGAGCGCAACGGCTCCGTGTATGCCGTGAAGAACGCAGTCATGACGTCCTCGGTGATGGGTTGGGAAGCCACCTTGGCCGACGGCACGCAGGTCTACGTTCCGCAAGTCTGCGGCAACATCTCGGTCCTTCGGCAGCCGAGGATCGCGCACGCGCAAGTGCACCACTTCGTCCCGAGCGTCGCCACCGTGCCGCGGCCGCCCGACACGCCGGTTGCTTTGACCCCGCCGGAGGCGGCGGTTCCGGTTGCGGCTCCCGCGGTTGCCTCCGAGGCGGTCGTCCCGGCGGCTTCGCACGGCGTCGGCGCTTGGCCGCTGCTCATTCCGGCTGCGATCGGCGGCATTTGGGCCGGCGTTTCCCACGGAAGCGCCCCGCCGCCGTGCTCCGGCGGCTCGAACGTCAGCGGGGCTTGCACGAAGTAGCTCGCCGGCCGGCCTAGCCGCAGGGACAAGCTCGTCACGAGCGCGTAAGGTCGGGTGATGGAAGCGCGCAAGGAACGCGAGCGAGAGTTTCATGACCGCCGTTTCGCGGCTGGCGGGCATCGCCCGGCTTCGGATTTTTACTCGGTCGCGGGCGCGAGCCGCGAGGCTTATTTGCGTTCCATCAATGAGTTCGCCAAACCGGGCCTGCGCATTCTGGAATACGGCTGCGGGCGCGGCTCGATGGCGTTCGACTTAGCCGCTGCCGGCGCTTCGGTCAGCGGCATCGACATCTCTCCCGTGGCGATCGAGATCGCGCAAGGCGAAGCGGGCTCGCGCGATTGTCCGCCGATCGATTTTCAAGTCATGGACGCCGAGCATCTCGCCTTTCCGGATGCGAGCTTCGACCTGGTCTGCGGCGCGGGGATCTTGCATCATCTCGATCTCGAGCGCGCCTACGCGGAGGTTCGGCGCGTGCTGCGGCCCGGCGGCATCGCGGTCTTCGGCGAACCGCTCGGCCACAACGCGCTGATCAACGTCTACCGTCGCCGGACGCCCGAGCAGCGCACGGCCGACGAGCATCCGCTGCTGATGCGCGATTTCGCCCTCGCGCGGCGCTACTTCGGGCGAGTCGACGTGTCGTATTTCCACCTCGCCACCCTGGCCGCGATTCCGTTTCGCAACAAACGCGGCGCAAAGACGGCGGTAACCGTCCTCGACGCATTGGACCGGGCGGTATTTCGTCTCATTCCGGCCGCGCGCCGTTTTGCGTGGATCGTCGTCGTCGTCTTGAGCGATTCCCCGCAAGCCGCTCCCACCTAGTGTACCACTAACGTCGCGAGCGCTCGCGTGAAGCTGGCGCTCATTTCGGCCAAATACCCGTACGGGCCGAAGGAAGCGTTCTTGGACGTCGAGCTGCGGGCGCTTGCGCCGCTGCTCGAAAGCGTCACGGTCTTTCCGACGTCGCCGCCCGACTCGGCGCCCGGCTTCGAGGCGATCCCCGCCGGCGTCCAGCGTTTGGGACTCGCTTCGGCGGCGACGTTCCGCGGCGCGCTGCGGGCGCTGCGGACGCGTCCACGCGCGGCCCTGGGCGCCGTCCTCGCGCTGCTCGGCGCGCCGTATCCGCTCGGGGTGAAGCTGAAGAATCTCGCGGTGATTCCGCTGGGGCTGGCGGTGGGGGACGCCGTCCGTCGCGGGCGCTTCGACCACGTTCACGCGTACTGGCTCTCGACGCCGGCGACCGTCGCCTATCTCGCCGCGAGCGTCTCTGGCCTGCCTTGGAGCTCGACCGCGCACCGTTGGGACATCTACGAGAACAACGCCGGCAGCTTGAAACTGCGCAGCGCGCGGTTCGTTCGCGCGATCTCGCAGCGCGGACGGAGCGACTTGCTCGCGCGTTACGCGGCGGGCGGTGCGCCGCGCGTCGAGATCGTCCACGTCGGCGTTCGCGTTCCGGCCGCGGCGCCGAGCGCCGCAGTCCAGCATTCCCCGTTCGCACTCGCGTGCATTGCCAATCTCGTCGCGGAGAAGGGGCACGCCGATCTCTTTCGCGCGCTGGCCGCACTGCGCGCGCAAGGCTTGGCAGTGCGCTGCGACGTCGTGGGAGACGGGCCGCTGCGTGCCTCGCTCGAGGGCTTGGCCAAAGAGCTCGAGCTCGCGGACACGGTGCGTTTTCGCGGCTCCATGCCGCACGCGAGCGTGCTGAGCGCGCTGCGCTCCGGCAGCTACGACGCGCTGGCGTTGACCAGTCCGGAGTCGGCCGGCGGCGCGATGGAGGGCATTCCGGTCGCCCTGATGGAGGCCATGGCGAGCGGCGTTCCGGTCGTTGCAACCGATTCCGGCAGCGTGCGCGAGCTGGTCGACGATCGTTGCGGCCGGCTGGTCCCGCAAGGCGACGTCGAGGCGATCGCCGACGCCCTCGCGGCCCTGATCAGGGATCCGGATCTGCGGCGCTCGTTGGCCGAGGCCGCCTTCGCCAAGGTCGGGCGCGAATTCGACGTCGCCGCGCTAGCGCCGTCGCTCGCCGCCTTGCTGACGGCCTAGCAGGGTTCTTAACGCGAGCGCGCGACAGCGGCGTGGCGTCGCTTTGCGCCCAAGGTGTAGACGCTGAAGCCCGCCGCCTGCCAGCGTTCGGCGTCGAAGAAGGCACGCGTGTCGACCAGGTTGCGCGCGCGGCATAGAACCGCGATCTGGGACGGGTCGATCGCCGCGAACGCGGCGTGGCCGACCATCAGGATGATGGCGTCGACGTCGAGCAGCGCGGCCTCGAGCGAGTCCGCCAGCGGATGGACGTAGCGTTCGGCAAGCGGGTCGTAGACGCGGGTCAGGTAGCCGCGCTCGAGCAGCAACTCCTCGACGCGCTCCGTCGGCGACTGGCGCGTGTCGTCGACGTTGGCCTTATAAGCCGCTCCCAAAAGTGCGACCACCGCACCGGCACGCGGCGGAGCGAGCTCGACGACCCGCCGCACGACGGCGTGCGGCATGCGTTCGTTGATTCGCCGCGACGCCTGGATCAGCTCGGTCCCGAACGGATTCGCGTTGGTCAGAAAGGTCGGATCGACGGGGATGCAATGGCCGCCGACGCCCGGCCCGGGTGCGAGGATGTCGACCCGCGGGTGCTGGTTCGCGAGCGCGATCGCGTGATGCACGTCGACGTCGAGCTCTTCGCACAGCAGGGCCAACTCGTTGGCGAACGCGATGTTGACGTCGCGATACGTGTTTTCGATGACCTTGACGAGCTCGGCGGTGAGCACGTCGGTGAGCGCGATCGAACCGGTGCAAAACGTGGCGTAGAGCTCGGCCGCCCGCGCGGCGTCGCCGGGCCGGCGTCCGCCCACGACCCGCGCGTTCTCACGCAGCTCGCGCACGATGTCGCCCGGGATGACTCGCTCCGGGCAATGGACCAGCGCGATCTCGTCGGGATCGACTCCGGCACCCCGCAGCGCCGGAACGACGACGCGTTCCATCGTGCCCGGGGGGACGGTCGACTCGACGATAACGAGGTCGCCACGACGCAGTTTCGGCGCGAGCGCGCGTGCGGCGGCGTCGACGAACGAGAGGTCGGGCTTGTGGTGGACCGTCGGCGTCGGAACGCAAACGACGTAGGCTTCGGCTTCGCTCAGCTCCGACGACAAACACAAGTGCCCGCTGCCGAGCGCTTCGACGACTAGGGCGCGCACCGGTTCTTCCTTGACGTGGTTCGCGCCCTCGCGCAGCGCTCTGAGCACGCGCTCGTCGACGTCGTAGCCCGTCACGTCCGCGCTGCCGAGCGCCAGCATCGCGGCCGTCGGCAAACCGATGTAGCCCAGTCCGATGACGCAGACTCTCACTTATCGGTCACGAGACCGTTCGGCCTGGCTGCGGTTGCGCGCGTTCGGGCATCACGAACTGGCGAACGCGAACGCGCTGCGTGAAGAGCAGGCGCGGCCGGTACACGTTGGCGACGAGCACCGCGAACGTCAGGACGACCCACAAGTACTTGTACCAGAGCAAGTCGATCGTGAACGAGTCCCAGAACAGGGCGAGGGTCGCGGCCTCGACGGCGATCCGCTCGGGATACAGCGGCTGGCCCGGCTTGACGTCCGCGTTCTGACGAAACGAGGCCCACCAAGCGAACAGGATCAAGGCCAGACCGAAGATCCCCGTTTCGACCCACGACTGCAGGATGAGATTGTGCGCCGCGCGATCCCATCCGTAGAAACGGTGCTGCACCGAGTCGAGCAGACTGCGGCTGTAAGCGTTTCCGAAGTTTCCGAAGCCGGCTCCCGCGAGCCAGGTCGAGTGCAGCGCTTGAATCCCGGTTTGCCAGATGTCGGTTCGCCCGCTTCCGCCCGTCCGTTCCGCCTCGCTGAAGCGCGACCAGACGTTGGGGACGGCGAGGCTGGCGCCGAGCGTCGCACCTGCGGTGACCCCCAGCAGCAGCAAGTTGCGCGAGCGAATCGCGACGTACGTGAAGATCACGCCGAGTGCCACGAGCGCACCGCGCGAGCCGGTGAGCAGTAACGTCGTTAAGATCGTCGAGAAGAGCAGCATGTACAGGATGCGAAGGCTCGTGCGGCGCTCGAAGAAGAACCACGCCACGAGGATCGCGCTCGCAAAGAGCAGCGACGCTCCGAAGTGGTTGGGGTCGAGCTCGAGGTTTCCGCTCGTCAGGAACAGGCGGCCCTGTGACATCATCTCGCTCGGGTGGCTGTTCCCGACGTACGCGCCGTACAGGCTGGCGAGGACTCCGCCCACGACCACGATTCGGAAGAGCGTGTTCAGCTCGCCCGGACGCACGGTATACGTTGCCAAGATCGTAAAGAGCAGAAACAGCTGGAGCATCACTTGCAGCGCGACGAACGAAGTGTCGATGTCGATCGACCAGAGCGCGGTCAGCACCATGAATGCGATCGCCGCGCCCCAGGCGTACCAGCTGCGCGGCGGAGCGTAGGCGCGTCTTCGGATGAGCGTGCTCGCGGCGAGCGCGGCGCTCGAGGCGATTCCCAAGAAGCGCGTCAACGTCGGGCCGGGTCCATTGCTGAACGTGAGCAGCGGATCGAACGGAACCAGCAGCAAGTACAGACCAAACGGGAAGAGCAAGGGCGAGCGGACCACCAGATAGAGCCCGAGCGGTGCGAACGCCAGCGCGGCGACCTCTGCCGGCCGGAGGTTGCCCCCGCCGCTGACGTAGGCCGCCAACAGTGCGGCGAGCGCAACCGATCCAAGAATCAGGAGACCCCGGCCGAGGAGCGTCCCGCCCGGACGCCGTGCGGAGACGCTCACCTGAACCAGTATACCTCGGCGGCTTGGGAGGGACAGGACCGAACCGGCCTGCGCTCCAGGGCCGACGGACTCATCGTTGAGGCTATGGGGCCACCTAGCCTCAACGCGGAGACCCGCTGCGCCGCGCCAGAGCTGCCAGCTCTGCGCCCAGCAGGCCGCCGGCCGCTCCGAACGCGATGTCGTAGAGGTTCCAGCGCAGACCCTCGGTCGAGCCGCGCGCATCTTGCACGACCTCGATCAGGCCGCTGAAGAGCGCGATCGCCGAGGCCGTCTCCAGACGCGAGGTGATGCGCCCGAAACGACCGACCGCCCAGGCGTAGAGATAGCCGACGCATGCGAACGCGACCAAACTGTACGCTTTGCGCAGCACGAGGGCGAAGGGATCGACGCTTCGAGGGATCGTCGCGTGGTACACTTCCCGGCTGATTCCCAGCGCCGCGAATAGCGCGAAGCCGGCGAGAGCCAAGAACAGCGTCGTCGCCGTCCGCCAGTTCAACATTGCGGGCGCTTTCGCCGAGGCTTTGCCGCGCTCCCGGAAGCTCGCGGCGCCGGCGAACGAGCGAAAGCGGGCCCGCGCTCGGCGCGGACCCGCACGCTGGTGGAGATGAGGAGGCTCGAACTCCTGACATCCAACTTGCAAAGCTGGCGCTCTACCAACTGAGCTACATCCCCGGGGCGTCCCTCGCTTCGGCGGGAGCCGCCGCGCTTCTTTCCCGGGCCGCTAGGCGATGAAGCCGCTGCGCAGGGCAATCGCCGTCGCATTCGCTCGATCGGAAGCGGCGAGTTTGCGCATGATCTCCGCCACGTGCGCCTTCACGGTGCCCAAGCTGACGAAGAGCTGTTCGGCGATCTCGATGTTGGCCGCGCCGTCGGCGATCAGGCCCAAGATCTCCGTCTCGCGAGCGGTCAGCGGAGACGTGTCCGCTCGCTCGCCGCCGCTGCCGGTCAGCCGCGAAAGGACGACCCCGGCGATGCGCGGATCGAAGTACGCGCCGCCCGCCGCGACGGTTCGGATCGCGTCGACGATCGTTTCGGGCGGCGACGATTTCACGCAGTAGGCATCCGCGCCGGCGCGCAACACGGCGTGGACCACCGTTTCCTCCTCGCGCATCGTAAGCACGACGACACGCGGCGGATTCGGCCCCGCCTTGAGCTCGCGCGTGAGCGTCACGCCGTCTTTGCCGGGGATGCCGAGATCGATGACGGCGATGTCCGGGTGGAGCTCGCCGATCAGTTGGGCGCCGATGATGCCGTCCGAAGCTTCGGCGACGACGTCGCAACCTCTATTGCGCAGCAACGTGCGCAAGCCGGTGCGAACGAGCGCGTGATCCTCGACGATGACGATGCGCGGCGCGTTCACGCCGCCACCGGCAGCGACAGCGTGAAGCTGGAGCCGCGGGGTTCGCGCGGCTCGTAGCGGACGCAACCGCCCATTTCCTCGGCGACGCGGCGTACGATATAGAGGCCCAAGCCCGTGCCGGTGCCGCTCTGCGCGGCGCGCGAAAAGCGCTCGAAGAGGCTGTCGCGCTGCTGTACGTCGATCCCGTAGCCGTCGTCGGTGACGATCACTTCGACGGAATGCGCCGCCCTGACGGCACTCACTGCGACGGTGCCGCCGCTCGGCGTGTGCGCGATCGCGTTCGCGACCAGATTGGCGAGCGCGCGGCGCACGTCCCCGCGGGCGCCGTTCGTGACGGCGTCTTCGCCGGCGCGGGTGACGATGCCGACGCCGCGGGCCGCGGCCATCGCGCCGAATTCGGAAGCGAGCTCGCGCACGATCGCATCGAGCCTCACGCGCCCCTTGACGTTGCGCCGCGTCCCGCTTTCCAACCGCGCTACGAGTAAGAGGGTCTCCGCGAGCCGTCCGATCTCGTCGATCGAGTTCTTGCTCTCGCGAAGCACGTCCGTGTACTCCGCCGGCAGCGTACCGTACGCGCCTTCGTCCGCTTGCTGCAGCGTCACTGAAAGAGCAGCGAGGGGCGTGCGCAGGTCGTGCGCGATCGCGTCGATCAGTCCTTGAATGACGCCCTGTTTCTCGTTGAGCCGGCTGTTTTGCGCGGCCAGATCGGAGATGAGCCGAGCTTGCTGCAGCGCACCCATCGTAAGGTTAGCGAAGCTGGCGGCGATCACGAGCAGGCCGAGGTCGTTAGGCGCCGTGTCCAGCGCGGCGAGCAGGACGCCCATGTAGGTTGCCTTGTCTCCGATGGGAATTCGCAGGAGGCTGCGGCCGGCGGCGCGGCGTGCGCGGCCGCGTACGGCGTCCGATGCGTCGGGCAGCGGAACGAGCTCGGCGCTGCGCGGCCCGCCCGAGGCGTCGGCAAATCCGGCAAGCTCGGCGGGCATCTCGGCTTGCGGAATGCGGCGTGAAGCGCCGTCTTCGGCCACCCAGCAATCGCCGTGGGCCCCGCTCGGGCACCAAAGGACGCCCGGCAGCTCGAGGACGAGCGCGGCCTGCGCGGCGATCGCGGCGTCAAGCTCGCCGCCGAGGGAGGCGAGAATGTGATCCGCCGCATACGATAGCGCGGCGTGGCGGTGGCGCTGTACCTCGATGGCGGAGAGGCTGCCGATATGCGCGGCCGCTTTCTGCACGGCAAGTGTGAGCGCGGCCACGGCGGCGAGCGTGATCAGCGAGAGAAAGCGGTTCTCGATACCGATGACGTCCCAGTGGAATCCGGCCAGCGCGGCATCCGCGATCGCGCCCAATTCATCGGCCAGAATTGCCACCAGGACCAAGCGATAGGTTAATTTGCGGCTGGAGCTGAAGGCCGCCAAGACAACCGGAACGGCGTAAAAGACTTCCGCATTGAGCGCCTGCGGCGTAATGATGTCGACGACGAGCGCCAAGGCGATCAGGGCGTAGGCCAACAGTGCGAGCTGCCAGGGCTCTAACACGACGTCGCGTAGAGCGAAAGGCGCCCGGCGGATTCCGCTGATGCTCACCCAAGGACTATCGGCGCTCCGGAACTGGCCGTTGAGCCGTTCGGATGGCGGCCGGACGGCCGATACCGGTGACGCCCGAAGAACGCTATGCTTTGAACGTGCTCCTGAACTCACGCATCTTGAATTTGGTCCGCTCGTTCTTGAACGACGATCGCGGCCAGGGGCTGGTGGAGTACGCCATCGTCATAGCAACGGTCTCACTCGTGGCGATCGCCGCGCTCAACCTCGTCGGCCGCAAGGCCAACAACACCCTGCGCAACGTCGCCAACAGCCTCAGCTAACCCGCTCCCGCCCGCCTTAAGGAGAAGGATGATCCCCGAATATGCAACGCATGGCTTCGCAAGCGCCGGTCTGAGCGCCCTGCGGCGCCTGCTGGCCGACGACAGCGGCCAAGGCCTCGTCGAGTACGCGCTGATCATCACCTTCACCGCCCTGCTCTGCCTGGTCGGATTGCGCTTCCTTGGTGCGAAGGTCAACAACACGCTCTACAACGCCGCCAACAGCCTCTCGTAACAGCGTTCTCCTCGACCTCCCTGCGGGCGGGGGCCTTTCCATCGCGACCTTCGTCGTGACTGAAGAGCGACCACACGCCTGAGGGGGAGCAACATGAACCTACTACCCGGGGTCGCCTTCGGCGCGCAGATTAGTGCCGCCGCGGAGAGCCACGGACTCGACCCGCGTTTGCTGGCCGCCGTGGCGGCGCAGGAGACGGGCGGCCCGGGCGTCAGTTCGGGGGCGAACATCGTCGGAGACGGCGGCCACGGACACGGCCTCTTTCAGATCGACGATCGCTATAACGCGTTTGCCGACACGCCGCAGGCGATGGACCCGGCCCAAAACGCGAACTACGCCGCCGGCATGCTCTCGAGCTTGCTCTCTCAACACCAAGGCAACGTCAAAGCGGCGCTCACCGCGTACAACGCGGGCTCGCCGACGGCGACCGGCACCGTCACGACGTGGGGCGACGGCAGCCGTCTCGGCTATGCCGACTCGGTGATGCGCCACCTTGCGACGATCGAGGGCAACACCGGAACCCTGGCGGCCGAGAATCCGACGAACGTCGCCGACGTCAATGCGCTTTCCAACTATGCCGGTGCGTCGGGCGTAACGGCGATGCCGTCGACGGCGGACACTTCGACCGTCGCGTCGAGCGCCTCAACGTCGGGTGCGGCCGCCCTCCAAGTCCCAGCCCCGGAAGTCCCCCAGTGGACCCCGCCGCAATGGCAATTCCATTCCTATCAGACGGAATTGCAGGCCGGGGGAGGCGCGGTCGCTGCCAAGGACGACGCGGCACTCGGCAGCGTGGTCGACCCGATGGCGCCCGACGCGAGCGCCCAGGACAGCTAGCCGAGCGAGGCGCGGCGCGTGATTGAGCCACGACGAATTCAGACCAGACAAGGGAGAACCGCAGGATGAATCTTCTCAATGCGATCGCCGGTGCGGCAACGGGCCTGATCACGACCGGCAACCCGGTCGGCGCGATCGCCGGTGGCGTCCAGGGGGCGCTAGCCGGAGGCGGCCCGAGCAATGCCGGCAACATCCAGCCGAGCACCGACCCGACGCTCGCCGCGCAGCAGGTGCTCGATCAGGGCTATGAGTGGGCCCAGCTCGGCCTCAACGCCGAGAACATGCGTCACAACCTTTCGATGGAGTGGCAGTCGACGATGTTCAACGAGGCGGAAGACGAGAAGAGCGAGCAGCTGCGTGAGATGAACACCTTGCGCGACGTCGCGATGAAGCAGCGCGAAGCGGACATCGGCATCCTCAAAGAGTTCATCAAGACCGTCAAGGACTAAGCCGTGTTCCAGCCGGTCAACGCCTCCGTTCCGGGCGCAGCCTCGCCGGCCGCCGTCGACAACCCGAATGCGCTGGCTCCCGCGGCGGCGGCGCCTCGGCCCCGGCTCGACGACACCGCCGACGCTCTGCCCGACGGCCTCGCCACCTTCGCCGACCGGATCTCGCAACGGGCCGCGCTGCTGCTGCTCGCGCAGAAGCAGCTCGAGGAAGAGCAGGAGGCTCGGCTGGCCAAAATGCGCAGCGATTTCAACGCCGCGCAAGAGGACCGCAGCGAGCTGCTGCGCGAGGCGAACACGCTGCGCGACATGGCTATGGAGCAGATGAAGAAGGACGACGAGATCCTCAAGAAGTGGATCGCCATGATTTGAACGGGCGCCCCGGCCGGCCAGGAGGGTCCCCGGCCTCGAACCCTGAACAGCGCTCGGTCGCGCCGGGAGACCGCCCGGCCGCGGGCCATTAGCTCAGTTGGTTAGAGCGCATGCTTGATAAGCATGAGGTCCATGGTTCGAATCCATGATGGCCCACCAACCCGCTTCAAAAACTCCGCAAGCTGCGGAGTTTTTCATGCAGCTTACGACAGGCTGTTGACGGCGTTGGTTAGCGTGTTGTTCGTCTTCTGACCGAAATAGCGGATCGCTCCGAGGCAGAGGAGCGCGGTGAACGTGATGATCAGCGCGTATTCGACCATCCCTTGGGCACTCTCGTCGGCGAACAGGCGCCGGGCGGTAGCGATCGTCGATTCCCTCCCTTGCGAGGCATGACCGGCGACGCGCGCGAGGCCAGCGATTCCGGGACCACCTAGTCCTAATGCCGGTGCTTGAGTCATCTCTCTTCCTCGTTCGGCTCGCGCCGTCGCTCCCTTGAATCACTGTCTTGGCCGGGTCCAGGGGACCCCGGGGGCGACCGTTCAAATGGCGTAGTCGCGGCCCCTATAGCGCGCTTCGCCAGTGGTCACGAGGCCTTTACTTACCGTTATCGGGCGAGAACGCAGCCGACTCTCTGGATAGCTGTGTGAGGCGAGTTACTACATGCCGGCAACTCTCCAAGCAACCGAGTGACGCGCCCTCCCTGGCTCCGGCGTTTTAGGGTGGAGGGGCGGCTGCCGTCGAGGTGAAACCGGCCTCTGCTCGGGGGCAGCTGCGTCGCGGAAGCTCCGACCAGCGGACCGGACGCCTCCGCGTGGATGAAAGCCCGGCCATCGCACCTTGGGGACATGACCTGTGGACGCGCGTTTGACAAGGTGGGGGAGGGTCCGTATCATTCTGTGGTTGTCCCGGAGCGGGTAGCCCCGGGCGGCATACTCTTGGGGAAACGGGAACCGCGGGCGGAATGAGGGCTTCTCGTGCGAACGTCGACGTCAGCAGCGTCCTGGAAGCCGGACGCGAGCTCGAGCTTCGCGAAGCGGTAGCCCTTCCCGAGTTCGGTTCTTTCGACTTTCCGACTCCGGCCGAGGTCGCGTTGCGCGCTCGCCGCAGCGGGCGGGCGCTCGAACTGAAAGGCACAATCACCGCGGAAGCGGCCGGCGAATGCGCCCGCTGTCTCGATGCGGTTCGGCTCCCCTTGTACGTCGAGGTGGACGAGCGCCTCGAGCCGGACGCTCCCTCCCGCGGGACGGACGGCGACCGAAACGATCCCCTCAGTGAGAGCAACGTGCTCGTGGGCGGCGAACTCGACGTCGCAGACCTGATCCGACAGCTGATCGATTCCGCCTTGCCGCTCGTGCTGCTCTGCTCCGAAGACTGCCGGGGCCTCTGCGCGGAGTGCGGTCAAAAACGAGACGGCACGTGCCGCTGCCCTAGACCGGAGTAAACGCATGGCAAACCTCAAATGGAAGACCCCGCGCTCGAAGACGCGCAGCCGGCGGGCGGCGAACTGGAAACTGAACCCCGTTACCGCCGTCGAGTGCCCACAGTGCCACCAGCCGCGCCGTCCCCACTTCGCTTGCAGGTTCTGCGGCTTCTATGACGGGCGCAAGGTCATCGAGCCGAAGGACGAGCACGCTGGCCATTCCCACGCGTAACGGCTCGCCGGGATTGCACGGCGCCCGCATCACGGGCGTCGGGCACTACGTTCCCGAGCGGGTCGTGAGCAACGCCGACTTCGAGCGTGTTCTCGACACGTCAGACCAGTGGATCGTCACGCGCACCGGCATGAAAGAGCGCCGTTACGCATCCGACAGCCAAGCCACGAGCGATCTGGCGACCGAGGCGGCTCGACACGCGCTCGAGCGGGCCGGCCTCAAGTCGACGTCGATCGACTGCTGGATCGTGGCGACGGTGACTCCAGATTATCACTTTCCGGCGACGGCCTGCATCGTGGCCGCCAATCTCGGCGCCGCGGGCAAGGCGGCCTTCGACATGGAGATCGCCTGCAGCGGGTTCATCTACGGCTTGCCCTTGGCGGCGAGCCTGATTCGGTCCGGCGTCTTCCGGCGCGTGATGGTGATCGGCGTCGAGACGCTCTCGCGGATCCTCAACCAAGGCGACCGCAACACGTCTATCCTGTTCGGGGACGGCGGCGGCGCCGCGATCCTCGAGCGCACGACCGCTGCCAAGGACTCCTTCCTGAGCTGCGCACTCGGGAGCGACGGGACGAACCCGGCGCTGCTCTACCAGCCCGCGGGCGGGTCGCGCGAGCCGCTGACCCCCAAGGGGCTCGAAGCGCATCGCGACAAGGTCGTGATGGCCGGCCGCGAGATCTACAAGTATGCCGTCAACAAGATGGTCGAGACGTCGCGCAGCGCCTTGTCGCAAGCCCACCTTTCGGTCGCCGAAGTGAACTGGCTGATTCCGCATCAAGCCAACTTGCGAATCATCGAGGCGGCCGCCAAGCGGCTGCACGTCGGACGCGAGCGCATCGTCGTCAACATCGACCGCTACGGAAACACCTCGTCGGCCTCGATCCCGATCGCGCTCTCCGAGACGATCGAGCGCAATCTGTTGAAAGACGGCGATCTGCTGCTGTTCACCGGTTTCGGCGGCGGCCTCTCGTGGGGCTCCGTGGCGTGGCGCTGGCAGTCGTGATGCGCGCAGGCGGGCGTTTTCCCGGGACAGGAGTCGCAGTTCGTCGGCAGTGCGAGCAGCTTGTCGGCAGTGCGAGCTGGAGGCGAGCCTTAGCCGACCCGCACATGGACGTGCTGGGGTGAGGGTAGGTGTCGTCTTTCCGGGACAGGGGTCGCAGGTCGTCGGCATGGGCGGGGCGATCGCGGAGCATTCGCCGGCCGCGGCGGAGCTGTTCGAGCGGGCCGCTCGGGTGCTCGGCTACGATCTGCTCGCGCTCGTCCGTGAAGGGCCGGAGGAGCGCCTGCGCGAGACGCGCTACAGTCAGCCAGCGATCTTCGTCGTCAACTATGCCCTGGCCGCTGCCCTCGGCGACGCGCTCAGGCCGGTCGTGAGCGCCGGCCACTCGTTCGGCGAGTTCTGCAGCCTGACGCTGGCGCGGGCACTCGATTTCGAGCAGGCGCTCGAGTTGGTGAAGCAGCGCGGCCTGGCGATGCAGGAGGCCGCCGAGCGCGCTCCCGGCGCGATGGCGGCGATCTTGGGTCTCGACGCGTCTGCGATCCGCGAGGCGGTCGCCGAGGCCCGTTCTGCCGGGCGCGTCGATTTGGCCAACTTCAACGCCCCGGGCCAGATCGTGATCAGCGGCGACCGCGACGCGGTCGCTCGCGCCGGCGAGCTCGCGCTGGGCAAGGGCGCCAAGCGGGTCGTGCCGCTCAAGGTCTCGGGTGCGTGGCACAGCGAGCTGATGCAGCCCGCCCGCGAGCGGTTCGCTCCGTACGTGGAACGAGCCGTGGTCGCCGCGCCGCGTTTTCTCGTGATTTCGAACGTCGACGGGCTGCCCTACGGCGATCTGTCGTCGATCAAGGCCAACCTCATCCGCTCGGTCACCGACGAAGTGCTTTGGCACGCGACGGCCGAGCGGCTGCTGGCGGAGCGCCCGGAGCTGGTCGTCGAGTTCGGCGGCTCCGCGGTCCTCACACCCCTGATGAAGCGGATGCCCGGGGCGCCCAAGGCGCTCCACGTCGGGGACGAGCGCGGCCTGGCCAAACTGCGCGAGATGCTCTCGGCTACGGCGGTCGCCCAGGCGTGACGTTCGAAGGCAAGGTTGCGATCGTGACCGGTGCGAGCCGGGGAATCGGCCGTGCCATCGCGGTCGACTTGGCCAAGGCCGGCGCCGATTTGGCACTGGTCGGCCGAAACGCCCTAACCCTCGAAGAGACGGCCGAGGCGGCCCGCGCGGTTCGGGCGAGCCTCCAGACCGAACTTCTGGTCGCCGACGTGGCGGACCCTAAGGCCGTCGCCGACGCAGTCGCCGCCGCGCTCAAACGCTTCGGGCGGATCGACTTCGCCATCTCGAACGCAGGTCAGGCGCTCGACGGTCTCATCGTCCGAACGAAGCCCGAGGACGTCGAGGCGATGCTGGCGGTGAACCTCAAGTCGGCTTTCGCGTTGGTGACCGGCGTGGCCCGGCCCATGATGAAGCAGCGGGGCGGCTCGATCGTGCTGATTTCCAGCATCGTGGGGCTCAGCGGAAACGCCGGCCAGGCCGCTTACGCCGCGGCGAAGGCCGGCCTACTTGGTTTAGCCAAGTCGGTTGCAAAGGAATTGGGCTCGCGGAACGTAAGAGTCAACGCCGTCGCGCCGGGTCTCATCGAGACCTCTATGACGGAATCCATGTCGGGTGAGGCGCGCGACCATTTTCTCGCAACGATCCCTCTTGGACGTTCGGGGACTCCGGAAGATGTCAGTGGGGTCGTGACCTTTTTATGCTCGGACGCTGCGCGGTACGTGACCGGTCAAACGATTGTGGTCGACGGCGGCTTCTTGATGTGACGGACTAGGAGACCATGGCGGATACGACATCGGTGACCTTTGAGAAGGTCAAAAAGATCATCGTCGATCAACTCGGCGTCGACGAGGCGGAGGTGACGATGGAAGCATCGATCACCGACGACCTAGGAGCCGACTCGCTGGACCAGGTCGAGTTGGTCATGGCCTTCGAGACCGAGTTCAACATCGACATCCCCGACGAAGAGGCGGAAAAGATCAAGACCGTCGGCGACGCGGTCCGAAAGATCGAAGAAACCGCCCCGAAGGCATAGCCAATCTGAGCGAAAGCATTGCAGACTCTGTTTAGCGCCTCCCAAGCAGTCCAAGCTCGCGCCGGGTCCCCGCGTCCCGCGCGCGCGGCGACACGCCCGGAGCCGGTCGGGACGGAGCTCCGATGCTAGAAGCGCTCGGCGAACGTCTCGCGGCGATCTTCCAGCGACTGGGCAGCCGGGGACGTTTGACGGAGTCCGACGTCAACGAGGTTTCGCGCGAGGTTCGCATCGCGCTGCTCGAAGCCGACGTGAACTTGTCGGTCGCCAAAGATTTCGTGGCGAAGGTGAAGGAGCGGGCCGTCGGAGCCGACGTCCTGGCTTCGCTGACGCCGGCGCAGTCCGTCGTGAAGATCGTTTACGACGAGCTGGTGAGCCTGATGGGCGGCGCCTCGCAGCGCCTGCAGTTCGCTGACGCACCACCGACCGTCATGATGCTGGTCGGCTTGCAGGGTTCGGGAAAGACGACCCATGCCGGCAAGCTCGGACTGCGCCTCAAGGAGCAGGGGCGGCGTTCGCTGCTGGTCGCGGCCGACGTCTACCGCCCTGCCGCCATCGAGCAGCTTCAGACGCTGGGCAAGCAGATCGACCTGCCGGTCTATCGCGAGGACTCCGGTGACCCGCTCGCGATCGCGAAGAACGGGGTCGCCGAGGCGAAACGGCTGGGCATCTCGACCGTCCTCATCGACACGGCGGGGCGCCTCCAGATCGACGAAGGGCTCATGCGGGAGCTCGAGGAGATCAAAGCCGCGACCAACCCGAAAGAGATCCTCTTCGTCGCAGACGCGATGACCGGCCAGGAAGCGACCAACGTCGCCAAGGCCTTCAATGCCCGCTTGGGCATCACCGGCGTGATCCTGACGAAGATGGACGGCGACGCGCGCGGCGGCGCGGCCCTCTCGATTTACGCGATCACCGGCGCGCCGATCAAGTTCGTCGGCGTCGGCGAAAAGCTGCCGGCCCTCGAAGCGTTCCATCCCGACCGGCTTGCGTCGCGCATCCTGGGGATGGGCGACGTCCTGACGCTCATCGAAAAGACGCAGAGCGTCTACACCCTCGAGCAGGCCAAGGAGCTCGAGGCGAAGCTGCGCAGAAGCGAGTTCACGCTCGACGACTTCCTGGCGCAGCTCCGTCAGGTGCGCAAGATGGGACCGATGACCGAGCTCGTGAAGATGATCCCCGGCCTCTCGAAAGCGCTTCCCAAAGAGTTCGAGATCGACGAAAAAGACATCTCGCGAGTCGAAGCGATCATCTGCTCGATGACGATGCGCGAGCGGCACCGGCCGGACATCCTCAACGCGTCGCGCCGCCGCCGCATCGCCGGCGGGAGCGGAACGCAGGTCGCCGACGTCAACCGGCTCGTCAAACAGTTCGAACAATCTCGCCAGATGATGAAACAGCTGGGGGGAAAGCGGCCGAAAATGCCCGTGCTCACGGGGCGCGGCGGCCCGAATCCATAGCGAAAGAGATACCTTCATGGTCAAGATCCGGCTGCGCCGCATGGGCGCAAAGAAACAACCCACCTACCGCTTCGTCGTGAGCGACGCGCGCTCGCCGCGCGACGGCCGCTTCATCGAGATTCTCGGGCACTACAACCCGCGCACCGAGCCGAAGACCGTCGTGGTTGACGAGGACAAGGTCAAGGCCTGGCTCGCCAAGGGCGCCCAGCCGTCCGACCCCGTCCGGCGGCTGCTCGCGGAACGCGGCTTGGTCGAGCGCGGGCACATCCCTGAGACCAAGCGCAAACCGAAGTCCGAAAGGCGAGCTGAGCAATGAGCGCCTTCGACGACGAGTTCGGCCTGTTCGGCGACGAAGCCGGGGTAGACGAAGAGCGGCGCTCGACCCTTGGCGCGCGGCGCATCGCGAGCGGCGAAACGATCATCAACGACATCGAGCCGGAAGACGAGCCTGCTCCGCGCCGCCGCCGCGGCGGCCCGCCGGCTGCAGGCAAGCCCGCTGCGCCGGCCAGCGAGCCTTCGGGTGAGCGCCGCTTTTTCCGGCGCGCACCGGTCAAGCGCGATCCACTTCCCGAAGAGATCGCCCATCCGCGCGCCGTCGAGCTGTTGACCTTCTTGGCCAAGAAGCTGGTCGCCACGCCCGATGCGGTCAAGGTCGAGCTACACCGCGATGCCAAGGGCGCCGTGCTCGAGCTCGAGGTCGATCCCGACGATCTGGGCAAGGTGATCGGCCGCGGAGGCCGTGTCGCGCAGGCGTTGCGGACGCTCGTCCGCGCCGGTGCCGAGGGCCGTGTTACCGTGGACATCGTCGATGCCGAGGACGACGAGGACGACGACGAAGAAGATGCCGTCTCACCGGCTGCGCCGGCCACGCTCTCCGACGAAGCCGCAGGCGAGGAAACGTAGCCTACGCTCGAACGGATCGCCGTCGCGTTCGCACTCGCCGCGGCGGGCGACCTGCTCTCGAAACGCGAGATCGTGGCCGGCTTCGTGCCGGGTGAACGCCGAAACGTCGTGCCGCACGTGCTCAGCCTCGTGTACCTGCGAAACCAGCACGGCGCGATGGGTCTCTTCGTCGACCGCCCCGTCGTGCTCATCGGCTTGGCGCTGGCCGTGTTGCTGGGGCTCGCCGTGCTCCTGCGCGAGCCGCTGCGCGCTTCACCGCTCGCGCAGATCGGCTTCGGCTTGATCGCCGGCGGCGCCGCGGGCAACGTGCTGGACCGCTTCATCCACGGCTACGTCGTCGACTTCATCTCGGTAGGCAGCTTTTACGTCTTCAACGTCGCCGACGCGTGCATCACCGCGGGTCTCGCCCTCGTCGCCCTCGGCGCGAGCCGCGAGCCCGCGACGCCGAGCCGGCGCTGAACGACGGCGCGCGGTGCTTCGCGTAGCGGTCGGCAGGCTCGTGGGCGTCTTCGGCCTGCAGGGCGAGCTGCGCTGCCGGCCCGGTGCGTTCGGCGAGGAGGTTCTCGAAGCGGGCCACAGCTATTTCCTCGCGCCGGAGGGCGACGTGCGACGCTTGTCGTGCGTCGGCGTGCGCCGCCATCACGACCGCTTCTTGCTGCGCTTCGAGGGTGTGAGCACGCCGGAGGCGGCGGCGGAACTCGTCGGCGGCGACCTGTTCGCGGAACGCGACGAGATCGAGCTCGGTCGCGACGAGTATTTCGATGCGGACCTGATCGGTCTACGCTTGCTCGACGAAATGGGAAAGGAGCTCGGGCAGGTCGTCGGCGTCGAGCACTATCCCGCACAGGATTGTTTGGTCGTCGAACCCGGGCGCGCGCTCGTGCCGCTGGTGAAAGCGTTCGTTCGCCGCATCGACCTCGCAGCGCGAACGGTCGTCATGGCGCTCCCCGACGGTTTGCTCTAGCTAGACGCCGGCCTGGCGATTTACTTGCTCGCCGCGAGCAAGGTCGCGACGGCGCTCGCGGCAGCCGTCGAGAGCGCGTCGCCGAGCCGGCGGCGCACTGGTTCGACGACGTGCGCGCTGGCCAGCTTGGCGCCGCTGCAATCGTAGCCGACGACGTCGAGCTGCACGCTGAGCGGCGCGCCTTGGGGTGAGCGCTGCAGCGTGAGCGTGGGGGCGTAGAGCGCGCGGGCTCCTGCGTTGGCCTGACAGATGGCGCCCGCGTGCGAGACTTCGGCGGCTCCTACCGGCAGGTGACCGCTGGTCAGGCCCGCGCGCTGGAACGCCTTACCGAGCGCTGCGAGCGTGGAGGAGCGGGCCGTCGCATCAGGGTCGCCGGCGACGTCGAACAGCAGCGCCGCATGGCCGCTTGCGGCCGGCCGATTGCGAGCGAGAACCGCAGGAGTCGGCAAGCTGGGCGCAGCGGGCGAGGCCGAGCCGGCGGAGACGCTCGCCGTCGATCCGGCGGGAACCAGCGGCGAAGCGGACGGTGCGGGCGTGGCCCGCTGGTGACGGCCGAGAACCTTGGCGACGTCGACGCCGCCCTTGCCGATCGGCGTGGGCGTTGGGCTCGGCCGCGGCGCGTCGAGCTGGGCGAACGCGCGCTGCGCATGCGCCAGAATCACGTCGTGCAACGCATCCGCTTCGCTGGCCGCGTCGGCGTAGGTCGTGGCCAGCGTTGTCGCACTGTAAACGACGGTCCCGCTGCTGACGCTGACCAGCTGGGTCACGATCGAGACTTGCGCGCCGCCGATCGGCGTGATGAACCCCGAGACGTAGTAGTCGACTCCCATGGCTTCCGCCGCGGTGAGATACTGCGGTCGGTCCGTTCCGGGCGTGTACGGCTTCACGTCGATGCCGCCGAGTTGCGTGAGCCTCGTCGAGTACAGGATCGCGATGTTCGAACCCGCCTGGGCGTCGCTGCCGCCGCTCGCCGTGAACGGATAGACGACGACTACCGGCTCGGGCCCGACGCTGACCGCGCCGAGCAGCGGGATCGCGACGAGCAACGACAACGCGAGCCAAAGTCCCTGTTTCATGCGCTTCGTCGGGTTTCGAGCGAGTCTCCCTTCTCCTGCGTGCGCTCGCGTTGCGCAAGCCACTGGGCGCTGAACTCGGCCCCGAACAAGAAGATATAGCCCATGTAATAGAACCAAATCAACAAGATCGCGACCGCGGCCAGCGCACCGTACACGTGCCGGAAGTCGACGTGCGTCGAGTAGATGGCAAAGGCGATTTGGGCCAACTCGTATGCGGCCGTCGTGACGAACGCGCCCGGCACGCCGAAGCCCAAGCGGACGCGCCGGTTCGGAAGAAAGTCGTACAGAAGAACGGCCACGACAAAGATGAGCACGACCGCCGTTCCGTAGCCGGCGACTTGGGTGAGGACGACGGCGTGTCGGAAGGCGCCGTATTCGACGACGAACGAGATGACCAGCGGAATTGCGGTGGCGACCAGCAGCAACAAGCCGAGCACCGGCAGGATGACGACCGAGGTGAGGATGTCTTTGACGAGCGGACGGCCCTGCGGAATGCCGAGCGCGCGATCCAGCGCATAGGCAAGCGTTTGGAAAAGATTCTTCCCCGACCAAACGAGGGCGACCAGCGCGATCGTGCCGGAGATGCCGCGGAAGGCCACGACGTGGCGCAAATTATCGGTCAGGATCGGCTGAACGCTCGGCGCCAGCGTGTCGATCAGGGCCAGCGCGTGAGCCTTTCCATCGACGGTGCCGTAAATGAAACCCATCACCGCGACCGTTAGGATGAGGATCGGAAAGACGGCGAACAACGCGTTGAAAGCGATCGCTTGGGCAAAGAAGGCGCAGCCGTCCTGGGAGAAGCGCACGCCCGCGGCGCGGAAGACCTCGACTAGACGGCGCACGGGCTCCACGTACCCATGATCGGGACGATCCTCGTTTCGGTCCTCGTAGACGGCAAACTCGTCGCGTCCTCGCGCTCGGCGGAATTGGCTGCAGGCGTGGTCCGAGCACCACTGGATCCCTTCGTTCGGCGCATCGTCGACCGAATCACGTCGGACGGCCGCACGATTACGCTCGAAGGCGGCGACGCAACGGTCCGCGTGGTCGTGGGCTCGCGGCTGCTGGAAGCGAACGGGGCGAGCCGTCAGCTTCCCTTCGCGCCGTTCTTGCGGCGGGGTGAGCCGGTCGTGCCGCTCGCCGCCCTGGCGCGGGCCCTCGGGGTCGTGGCCGCTTACGACGGCGTGACCCGCACGCTCGTCCTCCAGACCGCGCCCCGGCCGCTCGCGACCATGACCCCGTACCAGTTCTGGACGCCGCCGACCGCGCCGGCGCCGACCTTTACGCCGACCTCCGTTCCGACCCCGCGTCCGACGGTGAGCGGGATCCCGCAGCCGCGCCGCACGCCGATCGTGATCGACCCCGAGCATCCCCCGAATTAACTCGAGCCGGCTAACGAGCAGCATCACGCCGATTCGCTCGTCTAGCGAGCATACGGCTTGGCACTCGTGCGCTTTGTCTCCGGCGTGAGGCGCGAGCGCCTGGACCGCCTCGCTTTGCGCCGGTATCACGTCGCAACCTTCGCTTGTTCGAGATGCGTCGGAACCGACGAGGAGTCAGCCGATGCGAATAGCGTGGTTCGGGACAGGCATGATGGGCTCGGGGTTCGTGGAGGCGATGCGTAGGCGCGGAGAAGAGGTCGTCGTCTGGAACCGGTCGCCTGAAAAGGCGAAGGCGCTCGAGCGCTTCGGCGCGCTCGCCGTCGCCGACGCGCATGCGGCCGCGCGGGGAGCGCAGCGCGTCCACATCATGCTCTCCGACGACCCGGCCGTCGACCAGTTGCTCGATTCCCTCGAAGGCTCGTTCGATTCACAAGCGATCGTGATCGACCACTCGACCGTAGCGCCGGCGCAGACGGCGAGACGTTTCGGGCGCATGGCTTCACGCGGCACTCCGTTCTTGCACGCGCCGGTCTTCATGTCGCCGCAAGCGGCGCGCGACGGCGCCGGCGTGATGCTCGCCGCAGGCCCCAAGGATGTCTTCGCCAAGGTCGAGTCCGAGCTCGCCGCAATGACCGGGCATCTCTGGTACACCGGCGAGCGAACCGACCTAGCGGCGGCGTACAAGCTCTTCGGCAACGAGATCCTGATCTTTATCGTCGCCGGGCTGGCGGACATGTACGGGATCGCGCAGAGCGTCGGTTTGGGACCGCGTGAGGCGTTCGCGCTGTTCTCGCACTTTAAGCCGGGCGCCGCGATCGATTTTCGGGGCAAGAAGATGGCCGAGGGCGACTTCCGCTCGTCTTTCGACCTCGCGATGGCGCGCAAGGACGTGCGGCTGATGCTCGAAACCGCCGCCGCGGCGGGCGTCCCCCTGCACGTGCTGCCCGCGATTGCGGCTCGCATGGACGCGGTGATCGCGCAAGGGCATGGTTCCGAGGACTTGGCCGTGATCGGGCTCGACCGCCTCCCGGAGAACGCGCTGCGGTAATTGGCCCGGTCCAATCTGATCGCCGGCTCGCCTCGAAGAGGTGTCAGGAACGGCGTCTGTAAAGTTGCTGGGCATTATGCCGAGCGACCGGTTCGATATCGAGCAACTCGTCACGCTCGTGCGCGCGCGCGACGCCGATAAGGCTGGCGCCAAGCCGCTGTACCGTTCGGTGGCCGCCTCGCTCGGGGAAGCGATCGAGGACGGCCAGATCCCGCACGATACGCGCCTGCCTGCGGAGCGCCGGCTCGCCGACGCCCTAGGCTGCAGCCGGGCGACGATCGTGGCGGTCTACCGGTTGCTGGAAGCCGAGGGCCGGGTCGTCTCGCGTCGCGGCAGCGGCACCTACGCCGTTCGCGATCCCGGCGGCCGCGCGCGGCGCATCGAGCTGCCCGTTCCCAGGCCCTCCCGCGCCCTCTCGAGCGAGACGCTCGACCTCTCGAACTCCGGCACCCTCGAGTTTCCGCCCGAGTTCGGAACGACAGGTCTGGCCATCGATCTCACGCGCGCCGCTTCGGCACGCAACGGCGGGGGTTATCAGCCGTCCGGGCTCGACGAGCTGCGCGACGCATTGGCGGAACGCTATCGCCGCGCGGGCTTGCCGACCAAGACCGAACAGATCGTGGTCACGAACGGAGCGCAACAGTCGATCGTGCTGGCGGCGACGCTCGTCGATGCGGGCGACGTCGTCATGCTCGAGAGCCCGACGTACCGCGGCGCGATCGACGCCTTTCGGGAGCGCCGCGTTCGCCTGGCGGTCCTCGAGGACGAGACCGTCGCCTCGCGCCGCGCCCTGGCGGCGACCTGCCGGAACTTCGCGCCGCGCATGCTCTACGTCACCCCGTCCTTTCGCAACCCGACCGGGACCTCGCTCGACGACATGGCCCGAGCGGGTTTGGCCGCGCTGGCCGACACTAGCCAAACGCTCATCCTCGAGGACGACAGCCTGGCTGAGCTGAGCTTCGAGGGAACGCCGCCCGCCTCGATCGCCTCGCGCGTGTCGGGCGAGGGTGTCGTCTCCGTCGGCTCGTTCAACAAGCTCTATTGGCCGGGCTTGCGAGTCGGCTGGCTGCGAGCCGGCCGCCGCTTCGCCGAGACCCTCGCGCAGCGCAAGAGCCTGGCGGACTTGGGCACCTCGCAGCTTTCGCAGCTCGTTGCGCTGGCATTGCTCGAGCGGCACGCCGAATGGAGCCGCCTGCGCGGAGCGCAGCTGCGCGAGCGCCGTGACCAACTCTGCGCCGCGCTCGCCGGCGCGTTGCCGAGCTGGTCGTTCGTCCCGCCGCAGGGCGGCGTGTATCTTTGGGTGCGACTGCCGCACGGTGACGCACGCTCGTACGTTCCGTTTGCAGCGCGTTCGGGATTGCGGCTCGTCGCGGGCGCGACCGCATCGCTCGACGAGCGCCATGCGAGTTATCTGCGCTTGCCCCTCACGCTCGACCACGCGGCCCTCGAGCGCGTCATTCCGGCGCTCACGTCGGCGTGGCAGGCATACGAAGGCGCCGCTCCGCACTTGGAGCGCGCCGCGACCGTCGTCTAGGTGCCTATGGGCGTCGCTTAAGCGGCTAGTTCCATGCAAGCGATCGCCGCCGGCACGATCAGACGAGTCAGAATCTCATGAGGACATGAGAACGCTCAGCAGCTTTGCGCCGTCGGGGCTGCCGAGACCAGTGCACGCATCCCAGCCGACGCCGGCGGAGTACGCTCCGTTGTTGCCGGTTGTGATGTCGTGGAGCGCCGCCTCCACTTGGGCCGTGTAGAGCGATGTGTTGAGGAAGCCGACCGGCTTCGACAGCGCCTGGTTGAGCAGCGCGACCAGTGCGGCCCACAGCGGCGCGACCGCGCTCGTTCCGCCGAAGACGGCGCTCTGCCCGTCGACGTAGATTTGATAGCCGGTCTCGGGTGAAGCGTCGCCCGACACGTCGGGCACGCCGCGCCCGATCCGCCCACCCGGGTTGACCGAGGGCGGGACGCCGGCGTTTTGCTGAAACGTCGGAAGCGCGAAGACGTCGCTGATGCCGCCGCCGGTTGCGCCGCCCGAGCTCCCGTCGTTCCAGGTCGTCTCGCTCGTGATCGTCGTTCCGCTGGCGGTGAGTGCGGTTCCGCCGCAGCCCAGCACGTGCGGGCTCGACGCCGGAAAGTCGACGTGGGCCAAGCCGTCGGTGACCCCGTCGCTCGAGCCGTTGTCGCCGGCCGCGACCGTTACGGTGACGCCGAGCGTCGCCGCGTCGGCGAAGGCCGCATCGAAGTTCGTCGTCGATTGGGCGGTCCAGGTCGACTCGGGACCGCCCCAGCTGATCGAGATCACGCTCGGATTGTTGGTCGTGTCGTGGATCGCGGTCGTGATCGCGTCCAGAAAGCCTTGGTCGGTGTTCGGTGCGAAGTAGACGACGATCTTAGCGCCCGGCGCGATCGAGCCCGCGACCTCGATATCGAGCAGCACTTCGCCGTCGGCGCTGTTCGGATCGCCGGCCGGGGAATTGGTCGCGCCGTCGACGCCGACGCTGGTGACGTTCGGTGCCGTGATGCCGAGCTGCGAGAAGTACGTGTCGAGGTCGCTCTGTGCGTAGCCGCCGCCGAGCTCGATCAGCGCGATCGTTTCGCCCGCTCCGGTGAAGCCGGCGGGGTAGTCGTAGGCCTGCGCGACTTGCGAGGGCGTGTACGAGACGGCCGCGGCCGCGGCGGGCCGGAATTGCGTCCGCGCCTGCGGACGTTCGTCGAGTCCGAACACGCCGCTGACGACGCTCTCGAGCGCACTCGGGAGGGTGAGCACCCCGGTGCGCCCGCGGAAGGTCGCGTTCCCGGCGCGGTACATGACGAGCTTCGTTCCGAACGCGGCCTCGAGGGCTGCGACGGTCCCTTCGAGCACGATGCTGCGGCGGGCGAGGCTCGCTTCGATGACGAGCAACCCCGCGTCGAGCGCGAAGCGCTCGACCGCCGCGACGTCGACCGGATCCGCGCCGTGCTGGGCCACGAATTCTTCGCGCGTGGGATACTGCCGCTTCGACGGAGCGACCGCGGCCAGGGCGTTGGCGGCCTGACGCGATGACTTGCGCGGGCGGACGACCACCGTGACGCTGTCTCGCTCGCTCGGGTCGGGGGCGCCCGCGGAGATTGCGTTCGCAGGTGCGGCGCGCTCGCTCCCTTTGAGGACGACGCGTCCGGTCGGTACGTTTGATGATGCACTCACGCGGCCGGGCTTTCCAGCCCGGAGCCCGCTATTCCGGCTTGCCGAACCCACCGCGCGGACGAGAAGAAGGACGGCGCTGCGGGGCACCGTCCTTCTCGGCTCAGGCTATCCGCCTCCGGGAGATTTGCTCCTTAGGCGAAGCCGTGCCTGACCTTACTCCGCTCTTCTTGAGTCTTGAACTGGTTGAAGCGCGGTAAGAACTTATCCCAATCGATGATGTGCGCATCGATCTCGGGCCCGTCGATGCACGCATGCTTGCGCACGAGCTTCCCGTCGATCGTGACCGGCACCATGCATGCGCCGCACATGCCGGTGGCGTCGACCATGATCGAATTGAGGCTGGCAACGGTCTTCGTGCCGAAGGACCGCGTCAGATCGCTGACCGCCCGCATCATCAGCGGCGGACCGATGGCGACGACCTCGCCGATTCTCCGTCCGTCGCCCGACTGCGCCTTGCGCAGCATGTCCTCGAGCGGCAGCGTCACGAAGCCCTTCATGCCGAAGCGCCCGTCGTTGCTCGTGTAGATCACGTCGAGCAGATCGGGATAGTCGGCCTGCAGCCGTCCGATTCGCTCGTCCTTGCCCGCCCAGAAGACGAGGTTCGCCGTCCGGAAACCGGCGATCAACGTCACGTGATTGCCCATGCGCAGATGTTCGCGCATGATCGGATAGACCGGCGGCAAGCCGACGCCGCCGGCGGTGAAGACGACCGTTTCACCCTTCTCGTACCGGTGCAGTTCGCTCGGCAGCCCGAGCGGCCCGGCGATGCCGCTGAAGGCCTCGCCGACTTCCATCATGTTGATCGCCATGCTGCTGCTGCCCAGCGCCTGGATGACCAGATCGATCGTTCCCGCTTTGGCGTCCCAATCGGCGAGCGTCAACGGAATCAGTTCGCCCTTGTCCCAAGCCAGCACGCGAACGAACTGGCCGGCTTGCGCCGCTTTCGCGACCACCGGTGAGTGGACGACGAACTCGACGATGCCGTCGGCCAGATGAATCTTCTCGACGATCGTCTGACGCGCGCCGCTGAGCTTGGTGTAGCGTTCGGCGTTCGAGACGCGTTGCTTGATCTCGTCGGGCGTGAAGTTGACGTCGCCGACGATTTGGCGGGCCGCCGCCTGTCCGTCGCCGGCGGCGCGAATCGCGGTCGAACCGCCGCGCGCGGCGTCGCCGCCGCTATAGACGCCTTCGATCGAGGTCTGCTGGGTGGCGTTGGTCTCGATCGTGCCCCACTTGGTCGTGCGCAGCTCGGGTTCGGCGTCCTTGACGATGGGATTGGGCGTGTTGCCCAGCGCCATGATGACCAGGTCGACCGGCATGAGCTCCGTCTCGCCGGTGACGACCGGGCTGCGCCGGCCCGAACTGTCGGGCTCGCCCAGTTCCATGATGTCGAGGATCGTGTGCGTGACGCAGTGCGTCTTGCCGTCGCCGACGAACTCGCGCGGAGCGCGCAGCACCTTGAGCTTGATGCCTTCCTCGAGCGCGTGGTGCAGCTCCTCGACGCGGACCGGCATCTCGGCTTGCGTGCGGCGGTAGACGATCGTGGTGATTCCGCCCAGGCGCAGCGCCGTGCGCGCCGCGTCCATCGCGGTGTTGCCGCCGCCGATGATGATGACGTGCTTGCCCTTGGTCTCGGGGAGCGGCGTCTCGTAGCCTTCGACTTGTCCTTGCATCAGGTTGACGCGCGTGAGGAACTCGTTAGCCGACATGACGCCCAGCAGATGTTCGCCCGGCACGTTCATGAAGCGCGGCAGACCGGCGCCCGTGCCGATGAAGATCTTCCAGAACCCGGCGTTCTTGAGCGTCTCGATCGTCGCGGTTTTGCCGACCACAAAGTTGCGGACGAACTTGCCGCCGAGCAGCTCGATCTTGGAGACGACGTCGTCGATCAGTTCGTTGGGCAGACGAAACTCGGGGATGCCGTAACGGAGCACGCCGCCCAACTCGTGGAACGCCTCGAAGACGGTGACCGGAAAGCCCTCTTGTGCGAGCAGATAGGCGTTGATGAGGCCGGCCGGCCCGGAGCCGACGACGGCGATCGGCGGCTTGTCGGCCTTGATCCACGGATTGGGAACGTTATCCCAAATGTCCGCGCCGTTGAGGAGTTTTTCGCGCTGCGGCAGGAACCACTCGAGCTGGCCGATCTCGATCGGCACCTCGGTGAGCGTGCAGACCCCTTGGCACTGCAGTTCCTGCGGGCAGACACGGCCAGTGACGTTGGGCAACGGATTGCAGTCCTCGATCAGCTCGAGCGCTGCCTTGTATTTCCCCAGACCGATCAGCTCGAGCATCTCGGGAATGTGGATCTTGACCGGACAGCCACCCTTGTTTTCTTGATCGGGCTTGCCCTCGACGGGTACGCCGATCTCGCACGGCCGATCCTCGCACTGCTTGTCGCGCAGCACCTCGAGCCAGACGAACAGGTCGACCTCGCGCGCGCTGTAGCCCAGGTTCATGTAGCCGAGGTAGCCCTGATTGACCAGTTCGAAGTCGTGCGCGCGCTCCTCGGCCGGCCGCATGTAAGGCGGGATGCTTTTTTCGGCCGGCCAGTTCTTGGAGAGACCGTTGAACATCGGGTAGCGTTCCGACAAGTGCGTGTCGATCGCACGGATGAACTTCCGCTTGAACTTCAGCGGAACGTTCCAGATGAAGCGCTGTAAGACGGCGCCCATGTCGTCTCCGCGCACCAGCAAGTCCCACAGGATCCGCGTGAACTGCTCGCCGAGCTCGTCCTGTTGGAACTCCCACGCGATGGCCTGCGTACCGTCGGCCACGAACATCGGCCGGAACGATTGGGGCGATTTGAGCAGCCGGTTGCGCAGCAGCCCCAGCTGCTTTTGGAAGAGCTCGACCTCCTGGCTGCGCTCGAGCTCCTCCAACTTGTTCTGCGTCGCCGCCAGCTCGCTGTTGGCGCGCAGGTATTGCTGCAGGTCGTTACCGTCGCCGCCTGTCCCCAGGCGGCCTGCCGCGATCGTCATTGGCCGCACCGGATGATCTCCGCGTCGCAGTTGGCCGCGGCCCGCTGGAGACGGGCGATCAGTTCGGGCGTGACGGTGATCTTCTCGAGAGCGCCGGGGATGATCCGAGCGACTTCCTTCGTTTCACCGTTGACGACGATCTTCGTCTTTTCGAACAGCTCGCTCATGTCCTGATAGCAGGTCTTGCAGTTCGTGCACTTCTCCATGTCGATGATGCTGACCAAGGCCGTGGCAACGCCGTTGGAAGGTGCGGCCGCCCCTGCGAGCGCGAGCTGCGGCGGCCCCGCCATGCTCATCGACGGACCGTTCATGAGCGACGGGCTCATGAGGGACGTCAGATCGATGACGCCGGGTGCGTTCGAAGCGGCGGCGAGCTCGGACATCGCGCGCGCGATCGAGTCGATCGAGGATTCGCGCTGTTCGACCGAGTCCTCGTACCGTTGGCGCCAGTGCTCGAGGTCGATCCGATGGCTGGCACCGAGCTGATCGAGGTCCAAGCCGCCCAGCGACTGGAGCATCCGCCAGCTCTTGCGCCGGTCTTCGACCAACGCGACGACCGAGAACGCGACGCCGTACTTGACGAGGTGCAGGTCGTCGTCGGTGGCCCAGATGAACGGCGTCTTTCCGGCCCGCTCCTGTTCGCTCAGGTTGATGTACTCGTGGATCGGGACCAGGTTCACCTCACCGCCCAGGAGGGTGAACTGGCGCTTGAAGCGGCCTTCCTGGAAGGCGAAGTCGGCCGGCGTCAGCGGCACTTCCATGAGCTTGGACGAGCCGTCGGCGTCGACGTACTCGATGGTGGTCGTCGCCCAGTCCTTGTCGACGTCCGGATTCCCTTCGAGGGAGAACCAGTCGTGCAGGCCGTCGCCGCGGCGCGGATCGTGCACGAACACCGGGCTCATCCGGCTCTCCACCGCCAGCCGCGCATTGCGGTTCGAGGCGGCGTCGCCGATGCCGTGTTCCGGTTGGCACGGCGTGTAGACGTCGAGCAGCGCCGGCGAGTCGTTGTAGTTGAGGAACTCCATGAGGCTCTTCATGAAGTGGCCCTGCAGCGCCGTGCTGGTCTGCGTCACGAAGACCTTGGGATGGAACGCGGCGATCAAGCCGAGCTCCTTGCGATCTTCTTGTTTGCCGCTGTGCGTCATCCCGAAGCGGGTGAGGTCGGAGTCTTGAGCGGTGAAGCTCGCCGTCGAGGCCTGGCCGCCGGTGTTCGAATACGCGCCGGAGTTGAGGACGACGATCTTGATGGGCGTGTCCGTCGTCAACAGCCGCGAGAGTGCACCGAAGCCGATGTCGTAGGTCGCGCCGTCGCCGCCCATGCTGATGAGCGTCGGCAGCAGCGAGAGCTCTTCGTCATTGAACTGCGCCCAACGGAAGTACTTGAAGAACGGGTCGTGCACGGCGGGATTGTAGTGATCTTCGAGGTCGAGCTTGGCGACGCGCAGCGCACGGAAATCGTCGACCGCCGCCGCGGTGAGGCCTTCGAAGAGTCCCTTGGCGAGTGCCGGGCAGTCTTGGAACAGACTGTTGACCCACGGATCGTTGTAGGGATTGAAGGGGAACGTCGAGGCGAAGACGCTGCTGCAGCCGGTCGCGTTAGCCATCACGGCCGCAGTCGGGCCCGTTCCGCTCGGGCCGCCTTCGTAGTAGTAGAGCCGCTTCTCGAGCGTCGCCAGCGTGCGCTTGATACGGGCCTGACGTTCGGGGTCGTGCTCGTCGGGGGTGACGTGCTCGAGCTTGGCCGTGAGCGCTTCGATCAGGGCCTCGAGCTCGCGGATGTGGTCCTTGCGCCGGCGCTCGTGAATCGCGCGGTTCGCGCCGACGACCAGCCGGATCGCCGTGACCTCGCCGCAGCCGCGGCAGGCGCCGTGTCCGCCCGTCATGGCGTAGTAGTTCGCGCGGTCGAGCATGAGCCGCTTGGTGTCGCCGTCGGGCTTGGTGGCGCCGTCGGAGAAGCGCGCCGGCGTGTTCGGCATCCGGCTGAGGAACTCGAAGCGCGTCTGCAGCGACTCGAGCAGCTCGGCATCCTGCCTGCGCTCGATGAGGGCGCCCGGGCCGCAGACGTCGATGCACTCGAGGCATCCCGTGCACTTCCAGGGGTCGATGCCGGCGACGAACAGGCCGCCGCTGCCCGGCACGGCCTTTTCCATCGCGTCGAAGAAGGGCCGCGTCTTGGCGACGGGATAGACGGCGAGCGCTTCGACCATCTTGGCGAAGCTACGGAGCAGCGCGACGTTTTCGGTGTCGAGGCCCTCGAGCGCCGCGGCCACGATCTCGTGGAAGGGGGTCGCGTCCTTGCCGCTCATCTGACGGTACGCTTCGCGCACGGTGCGGGCGAGCGCGACGACGTGGCTGCGCATCAGCTCCTTTTGCTGATCGGTCACGTCGAGTTGCTTGATCGCGGCGAGCAGCAGCTCGTGGATGTCGTGCACGACGTTGGGGATCGCCGCGTCCGGACAGACCAGCGCGCACTCCATACAGCCGGTGCACAGGTCGGCGACGAATTCGGGCACGGTGCGCCGGAAGAGCCCCTTGTCTTTCCAGGCCGCGAAGCCCGGCGGCATGAAGAGGCCGGCGCCGGGAATGACCGGCGATTCGCTGATCGTTCCGTCCTTGAAGCGGTCGGCGACCATGTCCTCGTAGTACTGCTTGTCGAAGAACCCGGACTGCACCGACGGGCCGGCCGCCTTGCACATCGAGGCCGAGATCGCGACGCTCTTGCCGTTGCGCGCCACGCTCGTCTCTTCGCCGAGCTCGAAGGCGGGGTCATCGTAGTCGACCTTTTGCGTCGCCTCGAGGCCCTCGCGGATCACCTCCATGTTGCTCTCGACGATGGTGCCGCCTTTGGTGCCGAACTTCTTGCTGATCTGCTGGCGGATCTTGGCCAGCACGGCTTCCTCCGACGTGCCGGCCGAGATGCGGTCGACGTGTCCGCAGACCGCCCCGATGAACGCGATGCCCATCATGCGCGTCTCGAAGTCTTCGGTCGGCGCATGCTTCTTGGCGACGGCGAACGCATCGACGATGCAGAGTTTGATCTTCTTGTCGCGGATCGTCTTGCGGGCGCTGGCCGGCAGCTCTTTCCACGCCTCGACCGGCGAGTGGGTCGACTGCATGATGAAGGTGCCGCCCTCGGTCAGCCCGCGCAGCGGGTTCATGTGGCTGAAGACCTTGTGGTCGGGTGAGACCACGATCTCGACGTCTTCCAGCTCGGCGTTGGTGATCTTGATCGGTTCGGGGCTGAGCGTGATGTAGTAGTTGGTCGGGGCGCCGCTCTTCTCCGAGCCGTATTTCGGCGCGGACTTCGAGTGCAGCCCGAGCACGCCCGCCAGAATGTCGGTGAGCAGCTTGCCGGTCGCGATCGTGCCGTAACCGCCGACCGAGTGGAAACGAATGCGGAACGCCGAGTCGGGCAGCAGCTGCGGGTTGG
Source organism: Vulcanimicrobiaceae bacterium (assembly GCA_052267165.1). Classification (GTDB taxonomy): domain Bacteria; phylum Vulcanimicrobiota; class Vulcanimicrobiia; order Vulcanimicrobiales; family Vulcanimicrobiaceae; genus CAWICD01. The sequence continues at coordinate 206,431 of JBKQHO010000022.1, read as the reverse complement.
GCTCGGTTTGGAGCGCCATGAACTCGGTCTCGGGATAGGCCGTCTTGAGACGCTCTTGCAGCAGCGCGAGCCGCGGCGATGCGTCCCGCGAGAAGAACTGCGAGCCGAGGTAGACGAACGGCGAGTTGCGCTCGCTTTCCATGTTCGCGTAGGCGGCGATCAGGTGGCGCGGCTGAAGGTCGTGCGCGCCCAGGCCGAAGATGGCGGTCGTGATCTTGGGCAGCGCGTCGATCGCCGGCACGCCCGGATGGCGGAGCCCGTCCGCGTTCTCACGCGCCTTGAAGAGCGCCTGGGTCACAAGGGTGGTCAGGACGGTCTGGTCGCAGCGCTCGAGCACCGTGACGGCCTTCTTGCCGCGCAGCGCTTCGATGACGTCGCCTTCGGGGAACGGCTGCAGCAGCTTGATCGCGACCACGCCGACCTTCTTGCCCTGCGCGCGCAGGTGGCTGGCGACGGCTTCAGCGTCGTCCGTGACCGACCCGAGGCCGACCATGACGTACTCGGCGTCATCGCAGAAGAAGGTCTCGACGGGACTGTAGACGCGGCCCGTCAGCTCGCCGTACTCGGCCATCGCCTGGCGCACGAAGCGCGGGATCTCGCTCGCGAAGTGGGTCTTGTGGTCGACCGAACCGGCTTGGAAGTCGGCTTGGTTTTGAACGCCGCCGGTGAGGCCGGGGTTGTGCGGGTCGACGAGCGCGGGAACGCGCTGCCGGGTGCCCTTCTCCGCCGCGTTGAGCCACTGCCGGCGCCATTGGCCGCGCAGCTCTTCTGGGATCCAGCCGATCGTGCCGGCGATGAGCTGGCCTTCGTTGTCGCGCTCGATCTGCTCGCCCACGTCGGCGAGATAGGCCCGCAGCTGCGTCATGTTCGAAGGCGGGACGTCGGCTTCGTGCCGCTTGAGGTACGAGCCCAGCTCGAAGAGGCGGCCCTTGGCGCCGAAGAGCATCTCTTGCGCCACGGTCGGCGCGGGGATGCGTCCTTCGGGATCGCCCAGGAACTCCTTGAGGAGCTCGGGCTCGGGCAGCAGTGCTTCGCTCAGCATGTGGCTGGTGGCGAAGCCGTCCATCGCGTTGGCGACGGGGATCAGCGAGAGCGAGGCGACCTTATACGCGATCGCGGCCAGGTCGGCCGCTTCTTGCGGGTCGCTGCCGAAGAGGACCGTGTAGCCGGAGCCAAGCAGCGCGTAGACGTCGTCGTGCCCGGCCATGACGTTGAGCGAGTGCTTGGAGACGACGCGCGCCGCGACTTGCAGCACGAAACCGCCGACTTTCTTGCCGACGGTGACGTAGTGCGACTCGAGCCCGTACAGAATGCCCTGGCTCGACGACGCGTTGGAGACGTATTTGCCGCCGGTCAGCGCCGCGCCGAGCGCGCCGCTCTGGGCCGAGTGCTCGCCTTCAGGATTGAAGAAGAACGGGTGCTTGCCCCAGACGTTGCAGCCGCCGCCGGCGCGAAAGGCCTCGTACAACTCCGAGATCTCCGTCGACGGAGTGATCGGATAGCCGATGACCCCGCCGCAAACGTGACCCATGACGTAAGCGACTGATCCATTGCCGTTGATGACGGCTGGGACGCCCGGATACTTTGCGTTCTTTTGCGGCGTCCGGGAAAGGCTGGTCGCGCGTGCGTAATCAGCGCCGTTGCTCGCGGCCACGGTTTGGCTTGTAGTTGTCATCGTCAATCCCGCAGTAACTTGCTATGAACAGACCGCCACGTGCTCGACGGAGCGATGCTCCCGAGAACTGCTCGAAACGTCGGACGGCGAGACGGTACAATGAGTTTATCGTATGCGATTTGTCACTGTTCTGCAAGACGTCATCGCAATTCTTCTCGCCCGCCGCAAAAAAGCTCCAGGTAGAATGCAAACTAGTTAAGGCTAATACGAAAAATAGGGCCGCAAGATTTAGTCTTCGCTGAATTGTTGGTCGCGAAGACTTCGCTTTAATCGATGATTCGCGGTGGCAAGGTGTGCTAAAAGTCGCACTTGCAAGTGGCGCTGAAAGTCGCACTTGCGAGGCGGCGTTTAAATTTAAAGTCGCATCCGAAGCTGCGAGCCGAACTCGCTTTGTCTGCAGACTGCGCCGTAACGACGTCGCGCGGACGCCGCATGCACCTCGGGTGGGTGTTGTGTTGCCCCTGGCGCGCCGCGCGCGCCTGGCTTGGATCGCCCGGGCGCGTTGCGTAGAGCGCCCGGGCACGTTGCGAGAGCGTGGGGCACGTTGCGAGATGTCGAAAAGGTAGCAATGTCTGGCCGGCGGCGTGGCGCCACTAGGCTTGGCGGACGGCACCGCGCGTCCGTGAAGTGCTCGATGTAATAATTCGAAAAGACGAGCGCGTACGGTTCGCCCGTCCCGAGCGGCGCGACCGGCACGAACATGTCGTCGCGCACGAAGATCTGCGGCACGGCGACCCCGAGCTTGGCCGCGACCCGGTCGACCACGGCGAACAGCTCGGGAAACTGACCCGCGTGCACGTGGATGCTGGCGCCCAGGAGCCGGCCCCGCATCACACAGACGTAGACGAGGCTGCCGATAATCAGCAGCACGACCGCCGATGACGAGAATGGTCAGCGGCGCGAGCAGGACCGAGAGCGAAAGCGAGAGGCGTTCGTCGGGAACGCGCAACGAGCGCGGACCGCTCAGGAGCTCCGTCACCATCACCGGCGCGTCACGAGCGGCCGGGGTCGTGCTGGCGAACGCGGCGCGGCCGCTATCCTGCCTGAGAGCTTTCGCCAAACGGCGAGCTTACGAGCACTTCCCCACGTAGCCGCACTGCTGCAAGCACTGAATGCAGCCGCCTTGCGAGATGAGGTTGCCGCCGCACTTGGGGCACATGCCGACGCCGGCCATCATTGCCTTGCGGATGCTCTGGGTGGGCAGCGTCGCCATGGTGGAGAGCGTCTGCATCGCGTACCCGCCGCCGTTGCCGTTACCATTCCCGTTTCCCCCGCTCGTGCGCGGGATCAAGTCGATCGACTTGGCGTTGGCGTGGATCTCGGCTTTCTCTTCGGCGCTGAGCGGGAAGAGCGGTTCGGCGACCGCGACCACGTCGGCTTCGGGACGCGGGTCGACGTCGGCGATCGCGAAGGTGAGGGTGAGCGCTTTGGCGAGGCCTTGCGAGATGCCGTCGGCGCACGAGAGCGTCGTCGGTCCGTGCGCGTCGCGCATCTTGGGATTGGGGCAGCGCATCCCCTCGAACTTCTCGATGAACTTCTGCGGATCGGCGCCGTAGCGCAAGCCGACCGAGATCGCGACGCCCAGCGCCTCGAGATACGACTGCTGGCACGAGCCGCTCTTGCCCAGCTTGAAGAAGACCTCGAAGGGCCGCCCTTGCTCGTCCTCGTTCATCGTGATGTAAAGGGGACCGCAGCCCACATTGGTTTGCACCGTGCGGCCGCGCAGGACCGGCGGCCGCTTCCGATATTCCTCCGCTGCCGGTTTGACCGCCGCGCGCAGTTCCTTACTGCTGGCCTGCAAGTCTTCGACGCGCTTGACGAGCTTGGTGACCGCCTCGGCACAGGCGGCGTTCTTCGCTTGTAGCTCGGCATTCTCGGCTTGGAGGCGTTCGACGCGCTCGATCAGTCCGGCGACCGTTGTCTTGACGGCGAGTTCATCCACGTCAGCGTGCCTCCAGCAGCGCGTTCGCCTTCGCGAGCAGCTCATCGATATCGAGTTCGTCTTGCGCCCGAGCCGCTGCCGTCGCGGGAGCGGGCGGAGCGGGCGGAGCGGCGGGGCTCTTCAGATCCCCGTCCTTCGAGAAGGTGACGACTTGCTCGGTCCGCGAGCCGTCGCGGTAGTAGGTGAAGCCCTTGCAGCCACTCTTATATGCCCGGAAGATGGCCCGCGACACGTTCTCGCGCGTGTCGTCGTTGGGCGCGTTGATCGTTTTCGAGACCGCATTACACGTGTATTTCTGGAATGCGGCCAGCATGTCGATGTGCTGATCGACGCTGACATCGGCGGACGTGGTGAAGACCTCTTGCCAGTGGTTCGGGACGGCGGCCAGCCCCTTGAGCGAGCCCCGGTTGTTCTCGATCTCGCCCAACAGCTCGTCGGAGAAGAAGCCCTCGGCCTTGGCAACGTGCTCGAACAGCGGCACGACGTAATACAGATGTTGCGGCCGGCCCTCGGCGTCTTTCATGACATGCTTGGTGTAGGCCATACCGAAGTACGGTTCGCAACCGAAGCTGCAACCCGCGATCATCGAGATCGTGCCGGTCGGGGCGATCGAGAGCAGCGCGGCGTTGCGGCGCGGCTTCGGATCGCCGGCCCACGTCGAGAGGTGCTTGTTCGGGAAGTCGCCGCGCTCGCGTGCCAGCAGATCGCTGGCCTCGACGGCGCGTTGCTGGATGAACTTCATCAGCTTGGCCGCGAACTCGATCGCCTGGCTCGAGCCGTACGCGATCTCGAGCTTGATGAGCAGCTCGGCGAAGCCCATGATGCCCAAGCCCACGCGCCGGTTTCCCTTCACCATCGCTTCGATCTCGGTGAGCGGATAGACGTTGGCGTCGATCACGTTGTCGAGGAAGCGAATCGCGAGCGTCGTCGCCTGCGCAAGCCGCTCCCAATCGGCGTCCTTGGTTTTTGCGTCGTAGAAATGCCCGACGTTAATAGAGCCGAGGTTGCAAGAATCATATCCGTGCAAAAATTGCTCTCCGCAATTTTTAACATATATGTTATTCGCATCAAAGGCGTGAGGACCAGGAATGGTACAGTCGTAAACCGGCGCGAAGCCCGCATCGACGATCTCCCGCACGACGGCATAGGGCTTTACGGCAAATGCCAAGCCCGGATCGGCGTTGATATTGGCGAGCTTACGAGCTTTCTTTGGCTCGGCGAACCCGACGACTTTTTGGAATTTCTTCAGCGAGCGCCACGGAATCGAGAGCTCGTGATACGCGCTGCATGCGTAGTGGCGCTTTCCGCCCTTTCCGTCTGGAAGCTCGCGCATGCCGGCCTTGCGGGGGTTGCGGTAGATGCGAGACTCGATGCCGAGCCTATTGAGCATGCGTTGCGCGGTGCTCAGATCGTTGAGATCGTTCGACGTGAGGCGGGTGTAGAAGCCGCACTCGAGGCTGCCGCCCACGGTCCCGTCGGCGTCGAACCAACCCTGCAAAAAGCCACGGTAGAAATCGTACGACGCAGCTTCGACTTCGGCACTGAGGTGCTTGCTTTCGGGCGTGATCCCAAATCGCGCAGCCAAATCCACCAGCGACGTCGACTGCAAGCGAATTTCACCACGCTCGGCAACGCGCGAGCCCTCGAAGTCGGAGCACACGCGGACGCGCTGGCGCACGAAACTCGCCGAACGCGCGGCCATTCTCTCGGCGTCCTCTCCCCAATAACTCAGCACGACGTTCGGAGTCTTGCCCTCGCCCCGGTCGTGAAAGTGCCCGTCGCCGACCAAGCTGCCCAGCAACACGCCGTCTTCGAACGTTCCCGTTCCATCCCAAGTGAAGCGCTCGTGCTGATGGATCGCGACCCGATCGCCCGGGCGAAGCTCGCCGAGCGGCTTCCACTCGCGTTTGCCGCTCGTCGCGACCGTCATGATCTTGTGATCCGGCGTCGCCGTCACACTAACGCCGCGATCGGTCTCGAGCCGGACGACGGCCTTGACGCCGGTGAAGAAGAAGCCGTCTTCGGTCGAAGCATAGGGCTCGCCGTCCACGATCGCCCCGAACGGTTTGCCGACGAGATCTTTGACTTGACGCGGCCCCTCGAACGTGTGGACCCAGGTACCGCCCGTGACGCACGGGTTGGTGGCTTGGATCGGGCCGAGGCCGGGGAGCGGGTTGGCTTCGGGATGATCGAGGAACAGCACGCCGGGCTCGCCGTTCTGCCAGGCGCCCTCGACCATGCCGTCCCAGATCTCGCGCGCTTTGACCGTACGTACGACTTCCTTGCTGCGCGGGTCGCGCAGCGCGAAGTCGGCGTCGTTTTCGACCGCTTTCATGAACTCGTCGGTGACGCCGATCGAGATGTTGAAGTTGTTGATCTGCGTCTGCAACAGCTCTTGCTTGACGTGCGCGAGCTCCTGTTCGGAGTAGCGTCCGCAGTCGCTCAAGCGGTTCCACAGCGCGCGGTTCTCGGCGTCGAGCTCCTTCTTGCAGCGCATGAATTGAAAGACGTCGGGATGGTCGACGCGCAGCACGCCCATGTTGGCGCCGCGCCGCACCCCGCCTTGCTTGATCGAGTCGGTCGCAGAGTTGAAGACCTTCATGAACGAGACCGGACCCGAGGCGTCCTTGCCGGTCGACTCGACCTCCGCGCCCTGATGCCGCAGCTCCGAAAAGGCGAAGCCGGTGTTATGGATCAGTGCGAGCCCCGTCCGTCCTGACGCGTACGTGTTCCACTCGTCGACCGTCAGGTCGTAGTACGGCATGGCAGTCTCGGCGCACGAAACCGATGCGATCTCCTGACCGCGGCGCGCGAGCGACGACAGCAGCTCCGACGCGGCAGGATCGTGAGCCGCGAGCGTCTCCGCCACGGCGGTTAGGTCGTCGCGGCGCACGCGTCCGCCCGGAATGCAGCTCCAACGGTTGAGCTCGTCTGCGAGCGGCCCCTCGCCCTTCGTTCCGCGATCTTGCACGAGCCCGAACTCGTAGAGCGCGTCGCGCCAAGGCGCGAACGGTACGGCGAGCGCGGTCTGACGGTGGCCGTCGCTGTGCAGCCGCTCCCGCCGCTGCGTGCCGGCCATGCAGCGGGCCACGTCTTCCGCAAGCTCGTTGACTTGCGGCAGCGGACACAGCAGAACGGTGTACGTGGGCAGCTTGCCGCGGCCGCGCGGCTCCTTCCGCTTGAGCGTCGAGCGGTAGCCAAGCAGGCTCATCAGCGCGGCGAGGTCGCGTGCCATCTCCGTACTGACGGTCGTGTACGACGGGCTCCCGTCGCGGTCGACCGTGCCGTCGCTGTCGAGCAGCCCGGCGACGAACGCGCGAACCACCGAGAGCGGCGACTTCGCGATGTGCTCGGGAACGCGGATCCGCTGATCCTTCGGGCCGCGCGCTGCGAAGCCGCATGCGGCCAGCATCGAGGTCACGAACTCCTGGTTGAGCGTGGTGACGTAATGCGTGTTGCCGCGGGGATCTTTCGCCATGCCGACGTTTATGTCGTGCTCGCGCAAGATCTCGCGAACGCGGTCGAGGACGTCGGTCGCCCCCGAGAACCAGCGCAAGCGCTCTTGCCGCAGCGACGGCACGTAGCCAAACGAGCCGTTACCGAGCGTGAACCCGATCAGCCACGCAATCCGCTCGTCGATTGGCAACCCCGCGACCGTGCGATACTCCGTCCAAGGCCAGAACGCGTCCGGGCGCTCGGGACCAAGGATGAGATCGCCCGCGCTCAGCTCGTCAGCCCGAACCTCCACGAACTCGCGGCCGCGCAGCACCATGAACGGATGCCAGGCGCTGGTCTGCACCTCGGTTCCCTCGCGCGTGCGAACGACGACCTGCGACTCCGCCGGCACGTCGAACTTCCAGACGTGCGTCACGTTGCGCAGCCCGGTGCGGCCGTCGGCCGGGTCCATCGACACGGTCCGAATTCCGAGGTCGCGCACGTCGTACGCGACGCCGTTCCCGTCGGCGAAACCCGGCCGGCCGTCGGCCGTCGCGCGATTGAACAAGACCTCGATCGGCTCCAGACCGCAGAACGTCGTCCAAACCCGCGAGTCGGCCGAGACGCAGCCTCCTCCGCTTTTTTGGATGAGTGCCATCGCCTTGAGGTTATAGAAGATGCCCTCGATCGAGTCGGGGACGGGCAGCACGAAGCAGGCCGAGAGCATCGAGAGCGGGCGACCGGCGTTGACGAGGCAGGGCGTGTTTGGCATGAAATCGCGCCGCGCCATCATGTCGTAGAAGGCATGGGCCACGCCGGAGAAGACCGCTTCGGGATCGCGTCCGAGCTGCCGGGCGTACGGCTCTTCGGGCCCGGCGATCGCGGAGGCGACGCGCCACAGGAACTCCCTCGGCGTCTCGAGCGAGCCGTCGGCCTTCTTGGCGAAGTAGCGCTCGTTGAGGACCCGCATCGCGTTGGGGTCGAACGAGGGCTCGGCCAGGCCTGGGGGGACGGAGGCGTCGGTGGAGAGGGGGTCGTCGGACATTCTAGGCAGCCTCCATCGCAGTGGCTTTCTTCACGAAGCGGAGCCCGAACGCCTGTTCGATAGGGACAGGTGGATTGTTGGGGCGGTGCCCTATATAGTACACCCGCAGCCGTTTGGACACAAGATATTGGGGTCCGCCGGCATTCCCTTGGGGGGAACCGGTGGGTGGCCGGTGGGCAAGGCCTTTTTTCTGTGGAGCGGGGGTGGATGGGACGCGCTCCATGTCGATGGCCTGCGAAGAAATCCGAGGATAGCGGGGAGCGGGCGCGCAACGCTCGGTTGGTGCTCCGTCCCGACTCCTATGCGGAACGCCTGTGCAGCGTCTCGCTCGAGGACCTCTCCGCGTCCGGCGTCGCCGGTATCATCGTCGACCTCGACAACACGTTGGTGGGTTACGGGCAAGAGCATCTTTCAGCCGAAGACGCCGCCTGGATCGCCGCCGCGCTGGCGCGCGGTTTTCGGATTTGCCTGGTGTCGAACAATTTCACCGGCCGAGTCGACCGCATCGCTGCGGAGCTCGGCGTCCCGGGAATCTCGAGCGCCCTCAAGCCGCTGCCCCGCGGCTTCTCGCAGGCGTTACGCGTGCTCGGGACGCCCAAGAGCCGCACCGTCGTCGTCGGCGATCAGCTCTTCACCGACGTGCTCGGCGCCAAGCTCGTCGGGCTCCGCTGCATCCTCACCGAGCCGCTCGTCGCGCAAGACTGGTACGGCACGCGCATCCTGCGCTTCTTCGAGCGGCTGCTCTTGGGGCGCAGGTAAAGCTCGTGAAGCTCGCGCGCGCACACTCGTTCGCCTGCGAATCGGAGGGCGCGGAAGCGGCCGTCATCGTGCTCTCCGCGGGAAGCGTTACCGAACGCGTCTTTCCGGTGTGGAAGCGCGCGAGGATGGCGGCTCGAGAGGAACGACGTAATGACTGAGCAATTGCTGCGGCTCGCCGTGATCGGCGATCCGGTCGCGCACAGCGACAGTCCCAGACTGCACCGCGGCTTTCTTGCCGAGGCTGATCTGGCCGGCAGCTACGAGGCGATTCGCGTCGCCGCCGGCGACGGGGCGCACGCGATCGACGAGCTGCGCGCGAACGGCTACGCCGGGCTCAACGTCACCACGCCGCTCAAAGAGGAAGCCTTCGCCCGCGCCGACTGGCGCGACGGTATCGCTCAGGCGAGCGGCGCGGTCAACACCCTGCTGCTGCGCAGCGACGGCGTCGAAGGCTACAACACCGACGGCGTGGGCGCCATTGGTGCGCTGGCCGCCGAAGGTCTGCAGGATGTCGGGGGATGCAGTGTGCTCGTGCTCGGGGCTGGCCCTACGGCGCGAGCCGCGATCCTGGCGTTGGTTCACGCCGGAGCCCAGGTCTGGCTTTGGAACCGCACGCAATCTCGGGCGGACTCGCTGGTCGCGACATTTGGAGCGAGCCTCTGGGTGCCCGGCGTGCCCGTCGACGCCGCGCTCTGCACGCTCGCGCCCGAGGCGGAGTTGGATGCCTACCTGAAAGCGGCGTTGCTGGCTGCGCCCGTGGTGATCGATGCGAACTACGGCCCGCGCTTTTCGCTCGCCGCGGCGCTCCAACGGCCCGACGTGCGTGACGGTCTAGCGATGCTAGCCGCGAGCGCCCGAGCGAGCTTCGAGCTATTCCGTGGATCCGTGCGCAGAGGCTGATGCGCCTCGAACCGTCGCAAACCGAATTTCCCGCTCGACTGGGTGCGTGGTGACGCGTACTGGGTGCGCGACGACACGGCCGGATCGTCGGCGAGCTCCACGTCCGCCACGCGCTGACTCCGACGCTCGAGCTTCACGGCGGTCACATCGGCTACGCGGTGCGTCCCTCGGCGCGAGGACGCGGCTATGCGACCAAGATCCGCGTCGTCGAGAAGTGCGGCGGAAAACGCATTCCCGACGCCGTGTTGCGCAACGCTGCCGTCAACCGACGCTACGAGATTGCGGGCACGCCTTAAACAGGGTGCGGCAAAACCCCGTGCCACAAAGCGACGTGGATTTCCGCCGGATCGAGGCCGCGCCTAACGCGCATCCTGCGCTGCGCGGGCCTCCTTCCGTGGAGGCGAGAGCCGCCGAGGGCGCAATGCCGGGGCGCAGTGTAACCGAGGCGGCGACGAAGAGCCGGCGGGAAAGCCGCGTCGCGACTGGTGCGGGGGTTTTTCCGCTCCCTGTTAAGCCGGGCCCGCCCACGCGATCGCGTCTTCGAGCGTTTCCTCGCCCCAGAAGAGCTCGTCGCCGACGAGGCAGTCGGGCGCGCCGAAGATGCCGAGCGCAATAGCGCGTTCGGTGTTCGCGCGCAAGCGTTCGCGCCGGCCAGGCTCGTGCGCGCGCTCGAGCACCGCTTCGGGCGGCCGGCCCAGCTCGGCGAGGAGATCGGCGACCACTTCGCGCTCGCCGATCTCGCGATCCTCGCCGAAATTTGCGACGAAGACGCGGCGCGCGAACTCGCCGCACCACGCTTCGTCCGCGATCGAGGCGGCTACGCGCAGCGGCAGCGTCGTCAGACGCGGAAAGCGTGTCGGTCGCCGCCACGGCAGGCCGAACTTCTCCGTCAGCCGCTCCAGGTCGCGCCACATGTAGTTGCCGCGCAGCGGGTTGAGATTGAAGTGCGAGTCGTTCCAGCCCTGGCGCGCGAAGATCGGTCCGAGCGAGAACGGCCGCCAGGCGAGCTCGACGCCCGCCTCCCCGCACAGCGATTCGATGCGCATCGCCGCGACGTACGAGTACGTGCTCGCGAAATCGAACCAAAACTCGAGCTGCATCACTTCAGAACCGTTGCATTTGCAGCGGCTTCACAGATCGACGCCGGCTCGCGCCTGCGTGCCGCGCTCGCTGCCGGAAAGCGTGAGACCGAACTGGACCGCCGACTCGAGCTCCTTTCTGAAGTGGCGGAGAGGGGGAGATTCGAACTCCCGAGACCTTTAAGGGGTCTGCTCGCTTTCCAAGCGAGTGCATTCGACCACTCTGCCACCTCTCCCCAAGTCGTGCCGGGGCCCTTTCACGCCCGGTGGCCCGGGGCCCTCGGCGGCCCGTCAGAGGCCGGTCGCGTTGAGCTCGGCGATGAAGGCTTGCGTCCGCGGATCCATCCACCAGCGCTCGAGGGTAGCGACCAGGACCGGCGTGTCGCGCAAGTGCTCGACCTGCCGGCGGATTGCGTCGGGGTCCGGGTTCTCGGCGGTGACGGCGGCGTGAAGCGCGTCGATTCCCGGATGCGCGCCTGGCTGGTCGGCCGCGGCCGCGCGCAACTCGTCGACGGGGAGCGGAGCGGGATCCTTGGGGTCCATCCGAACCAGCTTCGGCGCGTGCCGTTGCTTCCTCTTGGAAGGTTAGGACCGCCGGCCCAGGTTTCGCGCGACGAACTCGAGGTGGGCGGTCTGTTCCGCCAGATCCGATTGAAGGTACGCGACCTCGAGCTCGGCCGCGATGCTCGAGAGGCCATGGCGCTCCATGACGATCGTGTCGAAACCGCCGGCCAGGGCCGAGCAGCAGACGTCGGCGAGCTCGTGCGTCCCCGATTTGGCGTAGCGGGTGAAGCCGATCGGTCCCAGCGCCTCCATCGCGCCGACCGTGTCGAGCGGGAAGAGCGCGCCGCTCTTCGACCATCCGACGCAGTAGGTCGGGTGCGTGTGGATCAGGCAGCGAATATCGGGCCGCGCGCGGTAGGCGCCGACGTGCAGCAGCAGCTCGCTGGTCGGACGTTTTCCCGTCTCGAGCGGGCTTCCGTCCGGCGCGACCAGGACGAGGTCGGCCGGCGCCAGCGCCCGCAGCGCGCGGCGCGTCGGCGTGACCACGAACGTGCCGTCGTCGAGCCGGGCCGAGACGTTGCCGCACGAGCCGAAGACCAGGCCGCGGTTCCACAGAAGCGCTGCGTAGGTCACGACCTCGTTGCGAGCTTGCGCCTCGGTCACTGCCGTCTCAGATCGCGGCCGGGTGCCAGATCGTCTTGAGCTCGGTGAAGGCCGCGACGTGCGCCAGGTCTTGCGTTTCGGCCGCGAACCACTCTGCCGGCGAGAGCGCGGGCACGAAACGCGTCCGCTTGAGGTTGTCGGCCGCGAGCCGCTCGAGCTCGGCGGCGAAGGGCGCATCGAGAGCGTGGGCTTCCAGGGCGCTGACGTCCATGTGCCGGGCGAGGTGCGGCGCGAGCTCGATGCGCCGTCCCGTCAGCACGTTGGCCGTGCCGGCCGGCAAATCGCAGGTCGCCAGGCATTCGGCAAAGACGATCGCCGTCCGCGGATCGACGGCGGAGGCCACGACCACCACCGCGTTGCCCGCCACCAGCGCCGGGACGGCCGCCGAGACCAAGCCAAGCAGGGAAGGCTCGTCGGGGGCGATGATGCCGACGACGCCGAGCGGCTCCGGCGCGGAGTACACGTAGTAAGGGCCCGAGACCGGATTGCGCGCCGAGAGAACCGCGCCGTACTTGTCGCACCAGCCCGCGTACCAGAGGGTCCGGTCGATCGCGGCGTTCGTCTCGCGCAGGGCGTCGGCTTCCTCGAGCCTCGTGCCCGCCCGCAGCCGTTCGACGAACTGCGCGCGTCGCGTCTCCATCAGCTCGGCCAGCCGGTAGAGCACGAGCCCCCGCTGCATGGGCGTCGCCGCGGACCAGCGCCGGAAGGCCGTGCGCGCCGCCACGACCGCATCACGCAAATCCTTGCGCGATGCGCGCGCCACGTTGGCGGAATCTTCCGAACCGGCGCCGACCAGGTCGCTGCGGCCGGACTCCGAGCGCACGAAATCCCCGTTGACGAAAAGCTTGTACGTCTTACGAACGTCGAGGCGGAGCGGCTCTCGGGTCTTTGACACGCAGCCACGCTACGGCGGGGCGCTCCGCTCGCCCTTGTGCGGGGCACTCGCTCGCCGTTGTGCGCGGCGCTCCGCTCGCCGCTGCAATGAGGCATGCCGCTCCGTGCCAAAGCGCCAGGCGCCGGCCGTTCGGCGCGGAAGTCGAGAGCGTGTCCTCCGACCAAACCGTTCAGCCAGTCGGTGCCGCCGAGGCGCGTGCGCTGATCCGCAGCAAGCGACACACCGGCGCGACCGGCTTGCTCGCGCCGGACTTCGTCCAGGCCGACCTGATCGCCGTTCCGGCGGAATACGCCGACGAGCTCCGCGCGCTCTGCGCGCGTAACCCGGTGGCGTGCCCGCTGCTCGACGTCACGCCGCCCGGCGGCGTCATCTCACGGTTGGCCGAGGGCAGCGACCTGCGCGTCGACTTGCCGGGCTATCGCGTCTATCGCAACGGCGCGCTTTCCGAAAAGCGCGACGACGCGGTCGACGTCTGGCGCGAAGACCTGGTCGCGTTCTTGCTCGGCTCGTCGTACACGTTCGAGCAGGCGCTTGCGCGCGCCGGCCTCCAGGCGCGTCACCAAGACATCGGCTCGAACGTCCCGATTTACCGCACGACGATCCCGCTCGCGCCGGCCGGCCGGTTGCGCGGACACATGATGGTGACGATGCGCCCGTACCAGCGCTCCGAAATCGAACGCGTGCGCGCGATCACCCGCCCGTATACCGAGGCGCACGGCGAACCGTTCTGGGTCGGCGACCCGCGCGGCATCGGCATTTGGAATCTCGCCACGCCGAACGAAGGCGATGCCGTACCGTTCGAAACCGGCGAAGTCCCCGTCTTCTGGGCGAGCGCGGTGACGGCGCATCGCGTCGTCGTCGAGAGCCGTCTGCCGTTCGTCATCACGCACGAGCCCGGACGGCTCTTCATCACCGACCTGCGGCACGAGGATCTCGCGCGTGGCGGAAAGGTCGAGTTCGCCGCCCGCATGTGAGTCGAGGCGGTTTCTCGCTCTCGACCTCGCCTGGTCGAGTCGGAACCCCTCGGGCTTGGCGGCGCTCGACGAGCTGGGCCGCGTTGTTGCCTTGCGCGCGGATATTCACGACGACGATGCGAGCGTCGCCTGGGTGCGCGAGCATCTTGCCGCTACGACGGTCATCGGCATCGACATGCCGACGATCGTGCGCAATCCAAGCGGTGCGCGCGAGTGCGAACGCGCGCTCGCCTCGCTGCGAGCCGCCGACCCGCCGCTGGTGCTCGCTGACAGCGTGCCGGAACACGTAACGGCGCGCGCCCGCGTCTATAAAGCAAAGCGCGCGAAGACGAGCTCGACGCACTGACCTGCGCGTACGTCGCGTCGTTTCTCTGGCGCTGGGGCGTCGAGCGACCCCACGCTCGCGTGTTCGGGAATCTGTCGCAGGGGTATATCGTTGTACCGGACCGACCCGCTACCTATCTCGCTCTGCCATGAGGGGAAGCATTCATATCATGAACACCAAGACGACTCCGCAACCGTTCCTCAGCGATATCACGGAGCTGCGCAGCCGAGCGCGAAAGATGCTCGAGAAGGGTGCCGTCACGGACAATTACGGCGGCGACGTGTCGCACACCGTCGACCTCTTGCAGACGGTCTTGGCGACGGAGATCGTATGTGTGCTGCGCTACACGATGCACGCGGTCGCCGCGACCGGCATCGACAGCGAAGCCGTCAAAGACGAGTTCAAGCAACACGCGGCCGAGGAACAGGCGCACATGTTGCAGATCGCCGAGCGTATCAACCAGCTCGGCGGCACGCCCAATTTCAACCCGCAAGGCCTGGAGACGCGCTCGGCCTCCGAATACGGCAGCGCCGATAAGCTGATCGACATGATCAAGGAGAACCTGATCGCCGAACGCATCGCGGTCGAGCACTATCGCGAGCTGGTTCGCTTCTTCGGCGAGAACGATCCGACCACCCGAGTGATGCTCGAGGGCATTCTGGCGCAAGAGGAAGAACACGCCAACGACATGCACGATCTGCTCGTAGCGCGCGAGGGCAAGCCGTTTCTGAACTCCTAGACGTCGATCTCGATCTGACCATCGTACGGCACGGACGGACAGCCTGGAACGCGGAGGCGCGCTTTCAAGGCCATACGGACGTGCCGCTCGACGGGACCGGCCGAGCTCAGGCCGCCGCGCTCGCTGTCGCTTTGCGCGGCGAGTCGTTCGACGCCGCGGTCTCGAGCGACTTGGCACGGGCGCGCGAGACGGCCGAGGCGGTGCTGGCTGGCCGCGACCTGAAGCTCGTGCTGGATCAGCGGTGGCGCGAGATGGCCTTCGGCGCGTGGGAGGGCCTGACGTGGAGCGAGATCGCCGCGCGCTTTCCCGAGTCCGCCGGCCGCCCGAACGAGGGCGGCCGTTTCGTTACGCCGACCGGCGGCGAGTCGTTCGACTCGCTCTGCGCGCGGGTGGGTGCAGCCGTGCGCGACTTGGGGGCGGACCATCCCGGCGGACGGATCTTGGTTGGTACGCACGCCGGGCCGCTGCACGCACTCTTGCACGTCTTGCTCGGTCAGGAAGAAGCCGCCGCGCTCGGCGTGCGCTTCGAGCCGGCCAGCTTCACGCGCATCCGGCTGCGCGGACGCGTCGCGTCGCTCGTGACGCTCAACCAAACGGTCGCGAACGAAGCAGATCCCTTGGCCGGCAGGTCAGCGTCCGCGGCGCCCCAAAACGGCGGGCGTGGCTAAAATCGAAGCTCGCAGCTATCTGCGCCTGCCCCTCGGTGACAACGTTCCCGAGGAGATCAACGTCGTCGTCGAGATCCCGCAAGGCTCGCGCAACAAGTACGAGTACGACAAGAAGCTCGACATCTTCCGGCTCGACCGCACCTTGCACTCCGCGATCTACTATCCTGGCGACTACGGCTTCGCGCCGCAGACGCTCGCCGAAGACGGCGACCCGCTCGACGTGCTGATCATGGTCGTGCAGCCGACCTTCCCCGGCTGCCTCGTGGTCGCGCGCCCCATCGGCCTGCTCAAGATGTTCGACAACGGTCAGCCCGACGACAAGATCTTAGCCGTGCCGGTCGGAGAGCCGGCCTATCACGACATCTTCAGCCACACGCAGATCTTTCCGCACACGCTGCGCACGATCTCGCACTTTTTCGAGACCTACAAGACGCTCGAGGGCAAGGACACCGCGACCGAAGGCTGGCGCGACGGCGCCGCCGCGCGGCGCTCGATCATCGAGTCGCGCGACCGCTTTCTCGAGCACGAGAACGAAGCGGCGCCCGAGATCGCCGACATCACGATCTGAGCCGGGCCATCGCCTGCGGGTCGCTGACTGCCGCGCCGTACGGCGCGTCGAACAGGGCGCTGGCGAACAGCTCGGCAGAATCGACGAGACGCGGGCCGGGCCGGTTGACGTAGGCGTTCCCGTCCAGCGCCCAGGCTCGACCCTCGCGCACGGCGCGGAGCTCGCGCCAAAGCGCGAGCTTGTCGAGCTCCTCGGCGGCGGCCAGCGCGGCTGCGAGGTCGTACCCACACGGCGCCACGAGCACGATGTCGGGATCCGCCTGCGCGATAGCGCTCCACTCGATCACCCGTGAGTTCGCGCCCGGGTTCGCCAGCAGCGGCTCGCCGCCCGCGAGCTCAACGAGGCCTGGGGTCCAGTGGCCGCCGCTCATCGGCGGGTCCGTCCATTCGAGCACGAGCGCGCGCGGGCGGGGGGGGCGTCCGGCGACGTGCCGCGCAAGCGCCGCGGCGCGACCGCGCAGGCTCGCGACCACCGCTTGCGCGCCTTGGGCGCACCCGGTCAGTTCGCCGACGAAGGCCACATTCGCGAACACGTCCTCGAGGCTCGAGGGTTCGAGCGACACGATGCGCGGGTCTCCGCGCAGACGGCGCGCAGCCCGAGCGACGATCTGGTACGAGACGGCGCAGACCGCGCAGAGCTCCTGGGTCACGATCAGATCCGGCGCGAGGCGTTCGAGCATCTCGGAGTCGAGCGAGTAGAGGCTGGAGCCTTCGTGCACGCTCTTGCGGACGTGGCGGTCGATCTCAGCCGAACTTACCGACGGCGGCAACGCGCTCGCCGTGAGGCGCGGCTTGTCGCGCGCGGCCGGCGGAAAGTCGCACTCGTGGGTCACGCCGACGAGGCGTTCGCCCAAGCCGAGCGCATACACGATTTCCGTCGCACTCGGTAAAAGGCTGACGATCCGTTCGCAAGGACCCATCCATCTGTCGTTCACGACCGGTCCAATCCTCACCCGCAGCGGGAAACGCAGTTCAGCGGCGTATGATGCATGACGTGCTGAACTCGCTGAAGAGGATCAAGGTGGCCAATCCGGTCGTCGAATTGGACGGCGACGAAATGACGCGCGTCATCTGGGCGATGATCCGAGAGCGGCTGATCCTTCCGTATCTCGACATCGACTTGCGCTATTACGACCTCGGCATCGAGTATCGCGACGCGACCGACGACCGCGTGACGCTCGAAGCGGCGCGCGCGATTCGGGAGTTCGGCGTCGGCGTCAAGTGCGCGACGATCACGCCCGACGAGGCACGCGTCGAAGAGTTCCACCTCAAGAAGATGTGGCGCTCGCCGAACGGCACGATTCGAAACGAGCTCGACGGAACGGTCTTCCGCGAGCCGATCATCTGCCGCAACGTTCCGCGCCTGGTTCCGGGCTGGACCGACCCGATCGTGATCGGGCGTCACGCGTTCGGCGACCAGTACCGCGCGACCGAGATGAGCATCCCGTCCGGCGGCAAGGTGACGTTGCGGTTCACGCCCGACGACGGCGGCCAGGCGGTCGAACGCGAGGTCTTCACCTTCCAGCGCCCCGGCGTCGTGATGGCGATGTACAACGTCGACGAGTCGATCGCGGGCTTCGCGCGCGCCTGTTTCAACTACGGGCTGCAGCGAAAATGGCCGGTCTATCTCTCGACCAAGAACACGATCCTCAAGACCTACGACGGCCGCTTCATGCAGATCTTCGCCCAGATCTACGACGCGGAGTTCCGCAAGCGCTTCGAGGCGCTGGGGATCTCCTACGAGCACCGGCTCATCGACGACATGGTCGCCTCGTGCTTGAAGTGGTCGGGCAAGTACATCTGGGCTTGCAAGAACTACGACGGCGACGTCCAGTCCGACACCGTCGCCCAGGGCTACGGCTCGCTCGGCCTCATGACGTCGGTCCTCATGTCGCCCGACGGCAAGACCATCGAAGCCGAAGCCGCGCACGGCACCGTCACCCGTCACTACCGCATGCACCAGCAGGGCAAGCCGACCTCGACCAACCCGATCGCCTCGATCTTCGCCTGGACGCGCGGTCTTGCGCATCGCGGCAAGCTCGACGGCACGCCGGAGCTCGTCCGCTTCGCCGAAACCCTCGAACGCGTCTGCATCGACACCGTCGAACGCGGCAAGATGACGAAGGACCTCGCCCTGCTCGTCGGCCCCGAACAGCAATGGCTGACGACCGAAGCGTTTCTGGCCGCGCTCGACGACGAGCTCGAGCACCGCATGGCCTGGGCGCTCGCCTCAACGGCCGTGCGCTAACCGCCCCGTTCCACCGGCTCGCCGTAGAAGGACCGGCCGGCCCCGAAGCATCCGACGCGTCTCTGAAGCGGACGCTACAACGAGTAGGCCGACTCGAGGTCGTGTATCGCCGTGGTCAAGATGATGTGGAAGTTGGCGTTGGTCTGCGGCAACACGCCGAGCGCATCGGGCGCACGCCGGCATTCAGTCGTAGGCGCACCGGAAGGTCGCATAAACGTACGGATACTCGGGACGGTACCAGTTGCGAAACGAGCGGCGAACGTGGTTACGGTTGGTGACCGGCGATGCGCCCTTGACGACGTTGTGCGCGTGGTCGAAGAAGTCGGCGGAATACTGCGGATAGGCCGGCAGCGGCTCGAAGCCGGGCAGCGGGCCGAACTCGGTCGACGTCCACTCCCAGCCGTTGCCGATCAGATCGAGCACGCCGAAAGCACTGGCGCCGGCCGGCGAGATGCCGGCGGGCTCGGGGTCGAAGCGCTTGAAGTCGAAGTTTCCGAACTGGGAGCTGGGCGGCTCGTCGCCCCACGGGAAAGCGCGCTCGCCGCCCCGCGGCGTCCCGAACGCGGCCCGATGGTACTCGGCCTCGCTCGGAAGACGCGCGCCTTTCCAGGCGGCGTAGGCGCGCGCTTGCGCCTGCGTGACGTAGACGGGCCACGAGAGCGGCAGCGGCATCTCCTCGAACATCCCAAGCAGCCGGTATGCGCCCTCGCGCTCGAGCCAGAAGGGCGGGAGCGGGCCGCCTTGGCGCAGGAAGGCGAGCCACTCGCCGTTGGTCACGTCGTTGAGGTCGAGCGTGAACGCGGGCACGTGGACTTCGGTTCGCTCGAACTCGTTGTCCCAGCCGAATTCCAGTTCGTCGCGCAGCGCACCGAGCATCGCCGTCCCCGCGGGGATCGACGCGCGTCCACGCGCGGCAGGCTCGCCTTCGAAGAACGCGCCGCCGCGCCCGGCGACGTCTTTGCGTCCCAGCGGCAAACGGTGGAGCATGTAGAGCAGCGTCTCGTGGTGCATCTCCTCATGCTCGAGAATCGTATAGGCGACGTGCCCGCGCTCGCGCAGCGGCGAAGCGGCGGCGTCGGTGAGGTCGGCATGCGCGAACGCGTCGAGGACGGCGGCGTCGCAGGCCCGCGCGAATCCCTCGACTTCGTCGCGCGAAGGCCACGAGTCGCGCTCGTGCCGAGCTGCGTCGCCGAGGTTGGAGGGGTCGATGCCGCGTTCGAAGAGACGCTCGAAATTGGGATCGATCGATGGGCCGCCGAGCGCTTCGCGGATCAGCTTGTTGAAGCTGAACGCGGGCAAGTGGCCCTCGTAGAACACGATCGGATGGCGCAGCGCGATCG
Organism: Vulcanimicrobiaceae bacterium; assembly: GCA_052267165.1. Classification (GTDB taxonomy): domain Bacteria; phylum Vulcanimicrobiota; class Vulcanimicrobiia; order Vulcanimicrobiales; family Vulcanimicrobiaceae; genus CAWICD01. Next base: position 186,673 of record JBKQHO010000022.1, on the reverse strand, counting down.
GACGGTCGTAGAACGCCTCGGGATCGATCAAGGCGAAGAGCTCCGCGGTGCGGCTGCGGTTGGCGAGGTAACGCCGGCGCAGCTCGTCACGGTCGAGCCGGCTGGCGGGAAGCGATGAAACGAGCATGGTCGAGCTCTCCTTACCCGCATTCTACGCCGACGATGCAAGCGGCGCAGTGGCCGGGCTGACGAGAGAGCTAGGTCGTCAGGTACTCGCGCAAGCCTGCCAAGCCACCGTCGCGGCCGGAGCCCGATTCTTTGAGGCCGCCGAATGGCACGCTCGGATCGAACTGGTTGAACGCGTTGCACCAAACGGTTCCAACGTTGAGCCGCCCGGCCGTGTAGAGAGCGAGCGCGCCGCTCGACGTCCAAACCCCGGCCGAAAGACCGTAGGGGATGTTGTCGGCTCGCTCGATCGCTTCGTCGGGCGTGCGGAACGTCATGATGCCGAGCAGCGGTCCGAAGACCGGTTCGCGCGCGACCCGATGCGTCGGCTGGACGTTGGTGAAGAAGGTCGCGGGAAACCAGAAGCCGCTTTCGGGGAAACTGCAGGCCGCTTGGACGAGCGTAGCGCCCTCTTCAACGCCGCTGCGCACGACGTCGGCCAGCGCGTCGCGCCGTTCGCGCGAGCCGATCGCGCCGATGTCGGTGTTGCGATCGAGCGGATCGCCGTGGCGAAGTCCCATGACGCGCTCGCGCAGGCGCACGGCGAGCTCTTCGTAGACGCTCTCCTGAACGAGGACGCGCGAGCCCATGCTGGCGGCCGGGCCGCGGTTGAAGTAGGCGGCGCTGACGATTCCGTCAACCGCTTGATCGAGCGGTGCATCCTCGTAAACGATGCAGGGCGATTTCCCGTCGAGCTTCAGCGAGAGCCGCAAGCGCGTCCCCGCGGTCGCGCGGCGGACGGACTTGCCTTCCTCGCTCGAGCCGCTGAAGGAGAGCTTGTCGAGTTCCGGATGCTCGATCAGCGCTTCCTCGGCACGCCGGTCGCCGGTCACGACGTTGACGACGCCCGGCGGCAACTCGGCCTCCCGACAGATTTGCGCGAGCAGCAGCGCCGAGAGCGGCGCCGAACGCGACGGCAGCAGCACGACGGTGTTGCCGCAGGCCAGCGCCGGCGCGAGCGTCCAGGCCGCGTGCAGCAACGGAAAGTACGACGAGAGGATCGCGCCCGCGACCCCGTGCGGCCGCGGCCGTTGCGCGCCGAGCAGCGCCCACTCCAGCTTGTCGGCCCAGCCCGCGTGATAGAAGAGCGACGCGGCCGCCTGCGCGCAGTCGAACTCGCGCGACTCGCGAATCGGCTTACCGGTGTCGAGGGTCTCGACGAGCGCGAACTCGCGCGCGCGCTCGGCCAGTGCGCGCGCGATGCGATAGACGTACTTGGCGCGTTCGGGCGGCCGGATCTTGCGCCAGTATTTGTCGTAGCCGCGGCGAGCCGCGCGAACGGCGCGGTCGACGTCGACCGGTTGCGCGCTTGCGACGTGCGAGAGCACGCGTTCCGTCGCCGGATCGAGCGTGGCCGAGACCGCATTGCCTTCGGCGGCGGTCCATTCGCCCGCGATGAAGAGCCCGTAACGCTCGCGCAGCGTCACGGCGTCGCGCGATTCCAGCGCGGGCGCGTAGTCGAAGCTCGGCAAGAGCGTGCTCACTTCAGCGCCGCAGGCCTCGCGAATCGCGGCGATCTCGTCGCGCACGCGGCGGTCGTGGCCTGCGAGCAACGCGCCGCGATCGATCACCATGTCGACTTCGTGCGCGCCGGCCGCGACGGCCTCGCCGGCCTCGCGCAGTTTCACTTCGAGCGACGAGAGGCTGCTGGGAAAAGCCGCCGCAACCGCGGCCACGCGAACGCTCGTGGCGGAGAGCGCGGCGGCCGCTTCGGGAACGAACGACAGATAGACGCAGACCGCCGCGACGCTCGGGGCGTCGGGTGCCGGCTTGGCGGCGCGCGCACAAACGGCTGGTCAGCTCCATGCAGGCGATGGCCAGATCGATGCCCGTGCGCTTGGCTTCTGCCTTGATCGAACGCTTGGCCAATAGCGCGGCGCGGGATTCGAGGCTGACAGCGTCGACGCGCGGGACGGCGCGGCTCATGCGCCGCTCTTCGGCTCATGCGTCGCGTACCCCGCCGAAACGCGCTTCAAATCGGTAGGTCCCGGGAGCGAACCGATTGCGCTCTACGAAAAGCGAGGTTGACAGCGAGCCGCCCGCATGTTAATGATGGCCTACCGATGTTCGTCACCGCGTTGTTCATTATTGCCGAGATTATCATCGTGGGCCCGGGGGGCCGACGAGTAGCTTCGGCGTAGACGAACCGACGTCTCGACGCTCGAGCCTCTCGCCGGAACCGGCCGAGAGGCTTTTCATTTTGCGCACCCTGCTCGTGGAGAATCCGTTGACCACCATCGAACTCTCGGCCCAGTCCGTTCGCGCCGCCGCCGAGCGCATTCAATCCGGCGTGCGACGCACGCCCACGGCACGCTCGCGGGCGCTCTGCGCCGCGACCGGAAGCGAGGTCTACCTCAAACACGAGGTGCGCCAGACGACCGGCTCCTACAAGGAACGGGGTGCGCTCAACGCGATGCTGATGCTCTCGCCCGAGCGGCGCGAGCGCGGCGTGGTGACGATGTCGGCCGGCAACCACGGGCAAGCCGTCGCCTATCACGGCGCGCGTCTCAATCTGGCGACGACGGTCGTCATGCCGCGGACCACGCCGTTCCTGAAGGTCCGGCGCACGCGCGACTACGGCGCCGAGGTCGTGCTCGAGGGCGACACGTTCGACGAGGCCGCCGAGTTCGCGCGCGGACTGGCCGCCCGAACCGGCGCGACGGTCGTGCACCCGTTCGACGACGCCGACGTGATCGCAGGCCAGGCGACGGCGACGCTCGAGTTGCTCGAGGACGCGGGAACCGACCTCGACATCCTGCTCGTTCCGGTCGGGGGCGGCGGCCTAATCGCCGGCGCGACGCTGGCGGTCGCCGCGGCCGGCTCGCGCGTTGAGATCGTTGCCGTCCAGTCGGCCTTCTATCCGGGCGTCGCGGCTGCGCTCACCGGCGCGGCGGTCGTCCCGGGCGGTCCGACGATCGCCGAAGGCATCGCGGTCAAGCAGATCGGCAAGCTTCCGGCCGAGCTGATTCGCGGCAGCGTGAAAGACGTTGTCCTCGTCCACGAGGCCGCGATCGAGACCGCGATCGCCATGCTGCTGGAGGAGGAGAAGCTACTGGCGGAAGGCGCCGGCGCGGCCGGCGTGGCGGCGCTGCTGGCCGACCCCAAGCGCTTCGCAGGCAAACGCGTCGGTACGCTGCTGTGCGGCGGCAACATCGATTTGGGCATGCTTGCTTCGGTCATCGTGCGCCATCGGATGCGCTCCGGCCGCGTCGTTCGGATCCGCGTACACATGGTCGACAAGCCGGGCGAGCTCGCGAGCGTGGCACTCGCGATCTCCGAGGCGCGCGCCAATGTGCTCGACGTCGCGCATCATCGCGTCTTCGGCAGCCTCTCGGCCAAGCACGCGGAGCTCGACGTGACCGTGGAACTCGAACGTCCCGACGATCTCCCGCGCATCATGAGCGCGATCGAGGAACGCGGCTTCGAGTCCGAGGTCGTCACCGAGTAGCTCGCGCGCGGCTTCGGCGCGACCCGGCGGGGGAACCCGCCTATGCGGGCGGCTCGAGCGTGTAGAGCCACCAGCGTGGCGCGCTGCGGCGTGCGCCGCGGTCGAAGTAGATGACGGCGACGCGGCCGTCGGCGAGCGCGACCTCGAACCAGTGACGCTTGAGGTAGACGTCACCGCGGTCGATCTTGGTCGAGCGCCAGGCCCGGCGCAGTTCGGCGACGCGCAGCACCTCGTCGCGCCGGCGAAACGCGCGGGGAAGCGGCGGCTCGCCTGGAGCCGCGGCGCCGTTCGCGAACGCTCCCGACTCGGGCCCTAGCGCCTCGCCGATGAACCGCTTCTCGGGCTGCCTCGCACTTGTCACGGTCCGAGCATCGTAGCACCGCCGCAAGCTCGCGGAAAAGACCGGCGAGGGGGCGAAGCGGGGATTCGATGTTTCGCTATCTCACCGCGGGCGAGTCGCACGGCCCGGCCCTCGTCGGCATCCTCGACGGGCTTCCCGCGCAGCTGCACCTCGACGTCGACCGCATCAATGCGGCGCTGCGCGCCCGGCAGGGCGGTTACGGCCGGGGCGGCCGCATGAAGATCGAGAGCGATCGGATCGAGTTTCTGGCCGGGCTGCGTGGCTCGTACACGCTTGGCTCGCCGCTTGCGGTCATGCTGCGCAACAAGGATTTCGAGAACGTTCGCGAGCTGATGGACCCCCTGACCGGCGCGGGCAAGCCGCTGACCAACCCGCGGCCGGGACACGCCGACTACGCGGGCGCGATGAAGTTTCGCCACCGCGACCTGCGCAACGTGCTCGAGCGCGCCAGCGCCCGCGAGACGGCGATGCGCGTCGCGCTGGGGGCGATCTGCGCGCAGTTCCTCGAAGCGCTCGGCATCACGACCTACTCGTACACCTCGCAGATCGGCCCGGTCGTTGCGCCCGAGCTCGACGCGATCGACATGGCGGCGGTCGACGCGAGCGAAGTGCGCTGTCCCGATCCCGCGAGCGAGGACGCGATGATCGCGGCGATCGACGCGGCCAAGGCCGCCGGCGACACCTTGGGCGGAACCTACACCGTCGTCGTCAAGGGCCTGCCGGCGGGGATCGGCTCGAACCGCCAGCCCGACACGCGGCTCGACGGCGTATTGGCGGGTGCGCTGATGGCGATGCAGACGGTCAAGTCGGTCGAAGTCGGCGCCGGCCGCGAAGTGGCCGCCAAACCCGGTTCGGCCGCGCACGACATCTTCGCGCTCGAAGGCGGCGAGGTCGTGCGTCCTTCCAATCGCGCGGGCGGCATCGAAGGCGGCATGTCGAACGGCCAAGACATCCTGCTGCGCGCCGGCGTCAAGCCGATTCCCACGCTGATGAAGGCGCTGCCCAGCGTCAACTTGCACGAGGGCACGCTCGCGCCGGCCAGCATCGTGCGCAGCGACGTGTGCGTCGTGCCCGCCGCGGGGATCGTCGGCGAGGCGATGGTCCGGCTCGCGCTGACGGCGCCGGTCCTCGAGAAGTTCGGCGGCGACTCGATCGAGGAGACGCGCGACAACATGCAGCGCGCGGTCGCCGCCGCTCGCGAGCTTTTCGGTTCCCCCGTCGCGCCGTCAACTACCCCGGGCTGAAGGCCGGAGCTTGTCGCTAGAATCATGCTGCGCTTAAATCTGCAACTATGGGCGCGTTGACAAGCGCCCGGGCTGATCCTTGGTGAAAGAACGTGTCGCGCTGAACCCAGAGCGCCTGCCTCGATGACTCGACTCGACGACTTGGGGTATCCCGTCGTGATCGACGCAGACGCCGCGCCCAACGTGGGCGCGTTCGTGCGCGAGCGCGGCTATGCGCGCGCGGTCGTGCTCGCCGATGCGAACGTCGCGAGCCGCGCGAAGCGCGTCGCGCGGGCGGCCGGCCCGCGCACGCCCGTGCTCGGCTTCGTGCTCGGCGAACGGCGCAAGCGTTTGCGCACCGTCGAACGCGTCCTCGACGCGCTGGCCGAGGCCGGAGCCGACCGCAAGACGCTGGCGATCGGGGTCGGCGGCGGCGTCGCCGGCGACCTCTTCGGTTTCGCGGCGGCGACCTACATGCGCGGCATCCCGTTCGTCAACGTCGCGACCTCACTGGTCGCGATGGTCGACGCCTCGATCGGCGGGAAGACCGGGGTCGACCTGGCGGCCGGCAAGAACCTCGCCGGCGTCTTCAGGGATCCGGTCGCGGTGTTCTGCGATATCGACGCGCTCGAGACGCTGCCCGAACGGCAGTTGCGCGAGGGCCTGGCCGAGCTCGTCAAGCACGGGATCATCGAAGGCAACGAGGTCTTCGAGGCGCTCGAGACGCTGGCGCCGCATCCGCTGCGCAAGTGGCCCTGGGAAACGGTCGTGGCAGACTCACTGCGCATCAAGGCGATGATCGTCGGCGACGACCGGCTCGAAGCCGGGGCGCGCGAAGTGCTCAACCTCGGGCACACCTTCGGGCACGCGATCGAGCGCGTCACCAACTATCGCACCTCGCACGGCGAGGCCGTCAGCATCGGCTTGCGCGCGGCGGGGATGCTGGCGCTGCGCACGGGACGCTTCTCGGGCCAGGAGCACTTCCGCGTGCTCTCGCTGCTCACGCTGCTGCTCTTGCCGCTGGTGGCGCCCGTCGACGACGCGGACGCACTGCTGACGGCGATGGCCAGCGACAAGAAGGCACGCGCCGGGACGCTGCGCTTCGTGCTGCCGCGAACGATCGGCGACGTCGAGTTCGGCGTGACCGTCCCGACCCGCACGGTGCGCGCGGTCCTGGCGCGCGTGAGCGCGGAGCCCAGCCACGCGGAATTCCGTTGAGCTTCGTGTCCTGCCCGCCTTGAGCCGCGTCGTCGACGTGCTGGTGCAACAGCGCACGGCGCGCGTCGAACGTCCGCTGACGTACCTGGTGCCGCCCGGCGTGGCGCTCGACGTCGGCGACGTCGTGCGCGTTCCGCTGGGGCCGCGCGAGCTCTACGGCTATGTGCTCACGCCCGCGCACGAGAACGGCGGCGCGAGCGACGGCCTGCGCCCGGTCGCCTCGCGCGCCGACGTTCCACGCGCGTTCGATGCGGCCGCCCTGACCCTGGCGCACTGGATCGCGCAACGCTATTGCTGCACCCTCGGCGAGGCGCTCGGAGCGGTCGTGCTCGCGGCCGGCATCCCGCGCGTCGTCGACCGTTTCGTCGCGACGAAAGGGCTCGTCACCGAGCGCTTTTCCTCGGTGCCTGCCCGGCTCGTGCGTCTGATCCGCGAGGACTTCAGCGACGGCTTCAGCCTCGACGCGCTGCTGCGGCATCCCGAAGCGCGCCGGGCCGGCGACCGGCGCGCTTTGCTGCGCGCAATCTCGGCGCTGGTGCGAGGCGGCGCGCTCGAGCGCTCGCGCACGTTCCTCGGACCGCGCACCGGCGACCTGCACGAGAAGGTCTTGGAGGCGACCGGCAGCGAGGTGCGCGGGCCGCGCGTCGCCGCGCTGCTGGCCCGCGTGCGCGAGGCGGGCCTGCTGCGCCGGCGCGACGCGCTGCTGGAAGGCTTCTCGCAAGCGGTCATCGCGCGGGCGCTGCGCGAAGGGGCACTGCGCGAGAGCGAACGCCGTCCCGCGCTGCGGGCCGCGCATGGTCCGCCGGAAGACCAGCGGTTCGTTCCGACCGGCGAGCAGCGGCGTGCCATCGGCGCGATCGTGGCTCACGTCGAGAGCGCGCGCTTCGGCGAACTGCTGCTGCAAGGCGTGACGGGCAGCGGCAAGACGTTCGTCTATATCCGGGCGATCGCGCGCATGCTGGAGCTCGGCGCGCGCGCGATCGTGCTCGTGCCGGAGATCGCGCTGACGCCGCAGACCGCGCGCCGCTTCGAAGGCGCGTTCGGCGAACGGGTCGCGGTGCTGCACTCGGGCCTTTCGGAGCGCGAACGCTTCGCCGCCTGGAACGCGGCGGCGCGCGGCGAGGTCGACGTCGTCGTCGGCGCGCGCAGCGCCGTGTTCGCGCCCTTGCCGGACTGCCGGCTGATCGTCGTCGACGAGGCCCACGAGCGCACCTACAAGCAGGACGGCGTCCCGCGCTACAACGCGCTCGACGTGGCGCGCGAGCGGATGCGCGCGGCCGGCGGGACGCTCGTGCTGGGCAGCGCCACGCCTCCCCTCGAGGCCTACGCGGCCGCGACGCGCGGAGCGATCGAGCACCTGCGGCTGGAGAGCCGCGCCAGCGCCCAGCCGCTGCCGGCGACCCATATCGTCGACCTGGCCGGCGAGTTCGCACAGGGAAACCGGCGCATCTTCAGCACGCGCCTGGTCGAAGCGCTCGAAGCGTGCCTGGCGCGCCGCGAGAAGGCCGTGCTCTTCGTCAACCGGCGCGGCAGCGCGAGCTTCATGCTGTGCCGCGCCTGCGGCGGCGTTCCGCGCTGCGAGCGCTGCAGCGTGTCGCTCGTCGTCCACCGCGCGGAGCGCCTCCTGCGCTGCCATCTGTGCGACGCGCAGCGGCCGATCCCGGGCGCCTGCCCGGACTGCCGCGGCGGCCCGGTTCGCGAGTTCGGCGTCGGCACGCAGAAGGTCGCCGAGACCGCGCAAGCCCTCTTCCCCGCCGCGCGCGTCGTGCGCATGGACAGCGACACGACGACGCGGGTCGGCGATCATGCGAGGCTGCTCGACGCCTTCGCGGCGAGCGGCGACGTCCTGGTCGGCACGCAGATGGTCGCCAAGGGACTCGACTTCCCCGAGGTGACGCTGGTCGGCGTGGTCGCGGCCGACATCGGGCTGCACGTTCCCGATTTCCGGGCCGCGGAACGGACCTTCGACCTGCTCACGCAAGTCGCGGGCCGCAGCGGTCGGGCCCGCGCCGGCGAGGCCATCATCCAGACCTACAATCCGGAGAATCCGGCGATCCGCTTCGCGTCGCGGCACGACTTCGATGGCTTCGCCGCGCACGAGCTCGAAGAGCGTCGCGAGCTCGGCTATCCTCCGTTCGCCGAGCTCGTCTACCTCGGGGTGATCGGGCGGCGGCGCGAGGCGGTGGTCGACGCGGCCGGCCGCTATGCCCGGGCGTTGTGCTCGCAGCCCGGCTGCGAGGTGCTCGGGCCCGCCCCGTACCCGATCGCGCGGCTGAACGACGAGTGGCGCTACCGGCTCGCCGTCAAGGTCCGCGACAGCACGCGGGTCCGCGCCTACATCCGCGCGACGCTGCTGCCCGCGGCCGCCGGCGAGCGCGAGACACGGCTCGTCGTCAACGTCGACCCGTGAGCGCGAGCGGCTCTAGGGCAGCTGCGCCGTGCCGTTCACGGCGTTGGCGCTGCGCTCGATGCTGGCTCCGAACATGTCGCCGAAGAAGATGAGCGCGCCGATCGCGACGACCGCAACCAGGGCCGCGATCAATGCGTACTCGGCGGCAGCCTGTGCGCCGTCGCCCACGAGAAAGAGAAGGAGCCTTTTCACGGTTGTCTTGCTCGTTCGTCGCAAGGGGACCGCGCTCCGGTGTGATCCGTGTCATGAAGTTGCTGCCGGGAAAGGGCGGCGGCAGGAAGAGCGCGGCGCTCGGCTCACCCCGAAGGGGGCCAAGCGCGGCCTGCTAAACGTCTCGGGACGATGGCAAACGAAAACGATCCGAAGCCCGGCGACGGGACGACTGCCGCCGCCGCGCCCCCAGTCCTCCCCAACGCGTACGATCCGCTAGGGGTAAACAAAGCGGCGCTCGAGGTGATGCAGTCGATGGTGACGCACCCCGAGTCGCTGGTCGCGACCCAGATGCAGTTGGCCAACGCTTGGATGAGCGCGGCCGCTCGGGCGCTGACGCCGCCGGCAGCCACGCAGCCGGTGCCGCTGATCCAGCCCTCCGCAGGCGACAATCGTTGGAAGAACGCGGCCTGGACCGAAAATCCGATGTTCGACGCGATCAAGCAGGGCTATCTGCTGGCGACCAAAGCGGTCCTCGACGGCATCGATCAAGCCCCCGACGTCGACGCCGAGACGAAGTCGCGCGTGAAGTACTTCACCAAGCAATTCTGCGACGCGATGAGCCCCACGAACATGGCCTTCCTCAACCCCAACGTGATCGAGGAAACCATCAAGACGGGCGGCGCGAACCTGCAAAAGGGCGCGCAGAACGTGCTCGAGGATTTACGCGACAATCGCGGCCGGCCGGCGCTCGTCGACAAGAAGGCCTTCGAGGTCGGCAAGAACGTGGCCACCACGAAGGGCACGGTCGTGTACCGCAACGATGTCATGGAACTGTTGCAGTATACGCCGACGACCGAGACCGTGCACGCGCGGCCGCTGGTCATCATTCCGCCGTGGATCAACAAGTATTACATCTTGGATCTGTCGCCGGCGAACAGCTTCGTGAAGTTCGCGGTCGACAGCGGCTTCCAGACGTTCTTGGTCTCATGGGTCAATCCCGATGCATCCATGGCCCATCTGAAGTTCGAGGACTATCTCGAGCAAGGCGCGCTCGAGGCGGCCAGGATCGCAACCAAGATCACCGGCTCCCCTGACGCGAACTTCGTCGGCTACTGTCTGGGCGGCACGCTGCTCTCGATGGCGCTCGCCTATTTGGAGCGCAAAGGCGAGTCGCTGGCCAACGCGGCGACCTTCTTCACTGCCCTGATCGACTTCTCCGAGCCGGGCGACTTGAAGAACTTCTTAGGGCCCGAAGCCATCGCGTACATCGAGCACCAGATGAAGGAGAAAGGCGTCCTCGACGCGTCGGAGATGGCCGACACCTTCAACCTGCTGCGCGCCAACGACCTCATCTGGAACGTCGCGATCAACCGCTACCTGCTGGGCAAGGACGCGCCGGCCTTCGACTTGCTGTATTGGAACAGCGACTCGACGCGGCTCTCGGCCGACTTCCACTCGTATTATCTCAAGAACATGTATCTCGAGAACAACCTGGTCAAGCCCGACTGCATCAAGATGAACGGCGTGCCGCTCGACCTGCGCCGCGTGAAGAACGACGTCTACACCGTGGCGACCAAGGACGACCACATCGCGCCCTGGCGCACCGTCTACAAGGCGACCCAGATCTTCACCGGCGACGTGCAGTTCCGCCTCGGGCACTCGGGCCACATCGCCGGAATCATCAACTCCCCGTCGACCGGCAAGGGCAACTACTGGAAGGCGTCCTGGAATCCGCCGCTTCCCGACGAGTGGTTCGGGATCGCCCAAAAGGTCTCGGGCTCGTTCTGGGTCGAGTGGGCCGGCTGGCTCGGCTCGCGTGCCGGCGACAAGATCCCCGCCCCGACGGAAGCCGGCTCGCCCGACTATCCGTCGCTCGGACCGGCTCCGGGCACCTACGTCTTGGCGAAGGGGTAGCGCCCGGCGGGGAGGGGCCTACTTCTTGCCGGACTTGCCGCGTCCGGTGCCGGCCGCCTTGGGGGCCGGCGCCGGAGCGGCGGCCGCGATGCGCGCGGCCAGGACGGCTTTGGCCAGGCGCGCCTTCTTGCGAGCAGCCTTGTTCTTGTGAATGACGCCCTTGGACGCGGCCTTGTCGAAGCCGCTTTCGATGGTCGAGACCACGGCGGCCTCGACGTTGGTGCGAGCCTTCTTGAAGAGCGTTTTGAGGCGCGTTTTCAGATCCCGGTTGCGCAGCGCGCGCTTATCGGATTGGCGGACCCACTTCTCGGCGGCTTTGATATTCGGCAAACGAGGATCTCCCGGTGAAAGACAGGATGCACCCACTCGGGCACGCGCGGTATCGTACCACAGGGCCGCGAGGGCGTAAAGCGTGACGAGGCTGCCCGACCTGCGACTGGGGTTCGCGCCGCTGCCCGAGGCGGCCGGGGGCAACGACCCCGCGGGGGACATCGCGGCGGTCATGGCGCCGGGCCTGGCTTCGCCGGCACACGAGCCGATCGAGGGGGTCATGCTGCTCGGGTCGCTCGGCGGCGCGCAACGCTACCTCCTCAAGATCCCGGCCGAGTGGAACGGGAAGTTGGCGGTCTGCGGGACCCCGGCGACCCGCAGCGAGTACGTCAACGACGGGCTTTTCGGCGACTTTCTGCTGACCCGCGGCTACGCGTATGCCTCGAGCAACAAGGGGATTCCGTACAACGCGGTCATGGAAAGTGCCGCCGCGACGCCGAATCGCTCGCTGGCCTATCCGGTCCCCTTCGACGCCATGGACCTGCGCAAGCAGGGCGCCGTCTTCCGTTTCGGCGCGCTCTCGCCCGAACCGATCCCGATCGCGGCCTGGCAGAACGACCTCGCGGCCTTGGTCCGGGAAGCGAAAACGCAAGTCGCGGCGCTGACGGGGAAAACACCCTCGCGGACCTATGCGCTCGGCATCTCGATCGGCGGCGGCCAAGTCCGCTGGCTGCTCGAGAACGAGCCGGACTTGGTCGACGGCGGCCTCGAGTGGGCCTCCGTCTACTGGCATCCCGAGGCGAATGTCCTGACCTACCTGCCGGACTTCTTGCGCCATATGCCCGCGTGGGTTCGCAGCGGTTTCACCGACCGCGACGCGCACGACGCGATCGTGGCCGCCGGTTTCCCGCCCGACCGGCTCCAGGACCATCCGCAGTTTCGTTCGCTCTGGAACGATCATTACGCGAACTTGGCGCCGTTCTACGCGGACGTCACCGTGTTCGCGTACGCGCTGATGCTCGATTCGCTTGCGCGCGCGAACTTCGAACTGCCGCCGTCGATCCCCAATCCGCTCGTCGACGATCCCGACTTCAGCTCGAATGCAACCGGCTTGGCGCTGCCCGCGAACCGCGCCGCGTACAAGCTTTCCGACGAAGGCAAACGGGCGATCGCGACCTTCGCACACACCGGCGCGATCGATAAGCCGATGATCGGCATCGCCGGCAGCGCCGACATGTTCATCACGCAGCAGCGCAACTTCGCACCGTATCTCGAAGCGGTCCGCGGCGCGGGCCGCGCCGGCCGCTACTGGCAATACCTCATCGAAGGCGGCACCCACGTCGACCGCTACGTCGCCTTAGGCTACGGTCTGCGGCCGCAGGTGCAGTTCGCCTGGGCCGCGTTCGATTCGCTCGTGGAGATCGTCGAAGACGACGAGCAGCCGCCCGGGGCCGGGACGGTGCGGAGCGTCAGTGTTCCGGAGGAGTTGAGCTGACAGCGTCGGCGTCGAGTTCGGGCGGTCGCGCGGCGGCTTCGCGAAAGGTCAGATAGGCCCCGAGCGGCGCCTCGGCCGCGTCGATCGGCGCAGCCTTCGCGCTGCCCTCGATGCGGCGTCCGTCCTTGGCTTGGAACGCGAGCTCGAAGCCGACGGTGTGGCCCTGGAGCGCGAGCGCGAGATTAGCCTCGGTCGCTGCAAACGCGTCGGCAGCGACGAGCTCGCGCAGCGGGAGCCCGATCAGTTCGTCGCGCGGATAATCGAGCAGAAGGATCGCCGCCATGTTCGCGGCGACGACCGTCGCGCCGGAATCGACTCCCAGCGCCGGATCGTCGTGCGCTTCGACGCGCGATGCTAAACGCTCGGGACGGGACTCGCCCTGTCGCGCTTGCGCCGCCTTGCGCCGGCGGCGCGAGAATCCGAAGATGACCAAAAGAACGGCAGCGGCGGCCAGCAGCACCGCGAAGAGCGTCGTACGGGAACGTTTGCTGGGCGTATTGTTCGCTTCCACGGCTATATTCTTTGGACGGAAGGGGTGCCGTCGCCCTCGCGCGCCAGGATACCGCGATAACTTGCGTAGCGTGAGGCCGCGATCGGGCCGCGCTCGACCGCGGCGCGGAGCGTGCAGCCGGGCTCGTCGCGATGCGTGCAGTCGCTGAAGCGGCAGCTCCCGACGAATTCCGCGAACTCGCGAAAGCCGGTTGCGATGAGGCTGCTGCCCACCTCGTGCAATTCGAACTCGCCGACCCCGGGGCTGTCGATCAAAAAGCCGTCGGAGAAGCGGTGCAGGCGCCCGGCGCTGGTGGTCTGGCGGCCGCGTCCGCTCTTGGAAACCTCGCCGACCTCCGCGCTTCCGCCGAGCGCGCGAAACAGCGAGCTCTTGCCCACGCCCGACTGGCCAATCAGCAGCGTGCGCCGGCCGGCGAGCTCTTCCGCGAATGCCTCGATGCCTTGCGCGGCCTTCGGGTTGACGACGAGCACGACGTACCCGAGTTGCCGGTAGAGCGCCGCAGTGGCCGCGCTCTGCTCGGGTCCCGCCAGGTCGGGTTTGGTGAGCACGAGCCGCGCGCCGATTCGCTCGATCTCAGCGAAGGCGAGGAGCTCGTCGATCATCCCCAGGTGCGGCGGCGGGTCGGCGAGCGCGGAGACGATCGCGATGCCGTCGACGTTGGCCGCCATCGTCTTGCGCCGGCCGCCGGCCGTGTGGCGCTCGAGCGCGAATACGCGCGGCTCACGCCGCTCGACCAGTACGTGTTCGTCGTCGACTTGCCGCGCGAGGACGAGGTCGCCCGGAACGAGCGCGAGCCGCTCGATGGATTTGCGCAACGAAGCGACTCGCAGCCGGTCTTCGTCCTCGAAGGCGAGCCAAACGGCGTTACGGCCGACGCTCACCACGCGAGCCAGCCGCGCACCGCCGGCGTCCGCATGAGTAGCGTCTGTGGACGTGTAAAGATGCGTCAGCCTCAGGTCTCCAAGGAAGTCGCTTGAACCGTCTCGCCAGCGTACGATTCGACCGCGTGCTTGCCGATGCCGAGCGCGCGGAAACGGCGCGCGTCATAGCTTCGGCCGATGCGACGGTCAGCTCCTGGAGCGATCGGCCAGCCGCCGGCCGGACGTACGCGTCGTTGAGGCTCGGCACGCAGGCCGACGTGCAGACCTTGGCCGAGCGCTTGCAAGCGCGGGTCGACGAGCCTACGCTCGTCGTGCTATCGATCGTCACGGACGAACGCCGCCAGCTCGACGAGCTTGCAGCCGCGCTCGGAGGCCGCGGACGACCGGCCGGCATCGCCGACTGCCGGCTCGACGGCGACGCGCTCTTGCTCGAACTCAACGACGCGATCACGCCGCTCTCGTTCCTGGTCGACGTTGTCGACGTCGTGCTCGGCCCGGCGAGCGGGCGGCGTATCGTTCCGCTGCTCGGATTGCGCGACGAGACCTTGGCCGCCTTGGCCGGAGCGACGTTGGCCGAGCCTGCTCTCGACGCCTCGCGAACGATCGAGATTTGGCTCGACACGCTGCGCCGGACGGGCGCGGCGCGATGAGGTTCGTTCTTCCGCCGCTTCCCGACGTCGCCTTCGGCCCGAGCGACCTCATCGACATCCTGGCGACGGCCCTGCTGACCTACTATTTTCTGATCCTGATCAGAGGGACGCGGGCGGTGCCGATCATGCTCGGACTGCTCGTGCTCGCGGTGCTGCTCACGATCGCCAAGGTGGCGCACTTGCTCGTGCTCGCCACGGTCCTGCAGTTCGCGCTGCTAGGCACTGCGGTCAGCTTGCCGATCGTTTTCCAGCCGGAACTGCGGCGTCTCTTGGAACAGGTCGGGCGGGGCGGCATGCTGGCCCGCCGCGACGGCGCCGAAGACCCTTCGACCCTGGAGGCCGCGATCGCGATCCTGGCGCGGGCGGCCGTGATCCTTTCGCACAGCCGCACCGGCGCCCTGGTCGCGATCGAGGGCGCGACGGGTCTGCGCGAGTTCGTCGAGAGCGGGACGCGGCTCGACGCGCGGCTCTCGGTCGAGCTCTTGCTCTCGATCTTCACGCCGCGCTCGCCGCTGCACGATGGGGCCGCGATCGTGCGCGGCACCAGCGTCGAGGCCGCGGGCTGCTTCTTGCCGCTCTCCGAGAACGTGTTGACGGAGAGCCATCTCGGTACGCGGCACCGGGCCGCGATCGGCCTCTCCGAAGTGACCGACGCGGTCGTGCTGGTCGTTTCGGAGGGCGGCGCGATCTCGGTCGCCCGCACCGGCAAGTTGTCGCGCGAGCTCGACGACGAAGGACGCCTGCGCAACGTGCTGCTGGCATGCTGCCGCGCCACTCGTTCGCGCACGCAGTCGCGGGCGCGCCGGCGTCCGCGCTTCGGGCGGCGCCGCCTCGCCGCCGACGGCGCCTCGACCGAACTCGCCAAGCCGCGTGCTTGACCGCCTCCGCCACAATCTGGGGCTCAAGCTCTTGGCCCTCGCGTTCGCCGTCACGGCGTGGGCCTATCTGCGGCTCACGCCCAACCCGATCATCGCGGCCCGTTTCGTTCAGCAGTTTAGCGTTCCGATCTCGACCTTTGGGCTCGGCCCCGATTACGTGGCGCGTTACACCGACAAGGAGGCGGTCGTCGCGATCGATCAGCCGCGAGGCGGCGCGGCGATCCGCCCCGACGCGGTGCGCGCGCTGCTCAACCTGACTGGGCGAAGCCCGGGCGTGTACAACGTGCCGGTCGAAGTGATCGCGCCCAAGCTCGAGATCAAATCGCTTTCGCCCGCTTCCGTGACGCTTTCGGTCGAGCGGATCGAGGAGCGCAGCCTAGCGGTCTCGCTGCACTACATCGGCGACTCCCGCAAGAACGTCGTCGTCGAGCGCGTCAACGTGCAGCCCGCGTACGCGACGCTGCGCGCGCCCTCGAGCGACCTCGACCGCGTCGCGAGCGTGCGCGTCGACGTCCCGTTGCCCTCGAGCCCCTCGACCTTCGATGCGATGGTTCGTCCGGTCGCGACCGATCAACAGGGCGCCGAAGTGGCCGACGTCGCGGTCGCCCCCAACTTGCTGCGCGTCCGCGCGACCTTCGGACCGGGAGAACGAGAACGATGAGCGCCCCACGACTTTTCGGCACCGACGGCGTGCGCGGCGTCGCCAATCTCGACTTGACGCCTGAGCTGGCGTTTCGGATCGGACGCGCGGGCGCGACGGTGCTCGCGCGCCAGACCAGCTTGGAGCGCCCGATCGTGATCGGTCGCGACACGCGGCTCTCGGGCACGATGCTCGAGGCCGCGCTCGTCGCGGGGATCACGTCCGTCGGGCGCGACACGCTCTCGGTCGGCGTCATCCCGACGCCGGGCGTCGCCTGTATAACGGCCCGCATCGAAGCGGCCGCCGGCGTGATGATCAGCGCATCGCACAATCCGATCGAAGACAACGGCATCAAATTCTTCGGCGCCGACGGCTTCAAGCTGCGCGACGAGCAAGAGCGCGAGATCGAACGCGTCCTCGAAGACGAAGGTGCCATGCCGCGCCCGACGCACGAGCACGTCGGCGTCGCGCGCACCGCGCACGGCTTGGTCGACCGCTATTTCACGGCACTGCTCGATGCGGGCGGCGACCTCACGGGGCTGACCGTCGTCGTCGACGCCGCCTACGGGGCGGCTTTTCTCGTGGGGCCGCGCGCGCTCGCGAAACTCGGCGCGACGGTCGTGCCGCTGCACGCCGAGGACGACGGCTCGCGCATCAACGTCGCGTGCGGGTCGACGGATCTGTCGGCGCTCGCCGCGCGCGTCCGAGCGCTGCGCGAGGCGGACGAATCCGCGCACGTGCTGGGCGTCGCGTTCGACGGCGACGCGGACCGCGTGCTGTTCGTCGATGAGCACGGCGCGCCGGTTAGCGGCGATCACGTCATGCTGATTCTAGGGCGGGAGAAGAAGCGCGCAGGCAAGCTCGTGGGCGATACGGTCGTGGGCACGGTGATGAGCAACGCGGGGCTCGAGCGCGCCCTCGCAAGCGAAGGGATCCGGCTCTTGCGCACGGCGGTCGGCGACCGCTACGTCTTGGAGGCCATGCGAGCGGGAGGATACACCTTCGGCGGAGAGCAGTCGGGCCACATCATCGACCTGGAGCGGAATACGACGGGCGACGGCCCGATGGCCGCGGTCGCGTTGCTCTCGATAGTGGCCCGCGAAAGGAGCACCCTGCACGAGCTGGGCGCGGCTCTGCACATTTATCCACAGGTCCTCGTGAACGTGCGCACGTCTCGCAAAACGGTCCTCGATCATGCCGCCGTTCGCGCCGCGATGGCGCGCGTCGAGGCCGAGCTCGGGGCCGAGGGCCGGCTGCTGGTGCGAGCGTCAGGGACCGAGCCGGTGATCCGCGTCATGATCGAAGGCGACGACCGAGCGCGTATCGTCGCGCTGGCCGAGGAGCTGGCGCAGGTCGTCCGCAGTGCTTCGAGTTAGGCGACCCGTATCACATTCTTGCCTCGCTCGACCAGGCGGGCGCAGGTAAACGGTTTTGTGCGTGTAAACTGCCAGCCATCGGCGTCGATGACGTTGATATGCGTGAGTTGAAGGCTCTCGACATTCGTTGTAAACCAAATCGCTGAATCCGGGCGCGGCCCGGAACGGGGGATTCCCAGGTGGGGTGAATGCGCCGGTCGGCGCTAGGGCAACCTCTCAGCCCGAACCCGTCAACTAACCTCGTAAGCGTTGAAAGAGGAGTTGGCTTGACCCGATCGATTAAGATTGCGCTTTTCGCTGCTGCGCTCTTCGGAGTTGTGGGCGGCGCCGCGAATGCCAAGTCGCATCTCGCCATTCACCGCGTAGCGCACGGTGAGACTACCCAAGGGGCTTCCGGTATGAACGAGATCTCCTCGAACATGCCGACCGCCGACGCCGACCTGCAGATGTGGTCTAACGACTCGGCCGGCGTCAAGACCGGCGATCCGGTACACCGGTTCGCGCGCGGCGTCATCAATCGCACGTCGACCATCGCAATGAGCCTGACGCGCAGCGCGATGCGCTATATCGGAACGCCGTACGTGTTCGGCGGTACCTCGCCGAGCGGCTTCGATTGCTCGGGCTACGTGCAGTACGTCTTCGCGATGTTCGGCATCCATCTGCCCCGCACCGCGGACGTGCAGTATTACGCGGGCCACCACACCGACGGCGGCATCCAAGTCGGCGACCTCGTCTTCTTCCAAACGTACGAGCCGGGTCCGTCGCACGTCGGTATCTACGTCGGCAGCGGCAAGTTCATCCACAGCTCGAGCCACGGCGTCATGATCAGCCGGCTTGCCGACAGCTACTGGGCGAATCGCTATCTAGGCGCCAAGCGCGTCGTCGCGCTTCACTAGACCAGTACACTACTAAACTTGTAAAGCATTGCGGCGCCCCAAGCGCTCGCACTCGGCCCGACAAAGCGTTCCTTGCGCGTTTTGCCGGGCCGACTCGCGTCCAGAGGTCGAGGCGCCGCGCCCGGCCCGTCGTTAGTTCGTGATCGTTACAGCGTAATCGGTGCGGCCGCGGGCCGTCCAGACGATGATGGTCGTCTTGCCCGGGGCCTTGCCGTTGACGATCACCTGCGAGGTGCCGACCGGCACGACGACGGCGATGCGGTTGTTGGCCACGGTGACGCGCCGCAGGTCTTGGGCGTTGAGCAGCACGGAGTGCCCGACCCGCAGCCACAGGGACGCCGGCGTGTCGGCCAGGGCCGCCGCGGCGCCCCAGGCGAGGGTGAGCAAGAGGAAGGCGGAGGCCGCCAGGGTCCGGGTTCGTGCAATGATCACAGGTGGCTCCAAAACGTGGCGGACGGCCTCGACCGGACCGTTGCCCTCAGAGTATACTCGTCGAGGTTATCGGCCGGCCCGCGACCGATGCGCATCTTGGGAGAGGGCCAGGTCACTTTTCGACGCATTTTGGTGGCACGGTGGGGCGTAGCCAAGCGGTAAGGCAGGGGACTTTGAATCCTCCATTCGTTGGTTCGAATCCAGCCGCCCCAGCGGTTTTTCACTCATCAACTTACCTTCGACTTACCTTCCCGGGCGAAATCCGGGGCCAGGTGCGCGCCGAGCAGGTCGGCGGCCCGGCGACCTGACTCCTCCCCCACGTGGCCGTAGGTGGACACCGTCAGCGTCACCGTCGAGTGGCCCATAAGGTCGTCAGCCCTATTTAGAGGCCGCCTGGGCCTTCTGACGCAAACCGCACAGGATGAGCCCGTTGCCGCGCTCGCAATGGCACCGATCACGCTGCAGAGCGGCGGCGGCGACGACGAGAGCTCGCCCTGCCGCCGCTGGCGCGAAGAAGTGTTTCCCGACCTGGCGCCCGAGTTGGAGACGCGCAACCAGGAATGAGCGCCTCTCCGGCTTACTCACCAACGCCGCATGGTCATGTGTTTCCTATTTTGGAAGATCCGGACGCTCCTGAATCCTTTTGCGCAATCGCCTCATCAACGCGCCGGATGAGAAGACTAATGAAGACGAGATACTGCCCGGCCTTCATAGCGTCAAGGTCGTGATAAAGAGAATGCGTCGAATGGCTCAGCCATAAACAGGTTATGCACTGGCGCGGAAGTTTGAATATTCAGGACGTCCGCTACGTGCTGGCTTTTGTCGCCAAAGGCGGTCTGAGCGAGTGAAACGCATCGCTGCCGAAGGGCGCTCAGAGTGTCGTAATCGCCCGGTTTCACATCAGCGATGAATATGGCGAGATTGTCGAGCGTGACGCCTCGCAGGTTCATGGGCAACGCCTAGCTAGTGCAATTTGCAGCCCTGGACGCATTCTGGACCTCGCCGGCGATGGCGATGTCGGCCGCCGAGTCATCGCCGAGCGCGCGCAGGTTCGCCGCGGCTTGCAGATGGTCGCCGTTGGTCGCGCGCAGCATTCGGTAACAGCGCTGGCACGCGCTCGGGTCGTTGTCGCCGATGGGCCGAACCGCGAGCCGCCCGTCGACGGGCCCCCACGCCGCTTCGTCGGCCGCGTCTTGGTTCGCACCTTGGACCGCGAGCCGGGCGGCTTCGACATCGCCCTCGGCGACGAGCCGCGCGAGGGCGACCCGCCGATCCCACCAACGTTGCCCGGCGATGTTCCTGCGCGTCGCAAGCTCGGCCACGGCCACGCGATTGCCTGCGGTCATTCGCTCGGTGGTATGAACTTTTTGAACGGCCAGGGGCTCTCGGGCGGAAAGTCACCCATAGGTCGATTTAGGCTCTCGGCGGCGTCTTGTCGAGCGTCATCATAGGCTTCCTCAGCATAATGCTCGGCAAACTTTCGCAAGCTTGGGCTTTCGAAGACCAGGTCATGAATGCAGCGCCATTGTTCCCGGATGGTGAGTCGCCAACCGCGAGCTGCTGGCGAGTCGGGTTCGACCTCCAGCTTTAGCATGTGCTCAAAAACGGTGCGGAGTCGTTGCTTAAGTTCACGCCGATCCCGCGCCGCCAAGCCCTCTAGTTCCTCCGCCACGTGCTCATGGTCAAGCCTTCCAAACTCGCCGGCATGAATGAGCGCTATCTGCGACTCCACCCAGGCGGCGAAGTCGCGCTCGTAGATGCTCTGATCGACCAACGCCATAGGATTCACATCATACCTTCTGCGCGCGGGAAATGCGACTGCCCCTTTCGGGGTGGCCGAATTCTGCGCGAAGGCGGATTAGGACCTACGGCGTGGGGAAGGGGGCGGGACTGTTAGGCCCACCCCCCCTCGCTCGCTCTCATACGACTCTCGCCACCCCGGGTCCCCGGGGGTCCAACTTACCTTGGACTTACCTTCGCGTCGCGGATGATGGGGTCTTCACGAGGCCGTCGAAGGCCGCAAACGCCCGTAAAAGGCCGCTATTTCCCTCGTCAAGCGTGAGAGGCCGAGAGCTTTGAATCCTCCATTCGTTGGTTCGAATCCAGCCGCCCCAGCAGGATGACCCGGCGCGCGCTCCTCGAGAGCCTGATCGAGGCCTGGCGAGCCGGCGATGCGCTCCGCGCCGGAGCGCACTTCGCGGCCGACGCTGTCTACCGGGAGGCCCGGCACGAGCCGCTGGCGGGCCGCGAGGCGATCGTGGCCCACTTCACGGCCTTCTTCCGGGACGGGCCGCCGTGGGAACTGGAAGTCGACGACGTCGTGCTCGAGGGCGAGCGAGCGGCGCTCCGCTACCGCTTCATCCTGTACCCTCGCTCGGCGGAACGGCGCGAGCGGCCCGGCTGCGCCTTCGTTGCCTTCGGGGACGGAGGTATCTGCGAATGGCGAGAGTACGAGGGCTAACATGCCGAGCGATACGTTAACCATCGACGTCAGCCCACTTGGGGACCCCCGGGCCGCCCTCTTCTCGCTCCGGGGCAGCTTGGACATCGCGACCGCGCCCAGCCTGCGCGCCGCGTTGCAAGAGGCGGCCGAGCACGACGGGCACGAGATCGTCGTCGACCTCTCGCAGCTCGAGTTTCTCGATTCGACCGGGCTCGGTGCGCTGATCGGCGCCCATAAGCTCGCCGAGGAACACCAAGGTTCGGTCCGCCTCGTCGCCCAGGAAGGTCAGATCCTGCGCTTGCTCCGCATCACCGGATTGCTCGAAGTCCTCAACGTCTACCCGAGCGTTGAGGCCGCGAAGGCCAACGACTCCCGCCTCGTCGGCTTGTAACGCCGGCGCGCGCAAGAATCGCCCCGCCGCGAAACTCTGCGCACGTCGGAACGTACATGGGGCATGATAACGCGTGCCCGGCTCATCGCCGTCCTGGTGGTAATGGAAGCCGCCGTCGTTGGCGGGATGGTACTCGCCATTCGGGGCGACCCGGCTCAATGGGCCGCCCAGCACACCGACGCAGCAGTCGCGTCGGGCGCGAACCTGGCTGAGGGCAGGGCGCATCGGACCTTTGAGGCCGGCGCGCATCCAGCCTTGACCGTTGACATCGGCTACGCCGACCTCACGATCCGCGCGGGCGACCCGTCGAAGTTCGACGTCTCCGTCAGCAAAAGCGCGGCGTACGGGATCTTTCGCGCCAAGGCGCCGATCACGGCACGCCAAGAGGGCGATACGATTCATATCGGAACGAACTCAAGACACCACTGGTCGATAGGCGACGACCGCATGGTGACGGTGCTCGTGCCTCCGCAAACCCGGGTCATCGTCGTAAACGCCGGCAATATCGAAGCGAACGGCCTGCGCGCCGAGGCCTCGTTCAACAGCATCGGTTCGGGCGGCACCGTCGCCATCGAAGATTACGATGCGCCCGCGCTGCACGTCGCGGAAGCGAAGGGACTGATCTCGTTGCGGCGGGTCGTTGCCGACCGGGTCGACGCGGCGATCGACGACGGGCGCATCGAGGGCACCGCGCTTCGAGTCCGTGACGGCAGCGTCGAGACACGCGACGGCCGCGTGACGCTCGGTTTCGCGCCGGGAGCCGACACGCTGGTGACGGCCCAGACGAGCGACGGGGGCATGGTCCGCGTCGCGGGGTCGCCCGCGGCGCCGTCCGGCAAGACCGCGAGCAAGAGTGACGACAACGCCGATGAAGTCGACGACTCGACGTCACGAACCGTGCGCATCGGCAACGGCGACGGACGGCTCGACGTGCACGCGAGCGACGGCGACATCGAGATCAGCCAGGACAGGTGACGCGACTATGCGTTCGGGGCGGTCTTGGCAATGGCGGCGTACGACTCGTCGAGCAGCTCGACGACGTGTTTGACCGGCAGCGGATGACCGGCATTCTGTAGACCCATGGCGAGCTGGAGCGCGCAGCCTGGGTTGGCGGTAGCGACGAGCGTCGGAGCTGCCGCTAAGATGCAGGCGACTTTGCGCTTCTGCAGACGCTCGGCCATCTCGGGCTGCGTGACGTTGTAGATGCCGGCGCTGCCGCAGCACACGGTGCTCTCCTCGATCTCCTTGAGCACGAGGCCCGGGATCTTGGCGAGCAGACGGCGCGGCGCCGACGCGATGCGCTGCGCGTTGACGAGGTGACAGGGGTCTTGATAGACGACCGTCGCCTCGATGCGGCCGAGCTCGGGCGGGATGCCGATCTCGTCGAGGAACTCGGTGACGTCCTTGACTTTCGCGGAGAAGTCGGCGGCGCGCTGGGCCCACGAGTTGTTGCCGGCGAACAGGTGTCCGTACTCCTTGAGCGTCGAGCCGCAGCCTGCGGCGTTGATGACGTAGACGTCGGCGCCCGAGCGCTCGAACGCGACCATGTTGCGCTTTGCGAACGAGCGGCCACGATCCAAGTCGCCCGCGTGCACTGCGATCGCCCCGCAGCAGCCCTGCGACGACGGCGCGACGACGTCACAGCCGGCTCGGTTGAGGACGCGCACGGTCGCGCGATCGACTTCCGCGAAGGCGACGTGCATGATGCAGCCGGCGTGCATGAAGACGGTCGCTTTCGCCGGGCCGACGGGCGTGCTCCAGCTTTGGCCGTTGGGCACGAAGAAGCGCTCCGAGATGCGCGGCGCGATCGCCTCGAGCTTCTCGACGCCGAACAGGCGCAAGAGGCCGCTCGAGCGGGCCAGCGACTGCAAGCCGCTGCGCTGGTAAAAACGCAGCAGCCCGGCGACGAGCCGCATCAGGGCGAGATCGCCGAAGAGCGAGCCGAGCGAGAAGTCGCGCACCAGGCGATCGAAGAAGGGCCTGCGCTGCGAAGTCGCCCGCTCGATCTGCGTGCGCGCAGGTTCGAGCAGTTGCCCGTAGGCCACACCAGAAGGGCAGGCCGCTTCGCACGCGCGACAGTCCAGACACTCCGACATCTGGTGAATGAAGCCGGGGCTCGTCAAGTCGAGACGCCCTTCGTCGACGGCTTTGATCAGCGCGATGCGCCCGCGCGGGCTCGACGTCTCGACCAGCGTCTCGAGGTACGTCGGGCACGACGGCAAGCAAAGCCCGCAGCGCACGCACTGGTTGTAGACGCTTTCCGGCGGCAGGTCGCGTCCGGTGAACCCTCGCTTTTTTGCAGTTTCGATCAAAGCTCGTGTACCGTCTCCGACGTAGGTATACACCAAGCGAGAGCGATTTTTCGTCGCCGCAAGGAGCCAGGAGCGAAGAACGGCAGCGCCCTTTGCCCGTCCCCGAAGCGAAGCGGAGGGGGAGCGACGAGCGACGCGGCGGCGACGGAAAAGCGCCGAGCGACGGTATAGCTACGTCGCAGACGGTACACGGTTCACCATCAAAGCGTGAAAGCGTCCAGGCCGCCGGGTTCGGGAAAGATCTTGCCGGGGTTCATGATACCCAGCGGAGCCGATTCCGTGCTCGCCGGAAAGCGTCCCACCGAGCGCGACGGCGGCCGCGAAGATCTCGTGGGCGGCCAAGCGCACCCGGCCCATCTCCGCGCGGTCGCGCCGGTCACAGAGGATGCTGGGATGCAGATTTCCGTCGCCCGCGTGCCCGAACAGCGGAATGAGCAGCTCGTGGCGGCGCGCGATCTCGCGCACCGCGCGGACCATCGCGACGATCTCGGAACGTGGAACCGAGATGTCTTCACCCAGGCGGTGCGGTCGCTTGCGCGCGAGCGACGGCGAGATCGAACGCCGCCCCTGCCAAAGGCGCGCGCTCTCCGCCGCGTCGGCGGCGACGCGGGTCGCGGTCGCGCCGTGGCTGCGTGAGATCTCAGCGATTTGCTCCAATTCCGCGTCGACGATGTTCTCGTAGTTTCCGTCGAGCGCGAACAGCAGGAGCGCGTCGCTCTCGACGGGCAGGCCGAGCGGCTCGTTCTCTTCGACGCAGCGCAGCGTGACCTGATCCATCAGCTCGATTGAGGTCGGCAGCAGCCCGCTCGACATGCCGCCGGCGCGAATCACTTCGCCCGCGGGCAAGACGATCTCGAGCGCAGCGACGTAGTCCGCCGTGACGCCGTACTTGAGGCAGCGCGCGCCGCCCGCGCTCTCGGCGACGTTGCCGCCGATCGCGGACTGCTTGAGGCTCGAAGGGTCCGGCGGATAGAACAGACCGCGCGCCTCGACCGTGCGCTGCACCTCGGCGTTGATGACGCCGGGCTGCACCACGATGACGTGGTTGATCTCGTCGAGCTCGAGGATGCGG
This sequence comes from Vulcanimicrobiaceae bacterium, assembly GCA_052267165.1. Lineage (GTDB taxonomy): Bacteria > Vulcanimicrobiota > Vulcanimicrobiia > Vulcanimicrobiales > Vulcanimicrobiaceae > CAWICD01. Next base: position 161,534 of record JBKQHO010000022.1, on the reverse strand, counting down.
TTCATGCGCATCACGTTGAGCACGATGCTGCCGGCGAGCGGAACCGCGCCGCCGGAGAGACCGCTGCGCATCGCTCGCGGCGTGAGCGCCAGCCGCTCGCGCGAGGCGAGTTTGTGAATCGCGCTGACCTGGGCGCTCGTCTCGGGCAGAACGACGACCAAGGGCCGGCTCTCGAACCAGGTCCCGTCGTAGCCGTACGCGAGCAAGTCTTCTTCGGACGTCAGGACGCCGGGTGCGCCCACGATCGCGCGAAGCTCGTCGGTGAGGCGCCGTTCCAAGGGCGCGATCATGAAGGGCAGGACCGCATCGGACCTTGGTACGGGCTCGGGACGGGCGATTCCGCCGAGGCGAGCGGGCCGATTCCGGCTCGCGGGCCGCGGCCGACGGCCAGGGTGCGCCTCGAAGTGTGAGCTGGGACATAGGTCCGGTCGCAGAGGGTAGCGAGCCGGCCGCGAATCAAGGGGTATGACCGCAGGCGCACTGCCGGGGGCTCGATCCGTTTCAGCCGCCCGGGAATCGTTGTTCGTCGAGGGCTTTCGCTTGATGCGCGAACGCCTGCTGGTCTACGTCGCTCTGGCGCTGGCCTGCGCGGCGACCTCGGCGGTCGTGTTCCCCCGCATCAACCTGCTGCAGACCTTCGCCAGCGGCGATCCGGTCGCGATCCTGCGCGCGCCGCCGCTCAACGTGGTCGTCCTGCTCTCGCTGCTCGCGCTGTTCTTCATCTTGCCCTCGGCGCTGCGGCGCATCGAGCCCGGCTTCCGCATGACGCTGTGGCGCTCGGTCGTGGCGCTGCTCACGATCGCGAGCGTCGGGCTCGTCACCGAGCTCGGCTATGCGGCCGCGGTGGTCCCGGGCGTGATCGTCGGCGTGTTGCTCTCGCAGACGCTGATGAACGCGCTGCTCCGCTCCGACGAGCGCTCCTCGCTGAGCGACATGGGCAAGACCCTCGCGAGCGCCTATCGCGGCTCGTTCGAGTTGACGCGCGGCCACTTCGCGACGACGCTCGGCGTAGTGGTCCTCTCGCTCGCAATCCTTGCCGTGCCCTACGCGATCGCGCTGTCCGCCTCGGTCGTCCTCGACGTCGTCGAGCCGCGCTCGCTGGTGCTGACAGCGCCGCTACTGCTCCTGACCTTCGTCTACTTCGAGTGCGTGCGCTATTCGTTGATCGTCCGCTGGTACCGCCACCTCGCCCGAACCGCCGCCTCCACCGCAGCCGCCTCCATCGCGGCCGCCTCCACCGCGGCCGCCTCCTAGGCCGTCGACAAGGTCGCGGCAGGAGCCCCAGGCTCGTACCGCCGATGCCGGGCAGCTGCCGAATTCGCGCGCCCAGCGCCGCAGGCGCTGCCTGCCGCGCCTCTAAGCAAGGTGCGTGAGCTACGACATCAAAGCCAACAGCGCGATCATCACCGAAGGCCGCGACCGGGCGGGCGCCCGCGCGATGTACAAGGCCGTCGGCTTCACCGACGAAGACCTGCGCAAGCCGATCGTCGGGATCGCGAACACCTGGATCGAGACGATGCCCTGCAACTTGAACCTGCGCGGGCTCGCCGAGCACGTCAAGCGCGGAATCCGCGAAGCGGGCGGGACGCCGATGGAGTTCAACACCATCGCGATCTCGGACGGCGTGACCATGGGCACCGAAGGGATGAAGGCGTCGCTGGTCAGCCGCGAGGTGATCGCCGACTCGATCGAGCTCGTCGGCCGCGGTCACATGTTCGACGCGATCGTGGCGCTGACGGCCTGTGACAAAACGACGCCGGGGGCCGCGATGGCGCTCGTGCGGCTCAACGTTCCCTCGCTCATTCTGTACGGCGGCTCGATCGCTCCCGGCAAGCTCGACGGCTACGATCTCACGATCGTCGACGTGTACGAAGCGATCGGGGCGCACGCGGCCGGCAAGATCGACGACGCGCGCCTCAAGCAAATCGAAGACCTCGCGTGCCCGGGCGCAGGCGCTTGCGGCGGCCAGTACACCGCCAACACGATGGCGACCGTCATGGAGTTCATCGGGCTCTCGCCGGTCGGCAGCGCCTCACCGGGCGCGACCGACCCGCGCAAGGACCAAAAGGGCTATGAAGCCGGCCTGCTCGTCATGGATCTGCTGCGGCGTGGCGTTCGCCCGCGCGACATCTTGACGCGCGACGCCTTCGAGAACGCGATCGCCGCGGCCGCCGGAACGGGCGGCTCGACCAACAGCGTGCTGCACCTGCTCGCGATCGCGCGCGAAGCGGGCGTTCCGCTTGCGATCGACGACTTCGACCAGATCAGCCGGCGCACGCCGATCATCGCCGACCTGCGGCCCGGCGGAAAGTACGTCGCGCTCGACGTCGATCGGGCGGGCGGGATCCAGCTCATTGCCAAGCGCCTCGTCGAAGCGAATCTGATTCACGCCGGCGCGCAGACCGTGACGGGCCGCTCGCTCGGAGAAGAGGTCGAAAGCGCCGTCGAGACGCCCGGACAAGTCGTCATCACCACGGCCGACAAACCGTTCAAACCGTCGGGCGGCCTGGTGATCCTGCGCGGCAATCTCGCGCCCGACGGCGCGGTCGCCAAAATCGCAGGTCATGAGCGTCCGTATCATCGCGGTCCGGCCCGCGTCTTCAACCGCGAAGAGGACGCGATGCACGCCATCGAGTCCGGCAAGATCACGCACGGCGACGTCGTCGTCATTCGCTACGAAGGGCCAAAAGGCGGCCCGGGCATGCGCGAGATGCTGGGCATCACGGGCGCGATCATAGGCGCGGGTCTGGGTGAGACGGTCGCCCTGTTAACCGACGGCCGTTTCTCGGGCGGCACGCGCGGTCTGATGATCGGCCACATCGCGCCCGAAGCCTACGTGGGCGGCCCGCTCGCCGCGCTCGACGACGGCGACGTCGTCGTGATCGACGTCGAGAATCGCCGCATCGACACGGAGATGCCGGCCGGCGACGTCGCCGCGCGGCTGGGGGCCTGGAAGCCGCCGGCGCCGCGCTATACGAGCGGCGTGTTCGCAAAATACGTCGCGCTCGTCAGCTCCGCCGCCGACGGCGCGATCACGCGAGCCAACCTTTAACCGGAGGCGGTCGGCGCATCGGCCGCAGACCGTCGCGGAGTAGGCGCGTGGACGATGCGGGGTGAATGGGGGTTAGGTGCGACTCGCCTGTAGCGAGTGCGGAGCCGCAGCCGTCGACGGAGCGCTGTCGTGCGCAGTCTGCGGCGCGTTGCTCGCATTCCAGCTCGACCCCATTGCGCTCGATCCCGATGCGCTTCGCCGGCGCTTCGCCGAACGGCGACTCTCGAACGATCCGCTCGATCAGAGCGGCGTTTGGCGCTACCGTGAGTTGTTGCCCGACGTGCCTGCGACCCAAGTCGTGACGCTGCGCGAGAACGCCGTGCCGGTCTATGAAGCTCGCGAGGGCGCGGACTACGCGAAGAGCTCGCGGGTGGGCTACCTGCACCTGGGGATGAATCCGACGGCGTCGTTTAAGGATGCGGGCATGACCGTCGCCGTCTCGGACGCGCGAGCGCGCGGCGTCCGGGTCGTCGCCTGCGCGAGCACGGGAAATACGGCCGCCTCGATGGCCGCCTACGCCGCGCGCGCCGGGCTGACGGCCCTGGTCCTCGTTCCGGCGCAGGGCATCAGCGAGGCCAAGGTGTCGCAGACGCTCGATTACGGGGCGACGGTCGCGGCGATCGACGGCGATTTCGACCGGGCGCTCGAGATCGTGCGGACCCTCGACCCGGCGCATGTGGCGGTCGTCAACAGCATCAACCCGTATCGCATCGAAGGGCAAAAGTGCGCGGCGCTCATGCTGCTCGAGCAGCGCGAGTGGCGCACCCCGGACTGGCTCGTCTTGCCGGGCGGAAATCTCGGCAACACCAGCGCGTTCGGGAAGGGCTTCCGCGAAACGCTGGCGCTCGGGCTGATCGAGCGGCTGCCCCGGCTCGCCGTGGTGCAGGCTGCCGGCGCAGCACCGTTCGCCCGCGTCTTCCGCGAGGGCGGCGAGCTGAAGCCGGTCAAGGCCGAGACGACGGCGACCGCGATCAAGATCGGCGCCCCCGCCTCCTGGAAGAAGGCGCTGGCCGAGGTGCGAGCCTCGGGCGGCACCGTGCTCGACGTCTCCGACGACGAGATCGCCGACGCGCGCGCCGTGATCGGCCGCGACGGCATCGGCTGCGAGCCGGCCTCGGCGGCCTCGCTGGCCGGGTTGCGGCACCTGCGCGCGGACGGAACGATCGGGCCTGACGAGGACGTCGTCCTGGTGCTCACCGGCCACGTGCTCAAGGACGGCGCGTATGCGGCGCGCTACCATGCCTCGGGCGCGCCGTTCTCGAACCGGATCGTCCCGACGCCCGACGGCGACGCACTGCGTCGCCTCATCGATCGAGTCAGCGCGGTTCATGCCGGCTGAGATCGTTCACCGCGAGCCGTTCGAGGTCGCCGTTCCGGCCTCGAGCGCGAACCTCGGCCCGGGCTTCGACGCCGTCGGCATGGCGCTCGACCTCTGGGTTCGCGCCACGATTCAACCCGCAATGGACTTCTCGATCTCGTTCAAGGCCGGCAAGTACGTCCCGACCAACGCGGGCTTCGAGAACGAGATCGTGCGCGGTCTCGACCGCGTGCTTGGCGGCACCCGGCCGAACGTCTCGATTCACGTCGAGAACAGCATTCCGCTCGGCAAAGGGCTCGGGGCAAGCGCGGCGGGCGCGGTCCTGGGGCTCGTGATCGGCGCCGAGTTCGCGCTCGAGCGGCCGAGCGAACTCGAGCTGGCCGGGCTCGCGGCCCTCTTGGAAGGCCATCCCGACAACGCGCTGCCCGCGCTCTTGGGCGGGGTCGTCGTGGCCGCCATGCCGGAAGGCAAGCCGCCCTGCTATCTGCGCTTCGATCCGCCCAGGGGCTTGAGCGCGGTCGTCGTCACGCCGCACATCGTGTTGCCCACGGCCGCAGCTCGCGCGCTCTTGCCGGCCACCTACGAGCGTAAGGACGTCGTCTTCAACATCCAGCGCGCGGCGGTGCTGGCGGCTTCGCTCGCGACCGGCGACCTGTGCGGGCTGCGGGTCGCCACGGGTGACCGCATTCACCAACCGTACCGCGCGCCGCTGGTCCCCGGTTTTTCCGAGATGCTCGAGTTCGAGCTGCCGGGGTTGCTGGCCGTCGCACTCTCGGGCGCCGGCCCGAGTGTGATCGCGCTGGTCAGGGACAATGGCTCAGCGATCGGCGCGGCGATGCAAGCGGCCTTCGCTCGGGAAGGCATCGACAGCGACATTTTCGAGTTAGGAATATCGACACGCGGCGCGACGGTCGAACAGCTGGCGCTGACGCAACGCCAGTAGCAAGCACGTTCGCATCGCGGCACCGTAGCGGAGGATGAAATCTCTTGTCACAAGTCGTCGTTGACACCGAATACCGACTCTCGACCGAAGAGAAGCTCAAGACGTTCGTCAACGCCGTGCTGGCGAAGGTCGGCGTCGCCCCGAGCGATGCCGCCGTCGTCGCCGACGTCCTGGTAACGTCGGATCTGCGCGGGATCGAGTCCCACGGTGTCGCACGTTTGGAGTCTTATTACGTCAGTCGAATTCGCAACGGGAAGCTCAAGGCCGCGCCCGACGTCAAGGTCGTGCGTGAGACGGCGAGCTCGATCGTGCTCGACGCCGGCAATGGCCTGGGCCATCCCACCGGTAAGCGCGCGATGCTCAGCGTGCTCGAGAAAGCGAAAGCGCAAGGCTGCGCCTTCGGCGCGGTCCGCAACTCCAACCATTTCGGCATCGCCGGCTATTACGCGATGCTCGCGCTCGAGCAAGACATGATCGGCATCGCGTCGACCAATTCGGTCCGGTACGGTGCGCCTACGTACGGCAAGCAAATCATGCTGGGCACCAACCCATTCGCCTATGCGATGCCGGCCGACAAGGAACCGGCCTTCGTCTTCGACTTCGCAACCACGACGGTGCCGCGCGGCAAGCTCGAAGTCTACCAGCGCAAAGAGAAGCCGCTCTACCCGGGCTGGGCGATCGACTCCGAGGGCGCGCCGACGCTGGACGCCAACGCGGCGCTCAAAGGAGCGCTCTTGCCGCTGGGCGGCTTCGGCGTCGACAACGGCGGCCACAAAGGCTACGGCCTTGGGCTGCTGGTCGACATCCTGTGCGGCGTGCTTTCGGGCGGCGCGTTCGGCAACGATCTACCGCTGCCGTCGAGCGGCCCCGAGCCCGGCAAGATCTCGCACTTCTTCGGAGCGATCAAGATCGATGGGTTTCGCAACGTCGCGGACTTCAAGCGCGACCTCGATCGCGAGCTGCGCGCTTTCAAGGAATCCGAGAAAGCGCCCGGCTGCGACCGTATCTATGTCGCCGGCGAGATCGAATACGAAAAGACGCTTGCGCATCGGCGCGAGGGCGTACCGGTCCACGTCAAAGTGTGGACCGGGCTGGAAAAGCTCGCGGGCGAGCTAGGCATTCCATTTGCGCTCGTACGCTGAGCGACGACGCCACTCACTGAGACGTCACGCACATAAGAAGAAGGGGTAAGGCCGGGGCCGCGCTCGAAGCTGGGTAGCAATGATCTTGGTGAGCGTCGGGTCCCCGGCCGGAGCCTACAGCGTCGGGAATGCCGCCTTCTTTCGATATGTCGTGCGCCTTTCGGAGTTCGGGCTGCGCATGCGGCCGGTCGATCGCGAAGCGCTTGACTTGCTGTCCGCGATTCCGAACGCGTTCGTGGATGAGGACGAACTCTCCGGAAACGGCTGGCGTGTCGTGCCGGCCACGACGCTGGAAGATTGGCCCGTCCTCGAAGCGACCCCGCAACGGCTGCGCGCAGCCCTCGAGACGGCGCGCAAGCTGCTCTGGGAGAACGCCGCGCCGGTCGGCATCAGCGCCAAAGAGATCGTGGGCATCGACGACGAGATCGAGAACGTGCTCTCGGTCCTCGCGCGCGCCGAAGCGGCAGGGTTCAGCGTAAACATCACCTACGTCTCTTAGTTCCATGGGCTCGGCGCTTTTGCGCCGTGGCGTCGTCAGTCGTCGCTTAAATGGCTCTGCCATTCTGCGCTCCTCCTTCCTAGCCACGACGCAAAATCGCTCTCGCGGGATATCCCGCGATGTCGGGGTGGCGGATGTCGGGGTGGATCGCGCACGGGTCGCTTGGTCGGGCGGTTGGTGCGGTGGCGGTTGGCCCTGCGACGTTGGTGGGCGGACGCTGGAACGGCTTCGCCGTTCGGCGCTGGTTTGGTTTGGTTTAGTTCGGTGCGGGAACGGCTTCGCCGTTCGGCGTTGCGTGAAAGAGGGAAAAGCAAATCGCTCTCGCGGGATCAGTCGCGAGAGCGATTTTGCGGACCAGGCTTAGGCTTAGGGCGCCGTAGCGCGGCGGGGTTATTGTTGGTTGCCGAAGAGTTGGCCTAGGACGCCGCCTACGTTGCTGGTGCCGCCGGTTTGGGCGGCGCCTTCGGCGGCGGGCTGGTGGTAGGTCATCGATTGCATGCCCACGCGGCCGGGGCCGGTGAAACGGTTGAGCATCAGGGCGGCGCCGCCGACGAAGGCGCCGAGCGCGCCGAGCAGCCCGCCGCCGCCTTGCGACTGCAGCACCGAGACGGTGTCCATGCGGACGTTCGAGTCTTTCCACAGCCACGCGCCGGGCTCGACGTCGATCTGCTCGCCCGGCGCGAGCGTCTTCTCGAAGACGTTGCCGTAGCCGTGCAACAGGACGACGCCTTCGCTCTGCTGCGCGCTGAAGCGATCGATGAAGAGGCCGGTGCGCGCGAACAGGACGTTGGCCAGGCCCTGCTGCCAGAAGAAGTCGTAGTTTACGTTGCTCGTCGCGAGCAGAAACTGGTGTTCGCGCACGTCGACCGATTGACCGGGCTGGAGCCGCAACGCGACGATCTGGCCCGGCGCTTCGCGCGAGAACGCGATGTTGCCGGGGCCCTGAGCGGTCGAGATGAAGATCTGCAAGCCGGCGAAGAGACGCTTCCCCGCGTTGCGCAGGTTCATGAAGCCGAGCGTGACGTTGGGCTGCTTCCACAGCAGGATGTGGTGCTCGAAGAAGACGGTCTGCTGGCGTCCGAGCTCGACGTCGACGACGGGGACGAGCTCGCCCTCGACCTTGATCGTCATGTCCCCGAGGACGATCGGCTCCTTCGGATTGTCGGCCTCCGGCACCGGCTCGGTATACGCGCCGACCTGCGTAGTCTGCGGCGCGGGCGCCCCGCAGTTCGCACAGAACTTCGCACCTGGGACGAGGGGTGCTTGACAGGTAGGACAGTTCATGAAGACCTCCCGGTCGTAAGCGGCTGGGGGCAGGCTGGCGACGCTCCTTCGCCGTCCACGTCGCCGTCTTCTTGCAGGGCCCGCAGAATGTGTCCGGCCTCCGCTTCGTAAGGATTTCCTCCGGAGCGCTCGCGGTAGGGAGGGGATTGAAAGCGCTCGGCCGATAAGCGTTTTCCGGTTCTCGTCAGCTGCTGGTTTGCTACTCGCTCGCCACCGCATTGTTCTTGTTGGAGGTCACCTTCGTGAAGAAGCGCTTAGGCCAAATTGCTCTGATCGCCGGGATCGCCGCATTGGCCGCGGCGGCGCTCGCGGCCGCTCCGGCGGCACCCTTTGGGCCGGCGACGGCGGGCGCGAGCGTCAACTATCGCGTCTACGGCAGCAACGACGGGCCCGAGGGTCCCAAGCCGTTCGATCAGACGGTGATCGTCAATCGAGCCACCGACGGAACGCTCAGCGTACTCTCGGGAACCACGCCGCTCGGCACGGTCACTCCGGCCAACGTGCCGGTCCCGGATACCAAGGCTCCGGCAAATCTGGCCGGCTTGTTCAATCCGTTCAAGCACGTCGTCGAGCTCGTCGCGAACAAGCCGGCGGACGTGACCTCGGCCTCGAACTGGAAAGCGACGGCCGTCGTCCCCTTCGGGACGCACACGTTCTCAGTGCCCCTCGACGTCACCGCGGCGGTCGACGGCACCAGCGTAAAGCTGACCGCCCACGGAACGGGCTCCGACACGTCGAACGGAAACTACGGTAACACCGATTTCGCAGTGACGGTCGACGAGACCGCGAATTACGACAACGGTCGGTTCTCGGGGTCGACGTTCGCCGTTCAGACCGCCGTCAAGACGGAGTTCAAGAAGAATCAAGGCGTCGACGAGAAATCGTACAGCACCCGCTATTACGTCGCGCCCGCAACCTAGTCGTGCCAAGCTGCGAGAAGATGCGCAATGCGCCCCGAGTCGCGCTGCCTGCGGCTCTCTTTAGTGGGACGGCGCTTTCCGTATGGGCGGCCGATCTCGCTCCGGCGCCGTTTGGTCCGCCGGCCGGCGCCACGAGCGTAGCCTATCATGCGCTGTGGTCGACGCCCAACGCGGCTCACATCAACGCGCCGCTGACGCTCGACGAGACGATCACCGTCCGTCGCGGCGACGACGGCTCGCAGCTCGTGCTCTTAGGCGACAAGCCTCTGGGCACGCTCGACCCGACCGGGAAGCATATGAGCCGGGCGAGCGACCTCGGAAATGCAAGCGATCTTCGCTCGAACTTCACGCATCTCGTCGAACTGATGCGCGCGGCTCCAGCGAACATAACGACCGACACGACCTGGCAGGCGACGTACAACGTCTCGGACCACGGCGGCAACTACGAGGTTCCGGTCGACGTTTCGGCGTCGGTTCGAGACGACGTGTTGCATGTAAGCGCGCAAGGCCACGGTGGTGGCACGCTCGTCGATCGCTCGGGAGACTCGACGATCCTGGAGAGCGCCGACTACCAAAAGGGCATATTGCAGAAGGCGTCCGGACACGAGCTCACGATCATGCGCTGGAGCGGAGCCCGCAACAGTGGCACGAGCACCGACGACATCACCTGGTCGCTCGAAACCAAATAACACTCGTCTACAAAAGATACTCGCGTTGCCCGCTACTCGCGTTGCCGCGGATGGGCCTTGTCGAACTGCTCGAGCAACCGCTGCTGGGAGACTTTGGTATAGACCTGCGTGGTCGCGAGGCTCTCGTGACCGAGCAGCTCCTTGATGACCAGTAAGTCTGCGCCGTGCTCGTAGAGATGGGTCGCGAACGAGTGCCGCATCGTGTGCGGCGTCGCGTGCGCCTGCAGCCCGCTGATCGCTAGGAACAGTCTGAAGATCTTGTAGAGCGCCGACTGCGAGAGCCGCCGTCCCCCGCGGCCTACGAAGAACGCCGGGTCGGCCGTCCGCGGCCGCAGCGCCAGATACGCGCGCATCGCGTCGGCTGCCGCGGTCGTCATGAGCACCACGCGGTCCTTGCCGCCCTTGCCGCGCACGACCCGCAGCTCGCGGCGCTCGAGGTCGACCTCGTCGAGGTTGAGGTTGAGCAGCTCGCTGCGCCGCAGGCCGGTCCCGTAGAGCGTTTCGAGCAGCGCGCGGTCGCGCAGCCGCTGGAAGTCGCTGCGGCCGGCCAGCGTCGTCCGCAGCAGCCGCTCCACCTCGTCCTCGCGCAGCGCCTTTGGGACGCTGCGCAGCACCTTGGGCGACTCGAGCTCGAGCGCCGGGTTCGAGGCGCACCGGCCGCAGCGGACCAGGAACTTGTAGAACGTCCGCAGCGCGGAGAGCTTGCGCCGGATCGAGCGAGCCGAGTACGAGCGCGAGCGGGTCAGGTGCGAGACGAAGGCGCGCATGTCGGCGAGCTCCGCGTCCGCGAGTGCCGGATACGGCGCGGGCCGGTGCTTGCGCAGGTCGGCGCCGGCGCTGCGCGCCGCCAGGTACGAACCGAAGCTCTCCAGGTCGCGCTGGTAGGCGACGATCGTGTGCTCGCTGACGCGCCGATCGCCGAGGTAGTCGGCAAAGGCGCCGATGGTCGGATCGGCCGAGCGAAAGGGCCCGGCTTCGTAGACTCGTTTCCGTGCCGCCATGCCGCTTTTCCGCCCCTTCCCCTGCCGGTGCTCAAGTAACGATAATCGGAATTTCCGTTACTTCGCGCGGAGCTCCGTGGTTCCTGGCTTTGCGGCCGGTTCAAACCTGCTCGAGGCCGGCCGCGTCGAGGGGCGAGCCCTGGTCCGGGCATCTCCCTGAGTTGGGCTTTTGGCTTACGCGGAGCGGCCGGCTACGGCCTCGGGCTCGGCTGCGGATGCGGGCGGCGGCACGGCGGGTGCGGCGGCCTGTCGCGTCGTGTGCGAGTAGAACGAGGCGTTCTGACGGCCGGCGCTGGCTTCGCGGGCGAACGTGATCAGGTGGTGGCTGACCATCCCCACGTGGATCAGCGCCTCGACGTCGCCGCGGCGCAGCGCGTTCTTGGCCATCGCCCAAAAGACGTCGCGGTAGTCGGCGAGCAGGCCGACCCGCACGACCAGGTTTGCCAGGATGCGCAGGCCCGTCCGGATGTTGCGCGCGTTGACCCGCTGCGGGCTGTTCGGCGGCGTGATGCGGTTGGGGAAAACGTGCTCGACGTGGTACGCGAAGCGTTCGTAGAGCGTGGCGGGCTCGTACGCGGTCGCGAACGTGTGGCGCCACATGTCGAGGACCTGCTCGTAGGGCAGCAAGAACTCGACGTTCGACTCGCGTCCGGGGGCCTCGACCAGCCGGCCTTCGGCCTCCAAGCGCCGGTAGAGCGGCGTGCGCGGCAGGGCCTGCAGCAGGTTGATGGTCAGCAACGGGATCTTCGACTCGTCGATGAAGTTGAGGATGTGCTCGGGCGTCTGCGGCGTGTCGGAGTCGAGCCCCATGATGATCCCCGAGACCACTTCCATGCCGTAGCTGTGGATGATGCGGATCGCTTCCATCACCGGAAGCTGATTGTTCTGGTCTTTCGCCATCGCGTGGAGTGCGGCCGGGTCGGGCGTCTCGACGCCGCAGAAGATCGTGCAGAAGTACGCTTCGCGCATCATCTCGAGCAGCTCGGGGCTCTTGGCGATGTTGAGCGTCGCTTCGCAGGCGAGCTGCACCGCGAAGCCGTTCTTCTTTTGCCAGGCGATCAAATGCGGCAGGAGCTCCTTCGCCGCCTTACGATTTCCGACGAAGTTGTCGTCGACGAAATAGATCGCGCGCTGTCCGCCGTTGGCCAGGATGGCGTCGAGTTCGGCGACGATCTGCTCCTGCGTCTTGAGCCGCGGGTTGCGTCCGTAGAGCTCGGGGATGTCGCAAAACTCGCAGCGATAGGGACAGCCGCTCGAGAACTGGACGCTTCCCAGGAAGTAATGTGCCACGTCGACCTGATCGTAGGCAGGCGCCGGAAAATCCGACAGCGGCAAGCGCTCCTTGGTCTCGAGGATCACTTGTTCGGACGGACGTGCCACGCTCGTCGCCAGACGCAAGACGAGTTCGTCGGTCGCGTCGCCGAGCTCGCCGACGTGCAGGTAGTCAAAATTGGGATAGTACTGCGGACAGCCCGAGACCGACGGCCCCCCGAGTGCCGTCACCTTGCCCGCAAGGTGCGCGCGCCGATTGATGTCGTCGATCTGCGGGCGCTGGATGTGCATGCCGCTGACGAAGACGACGTCGGCCCAGGCGAAGTCCCGCGGTCGCGCGGGCCGGACGTTCTCGTCGATGAAGCGGACATTCCAGTTCTCGGGCAGATAGGCCGCGATGACCAAGATGCCTTGCGGCGGCATGAACGCGCGCACGCCGATGAAGGGATACGCGTGCTCGAACGTTCCAAACGACGGCGAATACCGCGGAAAGACGCATAGGACGTTGCGGCTGATGCCGGCTGCGGCGCGCTTCATCGCGTGCTCGTCTGGGTATAAACCGTTGAGGTCATGGAGGCGGCCGATTCGCGCTCGAGGCCACAGCCGCCCTCCGCGGCAAGCAGGGAATCGACCGCGAACAGGCGAGATGCTTCTCTTGAAGGCCCCATGGGGCAGGTTTGGTCGTTGGAACTGGAGCTGCGATGCGCCGGTCGCTCGCAGGAGCGCTTTGCGCATGGCTTCGGAGGTACGTGACGTGGCCTCGGTCCGTTGTGCCGTCTCACAGCCCTGCGGCTTCCTGGGACGACGCCGGGGCTGCGGGGGTTCCCGACCTGACCCTCTAATGGGAGATAGCGCGAAGGTGGAAGCGACGAACAGGACCGATGGATGGTGTTAGACGGAGTCGGCCGGCGCGATAGCGGGCCGGCTAACGAGCGTGCCGCGCTGGCGTTCGCGCGCGGCATCATCAGCCGCGTTTCCCGCACGTTCGCAATCGGCATCGAAGTCTTGCCGGGCGATCTCGGCAAGGCGGTGCTCGTCGGCTACCTGCTGTGCCGGATCGCCGACACGATCGAAGACGACGGCTCGGCGCCCGCGCCGCGCCGCCAAGAGCTGCTGACGAAGTTCCTCGACTGCTTCCACGACGATGAGAAGGCGGAACGCTTCGCCGACGAAGTTTCCGACATCAAGGCCGACGAGGCGTATCTCGACTTGATGCGCGGCACGAGACTGGTCTTCGACGTACTGCACTCGCTGCCGCAAAGAAGCGCCGAGATCGTCGAACGCTGGACGCGCGAGCTCACGCTGGGCATGCGGCAAGTCGTCGGCAAGTATCCGCACGGCATTCGCATCCAAACGATGGACGAGTACCGGCGCTACTGCTATTACGTCGCCGGGACCGTCGGCCACCTGTTGACCGACCTGTTCCACTATCACTCGCCCTATATCCGCGACCGCGACTACGACCGGCTGCTGCAAAATTGTGAAGCGTTCGGCGAGCTGCTCCAAAACGTCAACATCATCAAAGACATCCCGTGGGACGTCGAGCACGAGAACGCGGTCTTCATTCCCGAGGACATCCTGCTCAAACGCGGGAGCAGCCATCAGAAGATCCTCTCGGGCGATTGGCTCGTGCAGAACCGTGAAGCGCTGGTCGACCTCGTGCAGCTCGCCAAGGAAGATCTGCGACACTCGCTCGACTACTTCAACGCGATCCCGAAGATGGCGATTCGGATCCGTCTCTTCTGCCTGCTGCCGATCTTGTTCGCAGTCGCAACCCTGCGCGAGATCGAGCACTCCAACGCCATGCTGGTCTCCGGCGGGGCGGTGAAGATCTCGCGGGACGAGGTCCGCTCGCTCATCCTGGCGGGCTCCTTCTCGACCATCAGCAACAGTACGACGCGCTGGCTCGTCTCGAAAACGAGCCAAGAGCGCTTCAAGCTCGGGTTCGCCAAACCATAAAGCGCTACCTGAGCATCTCGCGGCTCGCGATCGATTTCCCGTGGGCGACGGTCGCCTTGTGGGGCGCGATCGTCGTCGCCGGCATCCTGTCTTTCCCGGGTCTCAAGCTGGCGCTCTTCCCGGACATCAGCTTCCCCGTCGTCGTCGTTACCGCGCACTCGAATCAGTTCGATCCGCTTGCGAACGAGAAACGTGTCACCGTTCCGATCGAGCGGCGCCTGCAGACGATCAAGGGGATCGGGCACCTGCACTCGCTGACCTACCCCGAGTTCGCGGTCTTCGACATGGCCTTCGACGTCGGCGGCGATCTCGATGAACGCAAGACGCAGGTCGAGGACGCCATCCGCGGGCTGACGCTGCCGCCCGGCACGACGACGAGCGTGACGCCGCTCAATCTCAACGCGACCGCGATCGTCGCCTACGCGGTGGTCAAGCCGGGCCGCCCGCTGCGCGAGCTGGCGCAGATCGCGGCGCAGCAGGTCGCGCCCAAGCTCAAAGCCATTCCCGGCGTGCTCGACGTCCAGATTCTGGGCGGCCAAAGCACAGGACCGAATGCTTCGGCTTTCCGCTATGAAGGGCAAAGCGCGATCGCCGTCAACGTGGTCAAGCAAGCGAACGCAAACACGATCGACGTTGCCGAAGCCTGCGACGACGCGGTCGAAGCGCTGCGCTCGCAGCTTCCCTCGGTCGACGTCGTGCGCTTTTCGTCGCAGGCCACCTACATTCGCGAAGCGACCCGCTCCACCGAAGAAGCCCTGCTGCTTGCGGTGCTGCTCGCGATCTGCGTGATCTTGCCCTTCCTGCGCGATTGGCGCGCGACCGCGATCTCGGCGGTCGCCATCCCGACGTCGCTGCTCGGCACGACGCTGGTGATGCGCATCTTCCACTTCAACCTCGAGACGATCACGCTGCTCGCGCTGGCGCTGGTCGTCGGCGTCATCCTCGACGACGCGATCGTCGCCGTCGAGAACATCGTCCGGCACCTCGAGGCCGGCGAACCGCCGCTAGTCGCGGCCGTCGAGGCGAACAAGGAGATCGGCTTGACGCTGGTCGCCGCCACACTGACGATCGTGGCGGTCTTTCTGCCGATCGGTCTCATGCGCGGGACCCTCGGCCAGTTCTTCAAGCCCTTCGGCCTGACGGCGTCGGCCGCGGTGCTCTTCTCGCTGCTCGCCGCGCGGACGCTTTCGCCGACCCTCGCCGCTGCCTGGCTGCGCCAGCGCGGCGAGGTGAAACCCGGGGGCGTCGACGTCAATCGCACCGATCGCTACCCGCGCTACCGCCGGCTGCTGACCTGGTCGCTCGAACATCGCCGCCAGGTGGTGCTGATCGCCGTCGCGGCCTTCGCCGCGGGTCTGGGTCTGATCCCGTTCATCCCCAAGGGCTTCATCCCGCATCTCGACCGCGGCAACTTCCGCGTCAACTTCTCGACGCCGCTGGGCACGAGCTTGGAAGACACGGTCGGCACGGCCAAGACGCTCGAAGCCTCGATCCGCCTCGATCCGGCGGTCAGTGCGCTCTACACCACGATCGGCGGACGCACCGACCAGTCCAACACGGGCGTCATCGACGTGCATCTGCGCGCCGACCGCCGCGTCAAGACGATCGACGTCGAGGACGCCGTGCGCAAACGTTTGCCGATTCTCGACGGCGTCGTGACGACCGTCGCCGACGTCCCCTTCGTCGGCACCGACACGAGCAAACCGCTCCAGTTCGCGCTGCTCAACGACGACTTGGACCGCCTGCGCAGCGTCGGGCGCAGCTTTCAGCACCGTCTCGAGCGAACGCCGGGGTTCGTCGACGTGACGGCTTCGGGACTCTCCGACGGCACGCCGTTCTCGGCGATCGAACACGTCGACGGGCGGCGCGCCGTGCAAGTGACCGCGGACCTCATTCCCACGCTGCAGCTGGGCGACGCCAACGACATCGTCCTGCGCCTGGCCCACAAATATCTGCCCAAGGACGTCAAGCTGATATTCGCCGGCAGCTCGGCCGACGTCGTCAACATCTTCCGAGATTTCGCGATCACGCTGGGGCTCTCGGTCTTCGCGATCGTCGTCGTGCTCTTGATCCTCTTCCGCAGCTGGGTCGACCCGCTGGTCATCAGCGTCTCGCTGCCGCTCTCGATCGTCGGCGCGCTGTTCGCGCTTTGGATCACCCGCGCCGACTTCGGGCTGATCTCGCTCATGGGCGTGATCTTCTTGTTCGGCTTGGTCAACAAAAACGCGATCTTGCTGGTCGACCGAATCGAGAAACTGCGCAAGCTCGGCTTCGGGCGCAGCGAGGCGATCCTGGAAGCGGGAACGCAGCGCCTGCGGCCGATCCTCATGACGACCTCGGCGACGATCTTGGGGATGCTGCCGATCGCGCTCGGTTTCGGCACCGGCGCGGAGCTGCGCGCGCCGATGGCCGTCGCGATCGTCGGCGGACTGGTTACTTCGACGCTGCTCAGCCTCATCGTCGTACCGGTCGTCTATACGCTGGTCGACGACGCACGCCGCAAGGCGACGCCCGCATGAAAGCCGCGTTCTTGACGGGCGGGACGGGCTTCGTGGGCGCGAATCTGGCCCGGCTCCTCATCGCGGAAGGCTGGCGGGTGCGCGCGCTCGCGCGCCCGGGCAGCGATCGCCGCAACTTGAGCGGCCTCGCGCTCGAGATCGTCGCGGGCGACGTCAACGATTCCGATCTGGCCGCGGCAATGCGGGGTACCGACGCCGTCTTTCACGTCGCGGCGCACTACAGCTTTTGGCGCAAGGAGCGCGAGGCGCTCTTGCGCAGCAACGTGGGCGGAACGCGCAACGTCCTGAGCGCGGCGCGGGCTGCAGGCGTCGCGCGCACGATCTATACGAGCTCGGTCGCGGCGATCGGCGTCAAGCACGGCGGCATCGCCGACGAAACCTATCAAAGTCCGCCTGAGGTGCTGATCGGCGCCTACAAGCTCTCGAAATACTTGGCCGAGCGCGAAGCGTTTGCCGCGGCCGGCGCCGGTCAGGACGTCGTCATCGTCAACCCGACCACGCCGATCGGGCCCTGGGACCGTAAGCCGACGCCGACCGGCGAGATCCTGGTGCGCTTTTTGTCGGGGAACATGCCGGCACTCGTCGAGACCGGGCTCAACTTCGTCGACGTCGCCGACGTGGCCCGAGGTCACCTGCTCGCTTACGAGCGCGGCCGCAGCGGCGAACGCTACATCCTGGGCAGCGAGAACTTGACGCTGCGCCGTTTGCTCGAGCGCGTCGGGGCCGAAGTTGGGCGGGCAGCGCCGCGCTGGTCGGTCCCCGCCTGGCTGCCGCTCGCCGTCGCGTGGGTCGACGAAGGGGTCCTGGGAGGGCTCGGACGCACGCCGACGCTCTCGATCGACGCCGTCAGAATGAGTCAGGAGTCAATGTACTACGATACGTCGAAGGCTGCGAGTGAACTGGGCTTCACCCCGAGCCCAATCGACGAGGCGATCCGCGCGGCGATCCGGTGGTTTGCCGAAAACGGATATTTCCCTCAGACCGGAGACAAGCAACACGCATTATGGCAGTAACTCTCAAACAGGCGGCGGTGGTCGGCACCTATCTGCTCGAGCAGAAGCTCAAGGGCCGTAAGAAATTTGCCCTGACCCTGATGCTCGAGCCGCTCTTCCGCTGCAACCTCGCCTGCGTCGGCTGCGGCAAGATCCAGCATCCGACCGAGGTGTTGCGCCGGCACTTGACGCCCGAGCAGTGCTTCAAAGCCGCCGAGGAGTGCGGCGCGCCGATCGTCGCGATCCCGGGCGGCGAGCCGCTCCTTCACCCCCGGATCGACGAGATCGCCAAGGGTCTGGTCGAGCGCAAGAAATTCGTTTACCTCTGTACGAACGGGATCCGGCTCGAGCAGAGCCTGGACAAGTTCGAGCCGTCCGATTACTTCTCGTTCTCCGTCCACCTCGACGGCTTGGCCGAGGAGCACGACCACTACGTCGATCGCCAAGGCATCTTCGACGTCGCCGTCAAGGCGATCAAGGCCGCCAAGGCGCGCGGCTTCCGCGTCACCACCAACACGACCGTCTTCGACGGTGCGCCGGCCGAACGCGTTCAAGCCTTCTTCGACTTCGCGACGGAACTCGGCGTCGACGGCATGATGATCTCGCCCGGCTACCGCTACGAGAAGGCCCCCGATCAGAATCACTTCCTGGCGCGCGAGCAGACGAAGGCGCTCTTCCGCGAGATCCTCGCACCGTACAAGGCGGGGACCAAGAAGTGGAACTTCAACGCGAGCCCGCTCTTTCTCGACTTCCTGATGGGCGAGAAAGACTACGAGTGCACGCCGTGGGGTATGCCGTCGTACAGCCTTTTCGGCTGGCAGAAGCCGTGCTATCTGCTGGGCGAAGGCTACTACGAGACCTACGCCGAGCTCATCGAGAAGACGGACTGGTCGCAGTACGGCCGGGCCAGCGGCAATCCGAAGTGCGCGGACTGCATGGTCCACTGCGGCTACGAGCCGACCGCCGCCGAGGACGCGATGAAGCTGCACAACATCGTGCGCTCCGTCGCCTCGGTCTTCGGCCGCTAAAAGCACCAGGGCGCGCACTCCGTGATCGACGCGATCTTCGTTCCGCGCGGAGCGGAGGAGCGCGCCGTGCGCAACGCGTTGCGCGGGCACGGCACGCCGGCCGTCTGGACGTCTGGGATCGGGCCCGCCGCCGCGCAGCGAGCGGTAGCGGAAGCGCTCGAGGCGGGCGCGCCGGGCGCGGCGCTGGTCGTCGGACTGTGCGGTCTGCTCTCGCCGGCCTTCGCGGTCGGCGATCTGTTGCTTTACGCGACCGTGACCCGGGCCGACGGCGCGACGCTGCGCTGCGACGCCGAGTTGGCCGCCAAGCTGGCGCAGCTCCTCGGGCGCGCGCAGACCGGCGTCGCGGCCTATTCGTCCGATTCGATCGTAACGCGCAGCGCCGACAAGGAGGCGCTCGCGAAGCGCTACCACGTCGGCGCCGTCGACATGGAGAGCTTCGCGTTCGTCGAGGGCCTGCAGCAGGCCGGCACCCGCGTCGCCGTCTTGCGGGTCGGCAGCGACGGCGTCGCCGAGGATCTGCCCGACCTGGGCCGCGGCGTCGACGCGGAGGGTGATTTGAGCGGCAGCGCGCTCGCGTTCGTAATGCTCTCCAATCCATTCGCCGGCGCGCGCATGGCTGTCCACGGGCTGCGCGCGCTCGGTCAGCTCGAGCGCGCGCTGCGATTCATCGTTCCGAAGACATGACGTGGGTTCGGCCCTTCCAACTTCCGCCGCGCTTGCGGGCATGGGCCAGCGCCGAATCGACGGTCATCGCCGTGTAGAGCAACGCCGCGAGCGGCAGGCCGAACGCGGCAAGCGGCGGTAGCTCGTAGGTGCTTATCGTGGGCAGATACGCGAGTGCCATCAGCGCCCAGGCGGCAACGCCGGCCGCGGCCAGCGCGAGGTTGCCGCTGACCGCTCCGTCAGCCGCGGCGGCGACCGGCACGAGGTAGAGCAGCATCATCCCCGCGACCGTCGCCGCGAGCACCGCCCGCGAGAAGCCAAGCTGTGAGTAGGCGGTCCGCTTGACCATCTTCCAGAGCGTGTCCAGCGTTTCGTAGCGACGGATGCTGCGCGTGCGCCGCGTCAGCCCGAGCCAGATGCGGCCGCAGCTCTTCTTCACCTTCCCCGCCAGCGCGCAATCGTCGATCAAACGGCCGCGAATCGGGCGCAGGCCGCCGATCCGTTCGAGCGCGGCGTTGGAGAGCAGCACGCAGCCGCCCGCGGCCGTTCGGCGCCGCGAATCGTTCGACCACGCGAACGGATAGAGCATCTGGAAGAAAAAGATGAACGCCGGGACGAGCAGTTGCTCCCAGCCGCTGCGGCAACGCAGCCTGACCATGAGCGAGACGAGGTCGAGCCCATCGCGGCGCGCCTTGGCTACGAGCTCGCGCACGTTGTCGGGGTCGTGCTCGATATCGGCATCCGTAAACAGCCAGTAATCCGGCGCACCCCGCTTTGCGAGCACGCAGCGCACCCCGCTTTCGAGCGCGCCGAGCTTGCCGGTCCAGCCTCGTTCGAGCGGACCCGCAGCAACGACCGTGCAGCGCTCGGAACCGGGTTGGCGCGCGAGTGCCGCGCGCGCGGCCTCGGCGGTGCCGTCGCTGCTGTGATCATCGACGAGCGTGGTCTGCAGCGTCCCCGCAAAGCGCTGGGCGGCGAGCGACGTGAGGCTCGCGCCGACGACCTCGGCCTCGTCGCGGGCGGGAACGATCGCCTCGACGCGAACCGAGGCGAGGCCGGCGCACTCGCCGTCGGCATGCGCGTCGATGGGTTCGCGCCAAAACCCTCCCCGTGCCGTCAACAGCACGAGCCAAGCTACCCCCGACGCAAGCGCCGCGATGAGGAACATCGAATGCAAGGCCACGTGTTGGATTTCGACGTTCGCATCTGTGTCTTCTGCGGCTCGCACGAAGGGAACAGGCCCGAGTTCCGAGAGACGGCGAAGCTTGTCGGCCGGCTGCTCGCGGAGCGCGGCCTGGGAATCGTCTACGGCGGCGGCCGCGTGGGATTGATGGGCGCGCTGGCCGACGCCGCGCTCGCCGCCGGCGGACGGGTGATCGGCGTGATCCCTGAGGCGCTCGCGGCCCGCGAGGTCGCACACCGCAGCGTGAGCGAGCTGCACGTGGTCGGTTCGATGCACGAGCGCAAGGCGTTGATGGCTGCGCTCGCCGACGCGTTCGTTGCGTTGCCCGGCGGGTTCGGAACGCTCGAAGAGCTCTTCGAAGTCATCACCTGGCGGCAGCTCGGTTTTCACGAAAAGCCCTGCGGTCTGCTCAACGTCGAAGGCTACTTCGACCGGCTCATCGCCTTCATGGACGACGCCGTCGACAACGGCTTCGTCCATCCGCCCGACCGCGCCGCGCTGGTCGAATCGTGCGACGCAGCCGCGCTGATCGACAAGCTGCTCGAGCTCAGCCGCGCGCAGACGGCTCCAGGCGCAGGACCGTCGTGACCTCGAGCGCGGAGATGTCCGGCAGCACGACGTCGGCGAGGGCCAACGCCTCGGGCGCCGGCGGATAGTCGCGATTCGGAATAGCGATCAGCCGCATGCCGGCGCTTTTGGCGGAACGCAGTCCGTTGGTCGAATCCTCGACGGCAACGCAGCGAGCAGGGGCGACGCCGAGCAGCGCCGCCGCGCGCAGGTAGACGTCGGGCGCCGGTTTGCCGACGCCGACCTCCTCCGACGAGAGCACCACGGCGAAGGCATCGCCCAACCCCGCCTCGCGCACGACCAGGTCGATGAGCGAACGGTTCGACGACGACGCGAGCCCAAGCTTGAAACGCGCGGCCATTCGCCGCACGGCCGCGACCGCGCCGGGGAACAACGGAAGATGCTCTTTGTATGCCGCGGCAACGAGCCCGGCGACCTCGCGATTGATGCGCTCCGGGTCGAGCGCGACGCCGAGCGAGACGCGAATGTAGTGCGACCACTCCGGGGCGCTCATGCCCATCACGTCGCGCGTCGCGCGCTCGGGGTACGTGCCGCCGTGCTCGCGCACGTACGCGCGGCGGACGCGTTCCCAGACCGCTTCCGAGTCGATCAGGACGCCGTCGAGATCGAAGATCACCGCCTCGAGCACACCGGCTTGCGGACTAGTCACGCGGCGCGTTCTCGATCGCCTTGACCAAATGAAGCAGCGCCTCGTTGTACGGGGTCGGGACGCCGACGCGGCGCCCGGCGGCGACGATCGCGCCGTTGACGTGATCGATCTCGGTCTTGCGCCGCGCGTTGAGGTCGACCGTCATCGAGTTGCGGCTGTCGACGCTCGCAGCGATCACGCCGCGCACGTACTCCCAGGCGTCGCGAAACGGCAGGTTGATGCGCAGCGCCTTGGCCACGGCCGCGCTCTCGTAGGCGACGGCGCGCGCGAGCTCGCATGCGCTCGGATCGTTCGCGATGACCGAGTTGTGCGTGTCGATCAACGCGGAGATCGGGTTGATCGCGGCGTTGGCGACCAGCTTCCCCCACAAGTGCGGGCGGATGTCGTAGGCGATCGAACACCGGATCCCGGCTTGCGTCAACAGCTGGTGCACCGACCGAACCGTTTCGGTCGAGGCGCCGGCCGAGCCGACGACGGTCGTTCCGACGCCGAGCCGGCGCGAGTGGCCGTGCCCGATCGCGAGGCTCTGCTCGTTGGTGATGCCGATGACCAGCGGAACGTTGCCCCCCAGCGCAGCCTTGATCGCTTCTTCGTTTCCGAGGCCGTTCTGCAGCGAGACGATCGGCGTCGCCGGGTTGAGTTGACCCGCGAAGGGCCGCACCGCGTGCAGCGTGTTGGGCGCCTTGACGAACACGAAGAGAAAATTCGTGGCGAACACGCGCGCCGGATCGCGCGTCGCCTCGACGCGGCGCGGCGGAAGGCCGTCGAGCGTGACGCCTTGGCGCGCGATCGTCTCGACCACGTCGCCGCGCACGTCGACCAGCGTGACGGCATTGTGCTCGGCGAGCGCGTAGGCGAAGAGCGTCCCCATCGCTCCGGCGCCCAAGATCGCGACGCGTGCCGGTGGTGCGGACTGCGGCTGCACGCTCATCAGTAGCGGTACCTGACGGGCGGCGGTTCGAGATCGCGTATCCGAAAGAGGCCGATTAGGAAGACGCCGGCGAGAAACCCGCCGATGTGCGCGAAGTACGCGACGCCGCCGCCCTGCTCGGAGAGGACCCGGGTCGAGATCGCACCGTAGCCGTGCACGAATTGCACGAGCGCCCACAGACCGATCACGAGCGCCGCCGGCAGGCGCAGGAACACGGGAAAACAGCCGATCGGCACGACCGTCCGGACCGAGTTGGTGGGAAACGCGAGGATGTACGCGCCGAGCACGCCTGCGATCGCGCCCGAGGCGCCGACCGACGGAACGTGGCTGACCGGCGTGGTCAGCAGTTGCGCGAGACCGCCGATGACCCCGCACAGCAGATAGAAGGCGAAAAAGCGCACGTGGCCGGTCAGGTGCTCGACTTCCGGCCCGAACACGACCAGGAACAGCATGTTGAAGAAAATGTGCAGGAAGCCGCCGTGCAGGAATTGCGAGGTGACCAAGGTCGCGAGCGTCGGCGCGGCCGGCGGATCGAGTTGGATCGCGTGCGTGACGTTGTACGGAATGAGCGCCAACCCGTTGATGACGGCGTCGGCGTTCGGCGTGGCCAGCTCGCGAAAGAACACGGCGACGTTGACCGCGACGATCGTATAGACGGCGAGCGGAAAGATTCCCTTGCGGCCGCTGTCGCCGAGCGGGATCATCTCACAGCTCGAATTGCAGCCCGAAGACGGTGCGCCGCGAAGCGTGCGTCAGATCGCGCTCGCCCCCGAAGAGCTGCACGTTCGGCGCAGCGAACAGGTTCAGATACGCGTCGGCCGTCGGATGGCGCAAGTCGTAAAAGCGTCCTTCGAAGCCGAACGAGCGCCAGCCGATCGAGGCCAGCGCGCCGAGTCGCGAGTAGAGGATGCCGCCGCCGTAGCGGACGTTGGCGGCGCGCTTCATCAGCAGAAGGTTGCCGCTCGAATTCGCGCCGACGTCGTTGACGCCGGCGAACAGGCCGGTATTCGCATCGGGCAAGATCGAGAGGTTGAAGTCGGCCATCGGGCCGCGGTCGGCGGTCAGCAGCGGCGAGACGTTGCGGTCCGCGCTGCCCGGCCGCTCCACAGAGAGCTCGCTGACGCGAACTTGTAACTGCACGAGGTCTTTGGTGAATTGGTTGAGCCGCGCCCGAAAGGTTTGCAGCGCCGGCGAAGCGCTGGGGCCCGCGTTCGGCTGGCTGGGGGGAGCGCCGCTCGGCGGCGGCAGAATCGGCGCGCTCTCGGGCGGCACCGTCGGCGCACCCTGCGGAGCCAGCACCGGCTGCGAGCTTGGAACGTTTCCGGGCACCGGCCCGAACCCGGCGGGCGCCGGCGTCGCGCCCTTGTCGACGCCGTATACGCTGCTCGTGCCGCCGAGCTGGCCCGCGAGCGAGTCGATCTTCTGCGACGTCGCGTCGATTCGCGCGACCGTGTCGCGCAGCTGCGCTTGCGTTTGCGGGTTGCCCACCACCTGGCGCAGGTCTTGGCTGAGCGCGGCAAACGTCCGCGCTGTCACGGCGAAGGAGTGCGTGGTTTGGAGCACATCCTGCTTCATGCTCGGATCGGTCGCCACGTCGCGCAGCGCGTCGACCGTCTGGCCGAACGACTTCGAGGTGCGGTTCCACTGCACGACGAGCTCGTCGATTTGGGCCGAGTTGCGGTGCAGCGTCGAATCCAGCGAACCCGTCAAGTCGACCACGTTGTTGCCGGCCGTTTGCAGCGACGCCGCCAGCGAGTCGCTGCGCGTGGCGAAGGTCTTGAGCGCGCTGTTGGCCGTCGTGGTCAGGTCGTTGGTGTTGTGCAGCGTCGTTTGGAGCTCGGCCAGCAGCCGCGGCGTCGCGTCCTGCAATTGGGCCAGCAGCTTGTCGAAGCGCCGGATCTCGCCCTGACCCTGTTCGAGCAAATCGCCGATCGAGGTCGGGTTCGTGCCGCGCGGCTGCTCCTCGAGCGGGAGCACCTCGTGGGGGAGCGTCGCGAGCGGACCGGGCGCGTTGCGCGGCGGCTGGATCAGCACGCTCGGCTCGCCCGTCAGCGGCGCCTGGATGAGGAAGCGCGAGTCGCGCGGGATGTCGTAGCCGGGCTTGATGGCCAGCACGACGTCGGTCGTGTAGTCGGGCTCGAGCACGATTTGGTCGACGGCGCCGACCGGCACGCCGCTGAGGTAAACGATCGCCGCGTTGCGCAAGCCCGAAGCCGATTGGAAGTGGACGCCGATCTTGTAGCCGCGGCTGCGCGTGCCGTAATCGGCCAGCACGTAAAACACGGCAAAGACAGCGACGATGCCGAGAAGCGTGAACAGACCGACCTGGGCTTGTTTCGTCATAAACCACTCGTAGGTACCGCCGGTTCAAACCCGGATCGGCCCCACCTCACTTCCTTGCAAGAACTGCTGCACGACCGGGTTCGTCGAGCGCTTGACCTCCTCGACGGTTCCATATTCAACGATGGCTCCCTCGAACAGCATGGCGATGTAGTCGGCCATTTCGTAGACGCTGGTCAGATCGTGCGAAACGACGACGGCGGTTCCGTTGAGGTCGCGGCGCAGCCGCACGATCGTCTCGGTCAGCACGCGGGTGATGATCGGATCCTGGCCCGTCGTGGGCTCGTCGTAGAGGACGAGCGCGGGCTTGGTCACGACCGCTCGGGCGAAGCCCGCGCGCTTGAGCATCCCGCCGGAAAGCTCCGCCGGCATGCGCTCGCGCACGTCGGCGAGGCCGACGACCTCGAGCGTCTCGTCGACCGTGTGGTCGATCTCGGCGTTGGAGAGCTTGGTCAGCTCGCGCAGCGGCAGGGCCACGTTCTCGCCGACGCTGAGGCTGTCAAACAGCGCGGCGAACTGAAACGCGAAGCCGATGCGTTGGCGGAACTCGTTGAGCTCGCGCCCGCGCAGCGACGCGACGTCGACCCCGTCGAACACCACGCGGCCCCGGTCGGGTTTGCGCAGCCCGTTGATCAGCCGCAGAATCGTCGATTTCCCGGCGCCGGACATGCCGATCAGGCATGTGATCGCGCGCGGCTTGATCTCGAGCGTGCAGTCGCGCAACACGGTTTTCGTTCCGTACGAGAGCCAGACGTGCTCGATCTCGACGAAGCCGCCGCCCACTAGGTCGCGCCGGCGGGGAAGAGCACGACCGACATGAGGAAGTTCGCGATGAAGATCAGGATGATCGCGATGACGACCGCGCCCGTCGTCGCCTTGCCGACGCCGGCCGCGCCGCCGCGCGTCGAGAGCCCCTGATAGCAGCCGATCAGGACGATAATCGCGCCGAAGACCGCCGCCTTGAGCATGCCCTTGACGTAGTCGCTGAAGTGGCTGTAGACGCGCGCCGACTGGATGAACGTGTCGTAGCTGATCCCGGCTTGCACTTTGGCGAAGTACATGCCGCCCACGATCGAGATGACGTCGGCGAAGATGGTCAGCAGCGGCATCATCACGATCATGGCCAGCAGCCGCGGTACGACGAGCATCTGCGTAGGCGAGAGGCCGAGCGATTCGAGCGCTTCGATCTGCTCGGTGACCACCATCGAGCCGAGCTCGGCGGCGATCGCCGCGCTGGCCCGGCCCGCCACGACGACGGCGCTGAGCATCGGCCCGAGCTCGCGTGAGGTGGAATAGGCCACGCCCCCGCCGACGAGATCGACCACCCCGAAGCTGACCGCCTGATTGGCCGCTTCCAGCGAGATCACCATGCCCGTGAAGAGCGAGGTCAGCAAGACGATCGAGGTCGACTGCACGCCGAGAAAATAGGCCTGCGCCAACGTCTCGGCGAGCCGGATCTTCAAACGGCCGACGAACCTGCCCGCCTCCGCCGAGAGGCTTGCGACACCGCCCGCATATTCGAAGAAGCCGATCGTCCCGCGGCCGACGTCCTCGAGCATCCTCATTGCGAGCCGAGTTCCGCGAGCCGCGCGAGGACGCCTTGAGTCGCCTCAACCCGGCCGGCCGCGACCCCTCGCTCGGCGCTGAGGTTGAACTGGAGCTGGCTCACGCGCGCCAAGCGCCGGTCGAGGTCGCGCAAATGCGCCCGCGCCTCGCGCTCGAAGCCGCGAAAATAGCGCAGCACTTCGTGCAAATAAGCCGCCACCTCCGCGTCCGGCAGGGACTGCCCGCCCGCGAGCAGTTCCGACATGCGCGTCTGCGCCCGGCGCATCCGGCGTTCGCGCACGTGGAAGCGGCCGATCTCGCCGGCTAGCGCGCTAAGCTTGTCTTGGTCAACCGGCATGGACCGCGCCCAAGGCGGCCCGCTGTTCCTCGAAGAGCCGTTCGATCCCGAGCCGCGCGAGGGCCAGCATCTCGTCGAGCTGGGCACGGTCGAACGGGCGGGTCTCGGCGGTGCCTTGCACTTCGACGAACGCTCCGGCGTCGGTCATCGCGACGTTCATGTCGACTTCGGCGCGGCTGTCCTCCGCGTAGGCCAAGTCGAGGTGCGGAAGCCCGTCGACGTAACCGACGCTGACGGCCGCGACCTGCTGCGGCAGCGGCCACTTCTGCTTCGCGGGGTCGAAGTCGCGGCGCAGCGCGAGCGCCAGCGCGACGTAGGCGCCGGTGATCGCGGCGGTGCGCGTCCCTCCGTCGGCTTGCAGCACGTCGCAGTCGATGACGATGCTGCGTTCGCCCAGCAGCTTCAGATCGGCGACGGCGCGCAGCGAACGCCCGATCAAGCGCTGGATCTCGTGCGTGCGGCCGCCGATGCGCCCGCGGCTCGACTCACGTTGAGTTCGTTGCTGCGTGGCGCGCGGCAGCATCGAGTACTCCGCGGTGATCCAGCCGCGGCCTTGGTTGCGCAGCCACGGCGGCACCTTCTCCTCGATCGTCGCGGCGCACAGCACGCGCGTGTTCCCGAACGCGACCAGGGCGCTGCCTTCGGCGAACTGCAACGGGTTCGGCTCGATCACGACCGGGCGCAGCGAGTCGAGCGCGCGGCCGTCGAGGCGCGCGCTACTCAACGGTGACGGTCTTGGCGAGGTTGCGTGGTTGATCGACGTCCTTCCCCTCGATGTCGGCGATGTGATAGGCGAGCAGTTGCAGCGGGACGATGTTGACGATCGGCGAGAGCAGCTCGTCGACGCGCGGCACCCAGAAGACGTGGTCCGCAAGCGCGGCGGCCTCTTCGTCGCCGTGGTTGGCGACCACGATGAGCTTGGCTTCGCGCGCTTTGGTCTCGGCCAGGTTGGAGAGCATCTTCTCCCGCACGCGGCCGCCGGTCACGATCCCCACGACGGGGACGTTGCGGTCGAGCAGCGCGATCGGGCCGTGCTTCATCTCGCCCGCCGCGTAGCCCTCGGCGTGGATGTAGGAGATCTCCTTGAGCTTGAGCGCGCCCTCGAGCGCGGTCGGATAATTGACGTAGCGGCCGATATAGAGTACCGTGCGCGCGCGCCGGATGCGCCGCGCGACCTTGCGGATCTCGTCGGAAGTGTTGAGCACCAGATCGATCGCCGAGGGCAGCAGCTTCGTCGCCTCGGCGATCTCGCGCAGCCTTTCGAGCGGGGTGCTCCGCCGCACGCGCGCCAAATAGAGCGCGAACAGCACCATGGCGACGGCCTGCGAGACGTAGGTCTTGGTTGCCGCGACGCCGATCTCCGGACCGCCGCGCGTGTAGAGGATGCCGTCGGCCAGTCGCGTCAGATGCGAACCGAGAACGTTGCAGATGCCCAGCACCGGCGAGCCGGCTCCCAGCGCGATCTTGACGGCCTCGATCGTGTCGGCCGTCTCGCCCGATTGCGACATCGCGATGGTGAGCGTGCGCGGGTCGAGGGCGCGGTCGCCGTAGCGGAACTCGCTGGCCAGTTCCATCTCGACCGGCAGCTTGCAGAGCGCGCGCAGCAGGTACATGCCCGTCATGCCGGCGTGAAAGGCCGTCCCGCAACCCGTGATCGAGATCTTGGTGACGGCGCGCAGCAGGCCTTCGTCGAGCTTGAGCTCGGCGGCGAGCTGCGTATCGTTGGACTCGTCGATCCGGCCGCCCAGCGTCTCCTTGACGACGCTGGGCTGCACGAACATCTCCTTGAGCATGAAGTGCTTGAAGCCGGTCTTCTCGGCCGTCGTCGCGTCCCAGGTCACTTGCGTGATCTCGCGTTCGATCGGCTTGCCTTCGAAATCGGTAAGCTTGTAGCCGTCGCTGTCGATCACGACCATCTCGCCTTCGCGCAGGATGATCTGCTTGCGCGTGTACTGCAGGATCGCCGGCGTGTCCGAGGCGACGAACATCTCGTGCTCGCCGATGCCGACGACCAGCGGGCTCGCGCCGCTGCGCGCGAAGACGAGCCGGGTCGGATCGTCGGACGAGATGACGCCGAGCGCGTACGCGCCGGTCACCTCGCGCAGCGTGCGCCGGACCGCTTCGACGAGGTCGCCCTTGTCGTTGGTCTCGATCAGGTGCGCGAGGACTTCGGTGTCCGTCTCGCTGCTGAATTGGTGTCCGCTTGCCAGCAGCCGTTCGCGCAGCATCGAGTAGTTCTCGATGATGCCGTTGTGAATGACGGCAATGCGATTGGTACAATCGTGATGCGGGTGCGCGTTGACGTCCGAAGGGCGCCCGTGGGTCGCCCAACGCGTGTGCCCGACGCCGGTCGTGCCTGCGAGGGGCTCCGTCTCGAGCCGCTCGGCGAGCCGTCCGAGCTTCCCCTCAGCCTTGGTCCCGGCAAGCGCTCCGCTTGCGTCGATGACCGCGATGCCCGCGCTGTCGTATCCGCGATACTCGAGCCGGCGCAGCGAATCCAAGATGATCGGAACGCTATCCCGGAACCCGACGTATCCGACGATGCCGCACATGATCTAGAAAACCTCCGCGAAAACCGGCTACTTGATTCCCTCTTTTACTCGCTTGTAGGGAATCTTGCCGAGCGCGACCTCGTTGAACGCGGTCGAGACCGGTTTGTTCGGGTTGGAATTTTCCGTCAGCGCGGGCGCGCCGTTGTTGAGCTGTTTTGCGCGCTTGGTTACCACGTTGACCAGGGTGAACTTGGAGTCGACGTGCTCGAGCAGGCCGTCGAGGTCTCCAAAAACAGATTCGCTCATGTTGCTTCCAATTTCTTCAGATCGTCGTCTTTGTAGTGATGAATGCGGAAACGTTCGGCCCGGACGATCGCTTCCAAATCGTCAACCGCCGGGAGCGAGTCCCGGCGCTCCGGCGGAGCTTGTTCGTTGATGAGCACGTAGTCGAACTGGCGGATCGACTTGAGCTCCTCGTGCGCGATCGCCAGCCGCGCCGCGATCTCGTCGTTGCTCTCGGTGCGCCGCGCCGCCAGACGCAAACGCAAGTGCGAGAACTTGTCGGGGAGGAGAAAGATCAGGACCGCCATCGGAAACGAGGTCTTGATCGCGAGCGCCCCGTTGACTTCCGGCTTCATGATCACGTCGTAGCCGTCCGCGAGCGTCTGCTCGATGAAGTTCCGCGGCGTGCCGTACAGGTGGGCGTTGTACTCGCGAGTCTCCAAGAAGGCCGACTCGGCGATTCGTTGCTCGAAGAGCAAGCGATCGAGAAAGAAATAGTCCGTGCCTTCTCGCTCGCCTTCGCGTGGCGGTCTCGTCGTCGAGGAGACCGAATACCGCAGACGCGGCATGCGCTTGCGCAACGCGTCGACGACCGTGTCCTTCCCGGCTCCCGAAGGACCCGAGACGACAAAGAGCAATCCCGGGCCCTGCAGTTGTTCGCCCCTCCCCATACGCTCACATGAAAAGCGCTCGCCGTCGTAACGGAAGGACGAGATGTCCGCCCTACGCCCGGCGCGAAAGGTGAAGGTTCGTTTGGCGGGTTCCGGAGCCCTCTGCGCGCGTCGTGCTTGGACGGTTGCCTTGGCGGGTACGGCTCAAGCGTGCCCGCCTTGACCCTCCGCCGAGTCGTCGCGGTCTGCGCCGTGGCGGCGCTGGGGTTTCTGGCCGTCGCGTACGCGTTCCGTCAACCGCTCGCCCGGCGGGCGCTGGAGGTCGTCGCCGGCACGGCAACCGGCTACGACGTTCGAATCGCCGGGGCCCAGCTCGGCGCTACGCATGCGGTCCTCGACGGCCTCGAGGTTCGCGCAAACGACGGGACGCCGGTCGCGACCGTTCGGCGGGCCGAGGTCACCTACAGCCTGCGGGATGCGTTCGGCAGCAGCCATCCGCTTGGCGTCTCGAGGCTGGCGCTCGACGCGCCCCGGATCTCGCTGGTCCACTACGCCAACGGGAGCTGGAACGTTCACCTTCCCAGCAGCAGCGGCGGCCCGTCGGGCGGGATCCCGGCCGTGTGGGTCCGCATTCGGGACGGCGCGCTCAGTCTGCTCGACGAGACACGCATCTACGAGCACAGCCGGCGCCTGGCGCTCGAGGCGATCCAGCTCGAGGCGAACCTCGATCCGGTGAAGCGTTCGGGATACCAAGCCGGACTGGTCGTGGTCGAGCCCGGCGGACGCTTCCCGCTGGCCGGCCGGGCCACGTTCGATCCCGCTCGCGGCTACGCCATGCAGCGCTGGCACGCTACGCGCTTCGCACTCGGGCCGCTCGTCGACTACGCGCTCAACTCGCCGGCCCTGCACGTCGCCGACGGCGAGCTGGTCGGGCTCGACGCGACCCTCTACGGTTTAGGCAGCCGCGGCGCGACCCCGCCGAGCCACCTGACCGCGACGACCGAGCTGCACGGGATGCGGCTCTATCTTAACGGGCTGGCGGCCCCGCTGCGGGACGGTGCCGGCCCGCTGCGCGCCTACGATGACGGCTTGGCGATTCCGAGGGTGACCGGCACGGTCGCCGGCGTCCCAGTCGACATCAGCGGCGCGATCTACGACTTCGCCGATCCCGCGCTGCGCTTGGGCATCACGGGGAACGGCGCGCTGAAACGGCTGGCGGGGCTCGCGGCCAACGCCGGTAAGGTCGCGATCGACGGCGCGCTCGGATTCCGCTTGCTGGTCGAGGGGCCCGCAACCCAGCCGATGACGCTGGCGACCCTGGACGCACCGCACGTCGGCCTCAACGGCTACGCGCTCGACGCGGTCAGGGCGCAAGTGGCGCTCGCGGGAAATGACCTCGACGTACTGCGCAGCCGCCTGCGCTACGGCGCGATCGGCGTCGCCGCGCAAGGTCACGTCGGGCTGCAGCGCTCGCGTGAGACCCGCCTGGTCGCGAGCGTCGACGCGCCGGCCAACCGGCTCCCCCTGCTGGCCTACGCGGTCCCCGGGATGCGCCTCGCCGGGCTGGCAGTCCTCAGCGGCAGCGGCACCTCCCTCGCGGCCAGCGGCCTCCTCGACGGCACCGGTCCTGACGAGCGGCTGGCGGGCAACTTTTCGATCGCCGGCGACGGCGTGGGGACCGTCGGGCCGCTCGAGCTGGCGGGTCCCGGCCGCCAGCGCCTCTTCCTTCGCGCCGCCCTGGACGGTCAGCGCGGCACCGCCGCCTGGATCGACGCGCGTGCGGTGCGTCTCGGGACGCGCCCGCTTCCCGCCTTGCCCGGGGTGCGAATCCCGGCGCTGCCCGACGCCCGCGGCGACCTCGACGCGGACCTCGCCGGGATCGTCGAACGCAAGCGCTACGCGCTGGCCGGGAATGCAGCCCTGGGCGGGGCGCAGCTGCGCGGAGTCCCGGTCGGTCAATTGGCCGGCCGCGGTTTCCTGCGCGACGGCGAGCGCGGCGCCTTCGCGGGGCGTTACCAGGGTTCGCTCGCGCCCCTCGGCCGGCTCGCCGGCGGAAAGATCGCGCTTGCAGGTGGCGCCGACATCCCGCTCGCGTTGCTGGCCGACGGGCCTTCGCACGTGGTTGCGCAGGTCGACGGCGCGCGCTTCCACGACGCCCGGATCGCAGGCGTCAACCTCGAAGGGCTGTCGCTGACCGCCGGACTGGCCGGCTCGAGCGCGCAAGTCTACGCCGCGCGCGTCCGGCTGCAGGGGCACGAGATCCTGGCGCAAGGGCGCCTGGGCGACGGCGGCACGCTCGACGTCTCGACGAGCGGACTCGACCTCGCCGCCTTGCGCGGCTTCGGCGTACCGCTCGAGCAGGGTGAGCTCAGCGCCGTCGCCGAGGTCGGCGGAACGGCTGGTGCCCCGACGCTGCACGGCGGATTCGTCGCTGCCGGTTACGCGCAAGGGCTGCCCGTAAGCGCAAGCTCGGAGCTCGCCTTCGCCGGCGACCGGCTTTCGCTGCGCGCCGGCTTGCTGCAAGCCGGCGACGCGGTCGGCACCGTCGAAGGCGACGTCGACGGTCTGCGCTCGCACCCGGCGCGCGCCGACTATGCCCTGCGGGCGCAGGTCCGCGAGGCCGACATCGCCAGCTTGGCGGCCGCCTTCAACGCGCCGCTGCGCTATCCCGCGGGCACGCTCAACGCCAGCCTCGAGGTTCACGGAAGCGGAACGGCCCCGCGGGTGAGCGGTAACGCTTCGGTCCCGGAAGGCTCGCTCAACGGCTTGGAATTCAAGGACGCGTCGCTCGACCTGCGCGGCACACCGACAGCCCTAGCGCTGCAAGGCGGGCAGGTCACGGTCGGCACTTCCATGCTGGCCTTCGACGGCTCCCTTTCCCGCGGCTCGCAGTCGCTCAGCCTGCACGCGCCACGCCTGGATCTGGCCGACTTCAACGACTACTTCGACCGCGGCGACACGCTCGGCGGCCGGGGTAGCCTCGAGCTGACGGCGCGGAATTCACCGGACTCGGTCGGCGTCTGGGCGCGCGCTAAGATCGCTTCGGCCCAGTTTCGCCGGTTGAATCTGGGGACGACGCAAGCCGACGTGACGACGCGTGGGCGGACGATGACGCTCGCGGGATCAATTGGCGGGTCCACTGGTGAGTTCAGTGTAAATGGAACGGTCCAATTGCCAGGAGCCGCTCCGTTGAACGACACCCTCCGACGCAGCGCGCTGGCGTTGACCACGCGAGCGGAGCACGTCGATTTAGGCACCTGGCTGCCGGCCTTGGGGCTGCGGCAGCCGATCGCCGGCAGCCTTAACGGTGAGGCGACGCTTCACGGGCACTATCCGGCACTGGCCTTCGGCTTACAGGGCTCGGTCGCCGGCGGGCGCTTCGGACGCGTGCCCATCGAGCGCTTGAGCCTGCAGACCACCGCGCAGAACGACCGGGTCACGGTCGGCTCGGCCTCGCTCGCGCTCGCCGGGCTCGACGTCGAGGGCTCCGGCACATTCGGCCTGCGCCCGACCGACGCGGTCGCTCTCGACCTGCAAGCCGACGTTCCCGACGTCGCCGGACTCTATAAGACCCTGACGGGAAAGCCCGCGCCCGACGGTATCCGCGGCTCGGCCCACACCAAAGCGCAGCTCAGTGGGACCCCACGCCAGCCACGCGTGCACGACGATCTCACGCTCGACGCGCTGAGCTATCGCGGCTACACGTTGCCGCACGCGCATGCCGCGCTCGACGCCACGCCGGCGCTCGTTACCCTGGAAACCGCCGAATTCGACCTGACGAAGGGCCAGATCAGGGCGGACGGGCGCGCGCCGCTCGAGCTTGCGCCCGTGCCCGGAGTCGGACCGCCGACTGCACCGGTCAACCTCGAGTTGAACGCCGCCGCAGTCGACCTCGCGCAGTTCGCGCCGCTGCTGCCCAAGGGCACCGACCTGGGCGGGCTGCTCTCGGGTCGGATCGGGTTGCTCGGCACGCTCGCGCAGCCCGCCCTCAACGGCACGCTCGCGCTCGTCGATCTGTCGTTTTCGAGCCCGCAGGAAACGGCTAAGCTGACCAGCGGAACCGCGCAGCTCACCTTCCAGGGGACGAGCGCAAGCCTCCACGACGCGCACGTCGACGTCGGCGGCGGCACGATCGCCTTGCACGCGAGCGCCTTCGTGCCGAGTTTGCGCGCCCCCGGCCGCGACCTGACCTTCAGTCTCGTCGCCACGGCGACGCGTGCCGGTTTGGACTTGCCGGCTTATTTCAAGGGCGCGGTCGACGGCCAGCTCACGCTGTCGAAGTCACCTGCCAGCGAAGCAAATCTGGTCGGCAACCTCACCTTCAACGACACTCGCATCCCGCTCAGCGCCGTACTCGGCGCGTCCGGCCCAAGCCCCGCCGCGACCCCCAACCTGCCCGACGTGGCCCTCAAGCTGCAAGTCAGCGCCCAACGCGACGTGCGCATCCAGAGCGGGCAAGTCGACATCGGCGCGCAGGGCGCAGTCCGCGTCGGCGGGACGTTGGACGATCCAAGTTTGTCCGGCCGCTTTCTCGCGACGGACGGAACGCTCGATTTCTACCGCACGTTCATCCTCGGCCCCGACAGCACCGTGGCGTTCACGGCGGCACTCGGTTTGGTGCCGCGCGTCAATGCCTACGCGACCACCTCGATCCCCGATCCGCCCACACAAGTCGATCTTCACGTGACCGGCCCCGCGACGCAGATGAACGTCGCGCTTCAATCGGATCCGCCGTATACCCGCGAGCAGATCGTCGGCCTGCTCGCCGGGCTGCAGAACCTCGGCGCGGTCCAAGGCGTGGCGATGACGCAGAGTCAGCAGAACAACGGGAACGTGATCGGCAACATCGCCGCCGGCCAGCTGAGCGGCATGTTCACGCGCAACATTCTCGAGCCGCTCGGCGCGCACGTCGGAAGCGCCATCGGGCTGAGCTCGCTCTCGCTCGGTTACGACCCGTCGGCGGGGATCGGCCTCGGCGCGCGCAAGGCGCTCATGAAGAACGTGGACGTCATCTACTCGGAGACGTTCAACTACCCGCAGCGCACGACCATCGGGCTGCGCGCGTCGCCCAATCCGGCTACGGCCGTGCTGCTCACGTTCTTCAATCAGCCGAACGCGCAACAGTTCGTCAACGCGCCGACGAATCTCGTAGCGGGGGATCCCGCGGTGAACGCCTCGCAGCCGATCTCCGGCAGCAACGGCTTCTCGTTCTCGCTGCAACGGAAGTTTCGCTGACGCCGCACGCATAACACAACCCGGTGCTCACCGATTGGCTGATCGTGCGGCGGCTCGCCGCCGAGCTCGAACGCGAGCTGCGCGGCGCGCGCGTGCGCTCCGCGGGCATGCTTGCCGGCGGCCGCTTCGGGCTGCGGGTGCCGCGCGGCACGCTCGCGCTCGACCCGTTCGGGCCGACGCCGCTGCTAACGCTCGAACCCGAGCTGCCGCTGGAACGCGCCGCGGGCTGGCCGCGCGCGTTCGCCGACGTGCTCGAGGGGCTGCGCATCGAACGCGTGCGCGGGCGGCACGGCGACCGGCTGATCGCCATCGACTTGGCGGCGCGTTCGCGCTTCGGGGTCGCCAGCCGCTACCGGCTCGTCGTCGAGCTGACGCCGCGTTTCGGGAACCTCGTGCTCCTGAAAGACGACGGCGTGATCGCCGCGGCCAAGGAGTTTCCGCGCGGCTCCGCGGGCCGGCGCGCGACCGTCGTCGGTGAAGAATACGAGCCGCCGCCCTTGCCGAGCCCACCCGCCGAGACCGACCCGCTCGAGGCCTTCGCCGCGCTGGCGGCCGGCGAGCTCGGGGCGCGCGAGCGAGCGATCCGCGCCTTACGCGGCGCGGTCCCGCTGCTTCCGCGCTTGCCGGCCGAGTCGTTCGTCGCCGAGGCGGCCGAGCTTGGCACCGGCTCGGCCGCGCTGGCAAGCCGCGTCGTCGAACGAGCGCGGGCGCTGGTGGAGGCGAGCGACGGCGAGCCCGGCACGCTCGGCGACGTGTTCGTCTACGGCGGCGGCGGGCAAGTCGTCCAAGTGCACGTGATTCCTCTCCTTCAGTTCAGCGCGCTCGAGGTACGGCGCGAGCGCGCGCTGCTCCCGCTGCTGGGCGGATTGCTCGACGCGCAGGGGCGAGCGCGCGCCGCGCAGGCCTTCGCAGCGCGCCGCGGGTCGCTGCGAACGCGGGTCGAGCGCCGGGTCGGGGCGCTCGCCACCGAACGCAGCGCGCTCCAGCGCGAGCGCGCCGACGTGCAGAGCACCGAGGCTCTGCGCAACGCGGGCGACCTGCTGTACGCACACCTCGCAGAAGTCCCCGCCGGCGCGACGAGCTTCGCGCCGCCGAGCCAGCCCGAAATGCGCATCGAGCTCGACCCCGCGCTCGACGCGAAAGCGAACGCGGCTGCGATCTTCAAGCGCTACAAGAAAGCCGTCGGACGGCGCCGCCACCTCGAGCAGCGGCTGGCGCAGCTCGAAGGTGAAAGCGCGTACGGCGAGGAGCTGCTGTGGGAGCTGGAGCGCGCCGAGCCCGAGACGCTCGACGATCTCGCCGAAGCCGTCGACCGGCTCGAACGCCGCAAGGCCGGCACGCGCGGGGGCGCGGCGACCCGGCCGGCGCGCGACGAGGGGCGCGCCGCGCTCGAGTTTCCGCTCGCCGGCGACGCGCGCGTCTACGTGGGACGCTCGCCTCGCAACAACGCCGAGCTGACCTTCCGGGTCGCGCGTCCGAACGATCTCTGGTTCCATGCGCGCGCGACGCCGGGCGCGCACGTCGTGCTGCGCATCGACTCGCAGCGCTTACCGAGCGACGACGAATTGCACGCGGCGGCGGGGCTGGCCGCGTACCATAGTAAGGCCCGCGCTTCGGAGAAAGTCGCGGTCGACTACACCGAACGCAAGTACGTGCGCCGGCAACAGGGCGCGCCGCCCGGCTTGGTTTGGTACACCAACGCGCGGACGCTGCTGGTCGCGCCGCGCACTTGAGCAGCGCCCCGAAACGCGCTTCACCCGCGCTCAGCGACGCGCGTCCGATCTGGCAGTCGCTGCTGATCTTTCTCGTGCCGCTGATGCTCAGCAACGTGCTGCAGTCGCTCGGCTCGACGCTCAACAGCATCTATGTCGGAAGGCTCGTTGGGGTCCGCTCGCTCGCGGCCGTCTCCTCGATCTTCCCGATCGTGTTCTTTCTGATCTCGTTCGTGATCGGACTGGGCAGCGGCAGCACCGTGCTCATCGGGCAAGCATACGGCGCGCGCGATGCGGCGAAAGTGAAGCAAATCGCCGGCACGACGCTGGCGCTCGCGCTCGGGCTGGGGGCGGTCGTCGGCATCCTCGGCGGAACCTTCACCGAGCTGATGCTGGCCGCGATCGGAACGCCGAGCGACATCCTGCAGATCGCGGCGAGCTACTCGCGCATCACCTTCTTCACGCTGCCGATCCTCTTCGGCTATCTGATCTACACGACGTTTCTGCGCGGAACAGGCGACGCGCGCACGCCCTTCTTCTCGCTGATCGCCAGCACCACGCTGAGCATGCTGCTGACGCCGGCGTTCATTTTGGGCTGGCTCGGCTTACCGCGTCTGGGAACCAACGGCGCCGCGGTCGCCGTCGTGCTTTCGACGGGCGGCGCCTTCGCGGGTTTGCTGATCTACCTCGGGCGCACGAACCATCCCCTCGCGCTCGACGCGGCGATGCTTGCGGGGATGCGCGTGCGCTGGGACATTGCGGCCAAGGTCGTGCGTCTCGGCCTTCCCTCGGCCGTCAACCTCGTCATGATCTCGCTCTCCGAGGTCGCCGTGCTCTTCTTCGTCAATCACTTCGGCTCGACCGCGACGGCCGCGTACGGCGCGGTCAACCAGGTCGCGAGCTACGTTCAGTTTCCCGCGGTCAGCATCGGCATCGGCGCCTCGATCTTCAGCGCGACGGCGATCGGCGCCGGGCGGCTCGAGCGCATTCCCAAGATCGTGCGTTCGGCCGTGGTCCTCAACTACATCGTCGAAGGCGTGCTGGTCACGCTCGGCTATCTGTTCAGCGTCGATCTGATCTCGCTCTTCATCCGCCAGCCGCAGACCGTCGCGATCGCGCACAGCCTGCTGATGATCACGCTGTGGAGTTATCCGATTTACGGCAACGCGCGCGTCCTGGCCGGAACAATGCTGGCCAGCGGCGACGTCGTCTGGCCGACGCTGCTCTCCATTCTCTCGATCTGGGGCGTCGAGGTCCCGGTCGCCTACGCGCTGATGCAGCGCATGGGTCTCGACGGCGTCTGGTACGGCTACCCGGCCGCCTTCTTCGCAGGTTTGGCCTTCCAACTCATCTACTACTACGCGTTCTGGAAGCGCCGCCCGCTCAAACGCCTGGTCTAAAGGCAGCACTCACCCCGGTAAGATCGACAGCGATCATTTGCGAGCCGGATCGGCAGGAATCGCACGCGCGGAGTCCTTCGTTCCTAGAGCGCTTTGGGCGCGGAGGGCAGATCGCGCCGCATGAAGACCGTTGCCTGCGGATTGTCGTTGTAGCGCGCGCAGCGCACGTAGCCGCGGTTCTCGTAAAAGAGGATCGCAACCAGCAGGTCGTCCTTCGTATCCAGATACGCCGTCGTGTAGCCGCTCGCAGCGGCATACTCGTGCAGCGCCGCGAGCAACAGATCGGCGATGCCGCGCCCGCGCTGCGCCGGACGAACGTAGAGCCGCTTCACCTCGCAAGCGTCCTCGATCGCCGGAAGCGGACGGAGCGCGATGCAGCCGACCGCGTCGCCGTCCTCGCGAGCGACCCAGAGGCCGCTCCCCGCTTCGAAGTACGGCAGCAGCGTCGTGTCGCGAACGACGACGCCGATCGCATCGCAGTACTCATCCACGATGGCGCTCGCTTGCGGCAAGTCCGCCGGCCGCGCGCGCACGACGGTAATCCCCATGCTCGTCTCTTCGCAGGCGAACCACGCGTTCCCAGGAAGGACCCCGGCATGCGCCTCGTCGTGCTCTCTGACACGCACGCGTTCCACGAACGCATCGCCGTCCCCGACGGCGACGTGGTCGCACACGCCGGCGATTTCAGCATGCACGGGACGCCGCGCGAGATCGAGCCGTTCGTGGCCTGGTTCCGCGCGCTGCCCCACGCGCACAAGGTGCTGGTCGCCGGCAATCACGACTGGCTCTTCGAGCGCGAGCCGGCGAAGGCGCGAAGGCTGCTCGAGGGCATCGTCTATCTCGAGGATTCCGGGACCGTTCTCGAGGGGCGCAGCTTCTACGGCTCGCCCTGGCAGCCGCGCTTCTTCGACTGGGCCTTCAACCTCGACCGAGGGCCGGCATTAGCCGCGAAGTGGGCGCTGATTCCGCCCGGCACCGAGATCCTGATAACCCACGGCCCGCCGCACGGCGTCCTCGACGAAGCTCGCGGCGAGCACGTCGGCGATGAAGACCTGCTGCGGCGAGTTGCCCAGCTCGCGCCGCGAGTCCATCTGTTCGGACACATCCACGAGGGCTACGGAAGGCTCGAGCGCGACGGCACGACCTTCGTGAACGCCTCGATCTGCACGGCGCGTTACGAGCCGCGCAACGTCCCGATCGTGCTCGACGTGTGAGAAACGCTCGCTACGAGACCATCCCGCGGAGCTTTTCGGGGTCGACGATGACGACGTGCGAGGTGCGCATGTCGATCACGTGCTCGTCCCAGAAGCGGTTGAGGGTCCGGTTCACCGTCTCGCGCGTCGTCCCGATCATGTTGGCCATCTCTTGATTGGTCAGGCGCAGGCTGATCCGGGTGCCGTTGCTCACGGGCTCGCCGAAGTTCTGCATGAGGTTGAGCAGAACCGAAGCCAGGCGGGAGCGGATGTCTTGCGAGGTGGCGGCGGCGATCATCTTGTTGGCCGCGCGCAGACGCTCGGAGAGCGAGATGACCAGCAACCGGCCGATGCGCGGGCTGCGGTCGATCAGCGCGAGGAAATCGTCGCGCTCGATCACGCCGACTTCGACGTCGGTCAAGGTGCGCACGCTCGCGGCACGCACCGACGTGTCGAAGATGCTCATCTCGCCGAAGAAGTCGCGCTCCTTGAGGATCGAGAGGATCGTCTCCCGGCCGTCGGCGGCGATGCGGACGATCGCGACCGAGCCTCCCAGGATCAGGTAGAACGTCTGGCCGGGGTCGCCTTCGCGGAAGATCGTCTGGTGCTTCGCGAAGCGCCGGGTCGTGACGAGCTGGGCGACTTCGGCGAGCTCTGCCATGTCAAAATCGCGGAATAGCGGCACGTTGCGCAACGATTCGAGGCTGATCGTGCGGGTGATGTCGTCCCCGCGCTTGGGCATGATCATACTCACAGGTATCGGCAGCCCATCACACTTTTTGACACCGGCCGCCCGAGCTGACGAGATGCTGCTCGTGATTTCACGAGCGTGGTCGAGTGCATGAATGCCGTCGGCGAAGGCGAAGCCGCGGAGCTGGTGACCAACCCTTGCGACCTTGCGCCACTCGCGGCGCTCGAGAAATTCTTCGGCTTCCAGAGCTTTCGGCCGCTGCAGGAGGCGATCGTCGGCGACGTGCTCGCCGGTCGAGACGTCTTCGCCCTGCTGCCGACAGGGGGTGGCAAGTCGCTCTGCTATCAGCTTCCAGCCGTCATGCGCGCCGGCCTGACCGTCGTCGTCTCGCCTCTGATCGCGCTCATGAAGGATCAGGTCGACGGCCTGCTGGCCGCCGGGATCCCGGCGACCTTTCTTAACTCATCGCTCGAGCTCGAGGAAGTGCGCCGCCGCCAGCGGGGGCTCGAACGCGGCGAGTTCCACCTGCTCTACCTGGCGCCGGAGCGGCTCGCGCTGCCCCACGTCCGCGACGAGCTCGCCGGCTGGAACGTCGCCCGGGTCGCCATCGACGAAGCGCACTGCATCAGCGAGTGGGGGCACGACTTCCGGCCCGAGTACCGCCGCCTCGCCGAGCTGCGGGCCGCTTTTCCCAGGGTGCCCCTGCTTGCCCTGACGGCAACCGCGACCGACCGCGTCCGGCAAGACATTCTCGAGCTGCTCGGCCTGCGCGACCCGCGCTGCTATGAAGCGAGCTTCAACCGGCCCAACCTCACCTATCGGGTCGCGCCCAAGCGCGACACGTACCGCACGTTGCTCGGCTTCGTGCGGGCCCGTGCGCCCGAGAGCGGGATCGTCTATACGAGCAGCCGGCGCGGCGCGGAGGAGCTGGCCGGCAAGTTGACGGCCGACGGCGTTCCGGCCCTGCCCTATCACGCCGGGCTCGGACCGGCCGAACGCGCCCGCAACCAGGAGCGCTTCGTGCGCGACGACGTGCGCGTCATCTGCGCGACGGTCGCCTTCGGCATGGGTATCGACAAGCCCAACGTCCGTTTCGTCGTGCACTACGACCTTCCGAAGAACCTCGAAGGCTACTATCAGGAGACGGGCCGGGCCGGACGCGACGGGTTGCCCGCGGACTGCCTGCTCTTCTTCAGCGCCGGCGACGTCGCCAAGCAGCGCGGGTTCATCGAGGAGAAGTCGGCCGAGGCCGAGCGCGCACTGGCGCTCCGGCAACTGCGCCAGATGGTCGACTACGCGGAGCGCTCCGACTGCCGGCGCCGCGCGCTGCTTGCATATTTCGGCGAGACATTCGGAGGCGCGTGCGACGCGTGCGACAACTGCCTCGAGCCGCGCAGGCTCGTCGACGAGACCCTACCCGCGCAAAAGTTCTTGTCCTGCGTCGTGCGTATCCGGCAGCGCGGCTTCGGCGTCGGCCTGCACCATGTCGTCGACGTGCTGCTCGGACGCGAGACCGACAACGTGCGCCGCTGGGAGCACGACTATCTCTCCACGTTCGGCATCGGCAAGGAGCTTACGCGCGAGCGCTGGCTAGGGATCGGGCGCGAACTCGTGCGGGCCGGGTTCTTACGCCAAACTCCAGGTTCGATCAGCGTCCTCGAGCTGACCCAGAGCGGACGCAGCGTGCTCGCGGAGCGCGCGCCGGTGATGTTGCCGGCTCCGGCCGCAGCGCCGCCGCGCGCGGCCGCCGGTCGCCGCCGCGGCACCGCGCCCGAACGCGCCACGGTTCGCCGCGACGCCGCTTCGCCTGACGAGAACGGCGCGTTCGAACTGTTGCGCGCGCTGCGCAAACGCATCGCCGACGAGCGCGACGTGCCGGCATACGTGATCTTTCCAGACACGACGCTGCGCGCGATGGCGCGCGAGCTGCCGCGCAACGCGACCCAGCTGCGCGGCATCTCCGGCGTGGGTGACAAGAAGCTCGTCGCCTTCGGCGACGCGTTCTTAGCCGAGATCAACCGCATCCTCGACACGTAGTCGACTCCGGCGAGCTAAAACGTGCCCGGATAAGCTCCGCAGGCGGTCGGTGTCGAACCAGCTTCGAGCCTGCTACGCCGAGAAGCACGGCCGTCACTTCCGGCACGCAGGATGCGCCGGCATGAAGGCCTTCGTCGCGCACGGAAGAGCGCCGTCGATGAAACCGGTAAAATTAGGGT
Source organism: Vulcanimicrobiaceae bacterium (assembly GCA_052267165.1). Classification (GTDB taxonomy): domain Bacteria; phylum Vulcanimicrobiota; class Vulcanimicrobiia; order Vulcanimicrobiales; family Vulcanimicrobiaceae; genus CAWICD01. The sequence continues at coordinate 118,827 of JBKQHO010000022.1, read as the reverse complement.
TGCTCGGCATCGGTACGGTCGGCAGCGGAACGTTTCGCGTGCTCGAGCGCAATCGCGAGGAGATTACGCGGCGGGCCGGCCGCCGGCTCGAGATCGCTTGGGTCGGTGCGCGCAATCTCGCACGCGCACGCGACGTCGTAGGCCCGGGCGTGCCGCTCGTCAGCGACGTCGTCCAAGCCGTGACCGACCCGGAGATCGACATCGTCGTCGAGGTGATCGGCGGGACGAGCGTGGCGCGCGAGGCAGTTTTGCGCGCGATCGAAAGCGGCAAGCACGTCGTCACCGCGAACAAAGCGCTGCTCGCGCTGCACGGCAACGAGATCTTCGCCGCGGCGCGTAAGCACGGCGTGATGGTCGCCTTCGAAGGGGCCGTCTCCGGCTGTATTCCCACGATCAAGGCCCTGCGCGAAGGGCTCGCGGCCAACCGCATCGAGTGGATCGCCGGCATCATCAACGGCACGAGCAACTACATCCTCTCGGAGATGCGGGCCAAGGGGCTGTCGTTCGACGCGGCGCTGGCGGACGCGCAGCGCCTGGGCTACGCTGAGACCGATCCGACCTTCGACGTGGATGGCGTCGACGCGGCCCACAAGCTCACGCTGCTCTCGGCGATCGGCTTCGGCATCCCGGTCCAGTTCGAGCGCGCCTACATCGAGGGTATCTCCAAGCTCTCCCAAGCCGACATCAAGTACGCCGAGGAGCTCGGCTACCGCATCAAGCTGCTGGGCATCACGCGCCGCACGCGCGAGGGGATCGAGCTGCGCGTGCACCCGACGCTGATCCCTTCGCAGCGCCTGATCGCAAGCGTCGAAGGCGCGATGAACGCGATCCTGATCAAAGGCGACGCGGCCGGCGTGACCTTGTATTACGGCGCGGGCGCCGGCTCCGAACCGACGGCTTCCGCCGTGCTGGCCGACGTCATCGACGTGACGCGCCTGATGCGCGCCGAGCCCGAGGAGCGCGTCCCGCACCTCGCCTTCCAGCCCGACGCGCTGAGCGACGTCCCGATCCTGCCCATGGGCGAGGTCGAGACCTCGTATTATCTGCGCGTGCGCGTCAAGGACCAGGTCGGCGTGCTGGCCGACATCGCGCGCACCTTGGCGGACTCGGGGATCTCGATCGACGCGATGCTCCAGCAAGGGCCGGGCGATGCGGAAAACGAGACCGACATCGTCATCCTCACCCACCGCACGCGCGAGCGCAACTTCGACGCGGCGACGGCGCGGCTCGTCGAGCTGCCCACCCTCAAGGCCGAGTTCACGCGAATCCGCCGCGAGGATTTGGGCTAAAGGTGCTCGCGCGGCTGGGTTCCTTTGGCGGGGCAACGGAGGCTCGCAAGTTGAAGGTGCTCGTCTTCGGTGCAGGCGTTCAAGGCACCGTATACGGCGTGTGCCTGGCACGTGCCGGTCACGACGTAACCCTCGTCGCACGTGGAGCGCGCGCCATCGAGCTTCGCGCGCACGGAGCGGCGATCGAGAATGTACTGACCCGTCAGGCCGACGTCCTGACGTTGCCGGTCATCGAAACGATCGACACAGACATCGCTCGCGCCTTTGGTGCCGGCTTACGCTTTCCCGGAAGCGCCGCGGCGCACCGAGAGCAGGACGAAGCGGCGACTCGGTCTGTCTACCGAGGAGCGAGCGCCCAGTAACGAGGCTTTTTCCGAGCCCTTGCGGGGCGTTCAGGCCTTTCGGTGGGCCGCCCGAGCGTCGGGCGCGCGCAAGTGCGCTTGCGCCTTTTCCACGTCGCTTGGCGCGACGTAGATGACCGCACCGAAGAATCCGCGGCTGTCGGAGACCGCCTGCACCGCGCCGACGTTGATCTTCGCTAGGGCGAGTTGCGTCAGCGTTTCGGCGACCGCGCCCAAACGATCCGTCCCCGTCACGTAGAATGCGCTCTTCGGTTCGCCCAGCGTGAGCCCGGCGCTCTTGGCAGCCGCGATAAACGCCGCGGTGTCTTCCGGTATCACCTCGAGCGCGGCGACGCCGCGTTCGATCGCGTAGCCCCAAAGCGCGATCAGATTGACCCGCATGTCACGCAGGACCTCGAGGACGCGCGCGGCCGAGCCGGCTTTGTTCTCGATATCCAGCGTGTAATGCTCGACCCGGCGGATCTCGTCGGCCATACGCGCCTCCTTGAGGGCAAAGGAATACCCGTGGGGCTCGTTGTTTTCTTTGCGCGCCGAGCGCGGCCCTCGGCTTCGCGACAGACTTATTTCGAAGAGACGCTCAGCTGGGTGGCCGCGGTGCGCCCGAACTCTTCGGGCTCGTACTGCAATTGCGCCGTCGCCGCCGGCCACGGCGCGGTCGTCGCGGAATATCTCGACGCCGGCGACCAGGCGCGCTACACACGCGCTCCCGCGCGGGCGCCCGGCTCGCTCTACGATCCGCGGCTGGTTCATCAGCCGTAGTGGACGGCGCTCGGGACGCGGATCCTCTTCCCACGCGACGGCGACCGCCTCGCGTATCACGCGGGCGGCGGAGCCCAGCACCTCAAACCCGAGATCGCCGGCGCGCCCGGTGCGCCGCCGGCGCTCGCGCTCAACGGGCATCCGCTGGTCGCGCGCGGCGGCGATTACCTCTGGGCCGCTGCGCCTGGGGAGCTACGAGCTGGTCGCGCGCTCGGGCCGCGCCCGCGGCGCGGTGCGCTTCGACGTCGTCGCCCCGCCGAGCGCGGGCCGAGTCGGCTTCACGGTTGTATGGGAAGCCTCCTCAGAAACGCGCTGACCGCTTGCCAATTCTCGTCGGCGCCGGCCGGATCGCGATCGGTCCGCAACGTCGACGAGCCGTGAATGCCCGCCTTGGGAACGTACTCCACCTTCTGCTTCGAGGCGACGGCCGCGAAGATCACGCGCGCGCTCGCGACCTCCTGCGGGTCGCTGCCCGAGTCGATGAAGACCGGGACGGTCACGTGCCGGGCCGCGGCGCGCACGCTCGACTTGTCGTCGAGATACTCGCCCGGCGAGAACGCCAGCACCGCGGCGACCTCGCGCGGATGTTTCGCCGCGAGCGGAAAAACGAGCGCGGCCGAATAGCTGCTGCCCCAAACGTAGACCGGCACGTGCGGGTGCGTGCGCTCCGCCCAGGCCTGCGCCGCCTCCATGTCGGTCAGCACGTCGCGGTAAGGCGTGCTGCGGCCCAGCTGCGCGACCGTCTGATTCGGCGGCTGGTACATGTCGCCGCCCGCGCGTTGATCGATGGCGAGCGCGTTGTAGCCCAGTTTGACGAGCTGCGGCGCGATCGGCGCGTACTCGCTCTTGTTCGAACCGGCTTGATGGAAGAGCAAAATGAGCGGCGCGTTCGGATTGGCCGCCGCATAGGATTGGGCGAAGACTTTCACCCCGTCGGAAGCGGTCAACACCAAATCGACCGGCGCCGCGCTGACCGGCGGAACGAGGCCCAGGTTTGCCAGGAGCACGAGTGCAAGCAGCATTCGGCGCGCCTTCGCGCCGAGTTTCCGCTTCCCTAGTGTACCGTCTAGCGCTTCTTCTTTTGGTTCACCGTCCGGTGGCGGCGGGACGCGCCGCACTCTTCTTCGGGGCGGCCTTTTTGGCCGGGGCGCGCGTCGCCGTCACGTTCTTCCCGGCAGCTTTCTTCGAGCTGGTCTTCTTGGTCGAAGCCTTGCCGGTCGGCGCGAAGCCTGGGATCGAGCTGCCGGCACTATCGGTCGTCGGACCGATGGTCACGCCCGTGGGCGGCTCCTTCAATAGCTGGTACTGCCGCAAGTTGGTCCATGCGTAGTCGCGCAGCGTGTTGAACTGTTGGACGAATTCGTCGCGCCACTGCGTCGAGTGGAAGAACATCGCGGTATTGACCTGCAGCCAACCCGAGGCCGAGAAGTTGACCGAACCCTCCCAGCACCACGGCGGGGAGTCGTTGCAGCAGATCCCCTTGGTGTGCGTGATGTAGGCGGTGCCGGCCGGCGAAGTTCCGATCGTGACCTCGACGCCGGCATCGACCAGCCGCTGCAGCTGCGGCTTCTCGGCCTTACCGCTGGACTGGCTGAGATCGACGTAGATGTGGTACGGGTCGCCTACCTGGTTGTTGGCGATGATCTCGTCGATCATCGGCACGAGCGTGAAGCTGTAGGCGATGATCCACATCTCGTACGGGTCCTTGAGATGCTGCAAGAAGACGGCGCGGGCGGCAGCACCGTCTTCGGGGAGCAGATAACAGTCGATCTGCGTCTGGATCGTGAACAAGCTCGATCTCCTCGAAGGCTTGGGCAAGAACCTCTTGATTCTACACCGTTGCGAGCGTGTAAGCGGCAGCATCGGGCGAGCTCAGCGGCCGCCGTTTTGCGAAAGCATGCGAGCATGCGTTTGCCGACATCAGCTTTTGAGGCGCCTCGCACGGCTTGCAGGCCAACGAGCTTCGTCGCGTCGTACGAGGAAGAGGATGGGTAGCGGCACGGTCGGCTCGGTCGAGGCGATGGTCCCCGGTCTGCAGGCGCTTGTCCATGCGGGCGCCTTGCTCGACGCGCTCCCCCAACTAGTTTGGATCGCCGACCAAGATGGGCAGCTGCGATACGTCAACCGGCGCTGGTCGGTCTACACCGGCCTCGATGCATCGGAGGCCTTCGGCGCCGGCTGGATCGGAGTGCTCCATCCTGACGATTGCGCGCCCGCCATCGCTCGACTGCAGGAAGCCGCGCTCAAGCTCGAGCCGTACGATCTCGAAGCGCGCGTCCGCAGTGCCGGCGGCACGTTTCGCTGGATGTTGCTGCACGGATCGCCCCTGCTCGACGCAGAGGGGCGCTTGCAGTCGTGGGTCGGCATCTGCACCGACATCGATGACCGCAGGTCGGCGCAATCGGCGCAGAGTCTGAGCCAGCTGCGCTTGCAACGTCTGATGGACGCCGACGTGCTCGGTATCTTCCGCGCCGACCTCGACGGCTTGCTCTTCGCGGCGAACGACACGTTCTTGCGCACGATCGGGTACGATCAGAGCGACGTCGAAGCAGGCCGCGTTCGCTGGCAGGAGATCACGCCGCCGGAGTTCATGGCCGTCTCGCAAGAGGCCGTGCACGAGACGCACACGCGAGGCACGTGCGCGCCCTTCGAAAGCGAATATTTCAAGAAGGACGGGAGCCGCGTCCCCGTGCTCACCGGCATCGCGCGCATTCCGGGAAGCGACGAGGTGCTCGGGTACGTGCTCGATCTGACCGAGCGCAAGCGCGCCGAGTCGGAGCGCCACGAAAGCGAGACTCGGTTCCGCCGCCTGGTCGACTCGAATGTGATCGGTGTGTTCACCGCCGATCACACCCACACGATCACCGAAGCCAACGACGCCTTCTTGCGGATGGTCGGCTACCGCCAGGAAGACGTCGCTCGCGGCGAGTTGCGCCTCGGGGAGCTCACGCCACCGGAGTGGTCGACCGCGACGGCCCGCGCCTTCGAGGAAGTTCGGGCGAACGACGTCTGCGCGCCATTCGAGAAGGAGTACTACCGCAAGGACGGCAGCCGCGTTCCCGTCCTGGTCGGCGCCGCCCGCATCCCGGGCGCCGACTACAACGAGGTCTGTTACGCGCTCGATCTGAGCTCGCAAAAGCGTGCGACCCAAGCGTTGCGCGAGAGCGAAGCACGCTACCGCATCTTAGCCGAGGCGCTCCCGCAGCTGGTCTGGATCGTCGACCCCGAGGGCGAGACGCTCTATGCCAACCGGCGCTGCCAAGAGTACTTCGGCAGCGCGCCGCCCCAGGGCCGGGAGGATTGGAGCGGCGTCGTTCACCCCGCGGATTGGCGGCGGCTCGAGCGCACCTGGGCGGGGTACGAACGCTGCGAGCTGGAGCTGCGCCTGCGCGGCACCGACGGCGCGTATCGCTGGCATCTGCTGCGCTACGAGCCGATCTGTGACGCCTTCGGCACGCTAGTGCGCTGGCTCGGCACGGCGATCGACATCAACCACCGCAAAGGCGCCGAAGACGCGCTGCGCTTCGTCGCGCGAGCGAGCGAAGCGCTTTCCCGCTCGCTCGACCTCACCACGACCCTCGACGTGCTGCTGGAGCTCGTCGTTCCGAGGTTCGGGGACTGGGCCGCGATCAACGTGCGCGAAGACGGAGAGCAAATTCGAACGCTCGCGGTACGGCACATCGACCCAGCCAAGAAGCCGCTGATCGAACGGCTGCGCGGCGCATGCTATCACAATTCCGAAGGCAACCGCGGGACGCCGGAGCATTGCCGCACCGGCCAGCACGGGATCGCGAAGCACGACGTCGCCCAGGTCCGGCGCGTCGTCCGGCCCGAGTATTGGGAAACGATCGAGGGCTGCGGCCTCGGCTCGGGGATGAACGTCCCGATCGTGGTGGCCGGACGCGTCATGGGTACCCTCCTGATCGTCTCGCTCGGATCGCGCGAGACATTGGCGGAAGAGGATCTGCCCTTACTCCAGGAACTCGCCGTTCGAGCCGGGCTCGCGCTCGAGAACGCGCAAATCTACGAGCGCGAGCACCGGGTTGCGCTGGCCCTGCAGAATGCCTCGCTACCGGCGTCGCTCCCGAGCGTCCCGGGCCTGACGTTGTGCGGATATTACGAGGCGGGCCGGAGCGAGGCGCTCATCGGCGGCGACTGGTACGACGCGCTGCGCCTTCCCGACGGGCGATTGATGGTCTCGATCGGCGACGTCGCCGGCAGCGGGCTCGAAGCCGCGGTCCGGATGACTAAGATCCGCCAGGTCATCCGCGGCACGGCCCTGCTGTTGGCAGACCCCGCAACGATTCTAGAAACGGCAGACCGCGCGTATCGCAGCGAGTGCGAGGGCGGGTTCGTGACCGCGTTCGTCGGCCTGCTCGACCCGGTCGAGCTCAGCTTTACGTACGCATCAGCCGGACATCCCGCGCCGCTCCTGCGCCACCACGACGCTCGCATCGAACGGCTCGACGACGCCGTGGGGGCGCCCCTCGGTTTGCGCGGCCGGCACAAAGCGACCGCGACCGGCTCGAGCCGCCTGCAGGCAGGAGAGCTCCTCGCGCTCTACACCGACGGGTTGATCGAGGCGACGCGCAATTCCGAAGAAGGCGACCGCCGGCTGCTCGAGGCCCTAGGACGCGAACCAGACTTGCGCTCCGACGTGGCGGCTGCGCTGGCCGCCGCGGTGCTTTCGCCGAGCGGTCCGCGCGACGACGTCGCCGTGCTGACGATCGCGGTCCGGCCGCGCGCGGTCTCGCCCGAGGTCGACCGTCTCATGGAGCGCTGGTCCTTCGACACCGCCGACTCCGAGGCGGCGCAACGTTTGCGGCACACGATCTGCGAACGGCTCGAAGCGCTGCGCGCATCGAGTTCGGAGGTCTATGCGGCCGAACTGGTCTTCGGCGAGCTCGCCGGAAACGCGGCGCGGTACGCGCCGGGTGCCGTCGAGGTTGCCCTCGACCTCAGCACGCCGCTTCCGGTGCTGCACGTCCTCGACGGCGGCACCGCGTTCGCGCTCAACGGCACGTTGCCGGCCGAAGAACTCGCCGAGCGCGGCCGCGGCCTGTTCATCGTCTCGACCTTGGCCGAGGAGTTCGCGATCAGCGCGCGCTCCGGCGGCGGCAACCATGCGCGCGCCGTGCTCTCCTTGCGCAGCGCGCCGAGCAGCCGGGTCTCATAGCGCGCGGGGCAGAGCCACGATCGGCAGACCGTTACGGTCGAAGTCGGCGCCCGTCAACCAGCGCACGAAAAGCCGGTAACTCGCGCTGCCGGCCTTCACGTGATTGGCGTGCAGGTACTGATTGTAGAAAAGCGCTTGGGTGCGCGCGATCTGCGGATTCATAAGACGGCGGAAGCGCGCGACGATTGCCCGCACGTCGGCCGAGGCCTGCCTGCCGAGCCGGTGGGTGACGTGCACGTCGCGCGGCAGGTTGAACCAAATGAGCAGCCAGCCGGAATAAGCGACCAGCGGATCGGATGCGTTGGTGCAGGCGACGACCGAGATGAAATTGGCCTCCGACTCGTCGGCGAAACCGGCCACGTGGCCCCATTCGTGCGCGTACAGCGCCGGCCGCTCGAAGGGCAGCGCCGAAGCGTCGACGTTCACCTCGTGCGTCCAGGGATCGGTGAAACCGGTCGTTCCGGAGAGTTCCATGAACGGCTGGAAGACGGTCGGTTTGATGCGCGGCGGCGCGAACGTCGCGACGTCCCCGAGTCGCCGAATCGCCGGCGTGAACGTCGGCAGCACCCTGGCGGCCATCCCGGCGTCGCTCAGCCGTTCGCCGTGCGTGAGCACGGCGTAGCGCGTGAGCTCGTCGGCGACGTGGTTCGCGTAAGCCGAGACCGCCGCCGGCGTCGTCCGCTCGGCGTGAACGGGGATCTTGTCCGCCAGCGGCACGCGTGAGTAATTATAGCCCCACGAGACGACAAACCACACGAAGACGATGCAGAGAACGGCGACCGTGCGCGTCAGGATCGCAACGATGGCGCGCCAGCCTCCGGCCGCGCTGCGGCGTCGCCAGGCCCAGACGGCGAGCCCCGCCAGCAACCCGAAGAACAACACGTCGCCCAGGCAGAACGGGACGGACCCGGTGACGCCGCGAACCGCGCGGTCGATATCCGGGTAGACGCCGTTCGAATAGTGCGCCTCGACCCAGGCTTGCTGCGGCGTGGCGAGCTTGACGGCCACCGCGAGCGCGAGGGCCGCGAGGTCGAACGCCCAAGCTAGCCGTTTCACGCCGATGACGTTCGCCGTCCTCGACGAGGCCCTTCGGAGAAAGAAGCGCGGATGCTCCAAGCCGCCGTTGTCATTCCCTTCATCCGCCACCCGGCGCCGACCCTCGTGTTCGTCAGACGAGCAGCACACCTGCGTCGCAATCCGGGGCAGATCGCGTTCCCGGGCGGCCTCATCGACGCGGCGGACGGGCCGGATCCGGTCGCGGCGGCGCTGCGAGAATTCGAGGAAGAGCTCGGCGTCGCGCGCGAGCGTGTCCGGATCGTCGAGCGACTCGACGGGGTCGTGACACTCGCGCTCAACGTCACCGTCGTTCCGTTCCTCGGCGTGCTGGAGCCGCCGGTCGAGTTCCGCTTCGATCCTTCGGAGACCGAGAGCGTCCACGAGATCCCGGCGGCCGCGCTCTACGCGCCGGGAGCGCTTCATCCGGGAACCGAGCCCGTCGAACGCGACGGCGAACGCATGCTCGTACACACGTGGTTGTTCGACTATGGCGATTTGCATGTATGGGGAGCGACAGCCCGGATGCTGCACGCGCTCACGGCCCGTTACCCCTCTCTCGAAAGCTTGCCGCTCGCTCCGGCCTCGTAACCTCGCGGCAACCGGAGCCGGACCGCGGGGCTCGCACCCTGCTAAAAATTAGCAGAGGAAATTTGTTCCTGGCTCGCGCAAGCGCGTGGTAATGTTTACGACTCGCAAGTCTGCAGCGAGCTTCGCGTTTCTGTGCGCGTTCGCGTTGCTCGCACCACAGCTCGCGCGCGCGGACGGCATCGAGGCCGGCGCGCTCCGGACCGCTCTGCTCGATCCCGCAGCCGCCGCGCTGCAACGCCTTCACGATGAGACGGACTCGCCGCTGGTTGCTCAAGCCAATCCGATCGGCCAGCCGCGGGCGCCGCTGCGCCAACCCGCTTTGCCGCAGGGACTCTCGTATACGCTCGACTTCTCGATGACGTTCCCGTACGGCGATCCCGGCTACAACGCAGGCTTGCCCGGCGGCATCGACGCGGTCGTCGGCTACGGCTTCTCCCGGACGCAGCGGTTGCAAGTCGGATACTACGAACTGCCGGAGGCGCCGATCGGCTTTACCGGCAGCGTCGTTCCGCTCTACGTTCAGGGAATCGCGAGCCCCATCGGCACGATCAGGCCGAACATCGATCCGACCGTGAAGAACAACATCCTCAGCGTCGTCGATCAGAACCTGTTCACGCTCTTCGGCAAGCTTCCGATCGTCATCTCGCCGAGCTATCTCGCGCGTTGGGGAACGGTCGGCGGCCACTCCGACGTGCAGCAGATCGAGTTCGACGGATTTCCAACGACCGTCCGGCTGCGCACGATGCAGGCGTATCTGCTCGGCGTGACGCTGCCCTTCGCCTCCTCGCCGCGCATCTTCGGGACGTACACGATCGCACCGCAGTGGCTGGTGCATCCGGCCGGCGTCAACCAAACCAATCACGCTCAGCTCTTCCAGCTGTTGTATCTCGAATATCGCGCCAGCAAACAGACCACGTTCTTCTTTCAGCCCTCGATGCTGATCGACTATCTTCCCTCCGACCCATATCCCGAGCACGTCCCGACTTGGATCGTCGGCGCATCGTACAAGTTCACCAAGTGGACCTTCGTGCAGATCGACTCGCTGTGGGGCGCCGCGACGAACCGCTCGCCGTACGGCGTCACCGCCGTGACCTGCATCTCGCTGCCGTGCACGAACGTCGCGCCGTCGCTCGGCGGTCTGCATTCGGCCCAGATACAACTGCAGTTCGGCATCGGCTCGCCGTCGGTGATCCCGCTGTGAGCGCCCGCATGCGTACCTTCCTTGCGCTGGGCGCGGCCATCTCGCTCGCGGCCTGCAGCAGTTCAGGGAACAAGATCAATCCGCTCGTTCCGCCCGCGACCGTCGCAACGACGGCACCCGCCGCGAATCTCCGGATCGCCGGCATCGGCGACAGCCTCACCGCCGGCGTGCAGTCGGGCGGACTTATGGGCGCCGACCTGCCGGTGCTCGGTACGAATCCGACGCTCGGTCAGATCGGCCCCGTGCAGCGCACGCAGGAGCACGGCTTTTTCGCGCTCTTGTGGGAACAGGCCAACGGCGTCGACATCACCGCGATGAGCGATCCGACGAGGTCGCCGCTCGCGTTGATGATTCCGCCGGGCGTCGGCGACCTGCTGGCGCCGACGACCAGCGGCTTCCCGTACCAGGTCACCACGAACTGCGACACGCAACAAGCTCCCGCGTTCACCTTTTCGACCGCGCTCTCGCTGCGCGAGAACCCGACCTTCTCACCCTACGATTTGGGCGTTCCCGGCCAGACGGTGCACGAGGCGCTGTTCATGACCGGCCCAATCGGGACGTGCACGCCGCTCCCCGCGCAGTTCGTCGCGCTCAACGCGCTCGTCAACGACGAGAGCCAGACGTTTTGGCCGGTGCTGGCAACCTTCGGACAAGGCGTGCCGCAGGTCTTGGCCGCGGTGTCGTTGCGGCCGCAGGTCGCCACCGTTTGGCTCGGCTCCAACGACCTGCTCAAGTTCGCGGGCTCGAACGGCGCGGCACCGGTGACGAGCGCCGCCTCTATTCACGACGACATCGCGTCGATCATCACGCAGCTGCAGTCGGCCGGCGCCAAGGTCGCGGTCGCCAACCTCGTCGACGTGATGGGCGCCGCCGTGTTCATTCCGCAGCCCGCCTATACGACGTTCCTCGAGCAGTCGATTGCGCAGGCGAATCCGACGCTGCCGCCCGCGACCGTCGCGGCGATCGCCACGAGCTACGCGAACGCCGAGATTGCCGCGACGGGCCTGGGAGCCGGCGGATATTTCACGATCAACGCGCTCTTCAAGACGCTGCAGGCCGCGGCCGCTTCCGGTCCGCCCCCGACGCTGACCGGCGGCACCGACTTCGTCAGCGACGCGGTCGCGAACCAAGTCAAGAGCCTCAATGCGGCATACAATGCTTCGATCGATGCGGCTGCCAGTCAAAACCACGCCGCGCTGGTCGACATCGCAACGCTCTTCGGCTCGCTCGAGAGCGCCGGCGGCATACCGATCAATCCCCCGAAGTGCTGCTCGCTCGTCTACGGCGGAGGCTTCTTCAGCCTCGACGGCCTCCATCCGTCGAACACGGGCTACGCCGTGATCGCCAAAGCGTTCATCGACGAGCTCAACAAGGCGTACGGCCTCGCCATCCCACCGATCGACCCGCAGATCCCCGTGATCTACGCGAGCGACCCGTACGCGCCGCACTAACTCGCGCTCGGTGCCCGCGACGGCCGGTCAGCAGGTGTGCGGGCTTGTCGGCGGCGGCGTCTGATAGCCGGCGTACGGGCCGGCCGCGGTGACGGGCTCGATCGCGCCGAGTGCGCCCGCAACCGCGGACGCGAAACCGGGACTGCAGTAGATCAGCGTGTCCGGTGAGGCCGGCCGGATGAAGCTCATGGCGGCGCGGACGTGGCTCGTCGGCGTACCCGTGACCCAGGCGACGAACGGCTGAACCGTCTTGTCCGCTTCGACGTGGGTGTACTGGACGACGAAATACGATGAGGCGACGTCGGCATCCGAGCTCGCCAGATCGAGCGTCTCCGGCAAACAGTTCGTTGCGGCGCTCGTTCCGGCGTCGGGGTTGAAGAACGGCGCCGAGGTCGCGCCCGTCCCGCCTCCGGGCAGCGGCTCACCTTGCGTCAGCGCGCTTTGCGCGTCCGACTGCGCGGTGCTCGCACAGCTGAACGAGGAGCTGGGGATCGAGACGTCCGTATCGGCACCCTCCCGGTGCAGCTCGGCGTACATCTGCGTAAGCGAGTAGGCATTGCTGCCCGCACCCGAAGCGTTGGTGACCAGGGTCGCAAAACGCGCGGCTTGGACGGCGCGCTCTTGAAGGACGCCGTACTGCGCGAAGAAATAGATCGCGAACATCGGCAGCAGGATCAGCGGCAGAAAGGCTGCCGTCTCGAACAGGGCTTGGCCTCGTTGCACGTGCTTCATCCTTGCTTGCAAGCCACGACGGTATTCGAGTTGATCCCGCCCTGCGGCGCGACCGGAGCCGGCACGAAGAACGTCGCCTGCACGGTCAAGCCCGAGAAGTCGACGACGTACGGGGTCGTCGCCATCCAGCCTTGGCTGAGATCGCACGGCCCCGGGTTGCCGGGAAGGTTCGGCGGGCAACTCTCGACGGGTTGGAAGGGCGGCTGCGTAGCGCCGGGTGCGGGATTCGGCGTTTGGCTCGGATCCGGCGTGTCGCCCGGATTGAACGTGGTCGTGATCGCGCGCAGCGAGGCCGCGCCGCGACCTTCGGCGACGAATTGGGTGGGGCCGTGGAACAAGGCCGGCCCCGTCTGCGTCACATTGCGGCAAGCGATGATATCCACGTACTCGTTCGAGCCTAAGCCCGTCTGACTCAGATCGGGGTTCGCCGTATAATAGAAGCTGCAGTCGAAGATCGGTTTGCCGATGCCGCTGTCCCAGCAGTTCGTTCCGCTGGCCGCCAAGCTGAAGGCGGCGGGCGCGGCGCTGCCGGCGGGCGCGGAAGGCAACGGGATCGGGTTGCCGTGCGAGTCCGTGGGCATCGCGACCGGGCTCGGCGGCGCAGCGCTCTTGAGCGACTTGAGATAGGTGAGCGCCTGCTGGTAGTCGGCGACGGCCTTGTCGTAGGACTCGGGTTCCTGGTCGTAGGCGTTGTCGCAGTCGTACCCGTTGTCGTCCTGGGAGGGCTCGCAGTACGGAAAGCCCCCGCCCATGATGCCGGTCGGGTTGATGGTCGAACCGTTGGCGGCGTTGACCATCGACTCGACGATCGCGCGAATGCGGTACTCGCTGACGGCCAGCGCATATTGCGCGACGGTTTGCTGGTTGTTGAGGTTGGCGTCGGCCGCGATCGCCGCCATCGCCGCGGTGTCGGCGGCGTTCTGGGCGCGGATGTGCCAGCGTATCGTGTTCGTGTAGTTCATCATGAACAGCGTGAGCGCGAGCGAGATGATCGTCGCGAAGACCCAGAACGGGACGGTCTGGCCCCGTTCGCCCTCGTGTGACTTCAGCTGCACGGCGTACCGCTATCCCAGGAGTACATCGGCGCCAGGGCCGTCCCCAAGTGGCCCGCGTTGTCGAGATAGATGCCACTGGCGCGCACGCTGGGCCAGTTGATCGAGCCGTGCGTCGTGGGCTGATACTCCTCGGGCCAGGGCGTCGCACCGACCGTCGTTCCGCTCGTTCCGTTGGTGAGCGCGTCGTAGTACGTCTGGTGGCACTCGAAGTTGTGATACGGATCGGCCGTATCGGTGGGGTCGTACGTGGCAAGCCCGACGTTCGACGAGCAGCTCGGCGTCGCGGGATTGAGCGTCAAACAGTTCGGCAGTTGCGCCTGCACGATCGTCAGGTTCGCCGAGGTCGGCGAATACGGCGCGCTGACGACCGGCTCGACGACGTGCGAACGCAGCGTCACGCTCTGCCCCGCGAAGAGCCCCGCGGTGAGCCGAAAGGCGTTTCCGACCACTTCGCCCGTCCCGTTCGGGCCGCCGGTCGTGCCCGTCGTCACCGAGATGTTGCCGCTGGGCATCAGTGAGAAGATTCCGCTGGCATGCGCGGGACCACGTGTCGATTGGGTCGCCGCATCGCTTGCCATCGCGGCGGCGTGAGCGGCGACGAAGGCGGCGCCGTCGGCTTCGGCTTGCACGAACCCGACCATCGCGAGTTCGACCAAGCCGAGAAACACCAGCAGGACGAGCGTCAGCGTCAGCGCGGTTTCAGGCAGCGCGTTCCCACGCGCAGCGCGATAGATCATGGTGCGTTGCTTTCGTTAGAGAGGCCGCTTTGCGTTGTGGTGATGTTCTGTCCCGCCGCAACTTGCGTCGCGACCATCAGTGCGATCATCAACACTCCGAAGACCGACGCGACCAACGCGTATTCCGTCAACGCCGCCGCGCAATCGTCGAAGAGCAGCTCTTGAAAAGCCGTTACGAGCCCTCTTTGATGGTCTGAGGCAACCATGAACGCAACCTACGAATAAAGCGTGGATGTGCGAGGTCGGATATCTTCCCGCGGCTTCGTAGTTCAGTAAGCGCAGGATGGCACCTGTTCAATGGTGCAAGTTAACGCTCTTTTCACAAAGCGCATTTAACGAAGCGTAACCAAATGTGATGCACGTCACAGGTCGGCTTAAATCGTGCGGGCCGCGGCCGACACTCTTCACGTGGGTATTCTTCGCTGATGATCGCCGCTCTTTCGTCGTTGCTCGGAGCGCTGATTGCGGCCGGCGTCTTCGCCTGCGCTGCGTTTCTCGGCATAGAGTTGAGCGTCGCTCTGGGCGCGCGGGTCCTGCGCGACGAGGAATCGCCCGAGCCGCGCAGGCCGGCGATGCGCGTCTTGCTCGTGGCGGCCGGCATCCTCGGGGCCATCGCCTCATTCGGAGGCGCCGATTGGCAGACGCTGCTGCTCGGTGCCGTCGTGTGCGTTTCCCTCGCGGGCTGCTGGCATGGTTCGCTCGCGTACGGTACGATGTCCGACGCGTTCACGCTGATACCGCTGGGAGCGGTGCTGATCTCGTCGCTCGTCGAACGAGAGTGGATCTTGGCACTCGACGCGGCCGTCCCGTTCGTCCCGTTCGCGATCATCGCGTTCGCTTCCAAGGGCCGGGGCTTGGGCTGGGACGACGCGAAGCTGGCGGCGCTCGCCGGAGCACTGCTCGGGATTCAGACGTCGATGCTGGTGTTGGCAAGCGCCTCGCTGGGCATGGTACTCGTAGCCGTCGGCCGCAATCGCAAGCGCGAGTCGGTCGCTTTCGGACCGTACATGATCGGCGCTATCGGTCTGGCACTGGTGTGGCGCCTGCGCCCGTAGAACGGGTCGCGTATGACATCATTCGGGCACGCGCTGCTGGCGCGTGCGCTCCCAGCGCCGACCGCGGCCAGCGGCAGCGTGACGGCCGCGCCCGCGAGGATCAAGAGCGTGCCGAGGTAGAGCGGATGGCGCACGAAGCGAAACGGGCCCGCGATCACGAGCGAATCGCTTTCGATCGCGTGCGACCACACGACGTCGGCAGCGAGATAGCTGGCGCCCCCGACGCGCAGTACGTAGCCCAGGGCGACGCAAGCCAGCCCGGCAAGCAGACCGGCGCGCGAGCCGCGCTCCGGCGCGAAGGGGGCGAGCAAGAGGTACACCGGTTGCGCGAAGACGCTGCCCGGCCGAACGTGCGCGTACGTTTCGCCCAGCGCCACGCCCAGCAACGCGCCCGCCGCGGGCAGCGGGCCGCGCAGCCGGAACAATGTCTCTCGCACTCAAGAACGCTCCTTCGGAATCTTAAACATGCTCCTTCGCTTCGAATGCGGACTTCGCAATGTTTAGCAGAGTTCCGCGTCGGGAACAAAACGCTTCGTGTAAGTTCAGATAAAGCGGTTAAGTGAGGAGGTGAGAGCGTGGCTGGAATTCTCTGGACGGTGGTTTCGGTTCTGTTCGCTCTCTGGTTGATCGGCCTAGTGGCGCATATCGGAGGCGGGCTCATCCACATTCTACTCGTCGTCGCGTTGATCGTACTGGTTTACAACTTGATCACCGGGCGCAGTGCAACAGTATAGGAGTTAATAACAACATATGGGACTTCGGGAAGAGCTCAAGAAATTCGGTGACAACGCCAAGGACGCGGTCAACGAGGCCGGCCATCGCAGCCAGGCCGAGGCCGAGCGCGAGAATCGGGAGCTCAATGGCGACCTGATGACGCCAGGCGAGAAGGCCGGCTCCGTGGCCAACGAGGCGAAGCACGACGTGCTGGCCGACGTGGACAAGGCCAAGCGGAGCGTCCGCAACAACACCTAAAGCGCAAGACCACGCGCGAGACGCCGGCCCGGAAACGGACCGGCGTCTTCTCTATGGGACTGAAGCGAGGCCGGCTTGGCTGTCCATATGTCGAAAAGCAAACCGGGAGCGGGGGTCGCATTAAAGGCCATGGAGCTGAGATCGGTCGCCCAACCGCTGCCCGGCGCTCCCCTCGACGAGAAGGGGATCCGCTGGAGTGCCGTGTCCGAGGCGACCTATCTGATCGAGCAAGAGTTCCGCTACGAGTACCCCGGCCCGATCAGCGATCTGCGCCACCGACTCGTGATCGTTCCGCGCCAGCGCCATGGCGACCAGCGGCGGCTGGCCCACCAGCTCGACGTCTCGCCGAACGTTCCGGCGCGCGCCGCGGCGGATGCCTTCGGGAACCCGGTGATCATGGTTTCCGCGCCGGTGGTGCATGAATCGATCGCTTTCGGTCTGCGTACCGTGCTGCGCCGCCGCTTTTCCGCGGACTTGCCCCCAATTTCTGCCGCCATGTTGCGCGAGCCGCTGTTGCTCGCGCCGACCCGGCTGACGCGGCCGGATGCCGCCCTGCTCGAAGCGGCCGGTGAATTGCGCCTCCAGCACCGCGACCCGCTCGAGCTGGCGCACGCGGTCAACGCGTTCGTCCACGCCGAGATGCGCTACGATCAGGACTCGACCGACGTGCGGACCACGGCCGCGGAGGCGTTCTCGCAACGCAGCGGCGTGTGCCAGGATTACGCGCATGTGATGCTCGCGCTGGCGCGCTCGTGTGGAATCGCCGCCCGCTATGTCTCCGGCCATCTCATCGGTGAAGGCGCGACCCATGCCTGGGTCGAGCTCATCGTGCCGGAAGGTTCGCGAGCGGTCGTCGCCGCGCTCGACCCGACGCACGGTCGCGCGGTCACGCTCAAGTACGTCGTCGTCGCGGTGGGGCGCGACTACGACGACGTCGCGCCGACCTCGGGCAGCTTCTGCGGGCCCGGCGGCCAGCTTTCCAGCCGCCGGAGAGTCGCCGTCACCGGCATCCGTTACGCGGCCTAGTCTGCACGAGCATCGCGCAGCAGCTCGCCGTAGCCGCGCCAGGGCAGCGCGCGATCCCAGTTCAGCTACCGGTCAGCGCTCCCGGCCGTCGCGCGGCTGCTTCTAGATCTCGAGAACGCCCTCCGGAAAGCGCGACTTGTCGCACGCCATACTCGGCGACCTTACGCGGACGGCTGCTCTCAGCCTCGCAAGTTCGGCGCCCAAACGCGATAGCCCAGGTGCGCCAGCAGCGGGACTTGATGGCGCCGGGAATAGGCGAGCTCGGGAAATCCGTGCAAGCAGAGTGCCAGACGGTCACCTCGCCGCACGTCTCGTCGAAGCGCAGGCCGTTCGCGAGCACGCTCCGGGTCATCGGCGGCCGCCTGCCGGCAGTAATCGTCCCGCGTTCAAGGAAAGAATCCGGATGGAATCTGGGGCGGAGCCCACGCCGCCGCACACGTACCGGCTGCCGACCGGCTCCGTCATCACGGTGCTGGGACGTCCGGAGCGCACCGAGCCGCGGTATTGGGATGCCGCCGAGCACGAACCTCGCGCCGACGCTTGGGGCTGGAACTGCGGCTGTAAGGCGGAGCCCGAAGGCCCCGGCCTCTTTCTCGTGACCGGCTGCAGCCCGCACGACAAGGCGCTCGCGGCACGCGCCGAGCGGGCGGCCAAGCGTCACCCGTCCCCGTAAGCGCTTCCCAAGAATCGCTAGAGCACCGTCTTCGACGTAGGTTTACACAAACTGAGAGCGATTTTTCGTGGCTGCATTGAGGCAGGAGCGAAGAATGGCAGAGCCCTTTGAGCGACGAGCGACGCGACGGCCGCGGAAAAGCGCCGAACGACTGTCGGAGACGGTATACTACCGTTCGACGAAGGCGCGGCGCACCTCGAATGCGCCCAGAGCCGCTAACGCGAAACCGCTGACCTGGTCGATTCGCTTGCGCGCGCCCGCGCTCAACGCGTGCCGTGCGCCTGCGATCGCGAGCGTCAAGCCGAGCCACCATAAGGCCGAACCGGAAAATACTCCGGCAACGGTGACCAGCGCCGTGCTCGGCACCAGGCCGGCGCGCGGCGCGAGCGCCGCGAACGCGGCCGCAAACATGACGATCGTAGGCGGATTGGTCAGCGTCAACAGGACGGAGGTCGCGTAGGCCGAGGGTACCGAGCTGGTTTGCGGTCCGCGCGTGCGAGCGGCGGCCGCATCGTCGGTCAAGAACGTGCGCAGGCCGAGGTACACGAGAAAGAGACCGGCGGCGAGGTGCAGCATCGCGCCATGAGCGAGCACGAAGTGCGAGACGCCGGCGAGGCCCAGCGCCGCGACCAGCGCGTAGAGCCCGTCGCCCGTCGCGATGCCGAGTCCGGTTGCAATTCCGAGAGCCCAGCCCTGGGAAAGCGTGCGACGCATGCAAAGCAGCGACATGGGCCCGACCGGCGCCGCGATCGCCAGGCCCAACAGCATCGCCTTGAAATAGATCCCCGCGCTCATCGGCGGCCTTTTCGACGCGCACGGACGCGCCCACTACCGTCGGGGAGGACGAGGCGTGCGACGGGTATGTACGTGCCGTGGGATCAGACGTTCCGGCTCACGACGGCAAGCGCTCGGCCGTCATTATCGGGAATCTCCACTCGCGCCGCACGACCGAGCTCTACGCTCGGGCGCACGAGTTGCTTGCGGCACGCGGCGTGACGATCGCCGCCGCACACAACGTCCGCGACGGCCGCGAGGTGCGGCGCCGGGTCGAACGCTACGTCAAGGACGGCTGCGAGCTCATCATTATCGGCGGCGGCGACGGCACCATGACCGGCGCCGTCGGCGCGTTCGCCCGCACGAAGAGCGTTCTCGGCGTGCTGCCGTTCGGAACCGGAAACAGCTTCGCTCTGAGCCTCGGGATACCGTCGGACGTCGAGCGCGCCGTCGACGTCATCGCCGGCGGCTGCGTCGCGCGCGTCGACCTGGGCGTCGTCAACGGAACGTACTTCGCTAACTTCGCGACGATCGGCCTGTCCTCGACGATCGCTCGGCGCACGCCGAACCTCCTCAAGAAGATCCTCGGGCCAGCGAGCTATGCCGCCGCCGGCGTCCTGCCGATCCTGTCGAACCGCGCCTTCGAAGCGAAGATTCGCTGGGAAGGCGACGAGATTCGGCTGCGCACGCACCAGCTCATCGTCGCCAACGGCCGGTATTTCGGCTTTACCCCGGTCCTGCCCGACGCCACGATCGTCGACGGGCTGCTCTCGGTTTTCACGACGAGCGGATTGAGCCGCTGGGACGTCGCTCGCATGTTCCTTGCGATGTACCGGGGAAAGCACACGACGCTCGCCGATGCCGACTACTTCTCGGCAAAAGAAGTTGTCATCAAGACGCATCCCAAGCAATTCGTCGACGTCGACGGCGAAGCGTACGGCAAGACGCCGGTGCACTTCAGCATCGCGCGGCGCGCGTTGCGCGTGCTGGTCCCGCAGGGTTTCACCGGGACGTGACCGCGGTCGAGGCCCGGCTTTGGGAGGCGGCTGCCGTCCTGTTGCTGCTCGTGCTCGGACTGGGCTCGCGCGCGATGCGGCAACCCCCGCCGGCGTCGGCCGGGCTCGAACCCGAAGAAGTCGAGCGCGGCTCGCGGCTTGCCGTCGCACTGACGCGGTCGGGATACGCGCCCGCGCTGACCGCGGTCGCCGCGGCGGCTGCGGCGATCGCATGGGTCGAACGCGTCTCCCTCCTGCCGGTCGCCGACATCGTCGTTTTGCAGCTGCTCTCGCAGGCCGCGGCGGCACTGCTCAAGAGCATCTTCCGCCGCGCCAGGCCGCTGCGCTGGCGCTTTCGGCGCGAGACGGGCTTCTCGTATCCCAGCGGACACGCGAGCACGGCGATCGTCTTTTACGGAGGTCTGCTGCTGATCGTCGTTGCCGGCCTGCAAACTCAGGAGCGCAAAGTCTTGGCCGCGGTCGTGCTCGTGCCGTGGATCGCCGGCATCTGCTGGTCGCGCCTCGCCTTAAGCGCCCACCATCCGAGCGACGTGCTGGGCGGCGCGATGCTGGGCGCATCGTTCCTTTGCGCGGGGCTCGCGCTTTGGGCAAAAGGAACTCCAACCGTTCACGGCTTCGCGGCCGCCGCCATGAGCGTTTCCCAACGGTCGAACGCGCTCGCGAGCGCACCCTCCGCCGCATCGAGCTCGACCTGCAGCGCGGCGACGCGGGCCGCGTCCGCGTACAAGCCCGAGTCGGCAAACGCGGCTTGCAGCCGCAAGCGTTCGCGGTCGAGGCGCTCGACTTCGCGTTCGCTCGCGGCCAGCGCGCGCGCCGTCCGTTCTTCGTTCAAGCGCGCTTCGCGCTCGAGCTTCGCCGCGCTCGGCGTGCGCGCGGGCGCCTTCGGCGCCGCTTCCACCGGCGCGGCGCGCTGCAAGCTCTCGAAGCCTTCGTAGTCGGTCTCGAACATGGTCGCGCTTCCGCCGTGCAGCCACAGCACGCGCTCGGCAACGCGGCGCAAAAGATAGCGATCGTGCGAGACGACGACGAGCGCCCCGCCGTATGCGGCGAGCACCGACTCGAGGGCCTCGCGGCTGGGGATGTCGAGGTCGTTGGTCGGCTCGTCGAGGAAGAGGCAGTCGGCGGCCCGCGCCATCAAGCGCGCGAGCATGATGCGCCGGCGCTCGCCGCCCGAGAACGCTTCGACCGCCTTGTCGCCGGCCTCGCCGCTCAACCCCAAGCGTCCCAGCAGATCGCGCGCATCCTGCGGCGCGATCGTGCTCCCGTCGAGGACGGCCTGCGCCGCCGTCGCGCCGCCCGGAAGCTCGTCGGCGGCGTCCTGCGCGAAATACGCGACGCTCGCGCCTTCGGCGAGCTCGACCTCGCCGCGGTCGGCGGGAAGACGTTCCGCTAAGATCTTCAACAGCGTCGACTTGCCCGAACCGTTGGGCCCGACGACGGCTAACCGCGACCCGCGCTTGAGCTCGAACGACAGCTTCGCGAACAACGGCCGCTCGTAGCTCTTGGTCAAATCCCGAACCGTCAGCGCCAAGCCGCTCGTCGCACGCCGTGCCGCTTCCAGCGAAACGCCGATCGTGCGGGCCGCCGCTCGCGGCGCTTCGACCTGCTCGAGCTTTGCAAACTGCTTCTCGCGGCTACGAACTTGAGCATAGTTGTGCGAACCGTGCGTGCGCAGTTCGGCAATGACCGCGTTGCGCCGCCGCTCTTCGTCGCGAAAGTTGTCGTAGGCGCGCTGCGCGAGCTCGAGCCGCAGCGCCTTCGCTTCGACGTATTCGGAATAGGCGCGGTCGCGCGTGACCGCGTAGCGTTCCAGCCGGCCGCCTTCGAGCTCCCAGATCTCGCTAGCGACGCGGTCGAGGAAGTAGCGGTCGTGCGACACGACCAGCGCGGCGCGCGGATCCTCGCGCAGAAAGTTCTCGAGCCAGCGCACCGATTCGAGGTCGAGGTGGTTAGTCGGCTCGTCGAGGATCAGATAGTCGGGCTCCTCGAGAAAGAGCCGCGCGAGGGCAGCGCGCGTGCGTTGGCCTCCCGAGAATTCGCCGGTCGGCCGGTCGAGATCGCCTTCGCCGAAGCCGAAGGCGGCCAGCATCGAGCGCATTCGGGCTTCCAGGCTTGCGCCGCCGTGACGGTCGAAGCGCTCGCGCGCGGCGCCGTAGGTGCGCAGCGTCTGCTCTTGGCACGCCAGATCGCCCGACTCGGCCGCCGCGCTCAGCTCGGCTTCGAGCTCACGCACGCGCGCTTCCTCCGCGTGGATGTGCTCGAATGCGCTCGCGAGCAGCGCGCGGAGCGTCGTCTGCGTGTCGGCTGCGGCGTTTTGCTCGAGGTAGCCCAGACGCGCCTCGCGAGCGCGCACGATGCTCCCGCCGTCGGGTTCCTCGAGACCGGCTACGATGCGGACGAGCGAAGACTTTCCCCCGCCGTTGGGTCCGACGAGCCCGACCTTCGTTCCGTCGCGCAGGCTCCCCGCCACCTCGCTGAAGATCGTGCGCGCTCCATAAGCACGCACCAGACCGCTGAAGCGCAGCCACTCGGCGGACGGCCGCTGCTCAGCCATAGGCCGTGCGCAACTCGCGTTTGAGCAGTTTGCCCGCCGTATTACGCGGCAGCGTCTCCGTGAAGATGATGCGTTTGGGTACCTTGAACGGCGCGAGTGTCCTGCGCGCGTGCTCGAGCAGCGCGCTTTCGTCGGGCTCGAAGCCGGCGCGCAGGACAACGACCGCGGTGACCGCCTCGACCCACTTCGGATCCGGCAAAGCGATGACGGCCACTTCGGAGACGCTGGGATGCGTGAACAGCGCTTCTTCGACTTCGCGGCTCGAAACGACCACGCCGCCGGTGTTGATGACGTCCTTGAGGCGGTCCACGACGTAAAGATAACCGGCTTCGTCGTGCCAGCCGACGTCGCCAGAATGGAACCAGCCCCCCGCAAAGGCGCGCTCGGTCTCTTCGGGCTTCTGCCAGTAGCCCAGCATGAGCTGCGGAGACCGGTGCACGATCTCGCCGTGCACGCCGCTCGGAACGTCGCGCATCTCGAAGTCGACGACGCGCGTTTCCACGTTGAACACGGGGCGCCCCGCCGAAGTCGGCCGGGCCTCGTGCTCGGCGGGGCGCAGCACGGTCGCCAGCGGCGCGATCTCGCTTTGTCCGTAGAGGTTGTAGGGCTCTGCGGCGGGGAGGCGGGCCCGCAACTCCTCGAGCACCGGGAGTGGCATGATCGAGGCGCCGTAGTAGATCCTGCGCAAGCTGCTCAGGTCGCGCCGCTCGAAATCGGCGTGGCGCAGCAAGCTGATCCAGACCGTCGGAGGCGCGAAGAACGACGTGATGCGTTCCTGCTCGATCAGGCGCAAGCAGACCTCGGGGACCGGAGCTTCGATCAGCACCGAGGTCGCGCCGGTCAGCAGATGGGGCATCATGAAGCAGTGCATCTGGGCCGAATGGTACAGCGGCAAAGCATCGAGCGAACGGTCGTCGCCCGATACGGCGGCGTCGGCGATGCAGCTTGCGTAATGGGCAAGGAAAGCGCGGTGCGTCATCATCGCACCTTTGGGCGCCGCCGTCGTGCCCGACGTGTAGAGCAGCTGAACCAGAGCTTCTTCATCCGGCGCTTCGTCGCACGCGGCAGCGTTGCGCTCGTCGCAGGCGTGCGCAAGGACGTCGAACCCGTCGGAGCCTTCGAAGCAGCCCAAGCGGCGTAGTTGCGGCGTCTCCTCGAGCGTGGAGGCGTTCGCGGCGAGGTCCCGGTCGCAGAGCAGGGCAGCGGCTCCGGATTGGCGGACGATGTACCCGAGCTCCGCAGGCGTCAGCGCATAATTGACCGGAACGTGGACGAGACCGGCTCGCACGCAGCCGAGCCAGGCCAAGAGATAGGCATCGGAGTTACGCCCGTACGCCGCCACGCGTTCGCCGGGCGCGAGTCCCCAATTCAGCAACCCCCGCGCCACACGGCCCGCGGCGCGTTCGAGCTCGGCGTACGTCCAGCTCCGTTCCCGGTAGAGTAGCGCCGTGCGGCCGTCCGCGCGCAACGCCGAACGGCGCAAGGCGTCGCCCAGCGTGTTACGGCGCGCGGTTCGCGCCTCGACCGCAAGATCCATCGCTTCGTTCTCCTGCCGTTCGTCGCGCGGCCGCGCGATGTTAGGTGGAGATTCGAGCGGAACCTCTCGCCCGGGCAGCCGCCAAGCCGCCGCGGCTTAATAGACGATCGGTATGCCGACTTCGGACGAGGTGCAACCTCCTGCGCCGCATTTCGCGTCCGTAATCCTGTTAAAGTGCACTCTGCAGTGCCGGTCAGCTTCCGCCGGACCGTTCTCCCCAGCGACATCGGCGTCTACGATAGACCATTTCGCAACCTTAGCAGCTGAATAGTCGCTCAGTTTTTGGCTCATTTGACGTGCTTCTCATTTCTGTGCGCATTTGGTAACGAAGTGTTCAATTCTCGTTCGGCGGAAGGCTAGCTCGCCACCGGTATAAAATATCCTTAAAACCATGGCAGATATTAAGCGTATTGAAAACGAAATAAAAGACTTCGAAGGTTTCGGAGTCCTCATCCATAGCGGCTCACGACGCGCCGCTCGTAACGGTTCGACGAAGACGCCGAGCTACAAGCGGCGCCACCTGCGCCGGGCGCGCGAGAACCATACGGTCGAGGACTGGAAGCGATTGCGCTTCGAAACCGACTATCCCGATCTCGCGGTTGACGTCCTCCTGGCCGACGGCCGCATCGCCACCGCCAAGACCCGTTTGTCGAAGGTTCGCCGCTCGTACGAGTGACCTCCGCAGGCCCGTCTTATGTCTTCCTTGCAGGCTCAGGCCGCACTAAGACGGGAAACTCGCGGCGCAGCAGGGCCAGCTTGGGAAGATCGTTCTCGACCACGTAGCCATCGTCCGGATGGTTCGCGACGTAGTGGAGATGATAGCTCTCAGCTTGGTAGAACCCCGACAGCGGCACGACCTGTGTTGCGATCGGAGCCGAGAAGACCTTGGCTGCGTCGAGCTGACGGATGTACGACTCGGCGATACGCTTCTGCTCCTGGGTCGTGTAGAAGATCGCCGAGCGATACTGCGTTCCGAAGTCCGGGCCTTGCCGGTTGACCTGCGTTGGGTCGTGCGCAACCTCGAAATAGACTTTGAGCAATTGCGCAAAAGAAAGCTTCGCAGGATCGAACGTAATTTGGACGGACTCTGCGTGGCCCGTCGTGCCGGTGCTCACGAGCACGTAGTGAGCGGTCGCCGCATTGCCCCCGGCATAGCCGGGCACGGCGCTCGAAACGCCGGCGAGCTGATCGAAGACCGCTTCCATGCCCCAAAAGCAACCGCCGGCAAGAACGACCTTCTCGCTTCCGGCGGCGGGCTTGTCAGGGGTCAGCGCGGCGTCGGGGAACGCCGCCCCACTCAAACCAAGAACTGCGGCAAGCACGTAGAGCAAGCCAATCCATGGCGCGCCCGCCGACCGGTTCCGTCCTGATCTCATCGCTTCTCCCTCAACCTCGTTTCCTTTTAAGAACTACGTAACCATAGGAAATGGTTGAAGGCCTGTAACCCGGCCTACGTTTCCGAGGCAAGAGCCTCGCGCAAGCGTGCCTTCTCCACCTTGCCCATCGCGTTGCGCGGCAAGTCCGGGACGACGCGGACCGCGCGCGGAACCTTGAAGCTCGCCAGCTTCCCGCGCAGGTCAGCCAGCAAGGCTTCGGGGGAGAAGCCCTCGTCGGCTTCGACGAACGCGACCGGCAGCTCGCCCCGCGCGCTATCCGGCATGCCGACGACGGCGGCTGCCCGAACACCAGGAAAGCGTTCGATCTCGTCCTCGACCTCGCGCGGGTAGACGTTGAGCCCGCCCGTGATGATGAGCTCCTTCAATCGTCCGGTAACCGCATAGACGTCGCGAACCGGATCGTACCGGCCTAAATCGCCGCTGCGGTACCAGCGCGTTCCTGCGGCATCGACGGCGAACGCCGCCGCGCACGCCTCGGGCATCTCCCAGTACCCCGCGAAGACGCTCGGTCCGCTGACCATGATCTCGCCGACCTCGCCGTCGGGCGCCGGTTCGAGCCCGGCAGGGTCCGCCACGTAGACGCGGGTGCCGGGCGTCGGAACGCCGACGGAACCCGGCACGCGCGGTCCGCCGTACCGGTTGGTCAGCGCAAAGCCGAATTCGGTCGCGCCGTAACGTTCGAGGATCGAAGAGCCGAAACGCTGCTCGAAGGCGGCATGCACGTCGGACGACAGCGCGGCGGATCCCGAGACGAAGAGCCGCAGGCGGGGAACGACCGCGTCGCCCGCGCGTTCGAGCAGGCGGACGTACATCGTCGGAACCCCGAAGAACATCGTGACGTCGCCTTGCGCCAGCCGCGCCAGAATCGTCGGCGCGTCGAAACGCTCGTAAACGATGATGCGCGCGCCCGCGGCGAGCGTTGAGTTCAAGCCGGCGCACAGGCCGTGAACGTGGAAGAGCGGGAGCGCGATCAGCAGGACGTCGCCGGCCTGCCAGCGCCAGCTCGCCATGAGCTGCGCAGCGATCGCCGCGAGGTTGCCGTGCGTGAGCATCGCACCTTTCGAGCGCCCAGTGGTCCCGCTCGTGTAGACGATGAGCGCGACGTCGTCGGGCTTGGGCGCCGGCGGCGACGCCGGCTCGATCGAGACGTCTTGCGCCCAGCGCTCGATCTGCGTGACGTCGAGGGTGAGCGGCGCACCGGCGAGCGCTCCCAGATGCGGCTCGGTCTGCGCCGAGACCACGACGCGGGCAGCGCCGGAATTGGTAAGGAGATGCTGCAAGTCGCTCGTGCGGTAGAGCACGTTGGCAGGAACGGTCACCAAACCCATCCGCAGCGCGGCCAGGTAGGCGTAGACGAAGCCTATGCGGTTCTCGCTGTAAATGGCGAGCCGGTCGCCCCGCTGCAGGCCGAGCTCGGCGAAGCGGGTCGCGACCCGGCGCGCGCCGGCGTGCAGCGCGCAGTGACTCTGCTCGTCGTAGGCGAGCGCGGCGGCCCGGTCGGCGAGCGCGCCATCGAAGAGATCGAGGATCGTCACGCCCGCGCACTCACCGCCGCGCCGCTCGCGCGGCGCACGTCGTCGATCGTCGTTCCCGGCAAAATGACCTCGGAATCGACCTGCACTTCCAGCAGCGCGGCTCTTCCCGCGCTCGCGGCCCGCTCGAAGGCCGCGGGAAACGCTTGCGAGCTCGAGACGAGCTCGGCGTGCGCGCCGAAGGCGCGGCCGAACGCGACGAAATCCGGATTGCGCAACGTCGTCCCGCTCGTGCGTCCCGGAAAACGGCGCTCTTGGTGTAAGCGAATGGTTCCATACATTCCGTTGTTGACGACGATGACGACGATCGCCGTCCCTTCGAGTGCGGCCGTTGCGAGCTCCTGGGACGTCATCAGAAGGTCACCGTCGCCGACGACGCTTACGACCGTGCGCTCGGGATGCAGCAGCTTTGCGGCGATCGCCGCCGGCAGGCCGTAGCCCATGGCGCCGTTGCGCGCCGCGAGCTGCGTGCCGTAACGGCGGTGCCGATAGAAGCGATGGACCCAGGCGGCGAAATTGCCGGCCCCGTTGGTCACGATCGCATCCTTTGGGAGACGCGCACGCAGATACTCGACGACGGCACACATGTCGGTGCCGGCGACGGGCCGCGCGAACGAGGGCGTGCTCCAGGCGTCGTACGCGGCATGAGCGAGCGCGGTTGCCTCGGCCCACGTGCGCGCGTCGAACGGCTCGAGCGTCGCGAGCGAAGCGGCGAATCCAACCGGGTCGGCCGCGACCGGCAGGTCAGCTTGGTAGACGCGTCCCAGCTCGGCCGGATCGGGATAGACATGAATGAGCCGCTGCTTGGGCCGCGGCGGCTGAAGAAAGCGATACGTGCCGGTGACGACTTCGCCGAGCCGCGTGCCGAGGGCCAGCACCGTATCGGCGTGCGTGAGCGCGCGCGCACCCGGCTCGTACTCGCGCATCCCGAACCCGATGTAGCCGGCGAAACATGGGTGCGCGTTGTCGAAGTAGTCCTGACAACGAAAGTCGACGACGACGGGCAGCGCGTTTTGTGCTGCGAACGTTTGCAGATCGAGCGCGGCGCGCTCGCTCCAGCGTCCACCGCCGACGAGGACCAGCGGCCGCTGCGCACCGGCGAGCAGGCCGCGGCACGCGTCGAGCGTCGCCGCGGATGCGCTTGGCCGGCGCACGTCGTAGAGTGGGGCCGGCGGGGAGCCCGTAGCCGAGAGCACGTCTTCGGGAAGCGCGACGACGACCGGGCCGGGCCGCCCGCTCGCCGCGACCTCGAAGGCGCGGGCGACGACGTCGCCGAGCCGTTCGGGAGCGTCGACTTCGACAGCCCACTTCGCGAGCGGCTCGAACATCGTTGCGAAGTCGACTTCTTGAAAGGCCTCGCGACCGCGCAGCGCCCGCGGCACTTGCCCGATGAAGAGCAGCATCGGCGTCTCGTCTTGGCGCGCGATGTGGACGCCGATGCTCGCGTTGGTCGCCCCGGGGCCGCGGGTCACGAACGCAACGCCGGGACGGCCGGTCAGCTTCCCGTGGGCCTCGGCCATGGCGGTCGCCCCGCCTTCCTGGCGGCAGACGACGTAGTGCAGCGACGGGGAATCGAGCAGCGCGTCGAGGACGGTGATGTAGCTTTCGCCCGGGACGCCGAAGATCAACTCGACGCCGTGCCGCACCAGCGCGTCGACGAGAACGCGAGCTCCTGTCTCCATCGAGGCTTTCTGTCCTGGCGCGAACGCGGGTTCCTCCGCAAGCACGTCAAAGCCGCCCGCATGACCAGTTATAAGCTGACCGCATTCGGTGCGCCGCTCGACGGGCGCAGCGAGCCCGAGCCCGTTCCCACCGGCACGGAAGTCCTGCTGCGCATCGTCGCGAGCGGCGTCTGCCACAGCGACCTGCACCTCGCCGACGGCTTCTTCGACCTCGGCGCCGGAAAGCGCGCCGAGTTGAGCAAGAGCATGGCACTCCCGCGCACGCTCGGCCACGAGATCGCGGGCGAGCTCGTCGCCAAGGGTCCCAAGGCCGGCGGCGAGCTCGGGCGCACCTACGTCGTCTTCCCGTGGATCGGCTGCGGAACGTGCGACCTCTGCAGCGCCGGCAACGAGCACCTCTGCGGGGCGCGAGCATTGGGGACGGCGGCCGACGGCGGCTTCGCCGACTTCGTGCTCGTTCCACACCCGCGCTATCTGATCGACGCCGGGAAGATAGCGCCGGAGATCGCCTGCACCTACGGTTGTTCGGGACTTACGGCGTTCGGCGCGCTCGGCAAAGCGGCGCCGATCTCGAGCCGCGACCCGCTGCTCATCGTCGGGGCGGGCGGCGTCGGCCAGTCGGCGATCGGGCTGGCGCGCGCTTCGCACGGCGTCGAGCCGTTCGTGGCCGACGTCGACGAAGCGAAGCGGGCGGCGGCAGTAGCCGCCGGGGCCCGTCAAGCCGTCGACCCGAGCGATTCGTCGGCGCGCCGCACCTTGCTCGAAGCGAGCGGCGGCGGGTTTGCGGCCGTCATCGACTTCGTCGGCGCGCAGGCGACCGCGGAGTTCGGCTTCTCGCTGTTGCGCAAAGGCGGCAAGTTGATCGTGGTCGGTCTGTTCGGCGGAAACATGCTGCTCTCGCTCCCGCTTCTTCCGCTGCGCGCCGTCGCGCTGCTCGGATCGTACGTCGGCAGCCTCGAGGAGTTCCGGGCGCTCGGCGCGCTCGGCCGCGCGGGTTACGTACCGCCGATCAACGTCGAGAAGCGCCCGTTGGCCGGCGTGCAAACGGCGCTCGACGACCTGCGCGGCGGCCACGTCGCTGGCCGCGCGATCCTCATGCCGTAGGTTGGCGTGGCGTCTTGAGTTGCGTGGGGCGCCGGCCCGTCACCGGCCCAGCGCCGCCGGCGCTTGCGCGCGGCTGCTCGCCGGAGGCGCGCTTTGCGCTCGCAAGCGCGTTCGCGCGGGTGCGCAGCGCAAACCAGATGATCGTAGCACCGCCGAGCGTGCAGGGCACGGCCCAGCGAATCGTCATCGGAACGCCGTGCGCGTTGATGACGATAAAGGCCGTGATCGCGGAGATGTAGGCCGCGATCATTCCGCTCAAGTGCGAGAGCAGCCAGCCCATCTTCAAACGCGGGCTCGCGAACCCGAGCACGTCGTTGAGCGCGAAGGCGAGCGAGATCATTCCCAGGCCGACGAGGACCGGCACCAAGGCGTGCATCAGCGGCGAGGCCGCGGTCGCCGCCATGGCCAGCAAGGTCAAACCGCAAGCGGTCGTCAAGACGGCTGCTCCAAGGTCGAGCGCCAGATTGGCGCCTCCTTCGCGGTAGCCGCGCCGCCGCCGCGCGATCGAACGCCAGCCGCTAAAGATGAGATAGGCGCTGACGAGGCCCAACGGTACCAGAAAGACGTGCCCCTTCGCTTGCCACATGAAGGCCGCGCTACACAGGACGAACACCATCGCCCAGCTGAAGGCGATGCCCCAGCGCCGGTGCCAGCCTTTCCCCTTGGGCACGAGCAGCGCGGCCGGTGCTACGATCAGCGCGACCGAGCCGGCGACCACGTGGAGCAGGGTGATCAGATGCACGTCACCTGCCTACCGGTCACCCCAGGGGTGGTCCTGCGAGCCTTGCAAGCGCATAGCTCATAGTCCCAAGGGACCGCGTCCGCGCAGCAGAATCGGACTGATCGTCGGCTCCGGCGTCGACACCGGCGGCGTGCGCGCCGCGACGATCGCTTGGGTTTGGCGGTAAGCGCGCGCTACGTCGTCGCGGAGGCCGCGAGTTGCCCGCATGACGCCCTCGTCCTTTTCCGAGGCGAGCAGCCGATCGAGTTCGGTGACGATCGCGGGAGCGCGCGCCAAGATTCCCGCTTCGCCGGGCAGCGAGAGAAACTCGTCCGAGGCTTGCGCGTACGCAAACCAGCTGCGCTCGTCGCCGCTCGCGCGCTGCGCGCATGCGCCCGCCGCATCGGCGGCTTGCTTCCACAACTGAAGCTGGTCGGGATTGCCGGCGGCCGCGGCCACGCGTGCTTGCGACTCGATCCGCTCGATCCCCGCCGTTCCAATGCAGCCGCTCGCGCCGGAGCCCGCGGGCGAGGCTTGCTGGGCCGGCAGCGGTGCGACACACGTCAGATACAGCGCGGCGAGCGCGCAAACGATCCAGGCAGCCTTTCCCATCGTCTTCATACGTCGTCCTCGTGCGGTCGCGCGGGGTGTGATCTGCTTCAAGTGTACCCCGGACAGGGCTGCGGTCATGTCTGGCCCTGGACGGCGAAGAGGCGTGGCGACGGCAAGGACGGCCTTGAGCGGCCGCTAACCCGGGCCTATGCGACAACGGCCTTTCGGCAGCGGTGGCCCGCAGGTGCCGGTCGTCGGGCAGGGGACGTGGCCCGTCCCCGAGCGTGACGCGCTGCGCCGCGGCATCACGCTCGGCATGACCCACATCGACACGGCCGAGATGTACGGCGACGGGCGTTCCGAGGAGATCGTGGGCGAGGCGATCGCGCCCTTTCCGCGCGACTCGCTGTTCGTCGTCTCCAAAGTTCTGCCGAGCAATGCGACGTCGGACGGCATCGTGCGCGCCTGCGAGCGCAGCTTGCGGCGGCTGCGCACCGACTATCTCGACTGCTACCTCTTGCACTGGCGCGGCGGCGTTCCGCTCGAAGAGACGATGAGCGGCCTCGAGCAGCTCGCCGACCAGGGGAAGATCCGGAGTTTGGGCGTCAGCAACCTCGACCCGTGGGATTTGCGCGAGGCGGCTGCCGGGCGCAGGACCCGCCGCATCGCGTGCGATCAAGTCCTGTACAATCTCGCCGAACGCACGCCCGAGGATCACGAGCTGACCTGGGCACGCGAGCACGGCTGCGCGCTGGTGGCCTACACGCCGCTGGCACGTCCCTCGTCCGCCGAGGGGGAGCGCGTGCTGCAAAGCATCGCCCGCGCGCACGACGTGACCCTCGAAGCGGTCGCGCTCGCGTTTCTACTGCGCGATCCGCTCGTGTTCGTCATTCCCAAAGCCAACCGCCTCGAGCACGTCGAAGCGAACGCCCGTGCCGGCGAATTGGCATTGCACGCCCACGAGCTCGCCGCGCTCGACGGGGCCTTCCCCAAGCGCGAACGGCGCGGCCCGCTGCCGATGAATTAGCGGCGCGCTAGCGCGGCTTGCGAACCTTCGTCGGGATGCGCTCGAAGATCTCGTCGGGCACGAAGAAGTCGACGGCCAGCCGGTCCTCGGGGACCGACGAATAGCCCGAGAAGTCGGTCACGCCTTCGGCGCGCAGCAGCTCTTCGTCGATGAAGAATTTGCCGCTGCACTCGCGCGCGGGCTTGGTGAGGATCGCGTAGGCCGCGTCGGCGAGGATTTCGGGGCTGCGGCTGGCCTCGGCGAGCGGCGTGCCCCCGAGCAGATTCCGGACGGCGGCGGTGTCGATCGTCGTCAACGGCCACAGGGAGTTCACCGCGATGCCGTCTGCGCGCAACTCCTGCGCCATGCCCAGCGTGCACAGCGACATGCCGAACTTCGCGATCGTGTAGGCGAGGTGCGGAGCGAACCACTTCGCCTTCATGTCGAGCGGCGGCGCGAGGTTGAGGATGTGCGGGTTTGCAGCGCGCTTCAAATAGGGAATCGTCGCCTTCGAGCATACAAACGTGCCGCGGACGTTGACGCCGGTCATCAGATCGAAGCGCTTCATCTCGGTCTTCGTCGTCGGCGTCAGCGAGATCGCGCTCGCGTTGTTGACGCAGACGTCGATGCCGCCGAACGTCTGGGCGGTCTTGGCCGCGGCCGCCTCGACCTGCTCCTCGAGGCGGATGTCGCAGGCCAGCGGCAGCGCCCGGCCGCCGGCGCGCTCGATCTCCTCGGCCGCAGTGTAAATCGTGCCCGGCAGCTTGGGATGCGGTTCGGTCGTCTTGGCAACGATAGCGACGTTGGCACCGTCGCGCGCCGCGCGCAACGCGATGGCGAGCCCGATCCCGCGGCTCGCGCCCGTGATGAAGAGCGTCTTGCCGCGCAGGTCCATTTAATGCGCGGCTTGGCGGCGGGGGACCTCGAGCGCTGAGGTCATCTGGAACGTCACCTTCGCTCCGCGCGCCACGTTGAAATTGGCCTTCTTGTTGTTCGCGAACAGATAGCCGCCGATCGCGCCGCCGAGCAGCCCGATGACGCCGCCGGCAGCACCTCCGATGATCCGCCCGACCGTTTGGCTGCCGACCGCCATACCGGCGCCGGCGCCGAGCGCCTTGCGGGCGGTCGTGTTCTCCTTCTTCGTCTGAATCGAGACGACGGCGCCCGTGACCGGCACGCTTTGCCCGTCCTGGAACGTGATCGCATCGAAGGCCAGTTTGAGGTCGGGCTTGCGGCCTTGTCCCGCGGCCCTCACGTCGGCGACGTGGCCGTGAATGGTCGCGTTCTGGAATGCCGTGTCGCCGTTGGGATACGGCGGAACGACCGTCATCGTAAAGCCGTCGCCGACCTTGGCGTTCTTCGTGTTGATGTCGGGCGACGAGAGGACGCCGTTCACGTTCGTGCCGGCGGCGACCGTCTGCGCGAACGCTGCGCCTTGCGCCGTCACGGAAAAGACGGCCGTTAAGACGGCCGCAAGGCACACGCGGAACAGACTCGGCAGGCGCACGTCGTTCATTCTCATTCCCTTCTCGCCCGCAAGACGGCAGACGAGCTTTACCGGCCGCGTGCGAGTTCAGCCCAGCTTTTCCCTGCCGTGCGGCGAACCCAAATCTTGCAGCGGCCCGATCGGCACGATGCGCGTCGGATTGATCTCGTCGTGGGTGCAGTAGTAGTGCCGCTTGATGTGATCGAAGTCGATCGTCTCGGCCACGCCGTCGACCTGGTAGAGGTCGCGCAGATATCCGTACAGATTCGGGTAGTCCACGATCCGGCGCAGGTTGCACTTGAAATGGCCGTGATAGACCGCGTCGAAGCGCACCAGCGTCACGAAGGTGCGCCAATCCGTCTCGACGGGTTGCGGCCCGAACAGGTAGCGCCGCGAGGCGAGCCGCGCTTCGAGTGCGTCGAGCGTCTCGAAGACGCCGTAGGCCGCCCGCTCGTAGACGCGTTGCGCGGTCGCAAACCCGGCGCGGTAGACGCCGTTGTTGAAGGTCTCGTAGATGGACGCGTTGAGCGCGTCGATCTCGTCGCGGAGATCGGCCGGATAGAGGTCGAGCCGGTGCTTGGCGAACGCGCCGAACTCCGTCTCCAGCATGCGCATGATGTCGTCGTCGGAGTTGCTGACGATCCGTCGCGTCTCTTTGTCCCACAGGACCGGAACGGTCACGCGTCCGTGGTAGCTCGGCCCGCTCGCGGTGTAGGCTTCGCTGAGATAGTGGAATCCATTGACCGGATCGAGCGAGGCGCCGCGGACCTCGCGAAAAGCCCACCCGCGCTCGTCGCGGATGGGGTCGACGACCGTCATGCCGATGACGTGTTTCATGCCCATCAGCTTGCGCACGATGATCGTTCGGTGCGCCCAGGGACAGGCCAGCGAGACGTAGAGATGGTATCGTCCCGCCTCGGCCGGGAAAGCGGAGCTTCCATCGGCGCTGACCCAGTGGCGGAACGCATCCTCTTGGCGAACGAACCCGCCGTCGCCGGCTTGCTCGGCGGGAAACTGAGCTTTCATCGTCATCGCTGATACCTCGTGCGCATTCGTTCCTAAGACAGCGGCGCCGGCCGCGGCGCTGCGCGGCGTGTTACGGCAATCCCTCCGCGAACTGCAGGAGCTCGCGCTCGAAGCGCTCGCTCTCTTCAATGAATGGAAGGTGGCCGGCGCGCGCGTAGAGCGAGAGCCGCGCCCCGCCGATCCGCTCGGCGATGTGTTTGCCCGTCTCGACGTCGACGATCGCGTCGAGTTCGCCGTGCGCGACGAGCGTCGGCAGCGTCACGCCGGCGAGCACGTCGTCGTTGCGCAGCCGCCGTGCGAACAGTTCGCGCCGCACGCGTGGCGGTGTGCTCAAGCTGATCCCGAGCATGGTCAGCTCGGCCGGCACTCCGGGCGGGCGCGCGAAACAGCGCCGAACGAAGCGGCGCATCACCGCCGCAGCCTGCTCGGCGCCCTCGCTGTAGGCGTTCGCCTCTTCCGAACCGGCGACGGGCAGGATGCCGTCCCAGCCCTTGCCCATGAAGCGGTAGTCGAGCCGGCCCCCGGCGTCCGTCGCCGCGCCGACATAGACGAGGCCGCCGAGGCGCGTCCGGCCGCAGTGACGCAGGTAGTCGTTGATGACGTAGCCGCCGTACGACCAGCCGCACAAGATCGCGCCGTCGAGCTCGAGCGCTTCCAGGGTCGCGCGAACGTCGGCAGCCCAGAGCAGCGAGTCGCCATAGGCGCCGGGCGGCTTATCGGAGTCGCCGTGGCCGCGCAGATCGAGCGCGATTAAGCGGAAGGTCTCGGCCAGCGCTGGCGACCCGAGCTGCGGCGCCCACGAGGCATGGCTCTGCGACCAGCCGTGAAGGAACACGATCGGGCGGCCCAAGGGGTGGCCGCTCTCGACGACGTGCAGTTCCAGTCCGCCGCCGCCGCTGACGGCGTGGTGGCGCACCTACATGCGCTCCTTGAGCAAGTGGACGGCTTGACGCGGGCCGGCGGCGACGATCTCGTCGCCGGCTTCCAAGACCGTGTCCTGCGGCGGACGGAACGTCATGTGGTTGCCGCGCTTCAAGGCCAGGACGATCGCCTCGCTGGCTTGGCCCACGAGGCTCGCGAGCGTCTTTCCAATCCAGCCCGAGCCACGCTCGATCGTCAGATCCTCGAGGAGCAGTTCGCTGTTGCCCGCCTGCAAGATCGTGTCGATGAACTCGACCGCGGTCGGGCGCATCGCCAGGCTCGCCATGCGCCGTCCGCCGATGTGGTACGGCGAGATGATGCGGCTCGCGCCCGCCAGCCGCAGCTTGGCGTGCGAGTCCTCTTTGTTCGCGCGCGCGACGATGAAGATGTTGGGACGCAGCACGCGCGCGGACAAGGTGACGTACACGTTGTCCGCGTCGCTGTCGGTCGCCGCGACCAGCGCTTGGGCGCGCTCGACGCCCGCCGTGCGCAGCACATCGACGTCGGAGGCGTTGCCCTCGATGACCAGATAGCCTTCGCGCACGGCGTCCTCGAGCGACTGCTGGTTGATGTCGATGACGACGAAGGGCACCTTCTCAGCGACCCACTCGCGCGCGATCTCACGCCCGACTCGCCCGAAGCCGCACAGCACGTAGTGATCTTTCAAGGCGCGTACGCGTTCAAGGATTCGCCGCCTGCCGACTGCCGACCCAAGATGCCCCTCCAACAAGAATTCGAAGACCGCGATGAACGAGAAGGTCGTCGTTCCCACGCCGAGCACGATGACCGCGGCGGTGAGATACTTTCCCGCCTTCGAGAGCGGCACCGGTTCGCCGCCGCCGATCGTGGTGATCGTGGTCAGGACCATATACAGCGAGTCGAACCACGACCAGCCCTCGATCGCGACGTAACCCGCGGTGCTGACGGCAATAACCGAGAGCAACGCCAGGGCAACGACAACCAGGCGCTTCGGTATAATCGCCGCGATCGATCGCAGGAGCATACACGGTCGGGGTTTTCAACTCGTGACCGCCCGACCCATGCGGCTTATGGAAGATCGTTTCTCAGTATTTGAGACCGGTATCGCAAAGAATCGTGACCGCGACCGCGGCCTCCGAACCAAGTTCGCACAAATACCGTGACGCAGCCGCGACGTTGGCCGCTGCACTGAAGCCGACGTAGAGGCCTTCCCGCTCGGCGAGACGCCGCCGGTAGTCGGTCGCCTCGCCGTCGGAGACCGCCAAGGCACGGTCCATCAGTTCGGGCTGCCAGCGTGTGGGGACGATGCCGTAGCCCCCGCCTTGCAAGAGATGCTTGGCCTTCTCGACGGGCTTACCCGCCAAGACTTCGGCACCCAGCGGCTCGACGGCCACGCCCTCGATCTGGGGGCGGCGGCGTTTGAGGGCCCGCATCGTCCCGATGAACGTGCCGCCGCTGCCGACGAGGGCGACGAAGGCGTCGAGCCGTCCCTCGCTCTGACGGAGGATCTCCTCACCCGTGCCGTGCTCGTGGGCGTCGATGCAGGCCGGGTTGTTGAACTGGTCGACGTAAAACGCGTCACGCTCGGTTGCGAGCCGCCGGGCTGCACCGAGCGCGGCGGCAACGTCGGCGCCGGTCACGCGCCCCGGCTCTCCGTCGACCTGCTCGACGAGCACGACCTCGGCACCCAGGCCCCGCAGCATCTCGGCGCGTCGCGGACTGTTCCCGCGCGACATCGTCACCAGCAGGGGATGACCGAGCGCAGCGCAGACGACCGCGAGCCCCGCGCCCATGTTGCCGCTGGTCATCTCGACAACCGGCTGGCCGGCGCGCAGCGCGCCCGCGCTCCGAGCGACGCGCAGCGCGCGCAAGGCCGGCCGGTCTTTGACGCTCCCGCCCGGATTGAGAAATTCCGTCTTCGCGAGCAGCAAGCCGGGCCCGGGATGGACGCGTCGCAAGGCGATCAGCGCGGTCTCACCGATGAGGCCCAGCGCACCGTCGAACGTACCGGCCGCGCCGGTCAGCGATTCCTGCATGACCGGTTCGCGTTACCGCTCGAGCGTCGCAAACCTGCGCACGCGGTTGACAGTCCGCCGCCCGCGTGCTAGCCTTCGGCCTATGCCTCGCCGTACGGTCCTCTCGCGCTGCTGTCGTCGCTCGCGCCGTTAAGGCTGGGGCGAGGATCGTACGCGCGTCGTAATCCGTCGGAAATCCCGTGCGAACCCTCTGCCGAAGCGCTGAGGGTTTTTTTGTAGTACAGGACTCGTTTTCTTAAAGGACTTGATCATGCGCATAGCACGCTTGCAGTTTATCGTCGCGGCCGCGTCCGTGGCCGCGTTCGCGGTGTCCGCGGCTCCGCTGAAGGCCGACCGGGGTCTGCTGGCACAAGTCAAGACGCGCGGCACCCTGCGCGTCGCCTTGGAAGGCACCTATCCGCCGTTCGACTACCAAGATTCGAGCGGCAATCTCGTCGGCTTCGAAGTGGACCTCGCCGACGCGATCACCAAACGACTGGGCGTCAAGCCCGAATTCGTTCCGACTAAATGGGACGGCATCTTGGCGGGCTTGGATTCCGGCCGCTACGACGTGATCATGAACCAGGTGACGATCACGCCCGAGCGTCTCAAGAAGTATGACTTTTCCCAACCGTACACGATTTCGGGGATCCAGATCATCACCCGCAAAGGCGAGGACAAGACGCTCAGCAAGCCGGCCGATCTCGCGGGCAAAGCCGTCGGAGTCGGTCTGGGCACGAACTACGAGCAATGGCTGCGCGCGAACGTACCGCAGGCGATCGTCAAGACCTACGACGACGATCCGACGAAGTACGCCGACTTGCGGGCCGGCCGCATCGACGCGGTCCTCAACGACCGGCTCGTCGTCGGTTATATGATCGCGCACTCCGACGGCCAAATCGTCGCGGCCGGCGAGCCGTTCGCCAAACAAGAGCAGGGAATCGCGCTGCGCAAGGGCAGCACCGATCTGCAGGACGCTCTCAACAAGACGCTCGACGATCTGCACAAGGACGGAACGTTCAAGACCATCTCGCTCAAGTGGTTCGGGATCGACGTCTCCCAGTAGCCGTCGTTGGATTCGAATCTCGATCTGATCGCGCAGTCGGCGCCCTTCCTGCTGGAGGGCGCCGGCTATACGATCGAGCTGAGCCTGGGCGGGATGATCTTCGGGCTCGCGCTCGGCTTCGGGCTCGCGCTCATGCGCCTTTCACGGGTTCCGGCCTTGGGCCGGATCGCCGGTGTCTACGTCTCGTTCATTCGCGGCACGCCGCTCTTAGTTCAGCTTTTCCTCATCTATTACGGCTTGGCGCAGTTCGGGCTGCGGCTCGATCCGATTCCATCCGCCTTGATCGGCTTCACGCTCAACGTGGGCGGCTACACCTCCGAGACGCTGCGCGCGGCGATCACCTCGATCGACCGCGGACAGTGGGAGGCCGCGTATTCATTGGGCATGACGTCCTCGCAGGCAATGCGGCGCGTCATCTTGCCGCAAGCCGCACGCGTCGCGCTGCCGCCGCTCGGGAACACCTTCATCAGCCTGGTCAAGGACACGTCGCTGGCCGCCACGATTCAAGTCCCCGAACTCTTCCGCCAAGCGCAGCTGATCACCGCACGCACCTATCAAGTGTTCACGATGTACATCGCGGCCGCGTTCATCTACTGGGTGCTCTCCAGTGCGTTGGCGTACGTGCAGCACCGGCTGGAGCTGCAGGCCGGCCGGCACGTCGCGGTGCGCTGAGATGCCGATGATCGAGGTGCGAGGCCTCGTCAAGCGCTTCGACGAGCACGAGGTGTTACACGGCGTCGACCTGGCCGTCGAGCGGGGCGAGGTATTGGCGATCGTCGGGCCCAGCGGCTCGGGCAAGACGACGCTGCTGCGCTGCCTCAACTATCTCGAAGTGCCGACGGCGGGCCGCATCCGGCTCGGGCAGATCGAGATCGACGCCGCCGAGCCGCTCAACCGCCATCGCGCGCAAGTCCGCGAACTGCGTCAGCGCGCCGGCTTCGTGTTTCAAAACTTCAACCTCTTTCCGCATCGCACGGCGCTCGAGAACGTCATCGAGGGCCCGGTCGTCGTCAAACACGAGCCCCGCGAGCAGGCCGAGCAGCGCGGCCGCGCGTTGCTAGCGAAGGTGGGCCTGGCCGATAAGGTCGACGCGTATCCGAGCCGGCTTTCGGGCGGACAGCAGCAACGGGTCGCGATCGCGCGAGCGCTTGCGATGGAACCCGAGGTCCTCTTGTTCGACGAGCCGACCTCCGCGCTCGATCCGGAGCTGGTCGGCGAAGTCTTGGCGACGATTCGCCAATTGGCGGGCGAGCACCGCACCATGCTGATCGTGACGCACGAGATGACATTCGCGCGCGACGTCGCGGACCGCGCGCTTTTCATGGACGGCGGCGGCATCGTCGAGCAGGGGCCGGCGCGCGAGCTCTTCTCGGAGCCGCGCGAAGAGCGCACGCGACGCTTTCTGCGCAAGCTGCTCGACCGCAACTGAGATCCTACTCCGCGGACGGCAACTCGAGCGGCTCGCCCGCAAAAGCCCGCGCGACTCGAAGGGCGAGCGAGCTCGCAAGCTCGATTCCGAGCGTCTCCGCGTTGAGCACGAGGTCGTACAGGCGGCTCTCGTACATGTTCGAATCGAAGAAGTGCTTTTGAAAGCGCTGCCGCGCTTCGTCGACGCGCGCGATGCGGCGCTCCGCTTCGGAACGGTCCAAGCCCAGACGCTCGGCCAGGCGCGCGATCCGCCAGGCGCGGCCGCCGTGAACCAAGAGCGCGAGCACCCGAACGTCGGGCGGGCGCCAACCGAAGAGGCTGCGCCCGCCGTGCCCGATCACCACGACGTGGCCTTGCAAAGCATACTCGAAGACGAGACCCCGCACGCTTGCGATGATCGCCTCTTCGGGAAGCGCGACGTCGGAATTGATCGGAAGCATCGCCGCGGCGCGGGCCAGATCGGACATGAGGGTCTGTCCGAGGCTCGGCGGACGCTCGATTCGCGCGGCCAAGTGCTCTTGGGAATAGCCTTCGCGCTTCGAAAGCTCGGCGATGATCGCGCGCTCGTCGAGCAGCGTCGCGCCGAGGGCTGCGGCGAGGCCGCTGCCGATCGTCCAGCCACCGGCACCCAGCTCGCGCGAGATCGAGACGATCATTTCGGCGCGGACAACGACTCGAGCGCGCGGTCGAGTTGCGTATCGTGCCCCGGAACGCCGAGTTGCGCGTCGGGCGGCTCGTCGACGACCACGTCGGGCGACACGCCCACGCGGTCGATGTCGCGGCCGCTGGGCGTAAAGTAACGGGCCGTCGTCACCTTCAAGGCGGAGCCGTCGGGCAACGGGACCATCGTCTGCACGAGGCCTTTGCCGAACGTGCGCGTGCCGACGAGCGTGGCGGCGCCGCGATCTTGCAAGGCGCCGGCCACGAGCTCCGAACCCGACGCCGAATCATGGTTCACCAGAACGGCCAGCGGACGCTGCGGCAGAGCGGTTCCGTCGGCCGTCGTCGTGCGCCGCTTGCCGTGGTTCTCGGTGACCGAGACGATCGGGCCGCTCGCGATGAAATCCTCGGCGACCTTCACCGCCTCGCTTTCATAGCCGCCGCCGTTGTTGCGCAGGTCGAAGACGAGCGCTTTGGCGCCCTGGTCCTCGAGCCGCCGCACGGCATTGCGAACCTCCTCGCCGGCCCGCTCGCCGAAGATGCGCAGACCCAGGTAGCCCACGTCGCCCTGCAGCATGCGCGCCGTCACGTCGGGCAGCGTCACGCTGGCGCGCACGAGCGCGAGCG
This sequence comes from Vulcanimicrobiaceae bacterium, assembly GCA_052267165.1. Lineage (GTDB taxonomy): Bacteria > Vulcanimicrobiota > Vulcanimicrobiia > Vulcanimicrobiales > Vulcanimicrobiaceae > CAWICD01. The sequence continues at coordinate 77,612 of JBKQHO010000022.1, read as the reverse complement.
GCTGCAGCGGACTGCCGTTGCGGGTCACACCCAAATACACGACCGTGCCGATTTTCCCGCGTAACTTGTGCCGCAGGTCGTCGCCCGAAAGGCCCCCGGCCGGCGTTCCGTCGACCGCCGCGATCCGGTCCCCGGGTTGCAATCCGGCGCGCGCGGCCGGACTGCCGTCGAACACTTGGTCGACGCGCCAGGGGGCCGTCGCGTCGTCGCGCGCGAGCACGATGCCGATGCCGCCGAACGACTCGCCGTCGAGCGCCTTGCGAAATCCCGCGAGCTGCGCCTTCGTGAAGAACACCGTGTACGGGTCGTGCAATTCTCCCGCTTCGCCGCGGAGCGTGTTGTAGACGAGCGCCCGAACGTCGACGCGCGGGCCGTAGCGCTCGATGGCCTTTCCGACTTGCTGTTCGATGGCCGGCACGGCGCCGTGACCGTCCGGGCGAGCGTGCATGTACGCGACCTGCGGATCGCCGACCCCGCGTCCGCGTAAATACGCGACGATGCCGGTGCGCGCACCGTCGAGCAAGACTTGCGGATTGACGTGCCGGTAGTATTGCTCGCTCAGCGTCGTGTACCCAAGCTCGAGCTCGACGAGGTCGAGGATCGACACGTCGCGTGCCGTCGACGAAAGCGCGGGCACGTCGGCCAGGAAGATCATCGCTCGCGCCCCAAGCTTCGACTCATGCGCATCGGATCGCTGTTCGGCATCGAGGTCTCCGTCGACGGCAGTTGGATCTTCGTCTTCGCGCTGGTCGCCTGGGCGCTGGCGAGCCCCACCGGCCCGTTGCACTTGGCGGGCGCCGGTACGACCGCTCGCGTCGTGCTCGGAATCATCGGTTCGCTCCTCTTCTTCACCAGCGTGCTCTTGCACGAGCTGGCCCATTCGCTGCTCGCGCGCCGCCGCGGAATCAAGGTGCGTGGCATCGTGCTGTTCATCTTCGGCGGCGTCTCGCTTTTCGAAAGCCAGGCAGACGATGCACCCGGCGAAGCGTGGGTCTCGGGGATCGGTCCGCTTACGAGCTTGCTGTTAGGCGCTCTCTTCTATGCTCTTTCGCTGCTGGCGGCGCCGCAGGCGGCGGCCGAAGCGATGTTTCGCTATTTGGCCATCGCCAACGTCTTGCTGGCGGTGTTCAACATCTTGCCCGCCTACCCGCTTGACGGCGGACGCGTGCTGCACGCGCTCATCTGGAAGGCGTCGGGCGACCGCGAGCGAGCGACGCTCGTCACGGCACGGGTCGGACGCGCGCTGGCCGCGCTCATGATCGCCTACGGAATCGTCGAGACGCTCAGCTTGGACACGTTCGGCGGACTGTGGATCACGTTCATCGGCTGGTTCTTGCTACAGGCCGGCACGGCCGAACAGACGAGCTCGGCGATCACCGAAGCACTCAAGGGTCACACGGCCGGCGAATTAGCCGCACCTCACGAGCTGCGCCTGTCGGCCGACACGACGGCGGCGCGCGCACTGACCACCATGCAGCAAGCACACGTGCGCGCGCTCCCGGTCTATGTCGGCGGCGAGGTGTTGGGGGTTGCCACCTATGCCGAGCTGAGCCGGCTCTCCGAGGAAGAGCGCAGCAACACCTACGTGACCGCCGTGATGACGCGCGCCGACGACCTGACATCCGTGCCGGCGAGCATGCCGGCCAGCGAAGCCGTCGCGCAGCTCGCGCGCACCGGCGCCGAAGCGATCCTGCTCGTCGCTGCCGGCGGCGCCTTAGCGGGCGTGTTCACGCGCGAATCGGTGGTGCGCTGGCTCGCCGGCATGAAACACGTGCGCTGACGTGACGCGCCGGCTACGACTTCGTGCGCAGCGCGCTCCGAGCGCTCTCCAGTACGACGCCCGACAGCACGTCGACGGCCACCGCTTTGACGTTCGCAAAGGGCTCGGGCGGCTGCGTCTTCTGCCGCCGTTCGCGCAGGGCTTGCTGCGCCCATAAGGCCAGTCCCGCCAGCGAGCCGCGTCCCACCCCAAGCGTCGGCACCAGCTCGACGAGCGCTCCATATGCGCCGCCGAGCAACGTGTACGGCAGCACGCTCGTGGCGAACGCGACGCGCTCCCGGCGGTTGCTCCGCGCCCCCGAGACGAGGCGCTCGCTCAACATTCGCAGCGTCCCCGCGGCGAGCCCACCGGCCGTGCCCGCGGCAAAACCACGGACGACGTCGGGCGGACGCGAGCTCGCCGCGTGCGAGTCGCGATGGGTGCGCCGGAGATGCGGCGCATCCACAGCCTTCGCCTCGCCGTGGGCGATCAGCCGCGGCCGGCGGTCGTCGTGCAGGCCGACGGTCAGCTCGTTGCCGACGTGCAGCAAACGGTCGACGCGGCTCGGGTCGCGCATTTCGACGCCCAACTCAACGAGTGGAAGCACGATGTCGCGCTCACCTTCGCGCAAGGTGGCCAGCCCTAAAGCGTCGTCGCGCGCCACGATCGTTCCGCGATACTGGTCGCCCGGCCGAAGCGGAACCGAACGGCCGGCGACGACGAGCGTGATCTCCTTGCCGGCGGGCGCGGGCGTGGGCGGAAAGCGGCGGCGATGACGCAGCTGCTCGGGCGGCTCGGTGTGCACCGCGGGCAGACCGCGCTGCCGTGCCTCTTCCGGTTCGAGGATGAGCCGTCCCAGCGCGTCGAGGCCGGCCTGCGTGCCGTCGGGAAGCGTCACCCTGCCGTGCGGCTTCCCTCCCACGGCGACGTACAGCACCCCACCGTCGCCTCCGTGGTAGGCGGCAGCGAGGGCGCCGTCGCCGAGATCGGCCGGCGCACCCAGATACGCGCCGAAGTTGGAACGGTGCACGGGATCCTCGACGCCCGGATAGCCCGTCCATTCGCGGTGCAGCGTCTTACTGGGCTTCGGAACGGCGCGCGAGTCGACACCGCACGCCAGCAAGATGCCGGAGGCGTACGAGTTCGAATCGCGTCCGACCCGAAGAAACGGCATCTCGATCGCGAGATAGCGTTGATCGCCGTCGTACGACCGCTCCGCGTCGAGCAGCAGTCGCGCGAAACGCTCGGCGGAAAGCCCGTTCGGCGGATCGATCGGAGCGGGGTCGAAATCGAACTCGCCACGCTTGACGAAATCGATCTCGGGATAGCGAAACGGCACGAGCGCGCCCGTCCCCTTCGGCTTGGAGGGACCAGCCTCCAGCAGAACGGCATGCTCGCCGGTTGCGTCGGCGACGACGATGAAGAGATGGCCGCCGAAATCCTGCTCGACGCGCAAGCGAAACGGCGGAAGCGCGAGCGGGCCGAGCGCGATGCGCGGCGACGACACGTCGAGCGTGTACCAAACTGCCGGGCGTCCGACGAGCGCCACGCCGTGCGGCGGCAGCTTCCACACGTTCTCGACCAATTCGGGCTGCCCGTCGTAGATCGGGCCGTAATCGCTCGGGCCGGACTCGATCGTCGAGGTGATCACTCGTGGAATGCGCGCTCGAAACCTCACGCACCGGACCATTCGACGCATGCGCGCCCACCCCGGCTGCCGGCTCGCCGGCGCGCGCATCTTTCTTCCACGCTCAGGCGTTCAAGCGACAAGTGAAATCTCGCCTTGCGCTGCTGTGGCTCGCGGGTCTCGACCTACGCGTCACGCTGCTCGCGCTTCCTCCCGTCTTGCCGCTGATCCATCGCGATCTGGGTTTGAGCGAATCCGGCGTCGCGGTGCTCTCGAACCTCCCAGTGTTGATGCTGGCCGCATCCTCGATCTTCGGCTCGCTGCTGATCTCGCGCGTCGGAGCGCGGGCTGCGCTGATCTTCGGGATATGGATCATCGCACTCTCGTCGGCGTTCCGCGGACTCGGGCACTCGGCGGTCGTGCTGTTCGCGCTGACCTTCGTGATGGGGCTGGGAATCGCGCTCATCCAGCCGGCGTTTCCGTCGCTCGCGCGCCAGTGGTTTCCGCAACGAGTTCCGCTGGCGACGAGCATTTGGGCCAACGGTTTGCTCGTCGGGGAAGCGCTCGCGGCGTCGTTGACGCTGCCGCTCGTGCTGCCGCTGGCACGCGGCCGCTGGGACGTCAGCTTCATGTTGTGGGGAGGTTTCGTCGCTTGCACCGCCGTCGTCGTCGGCATCTTCTCGCGCGGCGGAAGCGCCAGCGCGGCGCCGCGGAGCGCACGCTGGTTTCCGAACTTTCGCGACCCGAAGCAATGGCAGCTGGGCATCTTGCAAGCAGCAGCGAGCGTCGCCTACTTCGGCGCGAACGCGTTTCTGCCGGACTATCTTCATGTCACCGCGCAGGACCGCTGGGTCGCGCCGGCACTGGCCGCACTCAACGTCGGGCAGCTGCCCGCGTCGCTTGCGCTCGGCCTCGTTCCGATGCGCTGGGTCGCGCGCACGCAATCCGCCGTCGCCATCGCGCTCGCGCTGCTGCTGGCCGTCGCCGCACTTTTCGCAGGGGGTCCTTGGGCGGTCGCCGGTGCAGCGATCGCCGGCTTCTGCGGCGCGTTCATCCTCGTGCTGAGCTTCGCCGTGCCCGCGCTGAGCGCGCCGCCCGGCGACGTCGCCCGGCTCTCGGCGGGCATGTACACGATCGGGTATGCAAGCGCGTTCCTCGCATCGCTCGCAGCCGGAGCACTCTGGGACGCGACGCACGCGGCCTACGCGGCCTTTCTGCCGATCGTCGCAGCGGCCGCGATCATGGCGCTGCTCGGGCCACGCATCGGCCGAACCATCCGCCACGAAGACTAACATCCGATAACCTTCCCGTCAGCGCCACGGAATGACGTCGAGATGTTCTGCGTTCAGCCATAGCGCAGCACGCCTACCCACTGCCGCGGATCCGTAAACTTCGGCTGCATTTAGCGGGGTCGACTGCGATGCGGCAAGACCGCAACGGACGAGCGACAAAGGTATCCGCGACGTTCGCGATTAAGCCTCTTTCCGAAAAGAACGCGATCACGTGCGTACTTTCGAACGCCGAGGTGGCGCGCTGCTGATACCCCGCGGAGGCTCGCCCGTTCGCGGGCGTGTATCGTCACGCATGCGAAGCGTCTGGCCGGGCGCGATAATACGCTCGACAGGGAATTCGGCAGCCGGAAAACGAGCGCCGCGCGCGACTGTTTCCGTATTCTAGGGTACATGCCGGTACGGACCAGCGCTGCATCCCGCGGACCGTATCACGCGGCAGTTTCCGTGCCGGTCGATTGACGAGCTTAGCCTCTCTATGATAATAGGACTACTGATGCCGCAACACGGTAAGTCGTCGACGCGACGGCAGGCAGCACGGGAGGTGTCGCGATGAAAAGAACCGCCCGCAATCATGCCGGGAGCTTCGAAGACCTCAAGACAAAGCAACTCGAGCAGCCCATCGGCGAATATACCCAGGCTCAGTTGGAAACCCTCGACGAGAACGGACGCGAATTGGTCATCGAGCCCGGCCGCTACCCGGTCGTAACGGTCGCGGCCGACCACGTCGCAGGGCGAATCGAGCACGGTGCGATCGTCTTCGACGTCGTTTGTGAGACGGGCGAGGAGCGGACGGTCATGGCCGTCAAGAGCGCCCAGGACTTGCGCCGGCTCGTACGAGAGGGCACGCTGCAGCTCAGTATCGATCCCGCGCTTCTTCTCGAGCCCGATGCGAGCTGGTCCCTCGAGCGGCATCCTGCGTTCGAGTTCGCTGGGCCGAGCGGAGATCGAGCACTCGCAGATATCGTCGTGCTCTCGCGCGCCGGTGCGGTCCCCGTGGTCGTGGCGACGGAACGGGACGACAATCCCGGAGTCTCGATCGTGAGCGGAGTCGAATACCTTGCCGCGCAACTGCTCGTGACCTTCTTCGCAGATCGCATTGGCGAAGTCGAGCCGTTCCTGCTCGTCGAGCACGATTCCAGCACGTTTGCGCTCGGCGATCGCGACCTCGGTGCGCTAACGGCCACCTTCCAGCAGATCAGGTTCGGCGACTTTCACGTTCGTGAAGAAGCAAACGGCGCGCGACGGATCGGAGACGCCGTCGAATGGAAGAATCTTGACGAGCGGGTCGCAGAGTCGCTCGCTGCCAAGCAACGGGCGATACGAGCACCGTCGCCGCCGCGTAAGCAGCGTGCGCGTAAGGGCCTCCTGAACTGAGCCCGTTCGACCGACAGCGAGAACGCTCGCCGGCCCCCGAGCGCAACGCGTATGGTTCGACCCCCTTCGCGGGCTCTTCTCATTTCGTTCATAGCGAGCCCTCATGAGGCCGGTAATCTCCAGGAATTCAACCTGGGAGGCCGCTGCTCTATGACGTTTCAAAGCCTCGATGAGGCCCTCCGAGCCGGATTTGAGATCTTCGACAAGCACTCGGATGGATATCTCGTGCGCAAGGAGATTGTGACTCAGAGCGGTCCTCGGTGGATCCTCGCGCTGGCACTCGTGCCGCGCCGACCGAGAGGCGGCGACGTGCTCCGCCTATAGCGCGTCTCCCGCGCTCAGGGGGACGGTTCAGAGCCGCATCGCCCGCGGCGATCACTTCTCACCCTGCACGCGCCCTTCACGTACTGCTTAAGCACCGAAAGTGCTGCCCTGCCGCAACTAACGATGCAGTATGATGGGCGAGCAGCTAGGCGCCCGCCGAGGCGAGCGTTAAGCATCTATTCGTGCACCCCTGGAAGGCGCTGGACGCCGAGCGTGAGGAATACCGGGCGATGGCAACTTCCGCAACGTTCGGCGTCACCGGCTTGGCCGTCATGGGTGCGAATCTGGCGCGCAACCTCGCACATAACGGGGTGGTGGTCGCGGTGCACAACCGCACCAATTCCAAGACCGACGAGTTCATGGCACAGTATGCCGGCGAGGGTAGCTTCGTTCCGGCAAACGACGTCGCTGCATTCGTAGCTTCGATTGTGCGCCCGCGGCCGATCCTGATGATGGTCAAAGCCGGCAAGCCGGTCGACGACGTCATCGCCGAGCTGCTCCCGCACCTCGAGGCCGGCGACATCTTGATCGACGGCGGGAACTCGTTCTTCGAAGACACGCGGCGCCGCACGGCCGATCTCGAGAGCAAAGGCTTCCGCTACATCGGAACGGGCGTCTCGGGCGGCGAGGAAGGGGCACTCAAGGGTCCGAGCATCATGCCGGGTGGAACCGAGGAAGCCTACCGTCACGTCGAGCCGATCCTGACCAAGATCGCCGCACAAGTCGACGGGAAGCCATGCTGCACGTACATCGGCGCGGACGGCGCGGGCCACTACGTCAAGATGGTACACAACGGCATCGAGTATGCCGACATGCAGCTGATCGCGGAAGCCTACGACCTGCTGCGCCAGCTGCTCAACCTCGAAGCGGGCGAGATTGCCGACGTGTTCGCGCGCTGGAACGAGGGCGAACTCAACTCGTACCTGATCGAGATCACGGGCGAAGTGCTGCACAAACGCGACGAGGTGACGGGACGCCCGCTCGTCGATCTCATCTTGGACGAAGCGGAGCAAAAGGGGACCGGCCGCTGGACGTCTGCCTCCGCGCTCGAGCTCGGCGTTCCGCTCACCGCGATCACCGAGGCCGTCTTCGCCCGCATGCTCTCGGCGCGCAAGGCCGACCGCGAGGATGCCTCGCGCATCCTGACCGGTCCGCGCAAGCGCTTCGGCGGCGACGACCGCAACCAGCGGCTGATCGACGACTTGCAGTCGGCCTTGTACGCCTCGAAGATCGTGGCGTACGCGCAAGGCTTCGAGCAGATGTCGGCAGCCGCGGCCCAGTACGACTGGAAGCTGAACCTGGGTGCGATCGCCTCGATCTGGCGCGGCGGCTGCATCATTCGCGCCCGTTTTCTCAACCGCATCACCGAGGCGTACGACGCCGATCCGCGACTCAAGAACTTGCTGCTCGCGCCCTACTTCACGAGCGCGATCGGCGAGGCCCAGGTGGCTTGGCGACGCGTCGTCGCACAGGCCGTCGACGCCGGCGTGCCGCTCCCCGCCTTCTCCTCGGCGCTCGCCTACTACGACGGCTACCGGCGCGAACGCAGTCCCGCCAATCTCATCCAGGGTCTTCGCGATTACTTCGGAGCCCACACCTATCGCCGCACCGACGCGTTCGGCTCGTTCCACACGCGCTGGGCGCAGGACGGCGAACAAGTCAAAGTCTAGCGCTATTCGAAGCGCAGGGCTTCGATCGGGTTGAGGTGCGACGCCTTGCGGGCCGGATAGTAGCCGAAGAACATGCCCACCGCCGCCGCGAAGGCGACGGCCAGCGCGATCGCCGAGAGCGGGACGACCGTCGGCCAGTGTGCCAGCAGCGAGACGACGTAGCTGCCTCCGGTTCCGAGCAGCACGCCGACCGCGCCGCCGATGGTGGCCAGCACGACCGCTTCGACCAGGAACTGCCACAGGATCGAGCGGCCTCGCGCGCCGACCGCCATGCGCAAACCGATCTCACGGGTGCGCTCGGTGACCGAGACCAGCATGATGTTCATGATGCCGATTCCGCCGACCAGCAGCGAGACGGCGGCGACGCCGGCCAGCAGGTATTCCATGATGGAGGCGGTCGCCGACGCGGCCTGCGCGATATCGGCCAGGTTGCGCACGGTGAAGTCGTCCTGATTCGGCGGGACGATCCGATGGCGCTGCTCGAGGAGCTGCGTGATCGCCTGCTGCGTGGCGTCGATCTTCGTTCCGTCGCTCGCCGAGACCAGGAACGAGCCGACGCTGGTCGTGCCGGTGAGCCGCTCGAGGGCCGACGAGTAGGGGATCAGCACGGTGTCGTCCTGATCTTGACCGACGGCGCTTTGCCCTTTCGGCGTCAGCACGCCGATGACCGTGAACGGCGCGCCGTTGATGAATACCGTGTTGCCGAGCGGGTTCTGGTTTTGGCCGAACAGGTTGGTCACGACTGTCTGCCCGAGGACCGCGACCTTCGCCGCCGACGTGACGTCGGCGTTGGAGACGAACGAGCCTGAGGCGAGCGGCCACTGCCGGATATAGGTGTAGCTCGGCGCGACGCCCGTGACGGTCGTTTGCCAGTTGTTGTTTTGTGAAATGATCTGCGTGCGGTCGGTGACGCTCGGCGAGACGGCCGCGACGCCGGGCAGCTGAGCGATCGCGAGCCCGTCGGCGACCGTCAGCGTCGAGGCGCCGCCCGCGCCCGTGCGGGCGCCGGTCTGCTGTACGCTGCCGGGCATCACGATCAGCAGGTTGCTGCCGAGGCTATTGATCTGTTGCGTCACCGAGATGCGGGCGCCGGCTCCGATCGCGACGGTGACGATCACCGCGCCGACCCCGATGATCACACCGAGCATCGTCAGCAGCGAGCGCGCCTTGTTGCGCAGCAGCGCGCGCAGGGCCAGTTTGAAGGTTGCAAACATTCCGATCATCGCAAGACGACCTCTCTCGATTCGTCGCTGAGGATGTGGCCGTCACGGAAGGTGACGACGCGTTTGGCGTGAGCGGCGACATCGGGTTCGTGGGTCACGAGCAGGATCGTGATCCCGCGCTCGCCGTTGAGCCGCTCGAACAAGTGCATGACGTCTTCGCTCGACTTCGTGTCGAGCGCGCCGGTCGGCTCGTCGGCGAGGATCAGCCCGGGGTTGTTGACCAGCGAGCGTGCGATCGCGACACGCTGCTGTTGGCCGCCCGAGAGCTGACTCGGGTGATGCTGCGCGTGCGCGGCGAGGCCGACCGTATCGAGCGCTTCGAGCGCGGCCTTGCGGCGCTGGGCCTCGGGGACGCCGGCGTAGACCATCGGCAGCTCGACGTTCTCGAGCGCCGAGGTCCGCGCCAGCAAGTTGTAGGCCTGGAACACGAACCCCAGCCGCAGGCTGCGGATGTCGGCCAGCTCGTCCGCGCCGAGGCCGGACGTGTCGCGGCCTTCGAAGCGATAGCTGCCGGAGGTCGGGCGGTCGAGGAAACCGGCAATGTGCATGAAGGTCGACTTGCCCGAGCCTGAGGGGCCCATCACCGCGACGAAGTCGTTCGGCGCGATGTCGAGGTCGATGCCGGCCAGCGCTATGACCGATTCGTTTCCCATGCGATAGACCTTACGCAGGTCGCGCACGCTGACGACGGGTGTCATTAGTGGATGCCTCCCAGTCCGCGTCCGCCGCCGCCGAAGGGGCTCGACGTGGTGGAGGACGCGGCGTGATGCGTCTGCGACTGCGTCGAGTCGCCGGTGGCCACGGCGTCGCCGGCCGACAGCGTGCCGCGCAGCGGGGTGACGGCCGCGTTCGTTCCCGCGATCGCGTCGACGCGGACCGGCACGACTTGCAGCGCGCCGTTGCGCTCGACGAAAAGGCGGCTCGTTCCACCCGCGACCAGCGCGGCGTTGGGATCGAGACTCGTGCCCCATGGCGAGGCTGCGGGCGGCGCGGCGTTCGCAGCCGAAGCGCCGCTCGAGGACGCGGACGGCTTACGAGCGTGGTGCGCGACGCTGCCGCTCGGCGGGGTATACGAGAGCGCCTGCAGCGGGACGACCAGGGCATTCGGCGCCGCGCTGGTTTGGATCGTCGCGTTCGCGGTCATGCCGGGGCGCAGTTTGCCCGAGCTGTTGTCGACGAGGACGACCGTTTGGTAGGTCACGACGTTGGAGATCGTCGTCGGATTCTGCCGCACTTGCTCGACGGTTCCGTTGAACGTCTCGTTGGGATACGCCAGGACCGTGAAGGAGACCGGGTCGCCCGCTTTTACGGAGCCGATGTCGGGCTCGCCGACGTTGAGGTCGACTTCCATCTTCTTGAGGTCTTGCGCGATCGAGAACAGCGTCGGCGTCTGCAGACTCGCGGCAACCGTCTGGCCGACCGAGACGTCGCGCGCGATGACGGTGCCGTCGACCGGCGACGTGATGGTCGTGTGTTCGAGATTGATCTCCGCCGTTTGCACCTGGGCCTGCTGGATGCCGATCGCGGCGTCGCCGGCATCGCTCGTATGCGCGGCACTTTGCGCTTGCGCGGCCTGTTCTTGGACTTGCGCCTCCGAGGCGAGCGTCTGGCTGCCGCTGGCCTGTGCCTGCGCGCGCGCCTGCTGCACCGCCACGACCGCGCCGTCGTACGTGGCTTGCGCCGCCGAGAGGCTCGTTACGTCAGTATCGGCCTGGCTTTGCGCGACGTAGCCTTGCGCGAGCAGCGTCTTGTCGCGGGCGAGCGTTTCTTGCGCCAGCCCGAGCGCGCTCTGGCTCTTGTTCACGTTGGCTTGCGCGGCCGCGATCGCCGCTTCGTTCGAGGCGGTCGTGTCGCGCTGCGCGGCGAGCGTCGCCTGCGCCGAGATGACGGCGGCCTGCGAGCCGGTGGCGCTCGCGCTCGAGGCTTGGGCTTGCGCTTCGGATTGTGCCAGCGAAGCTTGCGCTTGCGCCAGCGCCGCCTGGAACGGCGTAGGGTCGAGGCGCGCGAGCACCTGACCCTTGTGCACGGTCGAGTTATAATCGACGTCGATCTCGGAGATCGTCCCCGAGACCTGACTGCCGACCGCGATCGTGTTCTGCGGATTCACCGTTCCGGATGCCGTCACGCTTTGAACGAAGGTCTGACGTGCGACGGCTTGCGTGACGAACGACGGTTGCGCGTGAACGCGCATTTGCGGCACGCCCACGACGAGACCCACGGCGAGCAGCACCGCGGCGGCGGCGACGAACGGCCAGCGCAAGCGCCGGAAGGGGGGGTTGCGCGGCACGGCGGCCGGCGGAACGTGCTTGTGTCCGTTGAGCGAGAGCGGGGGAAGTTCAAGTTGGTTCATTCGTCACCTCACGCTCACTCTACGCTGCCTGTAGCTGCGCCGTGCTTACAGGATGCTGAGGAGCGTTAACGCCAAATGAGAATCGTTTTTCGCTGAGTTGCCGGCCTCGTGCCAGGCAGGCACCGTAGAGCCGCGCGAAATTTTTTGAGCGCGAAGCGTGACTTTTTCAGGGTCTCGCGTGTCAGGCCGATCGAAAGCGAGCCGCAGCGGCACGCTCTGCTGGCCGGGTGCGCTTCAGGCCAAGGCTTCCTCGTCTCCCCGCCGCTCTCGGAAGCCGAACTGCACGAGCTGTTGACGGGGCGCCGCGCGCTGCCCGAGGGCTACACCCCTACGTCCTGAAGGTCCGCCCGTCACGGAGCGTCTCTGCCTCGTGTTCCGAGCGAGCGGGGGTCGCTCGCATAAGGAAACCGGCGGCGAGCGGAGCTCGGCGGCAAGCCAAGAGGAGGGAACGGGCCCGGAGAACTGAAGCGAGTCGCCGTCAGGGGAGCCGAATGGACGACGACGCGCTGGTCGCCCGGGTTCGGGCCGGCGATCTGGCAGCGGCGAGCACGCTGCTCTCCCGGTATCAACGGGTCGCCTACACAGCTGCCCTGCGCCTGGTGCGCGAGCCCCTCGACGCCGAGGACGTTGCCCAGGAGGCGCTCGTCCGCGCCTACACCCGAATCGCCGAGCTCCAGTCGGGGACGAGCTTTCCCGCCTGGCTGCGCCGGATCGCCGTCAACCTGAGTCTCAACCTGCTGCGCCGGCGCGGCGTCCTGCAGATGGAGTCGCTCGAGGTGGGTTCGGGCAGCGGCGACTCGGGAGCGGCGCCGCACCAGTTCACCGATCGAAACGAACGGACTCCCGAGCAGGCCGCGGTCGACCGCGAATACCGCGACCGGATCGAGGAGCTCGTCGGAAAACTTTCACCCGAGCAGCGGGTCGCGGTCGTCCTGCGGGATATGTACGGGTACGACGTCGCCGAGGTCGCCGCGCTACAGCGCTGCGGTCTTTCAGCTGCCAAAATGCGAATCGCGCGGGGCCGTGCACAGTTACGACGGCTTCTCGGCGAAGAGGCCAAACAAAGGGAGAGCGTCTCATGAGAACCCGCAAGACCGAGGCCGCGCATCCGCCGGACGACATGCTGTCGGCGTTGGCCGACGCCGACGCCGACGCGGGAACGGCCGCGCTGCACGTCGCCGGCTGCGCCGAGTGCCGAGAGAAGGTATCGGCATTTCACGATTCGCGCCGCTTGTTGGGCGCGCTCGGCGAGCAGAACCGGGCACCGCACTCCGACCTCGCGCTCCGCGCCATCGGACTTCTCCGCGCCCGACACGGCACGATCGAAACCATGAACGAGGTCTTCCAAGCCGTTTTGGCGTTGCTGCGCGGCATAGGCGATCTGCTCTCCGATCCGCACGGCGGAGGGTCCACTCGTGGATGAGATCCGGACGGTCATCGTCGGCGATTTCAACCTGGTCGTCGGCTATCTGCCGCACCTCTTCGGCGCGCTTGCGATCCTGCTGGTCGGCTGGCTGCTGGCGCGCGCGCTCGAAAGCGCGACCTCCGCGGTGCTGACGCGTTTAGGGCTCGACCGGATCGGCGACAAGTTCGGTCTCACCGAGGATCTCGCCACCATCGGAATCCGGATGCGCCCGGCGCAGTTGTTCGGCCGGCTGATCTACATCATCGTGCTGGTCGCGGCACTCGTGCAGACGATCGACACGCTTCAGCTCGCCTCGCTCTCTTCCGCGCTGCACGATCTGCTCAATTACCTGCCGCACGTCGTACTGGCGGTCATCGTCGTTTTGGCCGGCGTCATCATCGGCGACGCAATCGCGCGCACGGTCGCGGCCGCGTTGGCGCGAGCCGGGGTGCTCTATTCGGGTATCGTCGGCACGTCGGTGCGGATGGTCGTCATCGTTCTCGCGCTGCTCATGGCCATGCAGCAACTTACGATCGACTCGCGCTCGGTGCTCGACGTCTTGCTCGTGCTTCTGGCCGGAGGTGCGCTGGCCGGCGGCCTCGCGGCCGGTTGGGGAGGGCGCACGCTTGCCGAGAATCTCGTCGCGGGCCGCTACGTCGAGCGCGAATTTCAGATCGGCGAATCGGTCAGCTTCGACGGCATCAGCGGCGCGATCGAGCGCTTCGACGGCACCAGCGTGATTCTGCGCGCGCCGAACGGTTGTCGCATCGTCGTGCCCAACGGCCTGCTGGCGCGCGCCGCGGTCGTAGCGGCGCCGCCACCGAGCGTCCCGGAGGCTGCGGCGCCGGAACCCGACGATCGTATGTGACCGACCGAACTCCCCGCGTGTCATCGTAGCGGCGGCGCACCCACGCCGGACAATCGCTTTCGACGTTCGACGCTCGAGGATTTCGTATGCCCATCACGGCGCGCTTTCTTCAGATCACCGACGACGTGCTCGCTCAGGCCGCCGAAGACCCTGCGCTGATCAGGCGGCTCTTCAGCGATCAGGCCCGGCGGCGGTTGGGAATCGCACCCGTCAAGAACGCGCACGGCGTGGTCGGCTTGGTCCCGCGGCCGCGCGCGGTTGGGTCCTCGCTTGCGCTCGACGGCTCGTGGCACGGCGTGCACTATCTCTTGTGCGGCACCAACGACGCGGGTTGGCAATTACTGAGCCGCCCGGTCCTGGGCGGCTCGCCGATCGGCGACGATCTCGGTCACGGTTCGGCGCGCTTCTTCGGACCCAACCACGTGCTCACGCTGGCCCGCGCGCTGCGTCGAGCGAACATCGACGTGCTGCGCTCGCGTTTCGATCCCTCCGCGATGTCCCGAGCCGGCATTTACCCAGGCAAGTGGCGCGCCCAGGAGGCTGCCTGGCTCGTCGAAGAAATGGAACGCCTGCGTCAGTTTTATGCTGACGCCGCGCAGCGCGGCTACGCGATGCTGACGGTGCTGCGCTGACGTAGTGTCTCGCCGGCAGGGCGCGGAACTTCGCGCGCCAAGCCGTGCGTGAAGTGGTGTTCATGGAATGCCCGGCGCTCGCCCGGAGGGTCGCGCTGCTCGGGTCGATCGTCTTCGCCTGCGCGGCAGCCGGACCGGCACCGGCGCCCGAACCGCTGACGTTGACGGACCCGCTGCGCGCGCGGCTCGACGCGTTCGTCACGGGCGCGACCGGCAACGATCAGGGCGACGCGCCGGCGGTGGCGGTCGCCTTCGTAGCAGACGGCAAGCTTGCCTACGAACGCGCAGCGGGCTTCGCCGATCTCGCCGGCAAGATCCCCGCCACGACGCAAACGCGCTTTCACGTGGCTTCGATCACCAAGATGTTCACCGCCGTCTCGGTGATGCAGCTCGTCGAGCAGCACGCGCTCGCGCTCGACGACAAACTGGTCCGCTATCTGCCCTGGGCGCCGCACGCCGATGCCGTCACCATTCGCGAGCTGCTGATGCACACGTCGGGGTTGCCCAACTATTTGGACGAGGCGTTCGCCTCCAACCGGGTCGCGAAGCAGACGACGCCCCGGGCGCTGCTCGACGCCCTCGCCGATCGGCCCCTCGAGTTCACACCTGGAACGCGTTACGCCTATTCGAACACGGGCTACGTGTTGCTCGGGCTCATCGTGGAAGCCGTTGCCGGCCAGCCGCTGGCGGACTACGAGCGCACGCACGTCTTCGAACCGGCGCACATGCGCGACACGACGCTGGGCGAAGCGCCGCCCGGCGAGCCGTCCGCCGTCGGCTATCGAGACCAGAACGGCTCTCCCGCGCAGCGCTTCGACTCGTCCTGGCTGTACGGCGACGGCGACGCCGTTTCGACCGCCGGAGACATCGCGCGCTTCGACGCCGCCTTGATGAGCGGGACGCTGCTCGACGCGGCGGGGCTCGCGCAAATGCAAGCCGAGCCGGTCGCGACGGGTGCCGGCGACGAGCGCTACGGGCTCGGGATATCGATCCTGTCCTTCGGCCCGCTCACGCTCGCCGGACACCACGGCGGCTTGCCCGGCTTCGAAAGCGATAACGAGCTGGTGCTCGCGAAACGCTCCGCGTTGGTCGTCCTCTCAAACGCGCTAACGTTTCGAACCACCTATCTCGTCTCCGACTTCCTGGCGACGCTCTTTCCGACGGCGTTTGCCGAGACGATCGCGCAGGTCAACGCCGGCATCGTCGAGATCGCACCGGGAGAGAATCCGGCCGTAACCGCATTGCTGCATCGCTTCGTCGACGGGCTGCAACACGGGAGCATCGATCGCTCGATACTGAGCAGCCGCATGGACGCGGCCCTCGCACCGGCCGCCGTGGCCAGCCTAGCAGCTCAGTTCGCATCCCTCGGTCAACTTCAATCGCTCATCTTTCGCGGCAAGACCGCGAGCGGAGAATGGAACGCGTACCACTATGTCGGCATCTTCGACTCGCGGCACGTGCCCCTGACCGTGGTCCTCGAGGGCAGCGGAAAGATCGCGGGATTCTGGCTCTATTGACGAGGCGAGCGGGCCCGGCCGATGCCGATTTCTCACTCGTGTCGTGCGCCGAGTGCTTCGAGCGCGGAACAAGACGTGAAGAGCGCCTTCGAGGAATCGCACGTCGTTTTCGAAGGCTCCGCCGCAAGGCTCTAACCGCCGGGGAAGTTATCTCAAGCATCTGGCGACCGATTGAGCGCGCGCGGGTCGCGAAAAGCGCGTTCTTAAGCGGCTTAACGCATGCTTAACACATCAATCTTTATCGAGCTGAGACATTTGGGTGGAGGAGCTTGCGCTTCGAGAGCGCAAGGCCGTAGTTCGTTATGCCCATAGTGACGAAGCCCAGCCACACGCCAAGCGGACGTTTCTCGATCCAGTCGGATGCCGTCCGTGCCGCGTAGGGCTTCAAAACAAGCGCTCGTTGAGACGCTCGTGCCGGCGCCGGCATCCACCGGAATCGCGCGAACCTTGGCCGCGCGGGGCGATTTGCTGGATGCGGCCGACTTGGCTGAGTCGCTGGCTGCCTGCTCGGCCGATTCCGAAGCCGGATTGCTGCTCGCGGCGCGGTGTTCCTTGCGGCTCGGCGACGGCGAACGGATTCTGCGTCTGTCGAAGCAACTGCCCAAGCGCTTCGCTTGGATGGAAGGCGTGGCCCACTGGCGCATGGCTGACGCGCGCCGCGCGGACCCGCTCTTCGCCGAGGCGCTGGAAGAGCTCGGCGGCGACGAGCGTTCCGAAGCAGCCTTCCATTTCTCAGTCTTCCTGTGGTCCGAACGGCGCTTCGACGAGGCGGAAGCCGTCGTCCGGGCCCATCTTCAGAGCGCTCGCGGCATCTGGCGAGCGTCGCTCGAGCAAATGCTGGGCTGGATCGAAGTCGGTCGCGAACGGTTTCCCGTCGCCACCAGACACTTCGAGCGGGCCCTGAGCAGCTACGCGAAGAGCGGCGAGCGCGACGAACGCCTGCACGGGCGTCTGCTTCAAGCCGTTTCGATCACCGCGCTCGAGACGATCGACTTGGATCTGCTCGCGGCGGTCGACGTCGAGCCGCCTGCCGACTTGGGGCGCGATGCGCGCGAGCCGTGGTTCCACGCGATGCAGAACCGCGCCTGGCTCCTGATGCTTGCCGGCAAGAACAGCGAGGCGCTGGCGGCCTTCCTGGGGGCGCGCGCCATCGCGCCTTCGGCCGCGGCGACCGCGGTCGCCGAAGTCAACCTCGCATCGTTTTGCCGCATCGCCGGAGCGCCCGGCGTCGCGCGCGAGCATTTGCAATTCGCCCGCAAGCAACTGCGTACGCAGCCCTGGTCGCGGGCCGACGCCGACGAGCGGATGACCTTGATCGAGTACGCGCTCGAGGCGCAAAAGCTCGAGCCTACCTCGGCGGGCGAGACGTTGACGCGCTACCTCTCCAGCACGCGGCGGCGGCGCGGCGACCTGGCATTCGAGAACAACGACGATCGCCGGGTGGCAGCGCTGGAACTGATGGCGCGGGGTTGCCTCGAGGCGGTCCACGAACGCCGCTCGAGCGCCGTGCAGACGCTGGGCAAAGCGCTCGACGTCTGGTCGCAGATCGGATATCGCTACCGCGAGGCGGTCACCGCGCTCCTGATGCACGAAGTCTCGAACGACCCGGCCTATCTGGCGGTCGCCGGACGGGCGCTGGCCTCCGCCCCGAAGAGTTGGCTCGCCGACGAAGTGCGCCGGCGCGACACGGCGGCAGCCTCCGGCGTCAGCAAACTGACCCCTGCGGAGCGGCGCGTGATGCTGGCGATCTGCCAAGGCAAGACGTCGCGCGAGATCGCCGACGACTTCGACCGCAGCTTCCACACCATCCGGAATCAAACGCTCAAGGTCTACGCCGCAATGGGCGTGCGCACGCGCACCGCGTTGGTCGCCGAGTGCGCCAGGCTGGGGCTCATCCCCGAGGTTCGCGGCGCCGGCTGAGCCCGGCCCCAACGTTCGGCCCCCAGGGCTTGCGCTATCCGAGGGTCCCGACGCTGTTCTCCAACAGCGCCCAGGCCTCGCTGCCGAAGTCGCCTTTCTCCTTGGCGTAGAAACCCACGAGCTTCGCGCGGAACGGCGCCGTATCGACCGTGTTGATGCGCATCCCCAAACGGGTCAACTTCTCCGCCAGCGAGTCGTTGCGGATCGCCATCTCGC
Organism: Vulcanimicrobiaceae bacterium; assembly: GCA_052267165.1. Classification (GTDB taxonomy): domain Bacteria; phylum Vulcanimicrobiota; class Vulcanimicrobiia; order Vulcanimicrobiales; family Vulcanimicrobiaceae; genus CAWICD01. The sequence goes on along the minus strand of JBKQHO010000022.1, from coordinate 59,435 downwards.
TGCGGTCGGTCAGCGCGTAGCGGTTGACCGCCTCGCGCAGGATGCGCTGCAGGTCCGGCGGCAGCGCCCCGAACGCATCGAGATTGGCTACCACCCAAAAGTTCGACCACATGTGGTTCGTCACCGAGATGAACTTCTGGACCTCGTAGAGCCGGTAGGTCTCGATGATCGTGAACGGGTTCTCCTGCGCGTCGACGACGTGGGTCTGCAGCGCGGTGTACATCTCGCTGGCGGCGATCGGCGTCGGCGCGGCGCCGAGCGCGCTGAACATGTCGACCCAGACCTTCGAAGCGGGGGTGCGAATCTTCAGCCCGTGCATGTCGTCGACGGTGACGATCGGCTTGGTCGAAGTCGTGACCTGCCGGAAGCCGTTGACCCAGGCGCGCTCGAAGGTCACGAAGGGCCCCTTGGCGTCCATCTCGCGCCGGACGTACGCGCCGAGCGGGCCGTCGAAGGCGGCCAGCGCCTGCGCCTGGTCCTTGAACGCGAAGCCGACGGCTTCGATCCCGGCCGCCGGCGCGACGCTGGCGTAGGCTCCGCCGAAGCCCGAATAGAGCTGAATCGCGCCGCTGCGCACCTGGGCAAGCATCGCCGGGTCGCCGCCGAGCTCGTTGTTGGGGAAGATCGCGATCTCGAGCCGCCCGCCCGAGCGCGCCAGCACCTCGTTCTTGACCCGGACCGCGTTGACGTGGAGCGGATGGTCGAGCTGCGTGGCGTGCGCCCACTTGAAGGTGAACTCGGCAGCGCGCGCCGGCGCGCGGACGAAGGCAACGGAGGCCAGCGCCGAGGCGGAGGCGCCGAGAAACGAGCGACGGTCGGGCATGTCTCTCCTCAAGAATTGCGTTGGGTTACTTCGCGCCGGGGTGCCCGGCCTACCCTGCTGCGGCGCTTACGACATCGACTCGGCTTGACGTTGCGAAACGTTCCGAGCTGGCGTCGCTCGCCTCGTCGATCGACTGCACGAACGTCGACACGATCGGAGCGCGGGAGCGGCGGCGGACGGCGCTCTCGACGGCGCCGGCGTTGAGCGGCCGCGCTCGCCGAACCATAGCGCCGAAGCGAATTGCGTCGCGCCAAGCGGCCTCGAGCGCTAGCGCTAGCGCTAGCGCTAGCGGAACGACGGAGAATAAGAGCGCTATTCCGCTCCGTCTCAGCAATTGCGATAAAAGTCGTTGACCAAAATGCGACACGCATTCGCAGGGCGACTTTAGTCATCCTAATAGAGCGCGTGAGGCGTTTCGATATGGGAAATTATTCCCTATGAAGTCTTGTAGTCTGCAACTCGGAATTGCTACAATGATCAAACACTCGTTGCGCGGCGGTTCAGATGTTTTTAGAGAAAGGCCGGTCCCCGGGAATGCCGACGATCTCCATCGATACGACGGCCGAAACTGCCGTAATCAAAGTTTGCGGTGCACTCGATATCCTGTCCTCGCACCTTCTCGCCGACGCTATCGCCGTCGCAGGGCTCGAACCCGTCGTGCTCGTCTCGTTCGAAGAGTGTTCTTATCTCGACTCGACGATTCTCTCCGTCCTGGTGCGTCACGCGCGCATCATGCGCGAGCGCTTGGTGCTGCTCGTTCCGCGAGATGGTTACGTTCGCGGGCTGCTCGAGATGTGCGGCTTGGTCGAGATGCTGCACGTGGTCAGTGCCGTGCCGGAGCGCTTCCAAGCGGGGCGCCTCGCCCGCGCCACGGCGTGAGCCCTTAGCTGGGATCGGGGCCGTCCCACAGTAGTCCGCTCGAGGGCCAGCGTATTCTCCGTGAAGGGAAGGCGCGGCATCGAACGGAGGATCGCGTGAAGTCAGGCCGTCTGCGCATCGAATATTTCACTATCCCGATCACCGGGTGCGCGGTGCTCGCGGCGCTCTTCGCGATGTGGCTGCACATGCGCGGCGAGGACTCGAAGGCGCTGACCCTCGCCTGCGTGGCCGCCGTCATCGCGCTGCTGAGCTTTGCGACCCGGATGATCGTCTTCGTGCGGGAAGACTTGAAGCTGTGAGGCCACCCTACGCTCCGATCGAGGCGAGCATTCGGCCGTAGCGCTCGGCCGCGAGCTCTCCGCGTTTCGAGGCATGGCGCAGCAAGGTGCGCTGCACGCGCGATTTGCGGATCGTATCGTCGAGCAACGCGATGCGCGCTTCGGCCACGTCGCGCAGCGAGGATCGCCCGTCGAGGACGGCCCGAATCTCGTCCAAACTCAGCCCGAGGCGGCGGGCGACGAGAATCGAGCGCAACCGTTCGAGCGCCGCGCGGTCGTAGCAGCGTGCCCCCGAACGGCGCGGGGGAGCCGCCAGCACACCGCGGCGCTCGTAGTAACGGACCAGCGACGGCACCGTCCGGGCCGCGCGCGCCAAGGCTCCGATCGTCATGGCCGGGACTTGACTTGGAGCCGGCTTTAACCTTTAGAATCGGCCGATGAACGCAACCGAATCGGAGCTCTCGACCTGCTTGGCGGCGACCAACTTCTTTTCCCAACTCGGCTTCCGGCTCGTGCGTGCCGGCGAGGGAGAATGCGTCCTACATGCACCGTTCCTTGCGAGCAGCCTCCGTCCGGGCGAGATGATGGCCGGCTACGTTCTGGCGGCCGCTGCCGACGTCGCTGCCTGGCTCGCGATCAAAACACTGCTGGGCATCGACGACGGCTCGTTGACGCTCGATATGCACTCGGTCTATCTCGCTCCCGCACGCTCGGAGATCGAGTGCGCCGCAACGGTAACGCAGGCCGGCCGCCGGCTCGTCCACGCCGCCTGTGCTGACGCCGCGCGGCGAGCGGTCTCGGGGCACACGCTCATCTACGCCCGACGCGCGTAGGCTACGACAAGGCTCGGCGCACCCGGTCGCCGCAGCCGGCGAGCCGCTCGCACGGCTCGTTCGCGAAGACGAACCGCACGTACGCTCCGGCCGCGTCGCTGCCCCAGCCGGTCATCGGGGTCGCGGCAATGCGTCCGACGTCCATCAGACGCCGCGACGCAGCGCCCGCGTCGAGCCCGAGCGCGGCGACGTCGAGCAGCAGCGACCAGCCGCCCGCGGGCGGCACGACCGGAAGCCTCGCGAGCTCGAGCAGCAGCAGGTCGCGGCGGCGTTGCCATTCTCGAACCGCTTCAGCCACGCCGTCGTCGGGCGTCGTCAGCGCGGCTGTCGCGGCCGCTTGCGCGATGCCGACCTGGCAGACGACGTTTGCCATGCTGACCAGCGCGACGTCGCCGATGATCTCGGCCGGCCCCACGACCCAGCCGATGCGCCAGCCGATCATGCGATACTCTTTCGAGAGCGAACCGACCGTCACGGTCAGCTCTTCCATCCCCGGCAGCGAGGCCGGATGGACGTAGGGCCTCCCGTCGTAGAGAATTCGCTCCATCGCCGCGTCGTACAGCAGCCAGGCACCCGTGTCGCGGCAGATCTCCGCGACCGCCTCCCAATCGTCGCCGGAGAGGACGGCGCCGGTCGGCATCGCGGGGCTCATCATGAGCAGGACGCGCGTCTTCGGCGAGACCGCGGCTCGCAAGCTAGCGACGTCGAGCAGCCATCCGTACGGGGTCGGAAGCAGCGGCGCAAGCCGGGGGACGCCGCCCGCGATGCGCACCCGGTTGAGCAGGCCGGCGTAGATCGGATCGCAGAGGATCACTTCGTCGCCCGGTTCGAGCAGCGCCAGCAGCGCGCTGAGGATGCCGCTCAGCCCGCCGGCCGAGATCAGGCACGACCGCCGCCAGTCGTACGCGCGGCCGCTGCCGCGCTCGACGTGCGCGCAGGCCGCTTGGCGCAGCGCGTCGTGACCGAGGAACGGAAGATAGCTATTCGCCGCGTCCTCGCCGACGGCGTGCCGGGTCGCGTCGAGCGCCGCGAGCGGCGGGCGCAGATCGGTGTCGAGATTCTCGAGGCGCAGGATCGACGGATCGCCGGCAGCGTCGGCTTCGTCGCCGACGCGGTCCACGCCGATACCGGGAACGTCACGCAAACGGCTGACGCGCATGAGCTCGCTCTTCGCTGCGCGTAAACCGCTCTTCCCGCACCACGCAACCTTTCGGGCGCGCGCGGCCGTCCTGGCGCGGTATGAGTACGATGCGAGCGATGCAGGTTCGAGTCCCGGGCCACTTGGAGCTGGTGCACGTGCCGGTCCCCGAGCCGGGCCCGGGGGAGGTGCGGATTCGCGTCCGTGCTTGCGGCATCTGCCACAGCGACATGTTCACGGTGATGAACGCTTGGCCGGGAATCAACTTCCCGCGTGCCCCCGGTCACGAGATCGCGGGCATCGTCGACGCGGTCGGCGAGGGAGTGACCTCTTGGCAGCCCGGCGCTCGCGCGGGCATCGGATGGCACGGCGGCCACGACGGAACGTGCGCTTCGTGTTTGCGCGGCGACTTCATCACCTGCCCGAACCTGCGCGTGCCCGGCATCTCGTACGACGGCGGCTACAGCGAGTTCGTAGTCGCGCCGAGCGGCGTGCTCGCGCCTATTCCGGACGGACTCTCGTTCGAGGAGGCCGCTCCGCTGCTGTGCGCCGGCATCACGACGTTCAACGCGCTGCGGCACAGCGGCGCCCAGCCGGGCGACGTCGTCGCGATCCTGGGCATCGGCGGGCTCGGACATTTAGGCGTCCAGTTCGCCGCGAAGATGGGCTTCGCGACGGTCGCCATCGCGCGCGGTCGCGACAAGGAAGAGCTGGCGCGCAAGCTCGGCGCCGAGTTTTACGTCGACAGCGAGGGCGACGACGTGGCCGCCAAGTTGAACGGGCTGGGCGGAGCGCGCGTCGTGCTTGCGACCGTGACGAGCGCGAAGGCGATGGCGGCGACGCTGTCGGGCTTGGGGATCGACGGCAAGCTGCTGATCGTGGGTGCGGCAAACGAACCCCTGCCGGTAGTTCCCATAGCCCTGCTCGGCAAGCGTCTCTCGATCTCGGGCTGGCCTTCGGGCCGCGCCGCCGACTCGGCCGATACGCTCGAGTTCTGCGAACTGACCGGCATTCGCCCGATGATCGAGACGATGCCGCTCGAACGCGCGAACGAAGGCTACGAGCGGATGATGAGCGGAGCGGCGCGCTTTCGGGTCGTTCTGACGTCGGCCTGAGAGCTTATCCGCCTTCTCGCAAATAGCCCGCGAGCTCGTTCGTGCGCGCATCGGTCAGCTGCGCGAAGCAGCTATAGCGGACCAGCGGCTGGATCGAGCCGCCCGCATAGCGGTCGGCGGAGTAGCGGCACTCCGCCGCGCGAAAGGCCAGCCACGCCGCCTGCGCCGCGCTCAGCTCGCCGGCGAGCGGCGCGGTCGCATATTTCGCGCGAACCCGGGCGAAGGTTTGATTCATCCGGCGTTCGGCGCCCTGCGCCTTCAGGGCGCTGCACGCGTTCATGTCCGTCTGCGTCAGCGGGTTCGTGCAATCTTGTCCCGACGCGGCCGCGCTTGGGAACGCTAGGCTGACCGCGAATGCGGCGGCGAAGGCGAGCCACCACAGACTGGTCGTAGCGAGGCTGAGCATCATACGAAGGGGCATGCGGGTGCCTAGCCTTTCATTGCGCGGCTTTTGCTTCGGGCGCAGCTTCTGGTTCGGGCGTAGCTCTTGGTTCGGGCGAGGTCTGGAGCGGAACTGAATGCACGACCTGCTGCGGCCTCCCGATCGCGATGCCGTTCTTTTGCAGCGCGGCCAGGATGCGGCGGTTGAACTCGCGGCGCACGGCGAACTGTTGCAGCGGCGCGGTGACGATCCAGACGCGGATCGAGATGCCGGCATGCGAGATCGCCTCGACGCCCAAGACTTGCGGCTCCTCGGTGATGAGCGCATTCCACTGCGGATCGCGGTAGAGCTCGGCGGCGACGCCGCGGACGACCTCGAGGGCGGAATCGACGTCGCTCTCAAAGGCGATGTCGATCGTGAAGTCGACGCGGGACCAGGCGCGCGTCAAGTTCTCGACGATCGCGATCTGATTGTTGGGAATCGTGATGAGGCGACCGCCGTCGTTGCGCAGCTGCGTGACGCGCAGCGTCAAGTTCTCGACGACGCCCGCCACGGTACCGATCGCCACGATGTCGCCGATCGCGTACTGGTCCTCGGCTAAGATCAAGAAGCCGTTGGTGACGTCCTTAATGATACTCTGCGCGGCGAACGAGGCTGCGAAGGCGACGACGGCGCCGAGCGTCAGCACCGACGCGGTCGAGAGGCCTAAGAGGTTCAAGCTCAAGCCGGCGGCGATCAGGTAAATGACGATCGCCTTGAGGTCTTCGACGGCGCGCACGATCGTCGGAATGCGCAGTGCGCGCCGCGACGCGTCCTCGCGCAGCACGAAGCGCGTCCCAGACCACGCGTTGGCGAAGCTGGCGATGCTGGCGTTGGCGACCCGGTCCAGCACTCCCGCCACGAACCAGATCGCGACCAGCCACGCCAGCTGCGTCGAGAACAGCTCCGTGATCGAGGCCGTCGCCGGGAAGAGCGAGAGCATCCAGAGAATTCCGCCGACCCAGATTCCGAGCAGGGTCGACCCGACGATCCACAGCAGCAGCGCCAGGAGATCGACGCGCCGGTCGATCCGGGCCCGGTCGCGTTCGCCCGAGGGGACCGCATCGAGCAGGCCGTTGCGGCGGCGGCGCAACCAGCGCCAGAGCAACCACAAGACCAGGCTCACCGCGACCATCGCCCCGATCAACTTCGGAATCAGCGCAAGGTGCCGGCGCAGCACGTCGGGCTGGCGGCTCTCCAACGCCTGCACAAGCGTGGTCTGCAGTTGGCGCTGCCAGCGTTTGGCGAGGTCGTCGGGGAGCGTCCCTTCATAGCGCGCATCCTGCGCGGTGACCGTCAGCAGATCCAAGTCGCTCGGGTGGCTCTTGTCGCCGGCGACGAGCACCAGTTGGTCGCCGACCTTCGTGACGGACACTTCGAAGGTACGCGGATCGTAGAACGTGTCGTACGCGCCGAAGAGCGAGGCCGTTCGATTCGGGTCGACGATCAAGACTTGCTGCAGGTTCTCCTCGATCTGAGCGACGCGCACTTCGACCGGCGTCAGGTTACCGGGGTTCTGCCGGTTGAGAACGACCGGCCCGGTGACGATGAAGAGCTGCTTGTTCTCGAAGGTGACCGGCGCGATCTCGACGTTGCCGACCCGCCGCACGCCGGCCGGAAGCTCGCTGCTTCCGTTGGTCAATTCGGCCGGCAGCAGCGAGCCCGGGATTTGCGCGACCGCCCTGCCGGGCAGAGCAAAAGCAAGCGTCGCCGCGCAGAGCGCCGCCACGCCAAACTTCAGAAAACCGCGCATGCCGACCACGTTTATGCGAACCGGCGGCGAATGACTGCTCATGCACGAGCGCAATCAGCCCCGCGACGAGGATTACGGCGCATGGGTCGGGCGGACCGAACGTTGCAGCGACGAGGTCACCGCTTGGCCGCTGCTCGCGTACGCCGCGACGCTCGACCGTAACGACCCTCCGCCTGCTCCCGGCGATCCGTTGCCGCCGGGCGCGCACTGGCTCTACTTCCTCCCGACGAGCCGCGAGTCGGAACTGGCGCCCGACGGCCTGCCCCGGCGCGGCGGCTTTCTTCCGCCGGTCACGCTGCCCCGGCGGATGTGGGCCGGGGGGCGTCTCTTCTTCCACGACATGCTGCTCGTCGGCGACCGCGCGGAGCGCGTCTCGACCATCAAGGACGTCAGCACGCGCCGGGGCCGCACCGGGCAGTTATGCTTCGTGCTCGTCGAGCATCGCATCAGCACGACGCGAGGCCTGGCGATCCGAGAGGAACACGACATCGTCTTTCGCGAGGCGCCCGCGCGGGACGCCGCGCCCGTCGCCGCGCCGAACGCTGCGCCGGGCGAACCGCTTTGGCAGCGCTCGGTCGTGGCGGACGACGTGTTCCTGTTCCGCTACTCGGCGCTGACGTTCAACGCGCACCGGATTCACTACGACCGCAGGTACGCTACCGAGACGGAGGGCTATCCCGGGCTGATCGTCCACGGCCCTTTGCAAGCGACGCTGCTGCTCGATCTGCTGCGTCGCGAGCGGCCCGACGTCCAGCTGCGAGAGTTTGCCTTTCGGGCGCTCGCGCCGCTCTTCGAAACGGATCCCTTCACGCTCAACGGCCGGCCGGCCCCGGACGGCTCGGCGGAATTGTGGACCGCCGGCCCCGGCGGCGCGCCCGCGATGTCGGCTTGCGCACGCTGGTGATGCCCGGTCGCGCCATGCTGCTCGAACGAGGAGCAGCCTAAGCGGCCTCCCCAGAAGTCCTAGCCGCGAGGGAGGTTTTCTCCCGGTGGGCGGACAGGTAGGCGTTCACCGCTTGCGAAGCCGTCAACGTTACTCATCGTCGAGGGGATCAGCTATGTCACTGAGCCGGCAGGGCTTTATAGCGAGCGCGGCCGCTACGTTTGCGTCGATCGGCGTCATCGTGCCGGCGCGCGCCGCGGAATTCAATCTGAAGTGGGCGGTCGACGTGCCTCCGGAGCATCCGATCACCGTGCAGGCCATCGAATCGTTCGCGCGGATCAAAGCCGCCACCAAAGGCCGCGTGCAGATCCAAGCCTTCCCGGCGAGCGTCCTCGGCGCCGACCCCCAGATGCTGGCTCAGCTTCGCTCGGGCGCGCTTGAGCTGCTCGCCCTTCCAGGAGCGTTCCTCAACGCCGTCGTGCCGGTCGCTTCGATCGAGAACGTGGCGTATGCGTTTCGCGACCGCGACGAAGCCTTTCGCGCGATGGACGGCGACCTCGGCAGCGTGATCCGCGACGCGATCCAAGCGCAGGGCATTCACTGCTTCGAGACGATCCAAGAGAACGGCTTCCGTGAGATCACGACCTCGACCAAGCCAATCCGCACGGTCGACGATCTGTCGGGCCTCAAGATCCGAGTCTCGCCGGGAAAGATCCGTATCGACACGTTTCAATCGCTCGGTGCCTCGCCGACCCCAATCGCGCTCAGCGAGCTCTACACGGCACTGCAGACCCACGTCGTCGACGCCGAGGAGAACCCGCTGGTGCTGATCGAGCAACAGAAGTTCTACGAGGTCCAGAAGTACGTCTCGCTCTCGCACCACATCTGGTCGGGTTATTGGAATCTCGCCAACCAAGACGTCTGGAACAAGTTCCCGCCCGACGTGCAGAAGATCATCAGCCGCGAGCTGAACGCGGGCGCATTGCGCGCTCGCGCCGACACCGATCTCCTGACCAAGTCGGTCCGCGACAAACTGACCCGTCGCGGAATGACCTTCAACGACGTCGACATTCCCACGTTCAAAGCGAAGCTCGTGACGTCGGGCTACTACCAACGCTGGAAGACGGAGTTCGGTCCCCAGGCCTGGGCCGCGCTCGAGAAGTACGCAAATAAGCTCGCCTAGGAGTCTGTCGGGGTATCGGCCGTGTGGCCAATGCCGACCGATTTTGGTGAGTTCGAGGAGCGAGGAGCGCTGAATGGCAGCGCCATTTAAGCGACGAGCGACGAAGAAATCGCCGAAATCGGGCGAGGCCGAAGGCCGCGTATTGGACGCATGGCCGATACCCCGACAGGCTCCTGGGCACGGATGGCCGGCGACGCCTCGCTGACGGCCCTCGTCCCGCCCGAAGCCCTGATGAGCGGCAAACCCACCGCTTATCGCGGCCGGGCGGCGGTCGCGATCGATCGCGTCATCGGCTGGCTCACCGAGCCGGTAGCCTGCCTCCTCGTCCTCGTAGAGATCGCCATCTTGGCCAGCGGCGTGTTCACGCGCTACGTGCTGCACTCGCCGCTGGTGTGGACCGACGAACTGGCCACGACGCTCCTGCTGTGGCTGGCGATGCTCGGCTCCGTCGCCGCGTACCGGCGCGACCAGCACATTCGCCTGAGCGCGTTGCTTCGGCGCCTGCCCTCACGCGGCGCGGCCATCCTCGAGACGATCACGTCGGTCGTGGTCTCCGCGTTCGTGGTCGCGCTGATGCCGGCCACCTTTGCCTATTTTCAGCAAGAGCAGATCGATCTCTCGCCGGCCTTGAGCATCCCGGGCTCCTTCTCGGTGCTGGCCATCATCGTCGGCTTGCTCTTGATCTTGATCATCTCGCTGCTGCGGCTCTCCGAAGGCGACCCGCGCGTCGTCGGCACCGCGGTCGCCGGGATCGTGCTGATCGGCGCGGCGGCCTGGTTCGGCCGCGGCATCTTTGCCGACTTGGGCAACGGCAATCTGCTGATCTTCTTCGTGTTGGTCGTCGGCGTCTGTATCGCGATCGGCGTGCCGATCGCGTTCTCGTTCGGATTCGGAACGCTCGGCTACCTCGCATTGACCACGACCGTCCCGTTGAACACGCTGGTCGGCCGGATGCAAGAGGGCATCTCGAGCCTCGTGCTGCTCGCCGTGCCGCTCTTCATCTTTCTCGGCCTGATCATGGAGTCGGCGGGCATCGCGCGGCGCTTGGTCAACGCGCTGGCGAGCCTGGTCGGCCACCTGCGCGGCGGCCTCAACGTCGTGCTGGTCGGCGCGATGTACTTGGTCTCGGGAATCTCAGGCTCGAAGATCGCCGACATGGCCGCGGTCGCGCCGGTACTGTTTCCCGATATGGAACGTCGCGGCCAGAAGCGCCCCAGCATGATCGCGCTGCTCGCAACGTCGGGCGCGATGGCGGAAACGATTCCGCCGAGCTTGGTGCTGATCATCATTGGCTCGGTGACGGGCGTATCGATCTCGGCGCTGTTCACCGCGGGCTTGCTTCCGGCGCTGGTCTGCTCGATCTTTCTGATCGCGGTGGCGCTGTACAACGCGCGGCACGACCGGACCGATCTCGTCCGGCGCGCGACCTCGGGCGAGGTCGGCAAGGCGCTTTTGCTGGCCTTTCCGGGACTCGTCCTGCCGCTGCTGATCCGCTACTTCGTCGTCACCGGGATCGCGACCGCGACCGAGGTCAGCGTGGTCGGCATCATCTACACGTTCCTGGTCGGCATCTTCATCTATCGCGAGTACAAGTGGTCGACGCTCTATCCGACGCTCATCGAGACGATCTCGCTCAGCGGCGCGATCCTGCTCATTATCGCGACCGCGACCTCGATGGGGTGGGGCCTGACGCAGTCCGGTTTCGCGCAGCAGCTGGCCGACATTCTCGGCCACGCGCCGGGCGGCACCAACGGCATCATGCTGCTCTCGATCGTGCTCTTCATCGTCCTCGGTTCGGTGCTCGAAGGCATCCCGGCGATGGTGCTCTTCGGTCCGCTGCTCTTCCCCGTCGCGCGCGCAGCCGGGATCAACGAGGTGCACTACGCGATCGTCGCCGTGCTGGCCATGGGCGTCGGCCTGTTCTCGCCGCCGCTCGGCGTCGGTTACTACAGTGCTTGTGCGATCGGCAAGACGAACCCCGAGAAAGCGATCCTGCCGATGCTGCCCTATCTCGGGGCGTTGCTCGTCGCGCTGCTCGTCATCGCGTTCGTGCCTTGGCTCTCGCTCGGCTTTCTCCACCAAACGCCGGGACAGTAGCTAGATCGTGCCCGCCGCGCGCAATCGCGCGATCGACTCGGCGTCGTAGCCGAGCCCGAGCAGAATCGCGTCGGTGTGCTCGCCGAGTGCTGGAATCGCGCTCATCGGAACGTCCTCGTCGACGCCGCAGCCCGGCGGCAGCGGGACCGCGATCGGGCCGACCGGCGAGCCGACCTCGCGCCAGCGCCGGCGCTCGCGCAACTGCGCGTGGTGCCAAACCTCGTCGAGCTCGTTGACCCGCGCGTTCGCGATGCCGGCTTGGTCGAGACGGCGGCGCAGCTCTTCGGCGTCGGTCGTCGCGAACGTGTCCACGATGATCTGGTAGAGCTCCGCGCGCGCCGCATCGCGCCGCGCGTTGCTCGAGAACCGCTCGTCCCGGGCAAGCTCCGGTCGGTCCAAGACGCGCTCGCAGAAGATGACCCACTCGCGCTCGTTCTGCAAGCCGAAGATGACCGTTTTTCCGTCCCCCGCGGGAAAGGGTCCGTAGGGATAGATCGACGAGTGGCTGGCGCCGGCTCGCGGCGGCGGCGGCGCGCCGTCGTAGGCGTAATAGAGCGGAAAACCCATCCACTCGACGAGCGACTCCAGCATCGAGACATCGAGCCGCCTTCCGAGGCCCGTCCGGTTGCGCTCGAGCAGTGCCGCCAAGATGCAGCTGAAGGCGTACATGCCGGCCGCGATGTCGGCGACCGAAACGCCCGCCTTCACGACTTCCCGCTCCGTCCCCGTCACCGAAAGAAACCCGGCTTCGCTCTGGATCATCAGGTCGTAGGCTTTGCGGTCGCGATATGGCCCGTCCGAACCGTAGCCGGAGATGTCGCAGACGATCAACGAGGGTTTGCGCGCCGACAGCGCCTCGTACGACAGTCCCAGGCGCGCGGCCGCTCCCGGCGCGAGATTCTGCACGACGACGTCGACGCTTTCCTCGATGAGACGCTGCAGGATGGTCTGCGCTTCGGGCCGCTTCACGTCCAGGGTCAGGCTCTCTTTCGAGCGGTTGACCCAAACGAAATGGGACGAGAGTCCGTTGACGCGCGTATCGTACGCACGCGCGAAATCGCCGACGCCGGGCCGCTCGACCTTGATGACGCGCGCCCCCAACTCCGCCAGCTGACGCGTGCAGAACGGAGCCGCGATGGCATGCTCGAGCGAAAGAACGGTGACGCCTTGCAACGGTCGCATGCGCTCGAGTTCTAGGCGCGGCGCCCCGTTACCGGCTCTGCGTTTCTATCGGCTCCGCATCACGTTGCCGGTGAACGCGAGCGGGCTAGTAGACTTCTAGGCGGGCTTCGCGGCGGATTTCGGCGGTTAGGGTGCGCAGGGCTTCGATGCGGCGCCGTTCGGTCACGTCGATGAGCGCGATCAGCGCGAACGAGCCAGCCTGTGCTTCGAATGGCTCGATCCCGACTTCGACCATCAGTTCGGCTCCGTTCTTGCAGCGGCAGCAGACTTCGCGTCCGGTTCCAAGCGTCTGCACGATCGGCATCGTTGCGAACTGGCCGAGCAAGCCATAGTGGCCGTCGCGCAGCCGCGCCGGAATGAGGACGTCGACGGACTGGAATTGCAGTTCGTAGCGATCGTATCCGAAGAGCGCGGCGGCCCGCTTGTTGAGCGCGGCGATGCGTCCACCCGCGTCGACGACGAGCACCGAGACAGCGGCCGACTCTACCATGAAATGGAGATCTCGGTCGTCACGCGGATAGGTGTTGAAGAGCGCGTCTTCCACGGACTTGTCCTCCGGCTTACGGCCAAGCCGCCCGAAAAGGAGACATGGGTACAGGCAAGTGTACGCCCGACAATCGCGGTTCCACAAGCCTTCGTGAAACTTTCTTTCCTGGCTAGCCGCGGGCCGTCACCGGTCCGACTTAGGGCGAGCTAGCCCTACTCGCCTCACAGGGTTTAAGCCCAAACGATGAGGCCGGGCTCGAACTGGTTGGCAAGGTCGGCGTGCTTGGGCAGCACGCGCACGTTCAGGCCGAAATGGCCGCTGGTGACCAGGGCGATGCTCCCTTTGAACACCCAGGCGCCCTCGTCGGGAAAACTGTTCGGGGTGAGCGAGACGGTTCGGGGACGGGCGATGCCGCCGAGCGAATCGAGCGGACCGTAGAAGACTTGGACGTCGATATCGGAGGGCACGAGCTTGCCGAGCGCGACCCGAACCTCGACGGGCAACTCGCTGCCCACCAACAGGCCGTCTTCGTGCGGCGTCTCGACCGACTCGACTTCGATCTCGGACCACGAACGCTCCAGCCGCCGGCGCCAGTTCGCCAGCTCGCCGGCTTTCTTCAGTCCGTCGGCCGCCAGATCGCGGAAGCGCAGCGCCGCGGGCCAATAGCAGCGCTCGGAATACTCTTGGAGCATGCGGTTCGTGTTGAAGAACGGCGTGATCGTCCCGATCGAACGCTTCATGCGCTGCAGCCAGGCGCGCGGGATGCCGTCGCTCGTACGCGTGTAGAACGCGGGCACGATCTCGCTTTCGAGCAGCTCGTAAAGGGCGCGGCTCTCAACGTCATCTTGATAGAGATGATCGGCGTAGTCCTCGCCCGCGCCGATCGCCCAACCGTTGTCGCCGCTGTACCCTTCGACCCACCAGCCGTCGAGCACGCTGAGGTTGAGCGCGCCGTTGACCGCGGCTTTCATTCCGCTGGTGCCCGAGGCTTCGAGCGGGCGGCGCGGCGTGTTGAGCCACACATCGACGCCCTGCACCATCGCTCGAGCGACCGAAACGTCGTAGTCCTCGATGAAGACGACGCGCCTGCGCAACTCGGGGCGCCGCGCGAATTGCACGATGCGCTTGATGATCTCTTTGCCGTAGACGTCGGCAGGATGCGCCTTGCCCGCGAAGATGAACTGCACCGGACGCTCGGCCGCGCTGACGATCTTGATGAGGCGCTCGATGTCGCGGAACACCAGGTCGCCCCGCTTATAGGTCGCAAAACGGCGCGCGAAGCCGATCGTCAAGGCGTCGGGATCGAGAACTTCGTCCGCCTGGTCGACCTGCGAATTGGGAGCGTTGATCGCCTGCAGCTGCTCCTTGAGGCGCCGGCGCGCGAGCACGACCAGCCGTTCGCGGCGCCGCTCGTGCGTGCGCCACAGTTCGGCATCGGGGATCTGATCGGCGTGCTTCCAGATCGAGTGGTCCGCGGGCCGCTCGTCCCACTCCACGCCCAGATATCGCTGGTAGAGCTGCGCCATTTCGCCGGAGATCCAACTGCGCGCGTGCACGCCGTTGGTGATGCTCGTGATCGGCACTTCGCTGACCGTCAAATCCGGAAAGACCTGGCGCCACAGCTCGCGCGAAACCGCTCCGTGCAATTTGCTGACCCCGTTGGTCGTGTTCGCGAGCCGGATCGCGAGCACCGTCATCCCGAAGGGCTCGGAGGCGTCGTTCGGATCGATTCGGCCCAACCCCAGCAGCGCGCCGCGATCGAGCTTCAGCGCCTTACTATATCCGCCGAGGTAGTGTTCGATCAGCTGCGCTGAGAAGGCGTCGTTCCCCGCGGGGACCGGAGTGTGCGTCGTGAAGCACGTCCCGGCTCGCACGGCTTCGACGGCGGTCGCGAAATCGAGCTTGGTCTCGTCCATGAGCAGCCGGATTCGTTCGAGCGTGCAGAACGCCGAGTGGCCCTCGTTCATGTGCGCGACGGTCGGCTCGATGCCGAGCGCGTGCAGCGCGCGCAGGCCGCCTATCCCCAGCACCATCTCCTGGCGCACGCGCATGTCGCTGTCGCCGCCGTAGAGCTGACTCGTGATCGCCCGGTCGTTGGGCGCGTTCTCAGCGATGTTGGTGTCGAGCAGATAGAGCGGCACCCGGCCGACTTGCACGCGCCAGACCCGCGCCTTCACCTCGCGGTCGGGAAATGCGACGCCGACCAGCAGCGGGGCGCCCTCGGCGTCGGTCTCGGCGATCAGCGGCAGATTGAAGAAGTCGTTTTCGGGATAACGCTCCTGCTGCCAGCCGTCGACGTTGAGGTACTGGCGAAAGTACCCTTGGCGGTACATGAGCCCGACGCCGACCAGCGGCACGCCGAGGTCGCTCGCCGATTTCAGATGGTCTCCGGCCAGGAGGCCGAGGCCGCCCGAATAGATCGGAATGCTCTCGTGAATGCCGAACTCCGCACAGAAGTACGCGATGCGGACCGGCTTGCGCGCACCGTATGTCTCCGAAAACCAAGTCGGGGCGGCAAGATACTGGTCGAGCGCGACCTCGATTCGATCCATGTGCGCGAGGAAGCTGTCGTCGGTGAGCAGTTCGTCGAAGCGTTCCTGACCGACCGTCGCCAAGATCCGAATGGGGCTATTGCCGAC
Source organism: Vulcanimicrobiaceae bacterium (assembly GCA_052267165.1). GTDB lineage: Bacteria > Vulcanimicrobiota > Vulcanimicrobiia > Vulcanimicrobiales > Vulcanimicrobiaceae > CAWICD01. Next base: position 43,724 of record JBKQHO010000022.1, on the reverse strand, counting down.
GCGCTCGAACTCCTCGCGGTCGATCCGCCAAAAGAGCCGGACCGCATCGGTATGCCAGCACCACCACAGGTTGTACGCAATCTTCTGGAGCGCGGCAAGGCGCCGCGGGACTCGCGGCAGCACGGTATACGTGCGAACGGGCGCTCTCGGCATGGTCGACCTCGGTTCGGCGTAAGCGAGTGTTCGACATTCCGACAGGCGTCCTAGCAGGCTCTCCCGGACGGCGTGCGGCGTCGCCCTCGATTGAGCGGCTAGGGCAGCCCGTCGGGCGTGACCGTGAGGGTGATCGAACGGGTCACGCGCCACGCCGTGTTGGAAGCTCGCGCGACATAGGTGGTGGTCGCGCCGGGGCTGACGACGCGACAGGTCGTCTCGCCGGCTGGAACGTCGCCGACGCCGCTCACGGAGACCACGTCCGCGTGAACCGCTGAAACGCACAACGTCGCGCTTTGGTGCGGCACGACGGTTGCCGGTAGCAACGATAGCAGGTCGATTCGCGTCTGACCACGATCGGGCTTCGGCGTCTTCTGCGGCGAGAGCGGTTCGCGAGCGTGCCGCGCGCGCGAGGCGGCTGTCCGCGCGATCCTCTTCTTGACGGGCTCGAACGGCGTGTGCACCGGCGCCGGGGACGGGGTTACCGCCGCCTGCGGCTTTTCCGTCGTAAGCGGCGATGCTCTGGCCCGCGGTTTGATTGCCGGCAGGATCGTGCGCTGCGCGGCGAGCGCGGCGGGGGCTCGCACGCCGGGGGGTGCTTGCAGCGTTGCGCGTGGCGACGGGCTTGCTCCCGCGCTCGCGAACTGCTCGTCGGACTGACGCATGACGACCCAAAGCAATACGGCGACCAAGACGCCGACCGCGCCCAAGCCGAGGGCCGCGGCGGCGAGTGGAGTCCTCTCGCGCCGGCGCCGGGGCGGACCTTGCCGAACTCGCCCCGGTTCATGTTCCGGAGGGAGCAGAACCACGTCGGGCTGCGGCTCGCCGGTTGCCGGCGAGACGACCCGAACCGCAGTCGGCGGAACGACCGGAATGGGATCAGCCGCGGCATAGCGCTCGGGCACCACGTCGCCGTCGCGCGGCGGCTGCGGCCGCGGGCCGGAGCTTGGCGGCACGAGCTCCTGCTGCACGAGATCGTGCGCCGCGCTACCGGCCTGCGCGTCCCTCGGCGCGCCTCCCGAGAGCAGCGCCAAATTAGCGACGGTGACGGCGCAGCCCGGCTCGTCGGCGTTGAACTGCCGAGCGGCGAGCGCCCCGGCGAAGAGCGCGCGGGCCGCCTCGCCGTCGCCGGCACAGGCGCGGCGGGTTCCGAGTTGGTGCATCGACCAGGCCCAGGTTCCGGGATCTTCGAGCTTGCGCGCAAGGATTCGCAGCGCTTCGCACAGTTCGCTCGAAGTGGCCCAAAGGCCGAAACGGTCGAGCATCGAGCTGACGATCCGTCCCGCTACGCTCGCCGGCACGCCGTCGCACTCCACGACGCCGAGCAGGCCCGGAGTCGCCGCCAGCAGGTCGGCCGCGCTGAACGAGCTCCTTCCGCCGGCATCCAGCGCTTCGAGGAGCTTCGAAGCGAGCACCCCGGCATCGGGCTCGAGTTCCGCCGCCGTGTCGCGCAAACCGTCAGGGACCGCCCAGCCGACCGGCGTGTACTCGAGAAAACCCGACTGAACGAGCTTTACGGGCGGCCCATGCGGCCCGAGCCCGGCGACTCCGAAGGTCGCCGCGGTCGCCAACGCGAGCTGCTCGTGAAGCGACAGCGTCTCTCGCAAGCGTGCCAGCGAAAGTTCGTCAAAAGCCTTCGCCGAAGAACACGATGCGGCGATCGTTTCGAGCGGAAGTCCGAGGCGCGCGGCCCTGGCGATCCGGCTGGGATTTCCCTCCAACGAGTGGACGAGCGTTACGGCAAGGTCGCCGGGAACGTCGTTGCTCGCCGCGTCTCGCAGCACGCTCACGCCGTGCGACGTGAGCCCGTGCAGCCCGATCCATTCGACGCCGGTGACGTTCCAGGGCCGCAGCGTCGTGATGAACAGCAGCGAGTTCGCGAGTGCCGCCCCGAGCACGCCGAGGTCGGCCGGCGAACGCAGGTCGTCGAGCGCAACGATGAGCCGGCACTTTGCCAGAGCCGCGCTGCAGACGTCGATCGACGGACGCAGCCGCGCATCGTCGACCTCGAAGACGGCATCGCAGATCAGCGCGATGACATCTTCGGCGGCGGCGTCGCGCACCGAGAGAAAGACTCTGCCGTCGGGCCAATCGCCCCGCGCGAGCGCGATCGCGCGCACGAGCAACTCCGTTTTGCCGACGCCGCCATGGCCCCAGATGCCCGCGATCGCCGGCGTGCCGCGCTCGGCCAGTTCTGCTACGCGCGAGCTCTGCTCCAGATAACCGTAAAACTGCGTCGAGCTCTCAGGTACCGAGACGGGAGGCCTGCTCCGCGGGACCAAGGTCGCCGTCGGCCCGAACTCGAGGCGGTCACCATCGGGAGTCTCGCGGCTCAATGGAACGTCCGCGCTCATAGCCTGCTCTATCGGAAGCCTTGCCCCGGTTCCTCCGCAGCAGCGTGAGGATTCAAACAAGCTTTTCCTTCTTTACGATGAAGCACGATCGCGTGACGAAGGACCGCGTTTGGCCAAATCCCCAGATCGTGAGCGACCTCGCTAACCTGCGACGCACCGCTCCGCTGACGCACTGCATCACCAACGTGGTGGCGGCAGGCTTCACCGCTAACGTCCTGCTGGCGGCGGGCGCATCGCCGGCCATGGTCGAGGCCGCCGAAGAGGTTGCCGAGTTCGCCGCAATCGCCGCCGGCATGCTGATCAACGTCGGGACCGTCACCGCGCAGAGTGCCGCAGCCATGTCCGCGGCCGCGGCGGCGGCCAAACGCGCCGGGACGCCTTGGGTCCTCGATCCCGTCGCCGCCGGGGCCCTTGCCTTCCGGACGCGGCTCGCGAGCGAATTGCTCGCCGAGCGACCCGCGATCGTACGCGGCAACGCTTCGGAGATATTAGCGCTGGCCGGCGCTTCCGGCGGCGGAAAAGGCGTCGACTCGACGGCCGACTCGGCCGACGCGCTGCCCCGCGCGCGCGAGCTCGCCGTTCGCAGCGGGGCCGTCGTGGCGGTCAGCGGGGTCGTCGACTACGTCACCGACGGCGAGACCACGTTCGCGGTCGCCGGCGGTCACGCGCTGATGACGAAGGTCACGGGCGTCGGCTGCGCGCTGGGTGCCCTGATGGCCGCCTTCTTGGGCGTCTCGGCGAGCCCGCTCGCAGCGGCCGCCTCGGCCTCGGCGGTTTTAGCGGCGGCCGCCGAACGGGCGGCCGCAAAAGTTAACGGCCCCGGCAGCTTCGCGGTCGAGCTCCTCGACCAACTCTGGCTGCTCGGGGCCGTCTAGCGTCCGAACGTGCCGCAGGCGTGACGCGCCTGCGGCACGCCGCCGACGGCTAGAACAGGTTCCAGAGGAACTGGTTGTAGACTTCGTGGTGGTACTGAACTTCCGCGCGTTTGACGAACGTCCCGAGCAGGCGCGGGCAACGGTCGGCGGCGGCCTGTTTGAGGTCGGCGTAACGCTCTTTGACGTCCTCGCCGAGAAGCTTCGTCGTCCACTCCGACTTACGGAAATCGGCGAGCGCATCGTAAATGTTGTCGGGCAGATAGCGCGAGGCCTGGCGCAGATTGTCGACGTCCGCCAGCGGCCCTTCGAGACCCGTCTTGAACACGGCCAACATCACCATGTACGGGTTCGCATCGGGGGCCACGGAGCGGACTTCGACGCGCGAGCTGCGCTCGTTGCCGAACGGAACGCGGACCATCGACCCGCGGTCGATCGCCGAGGCCTTGATCTGATTGGGCGCCTCGAAGTGCGGGTCCAAACGGCGGTAGGCGTTGACGCTCGAGTTGAGCATCAGGCACGTGTCGTTGCCCGTGCTCAAGATGCGGTCGACGAACTTCCAGGCGAACGGGCTCAGGCGTTCCTCGCCTGCCGGATCCCAGAAGATGTTCTTGCCGTCTTTGCTCACCGAGACGTTGGTGTGCATGCCGCTGCCGTTCACGCCGACGACCGGTTTGGGCAGGAAGCTGACCGACATGCCGAGCTTGGTCGCGACCTGACGGCAGATCAGTTTGTAGAGCTGAATCGTGTCCGCCGCCGAGACGACCTCGCCGTAGCTGTAGTTGATCTCGAACTGCGAAGGCGCCACCTCGGGATGGTCCTTCTCGTTCTGGAAGCCCATCGCACGCTGCACTTCGGCGACCGCGTCGATGAACAGGCGCAGCGGGTCGCCGGGCAGCGAGTGATAGTAGCCGCCGGTGTTCACGTACTCGAACTTGGTCGTCTCGTGATAGCGGCGTTCCGCGTCGAGCCCGGCAAAGACGAAGCCTTCGATCTCGTTGGCAGCGTTGAGCGTGAAGCCTTCCTTCACGTAATAGTCGTTCGAGAACTTCTTGAGGATGCCGCGAATGTCGGCCTCGTACGGTGAGCCGTCGCGGCTGAGCACGTCGCCGAACACCAGGACCTTGCCGGCGCCGAAAATGTCGGCCGGACCCCAGTAGAACGAGTTCCAGTCGAGCGACAGGCGCAGGTCGCTCTCGCGCTGCTCGGTGAACCCGCGAATCGACGAACCGTCGAAGGTCAAGTTGTCATGCGATTTGAGCAAGAACTTCTTGTCGTAATCGAGCATGTGCAGCCGGCCTTCGAGATCGCTGAAGAGCACGGTCACCGCCTTGATGCGGGGCTCATCCGTCAAGTATTTGAGGCGTTGCTCCAAGACTGCGTGCGGTGGAACGCGATCCCTGCGCTGCTGTTTGGCAGCCAAGTTCAAATCTTCGAGCTCGCCGTACGAGAGCGCGAGGAAATCGCGCAGGTCTGTACTCATCAGTCGTCGTTGTACTCCATGGAGGTGCCGTAAGAACGCGCGGCGGCAGAGGCAGCGCATGGCTTGGTTGGCAATTCCTGCTTCGAGTCCTCGGGGCATTCGGATGCAAGTGGAAGCCGTTCGTTCGACTTCCGGCTAGTGGACGCGCGTGTCAGCGTCAACCGAGAGTCGCTCGTTGCCGCCAAGAAGGAACAACCGTAGAGAAAAATTTCGCGGGCGTGCCATCCCGGCCGGCAGTTCCAACGGCCCATCAACAGTCGGCGTCCCGCGCACGTTCGCGGGCCGCTCGTTCGGCCGGAACTCTCGCTTTTTTGCAGGCGACTTCGGCCCGCTACGGCTCGCTCTCGTCGTTCTGGGCAGGCGCGCGACGCGTCTATTTCGTCGACGATCCGGAGCTGATTTGCGAGGTGCTCGTCCTGCAGCAGCACGCTTTCGCGTGGCCGACCGGGATGCGACTCTTTCGCTGCGTCGCGGGCGATAGCGGGATCACGAGCGAGGAGCCGCTGCATCTTTCGCGCGCTCTATCGGCCGCCGGGAGATGCGGTGCTCGTAGTGGACATCGACGACCGCAAAGACGTCTACCGGGGCTGAACTGCACCTCCACCTCTACGCAAACCTACGAAAGTGGGAGAAAAAGGCTCCTCTCGCTCTACCCTGCGATCAGCTGAACAAATGATGCGCCGTAACCCCCGCGTTTCATTGCGAGACAGGATTGCGGGACGAGCCAACGCCGATAGCCGCTACCGCGCGTTGCTTTCCTAAAATCGATCGTTTTCGAGACAACACCGACCTACCGCACGCGAGGCAGCGCAAAGGACAAACCATCCGGACCGGGGTGGGGCCGTCGGCTGGCTGCGAGCTCACCCTGGCGCCGTTTTTCGTGGGAGATTATCTCACATTTCCAGGGCGATTTTCCCCTCGGTAGCACGATCGGAAAGCCGGCGGAGAGCTGTGCCGGCCTCCTCCAGCGGTAGCCGTGCGGAGATGTGCGGCTCGAGTCGGCCCTGCACGTACCAGGATACGAGCTCTGAGAGCCGTTCGCGCAGCGCCGGATGTCCGTCCATCTCGATTCCGAAATCAACGCCGACGATCGAGCAGTTCTTGATGAGAATGCGATTGGCGGGCACGGACGGGATGCGGCCGCTGGCAAATCCGACGACGAGGATTCGCCCTTCCTGGTTGATTGCGCGCAAGCATTGGTCGAAGACGTCCCCACCGACGGGATCGAGGATGACGTCCGCGCCCTTGCCGTTGGTAAGGGCCTTCACGCGGTCGGACAGACTCTCGCAGCCGTAGTCCACAAGCTCGTCGGCACCTCGCGATAGGGCAAGATCCAGTCGAGCGCGGCTTCGCGCAGCCGCAATGACACGCGCGCCGAGCGCTTTACCGACCTCAACGGCCGCGAGTCCGACGCCGCCAGCCGCGCCTGTGACGAGTAAGGTCTCGCCCGCACGCAGCTTTCCTCGACGTGACAACGCGAGGTGCGCCGTTCCGTAAGCCACGGGCATGCACGCTGCCACGCCGAAGTCGATCCCATCGGGCAGCGCAACAACGTGCGCGGCATCGATCACGATTCCTGTCGCATAACAGCCGCCGGGCCGAGTCACCACTGCGACCCGCTGCCCGAGTTGGAGTTCTTCGGTACCGGGTCCGAGCTCGGCGATCTCTCCCGCCGCTTCCAGCCCCGGCGTGAACGGGAGAGCGGGCTTCACCTGGTACTTCCCGGCGACGATGAGGTAGTCGGCGAAGTTGACGCCGGCCGCCCGCAGTACGACGCGGACCTGGCCCGGTCCGGGCGCCGGCAGCTCAACGTCTCCGACTTCTAGGCTTTCCGGCGCACCAAACGCCACACATCGTATCGCCCTAGCGTGGCGCATCGGTTCCCCTTCCGTAGCATTCTGGCAAAGACGTCGCGAAGGAAGGTGTTGACAATTTCGATTTGACGCAACAAGAACGCTCGACACTTGCCTGAACGTTTCGGTCGCCGGCACTGGCAGCCCGTCTCGAAGGTGCCACGAATTCGGCTATGAATCCCTCCCTCGCTTCAAGGATTCGTCGCGCCAGTTCGAAGGAATCATGCTTCATGCCATCGCTAAGAACCACGATGCGTGCGTCTGCTTGGGCGAGCAGTTCGCCCTCCTCGAAGGCGTGCTCGTGCTCGCGACGCTCGCGCGAAGCGCGCGTCTGCGGCACGCGGAGCCCGAGGCGGTCGGGATCGCCTCGCGTGCGACGCTGCGTCCCGACCGTCCCTTGCTGATGCGGGTTAGACTAGGCTAGGCTTTCGCTGCGCCGGCGAGCGCGCGGCCCCAGCCGACGTTCTCTTTGCCTTTGAGCGCGAGCAGCTCGCGGGCTTCGGCGGGCGTCGCGATGTCGAGCGAAAGCGTCTCGAGGATCGTGCGGATCTTGCTGACCTGCTCCGCATTGTTCTTGGCCAGCTCGCCTTTGCCGATGTAGATGCTGTCCTCGATGCCGACGCGGACGTTGCCGCCCATCAGCGCGCCCATCGTGATCATGGGCATCTGATGGCGGCCGGCCGCGAGAATCGACCACTGGTATTGGTCGCCGAAGAGCTTGTCGGCGATGCGGCGCATGTGGATCAGGTTCTCGGGATCGGGCCCGATGCCGCCTAAGATGCCGAAGATCGACTGCACGAACAGCGGCGGCTTCACCAAACCACGCTCGAGGAAGTGCGCGAGGTTGTAGAGATGGCCGATGTCGTAGCACTCGAACTCGAATTTCGTTCCGTGCACTTCGCCGAGATCGCGCAAGATGTGCTCGATGTCCTTGAAGGTGTTGCGGAAGATGAAATCGCGCGAGCCTTCGAGATACTGCGGCTCCCACTCATACTTCCAGGACTTGACCTTGTCGAGTACCGGATAGAGCCCGAAGTTCATCGAGCCCATGTTGAGCGAGCACATTTCGGGCCCGACCGCGAGCGGCGCCGCCAAGCGCTGATCCAGCGACATGTTGTGCCCGCCGCCGGTGGTGATGTTGATGACCGCGTCCGTTCCGGCCGCGATCTGCGGCAGAAACTCCATGAAGACGGCGGGATCGGGCGTCGGGCGCCCGTCCTTGGGATCGCGGGCGTGCAGGTGCAGGATCGCCGCGCCCGCCTCGGCCGCGCCGATCGCCCCGGCGGCGATCTCGGCCGGCGTGATGGGAAGATATGGCGTCATCGTCGGCGTGTGAATCGAGCCGGTGACGGCGCACGTGATGATGACCTTACGTGACTTCGCCATGGAACCTTATTTCGGGACCTGGAGGGAATCGCCTAGCGAACCGGCCGGGCGGATCGCTCCGACTAAAGTTGCCGGCGTGCTCGGCGCGCCCCGGTGTGGTACGCTCGACGGACCAAAATCCACCGCTTTCCCCTCGCGGTTCGCCGCTTTCTCGCTCGTGGAGGCGCCAATGGACCCAGTCGCAGCCCTCGCTGCCGGTCAATTCGTCGCGGAGGCCTATGCGATGTACGACGCCGAGCCGACGAACCTGACGCCGCCGAAGACGAACGGCTTTCCGGCGGGCCACGAGCTGACCGCCTGGATCAGCATGGCGGATTTCTTCGGAGACACGAGCGACCGCGTCTTCTACGGCTTCGTCGCTACCAGTCGAGCGACGCCGGCGGCCGCCGTCGTTGCGCTGCGCGGCACGCAAGGTGCGATCGAGTGGTGGGACGACCTGCACTTCGGCCTCGTGCCCTTCGCTCAGAACGCGGCGTCCGGTAAGGTCGCCGACGGCTTCGACTCGATCTACAAGACGTTGCGCGTCACGCCGGCCGGCGAGCCGTTCGACGCGAAGCTCACCAGCGGTTCGTTCGCACAGGACGTGCGCCGAGCGCTCACGCTCGTCGGCTTCGCCGAGAAGGCGCCGCTCCCGGCGCTCGTCGCGACCGGTCACAGCCTCGGTTCGGCACTAATCACGTTGTACGTCCTCGACAATGCCGCGAAGTACCCCGAGAACAGGCCGACGGTCTACACCTTCGCCTCGCCGCGGGTCGGCGACGCGCGCTTCGTGAGCAGTTTCGACGCGCTCGCCTTGACGTCGTACCGCTTGGCGAACGTGCCCGACCTCGTGCCGTATCTGCCGCCGGAGATTCTCGGTTTCGGCCACGTCGCCGAATTGCAACAGATCGACTCGACGTGGAGCGCGCGCTGGACGCTGAGCTGCGCCCATGCGCTCAACACGTATTCCACGTTCTCGACCCATCTGCCGTCCCGCTCGCCGCGTCGTGCAAACCGCTCTTCGGGGTCGAGGCGGCAGCGAGCGCCGAGCTCGCAACCGCCTCGGGGACGACGCCTCAGCGCGCTTAGACTTAGACGCCGCTCGGGGTTTTCGGCAGGAACGCCCCCAGCCCGAAATTCTCCAACACGGCGCGCTGAATCGGTTCGACCGCAGCGTTGATCGCCTCAGCCGGCGAGCCTGCGGGAACCGTCGTCCGCAGGTTGCGCGTGCCGGCCGGCGCCTTCACGAGCGCCACGATCGCTTCGGCGACCTCGCGCGGGTCACGCGCCTGCTCCGCTAACGCGGCGCCGATGGTTTCGACCGTTTTAGCGACCTCGCCGTACGAGGCGAGCGTCGCGGCATCGTCCGGCGCGACCGTCGCATTGAAGATGTTGGTCGCATAGGCGCCGGGTTCGAGGATGGCGATGTCGACACCGAACGGCCGCAGCTCGTACGAGAGCGACTCCGCCAACGCTTCGATCGCCCACTTCGATGCGGCGTAGACGCCGCTGAACGGAATCACGAAGCGCCCGACGACCGAGCTGACGAAGACCACGAGGCCGCTGCCTTGCGCGCGCATCGCCGGCAAGAACGCCCGGCTCACGCGAAACGGCCCGGTCACGTTGGTGGCGAATTGCCGTTCGAACGACGCGGTCGTGAACGCCTCGGCCGTGCCGAGGTGCGCGGTTCCGGCGTTGTTGACGAGCACGTCGATGCGGCCTCCCGCGTCGAGGATCTGCGCGGCCGCGCGCTCGACCGAGCGATCGCCGGTGACGTCCATCTCGACGACCTCGACCCCGGCCGCTTCGAGCGACGCTTTCGATTCGGCGTTGCGAGACGCTGCGTCGCGCAGCGTACCGAAGACGCGAAAACCTTCGGCGGCGAGCAGCTTAGCCGTCTGGAAACCGAATCCGGTGCTGGCTCCCGTAACGACGGCGACGCGTTGTGTTGACATGATCCAAGGTGTCCTTGTGTGAGCTGGCGGGGTTGACTGCGTCGAGTCTACCCCGTAAGCTTACGGAAAGGAAGTACTTACGAAAAAGTTAGCTAGTGCGCCGCGCCGCGGCGATTGCTTCAACCGCGCGTGTCCCTCGCGAGCAGTCCTTTCGCACCTTGCGAGCCGCTGGGCGACGCTCGTGATCGCCGCGCTGCAAGAGGCCGGGATGTTGCGCTTCTCGCAGCTGCGCGACCACATCGACGGCATCTCCGAGAAGATGCTCGCGCAGACGCTGCGCGAGCTCGAGCGCGACGGTCTGGTCGCGCGTCGCAGCCTCGGCACGGTGCCGCCCCACGTCGAATACCGGCTCACGCCGCTGGGTACCGGGGTCGCCGAGCACGTCGGCGCGCTGGTTGACTGGGTCGAGTCGCACGTGCGCCAACTGGTCGGTGCCCAACGCGAGCACGACCTCGAAGCGGCGGATTAGCCGACGGACGTTACGCGGGCAGGTCTTTCGGCCGGTCGGCGTAGATCAGCGTCGGCTGTTCCTTCTTGTCGATCACTTCTTTGTTGATGACGCACTTCTTGACGCCTTGCAGGCTCGGAAGGTCGTACATCACGTCGAGCATGACCTCTTCGAGGATGCTGCGCAGGCCGCGGGCGCCGGTCTTGCGACCCTGCGCCTTGGTCGCGATTGCGACCAGCGCTTCCTTGGTGAAGGTCAGGTCGACGCCGTCCATGCCCATGATCTTCTGGAACTGCCGGACGAGCGCGTTTCGCGGCTCGACCAGGATGCGGCGCAGGGCGAGCTCGTCGAGCGCTTCGAGCGTCACGACGATCGGCAAGCGGCCGATGAACTCCGGGATGAGGCCGAACTTGAGCAGATCCTCGGGCATGAGCTGCTGGAGCAGCCGCCCGACCTTGGCTTCCTTCTTCGACTCGGGGATCGACCGAAAGCCCAGCGAGTTCGAGGCGACGCGGCTCTCGATGATCTTCTCGAGACCGTCGAACGCGCCGCCGCAGATGAACAGCACGTTGGTCGTGTCGATCTGGATGAACTCTTGGTGGGGGTGCTTGCGGCCGCCCTGGGGCGGCACGTTGGCCGTCGTGCCCTCGAGGATCTTGAGCAACGCCTGCTGGACGCCCTCGCCGCTGACGTCGCGCGTGATCGACGGGTTCTCGCTCTTGCGCGCGATCTTGTCGATCTCGTCGATGTAGACGATGCCCTTCTCGGCGCGCTTGACATCGTAGTCGGCGGCCTGGATGAGCTTGAGGAGGATGTTCTCCACATCCTCGCCGACGTAGCCCGCCTCGGTCAGCGAGGTGGCGTCGGCCATCGCGAGCGGCACGTCGAGGATCTTGGCCAGCGTCTGCGCCAGGTACGTCTTGCCGGAGCCCGTCGGGCCGACCAGGAGGATGTTCGACTTTTGCAATTCGACGTCGTCGCTGGCGGCGCCGGCGTTGACGCGCTTGTAATGGTTGTAGACGGCGACCGCGAGGGCTTTCTTCGCCCGCTCCTGACCGATGACGTACTGGTTCAGGATGTGATTGATCTCTTTGGGCTTCGGAATGTTCCGAAGGCGGACGTTCTCGTCGACGTTCTTATAGAGCTCTTCCTCGATGATCTCGTTGCAGAGCTCGATGCACTCGTCGCAAATATAGACGCCAGGGCCCGCGATCAATTTGCGCACTTGCTCCTGCGACTTGCCGCAGAAGCTGCACTTCAATTGCCCTTTTTCATCGCCGAATCGGAACACGCCCCGTCCTTACTGCTTTACGTCAGCGCACTTTGGCCGGTCCGCATCTCCTTGGAGAAGATTTGGTCGACCAGCCCGTATTCGCGCGCCTCTTCGGCCGTCATATAGTAGTCGCGATCGATATCCTTGAGAATTTGCTCGATGGGTTTCTTCGTCGTCCTCTCGTAGATGCCCGCAAGCATTTTGCGGGTGGCGATCAGGTCCCGGGCAGCGATTTCCACGTCGGTCGCCTGCCCCCCGATCCCCTGCGTCCACGGTTGGTGGATCAATATCTTCGCGAAGGGGAGGCTAAATCGCTTCCCGCTGGCACCCCCCGTGAGGAGGATAGAGCCCATCGAGGCGGCCATCCCGGCGCAGATCGTCGCGACGTCGGGCTTGATGAGCTGCATCGTGTCGTAGATCGCCAGCCCCGCCGTCACGCTGCCCCCGGGGCTGTTGATGTACATGTCGATGTCTTTGTCGGCGTCCTCGCGCTCCAGGAAGAGGAGTTGGGCGATGACCAGGTTCGCCAGGTGGTCGTCGATCGCCCCGCCCACGAAGATGATCCGCTCCTTCAAAAGGCGCGAATAGATATCAAACGCCCGTTCGCCGCGTGCGCTCTGCTCGACCACCATGGGGACGAGGTGACCCATTTCTTCTACTCCCTCGCAGCGCCCCGAAGACGACTGCTTCTCACTTGACTACGCGTCGCCCGAGTTAGTTGCTTCAGCCTCATCACCCGGGGCGCTTGGGGCGGGGTCGGCCGGGGCGGTTTCCGTGACCTTGGCCGCATCGAGCAGCAAATCGATCGTCTTGCTGCGGACGATCCCGTTGACCAGCGAGCCGAAGTTCGGCCGCAGCATCTCGAGGATCTGCTCCGGGGGCTGGTTATATTGCCGGCTGAGCGAGGCGACCTCGGCCTCGATGTCGGGCCTGGTCGCCTCGACCTTCTCGGCCTTGGCGATCGCCTCGATCAAGAGGGCTGCCTTGACGCGCTTCTCGGCCTCGGGGCGCGTCGCGTCGCGGAGCTCGGCTTCCGTCTTGCCCTGTTTGGCGAGGTAGTCTTCCCAGCTGACGTCGGCCCGGGCGATGTACGACTTCGACTCGCCGAGCAGCCCCTCGACCTCGCGCTCGACCAGGATCTCGGGCAGCGGTACCTCGTGAATTTCGAGCAGCTTGTCCATCAAAGCGGTGGTCAGGGTGCGGCGCGAGCGATTCTTGGCCGAATCCTCGAGCCGCCGGCGCATATCGCTGCGCAGGCCCTCCAACGTAGCGGTCTCGCCGCCGAAGCGCTGCGCGAGCGCGTCGTCGAGGGGCGGAAGCTCGGGGATCTTGTTCTCGCGAACTGTGACGGTGAACACTGCCGTTTTACCGGCGAGCTCGGCCTTCGAATAGTCGTCGGGGAAACGGGCCTCGACGTCCTTCGTCTCGCCGGCCGCCATGCCGGCGATCCCCTCGACGAAGCCGCGGATGAAGCGGCCCTCGGCGATCTCGGTCGGGCTGTTCTCGGCCTTGCCGCCCTCGAAGGGGACGCCGTCGACTTTGCCTTCGTAGTCGAGGGTCGGCGTGTCGCCCAGCGCCACCGGCCGGTCGGCGGGGACCAGCGTTGCGGCGTTTTGGCGCAACATCTCGAGCGAGCTGTCGACCTCGTGCTCGGAGATCGTACTCGTCGGTCCCTCGAGCTCGAGGCCCTTGTACGTGCCGAGGTCGATCTGCGGGCGGACCGTGACCGTCGCCCGAACGCGCAGCGGCTGACCGTCCTCGAGCGGCAACAGTTCCATCTGCGGCTCGTCGACGGGCTCCAAGTCATTCTCTTCGAGCGCGCGCGAATAGGCTTCGGGAACGACCGCCTCCATCGCGCGGTTCTCGATGAGCGCGCTGCCGTACTGGGCTTCGAAGATCTTACGCGGGGCTTTGCCGGGCCGGAAGCCGGGGATGCGCGCGCTCTTGACGAGCTGGCGGAAGGCTCGCTCCTGCGCGGCGGCAAGCTCCGCGTCGGAGATGGCGATCTCGAGCTCAACCTGCGTCGGATCGAGGCGTTTAACGGTGGCGGCGGTCACGATTCGCGGGTCAAGCCTTTCTTGGAGGCGGGACTGGAGCGGAAGACGAGATTCGAACTCGCGACCCTCGCCTTGGCAAGGCGATGCTCTACCACTGAGCTACTTCCGCGCGACCTGCCAAGCTTCGGCGTCCGCTGCCGAACCACTCCCGCTGCGGAAAGCAATCTGGGCGAGCAGAGACTCGAACTCTGACGGGTTTCCCCACTGGAACCTAAATCCAGCGCGTCTACCAATTCCGCCATTCGCCCCCGGCCGAGCCCTCCGGTTCGGTGCCCCGACCGGCATTCCTCGTAGGGCCCGCCCGGTGCTATCCCTGCCGGCCGACGCATGCTAGAATGAGCTACTGCAACTTCTTCTTACTAGCGCTTAAACGGTCTGCCGCGAGGCCGGCTCGCCCATGTTCTCGATCGAGGATCTGCCGGACAGCGTCGTTCTGCACGTCATCGGCAGCTTGGACTGCTCGCTGATTCCGGCGTTCGAGCGCGCCTTGGAAATCGCTGAAGCTCCCCCCGAGAAGCCCATCGTACTTTCTTTGCACCATTGCACGTATATGGATTCCACTGTGGCCGGGGTTGTCAGCCGTCACCGCCGCGCTCCCGGCGTCCGCTTGCGGATCGAGGATGAAGCACTGATGCAACGCCTGCTCTTCTGCGGCCGTTGCATGCACGGCATAAGCGCGCATGGCATCGCCGGTTGCCGCCTTCCCGGCTGCCGCTGCGTCGCGAGCCGCGTGCGTCTGCTGGCGCCGAGTTCGCGGAGGACGGCCGCGCTCGCCGTCCCAGCTGGGGCGATGGAATAGGCGATTTGCCCTTACTTGCCCGCCCGGACGATCGTTGGTACGATGGGACCATATAATGTTTTCCGTGGAAGAACGCCCCGAATCGGTCGTCCTCAACGTCGTCGGCGCCCTCGACCATAGCGTCGCCGAGGAGCTCGAACGCGTCCTCAACGCGGGGAAATCGAACGAAGCCAAGCCCGTCGTTCTCTCGTTCGAGCACTGCACGTATGTGGACTCCGTAGTCGCGTCGCTCATCGCGCGCTGGCGCAAGACGCTCGGTGTGCGCCTGGAAGTCACCGGAGCTCGAATTCCTTCGGTCGTATTGGATGTGCTCATCGACGACGAGGCGCCGCTCGATTTCGAACGGCTTCTCTTCTGCGACCGCTGCACGCACGGCATCACGTTTCACGGCATCGCGGGCTGTCGTTTCGCGCGCTGCCGCTGCACGGCGAGCCACAGCCGCCTGGTCTCCGAAGCGCTCGAAACGAAAGACGCCGAAGCCGAAAACGAAGCGACTGAGTCGGCCGGAACCCGAATCCTCCACCGCTACTCGACCAGGGCTTCCCGGTACGAGCACTAGCCTACTAGGGGCTCATGCGCCAGAGCGGGCGGCTTCTCGCCCGTCAATACGAAGAAGCTCCCGCGTATGTTCGCGAGAGCTTCTTCACTTCTGGTGCACCGCCAGGGACTCGAACCCCGAACCAATTGATTAAGAGTCAACTGCTCTACCATTGAGCTAGCGGTGCACGAGCGGGCCTGTTCGCGCTCGCCGATAGGTGCCCTGCCCGCGAGAGGACGCCGCCCGCGGCCGATTATGCGTTGAGGAGGGGTCGCACGCAAATGCGGCCCGCCTAACTCGCACAAGGGCTTTGCCGGCAGCGAGATCGTCCCGCTCTTCGGAATGCCGCTGCCGCTCTACCCCGAGCTGCAGCTGACGCCGCCGCAAGCGGGGATAACGGCTCGGCTGCGCCGTTTCAAACCGGAGATCGTTCACCTCGCGGGTCCCGCGGCGTTGGGCGCGACGGGCCGGCACGTCGCGCGGCAGCTCGACGTTCCGCTCGTCTCGACCTATCACACCGATCTGCCGTCGTATACGCGATTAGCCGGCAGACCGAGGGCGCGCCAGCGTGGCCATGACTTGCGGGCGCATGAGCGTGCGCAAGGCGGGCGGAACGTCCGCCGCCACGGCTTCGACGACGAAACCGAGCCGGCGCAGGAGCGCGCCGCTGCGCTCGTTAGCCGGATCGTAGTGCGCGATCAAGCGCGTGAGGCGCAGTTCGTCGAAGGCGTAGGCAACGACCGCGGCGGCCGCCTCGCACGCGTAGCCGCGGCCCTCGTAGGCGCCGTCGAGCGAGTAGCCGAGCAGCGCGTTCGGTTCGGCCTCGTTGCCGATCGCGTCGAGGTTGACGACGCCCGCGAGCTTCGCGGGCACGGCGCGATCGAAGGCCAGGAACGAGCGGCCCGAGCCCTGAGCGCTCTGCTGGCGCCGCCACACGATCCAGCGCAGATGTTCGGAGAGCGCGTCCGGGCGCCTGGGATCCCACGGCGCGAAACGCTCGGCGTTGCGCGCATGATAGGCGAGCAGCAGCGCTGCGTCCGCGTCGACCGGCTCGCGCAGCAGGAGCCGGTCGGTTACCAGAGCGCGCCTTCTCCGACGGTGACGTAAAGAATCGGCCCGATTCCCCAAACGATGCCGGCGATCGCCCAAATCAGCTTCTTGCCGCCGTCGAGATCTTCGCGCCCAAAGATGTTAAGCAACATTAATATCCAGGCCAGCGGGTGCAGAATAGCCGCCACGATGACTTCCAATATCAGCTTCATGGCGAAGCATTCCTAACAAGCGGCGGCCAGGCCTCCGACCCGAGTTGGTTGAGTCTTAAAACGAGGAAGCGTTCCCACTTCTTAACGTACGGAGCAGCAACCGCATTACCGTCTTGCAGCTCGCACGGCGCGCCGGACGTTCCGGTGGCTGCCGGGGGACCAGGCCTCGCAGCGGCCTCGGACCCGAAGGTGTGGCCCGCGATGGCGCTGCCGAAGGTGCCGATCCGCGGCGAGATCCGGCGCTTCGACGGCACGGCCGATCGCCGTCAAAAGATCAAAGTGTTGGTACGTTCGGCCTTCCACTCGGGCTCGACGTGGATCGTCACGATCGGACCATCCAAGTCGTCCTGCAATGCTTCTTCGATCGAGTCGCAGATCGCGTGAGCGGTCGCGACCGTCATGTCGCCGGGGACGACGAGATGAAACTCGACGAAGACGTGGCGGGCGGCGCGCCGCGTGCGCAAATCGTGGACTTCGAGTGCGCCGGCCGAGCGCTCGCGCAACACCTGACGGATACGCGCGAGCACGTCTTCCGGAACCGCCTCGTCGAGTAAGCCGCTCATCGAGTCGCGCACCAGGCCCCAGCCCGACCACAAGATATTCACCGCCACCAAGCACGCGATAGCGGGGTCGAGCCACAGGCGTGCGGTCAGCGCTACCAGCCCGACGCCGATCACGACGCCCATCGATGTCACGACGTCGGCAAGGACGTGTTTCCCATCGCCTAAGAGTGCCGGCGAGCGCCATTCGCGGCCGCACTTGAGCAAGACGGCGCACCAGAGGGCATTGAGAACCGTCGCCGTGCCGTTGACCGCAAGCCCGATGAACGGCGTCTCCAATGCATGGGGATGAATGAAGCCCAGCACCGATTGACGCAGAATCGCCAGCGCCGCCACCACGATCAGGATCCCCTCGACCCCCGCCGAAAAATACTCGGCCTTGGCATAACCGTAGGGATGCTTCGCGTCGGCCGGCTTTGCGCTCACGCGCAAGGCGACGTAGGCGGTTGCCGCGACCACGACGTTGATGATGCTTTCGAGCGCGTCGGAGTAGAGCGCGACGCTTCCCGTTTTTAGGTAAGCGTAATACTTCAGCCCCAGCACCGTCACGCCGACGAAGACTCCCAACAAACCGATGCGCGCAGCCCGTTCGGCGGTGCTGCGCGGCGGGTTATCAGCCTGCTTCTTGATGCTGGTGGCGCTGGTCACGGCCCTAGCATGATACCTTCGGCGCTCCAGCGCCGCAAGCGCGAGAGGGCAGAGCGGCGACGCTTGGCCGCCACGCCGTCACGCGCTGTGGCAAATCGCATATACCCTTGCGACGACGCTCGCTTCGTCGCAAGGAAATCGGTTCCTAACGTAAGGACGCCGACAGCGCCAGCGCGGCGGCGCTGTTAGTCTGAGCCAGGCGATTGAAACGGTTCTCGCCTCGACATTCTTGCACTCTTTCTAAGGAGAGTATCACCATGAAGACCTCTTGGTTCGCGGCCGCCATGTTCGCAAGCGCGCTCGCACTGGTCGCGCTCGCCCCGGTCGCTTCGTTCGCCGATACCATGTCAGGCGATTGTAGTTCGGCGGATTCCGGAATGATGAAAGCGATGCAAAGCGGCGATGCGTCGATGATGAAGCCGACGGGCGACGTCGACAAGGATTTCGCTGCGGCGATGATGTCGATGCACACCAGCGGCACCGCAGTCGCAAAGATCGAAGTCAAGTGCGGGAAAGACGCCAAGGCCAAGGCGATGGCGCAAAAGTTCATCGAGGATGCCAACGCAAGCAACGCCGAGCTGCGCGAGATTCTCGGCGGCGGCCACTAGCGACCCGCGGCGTGAGCGGCCCGCGGGCGGCCCAAGGACGGCCCGCCCGCGGGCACTTTTGAGCCGGGCGCAAGCGCGCACGCTTGCTCGAAAGGAAGCACGTCGTTCGCCGGAGCGGAGAATCATTCGTTCGCACGAGGATCGCAGCATGAAGGCCGTAGCAGTCTTTCCCAACAACGGCGGCGCGCGTCTCATCGACGTCGCGCAGCCGACGCTCGAGGACGTTCCGCATGGACGCGGCGTGCTGGTGAAGGTCTTGGCCGTCGGCGTCGACGGCACCGACAAAGAGATCCTCGCCGGCGAGTACGGCTCGCCGCCGCCCGGCGAGGCCTATCTCATCACCGGGCACGAGAGCTTCGGAATCGTCGAGGCCGTCGGGCCCGACGTATCGGGGCTGCGTCCCGGCGACTACGTCGTCGCGACGGTACGCCGTCCCGGCGGCAGCATCTACGACACGATCGGCAGCCCGGACTTCACGACCGACGACGTCTACTTCGAGCGCGGCATCAACCTGCGACACGGTTTTCTCACCGAGCACTACCTCGAGAGTGAAGAATTCCTGGTCCTCGTACCGCCCGGCTTACGCGACGTCGGCGTCCTGCTCGAACCGACCAGCATCGTCGAGAAAGGCGTCTCGCAAGCGTACGAGATCCAACGCCGCCTCAAGGTTTGGCGCCC
Source organism: Vulcanimicrobiaceae bacterium (assembly GCA_052267165.1). Classification (GTDB taxonomy): domain Bacteria; phylum Vulcanimicrobiota; class Vulcanimicrobiia; order Vulcanimicrobiales; family Vulcanimicrobiaceae; genus CAWICD01. The sequence goes on along the minus strand of JBKQHO010000022.1, from coordinate 24,818 downwards.
GCGCCGGGCCGCGGTGCTCGGCGCAGGGACCGTCGGGCTGCTGGCAACCATGGCGCTGCGCCTGCGCGGGCTCGAAGTTCACGCCTTCGCCACGAGAGACAAACCGAACCTCAACGCGTCGCTCGTGGAAGAGACCGGCGCGACGTACCACGCGGTCTCCGAATTGCCGTTCGAGCACAGCGCGCAGCAGCTCGGGCCGTTCGACATCATCTTCGAAGCGACCGGCTTCGCGCCGCTGGCCTTCACCGCGATGGGCGAGCTCGGCAAGAACGGCGTGCTCGTCCTAGCAAGCGTGACCGGCGGAAAGCACACGATCTCGCTCGACGCCGACCGCCTCAACCTGCAATTCGTCTTAGGCAACAAGGTGATGCTGGGTACAGTGAACGCGAGCCGCGAGCACTTCGAACTGGGCGTCGGCGACTTCGCGCGGGCCGAACTGACCTGGCCGGGCTGGCTGCGCAAGCTCTTGACGCATCCCGTCCGCGGGCTGGCCAACTACGAGCAGCTCGTGCGCGAGCTGACCTCCGGAAAGGACGTCATCAAGGTCTTCTGCGAGATGACTTCGTGAGCGCCGGCAACGGCGCAACGGGCGAAAGCGGCGGCGAACGAGCCCGCTTGGACGAGGCGCGGGCGCGAACCGCGCACTGGCGCCGTTGGGGACCGTATCTCAGCGAGCGACAGTGGGGCACGGTGCGCGAGGACTACAGCCAAGGCGGAAGCGCCTGGGACTATCTGCCGCACGACCACGCACGTTCGCGCGCCTACCGCTGGGGCGAGGACGGGCTGCTCGGCTTCAGCGACAACCACCAGCGCTTGTGCTTTGCCTTAGCGCTATGGAACGGCGCGGATCCGATTCTCAAGGAGCGTCTCTTCGGCCTGACCGGGAGCGAAGGCAATCATGGCGAGGACGTCAAGGAGTACTACTTCTTCCTCGACGGCACGCCGACGCACAGCTACATGAAGGCGCTCTACAAGTATCCGCAGACGGCGTTCCCGTACGAGCGCCTCGTCGCCGAGAACCACCGGCGCGGCCGGCGCGAACCGGAGTTCGAACTGGTCGACACCGGCGCGTTCGACGGCGACCGTTATTTCGACGTGTTCGCGACCTATGCCAAGGAGTCGCCCGAGGACGTGCTGGTCGAGATCGAGATCGTGAACCGCTCGCCGGAGCCCGCGACGCTGCACGTGCTGCCGACGCTTTGGTTCCGCGACACGTGGTCGTGGTCGGACAAAAGCCCGCGTCCCCGGCTGCGCGACGTCTCCACGGGCGGCAGCCCGACGCTCGAAGCGCAGCACCCGACGCTGGGCACCTACCGGCTCCACGCCGAGGCGGGCGGCGAACCGCTCTTCACGGAGAACGAGACGAACTCGCAGCGGCTCTTCGGAATCCCGAGCGCGTCGCCGTACGTGAAGGACGGGATCAACGAACGGGTCGTCAACGGCCGTGACGAGGCGGTCAATCCCGAGCGCACCGGAACGAAAGCCAGCCTCTGGTATCGACTCGAGTTCGGCGCGCACGAGTCGAAGCGGATTCGCCTGCGCTTAGCCGCCGGCGCCCAGCTCGCCGAGCCCTTGGGCCCCGCCTTCGAGGCGACGCTCGCGGCGCGCCGGCGCGAGGCCGACGCGTTCTACGCCGCGCTCAATCCGTATCCGATCTCGGACGATCTGCGCGCGGTGCAGCGCCAGGCCTTCGCCGGCATGCTGTGGAGCAAGCAGTTCTACCACTACGTCGTGCGCGACTGGCTGGCGGGCGATCCCGCGCAACCCGAGGCGCCGCTCGGACGGAGCGCAGGCCGCAACCACGAGTGGGTCCACCTCTACAACGACGACGTGCTTTCGATGCCCGACACGTGGGAGTACCCGTGGTTCGCGGCGTGGGACCTCGCCTTTCACGTGATCGCGCTGGCGCTCGTCGACCCGGATTTCGCCAAGCAGCAGCTCGTGCTGCTGACGCGCGAATGGTACATGCACCCGAGCGGGCAGATTCCCGCCTACGAATGGGCCTTCGGCGACGTCAATCCGCCCGTCCACGCGTGGTCGGCCCTGCGCGTCTTTCGCATCGAGAAGAAGCAGCGCGGCCAGGGCGACTACGTCTTCCTCGAGCGCGTCTTTCAAAAGCTGCTGCTCAACTTCACCTGGTGGGTCAACCGCAAGGACGCTGCCGGCAACAACGTCTTTCAGGGCGGTTTTCTCGGGCTCGACAACATCGGCGTGTTCGACCGCAGCGCGGTGCTGCCGACGGGCGGCCGCATCGACCAGTCGGACGGCACGAGCTGGATGGCCTTCTACTCGCTCGGCATGCTGGCGATCGCGCTCGAGTTGGCTCAGCGCAACTCCGTGTACGAGGACATCGCCTCGAAGTTTTACGAGCACTTCTTGCTGATCGCCGACGCGATGAACCAGAGCGGCGCGCGGATGAACGGCCTCTGGGACGAGGACGAGCGCTTCTTCTTCGACCAGCTCGCGCTTCCCGACGGCACCCAGTTTCCGCTGCGCGTGCGCTCGATGGTTGGACTCATTCCGCTGCTGGCCGTCGAGACGCTCGAACCCGACGTGCTCGACCGGCTTCCCAACTTCGAGCGCCGGATGGAGTGGTTCATCCGGAACCGGCCGGACCTCAAGGCGAACGTCGCTTGCATGGAGACGCCCGGCATCGGGGCGCGCCGGCTGCTCGCGGTCGTGTGGAGCACTCGGCTGCGCGAGATCCTCGAGACGATGCTCTCTGAAACTGAGTTTCTCTCGCCTTACGGCTTGCGCGCGATCTCGCGGCGGCACGCTGAGCATCCGTACGTGCTCCACGTCGACGGCAACGAGTACCGGGTCGACTACGAGCCGGCCGAATCGAGCAGCGGTCTCTTCGGCGGAAACTCGAATTGGCGCGGCCCGATCTGGTTTCCGCTCAACTTTCTGCTGATCGAAGCGCTGCAAAAGTTTCACTTCTACTTGGGCGACGAGTTCAAGGTGGAATGCCCGACGGACAGCGGCAAGCAACTGACGTTGTGGGAGGTCGCGACGGAGCTCTCACACCGGCTGATGGCGATCTTCGAGCGCGGCCCCGACGGACGGCGTCCGGTCTTGGGCGGTGTCGAGCTCTTCCAGCGCGATCCCAACTGGCGCGACTACATACCGTTCCACGAGTACTTCCACGGCGACAACGGCGCGGGGATCGGCGCGTCGCATCAAACCGGCTGGACGGGGCTCGTCGCCAAGCTGATCCAGCAGTGTGGTGAATACTGCGGAGCCGGGAAGTCGCCGCTCGAAGCCGGCGAAGCGGTCACGACGACCGCCGGCGGCTGAAGCTGAGCCCGGCTGGCGGTCCTTTTATCGTTAGAAACCGGAGCCGTCGGGGAGTGCGACGCGAAACGTTTTCCCGCTGCGGCAAGCTGCACGCCGCTTCTCTACCAAGAAAAGCGGCGCGGCGCTCCAGCCGTACGGCGTGCCATCGCAACGCTGCTCGGATTGCGGTCTTCTGCCGAAGGTCAAGAAGGCGCTAGCCGAACGGCAGCATGTTTGCGAGTGCGTAGTTCATAGCACAGTCGCGATCGTCACGTCATGTCACGGTCACGGTGACGACGCTGCAAGGCAAGGGAACTGCTTCGCCAGCGCGCACCAAGCGCGCAAGACTTCAGCGACGCTCCAAGCTTGGGCGATGCAGCCGTTGGGTGCGTACGGCGCCGCTCCGTCGGCGATCTCGTAAAGGGTGCCTACACCGCAGTCGTCGAGGTGCGCGGCCAACAATTCGAGTCGCGCTCGCACGATCGCAGCGTTGCCGGGATCGACGCGTAAGGCGGCCGCCGCCCACGGACCGATGAGCCAGGCCCAGACCGTCCCTTGGTGATACGCGCCGTCGCGCTCGAGCAGCGTGCCGCCGTAGGTTGCGCGGAACTCCGGATCGTCCTCGGCGAGGCTGCGGACGCCGTTGGGCGCGAGCAACCGGCGCGAGCAGACGTCGACGACCGCACGTTGCTGCGCGGCGTCGAGCGCGCTATGCGGCAGCGAGACCGCGAAGAGCTGGTTCGGACGCAGGCGCGCGTCGTGACCGGCGCGACCGTCGAGCACGTCGTAACAATATCCGCGCTCGGCGTTCCAAAATCGCGCGAAGCCCTGGCGTGTGGCCGACGCGATGGCGGCGTACTCCGTTGCGGGCCGTCCGATGCGCGGCGCGAGCTCGGCGAGGGCGCACAACGCGTTATACCAGAGGGCGTTGATCTCGACGGGCTTGCCGGTGCGGGGCGTGACGACCCAATCGCCGACCTTTGCGTCCATCCAGGTCAACTGCACGCCGGGTTCGCCCGCGGCGATCAATCCGTCGAGCGGATCTTGGCGGATTCCGTACCGCGTTCCGTCGCGAAAGAACGCGACGATCTGCTCGAGCGCCGGAAAGAGCTTGCGCAGCAGGGCGAGATCCCCGGTCGCTTCGACGTGCCCGCGGACGGCCTCGACGTACCACAGGGGCGCGTCGACGGCGTTGTATTCGGGCGCCTGGCCCGCATCGGGAAAATAGTTGGGCAGCATGCCGCCGTCGACGTAGCGCGCGAACGCTTCCAAGGTCTTCGCGGCGAGCGGAGCCCGTCCGGTCGCCAGCGTCAGGCCCGGCAGCGCGATCATCGTGTCCCTTCCCCAATCGCCGAACCAGTGATACCCGGCGATGACGGAGGGCGCGTCCGCGTCCTCGGCGAGCGGGCGACGCACGACGAATTGATCCGCCGCCAGCACGAGCTGCCGGACCCAATCCGGCGACGGCTCGGCGTTCTCGCCGTCGAACGCGTCGAGCAGCGAAGCCTCGTGGGCCTGCCGGCGCGCGAGCGCCGCCGCTGCGTCGAGCGAGGCGTCGGCCTCGAGGCTGACGACGACGGTCACGCTTTCGCCCGCCGCGAGCCGCGCGCTGAAGGTCGCCGCGTGCAGATGGTCGTCACTGTCATCGAGTCCGCGCGCGCGCTCGACCGGCAGATCGAACCCGCGATACCAGACGTGCGCCGGTTCGCAGCCGGCGTGCTCGCTGCGCACGTGGAGCGCCCGCGCGCCCTCGAAGGCGATCACGCGAACGCCGTGCTCGATCGGGTCGATCCACATGCGCCAATCACCTGCCTGCGTGGTCGCGTGAAAGTCGCGGTAGTTGACCAGCACCTTCAGGTGCAGCTCGATCGGTTGCGACGCGTACGGCACGCGATAGCTCACGTAGGTCGTGTCGGCGCCTTGCTCCATCCAAACGCGCTTCTGCAGCGTCACGTCGCCGAAGACGAAGGTCCAGACCGGCACGCCGCCCTCCAGCGCGAAACCTGCCAGATGGACGTAGCCGCGCGGCTCGACCGCGCCCCCGCGCCAGCGGTTCGCGCCTAGCGCGAACTCGCGTCCGTCGCAGCGGACGCTCTCGTCGAGCTTCGCGCATAGATACGTGCGCCCGACCGGCGGCTGCAGCGCCGCGATCAGCAGCCCGTGATAGCGCCGCGTCAGCGTGCCCGCGACCGTTCCGGAAGCGAAGCTTCCCAGGCCGTTGGTCACGAGCCACTCGCGCCGCTCAGCGTTCGCGAGGTCGGTACAGATGCTGCGCCCCAAGTCGACGACCCGGAGCGGCACGCGCACGCCCTTCTTCACGTCACCAGCATACGCCGGTGCGAACGCGCCGGCCCGTAAGCCGCCTTTCCCTTCCTCGCCTCTTCTCATTGGGCTCCTACAGTATTTGCCGGTGTTGGGGCAGACTGGTTGCCGCTCATTTGGAACCGCGCGGTTAACCTCGGGGTGGTATTCGATAGCTCAACCGGCTTCACGCTGCCTGACAGCTCGGTCCTCTCACCGGACGCCTCATGGATTCGCCATAAGCGCTGAAACGCGTTGACCCCCGAGCAAAAGGACTCGTACGCTCCGCTCTGTCCCGATGCTGTTTTCGAGGTCCGATCGAAAAGCGACGCGCTGGACGACCTGCGCAAGAAGATGCAAGGCTATCTCGACAACGGTGCAAAACTCGCCGTCCTGGTCGATCCGTATGACCGCTTCGTCGAAGTTTATCGCCCGATGAGGCAGCCGAAGATACACGCGAACGACTCAGCCATCGAACTCGACCCCGAGCTTCCAGGCTTCATACTCGACACGTCGGGAATCTTCACCGGCTAGGCAATCCGGCAGCGGCCCCCCCGCTAACGTGTATGGGCGAAGGTCGCCTGTGCCTTATGGCATCGTCGCGACGGTTCAATCTGCCTTTTCGCGTCGGTCGAATAGGGAAGCCGAGAAGCTGTACCGGCTGCAACGCGAGGATGCCGAAAGCCGCGAACACATTCGCCAAGGCAATTCCGCAGCAGTCAGGCGTCAGTTCCGGCAATCGAATCGGGTCCGTCCATGACCGTCTCGTTGACGAGATTTTGGAGCTGGCCTTCGACGCAGACCTGCGCGGGTTCGTCGTCGCCAAGAGCGGCGAGGTCGGCCGCCCCAAGAAGATGGTGACCGTCTGGGACCTTGAGGGCCCGATAGGCTCGCTGCCGAGCCTAAGGCCAAACGCCGCCGACCGGGCCGATATCGCCCTTGCTCAGCGCGTCACCTCACCCGGCCGCCCGCCCGCTCCGCGCCCCCGTGACCGGGGTGTGACTGCTGTGTGATTCCGGGGCGCTGGGCGCCCTTCGCAAAAAAAGACGACGGCCTCTCGAACAAGGCCGTCAAATCTTGGGAAGATGCTCGTGCGCCCTCTGGGACTCGAACCCAGAACCAGCGGATTAAAAGTCCGATGCTCTACCATTGAGCTAAAGGCGCGAAACCCTTGTGGCTATTGGGTTTTAGCTTCGAGACCCCTTCCCGGCGACCGGCAGGAGGCGGCCCGTTTCACAGAATGTGCTCGGCTCCGCCCTCTCTGCCCTCTCCTCGTCACGCCACCTCGGAGGCGCGAGCGGCCGGGAAAACGCCCTGCGCAACGGCCGCGACGAGGTTCGCCGGGACGGCCTTGCAGTAGACGCGCAGCGTGAAACCCGGGTCCGCGTGCCCGGCGACGGCTTGCAACGTCTTCGGATCGGTGCCCCGGGATGAGTCGGATGCAAAGCCACTTGGCGAATTTGGGCATCAAGAGAGCCGAGCCGGAAAACCGCGTGGAGATGCTCTACGAACCAGGCCTCGACGACGAGAAAGATTCGATCATCTGGCGGGAAGAGGGCGGAAGTCGATGACTCACCACGACCGAGGTCGTGCAGTCGGCAATCACCTTGCTTACCGACCGCGCTCCATAGCGGCGTCCTAGAGACCGCCGTCGCGCTGCGGATCGGACGACCGGATCCATCGCGTCGAGCGCGTCGGCGGCCTCCTGCGCCTCGCGAGCCCGGTTCTCGGCCCGGGTCCGAAGCGCGTCGAGCCCGGCGGGACGGTCCGATCATCGCGCTGTCCTCGTTCCGCGCTCGCTGCGTTAACAGACGGCCGGGATTCGGCCGTTCTCTCGGTGTTACAGTTGGGCAAGCGGGTCACTCAACCAATTCACCATCGCCCGTGCACCCTTTTCGATGGGATCGTCACCAAAGACGAACACGGGCTCCTCACGCGACGCGACGACGTACAAGGCAACTTAAAAGCGGCCACCTCCGCGCCGTCGAGTACGAAGAACTCTGTATCTCGGATGCGTTTGTCTTTGAAGCGGTTATGCCAATAGGCTTCGATTCCAGAAGGATCATCCGTTTCGATGGAATGGACTCGGTGTGTTGGATCAGGTTGATCGAGTCGGATTTCCCGATAGCGCCGAGAGGGGTCTGATGACTTCCCAATCTTGTAGCACTTCCCAATACGAAACACATAGACGTAGCCCTGTATCGGTGCGCTCGGCGGAATTGCTTCTATCGCCTCAGACTCCGGCCTAGCAGCCGCAATTCTGAATGTGCTCGAAACGGCCGCGCCTCATGCTATTCTGAGAGCGCGGAGAGCGCGGACACGGCGGAGCGCCTTTGAGCGTGAATCGCGCAAACCCTTGTAAACAAAGGGCCCCCGCACATCTCACGGCGGAGACGGCGGAGGCCCTGGAGGCGTGCGGTCGACTTAAAAGTCCGATGCTCTACCATTGAGCTAAAGGCGCGAACCCTAGCTTTTATTGACGTTCCGGCCCTTAGGACCCTCGCCGGAGCCCCGCCATCCGCGGATCGGTGATAGTGCTTCCTCGATGGGCCGGCTAGCCCGAAGTTACCCCCGCCGTTCTCGGAAGAATCCTTATTCCACGGGCTTTTTGCCGCTTTTCAGCTGCGTGGGTCGTCACTACGAGGCGAGCGGTAGCTGCGCGACGAGTTGCAGGGCGCGTTCCTGGAGCGGTGTGGGCTTGGTGAGTTGCGTGAAGGTCGCCTCGGTATCGGCGATGCGGGTGGTATTGCGAGCGCGTAGCGCGAGCTCATCCAGGAGGCTCTTGAAGGAGTGCACGACTCGTCCGTCCTCGGTGCGCTGGCGGCTGGCTTTGCGTTGCGCCTGCTCGGAGCGCTGCGCTTTGCTCACCGGATCGGCGGGCGTCGGCGGCTGCTCGTCCTTGAACAAGAGCTCGGCCCACGCCTCACGCAGATGCCACTCGACGTAGTAAGCCAGCATCGCGAGCAAGACGTGGGCGCGCACGCGATGCTCGCGATAATGGTGGATCGGCCGAATTTCCAAGTCGACGCTCTTGAGCGTGCGAAAGGCCCGGTCGACGCGGGCAAACTGTTTATAGGAGCGCACGACCTCGGCGCTTGGGCACGCTTGGACCTCGAGCGTGGTGCGCAGGATGTAGATGCCGTCGAGCGCCGCTTCGGCCGCAATCTGCTCACTCTTACGCGTGAAGGCAAGCCGCTCGTCGTCGATCTCCAGCGTGAAGTGCTTTTTCATCTTGAAGCGGTTGATCACGGCGCCGAGGGCCGAGCCGATCTCGGCCTTCCCGCGTAGCGTGCCGGCCGCAACGCGCACCGCGATCGGGGCAAGTTGCTCTTCCGTTGCGGCCAGCAACTCCTCGCGCTTGCGCCGGCGTTCCTCGGCGACCAATGGATTGCGGCAGACCACCAGCCGTTCGCGCGGATATTCCGCCGCGCTGATCTCGGCCAGATTCTGTTCTTCAAAGAGCGAGAGTGGCAAGGCGCCTTGCCCGGCGAGCTTCTGAACCTGTCGCGCTTTGAGCGCCGTGATCCAATCAATTCCGGCGCTTCCCAGCGCCTCGAGATTCGCCCGCGTCACCATCCCCCGGTCGGCGACGAACACTGCTTGCTCCAAGGCGAAGCGGTCTTTGAGTTTGGTCACCTGATTGCAGACCGTCTGCGCATCGACGGTGTTGCCCTTGAACACCTCAACCGCGACGGGACGTCCGTCGCGATCACACATCAGACCGTAGACGATCTGCAACGATCCACGCCGTTCATCGCGTGAATAGCCGCGCATCGCCAGCGGACAGCATCGCCCTTCGAGATACGACGACGAGAGATCGTAGAGCGCGGTGCCGCCGTGCGCCAGGTGGCGCTTGGCCAAGCGCCGCTCGATCGCGTCTTGCCGCTCGATGAGCCGATCGAGGGCGTCATAGAGTTCGTCGGGACCGGGAGTGCCGATGCCGAGCTCTTCGGCGAGCGTCGATTGTTGCAGCGCGCGAGTCATAAACAGCTTTGACCCGGGGGTGATGATCCGCTGCGCGATCATCGCGAGCACGAGATCGCGTTGCTTCGAGGGCACGCGATCCAGTAGCGGTGCCATCTGCAAGCGCCGCATCATTGCTAAGACCGCTTCGACGTGTCCGTGCGGGAGGGTTCGCTCGATGGAAAGAGCGTCGACCTCGACAAGTTCTTTGCCGGCGAGCATCGCGCGGACCGCGGCGATGATCGGGACGGGCAGGTGCGAGATGTTGCCGACGGTTCGCTTCTTGACCTTGCCGCCTTCGCGGTAGGACTGGCAGAGCAGGTGCGAATGGTAGACCCGATCGTCGACACGCCGCGTGGTGGTCACCACGTGGACGGCGCTCGTTCTCTTTGCGCGCCCCATGATTGCGCCAATTATACCCGCAACTCGTTGCGTCTGTCAAGATATTAGTCACTACATTTCGCAGAACGAAAAAACGCCGAAACCCTTGCACAGTAAGGGTCTCGGCGCTATCGCAGGCGCTCCACCTGGGGTAATCTCAGGCTAGCCCTGACCGCATGCCGACGTCGCCGTTCTGTACGACAACGTGCTACAATGCAGGACACATGAGTCGACGCAGACAAACTCCGAGAGCAGCATGAAGCGCACGACGGTGAGCTTGTCCCTTACCCCCGAACTGGAACAGTATCTAGCGGACAAAGTCTCGTCCGGGCTCTACCAAACGTCGAGCGAAGTCATGCGCGAGGCGCTGCGTCTCATGCGCGAGCGCGACGCCCTCTACGAGGGGCGAGTCAACCAGATTCGCCGCGACCTCGCAGAAGGGTTCGCGGAGCTGCAGCGCGGCGAGTCCAGTCCGGGCGATGAAGTGCGCGGCCGACTGCATACTCGGCGGAAGGCAAACCGGCAGCCGGAGACTTGAGCTATCGGTTAACCCGCTCGGCAGAACGTGAGCTTGGCGATATTCCAGATTACATCGCAGCGGGCAGTCCGCAAGCCGCCGACCGACTGGAGCCAGGCTTCTTCGAAGCCTTCGAGGGCCTGGCAGAGACGCCCGGCGCAGACCTCACCGATCCGCCTCTGCGGTTCTTCACGGTACGAGGTACCTCATCGCATACTATCCGGACGCTTCTCCGATTGAAATAGTCGGGACCGTCAGCGGCGTACGCGATCGCCCCAAGCTCTTCGAGCAGCGCTCATCCCGCCGGGCACATGAGGTCCTGCCCTCGTAAGAATGCTGCGGTTTTTGAATTTACGAATCGCTGGCTCTGCGCCGGTAGCCTCCAAGACGCAGCGGCTGCAACCGAGCGCGAGCGCTTCCGCGAACGCCTGGCTTGCTGCACGATGCATACGTCGTAGCCGACTCTCAACGCGCCTTCGACGAACCTCGGGGAGGGCCGATTCTGTCCTTCGCATCGCCTTGAATCGCGTGTGAGCCAAACGCGGCACTGGTTCGTTATTTATTTGTATATTCCGCGCCGTGAGGTACTCCGATGGCCTTTTTCAATCGCGTGTATAACAAGATGTTTCCGCCCAAGGCGGGCAATCCTGACGGGAACAAACAGCTGGGCAATGGTGCCGTCGTTATCCCCAACATGTCGGCCGAGCAAATCAAACAAGGCCTCCTCGAGGGGAACTCGCTTGCCTCCATGAAGTCGAACCAGACCCTAAAACCCGAAGCAGCGCAACTAGAAAAGCCCCGTCAACTCTAGGGCGACACGAGTGAGTTAGCGGACGCCGGCGGTCGACCAGGCACCCGGCGTCCGTCGGCAGTCGGACTTTCTCTGCATACCTTGAGCGATGAGCGACGCGGCGGCGGCGACAAATCGCCGAGCGACTCTCACTCCATTTATGGGGCGGGACACTACGTACCGCTGAAAGCACTCCGCTCCATCAGCGGCAACGATGCGCATTCTGTAACGCCTGCAACGTGCCGGAGGCGCTTGTTAGAACGCCAGCGTATACGTTTCCGGGAACGGCTGCGCGCAGTACGACTTGAAGTTGGCGACGGCGAGCGCCGCGTAAACGCAGAGCTGCCCGGTGCCGGGAAGCGTGTTGAAGTTCGCGACGCCGCCGCTGTTCGTGTTCTGCTGCGCGATGATGCCGGTCGGCGTGCCGGCGCCCGAGATGCCGGTCGACAAAGTCACCTGGACGCCGGACGACAGGTTTCCGTTCTGGGTCACGTAGATCGACGTTGCCAGCGGGTTTCCGTTCGGATTGTTGTTGCTGTTGCCGCCGCACCCGGCGAGCAGCGTCGCCGCGCACAGAATCACGGCGGAAAGTACGGCCTTCATCGGTTTCCTCCCAGGGGACGGGCCCAGCTCCCGAACCTGGGAACCGGCAAGCCGCCTCGACCGCCTACGGTTCATTCCCCCGCTCGCCGAATCCCGTGAGATCCGACTCTCGATGGACAACCCTGCGACGTGACTGGGACGCTCCGCGCTCAGATCTCGTAGTCTGGGAAGGATTGGTCCATCGAGAGCGCGGGCGCCACGAACGTCTGGTCGCTCGTGACGATCCTGCGGCTCACGATGCGCGCGGGGATACCGGCGACCGTCGTGAAGGGCGGCACGTCGCGCAACACGACGCTGCCGGCGCCGATCTTGGCGTCCTCGCCGACGCGGATATTGCCCAGGATCGACGCGCCCGCTCCGATTAGCACGCCTGGCCCGATCTTAGGATGGCGGTCTCCGTGCTCTTTGCCCGTGCCGCCGAGCGTCACGTTTTGCAGCATCGAGACGTCGTCGCTGACGACTGCCGTCTCACCGATCACCACGCCGTTCGCATGGTCGATGAAGATACCCGAACCCAGTCGCGCCCCGGGATGGATGTCGATCGAGAGCGCCTCGGAGACGCGGCTCTGCAAATAGTCGGCCAGCGCCGTGCGGCCGCTCCCCCACAGCTTGTGATACACGCGGTACCACTGCAGCGCGGAGAAGCCTTTGAAGTACAGAAACGGCGTCAGCTCGCTCGCACAGGCCGGGTCGCGCTCGCAGTTCGCAAGCAGATCGCGCGCGGCCGACTCGAGGATCGTGGGATCGTCCGCTAAGGCTTCGAGCACCAGCGTTTGCAAGGCCGCAGCCGAGAGATTCGCGCCGGCGAGTTTGGAAACGAGCAACTCCGCCAGCCCTTCTTCGAGGCTCTCGTGGCGCAGGATCGCTTTGTGGAGCGTCGCGCGCAGCAACGGTTCGGCGTCGGCTGCTTCTTCGGCCTCGCGCCGCAGCGTGTCCCAGAGTTCGAGCGACGTCGGCCGCACGGCATAAGCTCGCATCCTAGCGCAACAATACTTCGAGCTCGTCGATTTCGGCGCGACCGCCCCCCACGTTGTTCGCGGCGACCGAACACCCGATCGAAGCCCAAGCGATCGAGCTTTTGGCGATAGCGCCGCCGAGGAGCGCTTCGGTCAGCGGGGCGTGACCGTCCGCAACAATCGCTACGCGCATCGGTTCGCGCTTACCCATTCGTCCTCGCCGCGTCTCCATTCGCGGCGCACCGGTTCGCGCCACGCGCAGGTCGCGCCGCCGCAGGGCGCGCGCCGGCGCGGGCCGGAAAACGACGCGTGCTTCCTTCCAACCTCGAATGCTCGCGCGAACCCGCGCACCGGTTCCAACCCGATCGTTTGCACGCGACGTGCCCCGAGGACGGCGCGCCGCTCTTGGTGCGTTATCCGCCGGCGCGACTGACCCGCGCCGCGTGCGCCGCGCGCGAGTGGTCGATGTGGCGCTATCGCGAGCTGCTGCCCGTCGCCGAAGGCGAAGAGCCGGTCACGTTGGGCGAAGGTGCGACCCCGCTGATTCCGTTGCACCGGCTCGCTGCCGACCTCGGGCTCGATGCGCTCTACGCCAAGGACGAGGCGCAAAATCCAACCGCCTCGTTCAAGGCCCGCGGCATGTCGGTCGCCGTGACCGTCGCACGCCGGTTGGGCGCGACGTCGCTCGTCGCGCCGAGCGCGGGCAACGCAGGCGGGGCGCTCGCCGCATACGGAGCGCGGGCTGGTCTGCCCGTGCGCGTCTACGTCCCGCGCGATACGCCGGCGATGCTGTTCGAGGAAGCGCGCAGTTACGGCGCGAGCGTCGTGCCGGTCGACGGGTTGATCGACGATGCCGGGCGGCTGGCCGCGGAATACGCCGTGCAGAGCGGCGCCTTCAACCTCGCGACGCTGCGCGAGCCGTATCGGGTCGAGGGCAAGAAAACGATGGCGTACGAGCTCGTCGAAGCGCTCGGTGCCATCCCCGGCACGATCGTCTACGGAACGGGTGGCGGAACCGGCATTGTCGGCATGTGGAAGGCGTTCGACGAGCTCGAGCAACTCGGCTGGATCGGTCGCGAACGGCCGGCGATGATCAGCGTGCAAGCCGAGGGCTGCGCACCGATCGTCCACGCCTTCGAAGCGGGCGCCGCTTTCGCGACCCGCGTCGAGAACGCGGCGACCTCGGCCTGGGGCCTGCGCGTGCCGGCGGCGCTCGGCGACCGGCTCATTCTCGCGGCGCTGCGTGCCTCCGGCGGTCGCGCGTTGGCCGTCTCCGACGCAGCGCTCGGCAATGGGATGCGCGACCTGCGCGAACGTGAAGGGCTCGACGCGTCCGAAGAGGGCGGCGCCACCTTGGCTGCGCTGCGCGAGCTCGCTCATGCTAAGGTCACGTTGCGCGAGCCGGTCGTCATCTTCAATACCGGAAGCGCGCTCAAGTACGCACCCCGCGCGGGCTAGCGGGCCATCCTTCATTCGCCGGACGCCAACCTTTCAGGCGAGGACTTTGTCGGCCTCGCGCTGCGTGCGCAGGCTGAAGTCGCCGAACGATTCGCCGGAGAGACGTTCGCCGCGGAATTGCCGGAAGAGCGGCCGCAACACGTCGCCGAGCTCGCCGAGGCGCACGTTCTGGCGATACAGCGTATTGAGCCGCGTCGAGCTCGGATTGCCGCCCAAATAGAGGTTGTAGCGGTCGAGGCTCGTTCCGACGAGCCCGATCTCACCGAGGTACGGACGCGCGCAGCCATTGGGGCAACCCGTCATCCGGATCGCAATGCGCTCTTCCTCTAGGCCGGCCGCGCGCAGTTCACGCTCGACCACGGCGAGGACGTTCGGGAGCACGCGTTCCGACTCGGCTAACGCGAGCCCGCAGGTCGGTAGCGCCGGGCAGGCCAAGGCACTGCGCTCGAGCAGCGAGACGGTGTGCGGCAGCGGCACGCCATGCGCGGCCAGGATCGAATCGATCTCGGTACGCGCCTCGGCGGGAACGCCGATCAGCAGCAAATTCTGATCGGGCGTGCCCTGCAAGTCGAGGCCGAAGCGCTCGACGATCGCGCGCAGCGCCGATTTGAGCCGCACGCCGTCAGCGTCGCGAACGCGACCGCTCGCGATCGGCAGACCGTAAAACCAACGGCCGTCGCCCTGCTCGTGCCAACCCAGAAACTCGGGTATCCGCCACTCCGGCAGCGGCCGCCACTCGCCCAGCGCAAAGCCCGCTTCGGCTTCGACGTGCTCGCGCAGCCACGCCAGGCCGCGGTCGGCGACGAGATACTTGAGCCGCGCGTGGCGGCGGTCGCTGCGATCGCCCCAGTCGCGCTGCACGACGACGAGCGCGCGCACGGCCGCCGCCAGTTGCTCCGGCGCGACGAAGGCGAACTCGTCGGCGAGCCGCGGATACGTCTGCTTCTTGCCGTGCGTCATGCCCAACCCGCCGCCGACCGTCAGGTCGCAGCCGAGCAAGACGCCCTGCGCGTCGAGCACGGGTACGATACCCAAATCGTGCGCGTAGATGTCGACGCTGTTGTCGCCGGGCGCCGCCACGACGATCTTGAACTTGCGCGGCAGGTACGCCCTGCCGTAGATCGGGTCCGGTTCTTCCTGCGTGCTGTGGACGATCTCACCGTCTTGCCAGATCTCGTAATAGGCGCTGGTGCGCGGCGTGAGCAAGTCGGCAATCGCGAACGCCGTCTCCCGCGCGAAGCGGTAGGCGGGCGCGGCGAACGGATACGGCGGTGCCATCACGTTGCGGTTGATGTCGCCGCAAGCGCCGAGCGTGGAGCCGAGGTTGGCCGCGATCTCCGCGACCGTCGCCTTCAGGTCGTGCTTGCGCACGCCGTGCAGCTGCAAACCTTCGCGCGTCGTCACCCGGATCGTGCCGTTTCCGTGCGTGTCGGCGAGCCGGTCGACCGCCAGGTACAGCTGCGCGGGCAGAAAGCCGCCGGGACTCTTCGTGCGCAGCATGAAGGCGTAGGCTTTGCCGCCGCCTTCACGCGCCGAGCGCCGCGCATCGCGGTCGTCCTGCTGGTAGATTCCGTGAAACTTCAGCAGCTGGGCGGACTCGTCGCCGAAACGCTCGGTCGGCTCGCGCAACTCCTCGGCGATGGTCCCGCGCAGGGCGTGGCTGTTAGCCTTGACGGCTTCGACGTCGATCTTACTCAGGGTCGGTTCCTCGTGCCGGTGCGGCGACTGGAAAACAAACGACCCCCGCCGGCTCGGCGAGGGTCACTTCCGGAAAACGATGACGCGCAGGTCACGCAGCCGTAAGCGGCCTCTCCGGCGAGCGGAGAAGAGGTTCGCTGCAACGACAACGACGCATCGGCCTCTTCATCGCCGAGATACCTTAACACGCCGGCAGCGTGCGCGTCAACGCGGGCGCCCGAACGTGGGGCGAGTCGTACGCTTGGCCGGCGCTCATTCGACGATGTGGTGGAGACCGGTTCTGCGCTCGATCCAGCTGCGCAGCAGCGTCAGCGCGACGGTGACGCACGCCAGGGTGGCAGCTAAGGCGAACGCGGCGCTAAAGGCGTCCTCGTCGTAGAGGATCTCAATGTGGAGCGGGACGGTGTCGGTCAGGCCGCGGATGCGGCCCGAGATGACGGAGACGGCGCCGAACTCGCCCATGGCGCGGGCGTTGCAGAGCAGGATGCCGTTGAGCAGCGCCCAGCGGGCGTTGGGCAAGGTCACGTGCGTGAGCGTCTGCCACAACGAAGCCCCCAGGCCCAGCGCGGCCTCTTCCAGCTGGCGGCCCTGCTCCTGGAGAAACGCGGCCAGCTCGCGTGCGACGTAGGGAAAGGTGACGAAGATCGTCGCCAGCGCGATGCCCGGCGGTGCGAACGCGATCCGCAGGCCGTGGCCCACGAGCCAGGCGCCCAGCGGCGAGTGGACGCCGACCGTCAACAGGATCGCGAGACCGGCGACGACCGGCGAGACGCTCAGCGGCAGATCGATCGCGCTCAGCAGCAGGGCTTTGCCCGGAAAGCGGTACTTGGCGATCGTCCAGGCCGCGAGGATGCCGAAGAGCGTGTTGGCGACGACCGTGATTGCGGCGATCTCGAGCGTCAGCGCGATCGCGCTGCGCGCGTAGTCGTCGCTAAAGACCGCGCTGAAGCCGCCCAAGCCGTCGCGTAGCGCTTCCGCGAACACGCACGCGAGCGGCAGCACGACCAGGCCCACGACGCAGAGCACGGCCAGCCCGATCGCGACGGCTTCGACGCCGCGCGGGCGGCGCGAACTGCGCAGGACTGGACGTTGGAGCCCCTCGACGGGCTCGACCGCCTCGCGAAACACCGGCGTGACGGCTTCGGCGATCACGTCCCCGACCTCGCCAGCGTGATCCGGCGCTGCACCACGTTGATCGCGAACAGCAGCACGAAGGACGCCACCAGCAGCACGCTCGCGATCGCGGCCGCGCCTTGGTAGTCGTATTCTTCGAGCCGGGTCACGATCAGGAGCGGCACGATCTCCGTGCGCAGCGGCATGTTGCCGGAGATGAAGATCACCGAACCGTATTCGCCGAGCGCGCGCGCGAGCGCCAGCGCGAAGCCCGCCAGCATCGAGGGAACCAGCAGCGGCAAGGTCACGCGAACGATCGTCGCCAGCCGGTCGGCGCCGAGCGAAGCGGCGGCTTCGTCGAGATCGGCGGGCAGTGCCGCCAGCACCGGCTGCACCGTGCGCACCACGAACGGAAAGCCGACGAACGCGAGTGCGAGTCCGACGCCGAGCGGCGTATAGGCGACGTGCAGACCATGCGCTTCGATCAGGCTGCCGGCCCACCCGTGCGCGCTGTAGAGCGTCGCGAGCGCGATGCCGGTGACGGCTGTCGGCAACGCCAGCGGAATGTCCACGAGCGCGTCGAGCAGCGGGCGTCCGGCGAAGCGATAGTTGACCAGGATCCAGGCCACGTACGTCCCGAGCACCACGTCGAGCGCGGCGGCGGCGAGCGAGGCGCCGAAGGTGAGCCGGAAGGCGGCCAGCGCGCGCGGCGAGAGCAGCGCCGCCGCCAGCCGTTCGCCCGACATGCCGCTCGCGGTCAATCCGACCACGGCGAGCGGAATGAGCACCATCAAGGTCACTAGCGTAACCGTGGTGCCCAGCGCCAGCGACCGGCCGGGAATCGAGTCGCGCGCCATCAATGCGGCTGATAGATCTGGTCGAACACGCCGCCGTCGGCGAAGAAACGCGCTTGGGCCGCTTGCCAGCCGCCGAACGACGCGATCGAGACCAGGTCGATCTGCGGGAAGTGCGTCTTGCAGCGGGCGTAAACCGCGGTCAGCCTCGGACGGTATCCGTAGTCGCACGCGAGCGCTTGCGCCGACGGCGTGTAGAGATAGCGCAGGTAGGCTTCGGCCAGCTTCTCGGTGCCGTGCTTCTGCGCGTTGACCTCGACGACCGCGACCGGCGGCTCGGCCAGCACGCTCGTCTTGGGCACGACGACCTCGAACGCGCCGGGATGCTCGCGCAAGGCGAGAAACGCTTCGTTCTCCCAGGCCAGCAGGACGTCGCCGATGCCGCGCTCGGTGAAGGTCGTGGTCGCGCCGCGCGCGCCGCTGTCGAGGACGGGCACGTTCTTGTACAGCGCCGTGACGTAGGCGCGGGCTTTGGCGTCGTCGAGGTGGTTGCTGCGTAATCCGTAGCTGTAGGCGGCCAGGAAATTCCAGCGTGCGCCACCGCTGGTCTTGGGGTTCGGCGTGATCACCGCCACGCCGTCGCGCGTCAGATCCTTCCAATCGTGCAGCCCCTTCGGGTTGCCCTTGCGCACGAGAAACACGATCGTCGACGTGTAGGGGCTCGCGTTGTCGGGAAGTTTCGTGGCCCAGTAAGCCGGGAGCAATTTCCCTTTGTCGGCGATCGCGTCGATGTCGTAGGCCAGCGCCAGCGTGACCACGTCGGCCTCGAGCCCCTCGATCACGGCCCGCGCCTGCGCGCCCGAGCCGCCGTGCGACTGTTTGATGCTGACGCTCTGGCCCGTCTTCGCTTTCCAGTATTTGGCGAACAGATCGTTATAGGCCGAATAGAACTCGCGCGTCGGGTCGTAAGAGACGTTGAGCAGCGTCGCATCGGTCGTGTCGGCCCGGGCCCCCAGCGGGACCAGCGCGATGAAAAAAGCGGCCAGCGCCGCTATCGATTTAATCATATCCCCATTCCGAAGTCGCGAAAGCGGGTGGGCTCGACGTAGACCGTCGCGCCGAGCTGCAAGCCCAAGCGCGCCGAGCGCTCTGCGTCGAGCTCCGCGACCACGCGCTGGCCGTCACTCAGCGTCAACTCGAGCTGCGTGCGCGCACCCACGTCGAGGATGCGCCGCACCGACGCGGCCGTCGCTTCAGCGAAGGGGCGGTTCTCGATTCGGAAGTCGGTCGGCCGCACGTAGATCGTGGAGCCGCTGCTGCGCAGCGCATTGACTTCGCCCAGAAAGCCCATCACGAAGGGATTGGCCGGGTGCGTATACACGTGGCGCGGCGGCGCTTCTTGCTGCACGACGCCCTCGCGCAGGACGACGATGCGGTCGGCAATTTCCATCGCTTCCTCGGCGTCGTGCGTCACCAAAATCGTCGTCACGTGCGTGCGCTCGTGCATCGTGCGCAGCCAGCGCCGCAGATCCTTGCGAACCTGCAAGTCGAGCGCGCCGAACGGCTCGTCGAGCAGCAGCGTCGAGGGGTTCGAGGCGAGCGCTCGGGCCAGTGCGACGCGCTGGCGCTGGCCGCCGGAGAGTTGGTGGGGGCGCCGCTTTCCGTAGCCGTCGAGCTGCATCAGCTCGAGCAACTCGGCGACGCGCGCCCGCACCTCGGCGGCGGGGCGCTTGCGCACCGCTAGCGCGAAACCGACGTTCTCGGCGACCGTCTTGTGCGGAAAGAGCGCGTAGTTCTGGAAGACGAAGCCGACGTCGCGCTTGCCGGCCGGCAGCTCCGTCACCTCGCGTCCGTCGAGCCGCACGCAGCCCGCGTCGGCGGATTCGAAGCCCGCAATCACGCGCAGCAGCGTCGATTTGCCGCAGCCCGAAGGGCCGAGCAAGGCCGCGAGCGATCCCCGTTCGACTGCGAATTCGACGTCGCGTAAGGCACGCACGCTGCCGAACGACTTGCTGACGCCCTCGATGGCGACGCTCAACAGGCGCCCCCGACGCGCCCGGCGTGCGCGTGCAGGCCGCATTCCGTCTTCGTGAAGCCCGGCCAGCGCCCGGCGCGCGCCTCCTCGCCCGCGGCGACTCGCCGCGTGCACGACACGCACCCCAGGCTCGGATAACCTGCGTCGTGCAGCGGATTGTAGGGCACGTCGTTCGCGTAGACGTAGCCCCACACGTCGGCCTCGCTCCAGTCGGCCAGCGGGCTAATCTTGGTCAGACCGCCCGGACGGTCGTCCCAATCGACGAGCTTGGTTTCGGCCCGAGTCGCCGATTGGTCGCGGCGGATGCCGCTGATCCAGGCTTCGAAACGCGCTAAGAAGGCACGCTGCGGAACGACCTTCCGCACGTTGCAGCACGCATCCGGATCGCGCCTCCACAGTTCGGGGCCATAGCGCTCAGCTTGGCTCTGGAGGTCGAGCTCGCTGCGCACGGCTTCCACCTGGATACCGTACCGCGCCTGGACGTGATCGACGAGCGCGTACGTCTCCGCGAAGAGCAGCCCCGTGTCGAGAAAGTAGACCGGAGCGCGCAGCCCGGCGCGGGCGAGCAGGTCGACAAGCACCAGCCCCGAGGGGCCGCCGAACGAGCACGCCAGCGCGAGGCGCTCCCGGTAGACCTCGAACGCCCAGTCGAGCACGCGCCGCGCCCGTAACTCCGGCGTGAGACGCAACTCCGGGGTATGAATGGAAACCATGGAAAGACAGCGTCGCCTCCGGTGAGATGGGAGAGCAAACAAAAAACCCTCGCCGCAATCGGCGAGGGGCTTTGCGAAAAGACAACCAGCGTCTTAAGCGCGCAACCCGACTACGCCGATCCTCTCGAATCGCCGCAACACATCGCGCAACAACACCCCCTACGCTGCATGGGGTCGTTTATAGCACGCCGGGGGAGTACCGTCAATATCCGGCGGTCCGGCTCGGCGCGGCGCGTGCAGGTCTCCCGGCCGGCGGCTGCGTATAGTCGCGTCCTCGACATCGCCCCAAGAATGGTCTTCGCATGAATCTTCTTGACGAACTCGAGGCGCGCTCGATCGCTATCCTGCGCGAGGCCTATTTCCGCGTCGCGCCGCTGTGCATGCTGTGGTCGATGGGAAAAGATTCGACGGCCTTGCTCTGGCTGGCGCGGAAAGCGTTCTTCGGCACCGTCCCCTTCCCGGTCGTTCTGCTCGATACCGAGATGGAGCTGCCCGAAGTCTACCAGTTTCGCGACGAGCTCGCGCAAGCGTGGAGCCTCGACTTCCACAACGAGCTGTGTCCGCCCGAGTCGTCGATCGACCCGACGCTGCCGCCGGCGACGCGGGCAGCCGCCCGCAAGACCGCCGGTCTGCGCGAGTTGATCGCGCGCGAGCGTTATCGCGGCGTCATCGTCGGGATCCGGCGCGACGAACAAGCGACGCGCGCCAAGGAGCGCGTATTCTCGCCGCGCCTGCCCGACGGGGCTTGGGACGTCAAACACCAACCGCCGGAGCTCTGGGACGTCTATCACACCGACGTGCCCGACGGACACCACCTGCGCATCCATCCTTTGTTGCACTGGACGGAAGTCGACGTTTGGCGCTACACCGAGCGCGAGAGCATTCCGATCGTTCCGCTCTATCTGGCGCGTGACGGCATGCGCTACCGGTCGCTCGGCGAGCGCAACATCACCGTCCCGTTCGCGTCGCAGGCGACCACGATCCAAGCGATCATCGCCGAGCTCGAGACGACGCGACAGCCCGAACGTGCCGGACGCGTGATGGACCACGAGACCGAAGATGCCTTCGAGCGACTGCGCACGGGCGGGTACATGTGATGGCGGTCGGACTCGAGCTCGCCCCGCAACTGCGCGTCGTCGCGGTCGGACACGTCGACCACGGCAAGTCGACGCTGATCGGGCGCCTGCTCCACGACACCGGCAATCTGCCCGAAGGCAAGGTCGCCGAACTGCAGCGCGTCAGCGAGCGCCGCGGAGCCGCTTTCGAATGGTCGTTCGTGCTCGACGCGTTGCAGAGCGAACGCGATCAAGCCGTCACCATCGACACGACGCGCATCTGGATGCGCACGCCGGGCCGCGACGTCGTGCTGATCGACGCGCCAGGCCACAAGGAATTCTTGCGCAACATGGTCACCGGCGCATCGGATGCCGACGCAGCCTTGCTGCTGGTCGATGCGCACGACGGCGTCAGCGAGCAGACGCGCCGGCACTCGCTGCTGCTCGAGCTGATCGGCGTCGAGCGCGTCGTGGTCGCGATCAACAAGATGGATCGCGTGGGCTACTCCGCGGCGCGCTACACTGCGATTCGCGCCGAGCTGAGCGCGCTGCTCGAACGCATCGGCATCGTGCCGACCGCCTTCGTGCCGGTCTGCGCGCGCGACGGCGAGAACGTGGCCGCCGCCGCCCCGAGCATGCCCTGGTACGACGGGCCGACCGTCCTCGACGCGCTGCTTGCGCTACCTTCCGCCGTCCGCAACGATGGAGACGAACTGCGCGTCGCCGTCCAGGGCATCGTGCGCCGCGACTTGCAGCGCATCGTGGTCGGCCGGATCGAGTCCGGTTCGCTCGCGGTCGGCCAACAGATCGTGCTCTCACCGTCGCGTCAGAGCGCCCGGATCGAATCGCTCGAAGCCTGGCCGCCGAACGGCAAGGTGACGGCCCGGGCCGGCGAGTCGGTCGGCATCACCCTCGACGCGCCGTTGTTCGTGGACCGCGGCGACGTCGTCAGCGACGCGATCCACTTACCCGCGCTGGCGACGGCCTTCCGGGCTCGGCTGCTGTGGCTGGGGGAACGGCCGCTCTCGGTCGGCGACGCGTTTCGGCTGCACTTGGGAACGCGCACGGCGCAAGTGGTCGTCAGCGCGTTCGAACGGATCATCCAGATCGAGTCACTGGACCGCGCCGACGCGCGCTGGGCGCGCACGAACGACGTCGCGGAAGTCATCTTCACGAGCCCCGAGCTGCTGGCGCTCGACACCGTCGGCCACCACCGCGGGCTGGCGCGTTTCATCTTGCTCGACGGCATCGACATCGTAGCGGGCGGCACGGTGCTCGCCGCGCTTGGTGGAACGGTGCAGGCGCGCGGCGGCGACGTCGTGCCGGTCGGCCATTTGGTCGGCGCCGAAGCGCGGGCACGCCTCAACCATCATCGCGGTGCGGTGCTGTGGCTCACGGGTCTGCCGGCCGCCGGAAAGTCGACGCTTGCGATGCATCTCGAGCGGCGCCTGTTCGAGCTCGGCGCGCACGCCTACGTGCTCGACGGCGACAACGTCCGCACCGGGCTGTGCAGCGATCTCGGCTTCTCGGCCGAGGACCGGCACGAGAACATCCGCCGCATCGGCGAGGTCGCGGCGTTGTTCGCCGACGCCGGCACGATCGCGATCGCGGCGTTCATCTCACCCTACCGCGCGGACCGCGCGCTTGCGCGGCGCGCCGGCGGTGAGGCGTTCCACGAGATCTACGTCAAGGCCGACGCGGCCGTCTGCGAACGGCGCGATCCGAAGGGCCACTATCGCAAAGCGCGGGCCGGAGAGCTCGACGATTTCACCGGGATCACCGGCGACTACGAAGAGCCCTTCGAGCCCGAGCTCGTCGTCGACACGACCTTACTGTCCGTTGACGAGGCCGTCGACGCAGTTTTGCGCTACGTCGAGGACCGGCTGATCTTCTAGTTCGAGGCGGCTACGAGATTCACGGGCTTTTCAGCTGACTTGCCGTTGATGGAAAGGTCAGCCGTCGCGTCCTTGACCTGCTCGACGCTCGAAACAAACGCTTTGAGGGAATCGCGAAAGACTTCGACGCCCGCGTCTTGCAGTTTTTCGACTTCGCCCAGGAACTTCTCGGAAAATTCGGCCGTGCGCTTGCCGCGCGCACGAAGCTCATCCACCGTGAGATTCGTCAGCTCGCTCGCGCGCTCAAAGCTTTCCCGAACCGCCGGTTCGAGCGCGGTCGAAGCGTACGGCCGGGAGGCGAGCTCCCAGATCGATTTCCAATAGGCGAGCCTGGCGCGGCTGGCCGAGGCGAGAACATCGACGATCAGACCGTACGCGTCGCAGGAAACCTCGATATACTTGGCAGTGCTACCTTGCGTGCTCAATTTCACTCCCTGCTTCTCATGTTAGAACTTAATTGCATATCGCGTGAAATGCCGGATTCGTGCCGCAGCCGTTGGCTGCCGCACGGTCTCTCTTGTCACCCTATCGTCGGAACGCGAGGATGCGACAAATGTTGTCTTTGGGCCGGGAAGCGTTTCGATCTCGCGTGGTCCCATGGCGTCGTTTGACAGGCAATTGTAAGCACACCAAAAGGCACACGTCAATAGCATTCTAAAAGCGCGCGAAGGCCGCCGTGGAGCGCTTAAGCCGTTAACAAAAATAGCTTTCAGGCAAGCCTCGCCGCACTTTAAGTTCGCGTTAACACCGATTGAGAGTCGCGCTTCCTCACGATGGGGCGACGACCGTCTCACGATCGCGGCGATCGTGCTTCGCGGCAAGACCGCAGCGGGCCGAGCTAGGATCCTTCCTAATTGCTAATGCTAGGCGGCCGGCCGGCCGCGCCTGCAAGCGAGCTTACCGGCCAAGGCGAGAAGGGGCTACCCGACCTCCTTGACAAAGCCCACAGCACGATGCTAGCCTTCAAGCGCATGTTGCGGCCGTTTGCAGAGCTCTGTTCGTGCTGTTGTCCGTCCTCGCTGGTTCGGGGGAGGATCGCACGCGCATAGTCTGGAGCCGTTAGACAGAAACCGCTGCGCGAACCCTCCGCCGAACGCCGGAGGGTTCTTTCTTTTGCCGGATCGCACGAGCCCGGCGTCCGATGGAGCACGCATGGCACGCATTTACGACAACCTGGCCGACACGTTCGGCAACACGCCGCTGGTCAAGATCCCGCGCCTCAACAAGGGGATCGCGGGCACGGTCTTGGTCAAGCTGGAGTCCTTCAACC
>JBKQHO010000021.1:0-136812 GCA_052267165.1 Vulcanimicrobiaceae bacterium | reverse complement strand
TTTCGTTCATCGTGAACCGGCCGAAGGTCGAGCCGGGCTTCCGCCTGGAGCGGACGACGGGGAAGGACCGGCAGATCACGTACACGCTGCACGCGTATTCGGCGGACAAGCCGGAAGGCGAACGTTATTCGTAAGGTCGCGTAGCGCGGAGGCTCTCGACGTCACGCCGAGAGCTTGGCGTGCGGCGGGCGCGGAGTGCGGGCTCCGCGCGAACGATTTTGAAAAGGGCGGCCATTGGGCCGCCCGACCGCTTTTGGCGGCGGTGTTGGTAGGTCGAGCGAGTTCTCTAGGCACTTTGGAAATCGAGGGTGGGCAATGTCGGCAAAACATCCGGTAATCGCGATTACGGGGTCGTCGGGCGCGGGCACGTCGACCGTCAAGGCGACGTTTCAACAGATCTTTCGGCGCGAAGGGATCGCGCCGGCAGTCGTGGAGGGCGACGCTTTCCATCGCTACGACCGCCTGGAGATGCGATCTCGGATGGCCGAGGCATATGAGCTCGGAAACGTGCATTTGAGTCACTTCGGGCCGGAGGCGAACCTCTTCGAGGAACTCGAGTCGTTGTTTCGCGTCTACGGCGAGACGGGGACG
Organism: Vulcanimicrobiaceae bacterium; assembly: GCA_052267165.1. GTDB lineage: Bacteria > Vulcanimicrobiota > Vulcanimicrobiia > Vulcanimicrobiales > Vulcanimicrobiaceae > CAWICD01. The sequence goes on along the minus strand of JBKQHO010000021.1, from coordinate 136,221 downwards.
GGCCGGGTTCGCAGGTATCTGCACGACAAGGCTGAGGCGGAACCGTACGGACAGGAGCCGGGCACGTTCATTCCGTGGGAAGACGTTCCGGCCGGTACCGACGTGCTCTTCTACGAAGGTCTGCACGGCGGGGTCGCGACCGAGTCGGTCGACATCGCGCGGCACGTGGATCTCTTGATCGGCGTCGTGCCTTCGATCAACCTCGAGTGGATTCAGAAATTGCACCGGGACAAGACCGTGCGCGGGTACACCCACGAGGCCGTCGTCGACACGATTCTGCGGCGCATGCCGGAATACGTGAACTACATCTGCCCGCAATTCGCGTTGACGCACGTCAACTTCCAGCGCGTGCCGATCGTCGACACGTCGAATCCCTTCATCGCGCGCTCGATTCCGACGGCGGACGAAAGCATGCTGGTGATCCGCTTCAAGGATCCCAAGGGCATCGATTTCCCGTACCTGCTCGCGATGCTGCACGACTCGTTCATGTCGCGCCCCAACACGATCGTGTGCCCAGGTGGAAAGATGGCGCTGGCGATGGAGCTGATCTTCACGCCGATGGTCTGGCAACTGCTCGATCGCAAGAAGCGGATATTCGCGCAGGACCGCTTGATCGTCAAGGAGCCGGTTTCCAGCGGCGCGCCGGCGAGCTAAGCTAAACCTCGCCGAGCGCCGCGAACGCGTCCGGAAGGTTGGCCGCGTCCAGCACCGGCGCTCCGCATACGCGCCCCCGGCAAGGATAGGCGCGCGGTTCGCTGCCGGCCTCGAAGCCGCGCGCGGTAAGCCCCACCTCGCCGGGCGCGAAGCTGACCGTCGTCACGAGCGGGTCCGCGAGGCCGAGCGCGGCCTCGCGGAACGCCCCGCCGGAGGCGGCCGATCCGACGATCGCAACGCTCGCACCGCCCCACAGGGCGCGCGCGACGGCGGCCGCGTAGGGCGCCGCGAATGCGCGCAGCGCGGCATAGCGTTGCGAAAACGCTTGCAGCGTGCGCGTAGCCCGCTCGGCGTACGCGTCTTCGCCGGTCATTGCGGCTAAGCGCAGCAGCGAGTCCGCGAAGCTCGCGTTCTCCGCGGGCATGGCGTTTCGGATCGCGAGCCGTCCCAACGGCTCCGCGTTGACGTGATCGACGAACGTGCCTTGGCCGTCGCCGAAGATCTTGTCGATCAGCGGTTCGAGCGCGAGCGCGCGTTCCCGGAAGCGCGGTTCGCCGGAGACCTCGTGGACGTCGAGCAGCGCGCGCAGATACGCCGTCTGATCGACCAGCAGGGTGGGCAGCTGGGGCGCTTGGCCCGGCTTGCGGTAGTGAAAGCAGAGGCCGCGCGGGTCGCGCAATTCTTCGTCGATCGCGTCGAGCGTGGCCGCCGCTTCGCCGATCAGCGTGTCGTCGTCGAGCACGGCGCCGGCAACTGCGAACGCACTCGCAAGCCCGGCGTTCCACTTCGTGTAAACGGTGCGGTCGACGTACGGCGCGCATCGAGCGCGGCGCTCGGCGAGCCCGAGCGCATAGTAGGCCTCGTCGGCGTCCTGACTGCCCGCAAAGAGGCCGGTCGCGGGATCGCACAGGACCGTTCTGACGTAGCCGACGGCCGAGAGCAGCGTCTCACGCAACGACGCGATGCCCAGCAGCCGCCAGCCACGCGCGTAGGCGCGGATCAAGCCGGCGTGATCCTCCGACATCTTTTCGAAGTGGGGAATCGTCCAATCGCGCGTGGTCGAGTAGCGGAAGAAGCCGCCCTCGACGTGATCGTACATCCCGCCGCGCGCCATCGCCAGCAGCGTCTTGCTGAGCATCGCGTCGAGCCGGCCTTCGCGTTGGCGGCGGTCGAGCAGAACCAGGAACTCGAGCACTTCGGTCTGCGGAAACTTCGGTTCGCTGCCGAAGCCGCCGTACTCGTCGTCGTAGAGCCCTTCGATTGCCTCACGCGTCGCCGTCACGATCGAAGGGTCGAGCGCCGCGCCGTCAGGCGCTTGGCGTTCGCCGAACTGCGCGAAGCGCTCTTCGAGCGAGCGCAGGATCTCGCTCTTACGAGTCGCGTAGGCGTCGGCGACCTGCTCGAGCATGATCCGCATCTGCTCGGGCGGCAGATAGGTTGCGCCCGTCATCAGTTCGCCGCCGGGCGTGAGAATCGCGGTCGTCGGCCATCCGCCCATGTTGTAGCGCGCGTTGACGTCGGGCCGTTCGTCGGTATCGACTCGAACCGGAACGTAACGCTCGCCGATCGTCGCGATGACGGCCGCATCGCTGTACGAGGTGCGGTCCATGACGTGGCACCAGTGGCACCAGACGGCGCCGATCGCGAGCAAGATCGGCTTATCCGCGTTCCGAGCTTCGCTGAGGGCTTGCTCGCCCCAGGGCCGCCAGTCGACTCGCTCGTCCATGCGCGGCTGTTGCCCCTTGGCGCAGGCCCATCCTGGCGAACAACGCGAGTTCAGCGCGCGGTCGGATAACCTCGTTCTCGCTGCGCCGCCAAGGCGTCCGCGAGCCCGGGCGTCACGTTCACGACGAGCGCCGCGAGGATACAGCCCATGCCGACGAGTTCGAGCGAGCCCGGCCGTTCGCCGAGTTGCAGCCAGGCGGAGAACACGCCGATCACCGGCGTCAACAGCGACGCGATCCCCACCACCCCGGCCGGCAGACGGCTCAGCACGAACATCCAGAGCAACCATCCCAGGGCCGTTCCGGGAATGGCGACGTACGCGATCGCGACCAAGAATGCGGGCGTCAGATTGACGTGGGCGTGAACGAAGGCGGTGAACGCGACGAGCGGCAGCGTGCCGTACAGCATCTGCCAGGTCGTCAGTGCGAGCAGATCGGTCGCGTGTTTCGTGCGGAGCACTTTGCCGTAGACGGCGCTTGCCGCCCATACGATCGCGGCGGCGACGGCGAGCGCCTTGCTCGTAAGTCCGCCGGCTAGGTCGAGGGGCGTCAGCACGAGCGCGAGGCCGGCGGCGGCCAGCGCGAGCGCGATCCAGCCCGCACGCGAAACGCGCTCGTGCAAAGACGGCCACGCCAGCAGCACGACCCAAAAGGGCATCGTATATACGAGGATCGCGGTCTTGCCGGCTCCGCCGGTCGCGATCGCGCCGACCGACAGCAACGTGAACGACGTCGTCTGCAAGAGCCCTAAGGTCGTCGTCGGCCAGAACGGGGTCGGCCGGAGCGAGCGGCGCGTAACGATGAGCGCAGCGAAGAGGCAGAGCGTCGCGATGCCCGAGCGAAGAGCCGCAACCGAAAACGGATCGGCGTTGTCGGTCGCGATCTTGATGACGACCCAGTTGTAGCCCCAGATCGCCGCCAGAACCAGAATCGCGGCGTACGCGACGGACTCACGCTTCATGCGCGCCCCAGGTGGGAAGCGCGCCGGCGCGAGGACGTTCGCCGCCGCTGCCGTCTTCGACGTCGGAAACGCGCGGAGCTGAGCAGACGGTCACGCGGCCGACCATTCGGGCGCGAACGCTTCGGTGCCGCTTCATCCGCCGGCGAAGCAGCGCCGCCGCCGCGCGGGATGCCGTGTCGCAGCGCCGGGTAACGGCGTCGCCGTTTCGGCCGACGGCCAACCGTGCTGTCGGTTCGCGCCGGGCAGCTCGTGGGACGAGCCGCTTTAGGGCCGCTGATTCGTGCATGGATACTCTTGGTATACTAGCTAGGCGTGAGTGCGAAGGCGACCCGCACGACGGGAGAAGCGAAGCGACCCGCGGACGGCGACGCCCCGCTGACGACCTATGCGAAGAAGCGCGACTTCAGCAAGACTCCCGAGCCCTCCGGGGCAGGCAAGGCCAAGGGGGGCCGGAGCAAAGCCCCGAGTTTCGTCGTCCAGATGCACCGCGCGTCGCGGCTGCACTGGGATTTCCGGCTCGAGGCCGACGGCGTGCTGAAGTCGTGGGCGGTCCCCAAGGGTCCTTCGCTCGACCCGGGCGAGAAGCGCCTGGCGATGCAAGTCGAGGACCACCCGTTCGACTATCGCGACTTCGAAGGGATCATTCCCAAGGGCAATTACGGCGCCGGCGAGGTCATCGTTTGGGACCGCGGCACGTACCGGCTGCTCGAGGGCACGAGCACGACGGAGCAGATCGCCAAGGGCGCGCTCAAGTTCGAGCTCTCGGGGGAGAAGCTGCACGGCGGCTTCGCCTTGGTTCACATCAAGAAGCCGCGCGACGGCGAGGCCAACGCGTGGCTCTTGATCAAGGAGCGCGACCCGGGTGCCGACCCGAACTGGAAGATCGAGGAACACGCCGAGTCGGTCGAATCCGGCAAGACGCTGGCCGAGATCGCCAAAGACCCGCGCGCCCCGCATTGGGCCTCCGACCGGCCGGCGGCCTCGAGCGTACCGAAGCGCGCACCGGCGAAGCTCGCGCCGATGCCGGCCGAGGTCGCGCCGATGCTCGCGACGACGGTCGACGAGCCGTTCGAAGATCCCAAGTGGCTCTTCGAGCTCAAGTGGGACGGATACCGCGCGCTGGTTCGTATCGAGCGTGACGGCACGGTCGCGGTCAATTCGCGCAGCGGCAACAATTTTTTGCAGAAGTTTCCCGAGCTCGCCGAGTTGGGCGAGGCCTTCTCCGAGCGCCCGGCGATCGTCGACGGCGAGATCGTCGTGCTCGACGAGCAGGGCCGCTCGTCGTTTCAAGCGCTGCAGGAGCGGCTGGACCGTTACGGACGGCGCGGCACGAGCAAACGTCCCATCACCTTCGTCGCGTTCGACCTGCTCTACGGAAACGGACGCGATCTGCGCGGCGAGCCGCTCGAAGTGCGCAAAGCGGCCCTCGAATCGATGCTCACCGGCCACGGCCCGGTCATCTTCAGCAAGCACGTCGTCGGCGACGGCAACAAGCTCTTTGCCTTCGCGCAGGAGCACGGGCTCGAAGGCGTCATCGCCAAGCGCCGCGACTCGACGTATCAGATGCGCCGCTCGCGCGAATGGCTCAAGATGAAAGTTCACGCGCGGCAAGAGTGCGCGATCGGCGGCTGGACCGAAGGCCGGCGGGGCCGCAAACACTTCGGTGCCTTACTGATGGGGGTGTACGAGGGCGACGAGCTGGTCTACGCGGGCTCGGTGGGAACGGGCTTCGACGCGAAGCTGTTGGACTCGCTAGCGGCCAAGCTCGCGCCGCTCGAACGGAAGACGTCGCCCTTCAGCACGACGCCGAAGACCGACACGCGCGCGCACTGGGTGCGGCCCGAATTGGTCGCTGAGATCACGTTCGGCGAGTGGACGCGCGACGGGCTCATGCGCCAGCCGGTGTTCGAGGCGCTGCGCGAGGACAAGGATCCCAAGAGCATCGTGCGCGAGCGTCCCAAGCACGCCAAGGACGTTGCCTGAGCGTGGCTCGCACCGCCGCGCCGCGTCGCACCGAGGAGTCCATCGTCGTCGGCGAACGAACGCTGGTCATCTCCAATCGCGACAAGGTGCTCTGGCCGCAGGACGGCTACACCAAGGGCGATCTCATCGAGTACTACCGCAGCGTCGCGCGCTGGATCGTTCCCCATCTCCAGGACCGCCCGCTGACGCTGCAGCGTTATCCCAACGGCATCGACGGGATGTCGTTCTTCGAGAAGAACGCCCCGCGCGGCTTGCCGTCGTGGATCCCCACGGTCGCCGTCCCGACCGGCTCCGGCCGCCGCGCGCAGGTCGACTTCGCACTCTGCGACGACGAGCCGAGCCTCGTGTATCTCGCGAACCTGGCCACGATCGTGCTGCACGTGTGGACCTCGCGGGCCGGTTCGCTCGACGTCCCCGATTTTCTGTTCTTCGACCTCGACCCGTTCGACGGGTGCACGCTGGCGACGCTGGCCAAAGTCGCGCTCGGCCTGCGCGACGCCCTCGGCGAGATCGGACTGGCACCGCTCGTGAAGTCGTCCGGCGGGTCGGGCCTGCACGTCGCCGTGCCGCTTGAGCCGCACTATTCCTACGAGGTCGCAAAGCAGTTCGCCGAGCTGGTGGCGCGGACGCTGCACGCGCGGCTGCCTGCGCAAACGACGCTCGAGCGGATGCCGGCCAAGCGGCCGAAAGGGACCGTTTATCTCGACTACGTTCAGGTCGGCAAAGGCAAGACGCTGGTCGCGCCGTACTCAGTGCGCGCCCGGGCCAAGGCTCCCGTCTCGATGCCGCTCGAGTGGAGCGAGGTCGAGGCGATGGGGCGCAAGCGCGCCAAGGAGACCGAAACTGAGTTCGCGCGCTTCACGCTGAAAAATGTGCCCGCGCTCCTGGGCGAGCGCGGAGACATCTGGGATGCCAAGGGCTGGCGGGAACAGCGGCTCGAGCCCGCGCTCAAAGCGGCCCAGACCAAGTGGCGGGAAGACGGAGAATAGGAGAGTTCGCCAGTGGCGCACGCGATTTGGAGCGGCTCGATCAATTTCGGTCTGGTGACGATTCCGGTCAAGCTTCAGACCGCGGTTCGCACGAACGACCTGCGTTTCAATTTCTTGCACAAGAAGGACGAAGGCCGTATCAACAACGTTCGGCGCTGCTCGCTCGACAACGAAGACGTTCCCTACGACGAGATCGTGCGCGGCTACGAGTTCGAGAAGGGCAAGTACGTGATCCTTAGCGATGAGGACTTCGCCCGGGTCAACGTCGAGGCGACCCAGTCGGTCGACATCGTCCAATTCGTCGATCTGGCCGAGATCAACCCGATGTACTTCGACAAGCCGTACTACCTCGAGCCCGACAAGCGCGGAAAGCACGCCTACGCGTTGCTGCGCGAGGCGCTGAAGGAAACGAACAAGGTCGGCATCGCCAAGGTCGTGATCCGGTCGCGCGAGCATTTGGCCGCGCTCAAACCCAACGGCGACGCGCTGGTGCTCGAGCTGATGCACTTCGCCGACGAGATCGTCGAACAGTCGTCGCTCGATCTGCCCGAACAAAAAGAGCCGCCGGCGGCCGAGATGAAGGTCGCGAAGATGCTCATCGAGACGATGACCTCGGCCTTCGACGTCGAGCAGTTCCGCGACACCTACCGCGAAGAGTTGCTCGCGATGATCGAAGCGCGTGCCGCCGGCAAGGAAGCGCCCAAGGCCGTGACCAAGGCCGCGCCCAGCAGCAACGTCGTCAACCTGATGGACGTGCTGCAGAAGAGTTTGGAAGAGAGCCGCAAGCAGCGCGGCGGCCGCGGCGGCGCCGACGCGGAGACCAAGGCCGAGGCCGAAGCAAAGCCCAAGAGGACGGCGCGCCGCAAGAGATCGGCGGCGTAAACCGCTAACTCACCGGATGTCGTAGGTGACCGAGATGCGCGCGTCGACTTCGACCGGGCCGCCGGGCTCGATCTCGGTCGGCGGCGCGGGGGCGGGCGCGGCTGCCGCCGCCATGCGCATCATCGGCTGCGGCTGAGGTGACGAGTACGCGCCGGCATTCACGTTGCGAATGCGGACCAGCGAGAAGCCGCCGGCCGCGGCGAGCGTCGACGCTTGCGCCTTGGCATCGCTCATCGCGGCCGCCAGCGCCGCGAGATAAGCGCCGCGCCGATCCTTGAGTCCGAAGCTGACGCTGCCGATATTGGTCGCGCCGGTGGCCGTCGCGGCGTCGACGAGCTTACCGACGTTCTCGATCGGCGTGACCGAGAGCGCGAGCGAGCGCGTCGTCACGTAGCCGTAGCGCGCCTGGCGCTGCTCGGGAGGCAGATTCTTGGGCGGATACGGGATGAACTCGACGTTGAAATACGTCGTTCGTATCGCCTCCGCGGTCAATCCCAGGCCGAGAGCTTTGGTTTTGAGCGCGTTGTAGATCGTGTTGTTCTTGCCCGTCGAGTTCGCGGCGTTGTCGTCGTTGGTGACGATCTGCACGCTGACCGTCGCCTCGTCGGGCGAGCGGTCGACGACGCCGTTCCCGCTGACGGTCAGCGCCGGCACATCGGGGCGCATTGGATACGCTTGGGTCGATTGCGCGAGCGCGGCGGCCGGCAGGGCGGCGACCGCAAGGGTCAGGACGGCGACCGAAATTCTCATATGCTCTAGAACGCGAGCGCGCCGCTAAACGTAGCAGCGAAAGCTTAAGCCGGCAGCGCGCGGTGTTGCGCCGCGAGCCCGAGCGCGAGCGCGATCAAACAGAACAGCGCGGAGACGCTGCCCGGCGCGGCCGGCCCGGCAGCACCGAGCGCCGCGGCCGAGAGCGCGGGCATGACGATTCCGGCGACGGACTCGAGCGAGGAGCCGACGCCCAAGGCGGTGCCGCGCAACCGTTCCGGGGCGGCGTCGGTCAGCAGCGCCGCCAACGTCGCGTTCGTAACCGCCAGCGCGAAGGCGAACAGCGTCATCGAGGCGACGAGCGTAGCCACGTGATGGACGAACGCGACGCTTGCGAAATAGACGGCGGCCGCCGCGAACCCGGCGTTGGACGCGGCCCGCGGCCCGAACCGCTCGCTCATGCGTCCGACGACGGCCAGCTGAAAGAAGACGCTCGCGACGCCGAAGCCGGCGAACAAGTAGCTCGTCTGTGCCGGCCCGAACCCCAGCGTCGCCTTGATCACCAGCGCAAACACGGCGAACCAGCCGTAGAGCCCGAGCGCGAAGGCCAGCTTCTGCAGCAATAGCGGCGCGATGCGGCCATTTCGCAGGAATTGCGGGATCCGCGCGAGGCCGGCGGCGGAGCCGCCCTCGGCGGCGACGTTCTCAGGGAGAAAGAGGATCGTCACGAGCAAGGTGACGAGCTGCAACGCCGTCGCGAGCAGGAAGGGCATCCGGTAACCGAAGCGGTCGAAGAGCAATCCGCCGAAGAGCGGGCCGAGAACGAGCCCCGCGCTGAATGCCGCGCCGATGAAGGCGAATGCGCGCGCGCGTTCGCCCGGCTCGACGCGGTCGGCGACGTACGCCTGCGTCACGCTGAGATTGCCGCCTGAGAAGCCCTCGATGACGCGCGCTGCAAAGACCCACGGGAGGGACGGCGCGAACGCGAGCATCGCCCAGCCGACCGAAGCGCCCAGCTGGCTGACGATCAGCACGCGCTTGCGGCCGATCCGGTCGCTGAGGTTCCCCCAGACCGGGCCGCCGACGAATTGGCAGAAAGCGAAGGTCGAGAAGAGCAGGCCGACGACGACGTACGACGCGCCGAAATGGCGCACGTAGTACGGCAAGATCGGAATGAGGATGCTGAAGCCTAGGATGTCGATGAAGGTGATCCCCAGGATCGGCAGTAGCCTGGCGAACATCGTTCAGCCGGTCGAATCGAGGGCGGGCGCGCGCGCTTCCGGCAGGCTGCTCGCGTCGAGCGCCGCCAAGAGGATGCGGTCGCGCAGGGCGTCGGGGAGCCGTGCCAGCAGCAGGCGCACGCGCGCGTCGAAGCCGACCACGTAGCGGGCGCGCGGTCGTTTGGAGTAGAGCGCGCGCTCGATCGCGAGCGCGACCCGCTCGGGCGCGATCCCTTCGCGTCCCGTGCGCTGCCCGATGCGGACCAGCGAATGGACCGGCGCTTCGTAGACGCGGCGCGCTGCCGCCGGCAAGTTGTCGAGGATGCGCAGGCTGGCCTGCGCGGAGCGTTCCCAGATCGGCGTGCGCACCGCGCCGGGCTCGATCAGGCTGACCGCTATTCCGAACGGGCGAAGTTCGACGCGCAGCGCATCGCTCGCCGCCTCGAGCGCGAACTTCGACGAGGCGTACGCGCCGAGAAACGGCATCGAGATCCGGCCGCCGACCGAGCTGATGTTGACGATGCGACCGCGGCTCCCTCGCAGCAGCGGCAAAAAGGCCTGAACGACCGCGATCGTTCCGAAGTAATTGACGTCGAACTGGCGGCGAAGTTCGTCGAGAGGCAGAAACTCGAGCGGGCCCGCGACTGCGATCCCCGCGTTATTGACGACGCCGTCGAGCCGGGCCTCACGCTGCATCTCGATCCTCGCTCGCGCGCGCAGGATCGAGTCAGGGTCGGTCACGTCGAGCAACACGGGTTTGACGGCGCCGCCCCCGTCGCGTTCCAGCGTCTCGGCGTCCTCCCGCGTGCGAACGCCGGCGAAGACCAGCGTGCCGCGTTGCGCCAAGCGGAGCGTGGTCGCCAGTCCGATCCCGCTCGACGCGCCGCTGACGAGCACCGCGGAACGACAGCTCGTGCCGCCGCTGTCATGCTCGGATGCGTTGCCCGCGCGACTCTCGATCACTGAGCGGACGAGGCCGAGCGGCACGGCACCAAGGCCATCGCGGTGTGCTTCATGACTTCCTCGCCGTGTTGGTTGTAGGTCGCGATCTTGAACTGGACCAGACCGCTCGGCTTGCGGGTGCTCGGGCGCAGGTGCGTGCACTCGAGGCTGATCCGCAGGCTGTCGCCGGGGTAGACCGGCCGCAGCCAGCGCAGGCCGTCGACGCCGAGGCCGATGCCGCCCGCTCCGAGCGCGCCGCTCTCGACCAGCAAACGCATCGCATAGCCCGCGGTCTGCCAGCCGCTTGCGCTCAGCCGCCCGAAGAAGGTGTGCTGCGCCGCTTCCGGGTCGAGGTGAAAATCCTGCGGGTCGTACTCGCGCGCGAACGCGAGAATGGATGCTTCGCTGACGTCGACCGTCCCCGACTCGAGCCGGTCGCCGACTTTCCAATCTTCGAAATAACGAACGCTCACGGCTCCCCCGGCAATCGCCGTCGAAGCTTCCGGCTCCGTCCTGAAAAACGCTGCCGGGGCTGGGAAGGTCGCGGCCGGGGTGAAGCGGGTCTAGCTTCTAGCGGGCCTTAGGAAGCGAGCGCCGCGGCGAGGTACGACCCGAACTCGAGCTCTTCGGGCAACGAAAGCGCTTGGGGCGACCAGCCGAGGTCGGCCTTGGCCCGTTCCGCCGAGATGCGCTGGTCGAGCGTGAGGCACTCGCCGAACGGCCCGAGGATGTCGGCCGGCACGAGCGCGGTTGCACCCCCGGCGCCGGCGCCGCGGCTGGCGGCTTCGGCGATCTCGTTCACAGTATAAGTGTCGTCGTTGATGGCGTTGTATGCACGGCCCGGGCGCCCCGCGACTAGCACGCGCGCCATGAGGTCGCCGAGGTCTTCGACGGCGATCGTGGCCCAGCGGTTCGAACCGTCGCCGACCATCGTGGCGGCCCTGCGCTCGCGGGCGGACTGCACGAACATCGCCGGGATGCCGGCCCCGCGCCCGTAGGCGATGCCGGGCCGGACGACGAGCCCGCGGATGCCGATCTTCGTCATGTTCAGCGTCATCCGCTCGAGCTCGAGACGGCGCGCGACCATCCCCGGCGGGTTTGGTTGCGAATCCTCGGTGGCCATCGTGCCGCCCGTCGACCCGTACACCCAGGCGCTGCTGGTGTAGACGAAGGTCTTTTCCGTTCCGGCGAGCGCGCGGGCGATCGCGCGCAGCGCGTTCAGTCCGACGCTGTGCGCGTCGGCGTCGGTGATCTGGGGGCAGTAGACGACGGCGTCAGCTTTCTTGGCCGGCTCGATCAGGCTCTGCGGCTTCGCAGCATCGCCCTTCACGAAGGCGGTGCCGCGTGCTTGCAGCTTGAATTTCGCCATATCGCTGCGCACGACGCCGACGGTCCGGTGACCTTGCGCTTTCAACGACTCGTCGAGCGCGGTGCCAACGTAGCCGGTCGCGCCGATGATCAAGACGTCCATATAGTTCATCTTTCGGCCGGCTTAGGTGCTTTTTCGAGTGACCGGGCTTACTGGGACTTTGCGCGCAACCCCGCAAAGCTCACCAGGGTCGGCTACCGAGAGGTATGTCGGAGCGAGCTCGTGGGCCGCTCGGCGCGGCCATCCGTTGCGCCAGCGTTCGCGGGCGTCTGTTCCAGCGTCGCCTCGACGGTACTCTTCAAGCGCCTTGGCACGCGCCACGAGCTCGTCGTGCTCAGCTCGATCGCGCTGGCGAGCGCGGGGCTCGTGCTCGTGCCGTTTGCCGCGCTGGCCGGACCACCCCACGTGAGCGGCGAGGCCAGTCGCGTCAGCGCCTACTATTACCTGACGCCGGCCTTTGGGCTGGCGCTGGGAGCGCTGCTATTGGGCGAGCACGTAAGCGTGCACGACCTCGCGGGCCTCGCAGCGACGGCAGGCGGCATCGCGCTGGCGCAGCGTGCCTGATCCTTCGCTCGATCAGAGTGACTTAAGGTAGGCGGCCAGGGCAGCCGCGTCGTCGCGATCGAAGCGATAGGCCGGCATCGGATGGCGCGCGTGTCGTCCGTTGGGCAGGCTGCCCGTTTCTAAAAAGCGCTCCGCTTGCGCGATCGTGAGGTGGGGAAGGCCCGCGATGCGCGGAGCGTGTTTGGTGAAATCCGCTGTCGGCGGTACTGGGAACCGAAGCGGGGCGCCGGTCAACGCTCGGCCGTGACAGTCGAGGCACTGTCCGGCGCCCGTTGCGAGATAGCGGCCACGTTCGACGAGCAGCGCCGAGGAGGCGGTGTCGGCCAAGGCAGCGCGTTGGATCGGAAAGGAGATGAGGCTCGCTGCCAGCACGATACGCGCGGCAACTCCACGACGCAACATACACACGACCTTTCCGAAGGAACGAAATGGATGACGTGCCCTTCCGCAACGGAGGGCGATGCTTCCGAGTATCGACACGGTCCGGGGGTCAAGTCAAGCGACGAGCGAGCGCCACCTGGAGCCCGCTCGTGGTGCGCCGGAGGCTAGAGCTAGAGCGAGCGGAGGTAGGCGACTACGGCGGCGGCGTCATCGGCCTTGAGCCGGTACGCCGGCATCGGCGGCCGCAGGTTCTTGCCGTTGCGCGCGATGCCGCTCTGCAGCAGGCGCAAGGCCTGCTCGTCGGTGTAGCCGGGGAGGCCGGCGATCCGCGGAGCGCGCTCGGCCGCCGCAACGTCGGGGCGCCAGGTGACGGCGAGCGCACCGCCTGTCAGCGCCAGACCGTGGCAGTCGGTGCACAAGCCGACCTGGCGCACGAGATATTTGCCCCGGGCGACGAGGTCGGCCGACGGCGCATCGACCGCGCGAGCCCGCGAGGCTCCGCTCAACGTGACGCTCGCGACCATGACGAGCGAAAGAAAGCCAAACACAAAACGGCGCATCGAGCGATCCTCAAACCGGGGAATTGCGGCAAGTATCGTCGCTTTGGGTTGTTCGCGTCAAGGGAGAGCCGTCGCGTCTGCGAAATATCGGCGCTCTTGCCCTGGTGGCGGAATTGGTAGACGCGCTGGTTTCAGGTATCAGTGGCCGCAAGGCTGTAGGGGTTCGAGTCCCTTCCAGGGCAGACGCGCGCGACGACGCTTGTTCCCGATGGAAATGGCAGACGGTTTCCGCCGTCTTCCCTAGAATGGAGCACGTTGTGTCGAACGCGGAGAATAGGCGTGCCTGAAACGATCGTCAAGGTAACGTTGCCCGAAATGGGCGAGTCGGTCACCGAAGGGTCGATCGTCGAGTGGCGCGTGAAGCCCGGCCAGTGGATCGAGGAAGGCCAAACTTTAGTCGACGTCACGACCGACAAGGTCGACGTCGAGGTGCCCGCTCCCGCTTCGGGCGTGGTCACGGCGCTGAGCGCCGAAGAGGGCGCGACGGTGGCCGTGGGCGCGACGCTCGCCGAGATCGATACCTCCGCCGCGAAGCCGGAAGGTGATGCCGCCGCCGCGGCGCCCGCGCCGGCCGTGCCCGCAGTTGCGGTCTCCGCCGCGGCGGCGCCGAACGGCAGCGCGAACGCGGCCGTAGCCTCGCATCGCGCGCAGCGGCTGGCCGAGCGCGAGCACCTCGACTTGAAGACGGTCCGCGGGACCGGGCCGGCCGGCATGATCCTGCTCGAGGACGTGCGCAAGGCCTCCGCCGCGTGGCCGGAGCACGGCCTGCGCAACGGTGCCGCCGCGCCGCCGTCCAGCGCGCTGGCGATCCCGGCGGCGGTTCCGCTGCTGGCGCTGCCGCCGCAAGCAAAGGTTAGTCCGTTAAAGGGCCCGGCCGCCTCGCTGGTCGGCTACATGGAACAGAGCCTTACCATTCCCACGGCGACCAGCTTCCGCACGCTGCAGGTCGGCACGCTGGAAAGCAGCCGCGCCGAGCTCAACGCCTCGCTGCAAAGCTCCGGGCGCGCCGAGAAGGTGTCGTTCACACATTTGATCGCGTTTGCGCTCGTGCGCGCGGCACGCGAGCAACGGGCGATCGTCGCGACCTTCCGGCGCGAGAACGGCACGCTGAACAAGGTCGAGAGCGGTGTGCACCTCGGCATCGCGGTCGACTCGCAGCGCAAGGACGGAACGCGTTTCCTCGTGGTTCCGGTGATCAAAGATGCCGACCAGCTCGACTTCGTGCGCTTCCGCGCCAAATACGAAGAGCTGATCGCCAAGGCGCGCGATAGCAAGCTGACCGCCGACGAGTTGAGCGGCGCAACGTTCTCGCTGACCAACCCCGGCGGAATCGGAACGGTCGCCTCGGTGCCGCGTCTCATGCCGGGGCAGGGTGCGATCATCGCCGCGGGCGCGATCACCTATCCGCCGGGCTTCCAGCGCGCGAATGAAGCGATCCTCAAGCAGCTCGGCGTCGAAAAAGTGATGACGCTGACGAGCACGTACGATCACCGCGTGATCCAAGGCGCGCAGTCGGGTGAGTTTCTCAAGCGCACCGACGAGCTCTTGCGCGGCAGCGAGCGTTTTTACGAAGAGGTCTTTGCGAACTTCGGGATCTCGCCGCCGCGTTCGCAGGCGGTGCTGGCGACCAGCGGCGCACCGGGCCGCGACATCTTCATGCAGACGGTTTCGCCGGTCGCGGTCATGGACCAGGCGCCGACGCTGCCGCGCGAGATCGAAGCCTACTCGGACGAGCTGTTGCGCGCCGTCGCGGCAGGCGCGGCGATCCTCTCGGCCTACCGGCGTCACGGGCACCTCGCCGCGATGCTCGATCCGCTCGGCACGCAGCCCGAGGGCGATCCTGCGCTCGACTGGCACAACTACGGGCTGACCCCGTCGATCATGTCCGCGATTCCGGCCGCCGTGCTGCGCACGAAGCTGCGCGGCGACACGCTGGCCGACATCGTCGGCGAACTGCACAAGACGTACAGCTCGACGATCGCCTACGAAGTCGAGCACATCGCCAACATCGAGCAGCGCGAGTGGCTGCGCGATTACATCGAGTCGGGCAACCACGTGATCCGCCTCTTGCCCGAACGCGCGCGCAACGTGCTGGCGCGGTTGACCAAGGTCGAGACCTTCGAGCGCTACCTGCGCAAGTCGTACCTGGGGCAGAAGACGTTCTCCATCGAGGGACTCGACGCGATGATCCCGATGCTCGAGGAGCTGATCACCGAGATCGCCGACGACGGCGTCGAGACCGCTGTGCTGGGCATGGCGCATCGCGGCCGGCTCAGCGCCATCGCGCACGTCGTCAACCGGCAGTACGAAGAGCTGCTCGCCGAGTTCGACGCGGCCGATCTGCGCAAAGCGGGCATCGAGGACGAAGACGTCACGGGCGACGTCAAGTACCACCACGGCGCGACCGGCACGTACGTCACCCTCGACGGCAAAGAAGTCGCCGTCGTGCTGGCCAACAATCCGAGCCATCTCGAAGCGGTCGACGCGGTCGTCGAAGGACGGACGCGCGCGCTGCAGACCAAGCACGAGACGCCGATCGCGACGCTCGAGCCGGGCGTGGCGGCACCGATCCTAATCCACGGCGACGCGGCCTTCTCGGCCCAGGGAATCATCGCGGAGGTTCTCAACCTCCAGGCGCTCGCGGGCTACGCGACCGGCGGGACCGTCCACATCATCGCCAACAACCAAGTCGGTTTCACGACCGATCCGAAGGAAGGGCGCTCGACGCGCTACGCCTCCGACCTCGCCAAGGGCTTCGACGTCCCGATCGTTCACGTCAACGCCGACGACGTCGACGCGTGCATCGCGGCGGTCCACCTCGCGGTCGACTTCCGGCGCCGCTTCGGTCACGACGTCATCATCGACCTGATCGGCTACCGCCGCTTCGGTCACAACGAGACCGACGAGCCCGCGTACACGCAGCCCGACATGTACGAGCGGATCAAGACGCATCCGACCGTCCGCGAGCTCTACGCGCAGAAGCTGATCGCCCAAGGCGTCGTCACCGCCGAGGACGTCAACGCGCTGATCGCCCAGGCGACCGCGCGCATCACCGACGCGCACCGTCACGTCAAGCGCGGCGAATGGGAAGGCCGCATCGGGCCGCAGCTTTCGGAGGACCCCGAGCTCGAACGCTTCGACGGCCCGGTCCCCAAGGAACAGCTGCTCGCCTGGAGCGACGAGCTCGTGCGGACGCCGCCGGGCTTCACGCCGCATCCCAAACTGCTGCGCCAGCTCGAGAAGCGCCGCCAGACGTTCATCGCCGAGGGCGAAGTCGACTGGGGCCTCGCCGAGTCGCTGGCCTTCGCGTCGCTCTTGTCAGAAGGCTCGCCGATTCGCATGACCGGGCAAGACGTCGAGCGCGGCACGTTCAGCCACCGGCATCTGGTGCTGCACGACGCCAAGACCAACGAGAAGTTCGCGCCGATCCAGCACCTCTCCGACTCGCGCGCCTCGTTCGAGATCCACAACAGCCCGCTCTCCGAGTACGCGTGCCTCGGCTTCGAGTATGGCTATAGCGTGGAGTTGCCCGATGCGCTCGTCGTATGGGAAGCGCAGTTCGGCGACTTCATGAACGGCGCGCAGATCATCATCGACCAGTTCATCGCGGCCGGCTACGCCAAGTGGGGCGAGACGTCGCGCCTGGTCCTGCTGCTGCCGCACGGCTACGAGGGAGCCGGCCCCGAGCACTCGAGCGCCCGCATCGAGCGCTTCCTGCAGCTCTCCGCCGAAGGCAACGTGCACGTCGCGAACTGCTCGACGGCGGCCCAGTACTTCCACCTGCTGCGGCTGCAAGCGCGGCAGCCGCGGGCCGTTCCGCTCGTCATCTTTACCCCCAAGAGCCTGTTGCGTCTGCGCGGCGCCGCGGGCCGTATGGACGAGCTCTCGAACGGAATGTTCAAGCCAGTCATCGACGACGAGCGCTTCGCCGCCAATCCCGAGGCCGTGCAGCGCGTGCTGCTGTGCTCGGGCAAGATCTATCACGATCTGGTCTCGCATCCCGACTACACGAAGATGACGCACACCGCGATCGTGCGGGTCGAGTTGCTCTCGCCGCTGCCGACCGGCGAGATCCTTTGGATTCTGGCTTCGTATTCGAATCTCGAAGAGATCGTGTGGGTTCAGGAAGAGCCCAAGAACATGGGCGCTCGCGCCCACGTGCGGCGGCGCTTGGTCGAGCGGCTGCCGCACGGGATCAAGGACGTCGGCTACATCGGGCGCTCGTACCGCGCGAGCCCCAGCGAAGGCTACGGCGGAGCGCACGAAGTGGAGCAGGAGCGCATCGTGCGCGAGGCGCTGCGCGAAGACGCGCCCGTCCCATCGGCGGACGCGCCCGAAAGCTAGTGCTCGTGGCCGTCACAGGCGACTGAACCTTACCCGACGCCGAGTTCGGCCAGCACGAATGCATAATTGAACGCGAGCTCGCGCAGGTAGTCGTAACGGCCTGACGCGCCGCCGTGCCCTGCGCCGAAGTTGACGACGAGCAGCAGCGGATTGGCGCCGGTCGACGTCGCGCGTATTTTCGAGGCGAGCTTGGCGCCTTCCCAATACGGGACTTGGCTGTCGTAGAGCGAGACCTTGAGCAGCAGCGAGGGGTACGCGGCCGCCGCGACGTTGTCGTACGGCGAGTAGCTGAGAATATAGTCGTAGGCCGCTCGCTCGCGCGGATCGCCCCATTCCAGGTATTCGCTGGTCGTCAACGGCAGCGTCGGATCGAGCATCGTGTTGACGACGTCGACGAACGGCACTTGAGCCAAGACCGCCGCGAACAAGTCGGGACGCATGTTGACGCAGGCCGCGACGAGCAGCCCGCCGGCGCTGCCGCCCGCAATGGCTATGCGCCGCGGCGAGGCGTACTTCCGGGCGATCAGATACTCGGCGCAGTCGATGAAGTCGCTGAACGTGTTGCGCTTGTGCATGAGGTGGCCGGAAGTCCGCCAGCGTTCGCCGAGCTCTCCCCCGCCGCGCACGTGCGCGATCGCGTAGATGACGCCGCGGTCGAGCAGCACCAGCCGCGAGGCTTGAAACGAAGGATCGCACGAGATGCCGTACGAGCCGTATCCGTACAGGAGCAGCGGCGCGGTGCCGTCTCGCGCGACGTCGCACCTGTAGACCAGCGAGATCGGAATCTTCGTTCCGTCGCGCGCGGTCGCGTGCGCAAGCTCGCTGGCGTAGAGGCTGGGGTCGAACCCCGGCACCTCGAGTTGCTTGAGCAGCGTGCGTTCGCCGGAGGCGACCTCGAGCTCGAAGACGGAGTTCGGCGTGACCAGCGATTGATAGGCGAACCGATAGGTCTTGGTGCGGAACTCCGGATTCGGCTGCGGAACGACGCTGTGCACGGTTTCGGGCATGTCGACGTCGCGCAGTGACCCGGCGGCGAAGTCGAAGATCTCGAGGTTGCCGAAGCCGCCGCGGCGTCCGCGCAGCACGGCGAAATCCTCGAAGATCTCGAGATCGTCGAGGTGCACGCCCTCCCGCTCGGGGACGAGCTCGAGCCAGTTCTCCTCGCCCGGCGCTTCTTGCGGGGCTTTGACGAGCCGGAAATCCTCGGCGGCGCGATTGGTTAAGATATAAAACGAGTCATCGTGATGCTCGACCGCGTAGCGATGACCCTCCTCGCGCGCGAGGATCAGGCGCGGCGCCTCGAGCGGGTTGCCGGCGGAGATCGCGCGCCATTCGGTCGTCATCTTGCTGTAGGCCGCGATGAACACGTAGGCTTGATCGCGCGAGCGGTCGACTCCGAGGTCGTACCGTTCGTCGTCTTCTTGGTAGAGCAGGACGGGTTCGGCGCCGGAGCCGAGCTCGTGCCGCCAGAAGCGCTCGCTGCGCTTGCTGACCTCGTTCTCGGTGACGAAGAAGAGCGTTCGCCCGTCCTTCGCCCAGGTGGCGCTGGTGACGCGCTCGCGCGAGTCCGGCAACACCTCGCCGCTGCGCAAGTCCTTGACGTAGAGCGTGTATTGCCGGTAGCCGTTCGTGTCGAGCGAATAGGCCAAGAAGTTTCCGTCGTCGCTGACGACGAACGCGCCCAGCCCTAAGTACGCATAGCCTTCCGCGAGCACGTTGAGGTCGAGCGTAATCTCTTCGGGCGCATCCAAACTTTCGCGCTGGCGCGCGTAGATCGGGTACTGCTTCCCTTCCTCGGTTCGCGAATAGTAGAGGTAGGCGCCATAGCGATACGGGGCGGAGAGATCGGTCTGCTTGACGTGCCCGAGAATCTCGTCGTAGAGCGCCTGCTGCAGCTCTGCAGTCGGCTGCATGACCGCCTCGGCGTAGGCGTTCTCGGCCTCGAGATAGGCGCTGACCTCCGGGTCCGCGCGCTCGCGCAGCCAGGCGTAGTCGTCGACGCGAGTCTCGCCGTGGACCTCGGCGAGGCGGGGCCGCCTCTCGGCGATGGGCGGCACGGCGACCGCCGGGTCGAGGGCAAGCACGCCAACGTTCGCCGCCGACTCTTGAAAGGCACTCACCCGGCTCCGGTTTACTCCTTCGCCTCGCAAACTCTTGCGAGCGCGGTGCGGTGCTCGAGCGCGTAGTGCGGGCCGCCGGCAAGCGTGAGCGACGAGTAGAGCGCGAGTGCGTCGGCCTTGAGCGCGAGGGTCTCCGGCAGCGAGACGGGCGGGAGCGGTGCGCCGTCGCAGCGGCACAGGGTCACGTGGGGCTGCGGCTTCGAATCCAGCGTGAAGCCGTTGCGGGCCAAGTTCGCGAGCAGGGCCCCGTGCAGTTGCGCGAAGCCGGCCGGCGTTGCGAGCGGCCCGAGCCAAACGACGCGGGCATGTCGCTCGCTCGGAAACGCGCCGATCCGTTCGAGCCGCAGTTCCAGCGCTGCCGAGGCGTGCGCCGCGCGATCGATCGCCTCGCGTACGCCTTCCAGCGCGTCGAGCCGGACGTTACCGAGGAAAGCGAGCGTCACGTGATAGTTCTCGGGATGCACGAAGCGCCCGCGCAACCCGGCGGCGCGCAAGCGCTCGGCGACCGCGGCGATGGTACCGCGCGTCGGCTCGTCGAGCGGGAGAGCGATGAAGAGGCGCTTGCTGGCGGGGGCTTCACGTTCGCTCGGCATGCGCCAGCAGGCTTCGGTGCCGGGCTTGCGCATCCGAGCCTCGGACGCTACCCTTCGGGCATGGCAAGCGGAGGACGAGCGCGCGCATGAATCTCGACCTGCACGGAAAGACGGCGCTGGTCTCCGGCTCGACGGCGGGGATCGGCTTTGCGATCGCCGCCGGATTGGCTGAGGCCGGAGCCCGCGTCATCGTCAACGGCCGCTCGCAAGAGCGGGTCGATGCCGCCGCCGCGGCGATCCGTGAACGAGATGGCAAAGCAGTCGTCGTTCCCTTTGCCGCGGATCTGGCGGACGCCGTAGGCGTCACGCGCCTGCTGGAAGCGCATCCTGAGGTCGACGTGCTGGTCAACAACCTCGGCATCTTCGAACCCAAGCCGTTCGAAGCGATCGGCGACGACGAGTGGCTGCGCTTCTTCGAGGTCAACGTGCTCAGCGGCATCCGGCTCGCCCGCGCCTACTTGCCGTCCATGCGCGAACGAGACTGGGGGCGCATCGTCTTCATCTCGAGTGAGTCGGGAATTAACATTCCGGTCGAGATGGTGCACTACGGGATGACGAAGACCGCGCAGTTGGCCGTCTCACGCGGCATCGCCGAAGGTCTCGCCGGAACCGGAGTCACCTGCAACGCGGTCTTACCCGGGCCGACGCGTTCCGAGGGCGTCGAAACCTTCGTGAAGTCGCTCGCCAAAGAGCGTGGACTGAGCCAAGCGCAGATGGAAGCGGAGTTCTTCCGCTCGGCCCGGCCGTCGTCGCTGCTGCGGCGCTTCGCGACCGTCGAGGAGGTCGCGAACATGGTGGTCTACGTCTGCTCGCCGGCCGCCTCCGCGACCAACGGCGCGGCTCTGCGCGTCGACGGCGGCGTGGTGCGCTCGATCGTTTGAGCGAACGCTATCCGCGCGCGAGCGTGCCGCCTGAGCCTCCTGCTTAAGCCGGGACGTAGGTGCGTGAGCCGCCGGCGGCGATGACGGCGCGCTCGATCATCTCTTCAGCGATCTGCGGGTGTTTCCAGCGCTCCTGAGCCTCCGGCGCGAGCGTGTCGACCGGGTCGAAATAGACGAAGTGTTTGCCGGGCTTGACGCTCGGCGCAGAATAGACGGCAATGCCGTTCTCGCGGTCGTAGAAATCGAAGCTGTGCACGTCGCGCTTGCCGCCGCCGCCGGGAGCGTCGCAGACGAAGGTCGGCGTGTTGAACCCCGCGGTCGAACCGCGCACGAAGCGCTCGACGTCGAGCGCGGTTTGGATCGAGGTGCGCAAGTCCTCGACGCCTTTGACGAGGTCGTGCATGTAGACGTAATAGGGGTGTACGTTGACGTACCCGAGGCGCCGCACGAGCAGCTGCATGACGTGCGGATCGTCGTTGACGCCGCGGATCAAGACGCTCTGGTTGCGGATCGTGACGCCGCGCCGGAAGAGCTCGTTGGTCGCCAACGCCGTGATCCAGCTGATCTCCCCCGGGTGATTGAAGTGCGTGTGGATCACGACTTCCTTGCCGAGCGCGCGCCCGCGGTCGACCACGCCGACGACGGTGTCGACCCAGGCCGGGTCGGTCAGGATCTTCATGGGCATGACCGCGAGGCCTTTGGTCGCGAAGCGCAGCCGGCGCACGTGCGGAATCGCGAGCAACGCGTCGCCGATCAGCGTCACCGACTTCGGCGCGAGCTGATACGCGTCGCCGCCCGAGACGACGATGTCTTCCAGCTCCGGACGCGATGCGATGTAGTCGAACGCGTCTTGCCACTGCTTGGGCGTCTTGGCGAGCGGAACTTTGTCGACGAGTTCGGTGTCCGCTCCGATCGCGTAGCTGCGCGTGCAGAAGCGACAGTAGACCGGGCACACGTTGAGCGGCAGAAAGAGCGCTTTGTCGACGTAGCGGTGCGTCAGACCGGGGAGCGGCGAGTCTTCGAGCTCGTGCAGCGAGTCGAGCGTCAGGCGCGGGTGGTCGGGCAGCAGCCTTGAGGCGAGCGGAATGAACTGCGTGCGGATCGGATCGCTATACGGCTGCGACCAATCGATCGAAGCCATGATGTAAGGCGAGACCCGCACCGCCATCGGGGCGCGTTTGAAGCCCTCGCGCGCGT
Organism: Vulcanimicrobiaceae bacterium; assembly: GCA_052267165.1. Lineage (GTDB taxonomy): Bacteria > Vulcanimicrobiota > Vulcanimicrobiia > Vulcanimicrobiales > Vulcanimicrobiaceae > CAWICD01. Next base: position 114,149 of record JBKQHO010000021.1, on the reverse strand, counting down.
CCTCGAAGAACGAGGGCTCGACGAGGTCTTTGACCGTCTCGAGCAGCTGCTCGGGCGATTTGACCGAGTTCTGTCCCTGCCAAATGTGGTCGAGGAACGTCGCTTCACCGACCTCGCGATAGCGGGGGATCGCCCGCCAGAATTCGCCCGTGCGAAGATTGCGGTGCTCGAAGGCGGCCGCGGGCGCCGGCGGCTTGCGCGGCACGTCGCGGATACTCGGGTCCATGAACGCTCTTTACCCTGCCAGGGCCCGCCGCGGTTGCGGCGCCGGCAGAGCAAAACGGTCCCGGAAGTAGCCGGCGATCGCCGGGTGATCGCGCAGCGTTTGCAGGGCAGTGGTTGCGTGACCCGTCGCGTAGCCGTTGCCGACGATCATGGTCACGTCTCGCCCGACGCCCTCCGCTCCGAGCGCCGCTGCCGTGAACGAGGTGCTCATCGAGAAGAAGTAGACGGTGCCGTGTTCCTTGGTGGCGAGGATCGAGGGCAGCTCGGTGCCCGGCACATTGACGCAGTTGACGGTGAGGTCGGCGCGCTCGGGGAAGGCCGCCTCGACCGCCGCCATGACGGCGTGGATGTCGCGCGCGTCGGCGGCCACGAACGCGTCGACGTACTCGTGCTCGGCCAGTAGCCTGGCGGCGGCGGTGGTCGCGTCAGGCGCGATCCCGATGACGCGGCCGCTCGCGCCGACGCGCTCGCGCGCCTGAGCGCAGGCCAGCATGCCGGATTTGCCGTCGGCGCCGAAGACCGCCACAGTCATCCCCGGGCGGGCGAGACGCCGCACTTGAGCGGGTGCTCCCGCTACGTCGAGCACGGCCAGCGCCACCTCGTCGGCGATATCCTCAGGGAGTTTGGCATAGAGGCCGGTTTCGAAGAGGACGGCGCTGCCGCGGATCCAGATGCGCCCGGTCGGGACGTCGACCCACAGAATCTCTTCGATCCGCAGCGGCGTCAGCGTCAGCGAGACGAGCGAGGCGATCCGGTCCCCCGGGAGCAAGCCGGACTTGTCGCGGACTCCCTCTCCGACGGTGCGCACGCGTCCGACGAACATGCCGCCGCTGCCGGTGACCGGATTGTGCAGTTTTCCGCGTTCGGCGACCAGTTCGAGCACGTGCTTGGCGATGCGCGCCTCGTCGAATCCGGCTGCTTCGGCGATTTGCCGGAACGAGGCCGAGTCGACGTTGATCGCTTCGACGTCGCAGAGAATCTCGTTGGGGAAGACGGCCGGGGTCGCGTCGAGCTTCCAGGCGCTTTGCGGCAGCGTTCCGCCGGGCTCGAGCACGCGATGGATGCCGAGCGGACAGGCGACGCAGCCGCAGGTCTTGGCGCTCACCGGGAGCCCCCGATGAGCCGCAGCTTGGCGGCCTCTTCGCCCGAGCCCAACAGCGCTTCCAGCGCCAGCCCTTCACGCTCGAAGGGAGTCGAGAGCACGATCGTGGTCTTCGTGCGGACGATGCCGGGAATCGCCTTCAGGCGCGAGAGAAAGTCGTCGAGGTGGGCGGTCGAGCGCGTGACGACCTTGAGCATGAACGACTCCTCGCCGGCCACGCTGTGGATCTCGAGAACCTCGGGGAGCGCCGAGACCGAGGCGTTGAAGCGCTCGTAGAGGACGTCGGCGCCCGTGTAGGCGCTGACGAACGCGACCAGGCCGAGTCCGAGCCGGCGGCCGTCGAGCACGGCCGCATAGCCGCGCAGATAGCCGCGCTGTTCGAGCCGCTTCACCCGCTCGTGGACCGCCGGCGCCTTCAGGCCAATTTGCGAGCCGAGGTCGGCAAAGGTCGAGCGCGCGTTGTGCTGCAAGGCGTCGAGCAAGCGCAGGTCGAGGTCGTCGAGGTCGGCGTCATCGTGCATCTGAATGTAAAAGCCCCTGCCGAGACATTGATCGGTTCGGCGAGTGAAGGTAATTATACTTGATTTATTCGGTTTTGAATAGGATGGAACCCCAATGTATTCGGTTCGTAGCGCTGGCAGGCATGGTGCTGCTAGCTGCCTGCAGCCACACCGCCTCCGAGGAGGCGGCGGTCCATTTCAACGTCGCCGCAGACCCGGCGACCCTCAACCCGCTCTTCCTCCACGTCGACGCGGCGGGTGTCGAGGGGCAGCTCGCGCGCTTGGCCTTCGAGCCGTTCTTCGACCTCGACGCGCAAGGCCGGCCGGTTCCGGCGCTGGTGCGCGAGGTGCCCAGCGTCGCGGACGGCGGGCTGAGCGCCGACGGCCGGACGATCGTTTACCATCTGCGCCGCGGCGTCGACTGGAGCGACGGCGTCCCGGTGACGGCTCGCGACGTGCTCTTCACCCTACGCGCGCTGCGGGATCCGTCCAACCCGGTCGCCTCGCGCGAGGGCTACGATCTGATCGAGAAGGCCGATGCTCCCGACGACTTCACGGTTCGTTTCCGGCTCTCGCGCGCTTGGGCGCCGGCCGTCGCGACCTTCTTCACCTACGGCACCTCGGCGCAGTACGTGCTGCCCGAGCACGTGCTGGCCAAGCAGCAGCCGCTCGCGCAAGCGGTCTTCAACGGCGCGCCTTCCGTCGGTGACGGGCCGTTCAACTTCGTCTCATGGGCGCGCGGCGACCGGCTCGTCTACGCCGCGAATCTCACGTACTGGCGCGGCCGGCCCAAGGTCGACCGGGTCGACGTCGGCGTCGTCCCCGATCCCGGCACGAACTTGACCCTGCTCCAATCCGGCACGATCGACTTCAACCTCATCGCGCCCGCGCAGCAGGCCGTCCTCGCGAATACGACCGGCCTCACATACGCCTACGTGCCGACCGCGATCGTGGCCGGGATCGCGCTGAACCTGACGCGCCCGCCGCTCGACGACGTGCGCGTGCGCCGCGCGCTCGCGCAGTCGATCGATCGCAACGCGATCAGCGCGAAGGTGACGCTCGGCCGCTATCCGGTCGCCGACTCGGACCGGCCGCGCTTCTCCTGGGCGTACGATCCGAGCGTGCGGGAGCCGAGCTACGATCCGGCCGCCGCCGACGTCGCGCTCGACGCGGCGGGCTGGCGTCGCGGGCCGGACGGCATGCGCCGCAAAACGAGCCGCGCGCTGTCGCTGACCTACGTGCAGTTCCCCGAATCGGCGACGGGCAAGAACGCCGCAACCCTCGTGCAACGCGAACTGCACGACCGCGGGATCGACCTCGCGATCAAGTTCATCTCGAACGCGCAGCTCTTCTTGCCGGCAAAGGACGGCGGCGTGCTGGCGGGCGGGAGGTTCGATTTGGCCTACGTGCCCTGGTTCATGGGCGCCGATCCCGACGACGCCTTCTTGTACGGCTGCCGCGGCGCGGTGAAGAACTACATGCGCTATTGCGATCCGCAGGTCGAGCGGCTCGAACGCGAAGCGGTCGCGCAGCCCGAGCGTAGCCGCCGGCGCGCCGCCTACGTCGCGATCGACCGCATCGTGGCGCGCGACGTTCCGATCGTCTACCTGTTCAACCCAACGTACGTCTACGCATACCGCACGCGCCTCCACGGCTTCGCGCCCAACGCGTTCGTCCCCGATCCCAACGCCTACGAGTGGCGCGTGCAGTGAGGAAAACTCTGCCGAAGGATAGTCGTTGTCAGCAGTTAGACAGAGTTCGACAAGAATGCGGGGAAGCTCACCACGAGTTCGACGCCGCCGGAACACCCTAACGAGGCGCCTACAACCATGGGGTTTTCGATACTCAATCAGAGAGGCACCCATTTCGATGCGATACAAAACGTGGAGACTCCGGATCCTGTCCCGTAAACACGCGCCAGTAACTATTCTCCCGACGAACGTTGTTACCGAACCTAACGAAACAGCGCGACCCTGAGGAATCGCGCTGTCTCGTTGAGCTCCGAAGGGTAGGTTAGAGGGCTTTGACCGCGCCGACCAACTTGTCGATCGACGACTTGGCGTCGCCGAAGAGCATCGCGGTGTTGGGCAGTTCGTAGAGCGGGTTGTCGATGCCGGCGAAGCCGGGCTTCATCGAGCGCTTGAGTACGATGACCTGGTGTGACTTGTCGACGTCGAGGATCGGCATGCCGTAGATCGGGCTCGAGGTCACGTTACGCGCCGCCGGGTTGGTGACGTCGTTGGCGCCGATGATCAGCGCGACGTCGGTGCGCGGGAACTCCGGGTTGATGTCGTCCATGTCGAAGAGCGCGGGATACGGCACGTTGGCTTCGGCCAACAGGACGTTCATGTGTCCCGGCATGCGACCGGCGACGGGATGGATCGCGTACTTGACGTCGACGCCGTGCTTCTCGAGCTGGTCGGCCAGCTCGCGCACGCTGTGCTGTGCCTGAGCGACGGCCATGCCGTAGCCGGGAACGACGACGACGTGCTTGGCGTAGGCGAGCATCGTCGCGACGTCGTCGACCGACGCCTCGCGAACCGTGCCGCCCGATACGCCCGCCGCCGCCCCGCCGGCGCTCTCGTGGACCGCGCCGAACGCACCGAAGAGGACGTTGGTGATCGAGCGGTTCATGGCTTTGCTCATCATCAGCGTCAGCAGCGTACCTGAGGCGCCGACCAGCGCGCCCGCGATGATGAGGACGTTGTTGCCCAGCACGAAACCGGTGAGCGCCGCCGCAAGGCCCGTGAACGAGTTGAGCAACGAGATGATCACCGGCATGTCGGCGCCGCCGATCGGCAGGACGAAGAGCACGCCGAGCAGCGAGGCCGCGACGAGCGCGACGAAGTAGGCCTGCACCGGGTGGACGTTGGCGATGACCAGCCCGGCGCAGACGACAGCCACGATCCCGATCAGGCCGTTGACGATCTGCTGCCCCGGATAGGTGATCGGCCGGCCCGTCATCAGTTCTTGGAGTTTGAGGAAGGCGATGATGCTGCCGAAGAAACTGATCGCGCCGATCATGCTCGAGAGCACGATCGTGATGCCCTGATCGGTCGGAATCGGGTCGACGCCGGGGTTGAGTTTGAGGAACTCGGCCGTCGAGACGAGCGCGGCCGCGCCGCCGCCGGCACCGTTGAAGAGCGCGACCATCTGCGGCATGGCGGTCATCTTGACCGCGCGCGCGGAGTAGATGCCGACCGCCGCGCCGGCGCCGACGCCGATCAGTCCGATCCACCAGCCGTTGAAGTCGAGCATGAAGCCGGTCGCGACCAGCGCGATCGCCATGCCGACCATCGAGATGGCGTTGCCCAGGCGCGCCGTCTTGGGCGAACTGAGATAGCGTAGGCCGAGAATGAAGCAAACGCCTGTGACCAGGTAGGCGAAGCCGATCGCGAGCTGACTCGCAGGAACCGTCGCAGCTTCAGGCATTTACTTCCTCGCTCCGTTCTGCGCGACCACGGCCGGCGCGGTGACGCGCGGCTTGAACATCGAGAGCATGCGCTGGGTGACGACGTAGCCGCCGAAGACGTTGAGTGAGGCCAGAAAGACGACCAGAATCGAGAGGACCGGACCGAGCTTCGGCGCGGCGGCGACGGCGACGAGCAACGCGCCGACCAGCACGATGCCGTGGATGGCGTTGGTCGCCGACATCAACGGCGTGTGCAGCATCGTCGGAACCTTCGAGATGACCTCGAGGCCGACGAACACGGACAGGACGAAGACGGTGAGTTCGGTGAGGAGATGGGCGCTCAAGCGTTGCTCCCTGCCAATGCGGCCAGCGTGGGGGGATGAATGATCTCGCCGTCGTGCGCGAGCGTCGTGCCTTTGATGATCTCGTCGGACATGTCGAGATTGAGCGAGCCGTCCTTGACGAGCAACTGCAGCAACGTCAGGACGTTGCGCGAGTAGAGCTGACTTGCGTGGTACGGCATCGTCGAGGGAAGGTTGGTCGTTCCGACGATCGTGACGTCGTGCTTGACGACGACCTTGCCGGGCTCGGTGAGCGCGCAGTTGCCGCCGGTCTCGGCAGCCAGGTCGACGATGACCGAGCCGGGCTTCATCTTCTTGACCGCGTCTTCGATGATGAGCAGCGGCGCGCGCCGTCCCGGGACGGCCGCCGTCGTGATCACGACGTCTTGGCCTCCGATGTGGTCGGCCAGCAGTTGCTGCTGCTTGGCCTCTTGCTCGGGCGTCAGCGCCTTCGCATATCCGCCGCCGCCTTCGCCTTCGATGCCTAGGTCGAGCTCGAGGAAGCTCGCGCCCAGGCTCTGGACTTGCTCCTTGACGACGGAGCGTGTATCGAAACCGGAGGTGACGCCGCCCAAGCGCCGCGCGGTCGCGATCGCCTGCAAGCCCGCGACGCCCGCGCCGAGGACGAATACTTTTGCGGGGGCGATCGTGCCGGCCGCCGTCGTCAGCATCGGGAAGAAGCGCGGCAGCTCGCAGGCTGCGATCAAGACGGCTTTGTAGCCCGCGATGTTCGCCTGTGACGAGAGCGCGTCCATGCTTTGGGCGCGCGTGATGCGCGGTATCGCGTCCATCGAGAGCGCGATCAACTTGTGTTTGGCATACCGTTCGACCGACTGAGGATCGCCGAGCGGCGAAAGAAACGCAAGGATCGCCTCGCCGGGGTGCATGAGCTCGAGCTCGGCGTCCGTCGGGCGTTGAACTTTCACGACGAAATCCGATTTACCGTACACTTCGGTTGCATCGGCGCCGAGCGTTGCGCCCGCCGCCTCGTATGCCGCATCGAGAAAAGCCGCCGAAACGCCGGCACCGCGCTGAACGAGAACCGACAGTCCTAATTTCGCGAGCTTCGTCACGGTTTCAGGAACCAATGCAACGCGACGTTCACCCGGCGCGATCTCGGTCGGGACGCCGATGACCATAGACTTCTCCTTGGTTGCTTGAAGGGGAGAAAGGTCTTTACCGCCTTACAAGCCCTTGCTCCTGGAAATTCTCACCTACCTGCATACAATAAGGCAGTTGACCAAGCGAGGCAAGCCGCGCCTAACAAGTGAGTGAGGCTCGACTTCCACGCTTTGCGCCCGCTTTTTGCCGCTACGATAAGGAGGTCCGCGGCTGCGACCACCGTGCACGAAGCAACGCTTCGCGCGAGGACGCGCGGCTCGTCCGGCAGACTCAGCAAGACCAGACCAAGCGCAAGATCGCGGGCGCCCAAGGCGCGCACGTAGCCGAGCGACGTTGCGTCGCCGGCGGGCAGACCGTAGCCGCGCGACGAGCTACGCGGAGCGCTCAGCGCCCCGAGGCCGATAGCCACGAAGGCGAGAGCGCTGAGCTTCACGAGCCTCGGGCCGGCATTGCGTTCGGGCCGTTCCATCGTTGCTTTGACGATTCGCGGCGCTTTCGGGTGCGGACCCGCCGCCCCGCGGAGGCGCGGCCCGGCTCGCGCCCCGAAGGTGCTGGTAATGGACGACCGAGTAACGCTGGTCCCGGCACGGGGGACGCTGGTCTTGATCGTCGGCGGCGACGCGCTCGCTCTTCGCGTCTGCGAGGAGCTGACGGCGCTCGACGGCCAGCAGGTAGCGTTGCTCTGGCACGATGCGGGAGAGTACGCCGAGCGGGTGCGCCGCACGGGCGCGCGCTTCATCGGGAGGCGCCCCCACGTCGACGCCCTCCGCGAAGCCGGAATCCTCGAAGCGTCGGCGATCGTCGCGCTGACCGAGGACGACCGGGTCAACTTGCAGGTCGGCTTGCGCGCCCGCGACCTCAACCCGCGCATTCGCGTCGTGCTGCGCCAATACAACCGAACGCTTGGGCGTAAGGTCGAGCAGAACGTGCCGAACTGCTCGGTCATCTCCCTCTCGTCGCACTCGGCGGCGACCTACGCCAGCGCGGCGGTCGACGCGACCTGCTTCTACGGGCTGCAATTCCCCGACATCGACGGACCGCTGGTCGGCTTCTCGAAGCGCTCGGCGCGAGCCGCGCGCATCGCCGGGCTGACGGCGGCCCAGGCCGAGCGAGAGCTGGGCGAGCGCGTGATCGCCGTCGACGGCGCGGTCGCGTTCGAACGCGACAAGCCGCTGCGCGAAGCGGCCGAGGTCGTGCTCTTCAAACGAATCGTGCGCGACCCGAGCGCGCGTGCCGCCTCCGACGCGGGCACGAGCGCGGTACGGATCGGCGAGCTCGCGCGCAACCTTTACCGCTCGGTGCAGCGCCTCGATCCGATCGCGCGAGCGCTCGGGATCGCGGGCGTGCTGGTCTTCCTGATCGGCGCCGCGGCCTTCAGCTTCGCGCTCCACCTCGACTTAGCAAGTGCCGCGTACTTCGTCGTCGAGACGATGACGACGACCGGCTACGGCGACATCTCGGTTCGCCGCGGCGGCGCGTTCGCGGAAGTGGCCGCGGTCCTGCTGATGCTTTGCGGCATCGTGCTCAACGGACTGTTCGTCGCGGTCCTGGCCTCGAAGCTGACCCAAGCGCAGTGGGTCGCGATGCAGGGCTTACGGCCGATCAAGCGGCGTGGACACGTGATCGTCTGCGGCGCGGGCAGCGTCGGCTCGTGCGTCATCGATTATCTCGTCGCGCTCGAGGAGCAAGTCGTCGTCGTCGACACCAAGCCCGAGCCGTCGATCGTCGAGAGCGCGCACGACCGGCATTTCGATCTGCTGACCGGCGACGCCGCCAAAGACCGGACGCTCGAGCTGTGCAACGTGAAACAGGCCAAGGCGCTGATCGCGCTCACCCACAGCGACACGATGAATCTCGAAGTCGCGCTCGGCGCTCGCGCGCAAAACCAGTCGCTGCCGATCGTCATGCGCGTGCAAGAGGGCGCCTTCGCCGAGTCGGTCGCGCGCCACTTCGGGATCGACCGGACGTTCGGCACCGCGGCGCTGGCCGCGCCGGTGTTTGCGGGGCTTTCGCGTTTTCCGGGCGTTCGCGGCCGCGTCCTAATCGGGAGCGAGGACTATTCGATCGGCGAGTTCGAACGCGGCGACGCGCTCGATCCGGCGCTCGCGTCGTGCGTGCCGCTGGCAGTTTGGCGGCACGCGAAGCTGGCGCTGATCGCGAGCTTCGCGGAGACATTGCCGCACGATCGCGTGCTGTTGCTCTATCCGATCTGGCGCTTGCGCGAACCGGCCGGCGAACGGGCGGCGTCACAGGGGCGTCCCGCGAGCGGCGAAGAAGTTCCGAGCGCGGTATGAGCACGGCAACGGCCCCGGGTCCGCGCGGACCGGCCGCCTACGAATTCTTCGGCGGCGGGCGGCGAACGATCGAGTTTCTCGAACGGACGGCGCGCCGTTACGGTCCCGTCGCGGGCTTCCGCATCGGCGGGCGCCCGATCTATCTGCTCGACGACGCGGAGCTGATCGAAGAGGTCTTGGTCACCGCGCAGCACCGCTACGTGCGCGATACGGGTGCGTTGCTCGTGCGCGAGCTGGTCGGCGAAGCGCTCGTTTCGAGCGAGGAGCCCGCTCACGTTCGGCGCCGGCGGATGATGCAGCCCGCATTTCATCGCGCGCGGGTCACAACCTACGCGAGCGTCATGGCCGGCGAGGCGGAGTCGTTGGGCGACGCGTGGGAAGAGCGTGCCCTGATCGACGTCGGCGCCGACATGACGCGTCTCACGCTCGCCGTCGTCGGCGAGGCGCTCTTGGGCGCGGACGTGGGAGACAGCGCTCGCGCGGTCGCCGGCGTGGTGGCGCGCGTGATCCGGCGCGGAACGGTGGCGGGGCCGGCGGTCGCGCTCGCGGCGCCGCTGTTCGCGTCGCTGCGCCGGCGCTTCCCGGAGCGCGCGAGCCTGCTCTTTCCGCGCGAACGCGAGGAGCTCGACCGGATCGTCAGGCCGCTGATCGAGGCTCGCCGCGGCGATGCCGATCAGCGCGGCGACCTGCTCTCGCTGCTGATGCAAGCGCGTGACGCCGACGGCTCCGCCCTGAGCGACGGCGATTTGCGCAACGAGCTGGTGACGCTGATCCTGGCCGGCCACGAGACGACCGCGAGCGCGTTGACCTGGACCTGGTATTTGCTGGCGACGCACCCGGTCGTGGAGGCGTGCATGCACGCAGAGCTCGACGCGCTGCTCGGCGAGCGCATTCCGAGCATCGAGGATCTGCCGCGACTGCGCTACACGAGCAGCGTGTTCGACGAAGCGCTGCGCCTCTATCCGCCGGCCCCCGCCTTCGGACGCCGTCCGCTCGAGGACGTCGAGCTCGGCGGCTACCGTATCGAGCGGATGGCCAGCATCTTCGTCAGCCCGTACGTCACCCAGCGCAACCCGCGCTATTTCGACGATCCGCTGGCCTTCCGGCCCGAACGCTGGGAAGGCCCGCCCCCGCCGAAGTTCGCCTACTTTCCGTTCGGCGCCGGCTCGAAGATGTGCATCGGCGAGCCGTTCGCGCGGCTCGAGGGCGTGCTGGTGCTCGCTACCCTGGCGCGGCGTTACCGGCTGCGGCTGCTGATCGACCGGCCGCTGCCGCTGTCGTCGCAGGCGATGCTGCGGCCCGGCCGTCCCATCGTCATGCGGACCGAAGCGCGGCGCGGAGCTGCGCTACACAGCTTCGTTCATTCGGCGTAAGCGGTCGGCCATGATCGACATGACCTCGATCGCGAAGAACGGCGTGCTCTGCACGAGGTAAAGAAAGCGGCGCTGGCTGATCGGCACGACCTGCGCGGCGGTCTTCGCCGTCGCGGTCGCGCTGCGCGCTTTGCGATCGACCAGCACCATCTCGCCGAAGATGCCGCCGGGGCCGACGACTTCGATCGACCTCCCGTGGACCGTCAGCTCGACCTCGCCTTCGGTGACGACGAACATCGTCTCGCCGGGCTGTCCCTCCTGGAAGAGCACCTGCCCCGACGCGAGCGGCTGCGCAGCCGGGTCGTTGCGAAACATCTCGATGCTCGCCATCAGCCGCGCACGTTCGGCCTGCGGCCGCTCAAGCGCGCGCTGGGACGGCAAGCGACACGCGGTTGCGCAGGACGCCGATGCGCGGGATCTCGACTTCGAGCAGATCGCCGTCCTTGAGAAACTCGGGCGGCGTGCGCGCCATCCCGACGCCGTCGGGCGTGCCGGTCGCGATCACGTCGCCGGGCTCCAGCGTCATGCCGCGCGAGAGGCTGGCGATGATCGCCGCGACCGAGAAGATCATTTGGCTCGTGTTCGAGGACTGCTTGGTGAGGGCGTTGACGGTCAGCGCGATGTCGAGCTGCTGCGGGTCGGAGATCTCGTCGGCGCCGACGATCCACGGCCCGATCGGGCAGGTGTTATCGAGGCTCTTGCCTTTGAACCACTGGTGGTGCTCTTTTTGCAGGTCGCGCGCGGTCACATCGTTCAGCGCGGTGTAGCCGAAGACGACGCCGAGCGCCTGCGACTCGGGGACGTCGCGACAGCGTTCGCCGATGACGACGGCGAGCTCGGCTTCGAAGTCGTATTCCGAGGAGACCTCGGGCGAGAGCTCGAGCGTCGCGCCGGGATCGGCGATCGCGGTCGGCGCCTTGGTGAAGAAGGTCGGCACCGAGGGCAAATTGAGCGGAACGTTGCGCGCGCGAGCGATCTCTTCGGCGTGTCCCAGGTAGTTGCGCCCGACGCAGAAGACGTTCTTGCGCGGGCGCACCGGCGCGAGCAGCGTCACCTTCGCAAGCGGCAGCGACGCGCCGGTCGCGACGGCCGCCCGCTCGGCTGCCGTAAGCGCGATATAGTCGAGCAGCGTTCGGCCGCCGGCGAACGGATAGACCGCATCCTCGCGCAGGATGCCGCCCAACGGGGCGCCGTCGGCGAGGAAACAGACGTAGCGCATGGTGTTCCGAGGCTTCGGCACGGGCCGAGCGCGAATCCCCCGCGATGCGCGTCTCGATTATCGGAGGGACCGGCGGCGTCGGGCGATGGCTGGTCGCGATCGCCCGCGAGAACGGCGATCACGTCAAGATGCTCGTGCGCGATCGCCGCAAGCTGCCTACCGACCTCGGCGCGATCGGCGTCATCGTCGGCGACGTCTTGCGCCAAGGCGACGTCGACGCGGTCGTCGGCGGCTCCGACGTCGTCTTCTCGGCGCTCGGCGCCGACGGTCTGGGGACGACGACGATCTATTCGAGCGGTACGGCGAACATCATCGAAGCGATGAAACGTTCCGGGGCGACGCGCCTGCTCGCGGTTTCGTCGGTCGGCGTCGAAGAGGACAAGAACGCCAATGCGCTCTACCGCCGCGTGCTCGCGCCCTTCGTTCTCAAGAACGTGCTCGAGGACATGCGCGACATGGAGCGCCTCATCGTCGACAGCGGGCTGGTCTGGACGATCGTGCGCCCGTCCGGCCTCACCGACGGCCCGCGCACCGGCCTCTACCGGGCCGGCGACCGCTTCATCCCCGAACGCGGCAAGAACGTCTCGCGCGCCGACGTCGCCGACTTCATGTACCGCGTCGTCGCCGACGAACGCACGATCCGCAAGATCGTCGCGCTGGCGTATTGAGCGCCGCAGCGTATAGCCGTTCACGAATGGAGTCGGGAAGATGATCGCGGGTGCGACTGATGCCCCGCCCGCGACGCACCCCTGTCATCGCAAGCTCCCTGTCATCGCAAGCTCCAAAACGCCGGGTAAACCAAAGCGAGTTGCCGCGAAGAAGCGCGCGAAAACTCAAAAATGACGGTCCCCCACCGACCCGAGGCCGATGCGACCCGAGCGGACGGGAGCGAGGCGACAGGCTTACGTCCGGCGCTTGGTGAGGTGCCAGAAGTCGCAGTAGCGGCAGTGGTACGTGAAGAGCTGACCTTGCATGTTGTTCATCGCGATGTGGGCGCGCGCTTCGGGCTCGCTGCGGTAGCCGTCCTTGCGCGCGCAGCTCTGCGCGATGTCCTTGTCGACGACGTCGTCGATGTTGTCGCGGCTGTTCAGCCACCACTTCATCACGTCGAAGTCTTTAGATCCACCTGACGGCATCGTCGAGGGACCTCCGATCCTTCTTTGCCGGCGCGAGCGGCTCGACGGGATTCCCGACGACGAGGCTCGTGAATATCTTAAACCCGTCGGGGACGCCGAGCGATGCGACCATGTCTTTCTGAAACGAGAGCCCGCGCGTCCAGCTGGTGAACTGACTGGCCAGCCCGCACGCCGTCGCTTCGAGCTGCATCGCCATCAGCGCGCAAGCGCAGGCCTCGACCGACTCGGGGACACGGTCGTCTTGCAACACGACGACCGCCGCGCCGTGGCGCGGCAGCACGTCGCCGCTCTTTTGCCGCTCGAGCCCGGCCGCGAACGCCGGCTCGTGCAGGCGCTTGTTGAAGAGCGCGAAGAAGCCGCGGCCCTTCATGAAGGTGTCGCGCGAGCGGTTGCAGGCTGCGCGCAAGCGCTCGTAGCTCTTCGGCTCGCGGACCACGACGAAGCGGAACGGCTGCGTGTTGTAGAGCGAGGGTGCGAGGCGTCCCGCCTCGAGGATCCGGCGCAGCGCCATCGGCGGAAGCGCACCGGGCGCGAAGGCGTGCGCGTGGGAGGTCCGCTCGAGCAGCGCGACCGCGTCCAGCGGCGCAGCCTGGGACGGCGGTGCGCTCAGCTGCGTCAATGCTTGCTACCGGTGATGGTCTTGAGGTCCGGAAGCGTATTTACGGACGTCGTTCCGGGATGATCCTGCGCGGCGTGCTGGGCGCGCCGGCGGTTGATCTCGGCCATCGCGTTGACCGCGCCGATGGCGTTGGGGTCGACGCCGCCGGCTTTGATCAGGGCGACGTTGCGCTTCACGTTGCGCGACTTCGGGTCGTAGTCGTAGCTCAGCCGGTACGTGCCGGAGACCGCGTTCCCGTCGGGGGTGCGAATGAAAACTTGCAGTGCGTTTCCGTAGGTCATCGCGTTGAAGGCGGCATCGGAGGAATACTTTCCCGCCCGCACGCGCGAGACCTGACCTTTCTTGTTGACTTCGATGACATACTCGGTGTGCTCGGCCTGGCTCGGCGCCCGCAATTGGGCCGCGGCCGTGCTGGCCGCGCGCGCGGCGGCGGGAGGACCGGCCAACGCGGCGAGCAGCGCGAGGGCTGCGCCGGCTTGGATGGGGCTCACGCTCAGTTCCTCGAGAGGGCGGCGAAGGGCGTGCCGCAGGAAGCGCAGGCGGCGACGACTTGATACGTGCGCGCTTGCAGGAGCCGGCGCTTGGGCGAGCGTTTGCGCCGGGCTCGGCCGCAGTGCCGGCAACGGGAGGCGGTCGACTTCGGTCGGCGGTCCACGCTGGCGGCGCTTACGCGCGCGCGCGGGGGATGCCTGCGTGCCTCGCCGAAGCCGTCGCGACGTGAAGCGGACCCTCGCCCCTGCGACGCTCTGCGCGACGCTGGGCGCCGTTCTTGCGTTCGTCCTGGCCCTGCCTGCCTTCGGCGGGCGCCCGCTGCTCGACAAGCATCAATGGGATGCCTACTTCGCGTTGTTTGCGCGCGACGTGTCGGTGCCGTGGCAGCCAGCGACCGTCCGGCTCGACACGTACTCCGGCGCGCCGGTCGACTTCGCGATCTACAACGTCGACCCGGCCGACGTCATCATCGCCGGTCAAAACCGTAAGCCGCGCGCGCTCGATACCACGCATCTGCGTCCGCTCGCGCGCTGGCGTTTCTCGCCGCCGCCGGGCTACCGCTTCGAAGCGAACGACGTCAGCCTGCCGCTGGGCGGTCAAGAAGGCTTTTACGTCGTCGAGGCGCGCCGCGGCGACGCCGTTCAGCAGGTCTGGCTCGACCGCACCCACGTCGGCCTCGTCACCAAAGAGAGTCCCGGCGGGCTGTTGGTGTGGGGCGTCAACTTGCGCAGCGGGAAGTCGATCGCGAACATGCCGGTCTCGTTCTTGGTGGGCCTGCAACTGATCGCCAAGCGCACCGACGCTGCGGGCCTCATCGATTGGCGGGACGCGCGCCGGCCGGCCTTCGCGCTCGCCCAGGACGGAGCGGCGCCGTCGTTCGTCTCGCTCCTGCCGCAGGCACCGCTGCCGCAGGCCATCGTCGGGCTGCGGCTCGACTCCGCGGTCGCGCGGGCGGGCGAGACCGTGCGCTTCGCCGGTTTCGTGCGGCGCCGGACGGCCGCCGGATACCGCCGGGCGACCGGCGAGGCGCGCATAACGCTCGTCGGCCACGGGAACACGCTGGCGTCGAAGGCGGTAAATCTCGACGAGGCGGGCGCGTTCAGCGGAGAGCTCGACGTCCCGGCCGGCTTCGAGGAGGGCGAGTACGCGGTGCTGGCGGCGGCGGGCGGCGCGGTCGGCGGCACGACGGTCCACGTCGACGCGGCCGGCGACCTTGCGCTCGCGATTCGCGCCGGCTGTCCCTGCGATCCCGACAAGCCGGTGACGATCGGGCTCACCGCGACGCGCGGCCTTACCGGCGCGCCCGACGTCGCGATCCACCTGCGCGTCGTGCGCACGCCGCACATCGTGCCGCCGGGCTCCGCCGAGGACGCCGTGCGCTGGGGAACGACCGTCGTCGACGAGCGCACCGTGCGCAGCGACGCCTCCGGAGACGCCTCGCTCGTCTTGCAAGCGCCGAGCGACGGTCTCGATTCGACCTACGCCGTTCGCGCCACGGCACGCGGGGCGACGGCGACTTCGCGGATCGCCGTCCCGATGAACAAGATCGCGCTGGCGCTCGAGCCGCTTGCGCCCAGCGCCGACGTCGGTGCCCCGATCGCTTTCGACCTGCGCGGCTTCGATGCGAGCGACGGAACGCCGGCCGCCGGCCTCTCGGTGCAGGTGCACATCGCGCACGGCGTCTCGGAGCAGTCGCAGAACGTGATCCTCGACGAGCAAGGCCACGCGCGCGTCACCTTCCGCACGCCCTATCTGGGCACGAACCTCGCCCTCGCCGAAGCCGGCGCCGGCAGCCATCGTCCACGCGACGCGGCGGCGGTCGTCGTCGAGCCGAGCGCGCTCGCCGGCCGCACCGTCTCGGCGGGCGGCGACGTCAGCGTCACGCTCGACAAGGCGCGCTACCGGCCCGGCGACCGCGTCGGCGTGAGCGCGAGCGCGCCGGGCGCGAACGGCGACGCGCTGGTGACGCTCGACGGCGCGCGCACGTACCAGTCACGCGTAACGGCCGTCTCGGGCGGACGCGCCTCGACGACGCTCGACCTCGGCGAGCCGCAAGGCGACGCGCGGGTCTCGGTCGCCTTCGTCCGCGACGGCGCCGTCGCGTTCGGGACGGCGCAACTGCACGTCGACGCGCCCGGGCACGCCCGCGCGACCGAACTCGTTCTTGACAAAACGACCTGCGCTCCCGGCGCGACCGTGCATGTGAGCGTGCGTGACGATGCGGCGCCGGGCAGCGCGGCGACGTTCGCCATTCGCATCGCCGACGGTCTCGAGAGCGGCCCGGCGCTGTTCGACGACGCGCCCGACATCCTCTCGACCGGCGCGACGACCTCGCAGTACCCTTCGGCCGACGATCCGGGCTGGCACGCCTACGTCGCGCCGGCGGGTTCGAAGGCGAGCGACATCTTCGCCGCCGAGCGCGCTCGCAAAGTGCCGACGGAAGTGCCGACGCTCGGGGCGGCCGCGCCGCGCACGCTGCTCTGGACGGTCGAGCGCGTGACCGGCGGCTCATTCGACGTCGTCGTTCCCAAGGGGCGCGGGAAGTTCGTGCTCTCGGTCTTGAAGATCGCCGATGACGGCGACGTCGGCGCCGCTTCAGGAAGCTTCACGGTCCAATGAAGACGGTGGAGCAGACCGGCGGCGAGGCGCCGCCGCGCGGGACCGCGCGACTCATGCTGCTCGACTCGCACGCGCTGGTCTACGCGGCCTTCTTCGCGATGAAGGACCGTCCGTTGACGACCTCGCGCGGGATGCGAATCGAAGCGGCGCTCGTCTTCACGACGACGCTGACGAAGCTGATCGCCGACGAGAAGCCGACCCATCTCATCGCCTGCTTCGATGCGGGTCTGCCGGCGGCGCGCGTCGCGACCTTCGCGGCCTACAAGGCGCAGCGCGAAGCGATGCCCGACGATCTGCGCTCGCAGTTTGCGTTGGTGCGGCGCATCCTCGCCGCTTATCGCATTCCAATGCTGGAGATGGAAGGCGAAGAGGCCGACGACGTGATCGCCACGCTCGCGCGTCAGGCCGAAGAGGCGGGCGAAACCACGCTCGTCGTCACGGGCGACAACGATCTGCTGCAGATCGTCGACGAACGCACGCTGGTGCTGGTGCGCCAGCGAATGGGCGGCCTCGTGCGCTACGACCTCGACGCGGTTCGCGCGCGCTACGAGCTCGCGCCCGCGCAGCTCGCCGACTATCGCGGACTCAAGGGCGATCCCTCCGACAATCTGCCCGGCGTCCCGGGCATCGGCGAGAAGACCGCGATCAAACTGCTCAAGACGGCCGGCTCGCTCGACGCCTTGCTGGAAGATCCGTCGCGCGCCGGCACGCCGAAGCTCGAGGCGCTGCTGCGCGAGCACGCTGAGATCGCGCGCCGCTGCCGCGACGTCTCGGTGATTGAGCGCGATCTCGACGTGACGATCCCCTGGGAAGACGCGCGCTTCACGCAGCCGCCGGTCGAAGATCTGTACGTCCTCTACCGCGACCTCGAATTCAAAGGATTGCTCGCCAAGCTGCCCGTTCCCAGGGACGACGCGACGCTCTTCGCAAGCGACGATGCGGAGCTCGTCCGCGGCGACTACCGTTCCTTTCTGCCGTCGGCCGATCCGCCCGAGTTCGAGCTGCTGGCGGGTCAGCTCGCCGGGCTGGCGCAGAGCGAGCGCGCGGCGCTGGCGCTACGCGGCGACGGAGAAGTAGGCGCAGCCGCCGAGCCCGGGACGGGGCTGGCGTTTCGGAGCATCGCGCTCGGCTATCCCAACGTGCGGAGTGCCTTCGCGACGCTGCTGCGCGATGGGCGGATCGTCGCGCATGACGGCAAGGCGCTCGACGCAGCACTTCGGGCAGAGGGTCTCTCCGCGGCGCGTTTGGCTGACGACACGATGGTCGCCGCGCACCTGCTGAATCCGTCGCGAACGTATGCCGCGCTCGAAGATGCCGTCGGTGAATATCTCGCCAAACGTTTGCCGCCGGATGCGGCCGCCCACGCCGACGCGGCGCTGCAATTGGCGGCGGTCTTGCGCGACCGTTTGGGACATCGCAATCAGCTCGCGCTGTACGACGACGTCGAGCTGCCGCTGGTCTCCATCCTGGCCGCAATGGAAGCGTGCGGCATCGCGATCGACGTCGAGGCGCTGCGCGACCTCTCGCAGGAAGTCGACGCGGCGGTGACGCGGCTGCAAGAAGAGATCTGGTCGCTGGCCGGCGAGAATTTCAACATCGGTTCGCCCCAGCAGCTTGGAACGATCCTCTTCCAGAAGCTCGAGCTGCCGAACGGCGGCCGCACCAAGACGGGCTGGGCGACAGGCATCGAGGTGCTGCAGCCGCTCGCGCGCCAGTTCGAGATCGTCGCCAAGGTCCTCGAGTTTCGCGAGGTCACCAAGCTCAAGAACACCTACATCGACGTCATCCCCAAGCTCGTGGGCTCGGACGGCCGCCTGCGCACGGTCTTCAACCAAACGGCGACCGCGACGGGCCGGCTCTCTTCGACCAATCCCAATCTGCAGAACATTCCCGTTCGCACCGAGCTCGGCCGGCGCATCCGGCGCGCGTTCGTCGCGCCCGATCCGTCGCGCCTGTTGCTCGCCGCCGACTACAGCCAGATCGAGCTGCGCATCATGGCGCACCTCTCGGGCGACGAGGTGATGCGCGAGGCTTTCCGGCACGGCGAGGACATTCACGACGTCACCGCGCGCGGCATTTTCGGAATCGTCACCGGCGAGGTGACGCCCAACCAGCGCCGTATCGCTAAGTCGGTCAACTTCGGCTTGCTCTACGGGATGTCCGATTTCGGTTTGGCGCAACGCTTGGAGATCGAGCGCATCGAAGCCCGGGCCATGACCGACGCCTATTTCGCGCGCTTCCCGCGCGTCCGCGATTGGATCGAGAAGAACCTCGAGTTCGGCCGCGAGCACGGCTACGTCGAGACGATTTTGGGCCGGCGCCGTTACATGCCCGACCTGCGAGCGCGCAACTACGCGCTGCGCTCGGCGGCCGAGCGCGAGGCGACCAACGCGCCGATGCAAGGCAGCGCCGCCGATCTCATGAAGCTGGCGATGGTGCGTGTCGACCGCGCGTTGCGGGCGCAGAACGTGGATGCGCAGATGCTGCTGCAGATCCACGACGAGCTGATCTTCGAGCTGGCGGCCGAACAGCTCGAGCGGGTCGCCGCGCTCGTGAAGCACGAGCTCGAGCACGCGCTCGAGCTCTCCGTTCCGATCGACGTGACCTTGAAGAGAGGGCACACCTGGTATGACGTCGAGCCTTTTACGGCTTAGCGTGCTCGGCGTGCTGCTCCTTGGGAGCGGCGCGTCGCGCGCGGCGACTGCACCGCCGGCGCCCGCGACGACGGCCTGCGCGAACCAACGGCTTCCGGCGGAGATCCTGGCGGGAACGGCGCAGCGCAGCGCCGGCACGCCGCTGCCGATCGTCGACGTGCGCAACGACCAGGTGACCCTGCGCATGGCCGTTGCGGCCGACGAGACGACGCGCGAGCTCGGCCTGATGTGCGTCACGCACATGCAGCCCGCGGCCGGCATGCTCTTCGTCTTCGAAGACGACGACCAACAAGATTTCTGGATGAAGCGCACCCTGATTCCGCTCGACTTGATTTGGGTCGCGAGCGATGGGACGGTGCGCAGCATCGCGAGCGACGTTCCGGCCTCGACGCTGCAGACGCCCGACGAGCGGGTTGCCCGGCGCGCGGGGCGCGGACGTTTCGTGCTCGAGTTGAGTGCCGGCCAAGCGGCAGTTTTCGGGATCGTCAAGGGGAGTCGCTTGTTTATTCCTCCTGTTAAAGCGCTTTAATTGCCGGCCGGCCCGCTTTGGATCACACTTTGACTCCAGTTCGGCCGGCAATCGCCGATGGGAGTCGAGAGGGGTTCATTGCGTCTCGCGCTTGCGCGAGAGGCAAGTAAGCTCAACAGAGGGAGCGTAGCGTGCTTGAGCGCGAGCGTGACGACCGGCGGGTAGAGACGTTGCAGAGTCTAGCCGTCCTCGACGCGAGGCCGGAAGCGATCTTCGACGAGCTGACGCGTTTAGTCGCCCGGTCTTATGACGTTCCCGGCGCGGCGATCGCGCTCGTCGGGGGCAAGCATCTCCGAACGCTCTCGTCGTGCGGAAGCGAAGCGCGCGAATTCGGCCGCAGTCCCCTGCTCTGCGAACGGGCGCGCAGCAAGGGCGGCATCACGCTGGTGCACGATACGCTGGCCGATCCGCGCTTCAGCGGTCTGCTCGTGCGGGCCATCATCGGGATGGCGCGGGCCCTTGGCCTCGAGACCTCGGCCAAGGGCGTCGAAACGGAGGCGCAAGCTCGCTTGCTCGAGTTCTCGGCTGCGACACGGCGCAAGGCTACCTCTTCTCCGTGCCGGTACGGGCCGAAACGTTGCTGCGCTAGCCGAGCCTGGCCGCCAAAATGCTCGCGGCCGGTGAAACCATTGCAACCGGTGCGAGGTCTGAAGCCGGTGACGTGCCCGAGCTTCCCGAGGTCGAGACGATCGCCCGCGGGCTCGCGAACGCGATCTCCGGCCGGACGATCGACGACGCGACCGTTGCCCTCCGCAAGGTGGTCGCCCCCGAACCCGAGCGGTTCGTGCGGGCCCTCCGCGGAGAAACGGTCGAAGGCGTCGGTCGGCGGGGGAAGTTCGTGGTCGTCCGGCTCGGCTCCGGACAGCAGCTCGCCGTTCATCTCAGGATGACCGGGCGGCTGATCGTCCAGCCCGCGGGAACGAGGGAGCCTGAGCCGTATACCACCGTCCTGCTGACGTTCCGGGACGGCCTGCGGCTTTGCTTCGCAGACGTCCGGCAGTTCGGCAGGATGCGCCTGTTCGGGCCTGAAGAACCGTGGGCTGCTGATATCGGTGTTGAGCCTCTCTCGGGGGATTTCTCTTTCGAGCGATTCTCAAGCCTGTTGGACGGGCGGACCACCCCCATCAAGGTCTTCTTGCTCGACCAGCGCCGCATTGCGGGCATCGGCAACATCTACGCCTGCGAGGCGCTGTGGGAGGCGAGGATTCGTCCGACCACTCCCGCCGGGACACTCTCCCGACAGGCTCGGCAACGCCTACACCAATCGATCGGCAGCGTGCTGCGGCACGCGGTCGAGATGCGGGGAACAAGCGTGGACGACTACGTCGACGCCGAGGGCTTACGGGGCGGCTTCCAAAATGAACTGAAGGTATATGGTCGAGACGGTTTGGGTTGCGCGCGCTGCGCGCGTCCGATCGTCAGAACGGTTCTGGCTCAGCGTGGCACCTGGTGGTGCCGGGCCTGCCAGCGCCGATGACTACTACAAGATCTGCCTCGTGACCGAGGAACTGCGCAAAGCGCGGGGGTGTGACCGGACGAATAGTGATCCGGCGCACGAGTAAAGGGGACGCGTATTACTACCACCGACATCGCACCGTCGCAGCCGACGGAAGAACTCGAAGACCAGCTTGCGCTCGAGCAGCGCCTGTACGAAGAGAGCCTGAAGGTTCTCGACGAGGGACAGGTCCTCACCGGCGTAATCGTGGCCAAGTACCAGGACGAGTTGCTCGTCGATATCGGAGGTAAGTCCGAAGGCTTTCTGAGCTTCCGCGAACTGTCGCTCGCCGTCGATCCAAAGGAACTCAAGGTCGGCGACAAGCTCGAAGTGATGATCCACCGCATCGACGACGAGGGGACGCTCTACCTCTCCGAGCGCCGGGCGCGGGCGCTGAAGACGTGGGAAAAGGTCATCAAGGCGCACGAGAACGACGAAGTCATCGAAGCGACCGTCACGCAAGTCGTCAAGGGCGGCGTCCTGGTCGACCTCGGCATGCGCGGTTTCGTGCCCGCCTCGCAGATCCGCCGTCAGCCCGTCGGCAATCTCGACGAGCTCGTCGGCAAGCATCTGCGCCTCAAAGTGATCGACCTCGATCACAAGCGCCACCGCGTCGTGCTTTCGCAGCGCTTGGTGCTCGAGGAAGAGCTCAACGCCAAGAAGTCCGAACTGCTCGGCACGCTCGCCGTCGGACAGATTCGCGAAGGCGTGGTCGTGCGGCTGGCCGAGTTCGGCGCATTCGTCGACCTCGGCGGCATCGACGGCCTGATCCACAACAGCGAGCTGTCGTACGCGCGGATCAAGCATCCGAGCGAGGTCGTCAAGATCGGCGACGTGGTGCAGGTCGAAGTGATGAAGTTCGACCCGGACGCCAAGAAGGTCTCGCTCTCGCTCAAGCACGCGCTGCCCGATCCATGGGTCGAGCATGCCGACAAGCTGGTCGAGAGCCAGCGCCTCATCGCGCAGATCGTCAAGGTCACGCCGAACTACCTGCTGGTCGAGATCATCCCGGGCGTGCTCGCGATGGTTCCGAAGGGCGAGTTCGATCCGTCGGTTCCGTACAGCCCGGGCCAAGAGGTCGAGGTCACGCTGCTGACCATCAACCATTCGACGCGCCGGATCACGGCGTCGATCCAGCACGTCGCCGACATTCCGCCCGAGGAGTTCGCCGAGTACGTCGTCGAGGGCGACGTCGGAACGATCGGCGAGGCGCTGGAACCCGTCGTCGAATAGGTCCGGTCCGATCGATATCGTTAGCGAGGGCCGGCAGCAATGCCGGCCTTTCCCGTTGGCGAAGGGAGCTGCGTGCGTTTGCGGGCCGGCTTGACCGGCGGGATCGGATCGGGAAAGAGCGCCGTCGCCGACATCTTCGCGGAGCTCGGCGCGCTGGTCGTCGACGCCGACGAATTGGCCCGCCTCGCCGTCGCGCCGGGCAGCGAGGGGCTGGCGCGAATCGCGCCGCGCTGGCCGCAGGCGCTGCACCCCGACGGGAGTCTCGACCGGGCCGCGCTTTCGGCCATCGTTTTCGCCGATCTTCGTCAGCTCGACGAGCTAAACGCGATCGTCCACCCGCTGGTGCGGCGGCTCGGCGACGAGCTCGAAGCGAGCGCCGCGCCGGACCAAATCGTCGTGCACGAAGTACCGCTCCTCTTCGAGACTGAGCTCTACCGGCGCTGCCAGGTCAACGTGCTGGTCGTTGCGCCGCCCCAAACGCGGATCGCGCGCGTCGTCGCCCGCAGCGGCCTCGACCGGGCCGAGGTCGAGCGGCGCATGCGGGCTCAGATCGATCCGGCGCGGGCGCGGGAGCTGGCCGACTACGTCATCGACAACGACGGGACGCCGGCCGAGCTGCGCGAGCGCGCCACGCTCGTCTATCGGGCGCTCGAAACTCGTGGGGCCAAGGCGCGGTAGAAGGGCGCGAAAGGAGACCGCTTGGACGCTGCCACCTTTGCGACCGCCTATGCGCTTAGCACGAGCGTCGGGCTACGGCCGTTCGTGACGCTGGCCTTGGCCTCGCTCGCGATGCACTTCGGGTATCTCCACCCTTCCACGCCGTTCGCGGCGCTGGGCAGCGACGGAGCGACCGCGGTCCTCGCGCTGCTCGCCCTCCTCGAGCTGCTCGGCGACAAGCTTCCGCTCGTCGATCATGCGCTGCACGTGCTGCACTTCGCGGCCAAACCGCTTGCCGCCGCGATCCTGGTCGGCAGCATCGTACCCGACGCGGGGACGCCGCTGGACGGCACGACGATGGCGCTGGCGGCGCTCAATGCGGTCGGCGTTCATACGGCCGTCGCCACGCTGCGGGCCGGGTCGACCACGATGACCCTGGGCATGGCCAACCCGCTGCTCAGCCTCGCGGAGGACGGCGCGGCCGCGGCCGGAGTCGGCCTGGCGCTGGTCGCTCCCTACGTCGGCGCCGTGCTGGCCGCGCTGCTGACGCTGACGCTGCTGCTGGTGGCGCGCAGCGGATACCTGGCGCTGGCGCGCGCCCGAAGATCACTAGTCCCGCGACCCTAGCTGCGACGCCGGGCGAACGGGAAGGCCTGGGGCTGCAGGAGCACCAGCGAGCGGTGCGAGACGCGAAGCAGGCCGACGTCGGCCAGGACGCCCAGTTCTTTCGTGAGCGTCTCGCGACTCGTGCCGATCAAGTTCGCCAAGTCTTGATGGGTCAAGCTCATCCCGATGCGAACGCCGCCGTCGGGTTCGGGGACGCCGTGCTCGGCGGCGAGCCGCCCGAGGAGGTCGACCAGCCGGCCGGGTACGCTCTTGCCGGCGAGCTCCGTTAGCTCGCGTTCGGCGGCCGCCAGGCGGGCGGCCACGCCGCGCGCGAAAGTCGCCGCCAGCCTCGCGTCGGCCTGGAGGCGGCGACCGAAGAGCGCGGCGTCGAGCGAGCGGACCTCGCCCGGGTCAAGCGCGACGGCGCTCGTCGTGCGCCGCCCGTTTTCCGCGAGCCAAATCATCTCGCCGAAAACGTCGCCGGGGTTGCGGATCTCGACGATCGCTTCCGAGCCGCTCGCCGTCGTCCGCAGAATCTTCACCCGTCCGCGCTCGACGATGAAGACGTCGCCGGCCGGATCGCCGGCCGTGTACAGCAGCTCGCCGCGCGCCAAGACGATGCGTCGGGCGTCGTCGAGCAGGGCTTGGCGGCGTTCGGGATCGAGCTCGAGCACGTTCACGCGGCGGGCCCGCTCACTTGCCGCCGCGCAGCACGCGGCCCGGGCGCGCGCCGGTGAGAGCCCCGCCGCGCACGACCGCGCGGCCGTTGACCCAGACTGAGTCGATCCCTTCGGGATACGCGTAGGGCCGCTCGTACGTGGCCGTGTCGAGGATCCGCCGCGGATCGAAAAGCACGAGATCAGCATACGCTCCGACCTCGATGCGACCCCGCCCCGACAGACCGAAGATATCGGCGGGGAGCGCCGTCATACGCCGAATCGCTTCACCGAGCTCGAGCGTCTTGCGCCCGCGAACGAAGCGTCCGAAGACGCGCGGAAAGCAGCCGAAGGTTCGCGGGTGCGGCAGTCCCCGGGCGGTCACGCCGGAGACGGCGCGAGCCGATGCGTCGCTGCCGATGCAGGTGAAGTCCGCCGACAGAACGGTCGCCACGTCGTCTTCGCTCATCGTGAAGAAGATCGCGTCGACGGCGAGGCGTTCGTCGGCGAGCAGCCGCAACACGGCCTGCGCCGGCCGCATGCGCCAGCGGCGGCCCAGCTCGTCGAGACGCAGCCCGGCAAGCTCGGCGCGCTGCTCGCTCCCGATCGTCGAGAGCATGATGTCGGACCATTCGTCGCCGTGATCGAGCTCGAGGCGCAGGGCCAGCGCCGTTGCGGTGGCCGGGTCGCGCAGCCGCTCGAGCACCGCCTCGCGGCCTCCGGCCAGCGCGTCTTCGGGCAGCAAGGTCGAGAGCTCGGTCCAGCTCGCCGTGTACGGATACACGTCGGCGTACACCGGCTGCCCGGCGCGGCGCGCGCGCTCGATCGTCTCGAGCGAGCGGTGCACCTTGCCCCAGTTGCGTTTGCCCGCCGACTTGTGGTGGGAGCACTGGACGGCGACTTCGGCTGCGAGTCCAATGGCAAGCGCTTCCTCGACTGCTTCTTGGAGCGCGTCGCCTTCGTCGCGCAAATGGGTTGCGTAGAGCGGTGCACCCGCATCCCGAGCGGCGATGCTGCAGGCAACGAGCTCGCCGAGATCGGCGTAGCGCGAGGGCGCATAGATCAGGCCGCTCGAGACGCCGAGCGCGCCCTGTTCGATCGCCTCGCCTATGAGGGCGCGCTCGGCGTGTAGCTCGGCGGCGTCAAGGCGTCCGTCGCGCTCTCCGCGCACGCAGCGGCGCGTGGTCCCGAGACCGACCAGGGTCGCGACGTTGAGTGACGTGCCGTTGCGCTCGACGAGTGTAAGGAATTCGTTAAGTTCGCGCCACTCGACATCGAGGCCGTACAAGCGTGCTTCTTCTTGTTTGCGTTCGAGCGCTAATCCGCGCAGCGGAGCGGCGGACGTGCCGCAGTTGCCGCCTATCTCGGTGGTCACCCCTTGTAAAACTTTGCTTGCACACGTCGGGTTGGCGAGCCAAAGCTCGTCAGAATGGGAATGAACGTCGATGAACCCGGGAGCAAGAACGCGACCGGCGGCGTCTAATCGTTCGTAGGCTTCACGGCCCTCCAAGTTGCCGAGCAGCGCGATACGGTCTTGAACGATGCCAAGGTCCATGCGAAGAGGCCTTGACTTGCCTACGTCGTAAATGAGGGCATTCTCGATTACGAGTTCGATCATCCGAGTTTAAGCACGCAAGCAGTGGGTACGAGCGAGTATACTTCGCAGCACTTTTGGCTTTCGCCGCAGCGCGAAAAGAGGTTGGCAACGACCATGGCAGATCAGCCTTCGAAGAATTCTGACAACGGCAAGGTGGGCGGAGATATGTCCGTCCGCGAGGCCGGCAAGAAGGGCGGAGATACCGTTCGCGAGCGTTACGGTTCCGGCTTCTACGAGACGATTGGTCGCAAGGGCGGGCAAGCGACCAGGGAACGGCACGGCGCCCAGTTCTATGAAGCGATCGGCCAAAAAGGCGGCCGGGTCGTTAAGGACAAGTACGGCTCCGATTTCTACGAAGAGATTGGTCACAAAGGCGGCCAGAAAGTCAAACGCTTGATCGCCGAGGCCAAGAAGAACATTAGCAACGAGGCCAAGCCCGAAAGCTGAGGCGCTCGGAGTTCATTTGAACCGGACGGGACCTGAGACGTGCACGAGCTCCAGGTCCCCAGTCCGGATATTGAAGTTCAATTGGTCAACGCGGAGCGGTCGGGCGGCACCCGTCGAAACTCGGATGTTTCCGGAGAGCGTCAGTTCTTGCGTGGCGTCGTTCCATACGGCTGACGACATGTCGAACGCTCGCTCGGGTTTGTGATCGACCGTCTCCACATGGACGGGACCGGTCGCCGTGAAGTCGTGCGAAACCGTGTTGATCGACATGTGGGTTGCGCGCACGCGCAGATAGGGTTTGCCCTTCCGGTAGATGAGCCCATGGTGGATCCCGTCGACTTCGAGCATCGTTTGGTCTTGGTTGGCGACGATCTTGTCGTAATCCGCGGACCACGACTTGCTCTCGACGCGTTGGCCGTTGGCGACGCCGCGATGGAACAAGACCTCCGGCGTGCTGGGCGGCGGGGGCATCTCGTTGAGCCCGGCGCGGTAGATGCCGAACGCGAGGAAGGCGACGACGGCCAAGATGGCCGCGAGCCTCAGGCGTGCCGTAACCGTCGCCATGCCAGCGGGGCCGCGTAGAGCAGCGCCAGCCCGAGCGCGATCGTGCCGGTTCCCAGAGTGTCGTAGAGCGTCTGTACCGGTGCGCCGATCGTGCCGTAGACGACGGTCTGTTGGTCGAGCTGCGAGTGTTCGGTATAGTGCCCGTCGGGCGCGATCACGCCGCTGATCCCGGTCGAAGCGGCGCGCACGACCCAACGTCCGGTCTCGATGGCGCGCATTTGCGCGATTTGCGCGTGTTGGTACGGGCCGGCGGTCGTTCCGAACCATGCATCGTCGGTGGCGACCAGCAGGCTCGTCGCGCCGTCCCGCACGTCTTGCCGCACCAAACCGCTGAAGGCCGACTCCCAGCAAATGATCGGAGCGAAGCGCTGTCCGTCGACCGCGACGAGCCCGTCACCCTGACCGCTGCCGAAGTGCGAGATGTTCTGCGTCCAAGGGATCCAGCCGAGCAGCCCGGCGAACGGCAAATGTTCCGCGAACGGCACGAGCTGCCGCTTGCGGTAGATCCCGTCGATTGTGCCGTTCGGGTTGAAGAAGTAGAGGACGTTGTAGTCGGCCTCCGGCGACGACTCGAGGGTCCCGACGGCGAGCTCCGCGCCTAGCGAGTGCGCGAGTCGCGCGAAGTGCGCTGCCAGCCACGGCGTCTTGTTGAGAGCGACCGGGATGACGGTCTCGGGCCAGACGATCAGCGCCGGATGCTCCGCGGCAGCGTCCTCGGAGAGCCGCTCGTAGCGCCGCCGGGCGAGCTCAAAGGCGCCCGGCGTGAACTTGATGTCCTGCTTGATGTTGCCTTGAACCGCGGCGACGCTGAACGTCGGCTCGGCGAGCGTCCGCGCCGGCCAGAACGTCCAGGCGAACAGCGCCGCGACGGCGACCACCGCGAAGGCCAGCAGCGCGTCACGCAAAGCCGCGGGCTCGCCGCCCCGGCGGAGCGCGAACGCGGCGTACGCGACCGGCACGCATAAGATGAACGTCAGCCCGTAACAGCCGACGAAGGCGGCCAGAGGCGCCAGCGGTCCGACTGCCTGCGTGTAGGCCAAGCTCCCGAACGGAACGCCCAGCTGGCCCAGCCCTTCCGCGCGCAACCATTCGCAGAAGGCGAAGGCCGCGGCGGCGCACAGGGGCGCCAGCGGCTTCGGTGCGCAGCCTGCGGCGTGCGCGCTGAGCGCGGCGGCCAGCCCGAACCCGAAGAAGCCGTCGCCGAACGCCGGTCCGAGCGTCATCAAAAACCCGAACGGAGCGATCAGTGCCCCGGCGGTCTCCCCGAACCAGGCGTAGTTGATCGTGAAAAAGATCGTGCCGGCGAGCCAGCCGGCGAAGAGCGCGCGGCGCGGGCTCAACCCAAACCACGCCCAGAAGAGCGCCGCGGCACCGAGCGGTGCGAGCGCGGCCACGTTCGTTTTCGGAAAGGCGAGCGCCATCAATACGGCGCCGGCCGAAGCGACGACGAACGGCACCAGTGAGGCGACGATGCTGCGCCGCTTCGCTTCCGCCGGATTCTCGCTCGCCTTCGCGCCGGCCACCGTGTCGGTGGCTTGCGGCCACCAAGTGACGCTTTCGCCGGGTCTTTCCAACAACAACCTCTCAGGGGCACATGGTCGTCCGCTTGCGAGCGAACCGGGACGATGGATTTCACCAAGTACAACTATGTCATCGTCTGCAATACCTGCGCAGCCTGCAACAGTTGGCAACCCTCTGCAGGTCTCGAACCCCGCCCTGCCGCACCCGCACGCCGTCGACTTGTGCACTATCGACGGGAGGGGCCGCGCCCGGAACTCGCTCGGGCCGCAGGCACGACCGACGACTCGCTACGTCCTCACAATCGACGCGCGCCGGCGCGGAACGGCGACGGTGCGTTCACCCGGCGGGCGGCGCGGCCCGGCCTGCGCTAGACGGCATCTAGAACGCGAAGTTCTGCGGGACGATCGGCGAGGTTTGGCCTCCGAAGCCGAAGCCCGCGCCCTGGCCCGGGAAGGCCAGGATGACGACGTTGAAGTTGAACTGCTTGAGGTCTTCGTTGTAGGTGAACTGCAGGTCGTAGCAGTTGCCGATGACCTTGCTCAGGTAGATGTTCTTGTCTTCGAGGCGCCCCTTGTTCTTCCAATCGACGTTGGTCGTGAACTGGAGCGAGGTGTCGCGGCCGAACGGAGTGATGACCTGAACGTTGGTCGTCCCGAAACCGTTGCCCGGACCGGGCGACCAAAAGCCGCCGAGCACCAAGTACGAGCGCAGCGACGGCTTGAGCGTGAGCTGGTAACTGACCGGCTGCGCCTGTTCGTCGAAGTTCGTGCCGGTCGAGAGCGAGAGCGAGTAGATGTCACGGTTGAAGATGCGCAGCACGTCCTGCGCGCCGTGCGAACCGGGCGAGAGGCGGTCGAAGAGCTGGAAGGGCACGTCCGAAGGCCCGATCGGATGCTGCTCGTTGTAGGTGACCGAGTTGACGATGTGCTGTCCGATCGGCGTCGAGAGCGAAGCGTTCTGCTGATCGAACGCCTTGGCGTCGCCGGTCGCGTAGTAGTCTTGGGTAATGTGCCAGTTTGCGCTGAAGTCGCTGTTGCCGAGCACCTTGAGATAGAGCGGCTCGTTGAGATCGAGCTGGACGCGGCCCGTGTTGAAGTTGTTTTGCGGTTCCGCGTACTGCCCCAGCGTCATTTGGATCTGCGGCGGGAACGGAAACTTGCCGTAGTTGAAGTGCGGTAGGATCTGCAGTTCGGGGATCTTGTCGTAGCCGAACGGATTGGACGAGTAGTCGGTCTTGTCGTAGTTGAGGTTGTAGTCGGCCAGCTTCGTCGTCAAGTGCGTCGTGCTGGTCAGGTGCAGCGTGTCGCTCGAAGAGAGCTGGCTGTTGAACTTCGAATAGGTTATGTTGAACTGTTCCTGGAGCACGCGGCTCAGTGCGATCGTGTCGACGAACCCGAGGTTGAGGTTGTCGGAGAGCTGACCCTGCAGGAAGCGTGAAAAGGTCAGGTTCTCGCTGCTCGCGTTGCCCTGATGCGCGATGGAGCCGGTGATGTCGAGGCTGGCCGGCAGGTTGATGTTTGGCCCGAAGTCGCCCTGATAGGTCACGCCGAACTGGCCGCGCAGGCGCGACGAGAAGTTCTCGGTCTCCTGAATGTTGACGTTGGACTGGCGCGCCCCGACCGAGCGGTCGTTGATGGTGTACGAGTCGATCGTGATCTGACGCCGGTTGTTCTTCGTGCCGATGAACGCGACGTAGCCGAGTCCAAGCCCGCGCTTGGTGAAATACTCGACCCGATAGTAGCCGTAGTAGAAGTCCGACGGGGCGAAGCCGATGCGGGCTTTGACGTAGAACCCTTCGACTTGATCGTAGCCGATCACCGGCAGAAAGCTCGAGGTGCGGCGCAAGTCCGGCACCGAGCGCAGCGGAATGACCAGCAGCGGAAGGTAGAAGATCGCGAGCGGCCCGAGGAAGACGACGGCCTTGCGCGCGATGAGCCGGTCGCCCGGAAAAACGTCGAGCGTGCGCGACTCGATATGATAGCCGCCGTGCGGGTTCTCGCACGTGGTGAACGACGCATGGTCACCGTGCGTGACGCCGTCCGTGCGCGCCGTCAACTGGTCGGCCGTGTAGTGCAGCTTGCCCTGTTGGACGCCCTCGAGCGACTCGCCGCGGCCGTTGTCGAGCGTCGCGCGGCGCGTGATCGTGTCGAAGCTGATCGAGTCGGCGTACAGGATCGAGTCTTCGTTGCGGTTGACGAGGTACGTGTGGCCCTTGAGCACGATCGTGTGGTCGCCGTCGTAGTGCGCGCGGTCGCCGACGATCTGGCCTTCCTCGTAGAAGACGTGTACGTTACCGAAGAGGTCGGACGGCTGATGCGTATCGCTCGAGCCTTGGATCTGGTCGGCCACGGTCACGATCTGATAGGGTCCGAGCGTCGGCGTGGGCGTCGGGTTTGGACCGCCGGGCTGCGGCGACGCTCCCGTGCCGGGCCGCGTGATGAAGACGGGGGCCGCGCTCGGGCGGGCCGACGCCGTCGGCAGCGGCGGCGGCGAGGGGATGGGGGTGCCCGTCGACGACGGCGTCGGCGGAATGAGGATCCCGGGGTTCGGCGCAACCTGGGGGACCGGGATGAGCGTCGGGCTGGCGGAGGGCGCCGGCGTCAACGCGCCTGACGCGAGCGGCGCGGGCGAGGCCGATGCGCCGGGCTGCGCTGAGCTCGTGGCGGCGCCCGCAGCCGAAGCGCTCGCCGCTGCGGCCGGGGTGGCTTCGGCCGGCGAAACCTGGGCTACGCACGGGGCCGAGTGCAGCAGCGCGGCGATGCGCGGATCGGTGCTCGCGCCCAGGTCGCTCGCGAAGACCGGGTTGAAGGCCGGGGCTTGCAGGGCTACGAGCGCGAGCGTCGCGAGGACGCCGCGGACGCCGCCGAACGCCCTTCTCAGCGTTCGACGCGCCGGAACATCGCCGCTCCGGCGGTCCCCATGATGAGGTTCGGGAGCCACGCGGCGAGATAGGGGTTCATGGCGCCGTTCTTTCCAAGGGCCGAGAACGCCGACATCATCAGATAGTAGACGAACAACAACAGGATCGACAGCGCGACGCCGAGAGCGACTCCCAGATTTCGTCCCTTCTTCCCGATGTTCGCCGCCAGCGGCAACGCGATGAGGACTGCGACGACCGATGCAAACGGGAACGCGAGCTTCTGCGCGAGCGTGATCTTGAGGACGTCGAGAGCGCTTCCGCCCTGGCCGGTGGCCTGCATCGCCTGAATCTGTCCTCGCAACTGTGTGGAATTCACGGTGTACGGGTCGTTCGTCGTCGAGTTGAAGAATTGGTCGACCGTCTCGCCGACGGGTAGGCCGACGTCCACGTCCTTTTGGATCGCGAACCCATCGACCTCGCCGGTTCGCTTGAAGCGAGTAACGCGCGCGTTGAACAGATGCAGCGTCTGTCCTTCAACGATCGCGCGTTCCGCGTTCGTCACTTGGCGAAACGGCGTCGTCGAGGCCGGTTCGAAGATCATCACGTCGTCCATCGTGCGGTGGTCGGCTTCGACGTTGCCTACGTAGAATACCCGGCCGGTCGATTCATCCTTGCGGAAAAACTGAGGAACGATGGGCAATTCAGCCGTGTGATAGATGATCTGGTAGAACGTGCGCGTCGACAGCTCAGTGGTCTTCGGCGCGATCGTCTCGTTGATATAGTACGAAAGTCCGAAGACGCAGAATCCCAGCAACAGCGGCATGCGGCAGATTCTCAGAAAGGTGATTCCTGAGGTCCGCAGCGCGTTGATCTCGTTGTCCTGGCCCAGGCGGCCGAACGCGAGCAGCGATGCGAACAGACAAGCGAACGGAAAGGCGAGCGGCGTGCTCTGCGGGATGCGGAACAGGAGGAAACGCAGTACCAGAAAACCCGGCGCGTGCGCGTTGATGATGTAGTCGGCCGCCAAGAAAAAGATGTTGACGAACCAGAACAGCAGGTAGGCGGCGAAGGCGAACCCGAACGGCGCGGCCAGCTCGCGCACGATGTAGGCGTCCATGATCGGAAAGCGCCAGCCAAGGCGCATCGGCGCGAGCGGCTTTGCGCGAACTTCCGGGAGCGTTGCCATCCGCTGCTAGGGCACTAATTCGGCGAGCGCAGGGAGGCGGTCACGCGCGAGACGTAGGCCCGCGTCTCGGCGAACGGCGGAACCCCGCCCGAGGCGTCGACCGCGCCGGGGCCGGCATTGTAGGCGGCGACCGCGAGCGGGACGCTGTTCCTATAGCGCGCGAGCAAGTCGTGCAGGTAGCGGCATCCGGCGGCGACGTTGGAGCCGGGATCGAACGGGTTGACGATGCCGTAGGTCGCCGAGGTCTCGGGCATGAGCTGCATCAAGCCCTGCGCGCCGGCCCGGCTGATGGCGCTGGGATCGCCGTGCGACTCGACCGTGATGATCGCGCGCACGAGCCGGGGTGAGACGTGGCTGCGGGCCGATTCGGCCGCGACGATCTGCTGCAGCACCGCCTGGTCCATGGCGTGCGGCCCGTTCGGAATGAAGCCCCCGGCCCCACAGCCGTAGAGCATCGCAAGCAGCAAGATGCCGGCGACCGGTTTGAACACGCTGTGCCACGTTTCGGCGGCGGGTCCGAGCGGCCTTCGCGGCCGCATGCCCCCTCGCACTTGCGGCCGCGAAGGCCGAAGCAGTATAGTAGGTGGAGCAAAAGGGTAGATTGTGGTGCCGAGTGGAGAGCTTTCCTGGCTAGCGATGGCGGTTCTAAAGCCCGGGCGGATCATGCTCTCGACGAGAAGGGCCGGGTCGTCGTCCCCGCACGTCTTCGCGAGCAGCTGGGAGAACGCTTCACGGTTACGGTCAATCCGGCCGACCGCTGCGTCGCCGTCTACTCCCAAGCCAACTGGGAGGTGTTCTGCCGGAAGCTCGACGCGGCGCCTCGCACCCCCGAACAGCGCCGCTTCGAGCGATTCCTGGCCGAGCACACGGTCGAAGGGGCCGGCTGCGACTCGCAGGGCCGCCTGCTGCTCGCGCAGTCGCAGCGCGAGTTTGCCGGCATCGAGCGCGAGACGGTGATCGTCGCGCCGCGCCGGTACGTCGAGATCTGGGCCAAGGAGCGCTACCCGGACAACGTCATGAACGACGAGCAGGCCGGCGCGCACTTCGACAAGCTGGAGCTCTAACTCGCGGCCCATGCGATGGAAACCGACGGCAGCCCATCGTTTCTATCGCCCGACGCGCCGCAGCACGTCGCGGTGCTGCTCGACGAAGCGGTCGAGGCGCTCCGCGTCGAGCCGGGCGGCCTGTACGTGGACGCCACGTTCGGCGCGGGCGGTCACACACGCGCGATCGCGAAGCGGGGAGGCCGCGTGCTCGCGTTCGACGTCGATCCCGGCGTGCGCGTCCCGGACGACCTCGGCTCCTCGCTCGAGCTCGTGCGCCGCTCGTTCGCGGAGCTTGGTTCGGCGCTTGACGAACGCGGAGTCGAACGCGTCGAGGGCGTCCTTTTTGACCTCGGCGTCTCGTCGATGCAGTTCGACCGGGGCGAGCGCGGCTTCTCGCTGCAGCACGACGGGCCGCTGGACATGCGTTTGAATTCGGCCGAAGGCACGACCGCCTACGACCTGCTCGCGCGCGCCAGCGAAAGCGAGCTCGCCGACCTCATCTTCGACTACGGCGAGGAGCGCGCCGCTCGCCGGATCGCGCGCGCCATCGTCGCGACCCGTGCAGCGGGGCGGCTCCCGACGCGCACGCTCGAGCTCGCCAAACTCGTCGCGGGCGTGGTGCACGTCCGCGGCCGGCGCGAGCGCATCCACCCGGCGACCCGCACGTTCCAGGCGCTGCGCCTCGCGGTCAACGACGAGCTCGGGGCGCTGCGGCGCGGGCTCGACGCGGCGGCGGAACGCACGCGGCCCGGTGGTCGCGTCGTGGCGATATCGTTCCATTCCCTCGAGGACCGCATCGTGAAGCAGAAGTTCCGTGACGATCCGCGGTTGCACGCGCTCACCAAGAAGCCCGTCATCGCGGGCGAGGCCGAGCTCGAGCGCAATCCTCGCGCGCGCAGCGCGAAGCTGCGGGTTGCGGAGCGCGAAGCGTGATCGCTCGGCCGCTGCCCAAGCTCGACGATTTCATAGCGCCGCGCACCGGCACGCGCGCCGGGCGCACCGCGGCCCGGCAGCGCCGTGGCCGCACGCGCCGGCTGCGCTACCGCAGCGTGGCCCGCATCCTCGCGACGGTCGCCGCCTTGACGGTCCTGGTCGTCTTCTACCTGGCCCTGGCGGCCAACGTCATGCGGCTCAATTACGAGCTCGGAAAGGTGGCGCACGAACGCGCGCAGCTGCTGGACCAGTCGTCGCGGCTGGACGACCAGATCGCTCGCCTCGAGTCGCGCGAGCGGCTCGCCGCGGTTGCCGCGAGCCTTGGAATGCATCAGCCCTCGACCTTCGCGGCCATCAGCCTTCCGGCGCAGCGACGAACGCCGCCGCCCCACGGGCTCGCGTTCCTGATTTGGTCGAGGTGAAGCGGACCGGCTATCAGCCGCGCCGGGCTCACGAAGCGCTCGGACGCGTCAGTTCGCGCCGGGCGAAGTTCCTGTTCTACGCGCTGTTCCTGGTGGCGGGGTACCTCGTCTACCACCTCTATATGGTGCAGATCAAGGACGGTCCGGATTTGGCGCGGCGCGCCTACGAGCAGCGCTTGGAAACGATTCCGTTGGCGGCGCAGCGCGGCACGATCTACGACCGCGACGGGAATCCCATGGTGCGTTCGCTGCCGTCGCAAAGCGTCTACGCTACGCTGCGCCAAGTCGGCAACAAGGGCGCGACCGCCCGGGCGCTCGCGCCGATCCTCGACGTCCCCGAATCCGACCTGGATGCGACGCTCGCGGGCAAAGGCGCGTACGTCCTGGTCGCCCACAAAGCCTCGCGGGACGCGTCGGACCGGATCACCAAGCTCGCGCTCCCGGGGATCAGCGTCGTCCCCGAGGATACCGGGGTCCGCTTCGTTCCCTCGGGACGGCTCGCATCGACGGTCGTCGGGTTCACCGGCTTCGACGAGAACGGGCTCGACGGGGTCGAGTATGCCTTCGACGGCCTGTTGCGCGGCTCGCCCGGCAAAATGGTCCTCGAAGCCGACCAGTGGGGCCGTACGATCCCGTTCGCCCAGCCGCGGATCGTCGTCGCGCCGCGGCCCGGCCACGGCGTCGAACTGACCCTCGACTCGTTCCTCCAGTTCAAGGTCGAAGAGATCTTGCGGCGGACGGTCGCCAAATGGCACGCCGCCAGCGGCACGGCGATCGTGATGGATCCCAACTCGGGCGAGATCTTGGCGCTGGCCAACGCGCCCGACTACGACGTGCGCGACTACGCGGACTATTCGCCCGACGCGCGCCGCGACCGGGCGGTGATGGATGCGTACGAGCCGGGCTCCACCTTCAAGCTGATCACGGCGGCAGCGGCGCTCGAGAGCGGCAAGGTCACGCCCGACGACCGCTTTCCGGCGCGGGACGCCCTCGAGATCGACGGCAGCGTGATCCACAACGCCGAGGACGGCTTCCTGGCGAGTACGGGCGGCAGCGAGACGCTCGAAGACATCATCGCCTACTCGCACAACGTCGGCGCTGCCGAGGTCGGCCTGCGGATCGGCTCGCGCACGATGTTCGACACGATGAGGCGTTTCGGCTTCGGCAAGCCCACCGAGGTCGGGCTGCCGGGCGAGAGTCCAGGTATCGTTCCCGCGCTCGCCGACTGGAGCGGGACCTCGCTGCCGACCATGTCGTTCGGCCACGGAATCGCCGTGACGCCGCTGGCGCTGGCGCGCGCCTACTGCGCGATCGCCAACGGGGGAGTGCTGCTCCGGCCGCGGATCCTCGACGCCGTGCTCGATCACGACGGCAACGTCGTCTACCGCTACGGACGTGAGGTCGAAGACCGCGTCATCTCGGCCAAGACCGCCGCGATCCTGCGGCGCTACCTGCGCGCCGTCGTCGTTCGCGGGACGGGCGATCCGACGGCGCGGGTCCCCGGCTATACGACCGCCGGGAAGACCGGGACCGCCCAAGTGGCCGAGAACGGCGTCTACCGGTCGGGCGCCTACGTGGCGTCGTTCGTCGGGTTCATCCCCGCCGAAGCGCCGCGATTCGTCATCCTGGTCAAGGTCGACCGGCCCGAGGGAGCAATCTACGGCAGCGTGATCGCGGCCCCGGCCTTCGCCGAGATCGCCCGAATCGCGATGATGCATGCGGGCGTCCTCCCCACCGGGCCACGCTTGGTGCGCGAGGACGGCTTGTCGAAGACGGGGATATGATGTCTTCGCCTCCGCGCGCGGTCGGGCTGGCGCAGCTGGTGGCGGCGCTGACCGAGGGATGCGTCGACGGGCCGCTCGGGCGCCCGATCTCCGGAATCGCCGATGACTCGCGAGCCGTTCGCGAGGGGAGCCTCTTCGTCGCCCTGCGCGGCGAGCGGGTCGACGGCCACGACTTCGTCGCCGAGGCCGTGGCGCGCGGCGCCGCCGCGATCGTGGTCGACGCCGCGTACGCTGGGGCTCACGCACTCCCGGCCGGTCCGACGGCGATCGTCGTCGCCGACACGCGTGCGGCCGCCTCGCACCTGGCCGCCGCGTTCTTCGACCATCCCTCGGCGACGCTGCGCGTGGCCGGCGTCACCGGCACGAACGGGAAGACCACGACCGTCACCCTTGCCTGCGCGGTTCTGTGCGAGGCCGGCATCCCGGCCGGCTCGATCGGCACGCTCGGGGCGCGGCTCGGCGAGACGGTCTGGCCGCTCGGCAACACCACGCCGCTCGCGCTGCAGTTGCAATCGCTGCTCGCGGAGATGCGCGAACGTGGCGCGGCGGCCGTCGCGATGGAGGTCAGCTCGCACGCGCTCGCCCTCGAGCGCGTCGCCGACGTCGACTTCGCCGTCGGCGTGCTGACGAACGTGACGCGCGATCACCTCGACTTTCATGGGACGTTCGAGGCCTACGCCGCGGCCAAACGCCGGCTGCTCGCCGGCGCGGCGCGCGCGGTGCTCAACGCCGACGACCCGCTGGGCGCGCGCTGGGCCGCCGAGTTGGAGTCGCAGGGCCGGCGGCCGGTCACCTACGGGTTAAGCCAGGGCGCCGCCGTGCGTGCGGAAGGCCTCGAGCTGCGCGCGGCCGGGAGCCGCTTTGCCGTCGACGGGAGCCGGTTCGAGCTCGGCTTGCCGGGGCGCTTCAACGTCTCGAACGCGCTTGCCGTGCTGTGCGTGGCCCGCGAGCTGGGGGTCCCCGACGCCACGAGCGCGCGCGCGATGGCCGGCTTCGACGCGGTGCCGGGCCGAATGGAGCACCTTTGCGGCGGGGGGATCGACGTCTTGGTCGACTACGCCCACACGCCGGACGCGCTCGACTCCGTGCTGCGCGCGGCGCGCGAAGGCGCGGCCGGGGAGCTGGCGATCGTCTTCGGCTGCGGCGGCGACCGCGACCGCGGCAAGCGGCCCGAGATGGGAAGGATCGCGCGTGCCCTGGCCGACCGCGTGGTGGTCACCAGCGACAACCCGCGGCGCGAGGAACCGCGGGCGATCGTCGAGGCGATCGTGGCGGGGATCGACGACCGCCGTGGCGTGAGCATCGAGCTCGATCGGCGGACGGCGATCCGGCGTGCCATCGCCGAAGCGCGCCCCGGCGACGTCGTGGTGGTGGCCGGCAAAGGCCATGAAGCGTATCAGATCGTGGGGGACCAAGTCTTGCCGTTCGACGATCGCGCCGAAGTTCGCGCGGCGCTGGCAGCCCGCGGGGCGGAGAGGACAGCGTGAGGATTCCGGCTTCGGAAGCGGTCCGGGCTGCCGCGGCGCGCACCTTGCACGCCGAGGCGTTGCCCTCGGTCCTCGGGTTCTCGACCGACACGCGAACGCTCGAGCCGGGTCAAACCTTCGTCGCGTTGCGGGGCGAGCGCTTCGACGGCCACCGCTTCGTCGCCGAAGCGCTCGCCAAGGGCGCCGCCGGGCTGGTCGTCGACGACCCCGCCGCGGTCCCCGAAGACGCCGCTGCCCTGGTCGTGGCCGACACGACGGCCGCCTACCTGGCGTTTGCGGGCGTCGCGCGGCGCCGCTTGTCCGGCCGCGTCGTTGCGATCACCGGCAGCACGGGAAAGACGACCACCAAAGCCTTCACGGCGCAGCTGCTGGAGCTTGCCGGCAGCGGCTCGGTCGCCGCGACCTCGTCGAACGAGAACAACGAGATCGGC
This sequence comes from Vulcanimicrobiaceae bacterium, assembly GCA_052267165.1. GTDB lineage: Bacteria > Vulcanimicrobiota > Vulcanimicrobiia > Vulcanimicrobiales > Vulcanimicrobiaceae > CAWICD01. The sequence continues at coordinate 75,587 of JBKQHO010000021.1, read as the reverse complement.
GTCGCCAAGCTGTTCCTGGGCCTCGAGCCGGAGGTCGCGTTCGTCGTCGTCGAGTTCGGCGCGCGCCACTACGGCGAGATCGTGCCGCTCGCGCGCGTCGCGCTGCCGCACGTCGCGCTGCTCACCAACGTGGGCGACGCGCACCTCGAGATCATGGGCTCGCGTGCGCGGCTGGCGGAGACGAAGTGGGGGATCTTCGCGACGGGCGCGATCCCGGTGCTCAACGCGCGCGACGCGGTCTCCCTGGAACGGGCCGCCTCGCTCGACCGGCCGGTGACCTGGTTCGCGACGCGCGGCAAAGGCGAACCGAGCACGCAACCGCAGGGGCAGCGCGAGGTCAGCCTCGTCGGCGACGAGCTGCTCGTCCTGCGCGAGCGCGACGGCGAGCGCCGCTTTCGCACGAGCCTGCTCGTCCCAGGGGAGCACAACCGCAGCAACGCGGCCGCCGCCGCGGCCGCCGCGCTCGCCCTGGGCATGAAAGCGGAGCAGGTCGCCGGGGCGCTCGTGCAGCTCGCGCTTCCGCCGGGACGCTACGAACGCATCGAGCTGGGCGAGGTCGCGATGATCTTCGATGCGTACAACGCTTCGATGAGCGGAACGATCGCGACGCTCGAGTCCTTCGCGCACGAGCTCGCGCGGCGGCGCATCGCCGTTCTCGGGAGCATGGCCGAGCTCGGCGCCGACGCTCCCGCGATGCACGCCCGCGTCGGCGCGGCCGCGGCCGCAAGCGGTCTCGACATGCTCCTGGTCGGCGGAGAGTTCGCCGCCGAACTCGCCGGCGGGGCACGCCGCGAAGGACTGGACGCCGAGCGGATCGTGCGCTTCGAACGCAACGCCGAGGCCGTCGGCTGGCTGCGCGCGCATCTCCGTCCGGGCGACTTGGTCTTGCTCAAGGCGTCGCGCAAGTACAAGCTCGAAGAGATCGTCGAGGGTCTGCGTGCAACGCGCGCCTGAGTCAATGCGCGTGACGGTCGTCGGCCGGTCCAACGTCGCGGCGCGGCGCGCGCCGTTCGACGTCGAGCTGGCGGCGATCCCCGTGCGCACGCGCTTGGTGGGCGCGGGCGACGATCTGGCCGCGCTCGTCGCCGGCGCCGTGCGCGGCATCGCGCGAACGGGCGACGTCGTGTGCGTGTCGGAGACGGCGGTCGCGATCGCGCAAGGGCGGATGATCGCCGCCGAGACGATTCGGCCCAGCCCCCTGGCCTATTTCCTCTCGCGCCGCGCGGGGGCGCTCGCGACCGTCAACCAGCCCGAGTCGTTACAGCTCGTCATCGACGAAGCCGGCGCGTGGCGGGTGCTGCTCGCGTCGTGCGCGCACGTGTTGGGCCGGCTCGCGGGCCGGCGCGGCGCGTTCTACCGCATCCTCGGCGAGACGATCGCGACGATCGACGGGTATACCGGAACGCTTCCGCCCTTCGACCGCACGATCGTGCTCGGACCGGTCGATCCCGACGGCGTCGCGGCCCGGATCGCGGCGCGCGCCGGCGCGGGCGTCGCGGTCGTCGACGTCAACGACCTCGGCGTAGCCAGGGTGCTGGGCGCTTCACCGGGCGTTGCGCGCGAGGTCGTGAGCCACGCACTGCTCTCCAACCCGCACGGGAACGGCGACGAACAGACGCCGCTCGTCGTACTGAGCTGGCGCAGTGCCGGACGCAGTCCGTTGGGGACAGCCGCGTGAACCTGCTCGACGCGCTCGCGCTCTTCGTGGCGACGCTCTCGTTGTCGCTCCTGCTGGGGCGGCCGCTGATCGGATTCTTGCGCCGGCTCTCCTTCCGGCAGCACGCCTACGAGGACGCGCCCAAGAGCCACGCCTCGAAGAGCGGCACGCCCACGATGGGCGGATTGCTCTTCCCGCTCGCCCTCGTCGTGGCGGCTGTGTGGGAGCCGAGTCCGGCGGTCTTTGCGCTGGCGGTCTTGGGAACGGGCTGCGGGCTCGTCGGCTTCATCGACGACTACACCTCGATCAAGCGCGGCCGCAACCGGGGGTTGCGCGCACGCGACAAGTTCTCGTTGACGGTCCTCGTCGCCGTCGTCTTCCTTGCGCTGGCCCAAGCGGCGACGAACGAAACCCTGCGCGACGTCGTCTTTACCTTCGGAGGGGCGACCCTGCGGGTGCCGCACTGGGCGTGGTACGGGCTCAGCCTGCTGGCGATCCTCGCGACGACGCATGCCGTGAATCTCACCGATGGTCTGGACGGTCTAGCCGGTGGAAGCGTGCTTCCTCCGCTGCTCGTCATGGCGTGGCTGGGGTGGCAAGCTCGGCTGGAGGGCGTGGTCTTGGCGGACGCGGCGGTTGCCGGGGCAGTGCTCGGCTTCCTTGCCTTCAACCGTCATCCGGCTGCAGTCTTCATGGGGGACACCGGGGCCCTCGCGCTCGGCGGCGTACTTGCCGGCAGCGCAATCCTGACCGGCGCGCACTTGCTCCTTCCGCTGATCGGCGGCGTCTTTGCCGCCGAAGCGCTCTCCGTCATCGTTCAAGTAGCGTATTTCAAGACGACTCACAAACGGATCTTTCGCATGAGCCCATTGCACCACCACTTCGAACTCGGAGGCTGGCCGGAGACCAAGGTCACGCAACGCTTCTGGACGGCTTCGGCGTTGCTCTCGCTTGCCGGGGTCGCGATCGCGCGATGAGGCCGCGATGAGCGATTCGACCGGCCTTTTCGATGCGCGGGAGCGCACGCTGGTCGTCGGCCTCGGCCGCAGCGGTCAAGCGAGTTGCCGCGTTCTGCGCGCGCGCGGCGCGACCGTCTACGCGACCGACGAAGGCCCGCGCGAAGCGCTCGGGCCTGCCATCGCCGAGCTCGAGCGTGAGGGCGCGCGTTTCGTCGCGCCCGAGGACGTCGGCGAGCTCGCCGGGCAGCTGACCTCGACGGTCCTCTCGCCGGGCATTCCGCTCAACAACGACTTGGTGCGGCGGCTGCAATCGGCGCGCGTGCCCGTCTTTTCGGAGATCGAGGTCGCCTATCGCATCTGCAAGGCGCCGATCGTCGCGGTGACCGGGACGAAGGGCAAAACGACGACGACCTCGCTGATCGGCGCGATGTTCCGCAGCGCGGGCAAGGTCACGCGCGTCGGCGGCAACATCGGCAACGCGCTGATCGCCGAGACGTTTGAGGCCGCCGCCGGCGACTGGGTGATCGCCGAGGTCTCGTCGTTCCAGCTCGAATCGATTCGCTCGTTCAAGCCGCGGATATCGACGATCCTCAACCTCTCCCCGGACCATCTCGACCGCTATCACTCGATGGACGAGTACAGCGAAGCGAAGTTCCGCATCTTCGCTAACCAAGGCCCCGGCGACACGTTCGTCGGGAACCTCGACGACCCGCTGGTAAGCGAACTTGCCGAAGGCGACTCCTCGAAGCGTTTGCCGGCCCGCGCGCTGTGGTTCGGGGTCGCGCCGCGCCGCATGACGACGCTCTACGTGCGTCACGAACGCATCACGTATGCGCCGCCGACGGGTGACCCGCGTCCGATCGAGATCATGCCGGTCTCCGAGATCCCGCTGCTCGGGAAGCACAACCTCTCGAACGTGCTCGGCGGGCTGCTCGTCGGGCTGGCCGCAGGGCTCAACCCGGAGGCGCTGCGCGCCGCGGTTCGCGAGTTCCAGCCGCTGCCGCACCGCTTGCAGAAGATCGCCGAGCAGAAGGGTGTGGCCTACTACGACGATTCGAAATCGACCAATCCCGGCTCGGTCGTCGCTGCGCTCGAAAGCTTCGACCGGCCGATCGTGCTGATCGCAGGCGGCAAATCCAAGCGCACCGACTTTCGCGCGATGAGCGAAGCGATCGGCCGGCGCACGCGCGCCGTCGTGCTCATCGGTGAGGCGGCGGACGAGATCGCGGCCACGCTCGACGCGGCGAAGACCTACCGGGCCGGCTCGATGGAGGACGCCGTCTCGCTCGCGCGTTCGCTCGCGCAGCCCGGCGACGTCGTGCTGCTCTCGCCTGGGTGTGCCTCGTTCGACATGTTCATTTCGGCCGAGGCGCGCGGCGACGCGTTCACCGGAGCCGTCAACGCGGTCGCTGCGGCGCATGGTTGAGCGCGCCTCGCGTCCCGCGCCCGACGTCGTCATCGTCGCGACGGTCGCGACCCTCGTCGCGATCGGGCTGGTCATGGTCTTCAGCGCGTCGAGCGCGTACGCCGTCGCGCTGCATCACGATGCGCTGTATTTCCTCAAGCGGCAGATCGCGTGGCTCGTCGTCGCGGCGGCGCTGGCGCTGCTCGCGTACCGCATCGACTATCGCAAGCTGCGCGCGCTCGCGCCCTGGACGCTGGGCGCGAGCATCGTGACGCTGGCGCTGGTCTTGGTCCCGCACGTAGGGCTCGATGCCGGCGGCGCCAGCCGTTGGCTGGGATTCGGGCCCTTCGCCTTCGAGCCTTCGGAATTCGCCAAGCTCTCGCTGGTGCTCTATCTTGCTTCGGCGCTCGCCGGCAAAGGCGAGCGCGTGCGCTCGTTCGTGCACGGCGTCTTTCCGCTGTGCGCCGTGTCGGCGTTGCTCGCGGTGCTCGTCGTGCGCGAACCCGACTTCGGCACCGCGAGCCTGCTCGCGTTCACCACGGCGACCATGCTGTTCGTGGCGGGCGCGCGCTTCGCGCATCTCGCGATGCTGGCGATCGCGGCGGTGCCGCCGGTGATCTTGTTGATCCGCCACGATCCGTATAAATTCGCGCGCATTCTGGCCTTCATCGATCCCTGGAAAGATCCCGAGAACAAAGGCTTTCACATCGTTCAATCGCTGATGGCGCTGGGCAGCGGCGGCTGGACGGGCCTGGGCTTGGGCTTCTCGCGCCAGAAATTCTTTTGGCTGCCCGAAGCGCACACCGACTTCATCGGCTCGATCATCGGCGAGGAACTCGGCTTCGTCGGGCTAGTCACCATCGTCGCGCTCTTCGTGGTGTTCGCGTTTCGATCCGCGCGCATCGCGCTGGCGGCTCCGGACCGCTTCGGATTCTTCTTGGCGGTGGGCTGCATGGGCATGATCGTCATCCAGGCCTTCGTCAACCTCGGCGTCGTTTCGTCGACGTGGCCCGTGACGGGCGTTCCGCTGCCGTTCATTTCGTTCGGCGGTTCGTCGCTCGTCTCGTCGCTGGTCGCCGTGGCGCTGGTGGTGAACGTCGGGCGCGCGCGCCTGACCTCGCCGCTCGCCGCCTCGGCCGACGCGCCGTCACGCGTCGCGTAAGACGGCAGACGCATGGGCCGGCGAGCCGTGCGCGCAAAGCCGCAGGTGAGACGAGCGTCGCAGACAGGGAACGTGCTCGCGGCTACCATGCCTGGGTGCGAGTTACCGACGCTAACGGGCGCGGCCGCGACGACGCGCGTGCGATTCTTCGCGCGTGAAGGTCGTGCTGACGGGCGGCGGAACGGGCGGTCACATCTATCCCGCGCTTGCGATCGCCGAGGCGTTGCGCGACGAGCCCGACGTCGCGCCGCTCGAGCTGCTGTTCGTCGGAACGCGCGACGGGCTCGAGGCGAAGATCGTTCCCCGCGCGGGTTTGGCGCTGGCCTACGTGCATGCGGCTCCGCTGGTTCGCAAGCAGCCGGCGGCGATCGCGCACACGCTCTTCGAGAACGCGCGCGGGCTACTCGATGCGTTGGGCGTGATGCACCGCTTTCAACCCGACGTGGCGATCGCGACGGGCGGCTACGTCGCCTTTCCAGTCATCGCGGCACTGCGCTTGGTTCGCGCCCTGCACCGGACGAATGCGAAGCTCGTGTTGCTCGAACCCAACGCGCGGGCCGGCTTGACGAACCGGCTGCTCGGCCCGCTCGTCGACGAAGTCTGGCTGGCGCTGGCGCCTGCGGGCGGACTCGGTGCCAAGCAGAGCCTAACCGGGACGCCGGTGCGCGCCGCGCTGCGGCGCGAGCTCTCGGCGGAAGACGGGCGGCGCGAACTAGGACTCGCCCCGCGGCTGACGACGGTCGTCGTCATGGGCGGAAGTCAGGGAGCGCGCTCGATCAACGAAGCCTTGAAGGCGATGCTGACGGCCAGCGCCCTGCCCGAAGGTTGGCAGGTGCTCATCGTCAGCGGAGAGCGCGATTTCGCTTCGATGAAGCCGCTCGAGCAGGCGGCGCAATCGCCCGGCCGGGTGCGCGTGATCGCGTACTTGGACGATCCGCGCGCCGCCTATGCGGCAGCGGATCTGGTGCTTGCGCGCGCCGGAGCGTCGACGCTCGGCGAGCTGGCGGCGACCGGGACGCCGGCACTGCTGGTCCCCTATCCGCATGCCACCGACGACCACCAAGCCCACAACGCCGAAGCAGTCCGCGCGGCTGGCGCGGCTCGGGTGTTGCGCGACGGTGATTTAGGTGCCGCACGGCTGCGGGCCGAGCTCGAAGCGGCGCTCGACCCGCCGGTGCTCGCGGCGATGCGTGCCGCGGCGCGGACGCTCGGCTCGGCAGATCCTTGCACGACGATTCGAGCACGGGTGAAGCGCTGGTCGCCCAAGAACAACTACAACCCGTGAGGCCTTCGTCCGCGGTGCACTTCATTGGGATTAGCGGGATCGGCATGTCTGCGCTCGCGCGGATTCTGCTGGCGCGCGGGGTGCGCGTCTCCGGCTCGTCCGACCGGCGCACGGCGCTGACCGACCGGCTCGCCGAAGAAGGCGCGACGGTCTCGATCGGTCACGCCGCCGCCAATCTCGGCGACGCGGGAACGGTCGTCGTGAGCTCGGCGATCGGTCGCGAGAACGCCGAGTGGTCGGCGGCGCGCGAACGCGGCCTCGAGATCGTGCACCGCGGCGAGTTGCTGGCGCGTTTGATGCGCGAGCGCAGCGGGATCGCCATCGCCGGAACGCACGGCAAGACGACGACCAGCGCGATGCTGGCCCGCGTGCTCGAAGCGGGCGGTCTCGACCCGGCCTCGATCATCGGCGGCGAACGCATCGACAGCGGAACGAACGCGCGCGACGGGGCGGGCGAGTGGCTGATCGGCGAAGCCGACGAATCCGACTATTCGTTTCTCGACTTGCAGCCGCGCATCGCGGTCGTCACCAACATCGAGAACGACCATCTCGCCTCGGACGCGGAGATGCCGCGCTTGTGTGCTGCTTTCGAGCGTTTCCTGACGCAGGTGCCGGCAGACGGGCTGGCCTTGGTCGGCACCGACGAGCCCCATGCGGCCGCGCTCGCGCGCGTCTCCCGGGTCTGCCGCACGCGAACGTTCGGCCTCGGGCCGCAAGCCTGGCTGAGCGCATCGCAGCCGGCGTACGAAGGCTTCGGCTCGCACTTTACGGTCACGCTCGACGGCGTGCCGCTCGGCGAGGTGCGGCTGACGGCGCCCGGCGCGATCAACGTGTTCGACGCGCTTCCCTCGGTCGGGGTCGGGCTCGAGCTCGGCGTACCGTTCGCGACGATCGCGCAGGCGCTGGCCGGCTTCCGCGGCGTGCGGCGGCGCTTCGAGATCCTCTCGCGCTCGGCGCGCTTGAGCGTGGTCGACGACTACGCGCACCATCCCACCGCAATCGCGGCCACCATCGCGGCGGCGCGGGCGAACGCCGCCGGGCCGCTGGTAGCCGTCTTCCAACCGCACCGTTACACCCGCACGCAATATCTCGGGCCCCAGTTCGCGCGCGCGCTGCAGGGCGCCGATTACGTCGTGTTGACCGACGTGTACGCAGCCTCCGAAGCGCCGATTCCGGGCGTCGACGCGCGCACGATCGGCGCGCCGCTCGCGGCATCCGGCGCGCGCGTCGACTACGTGCCGAGCGTCGATGATCTGCCCGACTATCTGTTGGCGAACGCGCCCGAGGGCGCGCTCGTGCTGATGTTGGGCGCGGGCTCGATCGGCGTCGCGGCCGCGCGCCTGGCGCGGGAGCTGGGCACGCGGGAGACGGCGCTGCGATGAAGACGCTCGACGCCGCGAACGGTCCGGCCGCGACCGCCTCGCTGTTGCGCGACGACGACCGGGAGAACCTGCACGCGATCGCGGGCGAGCGGGTGCGCTTCGACGAACCGCTCGCGCCCTACACCTCGTGGAAGATCGGCGGACCCGCCGATGCATTCGTGCACGTCGAGTCGCACGCCGAGCTGGCTGCGCTCTTGCAGCTCGCGCTGCGCCGGCGTCTGCCTTGGTTCGTGCTCGGCAGCGGTTCCAATCTGCTGGTCGGCGACGGCGGCATTCGCGGGCTCGTGCTGCGGCTCGGCGGCGAGTTCTCGGCGATCGCTTTTGAGGAGAGCCCCGAACGCATCACGGCGCGGGCCGGCTCCTCGGCCGCCTTGCCGCAGTTCGTCGCGCAGGCCGCCTCGCGCGGCGCCTCCGGCGTCGGCTCGCTCGCGGGCATTCCCGGCAGCGTCGGCGGAGCGTTGCGGATGAACGCGGGGACCGACCGCGAGATCGGTGAGTTCGCGCTCGAAGTGTGGGTACAGACGCCGGCCAAGCCGCAGCCGCACAAGGTGACGCCGCACTATTTTTACCGGCACACGACGCTGGCGCGCGACGAGGTCGTCGCCTGGGTCGTACTGGGTTTCGAACGCGGCGAACCGGCCGAGATTCGCGAGGAGATGCAGGCGCGGCTGGTCCGACGCAAGCGCACGCAGCCGCTGCAGCTGCCCAACGCCGGCTCCTGCTTTCGCAATCCGCCCGGCGATCGGGCCGGCCGCTTGATCGAAGCCGCCGGCGCCAAAGGCTGGAGCGCAGGCGAGGCGGCGGTGTCGGAACTGCACGCGAACTTCATCGTCAATCGCGGTAACGCGACGGCCTCGGACGTCGCGAGCCTGCTGGCCCGCGTGCGCCGCGCGGTGGCGGACCAATTCGGCGTGGAGCTCGAGCTGGAAGTGCACTTCGTAGGAGCTTTCGTATGAACCGGTCCGGCAAGCCGCGGGTCGCGGTCGTGATGGGTGGTCCGAGCTCCGAACGTGAGGTCTCGATAGCCAGCGGCGGCGGCGTGCTCGCCGCCCTCGAGCGCCTCGGGTACGAAGCGCGCTCGCTCGATTTCGACGCGCGCTTCGTCGAGGCGATTCGCGCGCTTGCGCCAGACGTCGTCTTCAACGCGCTGCACGGGCCCGGCGGCGAGGACGGCACGATCCAGGGCATCCTCGATTGGCTCGGCTTGCCCTATACCGGCAGCGGCGTGTGCGCCTGCGCGCTCGCAATGGACAAGCACTTGACCAAAAAGCTGCTGTCCGCCGAGGGCCTGCCGACGCCGGCCTGGGACACCTTCGACTTCGAAGGCGGCACGCTGCCGCTCTTGCCCGGCTCGCTCAATCTTCCGCTCGTGGTGAAGCCGCGCAACGAGGGCTCGAGCGCAGGAGTCGCGATCGTGCGCACGCACGAAGAGTGGTCGCGCGCGATGATCGCCAACGCCGCGCGGCGCGCGACGATCCTCGCCGAGGAGTTCGTCGAAGGCCGCGAGTTCTCGTGCGGTGTCCTGTTCGAAGAGGCGCTGCCGGTCATCGAGATCTTGCCGCAAGGTCAAGAATTCTATACGTACGCGGCCAAGTACAGCCCCGGCGCGAGCCGCCACGAGGTCCCCGCGCGAATCGACGACGACCTCGCCCACCGTCTCCAGATGCTCGCGCTCTCGGCCCACCGGCTACTCGGTTTGCGCGACTACTCGCGCACCGACGTGATCGTAACCAAAGAAGGCCGCCCGTACGTCCTCGAGACAAACGCCTTGCCGGGCATGACCTCGACGAGCCTGCTTCCCGAAGAGTGCGCAGCGGCCGGCATACCGTACGACGTCTTGGTTGACCGGCTCGTCAAAGCCGCCGTCGCGCGTAGCGGGGAGCCGGCTCGCACGCTCGCGTTTTAAGTTTAAGAGCGCTCGCAAACAGTATCACGGCGCACATTTTGCTAGCGGAGGCTGCGGGCTTCGGCCAGCGCCAATCCCGCACGCCGATAGCTCAACAAGATGGCTTCCCCTGCGCCGCATCATCATGGAGCAGCTCCAACTCGCCTCGAACGGCTCGCCTTTGCGCTTGGCCTGTTCCTTGCCATTCTCGGCCTCGAGTGCACGCTGCCGGGCGAGAAGCTCATCTACGCGCAGCTCATCCCGCTGCTCTATGTGATGCGCGCTTGCGGGCGCTGGGTCGGCGTCGGGCTCGCGGTGGTCAGCGCGTCGCTGCTTTCCGCCTTCGACTATCGTTTGCTGCACCCGGCCTTCGGGACCGCGCTCTGGAGCGACGCATTCGTCTGCACGTCCATCTTCGTTGCCGTGCTGTTCGTGGTCGACCGCTACGACGGTCTGCTCGAGCGAACGTATCGCAGCGAAGCCGAGCGGCGTCTGGCCGTCATAAGCGAGGAGCGCTTCCGCGAGCTGGCCGAGCACTTGCCGCACTTCGTTTGGACGCAGCGCGCGAACGGGCCGATGGACTACGTCAACGCTCGTTGGCTCGAGTACTCGCTGTTGCCCACCGAGGTCGCCGGGACCGTCGAGGGCATGTCGCGCGTCATTCCGAGCGACGACGTCGAGCGTTTCATGGCGCATTTCAACGCTGCGCTCTCGAACAAAGAGCGCTTCGAGATCGAGTTCCGCGCCAAGCCGGACGGCAGCGGCGACGGCGCCTACCGCTGGTTCCTCGGGCGCGTCGTGCCCATCTTCGGTCACGGGCGGCGCATCGTGAAGTGGATCGGCAGCGCGACCGACATTCACGACCGGCGGGTCGCCGAGCTCGTTCGCGAGCGCGACCTGGCGGCCATCGAGGAAGCGATTCCGCACCTGGTGTGGCGCACGAAGCCTGACGGTTCGGGCGAGTTCTATAGCCCCGCCTGGACCGAGTATACCGGGCTGACCTCCGAGGAGCTCTGCAGCGGCGGCCGGCTGCGCGTCGTCCATCCCGAGGACGTCGAGCGGGTGCACGAGGCTTGGGAGAAATCGGTCGCGGAGGGCTCGGTCTTCGACCTCGAGTTCCGCATGCGCGGGCGGCGCGGCGAGTACCGCTGGTTCCTTACCCGCGCCACCGCCTTGCGCGACGCTAACGGAACGGTGGCCGGCTGGTTCGGGACCTGTACCGACATCGATGCGCAGAAGGCGACGCAGCACGAGCTCGAGCGCCAGTTCGAGGTCGCCAACCGGGTCGCCGACGCGTTTCAAGTGGCCTCGCTTCCGACCTCGCTGCCGACCGTCCCGGGCGTGCGCTTCTCGGCCGTCTACGAGGCCGGGCGCCGGGAAGCGTCGATCGGCGGCGACTGGTACGACGCCCTGCGGCTGGTCGACGGCCGAATCGTGCTCTCGATCGGCGACGTGGCGGGCAGCGGGCTCGGCGCGGCGGTGACGATGAGCTCCGTTCGCCAGGCGATCCGCGGCGCGGCCCAAATCCACGCCGATCCGCTGGCAATCCTCGACGCCGCCGACCGCACGCTGCGCGAGGACTCCCCCGAGCGCATGGTCACGGCCTTCGTCGCGATCTTCGATCCCGTCTCGCGGCTGCTCAGCTACGCCTCGGCGGGCCACCCGCCGCCGCTGGTCCGCCGGCCCGATTACAGCGTCACCGAGCTGCGGACGAGCGGCATGCCGCTCGGCGTGCGGCGCAAGGGCGACTCGGAAGTCAACGTCGCGACCCTGGCGCCCGGCAGCTTCGTCGTGCTGTACACCGACGGCCTGACCGAGTCGACGCACGACATCGCACAGGGCGAACAGCGCCTGCGCTCGGCCGTCGCCTTCCTCGACGAGCGCGATCCGGCGCCGGCCCGCTCGATCCGCCGCGCGGTGCTGCATGACGGCGTGCGCGACGACGTCGCGATTTTGACCCTCTACGTCGAGCAGCGGCCCGAGAACGGCTCGCTGCACTATTGGAAATTCGACTCGAGCGATCGCTTGGCAGCTCGGCGTACGCATGCCTCGCTGACGAGCGCCCTCGTCGCGCTGGGAGCGCTCGACGCCGAGGTCCGCGATGCCGAGCTGGTCTTCGCCGAGCTTCTGGGCAACGTGGTGCGGCATGCGCCGGGCCCGGTCGACGTGGCCCTCGACACGAGCGGAACGCTTCCGGTGCTCAGCATCCTCGACCGAGGCAAGGGCTTTTCGTTCGCGCCGCACGCGGCGCCCGACACCCTCGAGGAGAGCGGCCGGGGGCTCTTCATCATAAAATCGCTGACCGTCGACCTCAACGCGACCCGCCGCCCGGGCGGGGGGTGCCATGTTCGGGCGGTCCTCCAACTCGACGCATTCGGCATACGCTCCGTTGGCCTAGGGGAGAAAAGCCGGGCCGCGGCGTCCTGATTGCCGCTTGCCGGGGACTGCATGGAAACTGCATATAGTTTCCGAACCGTCCAGCCACTATGGCAACAACCGGCACGATCGTTGACCGCGGCCTCGAGGGAATCGTCGTTGGCGCGACCGACCTCAGCAATGTGGAGGGCCTGGAAGGCCGGCTGACCTACCGCGGCTACGACATCCACGATCTGGCGCCAAACGCGACGTTCGAGGAAGTCTGCTACTTGCTCTTGTTCGGACAGCTGCCGAACAAGTATCAACTCGAAGATCTCAACGTGCGCTTGGCTGCGAACCGCATGCTTCCGCAACCGCTCATCGACTGGATGGAAGCGACGCCCAAAGAGGCGTGGCCGATGGACGTGCTGCGCACCATGATCTCCGGCTTGGCGCTCTTCGCCCCGCACATGGAAGACGGGGCGCATCCGTCCAACCCGCGCACGGCGATCCACCTGATTGCCAAGACGCCGACGATCGTAGCCGCTTGGGATCGCATCCGCCGTGGCCTTAAAGCGATCGAACCGCTCCCGAACCTGTCGACCGCCGCGAACTTTCTCTACATGCGCACGGGCAAGATCCCGCTCCCCGAGGCGGAGCGGGCGCTCGACACGTATCTCGTGCTCCTGGGCGACCATTCGTACAACGCTTCGACGTTTGCCGCGCGCGTGACGGCCTCGACGCGTGCCGACATCTATTGCGCGATCACGGCGGCCGTCGCGACGCTAGAGGGCGATCTGCACGGCGGCGCTCCGGGCAAAGTCATGAAGATGCTCCTGGAGATCGGCCGTCCCGAACGCGCCGAGACCTACGTGCGCGAGTTGATCGCGCGCGGCGAGCGCATCATGGGCATGGGGCACCGCGAGTACAAGGTTCGCGATCCGCGCGCGCAGCATCTCGACGCGATGGCGAAGGCGCTGGGCGACGCGACGGACCCCAAGTGGTACGAGATCGCCCGTGCGCTCGAAGACGCGGCCAACACGGTGCTGCAAGAGCAAAAGCCCGGCAAGCGCATCTACGCGAACGTCGAGTTCTACACCGCGCCGACGCTCTACAGCTTGGGCATCCCGGGCGACGAGTTCACCTGCATGTTCGCTTGCGGGCGCATGGCGGGCTGGACGGCGCACGTTCTGGAACAGCTCGCCGACAACCGGCTTATCCGCCCGCAAGCCAAGTACATCGGCCCGCCGGTTATGCCGTGGGTGCCAATCGAGCAGCGCGGCCGCGAAGGCGGACACCCCAACGGTCTACCAGCGGGCGCGTTCTGAGCGTGGGGGGCTAGGTTGGCTCAGGGGCGCCGCGCGACGGTCGTTCGCGCGACGCGCGAGACCTCCATCGATTTATCGCTGGACCTCGAAGGCGGTCCGATCGAGGTCGAGACCGACGTCAAGTTTCTCGATCACATGCTCGACGCGTTCGCCAAACATGCGGGCGTCGGACTCGCGTTGCGCGCGACCGGTGATGGGCTCGACGGACATCACTTGGTGGAGGACGTCGGCATTTCGCTGGGCCTCGCGTTGCACGAGGCCCTCGGCGAAAAGCGCGGCATCGCGCGCTTCGGTTCGCTGGCCGTGCCGCTCGACGACGCGCTCGTGCTGGGCAGCGTCGACCTCTCCGGGCGCGCCTTCCTGAACTTCACGGTCAGCTTCGGGGTGGAGAACTTAGGCGATCTCAAGACGGAGCTGATCCCACACTTCTTCCGCAGCGTCTCCGAGAACGGCCGCTTCAACTTGCACTTGCTGCAGATGGCGGGAACGAACTCGCACCATCTGTGTGAGGCCTCGTTCAAGGCGTTCGCGCGCGCCTTCGCGCAGGCGAAGATGCTGACCGGCGAAGCCACGATTCCGTCGACGAAAGGACTCCTCGAATAAGCACGAGTCCGCTCGCAGTCGTCGATTTCGGCGGCGGGAACTTAGGCTCGCTGCTCTCCGCGCTCGAGCGGCGCGGAGCCGCCTACCAAGTGACGGCCGATCCCGACGCCGTCGTGCACGCGCCCGCAGCGATCTTGCCCGGCGACGGCGCCTTCGGTGCGACGATGGACGCGTTGCGCGAACGCGGCCTCGATCGCGCGGTGCGCGAACTGGTCGCGCGCGGAACGCCCTTCCTGGGCATCTGCGTCGGCATGCAGATCCTGTACGAGCGCAGCGACGAACACGGCTCGTTCGAAGGGCTCGGCATCTTTCCGGGCATGGTGCACCGCTTCAAGGGCGCGCCGCGCGTCCCGCACATGGGCTGGAACGAGCTCGAGCTGGTGCGCGAGCACCCCTTCGTCCGCGGGCTCGGAGCAAACGAGTACGTCTACTTTCTGCACAGCTACTGTGCCGAAGTCGGCGACGACACGCTCGCGGCGACGACGCACGGCGAGCGCTTCGCTTCGATCGTCGCGCGCGACAACGTCATGGCCACGCAGTTCCATCCCGAGAAGAGCCAGGCGACCGGCGCAAAGCTGCTCGACAACTTTCTGGCGATCCTTCGACCCTTCGACAAGCCCAGGAAGACAAATTCGTGAGCGAGCCACCCCACCGTCACCCTGAGCCCGTCGAAGGGTCGAAGGATGCGCGGCGCCCGCTGACGATCGTACCGGCGATCGACTTGCGCGGCGGCCGCTGCGTACGGCTGCTCTACGGCGATCCGGCCCGCGAGACGCGCTACGACGACGATCCCGTCGCGCGCACGCGCGGCTTCGTCGCGGCCGGAGCGCAGCGTCTGCACGTCGTCGATCTCGACGGCGCCTTCGGCACCGGCGAGAACCTTGCGGCCTTGCGTGCGATCTGCAGCGCGGCCGGCGTTCCGGTGCAGACCGGCGGTGGGGTGCGCAGCGCCGCGGACGTGCGCGCGCGTTTCGAGGCCGGAGCAGCCTACGTCGTGCTCGGCACGATGCTCGTCGAGCAGCGCGACGAGGCGCGAGCGGTCGTCGAAGCGTTCGGCGAGCGGATCGTCGCCGGCGTCGACGCGCGCGGCCGCGAGGTCGCGATCCGCGGTTGGCAACGGGCCAGCACGCTCGACCGCGACGCGTTCGTGCGAGAGCTCGCGAGCTGGGGGATCGGACGCGTGGTCTACACCGAGATTGGTCGCGACGGCGCGGGAACGGGTTACGACGTGGCGGCGCTGGCCGGCGTGGCTGCGCTCGGAACGCTGCGCGTGACCGCCAGCGGCGGCGCGAAGACGCTCGACGACGTGCGCGCGCTGGCCGCCGGCACGCCCGACAACGTCGACGCCGCGATCGTCGGGCGCGCGCTCTACGAAGGAACGCTGGACTTAGCCGAAGCGATCGCGGCGTTCTCGACGTAACGCCGCGGCAGCGCTTCGGGAAGGCGGGCGACGATCTCGTAGCCGATCGTGCCGGCCCAAGCGCCGAGCTGGTTGGCTTCGATGCACGCCGCGCCGTCACGCCCGATGAGCGTCACCCGGTCGCCCGGGCGCGCGTCCGCGACATCGGTGACGTCGACGAACGCCATGTTCATGCAGACGCGCCCCACGATCGGAACGTGCCGGCCGCGCACCAGCGCCGTCGCGTCGCGCGCCAGCCCGCGCGGAAGCCCCTCCGCGTAGCCGATCGGGAGCAGGCCGATCCGCGAGTCGCGCGTGGTCCGGTACGTGCAGCCGTAGCCGACCGAACGTTCCGCCTCGACTTCGCGCACGACGACCAGGTCCGTGTGCCAGCTCAGCGCTGGCTCGAGCTCGAGCCGGTGCGCGACGGCGTCGCGGGTTTGGTCGGACGGCCAGATCCCGTACGTCGCTATCCCGGCCCGCACGGCGTCGAGGCGCAGCGCCGGAAAGAGCATCGCTGCCGCAGATGCGGCGACGTGCCGGCGGACGCGGCGCTCGCGCAGCAGCGCGTCGAGCGGCGCGAGCGCCCGTTCGAAACGCGCGAGCTGTTCCCGCGTGAAGCCGAGCTCGAGCTCTTCGACTGCGGCGAGATGCGTGAAGACGCCGCGCAGATCGAGCTCGGGCAACGTCAGATAGCGGGCCAGCGCCGGCGCGGCCCGCACCGCGTCCAGACCCAGCCGGGTGACGCCGGTGTCGATTTTGGCGTGCACGCCGAACGGCGCGCCGCGCCGGGCCGCGACCGCGCACAGCTCGTTCAGGAACGCGCCCTCGTTCCAGAGCGTCAGCGCGGCGCCGGCGGCGTGCAGGCCGTCGAGCTCGCGCGGCTCGACCGGTCCCAGCACCAGGATCGGACGGGCGATCCCGGCCTCGTGCAGCATCAGGGCTTCATCGGCGCGATACACGCAGAACCCGGCCACCTGGTCCGCCAGGGCCCGGCCGATGGCGACCAGGCCGTGTCCGTAGGCGTTCGCCTTGAGCACGGCGGCGTAGTGGGACGGCGCCACCAGCTTTGCGAGCCGCGCGACGTTGCCGCGCAAGGCGTCCAGGTCGACGATCAGCTCCGCCCTCACGGCGCCTCGCCGGCCACGACGACGTTGCGAGGGCCGAAAGTCCCTTGCTGCACGGATCACACTTTCGACGGGCGGCCTTGCGCGACTCCCAGCAAGCGAAGAATGCCGGGCGACGGCCGATGACTATAGTATGTCCGGGCTTCCGTCTTCGCCGTGGGGCGCTTCCCGCCGATCCAGCCTGGCGCCGCTCGTGGGTGCGCTGCAGACGCTTGGGATGGTGGCGGCTGCCTATTTGGCGGTCGCCGGCGTCCACTCGATGATCGAGACCGCCGTCTCGATCCCGACCGGACCGGTTTGGAACGAGGCGCTCAAGGCTCCGGCGTTCTTCGTGGGGATGATCGTCGCCATGGTCGTCTTCCTCGTGCCGCTGTTCCGCGAGGGTTCCGAGGCATCCGCGCGCCGCTTTTCCGTCTTCGCCGCAACGTTCTTCGTGGTCTACTCGATCATGAAGGCTGCCCACCTCGGCGCGCCCGATGCTCCGCTGCAGCTGATCATCCAGTACGGGATCGATCCGCTGCGCGCCGCGATCCTGCACTAAGGTCGGGGACAAGACCCCCACCGAGACCGGCGCCCTGGCCGGTGCCGGCAGGCCGAGCTGCGGCATGGCCGGCGCTCGGACGGGCACGCTGGGACTACCCAAGCCCGGGGCCGCTTGCTGCCACTTGCACTCTCCGGGGGAGTCTGCTAATATCTTCGACGCTGGCAGACATCTGCCACGAGTGCTAATGGTCCCCTTTCCAAGCAAGAGATCCGTGGAGGTCTTATACGTGAATCTTAGGCCCTTGGGCGATCGGTTGGTCGTCGAGCACGTCGAGCAGTCGGACAAGACGTCAGGCGGCGTTTTCCTGCCCGACACCGCCAAGGAAAAGCCCCAGGAGGGCAAGGTGCTGGCGGTCGGTTCCGGCCGCACGCTCGACAGCGGCACCAAGCTTCCATTGGACGTGAAGGTCGGCGACAAGATCATCTATTCGAAGTACTCGGGTAGTGAAGTGAAAATCGACGGCAAAGAGTACCTCATCATTTCGGAAAAGGACGTGCTCGCCGTCTTCACCGATTCGAAAGTCCCCGCAGGAGTTTAGGTAAGAAGACATGGCAGCAAAAGAACTCGTATTTGACGAGTCCGCGCGTCGCGCGCTCGAGCGCGGCGCAAACATCCTTGCCGATGCGGTCAAGGTAACCCTCGGCCCGAAGGGCCGTAACGTGGTGCTCGACAAGAAGTTCGGGTCGCCGACGATCACCAACGACGGCGTCACGATCGCCAAGGAGATCGAGCTTCCCAACACGTTCGAGAACATGGGCGCGCAGCTCGTCAAGGAAGTTGCATCCAAGACGAACGACATCGCCGGCGACGGCACGACCACCGCGACGGTGCTCGCCCAGGCGATCATCCGCGAAGGTCTGCGCAACGTCACGGCCGGCTCGAATCCGCTTCTCATCAAGAAGGGCATCGAGCACGCGGTCGAGCTGACCGTCTCCGAGATGGAAAAGCTGGTTCAGAAGGTCGATACGCCGGAGAAGATCGCGCAAGTCGCCTCGATCTCGGCCAACGATCCGGAGATCGGCAAGCTCATCAGCGAAGCGATGCAGGCCGTCGGCAAAGACGGCGTGATCACGGTCGAAGAGTCGAAGACCATGAAGACCGAGGTCGAGACCAAGGACGGCATGCAGTTCGACAAGGGCTACATCTCGCCGTACATGGTGACCGATTCCGAGCGCATGGAAGCGGTTCTGGCCGATCCGTTCATCCTCGTGACGGAGCGTAAGATCGGTGCGATCGCCGACATTCTGCCGCTGCTCGAGAAGATCGTGCAGGTGCAGAAGCCGCTGCTCATCATCGCCGAAGACGTCGAAGGTGAAGCGCTGGCAACGCTGGTCGTCAACAAACTGCGCGGAACGTTCACGACCGTCGCCGTCAAGGCGCCGGGCTTCGGCGACCGCCGCAAAGAGATGCTCAAGGATATCGCGACCCTCACCGGCGCGACGGTCGTCAGCGAAGAGCTGGGGCTCAAGCTCGACAAAGTCACGCCCGACCTGCTCGGCCAAGCCAAGACGGTCAAGGTCACCAAGGACGAGACCACCATCATCGACGGCAAGGGCAAGGACGACGCGATCAAGGGCCGCATCGAGCAGATCAAGCGCCAAATCGAAGAGACCGATTCGGATTTCGATCGCGAGAAGCTCCAGGAGCGCTTGGCGAAGCTGTCGGGCGGCGTCGCCGTCATCCAAGTCGGCGCAGCGACCGAGACCGAACTCAAAGAGAAGAAGCACCGCATCGAGGATGCGCTTTCGGCGACCCGCGCAGCGGTTCAGGAAGGCATGATCCCCGGCGGCGGCAGCTCGCTGATCCACGCCCAGAAAGCCCTCGACGCGCACATCAAGCAGGCCACGAACGGTACCTCCGGTGCGCACGACGAGAAGATCGGTTGGGACATCATCCGCCGCGCGCTCGAGGAGCCGCTGCGCCAGATCGCTGAGAACGCCGGCTACGAAGGCTCGGTCGAAGTGCAGCGCGTCAGAGCGGCGAAGGCCGGCGAAGGCTTCGACGCGATGAGCGGCGACTTGGTCAACATGTTCACGGCGGGCATCGTCGAGCCGTTCAAGGTCACCCGCTCGGCCCTTCAGAACGCGGCCTCGATCGGCGCGCTCATTCTGACGACCGAGACGCTGATCGCCGACAAGCCGGAGCCCAAGAAAGACGGGCCTCCGGGCGGCGGTATGAACGGAATGGGCGGCGGCTACGACATGATGTAAGCTCGGTTTTCCGAGGTTACGAACCGCTCATACGAACTACGAAAGGGCCCCGCGCGAGCGGAGCCCTTTTCGTCGGCCCGGCGCCGGGTTAAGCATCCTTAATCTGTCAGGCAGTTGGCGTCAAGCCCAAACATTGCGGTTCTTTTTACAAATTTTTACTATCCACATGGACTGTGTAAGGTGTGAATAAAACCGGCGCCGGGACCCGCCGGCGGCCCCGGGCAAGCACCCTCGATGATGGGTATGAGTGGGTGGCTGATGGAAATCTTTTTTCGGAATGCGCTGGGGCTGGCAGCCCTGAGTCTGCTCTCGGCCTGCGGCAGAGGCGGGTCCGGCGGAGCTGGAACCCAAGCCAATGCCGCTCCGGGGGCGTCGGGATCGCCGGGCGCGACGCCGCCCCCGACGGCCGCCGTCATCACGTTGGCGAGCGGCTTCAGCTCGAGCACCATCGCGAATGTGCCCGGCGCGCGCGAGCTCGCGACCCTGCCCAACGGCGACCTGCTGGTCGGTACGTCGGGAGCGAGCGTCTACATCGTCCCCGGCGCCGACGCGGCCGGGGCCGCCTGGTCGCCCCAAGTCTTTGCGACGTTTCCGGATAGCCCGACGGCCGGCGTCGCCTACGGTAACGGCTATGTTTACGCTTCGACCCAATACGGCGTTTGGCGAATGCCCTATCACACCGGCGATCTCTCCGAAGCGAATCCCCTAAAGATCGCCTCGGTCCGGACCGGGGGCATTCCGGCCGGCAGCGACGGCGACGTCCATCGTACGACTTCTGTCGTAGTCGGCTCGAGCTCGCTTTTCGTCGGCGTCGGCTCGTCTTGCAACGCCTGCACCGAGATCGACCCGACGCGCGCCACCATCCAACAGATGAATCTCGACGGTAGCGGGATGACGACCCGCGCCACCCGGATCCGCAACGCCATCGCGCTGGCCCGGGACTCGAGCGGCGCGCTGTGGGCCGGCGGCGCCGGTCAGGACGACCTCCCGGCCGGGCATCCGTACGAGTTCTTCGACGACGTTTCGTCGCACGGCACGCCCGCCGATTACGGCTGGCCCGTGTGCGAAGAGAACCACCTCGACTACGGCGGCGGAAGCGATAATTGCGCGGCAACGGTGGCTCCGCTGGTCGAGTTTCCAGCCTACTCGACGATCATCGCAGCCGTCTTCTATCCGGCGTCGCAGAGCGGACCCTACACGTTTCCGGCAAGTTACCGCGGCGGAGCGTTCGTCTCGATGCACGGCTCGTGGCATACCTGCGGCAGTGTTCCGTGCGACGGTCCGCACGTCGCCTACGTGCCGTTCTCGGGCGAAGCGCCCGCGACCGCGGTCGATTGGAGCGACTTGACCAAACAGTGGACGGATTTCATGGACGGCTTTCAGGACGCGTCGGGCAATCGTATCGGGCGCACTACCGGGCTCGCCGTCGGCAGCAACGGCAGCCTATTCGTCGCCGACGATTCCACCGGCAACATCTACCGCGTCCGCCCGCACTAGCAGCCTGCTGGGCGCTGCGCCACGACCCTCGCAGGCCGGCTGCCGTCCAGCATTTGCACGGCGATTCGGGTCGCAACGGGCTCGTAGCGTGCGTTCACGGTCATCAAGACGCGCCGCGCGAGCTCGGCCTCGAAGCGCTCGGTGAGCACGGACGCCGCATCGCCGTCGCGCGCGATGCAGGCCCCGGCGATGGCGGTATACGCCTCGAGCGCGTCACCGGGTAAAGGAACGCGCCGCCGGCGATGCGTTTCGCAACGTTCGAACTGTTCGCTGATCGCGGCTCGCAGACGCTTTCCGGCGCGGCCGACGAGCTGGCGATGGAAGGAGCGGCGGGCCCGGTCCTGGGCGCCCGGGTCTTCCTGGGTCGTGGCTACGCGCAGTGCCGCCAGGGTTGAGAGCAGCGCGTTGAGGTCGACTTCGCTCAGCCGCGGGACCGTGACTTTGATGCCTGCCGCCTCGAGCAGGATGCGATCGGTGTAGAGCACGTCGAGACTTTCGGCGTCGAGCAGGGTGACGCGCGCCCGATGGTTTTGCTCGCACTCGATGAGTCCCTCGGCCTCGAGCCGCCGCATCGCCTCGCGGAGCGGCGTGCGGCTGACGCCGAGCATGCGCGCCAGCTGAACCTGCGAGAGGATGCAGCCGGGCGGGTAGGTGCCGTCGTCGATCAGCTTGCGCAAGCGCGCCTCCAAGCGCTCGACGCTGCGCACGCGGCCGCCGGCGGTCATCCTGCCGCCTCCGCCGCGACCAGCCGGAGGGCGCGTTCGTAATCGGCCGGCTCGTCGACGTCGATCAGCGCCTGGTGCGGGAAGTCCAGCACGAGGCTGTCGACGGCGTGCGACTCGAGCAACGGGCGAATGCCGACGCCCTCGTTCGCGACGCGCTCGAACAGGTCGCGCCGAATGAGGTGCGGCGGCGCGAGGACGTCGCCATAGCGCCCGGCCACGAGCAACGGGCGCCGGCGCGCGTACGCCTCGAGAACGCGGCGATAGAGCTCGGCCGTCACGAAGGGACGGTCGGCGAAGGTGAAGACCGCCGCCTCGACGTCGCCCGGCACGGCCGCGGCACCGGCTCGGAACGAGCCGGCCAAACCCTCCGCATAGCGTGGGTTCTCGACGAGGGTGACCGGCAGGCCCTCGAGCTCGGCGGCGACCCGCGGGGCATCGCGGCCGAGCACGACCAGCGTGCCGGTGAAGGGGGCGGACAGAACCCGTCTCACCGCGCGCCGGACTAGGCTCTCACCTGCGAGCGGCAAGAGGAGCTTGTGGCTTCCCATGCGGCTGGAAGCCCCCGCCGCCAAGACTACGGCGGCCACCCGCGGTGGTGTGGTCACACGCCTAACCTCGTACGAAGGAGTTACTTACGGTGAAGGGAAGCCCTTCCTAAGTGTACGCAGTTATGGGCTGCGGGACTTGGAGCTACGGCAGGCAGTCTTTCGAGGAGGTGGCACCCGGTGTTTCCGGCTTCCTTCGAGTACCTTCGAGCGCACTCGGTCGACGAAGCTCTGGCCGCGCTCGCCGAACACGGCTCCGAGGCGCGCATCCTGGCGGGCGGGCAGAGCTTGATTCCCGCGATGCGCTACCGTTTGGCACGGCCGAGCGTGCTCGTCGACATCAATCCGATAGAAGAACTTTCCTACCTCGAGGAGCGCGACGGTGCGCTTTGCATCGGCGCCGGAACGCGCGACGCTGCGCTCGAGTCGAGCCTTGCAGTTAGTAGTGGTTATCGTTTGATCGCCGAAACGGCGACGCTGGTCGCCGATCCGGTCGTCCGTCAGATGGGCACCGTGGTCGGCAGCCTCTGCCACAGCGATCCGGCCGGGGACTGGGGCGTCGCCGCCGTCGCCGGCCGCGCGTCGGTCGTGGTCCGCGGCACGAAGGGTAACCGCGTGGTCCCGATCGACGACTTCCTCATCGATCTGTTCACGACCGCGGTCGAAGAGGGTGAGCTCGCGCTCGAGGTGCGCTTTCCGACCCCGGGCGCGCGCACCGCGGGCGCCTACGAGAAGCTGGAACGCAAGGTCGGTGATTTCGCGACGGCCGCGGCCGGCGTGCAAGTGACGCTGGCGGCCGACGGAACGGTCGCGGAGGCGAGCGTCGCAATCGGCGCCGTCGGGCCGAAGGCGCTGCGCGTCGCGGAAGCGGAGCAGCTGCTGCGCGGCGCGCGACCGAGCAAAGACGCGATCCGCGCGGCCGCGCAGGCAGCGAAGAAGGCCAGCGATCCCATCGGCGACGGCCGCGGATCGGCCGAGTTCAAGCGCGAGATGGCGGGCGTTCTCGTCGGACGCGCGCTCACGCGAAGCTTCGAAAACCTGGGGGTGGGTAGCCTGCGATGAAGATCTACGTCACGGTCAACGGAACGGCCTACGAGCGCGACGTGGAGCCGCGTGTGCTGCTCGCCTACTTCTTGCGCGAATCGCTCGGGCTGACGGGCACGCACGTCGGTTGCGACTCGTCGAGCTGCGGCTGCTGCGTGGTGGTGATGGACGGCGAGCGCGCCGTGAAGTCGTGCACGATGCTGGCGGTCATGGCCGACGGACACGAGATCACGACCGTCGAGGGGCTCGCGCAGGGCGGCAAGCTCCACCCGTTGCAGCAGGCCTTCTGGGATTGTCACGGGCTCCAGTGCGGCTACTGCACGCCGGGGATGCTGATGACCGCGAGCGTCTTGCTCAAACAGAATCCGCACCCCGACGAGCAGCAGATTCGCGAGGGGCTCTCGGGCAACATGTGCCGCTGCACCGGCTACCAGAACATCGTCAAAGCCGTCCAGCAAGCAGCTGAAATGATGGCCGCCGCCGAGACGGCCGAAGTCGCGGCCGGCGAGCCTGTCGCCGCAGCCGGCTGAAGCCAAGGGGAACGACGTGAGCGCAACGATCGACGGCAAAACGCAGGCTCCTCACTCCATCGGCGTCGCAATGAAGCGCAAGGAGGATCCGCGCTTCATCCAAGGCCGCGGCCGCTATCTCGACGACATCGTGCTGCCGCACATGCTCTATCTCGCGATCGTGCACAGCCCCTATCCGCACGCGCGCATCAAGAGCATCGACAAGGCGCCTGCGCTGGCCGTCCCGGGCGTCAAGGCCGTGCTGACCGGCGAGGACCTCGTCGCGGCGGGCCTGGGCTGGATTCCAACGTTCCACGGGTACGACAAGCAGATGGTGCTCGCCGTCGGTAAAGCACTGTATCAATATCAGGAAGTCGCGGGCGTGGTCGCGACCTCGCGCGAGGCGGCGCTCGACGGCGTCGAAGCGGTCGTCGTCGAGTACGAGCAGCTCGAGCTGGTGGTCGACCCGTTCGCGGCCAAGACCGACGCGGTCATTCTGCGCGACGACCGCGAGAACAAGACCAACCACATTTACCACTGGGAAGTCGGTCAGCGCGAGGCGACCGAAGCGGCGCTGGCCGCGTCGGACGTGCGCATCGAGCAGAAGGTCTATTTTCAGCGCTGCCATCCCGCCCCGCTCGAGCCGTGCGGCGCGATCGCCGACATGAACGGGGCCACGGGCAGGCTCACGCTGTATCTCACCTCGCAGGCGCCGCACGCGCACCGGACCGTCGTCTCGCTCGTGACCGGGATCCCCGAGGACAAGATCCACGTCATCTCGCCCGACATCGGCGGCGGCTTCGGCAACAAGGTCCCGGTCTACGCCGGCTACGTCGTGGCGGCGGTCGCGTCGGTCACGCTCGGCGTTCCCGTCAAGTGGGTCGAGACGCGCACCGAGAACCTCACCACGACCGGCTTCGCGCGCGACTACCACATGAGCGTCGAGATCGGCGCGAGCAAGGCGGGCAAGGTCAACGCGCTCAAAGTGACGACCGTCGCCGATCACGGCGCCTTCGACGCCGCAGCCGACCCGACGAAGTACCCGGCTGGCATGTTCGGCATCGTGACGGGCTCGTACGACTTCCCCGTCGCCTTCACCGAACTCGATGCGTACTTCACCAATAAAGCTCCTGGCGGTGTCGCCTATCGCTGCTCGTTCCGGGTCACCGAGGCGTCGTTCGCGATCGAGCGCGGCATGGACGTACTGGCGCGGCGCTTGGGGATCGACCCCGCCCAGCTGCGCCTCCAAAACTTCGTGCGCAAGGAGCAATTCCCGTATCGCTCCGCGCTCGGTTTCGTCTACGACAGCGGAGACTATCAGCTGACGCTGGAGAAGGCGCTGTGCAAGATCGGCTATGACGGCTTGCGCCGCGAACAGGCGGAGAAACGTGCGCGCGGCGAGCTGATGGGCATCGGCATCTCGACCTTCACCGAAGCGGTCGGAGCGGGACCCAGCAAACACTTCGACATCATGGGCATCAAGATGTTCGACAGCGCCGAGATCCGCATCCATCCGACGGGTTCCGGCATCGTGCGCGCCGGAACGAAATCGCAAGGGCAAGGACACGAGACCACCTGGGCGCAGATCGTCGCCGAAGAGCTCGGCCTCGACGCGCAGAACATCATGGTCGAAGAAGGCGATAC
Source organism: Vulcanimicrobiaceae bacterium (assembly GCA_052267165.1). GTDB lineage: Bacteria > Vulcanimicrobiota > Vulcanimicrobiia > Vulcanimicrobiales > Vulcanimicrobiaceae > CAWICD01. Next base: position 50,322 of record JBKQHO010000021.1, on the reverse strand, counting down.
CGACACCGCGCCCTACGGTCTTGGCACCTACGCAAGCCGCAGCACGCCCGTCGCCGGAGGCGCGATCACGCTGGCGGCGCGGCGCATCCGCGAGAAGGCGCAGAAGATCGCGGCGCACCTGCTCGAGGCGGCCGTCGATGACGTCGAGTGGAAGGATCACGCCTTCCACCTCAAGGGCATGCCGGGCAAGAACGTGACGATGAAAGAGATCGCGTTCGCGGCATACACCAACCCGCCGCCCGACACCGAACCCGGCCTCGAGGCGACCTTCTACTACGACCCGCCCAATCTGACGTTCCCGCACGGCGCGTATCTGGCCGTGGTCGACGTCGACGCGGAGACGGGCAGCGCCAAGGTGCGGCGGTTCCTCGCGATCGACGACTGCGGGACGGTCATCAATCCGATGATCGTCGAAGGTCAGATCCACGGCGGCCTGACCGAAGGTTTCGCGATCGCCTTCATGCAGGAGATCGCCTACGATTCCGAGGGCAACCACCTCAACACGAACTTCAGCGACTACTTGATTCCGACGTCGCTGGAGACGCCGCACTGGGAGACCGACAGCACCTGCACGCCGAGTCCGCACCATCCGATCGGCGCCAAGGGCGTGGGCGAGAGTCCCAATGTCGGTTCGCCGGCGGCGTTCGTCAACGCGGTGATGGACGCGCTCGCGCCGCTGGGCGTCAAGCACATCGACATGCCGCTGACCCGGGAGAAGGTATGGCGCGCGATTCGCGAGGCGCGAGTCTGAGGCCGTGAACTTCTTCGAACGGCTGGCCGAGCTCGAGCGCGAACGCGCCAGCTTCGCCGTGGCGACGGTCGTGAACCGCAGCTCGCCGGTCAGCTCGCACTTGGGCGACCGCGCCGTCGTGTTCCCCGACGGCCGGATGGAGGGCTTCGTCGGCGGTTCGTGTTCGCGCGACATCGTGCGCCGTCAGGCCCTCGGCGCGCTCGCGAGCGGCCGTCCGCACCTGCTGCAGATCCGTCCCGATGCGGCGCAGGCCGGTGAGGCGGGCAACGGCGAACGCGTCGTCGTGCCGATGGGATGCGCCTCCGAAGGCGCGGTCGACGTCTACATCGAGCCGCACGTGCCCGCCCGGCGGCTTGCGGTGATCGGATTCACGCCGGTAGCGCAAGCGCTCGCACTGCTTGCTGCAGCCCTCGAATACGAGGTCGTGCGGTTCGCGGCCGACGACGAGCTGGCCGACGCGGCGCAAAGCGCGGCGAGCGGCGGCGTGCGGTTCCGCCGGCTCGACGAGCTGGCGGCCTTTCTCGACGAGCACGGACCGGGCGGTCGCGCGCGTTTGGGCGCGGTCGTCGCATCGCAAGGTCACTACGACGAAGCCGCCCTCGAGACGCTGCTGGCAGGCCGTCCGCTGGGCTTCGTCGGCTTGCTCGCGAGCCGCAAGCGCGCGGCCAACGTGCTCGGCGTGCTCGCGCAAAGCGGTGTCGCGACGGACCGTCTGGCCACGATCCGCAATCCGGTCGGCCTCGACATCGGCGCGCGCAGCCCGGGCGAAGTCGCGGTCTCGATCCTAGCCGAGGTGATCGCTGCGACGCCGGCGCTGACGGAGCCGCTCGAAACGGATTCGGCTCGCGACGCCGTTCCAGCGGCGCTCGATCCAGTGTGCGGCATGGAAGTCGACGTAGCCGGCGCGCGGCATCGCGCGCAGCACGCCGGGCAAACCTATTACTTCTGTTGCGCGCACTGCCGCGCCGCGTTCGCCGCCGAACCCGACCGCTATCTGAGCGCTGCCGCCGGCAACGTGCGAGCCGGAAGCGACCCGTGATCGCTGAGCGGATTCGCGAGCGCTTCGCCGAGCGCGGCTTCATCGTCGGGGAGGACTTCGCGACCGCGCTCGAGCTGACGCTTGCGCTCGAGAAACCCTTGTTGATCGAAGGCCCGGCCGGCGTCGGCAAGACCGAGAGCGCGAAAGTGCTCGCCGAGGCGCTCGGCACGCGGTTGATCCGCTTGCAGTGCTACGAAGGCCTCGATGCCGCCAGCGCCCTGTACGAGTGGAACTATCCCAAGCAGCTCCTGCGCATCCGCATGACGGAGAACGACGGCAGCTCGCTCGAAGTGCGGGAAGCGCAGATCTTCGGCGAAGCGTTTCTGCTGCGCAGGCCGCTGCTCGAGGCGATCACTCAGGAACGCGCCCCGGTATTGCTGATCGATGAGGTCGACCGTGCCGACGAAGCCTTCGAGGCATTTCTGCTTGAAGTGCTCGGCGAATTCCAAGTGACGATCCCCGAGCTCGGCACGATTCGCGCGCGTCAGCGACCGGCCGTGATCCTCACCTCGAATCGGACGCGCGAGCTGTCGGACGCGCTGCGCCGGCGCTGCCTGTACTTGTGGCTCGAATATCCCAATCCCGAACAAGAAGTCGAGATCTTGCGCGCGCGCCTGCCGGGGATCGACCTGCGCTTGGCTGCGCGGATCGCGGCGTTCATGGCGTGGGCGCGCCAGCAGCCGTTCGAAAAAGTGCCCGGCGTCGCCGAGAGCCTGGACTGGGCCCTGGCGCTCGTGCGTCTGCACCGCGACGCGCTCGACGCGCAGACGCTCGACGCGACGATGGGCTGCATCCTGAAGGTGCGCGAGGATTGGGAACGCTTACGCGCGCAGCGCCCGCGCTACGAGCCGCTGCTCGCGAGCGACGGCGCGCCGCCGGCGCCGCCCGAAGAGAGCGGCTCCGACTTCGGCCTGGGCACGGTGCGCGCGCGCCGCGGTTGAGCCGGCGCGATCTGCTCGGCGGCGTGCTCGAGTTCTGCACGCTGCTGCGCCGCGAGCACGGCTTTTCGCTCGGCCACGCGGAGGCCAGCGACGCCCTGCGCGCGCTCGAGACGGTCGGCGTCACCGATCGTCCGCGCGCCCGGGCCGCGCTGCGTCTGGTCTGCTGCTCGAAAGCCGAGGAGATCCCGCCGTTCGAGCGCGCGTTCGACGCGTTCTTCCTGGAGCCGCGGGGCAAGCGTCAACCGCCGAATGCCGCCAGGCACACGCGTCCCGAGGCCCGTCCGGCGACGGCCCCGCCCAAGCGGCGTCGGGTGGAGGACGACGAATCGGCCGAGACCAGCGTCGCCGCTTGGCAGCGCCTGCGAGCGCGCTACAGTCCCGCTCCGGGCAGCGGCGAGCCGCCGCCGATCCCGCAGGAGGGGCTCGCCGAGATGCTCGCGGCCGTCGACCGGCTGCTGGCGAGCCTGCGGCTCGGACGAACGCGCCGCTGGAAGCCGCTGCCGCGCGGCCCTCGCTTCGACCTGCGCCGCACGCTGCGCGCCAGTCTCCACACCGGCGGCGACCCGGTCGTTCTGCACCGTCTCGGGCATCCGCACCGCAATCCGCGCCTGGTGCTGCTGCTCGACGGAAGCCGCTCGATGGCGCCGCACGCTCCGCGCATGCTGCAGTTTGCCTACGCGCTCGCCGTGCGTTCCCCCCGCGCGAGCGTCTTTCTTTTCAGCACGGACTTACGAGAGGTCACGCGCGACCTGCGCGCCCTCGCCAAACGCGCCGAGCCGCGGCTCTACGACCTCGGAGCCACCTGGGGCGGCGGCACCCGCATCGGCGCCAATCTCGCCGCCTTTGTGCGTGCCTTCGGCAGCTGCCGCCTCACGGAAGACACCGTCACCGTAATCTACAGCGACGGCCTCGACGCCGGCGAGATCCCGCAACTCGAATCCGCCCTCCGCGACATCCGCAAGCGAAGCGCCGCGCTCGTCTGGCTCAATCCTCATGCCGCCACCCCCGGCTTCGCCCCCGCCGCCCGCGGCATGCAAGCCGCCCTCCCCCACCTCGCGCTCCTGACGACGCTCGACGCCCTAACTGCCCAGCCCCACTCCCTCCACCTCCGCTGACCCGCGTCCCCGGATCCGCAGAGTGGTGGTCGTTGTAGCGGAGAGCCGCCTTAGTCTTAGTCACCGCGCGTGCGCAGTCCGGCCCAGCGTTGCCGCATTGCATTGGTGTTGCGATGCCATTATCGTTTTGCCAAGTGCAGAAAAACGTCGCACAACGCGCAGACAACCAGCACAGTGCGCCCAGCCAATCCAGCACTCGCATCGCAATGAACTCTTTTTAGGCAGTGATGACGACAGACCGGCGCTCGCAGCCTGACGCCGCAGAACGCGAGCCGGATGTTTGCAGCGGGAGCACGCGTTCGCCCGGCGCCAGTGGACGCCTATTCCCGGTGGGATAAATGTCCATGGTTTTAGGAACGGTAGCGCGACCGCTGCTACGACAACGCCGAAGAACGGCGCGTGGTCTGCGGTTCCGAGCGACACGCCGCCGGAATCCTCGGCGAGGACGTGCGGCATGACCACGCCGGGACGAACTATCGCGTGCGTTTCCCGACGGCACGTTAAGGCGCCTTAAGACATGGCGTACGACGTTGCGGCGAGGCTGGATGAATCTGCGCCAGGCAGCCTTCTCAAGCGAGCAAGCGAGCAAGCGTGGGCCGCCCGCCTGGACGTCCTTCACCTGGACGACGACGTGCTGGCACGAGCGAGCGTCACGTCCGATCGCGTGCAAAGCGCAGCTTTCGAGCGCTTCACGCTTTGGGATCCGACCGAAGTCGCGGAGGGGCTCCGGTTGTTGCGCGCAGCGCGGATCACGCTTCGTGAAGGCGCCTCGATGCGCCCTGAAGTGCGATCTTTCGCGACGCCCAAGGGGCCGCGTTGCTCACCCTTGTGCTCGACAAATTCGGCAAGCGGGCGCTGGTGAACGAACGCGAGGCCGTTCTCAACGGCGATGCGCTCGTGGCTTGGCTGCGAGCGCATCGGAGGAACGCTTGAGGCGAAAGTTAGGCAGGCTTGCGAATTTGGAACGAGGTTTCCAGCGCCTTGAGCACCACGTCGCCCGACGCGATCCGGAAAAGCTTGGGGTATTCGTCGTCCCCGACGTTCACCGCGAGCCGCAAAAGGTTACTCAGCACGCTGGGATCGAGGTGTTCGGCCCGATACTCGATGTCGAGGTACAGGCTGTCTCCCTCGATGGACAACTTACCGAGCGGTAAGTCACCGTTGATCTCGAGTGCGCTCTGCAGGAGCATCGAGCGAATCGGCACGCTCTCCGGAAGCCGCATGACGTAGGCGCGCAGCAGAACCCAGGTGTCGGTGAGTCGGACCGTGACCGTCCACTCGCGAAGCTCGCCCCGGAAGGAAACGTCGTAGGTGGCAGCTCCGACCTGCTTTACGTTGAAATCCCCCTCGTCTAGGAGGGCTTTCAACCTTCGGTCGAGCTCCGCCGAATTGTCGCTGGTCATCTCATTAAGTATCTTTGTGACACGTGCTTAAGTTATGGCATTTCAGTGAACGCCCTATGAATTTTATCGGTTGTCGGCGGTATCGCTTGAACTTGGCGGGCAGAGCGTGCGAGCTATGTCTGACGAGCGACCCTCCTTGATGCGTTAGCGCTTGAACGCTGTACGCTCGCCCGGCCGCTCTTCGCCGCGCCAAAAGCAACTTCGATCATCGCCATTTGTCGGGCGCGAAAGCAAGCACTGGGCACGCGTTCGCTACGCTTCGTGTGCGTGCGGGCGACCCGTGGATCAGCCGCCGCTGCCGGACGAGGCCACACTTCCGCTCCCGTTGTCGCTTTGCGCCTGGACCTCGTCTCGCTTTGCCAGCAAGAACGCTCCGCCAAACGCAATCGCGTCCTCCGCCATTCCCAAGAAGATGTCGGGGACGGGCGTCGACTCGTCGAGCTTCTTTCGCAAGTGGTAGCCGGCCCACGCCCCCGAGAGCGCGCCGAGAATTCCGTTTGACAGACCGCAGCCGATGTCGCCGTCGAACGCGTCGGCCAGCACGAAAGCGCAGTACGCGCCGGAGAGCACGCGCACGCCGAGCCCGGGCGGCTCGAGGCGAGAGGGCGTGATCGGAAGCTTGTCCGCCAGCAGTTCGCCGGCAGCCAATATGCCGGCCGGCAGCGCGAGGGGACTGCCCGTGACCGCCAGCGAGACGGCCGGTGCCGCCATGGAGCGAAGCCCGGCCACGAAACCCATTCCGAACGTACGAAGTGCAAACGACATTTTCACGGTGAAGCGGTCCCTTCCGAAGCGGCACGTTGCCGTCGGCTTCGTGCCCGAGCGTCCGCCTACTGCAGAAAGCGGCGAAGCCGCGCGCTGCCCGTGCTTCCGCATACCATTTACCATCAGCCGGCCCGGACGGCGGAGTTGAGGGAGCCGGCGCCGCTTCGTCAAGGGCCCCCTCGCGCGCTGGGCAGACCCCTCTAAGGCTCGCCAGGACCAGTTATCCACCTGGCTAACGAGATCGTGTGCCGCATACGCGAACCGATCCGACCATGCTGGAACTCCAGCCGGACTACGAACTGGCTTCGAACTACGACGAACTCTACTCGCCCGAGGGGGAGCCGCGCAAGCATTACGTTCCGCTGGAGCGGACCCTCGCCGGCGTCGGACGTGAGGAAATCCTCGCGCGCGTCGCGGCCACGAATTCGGCGCTCCTCCAGCGCGGCGTGACGTTCACCGTCTACGCGGACGAAGCCGGAACCGAGCGGGTGTTCCCGTTCGACATCATTCCGCGCCTCATCACTGCGGCGGAATGGGATGCGATCGAGCGCGGCATTCAACAGCGGGTGCGAGCGCTCAACGCGTTCCTCTTCGACCTTTATCGCGGCGGAGAGCGAATTCTTCGAGAGAAGCTCATCCCGCGCGACTTGGTCTACTCTTCGAAGCACTACTGCCGGGAAATGATCGACTTTCGCGTCGCGCAGGACATCTACGTCCACATCTCGGGCATCGACTTGATTCGCGACACGAACGGGGAGTTTCTCGTCCTCGAAGACAATTGTCGCACGCCTTCGGGGATCTCGTATGTGCTGGAGAACCGGGACGTCCTCAAGCGCGCTTTCCCGCCGATCTTCGGCGGCTATGCCGTGCGGCCGGTCGACGACTATCCGGCGGAACTGCTCAACGTCCTCCGCTTCATCGCGCCGCGAGCGATGTCGCAACCCACGATCGTCGTGCTCACGCCGGGCATCTACAACTCGGCCTACTTCGAGCACACGCTCTTGGCGCGGCGCATGGGGGTGGAGCTGGTCGAAGGCCGCGACTTGATCGTCGTCGACAACGTCGTCTATCTCAAGACGACGCGGGGACTGCAGCGCGTCGACGTGATCTACCGCCGGGTCGACGACGACTACCTCGATCCGCTCTACTTCGTCTCGGACTCGGCGCTGGGCGTCACGGGCTTGATGAACGCCTACCGCGCCGGCAACGTTTCGCTGGCCAACGCGATCGGCACCGGCGTCGCCGACGATAAAGCGATCTACCGCTTCGTTCCCGACATGATCCGCTTCTACCTGAGCGAGGAACCGATCCTCAACAACGTGCCGACCTACGACTGCACCAACGCAGGCGACCGGCGGCACGTGTTGGCCAACCTCGACAAACTGGTCGTCAAGAATACGAACGCTTCGGGTGGCTACGGCATGCTGATGGGCCCCTTCGCGAGCGCTGAGGAACGCGACAAGTTCCACGACTCGATCCAGGCCAACCCGCGCGACTTCATCGCCCAGCCGATCGTGGAGCTCTCCGCGTCGCCGACGTTCATCGAGGGCCGGATCGCCCCGCGACGGGTCGATCTGCGGCCGTTCGCGCTGTACGGCGAACGGGTCACGGTCCCGCCGGCGGCGCTGACGCGGGTCGCTCTGCGCGAGGGCTCTTTGGTGGTCAACTCTTCGCAGGGCGGCGGCAGCAAAGACACCTGGGTCCTCCAGGATTGAAAGGCTATTCAGCGACATGCTGAGCCGCGTCGCGGAGTCGTTTTTTTGGCTTGGGCGCAACGTCGAGCGCGCCGAGGCGGTCGCGCGCGTCCTCGACGTCAGCTACACGCGCGCCATGGATCAGTACGGTCAGCGTGACGTGCGTGCCGAGCGGCTCTGGCGCTCCGTGATGCAGTGTGCCGGCTTCCGGCCCGACGCCAAGATTCCGACCAACGGACGGGCCGCAAGCGACGCGTTCAAACACTGCGCGTTCGATCCCGAGAACCCGAACTCGATCGTTGCGGCCGTGCGCTTCGCGCGAACCAATGCGCTCAGTTTGCGTTCGGAGCTGACGATGGAGGTCTGGGAAGTCGTCAACGTCATCTACCTCTACGTCGGCGACCAGAACGTGCGCTCGGTCTTGCGCGAGGGTCCGTCGAAGTTCTTGCGGCGGGTGCGGGACTGGATGCAGGCCTTCGGCGGCATGAGCGACGCCACCATGTCGCACGGCGAAGGCTGGAACTTTCTGCAGGTCGGCCGCTTCGTCGAGCGGGCGTACATGACGGCGCGCATTCTTGAGGCGCTCGAGGTCGAGCACGAGCCGTGGCACGAGTCGCAGCGGCTCCTGGAGATGTGTTGCGCGAGCGTTCCTTTCGCGCAGGCCTCGCATCGCGCTCCCGAGGCGTCGGACGCCGTCGCCTTCGTCGCGCTCGATGCTGATTTTCCTCGCTCGCTGCGCTTTTGCACGCGTGAGATCGACGCGGCCATGCACCGCATCTCGGGGAGTCCCGAAGCGACGTTCGCGAACGACGCCGAGCGCCGGCTGGGACGCATGCGCGCGCTCTTCGACTACACCTCGATCGACGAGATTCTCACCGGCGGCGTGCAGACGTTCGGGTCGAACGTTCGCGGCGAGTTCGAGCTGCTCTCGCACGACGTCGAGGAAGTGTACTTCCCGCGGCTGCCCTCCACGCCGGCGGAAGTCGAATCGGCCGGCTACGGAAGCGGTTCGCTAACCTAATGGAATACACGATCGCGCATCTGACCTTCTACTACTATCCCGACGCGGTGCATGAGAGCTACACGGTCATGCACTTGCAGCCGCGCAGCGACGCGCTGCAGTTCTGCTCCAGATACGAGCTGGCGCTCTCGCCGGATGCACGGGTCTCTTCGTACGTCGACCGCTTCGGCAACGACGTCCAGCACTTCGCGGTGCTGGCTCGGCACGGCTCGCTCTCGATCACGACCCAATCGCACGTGGTGACGCTCTCGCCGGCCGATCCGCCCGAACCGGTCGAGGCGACACGTTCCCGGCTCGAGCAAGACCCCGACTACGAGACGATGTGGGACTATCTGCACGAGAGCGCCTACGTCCAGTTCACTCCCGAGCTGTCCGCTTTTTGGGGCGAGCTCGCGGCGCCGGGCGAGCGGATCGGCGAATGGTGCCATCTCGTCTCGCGCCATATCAAGAGCCGGCTGACCTACGACACCAGCGCCACCAACGTTCGCTCGACCGTGCGCGAGGCGCTGGCCGCGCGGGCCGGCGTCTGTCAGGATTTCGCGCACATCATGATTGCCGTGCTGCGCAGCGCGGGCGTCCCGGCCCGCTACGTGAGCGGGTATATCTTCCGTGGAAACAGCACGAGCAACGTGCTGGGCGCGGAGGCCTCCCACGGCTGGTGCGAAGCATACCTCCCCCCGTATGGCTGGGTCGGCTTCGACCCGACCAACGATCTGATCGTCAACGATCACTTCGTGCGGATTGCCATCGGGCGCGACTACCGTGACGTTTCGCCGGTTCGAGGCGTCTATAGGGGGTCGGGCCACAGCGAGATGTCCGTCAACGTCGGGATGGATCTGCTTCAGACCACGCAGCAGCAACAGCAGCAGCAGTAGGTCCTCCCGCGCTAAACAGTCGGCGTCCGTAACCCGATAACGGCGCTGCAGGAGGTGTGCGGAGCGTGATCGACCTGACATCCGGTCAACTGGCAAAAGGCCAGGTCGTCTTCGTGCAGTCGGAGCCTGACGATCCGCTGCGCATCGAGCCGGGCGTCGTCTCGGACGATTGGGCTCGCATCTCGGCCGGCCGCGGGCTAGCGTCGGTCAACGTCACGATCGACGGGCAACACCGCCTCGTCATGCGCAGGTGCGTCCACCTCAGCGAGGGCCACGCCCTCACCGCGATCCTCCTCGGCGGTTCGCCGGGCTTCTAGCCCGCTCGCGGCTCGAGCGAGGCGCGAACGCGGGCGGCGAGCTCCGCCGAGTGGGCTTCGAAACGGTCCACCATCTGCGCGTGGCGCCACTGCCGGAAGAGCTCCTCACCGCCAAGCGATGCCGGGCCTCGCGCGCGGTGCCCCACGGGACGTATCCCAGTTGGCCGAGGATGGTGTTGCCGGCCCGGACCGAGGTTTCTTTGCCCATTTGCGGCACAAGAACAATGCGGCGGTCACCCCTGCCGCGATGAGACCGGAAGCGAGGACGGGCAGGTGATGCAAGCTCAAGGCCGTTCGCTTTTACGGCCGGCTGCCGTGCCCTTGCATCCATCAGCACGACGAACGCCGGCTTACATTTTACCCAGTACACAATGGCCCCCGGTGCCTCGGACCGGCGAGCTTGCAGCGATCGATCGCCTCCGGCCCGACACGAGCGTCCAGCAGCTGATTCCCCCTCGAGCGCTCGACGATACCGGCAAGCGTCTCAGAAAAATTCCCTGGCGGCTCGGAGAAGCGCGCCCGGAGGCCGAAGCGCGCCTGTGGAGGGACCACGCCCGGAAAACGGCAACCCTCAGGCCTAGCAGTGTGTCCCAGAGAGTGCTAAAATGAGCGACGACTTCTTTACCGAGTTCGACGCGATGTTCGCGGACTTAGCGCGTCGTGCCCGGCCTGGTAGGTTCGAGCCGAACGCCGACGTTTATCTCAGCGGTGACGGCACGTCGATCGTGGTCAACGTCGAGATCGCCGGTGCCGATCCGGCCGAGTTGCGCGTCATGGTCGAGGAGCGCCGTCTGTACATCCTGGGGCGACGTCACGATCTCGAGCGGGACAAACGCGGCTCGCTGCTCATGAAGGAAATCGAGTACGGCGACTTCGCCAAGAAAATTCATCTGCCGGTGGCGATCGGCTACGACCACGCCACGGCGTCGTACCGGGACGGGATGTTGACGATTCGTCTGCCGGTCTCGGCGGACGCGCACCTCCCGACCCACCGAACCGAGATTCGTATGACCGTAAGAAGGGTTCCCGTCTGATGCCCGCCCCCAGCAAGAACAAGAGCGAAACGCTCGGCATCCTGCCGCTGCAAGACGCGGTGTTGTTTCCCAACACCGTGATCCCGCTCGCCGTCGTCAAGAAGCCGGGAATCGCGCTGGTCGAGGAGGCGCTGCGCGACGGCCGTCCGATCGGCCTCGTCGCCCTCAAAGACAAGGACACCGAGGATCCGGCGCCCGACGACGTGCACCGGATCGGCACGATCGGCACGATTCAACGCATGATCAAGGTCCCCGACGGCACGATTCGCTGCATCGTCGGGGGCACGGCCGTTTTCCGCATCGACTCGTTCACGCGGACGGAACCCTATCTGGCCGGCACGTTCACGGAGCTCCCCGACGTGACCAGAACTTCCGAAGAGCTGGTCGCGATGCACCGCAACCTGGTCAGTCTCTTCTCGAAGCTGCTCGGCTATCTGCCGCAAGCGCCGCGTGAGATGGAGATGGAAGTCAACAACATCAGTGACTCCAATCTCCTGACCTACTTCGTCGCGAGCTCGATGCGGCTCGACACCGCCGACCGCCAGTCGCTGCTCGAAGAGCGCAACACCGAACGGCGCATGCGCCGGCTCACCATGCTCCTGACCAAGGAGCTCGAGGTCGTCGAGCTGGGCCACAAGATCCAGAGCGACATCCAGCGCGAGATGGAGAAGAACCAACGCGAGTTCTACCTCCGCCAGCAGCTGCGCGCGATTCAGGAAGAGCTCGGTGAGACCGATCCGCAGCAAGCCGAGACCAACGAGCTGCGCAAGAAGATCGACGAGGCCGAGATGCCGGAGGACGTCAAGAAGGCCGCTGACCGCGAGCTCGACCGCCTCTCGAAAGTTCCGCAGGCCTCGCCCGAGTACTCGGTCATCCGCACCTACCTCGACTGGCTCGTGCAACTGCCCTGGGGCAAGACGACGCCGGACTCGATCGACATCCGCAAGGCGCGCGAGATCCTCGACGAGGATCACTACGACCTCGAAAAAGTCAAGGACCGTATCATCGAGTATCTGGCCGTCGGCAAGCTGAAGAAGAAGCTGACCGGCCCGATCCTGTGCTTCGTCGGGCCGCCGGGTGTGGGCAAGACCTCGCTCGGGCATTCGATCGCCCGCGCAATGGGGCGCAAGTTCGTTCGTCTGTCCGTGGGCGGCGTGCGCGACGAAGCCGAGATCCGCGGTCACCGGCGCACCTACATCGGTGCGATGCCGGGGACGATCGTTCGCGCCCTGCGCGACGCCGGAACGCGCAACCCGGTCATGATGATCGACGAGATCGACAAGGTCGGCTCCGACTATCGCGGCGACCCGCAGTCGGCCTTGCTCGAAGTGCTCGACCCGGCGCAGAACAACACGTTCCGCGACCACTACCTCGACCTGCCGTTCGACCTCTCGTCGGTGCTCTTCATCTGCACGGCGAACAACCTGGATACGATCAGCCCGCCGCTGCGCGACCGCATGGAGATCATCAACCTCTCGGGCTATACCGAGTTCGAGAAGCTGCAGATCGCCAAGCGCTACTTGCTCAAGAAGCAGCGCGAAGCCAACGGTCTACGCGATTCGCAGGCGCAGATCAACGACGCGGCGCTCCGCACGGTGATCAACGACTACACGCGCGAGGCCGGCGTGCGCAACCTCGAGCGAGAGATCGGCACGATCTTCCGCAAGATCGCGCGCAGGATCGCCGAGGAGCCGCGCTTCAAAGCGCGGGTCAAGCCTGAAAACGTCCAGGAGTATCTCTCCAAGGCGCGCTTCTTCAACGAGGTCAAGAAGCGGACCGCGACGGTCGGCGTAGCGACGGGGCTCGCCTGGACGCCGGTCGGGGGCGACATCATGTTCATCGAGGTCACCGTCATGCCCGGCACCGGCAAGCTCGGTCTAACCGGGCAGCTCGGCGACGTGATGAAGGAAAGCGCGCAGGCGGCGATCTCGTTCCTGCGTTCACGTTCGAACGAGCTCGAGTTGCCCGAAGATTACTTCAACAAGCACGACGTACACGTGCACGTGCCCGCTGGAGCGGTTCCCAAAGACGGCCCATCGGCGGGGATCGCGCTTGCGACGGCGCTCGCCTCGTTCCTGATCAACACGAAGGTCGACTCGAACCTTGCAATGACCGGCGAGATCACGTTGACGGGCCAAGTCTTGCCGATCGGCGGTCTGAAGGAGAAGGTTTTGGGCGCGAAGCGCGCGGGCATCTCGAAGATCGTGCTGCCCAAGCGCAACGAAGTCGACCTCGACGACGTGCCCAAGGAAGTCCGCGACACGATGACGTTCGTGCCGGTCGAAGAGATCTCGGAAGTCTTCGAGCAGGCCTTCGGGAGACGGGTCGTCACGCCGGTCATGCTGGGGCACGAGGAGTCGCTGGCGGGCGTCGTGGTGCCGATGCGGAGGCGTGCCGCGATCAAACGCAGCACGACCAACGGCGAACGCAAGCGCACCAACGGACGCTCTCGGACGGCAGTATCGACGCGCAAGCGGTAGGCGCGCGCGTTGGGAGCTCTGACCGACTGTAGCAGGGTCGCGGCATCCGAAAGGGTGCCGCGACCCGTTTCGGTAGCGCTCGCGCTGGCTGCCGTCTATGTCTTATGGGGCTCGACGGCGCCGGCGATGCGCGTCGCGGTCGCGACGCTCTCGCCCTGGTGGATGGCGGCGATCCGCTTTTCCGTCGCGGGTGCGCTGCTGTGGATCTATAGCAGGGCGCGCGGGGCGCCGCTGCCACGCAAGCGCGATTGGGGAGCGGCTTCGATCAGCGGCGTCATTCTGCTCGCGCTCGGCAACGGCGTCTTCGCCTGGTGCCTGCAGTTCATCCCGAGCGGCGTCGGCTCGCTCTTCTTCGCGCTCTCACCGATGTGGATGGCGACTCTCGGTTTCTTCATGTACGGTGAGCGATTGAGCGTGCCGGCCACCGGGGGGCTGCTGCTCGGCCTCGCCGGAATGATCTATCTCTACTCACCGAGCGGGGCGCAGAACTTGCCCACGCTGCCCACGATCCTCGGGGTCGCGTCCTCGATGGTGTGGGCGTTCGGCTCGGTCATTCAGCGCCGCTTCATGAAGACCGACTACGTGCAGATGAGCGGCATGCAGATGCTCGCCGCCGCAGCCGTGCTCTACGCGTTCGCGCTGCTGACGCATGCCCCGCTCGGCCCCGCGTCGTTCGCCCCGGCGGCGGTTTGGGGCTTGCTCTATCTGATCTTCTTCGGCAGCATCATCGGCTTCAGCGCGTACTTGTGGCTGATGCGTCACGTGCCGACGACGCTCGCCTCGACCTACTCGTACGTCAATCCGGTCGTCTCTATGTGCATCGGCGTCGGCCTGCTGCACGAGCGCTTCGATTGGCACACACTGCTCGGAACCGCGGTCATCCTCGCAGGCGTCGCGCTCATGATGGCGTCGCCCAAGCGTTCCCCGTCCGCCGCGACGGGCTGAGGCAACGGCCGGACAAAAGGAGAACGGGTTGGGGGCAGCCTTCTCACGGCAGATTCCCGGCCGGCTGGTACTCCACCACTCGATCGTTCTTGAAGGCGACCCTCCATGAGAAGGGACCGTTGAACCGGGTTGAGGACGCGCAGCGGACCGAGTCTTCCAGATCGGTTCGAGATCAGGCGCATGTCCCGCGGCTTTCTTGGGGACGCCGCCGAGTGCTGAGCCCGGGCGCGGCTTCGAACGTGGCGGCGTATTCCTCCGGCGTGTCACGCGCGAGCCACGCCGTGAATCTGTCGGGGACGCCTCCCTGAGCCGGCAAGGTCGCAGATGCGAGGACAAACACGTGAAACGCGGCGAGCATCGCGCCGGGATCAGCGCACGAAGATGCCGCTGCCGGTCTCGACGACGCCGATCTCGGCGGCGACGGAGGCGGCTTTGTGCAGCGCCGCCAGCAACTGCGCGAGCGTCTCCGGGGGGACCGCGATCAGCAGGCCGCCCGAGGTCTGCGCGTCGCTGAGGATGAGCCGCGTCTCGGTCGAGACGTCTTCGGCATAGGTCGTGAACGAGGCGTGCTCGCGCAGGTTGTTGCGCGTTCCGCTCGAGGCGATGCCGACCGCGACCATGTTGCGAACCAGCGGCAAGACCGGGACGGCTTTGGAGTCGAGGCGCAGGCGCACGCCGCTGGCGCGCGCGATCTCGTTGGCGTGACCGACGAGCCCGTAGCCGGTGACGTCCGTGGCGGCGTGCGCGCCCGCCTCGAGCATCGCTGCGCACGCCGCGGCGTTGAGGGTCGTCATCGAGGCGATCGCGGGCGCCATGTCGGCGTCGGAGATCGAGCCCTTCTTGAGCGCGGAGGCGAGGATGCCCGTGCCCAGGGCCTTGGTGAGCACGAGCCGGTCGCCGGGCTTCGCCTTCGCGTTGGTGACGATCTTCCGCGGGTGGACCGTGCCGGTCACCGCCAAGCCGTACTTGGGCTCGTCGTCCTTGATCGTGTGGCCGCCGAGAATCGCGACGCCGGCTTCGCGAGCGATTGCGGCGCCGCCGGCCAGGATCTTGGTGAGCATCTCGGGGCCGTAGTCGTCGATCGGGTAGGTCGCGATGTTGAGAGCGGTCAGCGGGGTGGCGCCCATCGCGTAGATGTCCGAGATCGCGTTGGCCGCGGCGATTCGGCCGAACTCGTACGGGTCGTTGACGATCGGCGTGAAGAAGTCGACCGTCTGCACGATGGCGAGCTCGTCGCTGAGCGCGAAGACGCCGGCGTCATCGCTCGTCGCGAACCCGACGAGCACGCGCGGGTCGGTCGGGTGCGGCACGTGGCGCAGCGCCTGCGCCAGGTCGCCGGCGCCGACCTTGGCCGCGCAGCCGCCGCTGGAACACAGCGCCGTCAACCGGACCTCCTCGTAAGCTTCCATGCGGAGCGCTTCGACGCGCGCCGCCCCGAAACGTGCTTGGTCCTTGCCGCCGGGGTCTCGGCCCGCGTACAATCGGGTCACATGCGTAAGCACCTCCTCTTCATTCCCGGCCCGGTGACAGTCGCCGAGCCCGTTCTGGCTGCGATGGCGACGCCGATGATCGACCATCGCGGCCCTGAGTTCGCGGCTCTCCAAACACGCGTTACGCGCGGCTTGCAGCCTATTTTCGGAACGACCGCAGAGGTCGTCTTGCTGGGAGGCTCGGGCACCAGCGGCCTCGAGGCAGCGGTGGCCAGCTCGTTCTCGCCCGGTCAAAAGGTGCTGTCGTGTCCGGTCGGCGTCTTCGGCAGGCGGCTCGCGAACATCGCGAAGACGTTCGGCCTCGAGGTCGAGGTGCTCGAGACGCCGCCGGGCAGCGCGGTCGATCCCGCGGCGCTCGCGGCCCGGCTTGCAGCCGACCCCGCTCACGAGATCGCCGGGATCCTGCTGACGCACAACGAGACCTCGACGGGCGTGCAGAACGACATGGCGGCGCTGTCCCGCGCGATCGGTTCGCATCCGGCGACCAGGATCGTCGATTCGGTCAGCGGCCTCGGCGCCTCGGAGTTTCGCATGGACGAGTGGCGCTACGACGTCGTCGTCGCGGCCTCGCAGAAGGCGCTCGGCGTTCCGCCGGGCATCGCCATGGTCGCGGTCAGCGCTCGAGCTTGGGAGCGCATCGCGAAGGCGACCGCCCCTCGCTTCTATTTGGACCTCGCCAAAGCCCGCGAGTTTGCCAAGCAGGGGCAGACGCCGTGGACGCCGCCGCTCTCGATTCTGTTTGCGCTCGACGTGGCGATCGAGCGCTACCATGCCGAAGGCGCCCCGCGCGTGTGGGCGAGACATTCTCGCTACGCGGAAGCGATTCGCGCATTTGCCAAAGGCTCGGGGATCTCCGTGTTCTCCAAGCCGGGCGCGCACTCGTGCACGGTCGTCGCCCTCGAGATTCCGGCCCGCCAGGATGCGGCCTCGATTCGCAAAGCGCTGCACGACGACCACGGCATCACGATCGGCGGCGGTCAAGCCGAACTCAAGGGGAAGATCCTGCGCATCGGCACGATGGGCGACATCTCGGCGGCCGACGTGCTCGACGCGCTGGAGGCGCTCGACACCGTCATGCGCGCTCGCAGTTTCGAATCGGTCCGCGAAGCCGGTTTGCGCGCCGCGCGCGAGTCCCTCAGCGACGCGTTCGCGGCGACGGGCTAACGTAGAGAAGCGTTAGCGAGAACGATCTAGCGTCTCAGACGCGGTGCCGCGCGAAGAGCGGTTCCGCGTAGGGCTGGACGAAGCTCGGCAGCGCGGCGCGCAACGCGCCGTCGACCTGCGGATTCTCCGCTTCGAGCACCGCCACGATGTGCGAGCGGTGCAACGCCGTGCGCAGGTCGCGCGAGAGCGGGAAGAAGAGCGCGACGTACACGAGCGCCCAGACGAAGATCGCGGCTTTCGTCAAACCGACGAGCGCGCCGAGGACGGCGTTCCCGACGTTGATGAGCGGCAGTTTGGCTGCGCGATTGAGGAAGCTCGCGAGGAGCGACATCGCCGCGTACGCCGTGCCTGCGTAGAGCACCATCCCGATGACGTGCGCGGTCCCCGCCCCGGCGTGCGTCCAACCTGCGAGCCCGGCATCCCACATGCCGGGATAGAGCCAGGCGGCGACGAGCGCCACGCCCAGCGCGATCAATCCGGCCAGCTCCGAGACGAGCCCGCGTTTGAAGCCCTTGAGCGCGCCGAAGACCAGGAGTGCGCCGCACAGGACGTCGGGCCACGCGACGGCGCTCATCCGCGCAGTCTTGCCCCGTAGCGCTCGCGCAGCACGTCGAGGATCGCGGCGACGTGCTTGTCGGCCTCGGCGTCCGTCAGCGTTGCGTCGGCGCGTTGCAGCACGACGCGGACGGCGATGCTCTTCTTGCCGCCCTCGACCTGCGGTCCGCGGTATTCGTCGAAGACGCGAACGTCCGCGATCACGCCGTTGCCGCCGGCCCGAACGGCGCTCTCGATTTCGCGCGCCGGCACCTCGGGGGCGACGACCAGTGCGAGATCGCGCGCGACGGGCGGAAAACGCGAAGGGGCCTTGTAGCGCGGCACGCGGTAGGCGGGAAGGTCGGCGAGCCGCAAGACGCCCGCGTACGCATAGCCTGCTAGCTCGTAGGACGCGACCAAACGCGGGTCAACTGCGCCGATCGTCGCCACGCTCACGCCCTCGATCGCGAGTTGCGCGGTCTTTCCGGGATGGAGGCTTGAGAGCGAACCGACCATCGTTTCCGTGTCACGGCCGGCGAGCGCTCGTACCAGGGCCAGCGACTCGCCTTTGAACGTGAGGAAGCCGTCGTCGCGCCAGGGCGGTGCCTCGGTGCGTGGTGCGATCAGAAGCCAGGCGGCCTCAGCGTTTTCCAGCGGCTGGGGGCCGTCCACGAAGACGTGCCCTAGCTCGAAGTAGCGCAACTCCGGCGCGCTGCTTTCGTAGCGCGCGGCGAGCGCGAGCAGGCCGGGCAGAAGCGAGAAACGCATGAAGCGTTGATCTTCGGAAAGCGGATTGCGAATCTCCGCGACGGGACCCGGCAGCGCGATGCCGGCGCGCTCGTAGCGCTCGCGCACGGTTGCCGGCTGCAACGCGAAGGTGATCGCCTCGCGGTACCCGAGCGCCGCGAGCCCGTGCGCGATGCGGCGTTCGTCGGAATACGCTTTGCTGTCGATGGCCTGTTCGCCGATCGTCGGAAGCTCCGCCGCGATGCGGTCGTAGCCGACGATGCGCGCGATCTCTTCGACGACGTCTTCGGGAATCAGAATGTCGGCACGCCACGGAGGCGGCGTCAGGCGCAGGCACAGCAGCGGCTTTTCGCCGATCTGCTCGTCGAGCAGCGTCGCGTGAACCTCGAAACCCAAACCGCGTAGCGCGGCTTCGGCGACGTGCGGTTCGACCTCGATGCCGAGCACCGCCTTCACGCGCGCCAGCGGCAGAACGAGCGGGGCCGTCGCCGGGCTCGCGCCGACCGCGAACGGAGCGTAGACGTTCGCGCCTTCGGCCAGCAACAGATGCGCCGCGCGCGCCGCGCCGATGTCGGATAAGCCGAGCGGCACGCTCTTTTCGTGGCGGCTCGAGGCGTCGGTGCGAAAGCCCAGCGCAACGCTCATGCGGCGTACGCGCGGCCCGTGGAAGCTGGCGGCTTCGAGCAGCAGCTCGCGGGTCGTGCCGGTAACCTCGCTGACCGCGCCGCCCATCAGGCCGGCCAAGCCTTGCGCTTCACGCTCGTCGGCGATGACCAAGAAGCGCGGGTCGAGCGCGTGGACTTTGTCGTCGAGCGTGCGAATGGTCTCGCCGGGCCGCGCGTCGCGCACGATGAGGTGACCGCCCGCGAGCTTGTCGAAATCGTAGAAGTGCAGCGGCTGCGCGGTCTCGAGCATGACGAAGTTCGAGACGTCGACGAGGTTGTTGATCGGGCGCTGTCCCGCGAGCGCCAAGCGCACGCGAATCCAAAACGGCGACGGCCGAACCGTTACGCCGGAGAAGCGCTGGCCGACGAAGCGCTTACAGTCGGGGCTCTCGAGCGTGACGCGCGCTTGCGCATGCGGGCGCCGATCGAACGTGACCCGCATGTCGGGTTCACGAACCGGCAAACGAAGCGACGCACCCAGCTCGCGCGCGAGCCCGAGCACCGACATCGCGTCGACGCGGTTCGCCGTGACCTCGACTTCGAGCACGTCGTCGCAGAGGCGGAACGCATCGACGAAATTCGTGCCGGGCGGAAGACCGGCTTCGAGCTGCAGGATGCCGTCTTCGAACCACTCGCCTTCGAGCCCGATCTCGCTTGCCGAGACGAGCATGCCTTGCGAGTCGATGCCGCGCATCTTGCGCGGCGCGATCGTCAGCCCGACCAGCTCCGCGCCGATCGTAGCGACCGGAACGACTTGCCCGGCCGCGACGTTCGTGGCGGCGGTTGCGATCGTCAGCGGCGCGGCGGCGCCCACGTCGACCGTGCAGATCTGCAAGCGATCGGCGTTGGGATGCTTTTCGAGCTTGTCGATGCGGCCGACGACGACGCCCGAGAGGCGCGGGCGCCGCTCGATCCCGTCGACCGGAAACCCGAGTTGGGCGAGGCGCGCGGCGATCGCGCCGCTGTCGGGCTCGACCTCGAGGAAGTCGCGTAACCAGGCGATGGGCAGTTTCATCTCGTGACTTTCAGGCTCTCCGGCTTACGCGAGGGCGGCCAGCACGCGCGGGTCGTTTTCGAAAAAGACGCGGATGTCGTCGATGTCGTGCCGGACCATCGCGATGCGCTCGACCCCGATCCCGAAGGCCCAACCGGTCACTCTCTGCGGATCGTAGCCCGATTCCCGCAGCACGCCGGGATGGACCATCCCCGAGCCGCCGATCTCGATCCAGCCCGAGCCGCCGCAGGTCCGGCAGCTCTCGCTCGTTCCGCCGCAGCCGGGGCAGGTCGTGTCGACCTCGGCGCTGGGTTCGGTGAAGGGGAAGAAGGACGGCCGGAACCGGACCGCTTGGGCCGGCCCGAACAGCTCGCGGCAGAGGCCGGTCAAAACTCCCTTGAGGTGGCCGAAGTGAACGCCCTCGGCGACGAGCAGCCCCTCGATTTGGTGGAACATGTACGAGTGCCGCGCGTCGACGGCGTCGCGGCGGTAGGCCTTGCCCGGCACGACCAGCGCGATCGGCGGCGGGTGGACCTGCATGGTGCGGACCTGCATCGGCGAGGTATGCGTGCGCAAGACCAGGTCCGGCCGCAGGTAGAACGAGTCGAGCCCCTCCCGCGCGGGGTGGTTCGGGGGGATGTTCAGCGCGTCGAAGTTATAGTATTCGGTCTCGATCTCGTTGCCGAGCACGACCGCGAAGCCACGCCGCTCGAAATAGCCGCAGGCGTCCTCCATGGTGCGCCGGATCGGGTGCAGCGACCCGGTGCGGGCCGGCTTGGCCGGAAATGTGACGTCGATCGCATGTTGCAGCTCCGCCTCGAGCGCGCCGCGCTCGAGCTCGGCTGCCTTGCCCGCAAAGAGCAGCTCCAGCGCGACCACGGCCTCGTTGACGGTCTTGCCCGCTTCGGGGCGTTCGGCTGTCGGCAGGGTCCCGATGCTGCGCCGGACGGTCGTCACCTCGCCGCTGCGCCCGAGGTAGGTCACTCGCAGCGCTTCGAGGGCCGCGGCGTCGTGGACGCCCGCGAGCGCGCTTTCCAAACGCGAGCTTAATTCGTTCAATTGTTCGGTCAGCTGACTGATGGCTGGAACACTCCTCGTGGAAAGCGGCCCCTTAAAACGCGAAGGCCCGACCGCTTCGGTCAGGCATTCGAGATACTTCGCGTTTTTCTAGGGTCGCTTAGCTGCTCGCCGCTGTTTGATTGACCTGCCGGTACATAAGATAGGCGTAGATCGATCCGGTGCTCGTAAACAGTTTCCAGAAGCGGTCGTTGGTGCGCATTCGTTCGCGTGTACCCTTCTTTTTCAATTTCGGCGTTCCAGCCGCCCGAGAACGACATTGAGTGTAACACAGGGGTTAGGGGCCGCCAAGTCTTGACAAATCAACGTTTTTCGAATGTTTGCGGATCGTCGGGCTGCCCTTGCAACGCCTGGGAAAAGCGGTAGAACACGATGCCTCCCGCGATCGCCGCGTTGAGGCTTTCGCCTTCCCCCTGCTGCTCGATCGTGACCGTGGCGTCCCAGCGCGGAAGCCACCCCGCGACCCCCCGGCGCTCGTTACCGATTGCTAGGATTGTCCTACGAGAGAAGCGGAACGCCTCGAGCGACGTGCCGCCGGCACCGGTCGCCACGACCGCGTAGCCCGCCGTGGCGGCGGTCTCGAGTAGCTCGGCCGGCTGCGCGCCCACGAGGTGCGTTCGAAAGATGGCGCCCATCGAGGCCCGCACGACCTTGGGATTATGGGGCTCGACCCCGTCTCGAGCAAACACGGCCCGCGTAATGCCGAAGATCTCGGCTGTCCGCAGGAGCGTGCCGGCGTTGCCGGGGTCGGCGACACCGGCGAGTAGAGCAACAGGCTCGCCAGACGCCAGAAGTGCGGGAAGACCCTCGAATGCGGTGGGCAGGACGAACAAGAGGCCGGGCGGCGTTTCGAGGTCGGAGAGCCGCGCCATCGCCCGGTCCGGTATGAGGTAGAGCTCACCCTGAAGCTCCCTGACCAGCGGTCCGAGGGCGGCATAGCCTGCCTCGGTCGCATACACCGCTTCGGGCTGCAGGCCGCTGCGCAGGGCCTCCGCGAGCATGGTCGGGCCTTCGACCGCAAAGCGTCCCTCGCGACGCCGGCCTTGCTTGGTGCGAAGCGCCCGAATCGCCTCGAGCTTGGGAGAATGAGCACCCAGCGTGGTCGACATGCGCCCGTTTTCGACGCGACCGCCTCGCGAACGTTCGCCTTACCAGGATTTGTGTCGCGCGACGGACGAGAGGTGGCGGTGAGCCCCCGTTCGTTAGAAGCGACCTTTATCGGTGTGATCGCATTTGCGATCCTGATCGGCGGTCGCAGCCTGCTGGTCGAGATCGCGCAATTCCATGCGATCGCGTTCGTCGCGCTGCTGGTCATCGGGGCGGCGTTGCTGCGCAATCTGGGGCGCAACATGGCGCCGCGCACGTCGCTCGGGCGCTTCCGAGCTTCGCGCGACGTCGCCTTCCTCGCCGCGCTCATCTCGGCGCTCGCGTTCGTTTTCTCGCCCGCGCGCTGGTCGCTTGGAGCCTGCATCGCGGCGCTCGAATTTGCGCTCATCCTCGAGCTGCTCGCAAAGCTCGCACCCGAACCCTCGCCCGGTGCAAGCCGGCCGATCGAAAGATAAGATGGACGACACGACGCAATCCCCGTTGACCGAGCGTTTCGATCTCGCGCTCGCGTACGCGAACGCGCTGCACCGCGGCGACCTGCGCAAGGGCACGACGGTTCCGTACGTCGCCCACCTGCTCGGCGTCTGCTCGCTGGTCTTGGAGAACGGCGCGGACGAGGCTGAAGCGATCGCCGCGCTGTTGCACGACGCAGCCGAAGATCACGGCGGCGTTGCCCAGGTCGTGCAGATCACGAAATTCTTCGGCGAGGAAATCGCGCGCATCGTGCAAGAGTGCAGCGATACGCTGGTCGACAGTTCCCGCGTCCCGAAGCCGCCGTGGTTCGAGCGCAAGCGCGCGTACGTCGCCCACCTGAAGATGATCGCGCCTTCCCGGCCTTCGACCGTCCTCGTCAGCTGCGCGGACAAACTCTACAACTTGCGTTCGATCGACTACGATCGGCGCCGGCCGCTCGTGGGCGAACTCGTCTACGAGCGCTTCACCGGTAAGAAGGCCGGCACGCTGTGGTACTATCGGGAACTGGCCGACACGTTCGTCGCGGTCCCGGGCAGGCACAGCTCCCTCGCCGTCGAGCTCGCTGCGCTGGCGGAGCGGCTGGGCGGCGGCCAAAGCGCAAGCACGCTGCTCGAAGCGTACCAAGAAGCGTTGGTCTCGGGCGTCACCGCTGCGCAAGGCGCGCCGGCATGAACGTTCTCGATTCAAAGCAGATCTGGCAGGGGCGCATCATCAATTTGCGCGTGGACGAGATCGAGGGCGTGCGCGGCGGCAAGCACCGCACGATCGAAGTGGTCGAGCACCCGGGCGGGGTCGCCGTGATCGCCCGTCCGAGTCGGCGTGAGATTGTCCTCGTGCGTCAGTACCGCCATCCCGTCGGCGAAGAGCTGTGGGAAGTGCCGGCCGGCAAGATCGAGCGCGGCGAGCCGCCCATCGAGACGGCGCAACGCGAACTCCTCGAAGAGACGGGTTACAGCGCCGAGCGGTTGCGTTTTCTATGGAGCATGTACTCGACGCCGGGCTTCTGCAGCGAGCGCATCCATTTCTTCGTCGCCGTCGGCTTGAAGGTAGGTGAGGCGAAGCCTGAAGCGGACGAGCAGTTCGAGATTCGCAGCTGGTCGATCGAGGATGCGTGGCGGCTCGTCGAGCGCGACGAATTGCGCGACTCGAAAACCCAGATCGCGCTCTCCTGGGCCCGCTCGCAGCGGTAAGGAACGAAGACTACGCGGCGCGCCCGAGTCTTGACGGTTTCGGAAGACGCAGCCGTTCCATCATCTCGCGAGTTGGGATCTTGACGCTGCGCGCCAGGCGCAGAGCGCGCAACACGCGGATGATGGCGTAGGTCGGATCGAACTCGAACCAGCGCATCCCGTGGGCGGCCGAGAACGGGAACGCATGGTGGTTGTTGTGCCAGCCTTCCCCGAACGCGACCAGCGCGACCCACCAATTGTTGGTCGAACGATCGCCGGTGCGGAAGGTTTGATAGCCCCAACCGTGCGACGCGCTGTTCACGAGCCAGGTGCAGTGGTAGGTGAAGACGGTGCGCGCGAAGATCCCCCAGATCACCCACGACCAGCCGCCGATGAGCAGCAAGACGATGCCGAACGCTACGGTCAGCCAGACGTAGTTATCATCGAGAAAGCGGTAGAAGGGATCGGCATACAGATCGGGCGCCCAGCGAGGCCGCTCCCATGGCTGAACCCGATCCTTGTTGGTGCGGAAGAGCCACTCCATGTGCGCCCACGGCATCCCGCGATGGACGTCGTGCGGGTCGCCGTCGCGATCGGTGTGCGCGTGATGGGCGCGATGGGTCGCGACCCAGTCGATCGGGCCTCCCTGCGCGGCCAGCGTGCCGAGGAACGTCACCAGATACTCGAGGGGACGCGGCATCGCCAGGCTGCGATGCGTCAGCAGCCGGTGGTAACCGAGCGTGATGCCGAAGCCGGTGACGAAGTAGAGCGCCACGGCAACCGCGACGCCCGACCATGAAAAGAGCGCCGGGACGAAGACGCCCAACGCTCCGAGGTGTAAGACGGCAAGACCGATCGCCGTCGGGTAGCTGCGCATGGCGCGCTTCTGTGTTTGCATGGAGGCTCTCGCAGACGAGGCCGACTCACCACGAACCAGGGAGTGCGGCAGTCCTAAGTGCTTCTCCCGTCGCGCCTAACGCACCCCTTTTTTGGGAAAGAAAGTTTACTCCTAGATGCGTGCGTCCAACTGCGCCTTCGCGACCGCCAAGAGCGAGTCGAACGCGGCCCGGTCGCTGACGGCAAGGTCGGCGAGGGCTTTGCGATTGAGGGTGACGCCGCTCTTCTTGAGTCCGTCGATCAGCCGTGAATACGAGAGGCCCTCGCGTCGGGCTGCCGCGTTGATCCGGCTTATCCACAGGGCCCGAAAGTCGCGCTTGCGGACGCGCCGGTCGCGATAGGCGTAGGCCAACGAGTGAAGCAGCGCCTCGTTCGCGACGCGATAGTTGCGCCGCCGCGCCGCCCGAAAGCCCTTGACGAGCTTCATGACCTTGCGGCGGTGCTTGATCTTGTTGAGTCCGCGCTTGATACGTGCCATTGATCGACGCTCCTACAACAGATAGGGGATCTGGGGTGCAAAGCGCTTCAGATCGCCGGCGAAAACGGGCTGGTCCTTGCGGAAGTTCCGCTTGCGCTTGCGCGTCTTCTTACTGAGGATGTGACCGCAGCCGCTAAACTGATGGCGATGGGTGACTACGCCGTTCGCACTCACCTTCACGCGTTTGGCGGTTCCACGATGCGTTCTGATCTTAGGCACTGGAGGCGACTCCTTGATTTGCACTCGCCGGCGCTTCGCGCGCGGTTTCGTGCGGCTGGGTGAATTTCGGCGGCCCCGTCGGGACGGCGCGCGGCGCCAAAATCATGAACATGTTCTTGCCTTCGAGTTTGGCTTCGCGTTCGATCGTGGCGATCGGCGCCATATCCACCGCCATGCGATCGAGAAGCCGTTTTCCGAAGCTCGTATACGTAATCTCTCGACCGCGGAACATGATCGTCACTTTGACCTTGCCGCCGTCGAGCAGGAGCCGTTCGGCCATCCGTGCCTTGGTCTCGTAGTCGTGGTTCTCGATCTTCGGTCGGAGCTTGACTTCCTTGAGCTCCCAGTTCTTTTGTTTCTTGCGGGCGTCTTTGTCTTTCTTGGACTGCTCGTATTTGAGCCGCCCGTAATCGCTGATTCGACAGACCGGTGGGATCGCCGTAGGTGAGACCTCGATGAGGTCCAGTCCCTTCCCTCGCGCCAGGGCCAGCGCATTTTCCGTGGGCATGACCCCGAGCTGCGTTCCCTCGTCGTCGATGACGCGGACTTGGCGAATACGGATCTGATCGTTGATGCGCAGCGGTCGTGCTATGGCAAAGCTCTCCTCGAAGCAAAAAAAATGTGGCGACGCCAAAGCATCCCACACGGGCGGAACCTACCGGCGGCTCCACTCTGCGACCGGATTGCCCGCGGGCATCCGGTGAGGGGCGGTTGCACGTCCCTGCTTCGGCTTGCGTATCTTATCAGGAACCGGGCGGTGCGTCAAACGCGACGGCTGGTGGCTTTGGGGTGCGGAGGGGGGAGGGCAGGTCGGGACGGGCAGGGCGCGGGGCGGCGTGGCGAACGGTGCCGGAGGCGGGTCGTGTCGTGGGGCTACGCGCGAGCGGGCCGG
This sequence comes from Vulcanimicrobiaceae bacterium, assembly GCA_052267165.1. Taxonomy (GTDB): domain Bacteria; phylum Vulcanimicrobiota; class Vulcanimicrobiia; order Vulcanimicrobiales; family Vulcanimicrobiaceae; genus CAWICD01. The sequence goes on along the minus strand of JBKQHO010000021.1, from coordinate 24,035 downwards.
CTGGGGCAACGCTGAGCGTGCGTGGGACGGCTTGTGATGTGGGCTTCTTATGTGATGTGGGCTTATTAAGGGAGACGGAGATGGGTGGGGAGGAGAGCTTCGTCACGCGGGTGAGCAGGCTAGGGTTCGCAGAGACGGTCGAGGCGCTCGGGCGTGCTATCGAGGCGAGCGGGAACACGATTTTCGGGCGGCTCGATCAAGCGGCGGAGGCGGCGAAGGCCGGGGCGGCCTTGCGGCCGACGATGCTGCTAACGTTTGGGAATCCACGCGCCGGGACGCCGTTGATGGCGGCGGCGCCGACGCTCGCGCTGGACCTTCCGCTGCGGGCGGTCGTTTGGGAAGATTCGTCGGGACGCGTCGCGGTCTCGTACAACGTCATGCGGGTTTTGGCGGCACGCCACGGTGCCGGCGTCGAGGGCGCGCTCGAGACCCTCGATGCGAAAGTCGCAGCGATGATCGAAGGCGCGCTGCGCTAGTGTACCGTCTCCGACGTAGCTATACAGTCGCTCGGCGCTTTTCCGCAGCCACCGCGTCGCTCGTCGCTCCCCCTCCGCTTTGCTTCTCGCTCTTTGCGGCGACGAAAAATCGCTCTCGCTTGGTGTATACCTACGTCGGAGACGGTACACTGGTCTGTCGCTAAGACCGGCCTACGGACTTAGCGAGCGCGGCAAGCCCCCGGGTTTTTTTGCCGTCCTGACCGTTCAGGTGGAGCGGGCGGCGGTGAGATCCGTGGGCAGCGTCAGCAGCGGCCGCGCTTCGAAGTGGGGCTTGCCGTTCTGCCCGCTCGCGCGCAGCTGCGCGATCAGCTCGAGGGCTCGCGTCATCTGCGGATCGTTGCCCTCGCGGTAGTCTTGCGGCGCGATGTCGACGTCGTAGTCGGGATCGGTGCCGTAGTTCTCGACCTTCCAGCCGACGTCGACGAACCAGAACGAGAACTCCGGCTGCGTCGTGATCGTGCCGTCGACGAGACGGTGGTACGGATTGATGCCGATCACGCCGCCCCAGGTGCGCTTACCGACCAGCGGCCCGAGCTCGTACAGCTTGAAGCAGTGACTGAAGATGTCGCCGTCCGAGCCTGCGAACTGGTTGGTCAGCGCGACGATCGGGCCCGCGACCGACTCGGGCGGATACGGCATCGGCGGCCCATAGCGGGTGACGTCGTAACCGACGCGTTTGCGCGCGAGCTTCTCGAGCAGCAGCGGAGAGACGTGGCCGCCGCGATTGTAGCGCACGTCGACGATCAGGGCCTCGCGGTTGAATTCCGAGAGATAGCCGCGGTGGAACTCAGAGAACCCCCAGGGACCCATGTCGGGGATGTGCAGGTAGCCGACCCGGTCGCCGGTCCGCTCGTGCACGTACGCGCGATTGGCCTCGACCCAGCCGCGATAGCGCAACATCCGCTCGTCGCGCAGCGCGCGCACGACGACGCGTTTGCGCTCCTTGCCGTTCTTGCCGGTTGCCAGCGTGATCGCGACGTCGCGGCCGGCGGCGTTGACCAGCATCTCGTCGGGCGTCATCGCCAAGTCGAGTTTGCGGCCGCCGATCGCAAGGACCGCATCGCCTTCGCGCGCGCCCACGCCCGGCTCGGCGAGCGGCGAATCGACCTCGCGGTTCCACGAGTCGCCGCGATAGATCTTGAGGATCTCGTAGCCGCCGACGTCGGCGTTCCAGGCGAGGTCGGCGCCGAGGAAGCCGCGCTTGTACTGCGGCGGCGAACGGTGATCGCCGCCGATCTCATAGGCGTGCGACGTCCCGAGCTCGCCCAGCATCTCCCACATCAGATCGGAGAGCTCGGCGCGCGTGCGGACCAGCGGCAAGAGCGCGGCGTAGCGCCGGCGCACCAGATCCCAGTCGACGCCCGACATCGACTCGTCCCAGAACTGCTCGCGCTGCATGCGCCAGGCTTCGCCGTACATCTGGGCCCACTCGTCGCGCGGCTCGACCAGCACGCTCGCGCGGCCCAGATCGAGCCAACCCGTGCGCCGTCCGGGATCGGCACCGTTGCGCGACTCGTCGTTGCCTTCTTCGGGAAGCTCGCCCAGCGCATCGATGGCGCGCATCCGATCGTGCGACGTGTAGACCAGGGTGCGGTGATCGGAGCCGAGCCGGATCTCGCCAACTTCCTGTTGCAGCACGGCGCTGCGCTGCTGCTCGAAGTCGTAAGCGACCAGCACGCCGGCCTCGTCGGGCTCGTCCCACGAGTTGCCTTCCGGCTTGATCCCGCGCACCGGAAAGCGCGTGAAGAGCACGCGTCCCTTGGCTGCGACGATGCGATCGTAAAACGCCTCTTCGACGGGAAAAGCCAACAGGCGGCCCCGAATTCCCTCGAAGTCGATCTCGACGCGCACCGGTTTGTCGTCCTTCTTGCGCGCGTCGTCGTCCTCGCCGTCCTTGTGTTCCTTGTGGAGCGGCGCGGGCTTGGGAACGAACGGCGAGGGCACGTCGTCGCGCAAGGTGAGCACGAACGGTCGCATCGCCTGCGGAAAGCTCAAGTCGAACTGCAGCGCGTCGTAGACCGGGTTGAAGTCGCGGTTCGAGATAAAGTACAGATACTTACCTTCTGGGTCCCAGGCCGGCGAGCGGTCGACCCGCATCAGCGGCGTGACGTCGTGGACCACCCCCGATTTCACCTTGGCGATGCGGATGATCGCGGTGTCGGGGTTGGCCGTCGCGCCGGCGTCGCTGGCTACGGCGCAGCTGTATGCCAGCCAGCGTCCGTCGGGTGAGAAGGTGAGATCCTCGATGCGCGAGGCGGGGCTCGTATCGATCACCCGGGCTCGACGCTCTTCCAAATCGATCAGGAGCAACTCGTGCCGGTGATTCGCCACGGCGACGATCTCCGCGGTCGGCGAAGCCGCGAGCTCGACGACGCGGCCGAGGTCTTCGCCGTACACTGAGTCGAGCGACTTCTCGCTCAGCGCGTCGCGCACTTCGAGCCGCTCGGCACCGCCGGCGTCGCTGACGCAGACGAAGCGTTTGCCGTCGCGCAGCCACTCGGTTTGACGATAGCGCACGCGGCTGCCCTCGCCGTGCGCGACCGCCGCCTCTTCCCACAGCGGCATGGTGATCGGCCGGCCGCGCGACACGAGCGCAAGCCGCGTGCCGTCGGGGCTTGGCGCGAAGTGCTCGAGCCCGTCCGCGACGTCGACGAACCGGCGCGCGGCTTGCGGCGCGGTCGAGGGCGTCTCGACGTCGATCCGCGCGACGCCGTCCGTAGCCGGGTCGAGAACGCGGATCTGCGCGCCGGCGGTGTAGACGATCGTGCTGCCGTCGGTCGAGGGGAAGCGCGCGAAGTATTCGGTCTCGCTGGTGTGACGGCGCAGGTCGGAGCCGTCGGGCATCACCGAGTAGATGTTGCCGATGCCTTCGTGGTCGGAGAGGAAGGCGATTCGGGCGCCGATCCACATCGGCCATACGAGGTTTCCGCGCAGCGCGATAAGCCGCTCGAAGGTGCCGTTCCCGTCGCGATCGACCCACAAGTCGCCCGCGGTCCCGCCCAAATATCGCTTCCAGCGCGCTGGGTCGTCGTTGTTGCGTCCGATCACGAAGCGTCCGTCGGCGTGCTGCGCGATCGAGCGCATGTGCCCGAGCCGAAGCGGCTCGGCCGGTCCGCCGTCGGCCGGAACGCGGAAACCGACCGTCTCTTTGATGAACGGCGAGCTCGAGTCTGACGAGAAGTAGATGTAGCGGCCGTCGGACGACCAGCCGCTGACGGTACACACTTCGCCGCCTAAGAACGTGAGCCGCCGCTGCTCGCCGCCCGCCGCCGGCATGACGTAGACTTCCGGGTTGCCCTCGTCGCGGGCGGCGAAGGCGACCGAGGCACCGTCGGGCGAAAGGCGCGGCGTCGCCACGCCGCCCGGGCTGGCGGTCAAGCGCTGTGCCGTGCCTCCCGAACGCGACACCGTCCACAGGTCGTCTTCGCAGACGAAAGCGACGGTGCCGGCCGCGACGGTGGCGTAGCGATAGTACCCGGGATGGCTCATTCGCGCACGATTGGCGGGAACGTCGAGCGCTTCCGCCTTAACCTGCCGTTGGACCCAATGAGCGCCTTTAAAGAACATTTCGTCGACAAGTATCTGGGCTATCGCCGCGGCTACGTCGACTATATCCTCGCTGCGGCGCCCAAGCGGGCGCCCCTCGCCGTCCTCTCCGAACTCGTGCGGCTGGCGTTCGTCATCGTGACCTCGGGGCTTTGCGCCGCGATATTCTGGCTGCTGACCGTCGGCGCGTACCAGCGCGGCGGCGGTCCCAGCGTTTCGTTCTTCGCCTTCGTGCTGTGCGCGCTCGCGGCCAGCTCGTTCGTGGTGCTCGCGTTTCGCGGGATGCTGCAGGCCGCGCGGGACCGGCAGCGCGTCGAGGACCGTTCGGGGCGGTAGCGCCCGTCTCGCGTCTGCGACGCGCGCCGCGCCGCAGCGGAAGCTCGGTCGCGGCGCGAAGAGCCTGCGGTCATGGGAAACGACCCCGAGCTCCTCAGTCAGTTCCTCGCCGGGCGGCCGCGCGCGCTCGCCCAGGCGATCTCGCGCGCCGAGGCGGGCGAGGGAGCGGCGCTGATGCACGAGCTGTTCCCCCGGACCGGGCGGGCGCTGACGATCGGGCTGACGGGGCCGCCCGGCGTCGGCAAGTCGACCCTGTGCGGCGGGCTGATCAAGGTCGCGCGCCAGGAAGGCCGGACCGTTGGCGTCGTGTCGGTCGATCCCAGCTCGCCTTTCTCGCACGGCGCGATCCTGGGCGACCGGATCCGACTGACCGAGCACTTCACCGATCCCGGCGTCTTCATTCGCTCGATGGCCAGCCGCGGGCATCTCGGCGGGCTCGCGGGCGCGACCGGCGACGCCGTCGCGCTGATGGACGCCTTCGGCCAAGACGTGGTCATCATCGAGACCGTCGGCGTCGGGCAATCCGAGATCGAGATCGCGGAGCTCGCCGACACGACGCTCGTCGCGCTGCAGCCGGGCAGCGGAGACTCCGTGCAACTGCTCAAGGCCGGCATCCTCGAAGTCGCCGACGTCTTCGTCGTCAACAAGGCCGACCACCCGATGGCGCTGCAGCTGCAGCGCGAGATTCGAGGCATGCTCGAGATGCTGGATTTCTCCGGCTGGGTCCCCGAGCTGGTCGCGACGCAGGCGCGCGAAGGCGTCGGCATCGACAAGCTCTGGGCGGCGATCGGCAGCCACCGCGAGTACCTGCGCGAGAGCGGCAACTTGGCGGCCAAACGCCGCAACGCGTTCGCCCACCGCGTGCGCGCGCTCGTGCTCGGCGACCTCGAGCGTCGCGTCGAGGCGCAGATCGTCGCGCTTCTCGACGACCCCGCCGGGCCGCCTCCCGATCCGTACCGGGCCTCCGAGGTGTTGCTCGGGCACCTGGCCGGCGCGCTTCCACCGGCCCTCCTTTCGTCGCGCCAAACTCGCGCGTTCGTTCATGCTAGCGTCAAGGGGCTCTACCACGACAGCGATTCGCACCACGGCCATTGAGACGATCGTGAAACGATCGTTTCATAAATAAATTGTGAAGTTGGGGCAAGGTATCGAAACCGCGAGTGCGTACGATAGCGTCTCTGCTTAGGAGGGTCGCGGCCTTCTTTCCCACCCTCGCAGCGTAGGGACACGAACGCCATGATCGAAACGCCGGACCGCCTCACTCTTCCGCACACAGCCGAGGTCGCGCTCGCGACGGCGCACCTGCGTGCGCGCGTTTTGCAAAGCGTGACGGACGCGGAGTGGGAGCTCTTCGCGCCGTACGTTGCGCGCATCGAGGCGCTCAAACGCGAGCGCAACGCGGTGATCCTGGCGCACCACTATCAGACCCCGGAGATCTATCACTGCGTGGCCGACGTGATCGGTGATTCTTTGGCACTGGCCCAAGCGGCGGCCGCCACCGACGCCGACGTCATCGTGATGGGCGGCGTGCACTTCATGGCCGAGACCGCCAAGCTGCTCAACCCGGCCAAGACCGTATTGCTGCCCGATCTGGAAGCGGGCTGTTCGCTCGCGGCTTCGATCACGCCCGAGGACGTGCGCGCGTTGCGCGCGCAACATCCCGGCGCGCCGGTCGTCACGTACGTCAACACGTCCGCCGCCGTCAAGGCCGAGTCCGACGTGTGCTGCACCTCCGCGAACGCCGTGAAGGTCGTGGAGTCCCTGGGCGCGCCGAAAGTCATCTTCTTGCCCGATCAGTATCTGGGCGCGTACGTTGCCGCGAACACCAACGTCGAGATCGTGACGTGGAACGGCCACTGCGAGGTGCACGAGCGCTTCACCGGCGCAGAGATCGCGGAATTGCGCGAGATGCACCCGGCCATCGTCGTGCTGGCGCATCCCGAATGCCCGCAAGACGTGCTCGAGGTCGCCGATTTCGTAGGCTCGACCACGGCGATGCTGGGCTACGTGAAGGAACGGCGGCCGGCGGAGGTCGCGATGATCACCGAGTGCTCGATGGCCGGAAATCTCGCCGACGCGTTTCCGCAGACGACGTTCACGCAGCCGTGCAATCTCTGCCCGCACATGCGGCGCATCACCTTGCCGAAGATCTTGCGCGCGCTCCAATCGATGGAGCCGCAAATCGAGATCGAACCCGCCGTCGCCGAGCGCGCGCGGCGCGCCGTCGAACGGATGACGGCGACCGGGCGCGACGCGGCGGCACCGGCAGGCGCCGCATGAACTCGCGCCACGACGTCATCGTCGTCGGCAGCGGGTTGGCGGGGATGATGAGCGCGCTCGAGTTGCGGCCGCTTTCGGTCGGGCTCGTCTCCTACCGTTCGCTGGGCGAATGGACGTCGTCGGCGTGGGCGCAGGGCGGCATCGCGGCGGCGGTCGGCGACGACGACTCTCCCTCGCTCCACGCCGCGGACACAGTCGCCGCCGGCGCGGGTCTCGTCGAGAAGCGGGTCGCGGCGCGGCTGGCCGCCGACGCGCCGCACGCCATCGAGCGCATCGTTTCGCTCGGCGTGCGCTTCGACCGCGAGGATGCGACCCACTACGCGCTCGGCCGGGAAGGCGCGCACTCGCGCCGCCGGATCCTGCGCGCCGGCGGCGACGCGACCGGCGCGGAATTGGTGCGCGCACTGGTCGAAGCGGTGCGCAGCGCAGCGACGGTCGTGCCCTACGAAGGCGCGCGCGCGCTCGATCTGTTGCTCGACTCCGCCGGCAACGTGGCGGGTGTGCTCGTACGCGAGGCCGACGGCTCGACGCGAACCCTCGAGGCGAGCGCGGTCGTGCTCGCGACCGGCGGCCTGGGCGGCCTGTACCGCTTCACGACGAACCCGCCCGCGTCGCGCGGCGCCGGCATCGCGATCGCGGCTCGGGCTGGCGCGCGTCTGGCCGATCTCGAATTCGTGCAGTTCCATCCCACCGCGCTCGACGTCGAGTCCGATCCGCTGCCGCTGGTGACCGAGGCGTTGCGCGGCGAAGGAGCGCTGCTCGTCGACGAGCGCGGTGCACGCATCATGACGGGCGTCCATCCGCTGCTCGAGTTGGCGCCGCGCGACGTCGTAGCGCGCCGCGTGTTTGCGGTGCGGCGCGAGGGCGGCCGCGTCTACCTCGACGCGCGCGCGCTGGGCGAAACGTTCGTCGAACGCTTTCCGACCGTCTTCGGAGCCTGCCGCGCGCACGGTCTCGATGCGCGCCGCGAGCCGATTCCGATCGTTGCGGCGGCGCACTATCACATGGGCGGGGTCGCGGTCGACCTCGAGGGGCGCACCAACGTGCCCGGCCTCTACGCGTGCGGTGAAGTCGCCGCCGGCGGCGTGCACGGCGCCAACCGGCTCGCGAGCAATTCACTGCTCGAATCGGTCGTCTATCCGGAGCGCATCGCGCGCGTCGTCAAAGCGCGCTTCCCCGGCGACGCGTCGCCGGTGCGCGCCGGCGCCGGACGCCCCTACGTGCCCGCGCGCGAGAACGAATGGCGCGAACTGCGCGCCGAGATGTACGCCAACGTGGGCGTCGAGCGCGACGCCGCGCGCCTGCAGCATGCGCTCGGGACGTTTCGCCGGCTCGCCTCGCGCACGCGCAACGAAGAAGTGCGCGATGCGGCGACCGTTGCCGCGCTGGTTGCGACCTCGGCGCTGCGCCGCCGCGAAACGCGCGGCAGCCACGTCCGGCTCGATCATCCCGGCAGCGCGCCCAGCGAGCGCCGCTCGTTCGTCACGCTCGCGCAACTCGAACGCTCGAGCCGCTCGGCGTGAGCCTTCGGGCGCCGTTGCGTTCGCGCGTGCTCGAGCCGCTCCCGCGGTTGCTCTACGAACCGCTGGTGCGGGCCGGGCTGCTCGAAGACCTCGGTTTGGCCGGCGACCTCACGTCCGAGGCGACGATCCCGCGCGGGACGGCCACCGGGGCCGCGCTAGTCGCGCGCGAGCCCGGCGTCCTCGCCGGCCTCGACGCGGCGCTGCTGGCATTCGAACTGCTCGACCCGGGGGTCGAGATCGAGCGCCTGCGGCAGGACGGCGAACGGATCGCCGCCGGCGAGAGCTGCGCGAACCTCAGCGGCGACGCGCGCGCTTTGCTGGCCGGAGAACGTACGGCGCTAAACCTTCTGGGGCGCTTGAGCGGAGTCGCGACCGCGACCGCGGCCGCCGTTGCGGCGGCGGGCGGGGCCTGCACGATCGTCGAGACGCGTAAGACGACGCCCGGCCTGCGCGCCCTGGAAAAATACGCGGTGCGCGCCGGCGGCGGCGGAAATCACCGCCTGCGCCTCGACGACGCGATCCTGATCAAGGACAACCACGTTGCGCTCGCCGGCGGCGTGCGGCCGGCGCTCGAGCGGGCACGCGCGCGCGCCGGCCATCTCGTCAAGGTGCAGATCGAGGTCGACACGCTCGCTCAGCTCGACGAGGTTCTGGCGAGCGAAGCGCAGGCCGATGCCGTTCTGCTCGACAACTTCGAGCTCGACGAGCTGCGCGAAGCGGTGCGGCGCGCCGCCGGGCGCGTCGTGCTCGAGGCCTCGGGCCGGATGTCGCTCGAGCGCGTCGCCGCGGTCGCCGCGACCGGCGTCGACGTCATCTCGATCGGCGCGCTCACGCACAGCGTCCGCGTGCTCGACATCGGGCTCGACGTCGTCGCGAACTCGCCTCTCGCGAACTCGCCTCTACAGTAGCCCCCCGCGCAAGGCGAAGACGGCGGCGCTCACGCGGTCCCGCACGCCCAGCTTTCGAAAGAGGTGCAGAAGATGGGTTTTGACGGTCGCCGGAGCGCAGATCAAGCGGTCCGCGATCTCCTCGTTGGTGTAGCCGTCCGTTACCAGGCGCAGAATTTGTAACTCACGCGGCGACAAGCGCGGCCCGGTTGCCCGGGGCTCGCTTGCCGGGCGCGGATGAAAGAGGATTCGCGAGATCTCGGGGTCGAGCCAAGTCGCGCCTTCCGCGACCGCTTTGATGGCTTGGATCAGACGCGTCTGGGAGGTGGTGGCCAGGCAGCAGGCGTCGGCACCGGCGTCCAGCGCGGCGCGCAAGCGATGCTCGTCGACGTCGCGCTTGAGCGAAAGGATGCCGACGTCGGGCCGGCGCGTCTTCGCGAAGCGGATGAACTCCAAACCGGGCGCATCGCCGTCGGGCACGGATAGCGGCAGGTTCACGAGGATCACGCGGAGCTCGGGCTGTTCGAGCAACGCGAGACCTGCCGTGACGTCGCTCGCTGAGCCGGCGAGCGTGATCCCTGGATCTGACTGCAAAACAGCCATAAGTGCCGATCGCGTCGTCTCGCGATCGGCAATCACGCCGACGGGAATCACTCCGGCCTCGGAGCGCGGCTTGAGTTGGGGCACATCCAACCGATGCTGCATGGAAGTTTTCGCTGCTCGCTTCTATCAGAAATAGATGACTTTTCCACGTACGCCGTACGGCCGACTATTCTTCCTTTCAGCTTAACGTTAGGCTTACTTTGGGCAGGCCGTGGACCTACGGCGGCGATTTTGCGTCTTCCGGTCAGCCGTATCCGGCGCCTGGGCGGTGCCGTGCATGCTAAGAGGGGCATTATGAAGAGATACGTTCTAGCGTTCGTCGCCGTTGCGGCGGTCTTCTTGGCTACCGTTGGCGCCTGGAAGGTCAGCATAGCTCAGGAGCGAGTGTCCCTGGCCGATGCGGCCTCGGATGCCAACGACTGGGCGATGCCCAGCCTCAACTACGCGAACACGCGCAACAGCACGTTGTCGGAGATCACTGGGGACAACGTCGCCAACCTCAAGGTCGCCTGGACGATGTCGACCGGCGCGACCCGCGGCCACGAAGGCCAGCCGCTCGTCATCGGCGATACGATGTACTACCAGTCGGCGTATCCGAATCACGTCTACGCCGTCGATCTGGGCGACTACCATACGAAGTGGGAGTACACGCCCAAACAAGATCCTTTCGCGGTCTCGGTCGCCTGCTGCGACCTGGTGAATCGCGGCGTCGCCTATGGCGACGGCAAGATCATCATGGCCGCGCTCGATGGCCAGATCATCGCCTTGGACGCAACGTCCGGGCACGTCGTTTGGAATTCGAAGAACGCGAACCCCGAGCTCGGCCAAACCGTCACGGCGGCTCCGCTCGTGGTCAAGGACAAGGTCATCGTCGGCGTCTCGGGCGGCGAGTTCGGCGTCCGCGGCTACCTGACGGCCTACAACATTTCCAGCGGCAAGCAAGCCTGGCGAGCCTATAGCGAAGGTCCTGATACGGACACGCTCATTCCGCCTAGCTTCAACGGACCCCACAACGCCGGCGTGTCGACCTGGCACGGCGACCAGTGGAAGATCGGCGGCGGCACGACCTGGGGCTGGTACTCGTACGACCCCGAGCTGAAGCTGCTCTATTATGGCACGGGTAACCCAGGCACGTGGAATCCGACGCAGCGTCCCGGCGACAACAAGTGGTCGATGACGATCTTCGCGCGCAACCCCGACACGGGCACGGCGAAGTGGGCCTATCAGATGACGCCGCACGATCAGTGGGATTTCGACGGCATCAACGAGATGATCTTGGCCGACATCAAGGTTCACGATCAGCAAGTCCCGGCGCTCGTCCACTTCGACCGTAACGGTTTCGCCTACGAGTTGGATCGTCGCACGGGCAAATTGCTGCTTGCCGAGAAGTTCGATCCGTCGGTCAACTGGGCGTCGAAGGTCGACCTCACGACCGGCCGGCCGGTTCTCGACCCCACGAAGGAAACGCATGCGGGCGTCAACGTCTCGGGCATCTGTCCGGCGGCCATGGGCAGCAAGGACCAGCAGCCTGCGTCGTACGATCCGCAGACCGGCTACTTCATCGTCCCGACCAACCACAATTGCATGGACTACAAGGCCTTCGCGGTCAAGTACAAGGGCGGCTTCCCGTACGTCGGCGCGATCGTGAAGATGTACCCCGGCCCGGGCGGCAACCGCGGTGCGGTCATCGCGTGGGATCCCAACACCGGCAAGATCGTGTGGAGCGACAAAGAGAAGTTCCCGGCGTGGGGCGGCGTGCTCACGACGGCCGGCGGCGTCTCGTTCTATGGCACCATGGACGGCTGGTTCAAGGCGATCGACACCAAGACCGGCGACTTGAAGTGGAAGTTCAAGATGCCGTCGGGCATCATCGCTAACCCGATCACCTACATGCACGGCGGCCATCAGTACGTCGCGTTGCTCTCGGGCGTCGGCGGCTGGGCCGGCATCGGTTTGGCGGCCGGATTGACGGAAGGGACCGCCGGGCTCGGCGCGGTGAATGCTGCGCAGGATTTGGGTAGATACACGACCTTGGGCGGTGACCTCGTCGTCTTCTCGCTCTAATCTCTCGCAGGTTTCCGATTAACCACATGACAGGGATCAACGGCCCGGCGCCGCGAGGCGGCGCCGGGCACTCCCAACTCTGGCAGGAACGCATGCGCAATCTGATTCTCACCACCGCGCTCGGCGCGGTCCTCTTCTGTCTGGCGGCCGCTGCAGGCCAAGCGGCCGACCTGCGCGTCTGCGCCGACCCGAACTATCTGCCGTTCTCCAACCGCGCCGGACAAGGCTTCGAGAACGCGGTGGCGAGCTTGGTCGCCCGTTCGCTCGGGGAACGGCTCGTCTACGTCTGGGACTCGACGCGCGGCTCGGGCGGCTTCGATCAATTTCTGCATGACACGCTCAACGCGAACCGCTGCGACGCGGTCATGGACGTCCCGTACGCAAGCGTCAACGTGGCTGCCACGCGTCCCTACTACGTCTCGTCGTACGTCTTCGTGTTTCCCAAGAGCAAAGGGTACGACATCACCTCGATGGACTCGCCCGCACTCGCCCACCTGCGCATTGGCTACGAGGAAGACACGCCGGCGGAGGACGGACTGAAGTTGCGCACGCTGATCATCCACGGCAAGCCGTTCGATATCGGCGACGAGGAGGGCGCTTCGCCGGCCGAGATGCTCGATGCGATCGAGAACGGCCAGATCAACGTGGGCGTGACTTGGGAGCCCGCCGTCGGCTACTATCTGCGCTCGCGGCCGCAGCTCGCCGTCGTGGCCGTCCCGAACTCGCGCAGCCAAGGCTCGCCCGAACAGTACGCCTTCCCGATGGCGATGGCGGCCCGGGTCGGTGACAAGACGACGCGCGACAAGCTCGACCGCGTCGTCGGAGCGCACTCCGCCGAGTTGACCGCGCTGCTGGCGCGCTACGGCGTCAAGCTCTACAAACCGACCGACATGTCCGCGTCGCGCTGAGTACCACCGCTCGCGATTCGAGAGGGAGAACGATGGCCACCCAAGACAAACCCAAGGTCGGAGTCGTCGGCGTCGGGCGAATGGGCGCGAACATGGCGTTGCGTCTCAAAGACGTGGGCTATCCGGTCGTCGCCGTCTACGACAACCGGCCCCAAGCCGCCCGAGACGTCGCTAACGAGACGGGGGCCGAGCACGCGAAGTCGCTGGCACGGGTGACCGAGCTCGCCGACGTGATCATCACCGTCGTCACGGACGACGCCGCGCAGCTCGCCGTCTTCGCCGAATCGGGCGACTCACTGCTCAACGGCGCGAAAGGGAAGACCTTCGTGAACTGCGCGACGATCACGCCCGGCATTCACGTCGAAGTCGAGCGGCGCGCAAACGCTCGCGGTGCCGAGAGCATCGAAGCCTGCATGGCGAGCTCCATCCCGCAAGCGCGCAACGGCACCCTGTATCTGATGGTGGGCGGCAAGCAGGCCACCTTCGAGCAGGTCAAGCCGATGCTCGAGCAGATGAGCTCGTCGCTGCGCTACATCGGCAAAGCGGGAAGCGCGGCGCAGGTCAAAGCGCTCGTCAACATGGTGATGAACATCGACACCGCCGGCTTGGCCGAGGGCCTGGGTTTGGGCGACGCGCTGGGTCTCGATCTGACGGTGCTGCGCGAAGTGTTCTCGCAGACCGGCGCCAACTCGCGGGTGCTCGAGACCGACGGTCTCGACATGCAGAACCACGAGCACGACGTCTACTTTTCGGCTGCGCACGCCGCCAAGGATTCGCACATCGCAACCGCGCTCGCGCACGACGTCGGCCTGTCGCTCCCGCTCGCGGAAGCGACGGCCTCTCAGTTCGACCGCATGAAGGAGCTCGGCATGGGCGAGCTCGACAAATCCGGCGTTGCGGAGCTGACGTTCAAGTCCCGTCGCGCCGGCGAGGCCCCGCGCGGTACCGTCGCCGCAGGCCATCTCAGCAACTGACGACTCACACACGTTAAGGGGGAGAGCACATGTCAACCGCTGTCAGCCAAAAGACCATCCCGCTCATCAGCTCGGGGACCGCCGGCCCGCTCGGGGCGGTCCATCTTCCGCGCCTTTGGGCCAAGCTCACGCTGGGCAGTGCCGACCGGCTCGCCGACGGCTACGATTTCTGCGGTGCGGGCTTCGATCAAATGACCATCGACGCGCTCGGCCTCAAGCGCGAGGCGGTCATCGCGTTCGTCCGGGACAAGAAGCCGACCTACATGCAGTTCGAAGAGTACGTGCTCCAGCAGAACGGCGGCTCGCTCACGCGGGACAAGATCGAGGCGCACAATGCCGCGATCAAGGGCTACAATCACTCAGCCGAGCTCGGCGCCGAGATGCGCAAGGCGTCGGGCGTCAGCAATGCGAGCGTCGGCGACGCGGTGACGCTCAACACGCTCGAAGATCTCGACGGTCTCCACGCCCAGGTCACCGGCGCGTGAGATTGACGGCCATTGGAACGGCACTCGTCGCGAGCTTGCTCGCGGCGAGCGCCGTCGGTCTGAGCGCGGCTCCGACCGGTAACGCGTTGTATTCCGCTTCTCAAGCTTCGGCCGGTGGAAAGATCTACGCCGCCAACTGCGCGTCGTGTCACGGGGATCAGCTCGAAGGCGGCGTCGGACCGGCGTTGAGCGGGGCGAACCTGAGGACGCTCGCCAAGAACACGAAATTGACGGTCGGCGACCTGTTCCAGTTCATGGCGCTGCAGATGCCGCTCAACGATCCCGCCTCGCTCAAGCACGACCAGTACGCGCAGATCATGGCCTACATCCTCAAGTTCAACGGCTATCCCGCCGGTTCGCACACGCTCACCTACGATCAGGCGATGAGCTCGACGACTCCGATGACTTCGCACAAGTGAACGGCCACGATTAGCGGCATCGTGGCAAACGCGACGGAGCGTCTCGTCGACCTGGACGACGGCGCGTCGACGACCCTCTCCAAGTGGGGGCGCTGGGGGCCGTCCATTTTGTGCGTGCACGGCATCACGTCGTCACGCGCGTCGTGGACGCGTTTCGCTGAGCGCTTCGGGGCGCGCTATCGCGTGTACGCCTACGACCAGCGGGGTCACGGCGACAGCGCCGAGCTGCACGGGCCGATGACGCTCGAGCGCAGCCTGCGCGATCTGCTCAACGTGGCGGCGGCGATTGGCGATCCGATCGACGTCATCGTCGGGCACTCGTGGGGCGGCGCCGTCGCGCTGCGCGGCGGCGCGGAGCTTCAGCCGCGCGGCGTCGTGGCGATCGACCCGATGGTCCGCGTGCCGCCCGGAACCTTCGCCTCGGAATACGTCGACGATTTGCGCGAGCTGTTCGCCCTAAACGGCGAAGCGCGGCGGCGCGGGATCGCGAAGATGTACGAGTCGATCGACCCGGTCGACCGCGAGGCGAAGCTGCACGCGATGCAGCACATGTCGATCGAGACGCTCGAAGCGCTGGGCAGCGAGAACCGCACCGACGAAGGCGCTTGGGACTTGCGCGGTCTGCTGGTCTCCTATCCCGTGCCGTTGCTGCTTGCGCTGGCGGGAGAAGAATCGGTCGTCTCCGCGAGCGACCTCGCTTTCGTGCGCGAGTGCGGCGGCCCGAAGGTGACGACGAAGATCTTCGAGGGTGAAGGCCACAACTTGCACCGCAGCGCGTTCGACGAGTTCGCCCGGACGGTCGAGGAGTTTCTCTCGAAGATCGGGCTATGATCGGCCGTCGCTCGTCCTGGCCGCGGTCGGCACGACGGCGAGGCGCAGCGTTTGGAACGGATCGAGCTTGTGGCAGGTGGACGGCCGGCCCTTCGGCGTGGCGCGCGATCGCGGGTCCTTGCGCGACCTCGACCCCGTCGAGCTCCACCTGTTCTCGTACGGTGGCGCGTTCAAGACCGACCTCGCGATGTCGCTGGAGACGATCCGCCGCATGACGCCGGACGGAACGGCCGCCGGCTCGAGTTAGCTCACCGTTCCGGCGCCGGCGCCGGAGCGCTTCGGGAACGGCGACGCCGCGCTGCGAACAGGAGCCGCGTGAGCATCGAGCGCGAGGTCCCCGCGGTCCTACATCCGCAAGAGTGCATCCGCCGCAAGCGCGACGGTCACGAGCTCGACGCGGACGAGATCGCGTTTCTGGTCGAGGGCATCACCAGCGGAACGCTCAGCGACGCGCAAGTCGGGGCACTCGCCATGGCCATTTTCTTCCGGGGGCTCTCGCCCACTGAATGCGAACGGCTGACCGATGCGATGGCCGGCTCCGGCGAGCGGATCGCGTGGGATCTCGAGGTTCCGGTGGTCGACAAGCATTCGACCGGAGGCGTGGGCGACAAGGTCAGTCTCATCCTCGCCCCCCTGGTTGCGGCCTGCGGAGCGGCCGTTCCGAAGATCAGCGGCCGCAGTTTGGGACACACCGGCGGCACGCTCGACAAACTCGGCGCGATCCCGGGCTACGACACGACGCCGCCGCTCGCGCGCTTCCGCGAGGTCGTGAGGGAGACGGGCTGCGCGATCGTCGGACAGAGCGCCGAGCTTGCGCCGGCGGACCACCGGCTCTACGCGATCCGCGACGTAACCGCGAGCGTCGAGTCGATCGGCTTGATCACCGCCTCGATTCTTTCGAAGAAGCTGGCGGCGGGCATCGAGCGGCTGGTGCTCGACGTGAAGTCCGGCAGCGGCGCGTTCCTGCCGGAGCCGGCCGCCACGCGGGCGCTGGCGGCCAGCTTGGCCGACGTGGGGCGGCGTTCGGGGATGCGCGTCACCTCGCTCGTCACCGACATGAGCCAAGTCTTGGGGCGCACCGCGGGCAACGCGCTCGAGGTTGCCGAGGCGGTCGATTTCCTGTGCGGCGTTGCGGTCGACGAGCGCCTGCGCGAGGTCGTGCTCGCACTCGCCGCAGAGATGCTGTTGCTCGCCGGCCTCGAACGCGAGCTCGCCGCGGCGAGGCGTCGCGCAAGCGATGCGCTCGCCTCCGGGGCTGCGGCCGAACGGTTCGAACGCATGGTGGCGGCTCTCGGCGGACCGAGCGACTTCGTGCGCAACGCGCGCGGCTATCTGCCGAGCGCGCCGCTGCGGATCGCGGTCGAGCCGCCGGAGCCCGGTTACGCGGTCGCGGTCGACGTTCGCGCGGCCGGCTTGGCGATTCTCGAATTAGGCGGCGGCCGCCGCGTCGAGAGCGACGCGATCGACGCCGCCGTCGGTTTTTCGGACGTCGCCGCGCTCGGCGAAGCCGTGGGACCAGAGCGTCCGCTCGCGCTGTGTCATGCCCGCGAGGAACGTTCGGCCGCGCTCGCTGCGGCAAGACTGCGCCGCGCCTACACGCTCGGGCCGCAGCCGTTGCCGGCCGCTCCGGTCGTTCAGGAGCGCCTCGCTTCCCCGCCGGACTGAGGCTGCACAGCACCGGCTCGCTTTACCGTACGGGGCCGAACGCCGAGGTTGAGGACGGGCGAGCAGTACTTTGCTTGCCGCCCCGTCTGTGCTATGACTGTAGTGGTTCCACGCTCCTGGTCGCGTGACCGGAGGGTCTCATGGACCCCGCAATCAAGGCCTCGTCCGAACCGCGCGCGCGGCGCAGCGATGCTGCGGGCGCACGCGGTCCGCGGCGACGGCCGCCTCCGTACACGCGGTAGCGCATCCGCCTCTGCGCCAGTCAGTTCTCACGCAGAGACGACTTCCAGATATCCGGCGACCGCGTCGCGGCTGCGCCGGCGCAAACAGAATCTCTTTGCGAGAACTACAGTGTCGAACGAGGGTTGCCAACTGCCTGTGGTATCCAGCCGTTTCGCCGGGTGTATCGGCGTCGATCTCAATATCGGGCATGTCGCGGTAAGCGAGACGGATCGGTTCCTGGCGCATTGCGCTGCCACTGTGCGGCGCGTCGAGGCCGCAGGCGCAGACCGCGATCGCCGAGTGCGTCAAGGAAATCGTCGGGATTGCGATTCGCGCCGGTAAGCCGGTCTCGATTGAGACGTTGAACTTTGCCCGCAAGAAGGCGCAGCTCTCGTATGCCAAGCCCAAGACGCAGCGGATGCTGTCATCGTTCGCCTACACGAAGTTTGCTAAGCTGCTGAAAGCTCGCTGGTTCGATGCCGGGATCGAGGTCGTTGACGTCAATCCCGCTTACTCCTCAAAAATCGGGAAACAGCAGTATGCTCGCCGGTATGGTTTGAGCGTGCATCTGGCCGCGGCGCTCGTGCCGGCACGACGCGCTCAAGGGTTTCGTGACCGCTTATCTTCGTTCGCTCGCAACAGGCGACGGTTCGCGACCTTTCGCCGCTCGCGCGGCTCAACGCGGCGGGCGCAATGTTCGACATGCGTGTCCGGCGTCGTCTTCGCCGGCTCGTACAAAAGTGAGCCGAACCGCACCGCGTCGACTGACGGGGCCAACGCCTCTCCGTCCTCGGTCATCCGCCTGGCCCCGGCCAGGAGGCGAGCCGGCAGCCGGCTTCGACCTCACGATGGTACCGAGCTTTTAGCTGATCCCAGCTCGAGCTTCTTCAAGGACGAAGCGAGCAACGCTCGCTTGTCAGTCGATACGGTCGTTGACAATCGCGATATATCGTGATAGCTTACTTCCAGATCGCGACGTTTCGCGATCGATACGAAAAAGGAGTTCAGAGCTATGCAAGCAGCATGGTTCATGCATCACATGGGAGAGCAGCATCGAGGCCGGCGTTTCGGGCGCCGCATGGGGCGTGAGTTCTGGGGCGGCGTTCAGGCCGGCCGGGCGCGCCGCGGCGACATCAAGTATTTGATACTGCAGACCCTCGCCGACGGGCCGCGTCACGGTTACGACGTCATCACCGAGCTGGAGAAACAGAGCGGCGGGAAGTACCGCCCGAGCCCCGGCTCCGTCTACCCGACCTTACAGCTGCTCGAAGAGGGCGGCTTCGTCACCGGGGAAGCCGTCGAGGGCAAGCGCGTCTTCACGATTACCGACGCCGGACGCGCGCTGCTGGCGAGCAAACCGGTCGAAGCGGAGAGCTTCGACGAGGAGGATGAGATCGATCTTCGCGGGGCGGCGATGAAGTTGGGAGCGGCCGTCATGCAGGTCGCGCGCGCCAGCGATGCGGGTGCCCAGGCCAAAGTGCGCGACATTCTCGACCGCGCGCGCCGCGAGATCTACGCGATCCTCGCGGAGATCGACTGAGGCGAAGCCGCTACAGCGAGCCCTGCACGTACGTGAAGCGGGCTTCCTGGGCTTGGTTGAGTGCGACGACGCCGGCCGGCACGAGCAACGCGCTTGGAACGACGCGGCGGCGCAAGTCGTCGCGCACCTGCTCGACCGAGCTCTGCCCGGCACCCTGCACGACCACGGCGTAGGTCGCCCAATCGTCGAGCGCGTTGTCGCACACGAAGAAGCTCACGCCGCGTTTGGCGAGTGCGGCGAGCTCGCTCGCGAAGGGGTTTCCGTCGGCCGTCGCCGTCAGCGTCTCGCCGCGCCGGCGCGCGGCCTCGGCCAGTCCGTAGGCGCGCCAGGCCGAGTCGTCGAGCCCGAGGATCACGCCCCGTCCGTAAAAGACGGCCGCGAGATGGGCCGCTCCCGGGCCTTCGCCTAAGGTCTTCTCGTAGGCGTCGAGCGCATGCCACATCTGACCGAGCGGGCTGCCGTCGGCGACGCGGGCGATCGCGAAGACTTGGCGGTGCCGGGCGCTCCGCGCGAATTGCGCGGCAATCGCGGCGAAGTCGTACGGTCCGGCCGAGCTCGCGGTCCGCGGCGGCGCGACCTCGGCTGCCGTGGCCGCGGTCGCTACGATGAAAGCTCGCCGCGACGTCATCGTTCCACCTCTCGCGGTTTCGTCCGTGGCTCTCGTGATTCGACCGTTGGGAACCGCCGCTCCCGCGTCGAAACCACAACGAAGGTCAACGACGAAATTGGAGAGGTGAGCGCCTTGGCGAAGACGATCGACCGCGCATCGGGGCTCGGCGAGCAGCCGGAGTTCGAAGAGCAGCGCGTTCGCTGGGAGGAGAACTTTACGTCGCGCCCTGCGCGACGGGCCACGGCGCCGGGCGGCGGAGCGACGGATCGCACGATCTCCGATTTGCCGCTCAAGCCGCTCTACGGGCCGCAGGACGTTCGCAGCCTCGACCTGGCGCGCGATCTCGCCTACCCGGGCGAATACCCGTACACGCGCGGCATCCACGCCGGAATGTATCGCGACCGGCTCTGGACGATGCGTCAATTCGCCGGCTTCGGTAACGCCAAGCAGACTAACGAACGCTATCTGTTCTTGCTGGCCAACGGCCAGACCGGCCTCTCGGTCGCGTTCGACATGCCGACGCTGATGGGCTACGACTCCGACTCGCCGCCGGCGCGCGGCGAGGTCGGCAAGTGCGGGGTCGCGATCGACTCGATGCGCGACATGCAGATTCTGTTCGAAGGCATCGACCTGGGCGAGATCACGACCTCGATGACGATCAACGGGCCCGCCGCGATCGCGCTTGCGCAATACATCGCGACCGCCGAGGAGAAGGGTATTCCGCGCTCGGCACTGGGCGGCACGCTGCAGGCCGACATCCTCAAAGAGTACATCGCGCAAAAAGAGTGGATCTTCCCGCCGCGGCCGCACATGCGCGTGATCGTCGACATGATGAAGTTCTGCACCGAGCAGATGCCTAAGTGGAACACGATATCGATCAGCGGCTACCACATCCGCGAGGCGGGCTCGACCGCCGTCCAGGAACTGGCGTTCACGCTGGCCGACGGCTTCGCGTACGTCGAAGCCGCGGTGAAAGCCGGGATGGACGTCGACTCGTTTGCGCCGCGGCTCTCGTTCTTCTTCAACTCGCACATCGACTTCTTCGAGGAGATCTGCAAGTTTCGCGCGGCGCGGCGCATCTACGCGCGCCACATGCGCGAGAAGTACGGCGCGAAGGATCCGCGCTCGTGGATGCTGCGCTTTCATACCCAGACGGCCGGCTGCAGCGCGACGGCGCAGCAGCCCGAGAACAACATCGTGCGCGTCGCCTACGAAGCGCTGGCGGCGGTGCTGGGCGGAACGCAATCGCTGCACACCAACTCGATGGACGAAGTGCTCGCGCTGCCGACCGAGAAGTCGGTCGAGATCGCGCTGCGCACGCAGCAAGTACTGGCCTACGAGACCAACGCCACCAACGTGATCGATCCGCTCGGGGGCTCGTATTTCGTCGAGGCGCTGACCGACGAGGTGGAGCGCCAAGCCGAGGACTACTTCCGCCAGATCGAAGCCTACGGCGGCGTGATCGAGGCGATCGAGGCCGGTTTCTTTCAAGCGGAGATTGCCGAGGCGGCCTACCGCTACCAGCGTTCGCTCGAAACCAAGGAGCGCGTCATCGTCGGCGTCAACAAGTTCATGCGCGGCGAGAGCGACGACGAGGACTTGGATCTGCTCAAGATCAGCCATGAGATCGAGCACTTCCAATCGCGCTCGGTGCAGGACGTGCGCGCCGGCCGCGACGCGCAACGCGTCGCCGATGCGCTCGCCGAGCTCAAGCGCGCGTGCAACGACGAGCATCACAACGTCATGCCGCCGTTGGTCGAAGCGGTCAAAGCGCTGGCAACCGAGGGCGAGATCGTCGACGCGATGGTCGAGGTCTACGGCCGTTACACCGAGCGCGCCGTGTTCTAGCGGGCGGTCCCTAAGAACCGCGCGTCCGCGGCTGGTGAGCGTTCAATGCAGCTATTCCCGCACGAGGGCTCGCAAATACGGTTGGCTGCTTGAGGCGATTGTACTCGACTTGAGTCGCTCGACGGGACGCCCGTCCTCCAGAAGCATCGATGTTTCGCAAAGGGCCATGACGTCGGCGAGGCTCTGGGTCGCAAGAACCAGCGCGCAGCCCGAGCGCGCGACGTACTCGCGCACCAAATTGCGAAGCGGAGCACGACCGTCGGCGTCGACGTTGGCGAATGGCTCGTCGAGGAAGAGCGTCTGCGGTTCGAGCCCCAACGCGCGTGCCAGCGCAAGCCGCTGGCGCTGACCCGATGAGAGTTTGCGCGCGTCGAGGCTCAGCACGTCGCTCAAACCAACTCGTGAAAGCACGGTTCGCGCTTGCTCGCGCGCCGCTTCCATCGTGAGAGCGTTCGTCGAACGAAGGATGACGGAGACGTTCCAAAGGACGGACCCGTGCAGAACAGTCGGCTGAGCGAAAACGCCGGCGGATCTGACAGGTCGCTCGACGGCTCCGCGATACGGGATGAGCCCTTGAAGCGCGAGCAGCAACGTTGATTTGCCTGCTCCATTGCGGCCTAACAGCGCCGTTCCGCCGGCGTCGGCAGCGAACTCGTCCACTGCGAGCGCAAAGCGGCCTCGCCGCACGCTGAGGGCCTGCGCCGTCAACGCCATCGCGTCTGCAGAACGAGGACGCCGCCGGTGATCGCGGCGACGATGCCGAGCAAAACGGCGACGTCGGCGAACGCCATTGCGAACTCGC
The DNA here is from genome assembly GCA_052267165.1 of Vulcanimicrobiaceae bacterium. Taxonomy (GTDB): domain Bacteria; phylum Vulcanimicrobiota; class Vulcanimicrobiia; order Vulcanimicrobiales; family Vulcanimicrobiaceae; genus CAWICD01. The sequence continues at coordinate 1,995 of JBKQHO010000021.1, read as the reverse complement.
CCCTCCCGACCTCGAGCATCGTCGCGGTCGTCAGCACGCGAGTTTGGCCTTCGATGTTGCCGCCGGTCATCTGGGCGGCTCCGACCTCCGCGATCGCGCGCCCGAAGCCGGCCAACGCGGCGGCCAAGAGTCCGGGCACCGTCTCGCGAGCGAGCAGCCGCAGCCGCTCGGCCAAGGGAACGCCGAGGGCTCGAAGTTGAGCGTTGAGCGTCGGCTCAGTGGCACGCAGTGCCAAGACTGCAAGCGTCCCGATCAACGGGGTAACGACGATCGTCTGCGCGACGATCATGGCTGCGGGCGAATAGAGCAGGTCGAGCGGTCCCAGCGGCCCGCTGCGCCACAACGTGAAGGCGACGACCAGCCCGACCGCCACCGGTGGAAGTCCCAGCCCCACGCTGAAGACAGCCAGGAGCAGCAGTCGCCAGCGCGAGCGGCCGTACGCGATCCACAGCGCACCGGGGATAGCCAAAGCGCCCGCAATGAGCGTGGCGGTAAGGGAGACCTCGACCGAGCGCGCTGCTATTTCGAGCACGAATTAGCGGGTGACGGCGGGCTCGGGCGAAGCGTCGACCGTGAAGAGCGGCCGTCCGAAGCGCTCTTTGCCGAACGAGCCGATGATCTGCCGTCCCTCCGGCGACAAGAGATACTTCGCAAATGCTTGCGCGCCGGCAAGATTTCCGACTCGTCCGGCAAGCGGCTTCACGACGATGACATGGTACACGTTTCGCAGATCTTTCGCATCCTCGACGTCAGGAACGAGATCGAGCGTCGCACGCTGCGAGAGGTAGGTTCCGTCATCGGTGAGCGCGTAGGCCGCCTTCTGTGAGGCGATGTGCAGCGTGTCGGCCATGCCGCTTCCCGACTTGATGTACCAGGCGCCCTGCGGCGTGATGCCGGCGGCTTGCCAGAGCTCGAGCTCTTTCTTGTTGGTTCCGGAGTCGTCCGCGCGCGAAACGAACGACGCTCGGACGGCGGCGATGCGCTTGAGCGCTTCGACGGCGGTCGCCGTGCCTTCGATTTTGGCGGGATCGGCAGCGGGGCCGACGACGATGAAGTTGTTGTGCATCACGAGGTCGCGCTCGAGCCCCCGGCCGTCGGCCATGTACTGCTCTTCCGCTTTCGGAGCATGAACGAGGAGGACGTCGGCGTCGCCCCGCTCTCCCATCGCCAATGCGGCTCCGGTACCGACGGCAATGGTCTTTACTTGGTAGCCCGTCGCCCGTTCGAAAGCGGGAACGAGAACGTCGAGCAGTCCAGTGTCCTGCGTGCTCGTCGTGGTCGCGAGAATGAGCGCCGGATCCGCGGCCGCTGTCGGAAGATCAGCCGCCAACAGCAGCAAGGCGAGGATGAATGCTCGACGTCTCATGCCCGTGGCCTTTGCCATGCCATAGAGTGGGACCGCTCCGGTCGCTCTATCTCACTTGCGCTGCTGTCATTTGGAAGATAGCTGCGTGCCTCCGCAGCTTCTAACATCGTAGTAGTTCTTCTCGAATAACACGTGACGTTGCCTGTAACCTACGGTAGCAAAAGCGGCGGCCCTTCCGGCGGACGGCGTCCCGCGTCCCCCGATAATCGTGAGACCAGACCGCTTCCCGCTTGACGGCTCGCGGCTCGTCCGCGGGCCGGGAAGCCCCGCCGGCCGGGGCGAACGCGCCCGTCCATGGACTGCGACGCTGCACGCGACGCCACGATCCGCCGCTTCGCCTCGAAGGGGTTCAGAACTGCTGCACTGTTAGTAGCCACCTATTGCCAAACATACGTTCGCGTGATACGCTTCTGCGGTGAAGTTGGTCGAATGGGCCCGCCGGCAAGGGATCTCGTATAAGACGGCCTGGCGGTGGGTCAAAGAGGATGCTATGCCGGTTCCCTGGCGACAAATGCCCGGCGGAACGATTCTCGTCGATGCACCGATAGACGAAAAGCCATCTGCCGTCGCGCTCTACGCGCGTGTGAGTAGCCACGATCAACGCAAAGATCTCGACCGTCAGATTTCGC
>JBKQHO010000020.1:0-91293 GCA_052267165.1 Vulcanimicrobiaceae bacterium | reverse complement strand
GCGAGGAGCGCTGAATGGCAGCGCCATTTAAGCGACGAGCAACGAAGAAATCGCCGAAATCGGGCGAGGCCGAAGGCCGCGCATTGGACGCATGGCCGATACCCCGACAGGCTCCTAAACTAGCTAGAGCCTAAAGATCAATTCCAAGAACGGCAAGACGGATCCGTCGCGCTCGACGAGCGCGTCAGACTTCGCGTAAACGAAGGTCTGATTGACGTAGCGAAGGCCGCAGGCGAAGGACAGGGCGCGGTGCGTCTCAAGAACCTCGCGAAGCGTGGCATCGAGCTCGGAGCCGAAGACCGGGTCGTGCAAGGTGGCCGAGCCGGGAATGCCGAGCGCGGTCGTCAGGGAGCCGTTTGCCTGCGGGATGCCGCCGAAGGTCAGCTCGAGCCGACTGCGCGACGAGGTGGGAATTCGAGCGTGCAGTTCGAAGCGCGCGCCGGTCGCCTCGAACTGAAGGTTCGAAGCCGGTTCGGTTCGGTACGTCGAGCTGAACGTCGCTCCGTATCCGATGCCGAACGCGAAGCGGCGGCCAGGCTCGTAGAAACGAACCGTCGCATCGGCGTTCTCGAGCACCGAGTACGACGGATCGAAGACGTTGCCGTAGTAGCGCGTCTTGGTGTATGGGATCGCTTCTGCGTCGAACTCGGCCAAACCGAACGGTGCATCGAGATCGACCAACGGAACCGGCGCTCCGCCCCGAGCGACGGCTCCGTCGGGGCCGGCGAAATTCCCGATCGCCGGTGCACCGCCGATGCCGAGCGTAACGTCGGCTTGCGCCGCGCCGGGGAACGCCGCTGCGAGTGCGATGGCAAGCGCGACGGCTCGCAGGTTACGCGGGATCAGGGGCTTGTCCCGTCTGGCGCTCGTGAATGAAGTCGGTCGGAGCGTAAGGAGCGCGGATCCGCGCGAAGGGAAGCGGCGTCCGCTTGAAATCGAAGCAATCTCCGAAGTCATCCGCTCGGGCGTCGGCTTGGCCCAGGCTCGGAAGTCCAAATGCCTCCTCCGTAAAGTGCAGAATGCTGCCGAACTCATGTTGGACGTGCGAAACATAACCATGTTTCGCGTACGGCGAGACCACGATCAACGGCACGCGGAAACCGAGACCCATCGAATCGAGCTGGCGGGGAGCGACGTGATCGTACCAGCCGCCCCAGTCGTCCCAGACGACGAAGATCGCCGTCGAGTTCCAGAACGGGCTCGAGCCGATCGTATTGACGATCGAACTGACCCAGCTCGGGCCGCTGTTGCTGTGGCCGAGCGGGTGATCGGAGTCGGGAAACGACGGCACGATCCAGGTGACGTCGGCTAACGTGCCGGCGGCGACGTCGGTCAGTACGTTCGTCTGCGGCGTGATGACGTCGCTGGTCCAATCGCTTCCGAAACGGATGTGACGAACCGCATCGAACGCCGCACCGAACGTCGCCCCAGCGGTGTTGCTCAGCGCGGGACTATAGTAGCGCCAGGTCAGCATGCGCGCATCGAGCAAGTCTGCGAGCGTCGTATAGTCGAAACACGGAAAGATGCCTACCGTATCGCGCCCGTCGGCGCCGAGTTGCGAAACGACGGTGCCCGCTGGTGCGTCGCATCCCCACGGCGAGACGCTCGGGACCTCATCGGCATCATCGGATTGCCCCGCGATCAGGTATTGATGCGCCGGGAAACTCGGTCCGCTGTTCGATTGGAACATGCGGTCCGCCAGCGTGTACGCGCCGGCCAGATCGATGTAGGGCTGCGTCTCCGCGTGGGGCACGTAGGCATACGGGTAGGTGGGCGGCTGGGGCACCGGGACGTACTGTCCGCTGCTGTTGAACCCGTAGCCCTGCTCGAGATCGAAGCCGTCCATTTGCCCGTTGTCGTACGCGAGATCGTACGAATAGTGAAAGTGTCCGACGTCCTTGCCGTCCTCGAGCGGTACCGGCGCCAACGCGACAATCGCGCCGGTGTGCGTTTGGCCGGTCGTGGCCGAGTCGGCGCCGGGGAAGCCGTAGAAAAGATCGTCGAACGAGCGATTCTCTTGGATGACGATCACGACGTGTTTGATGGTGCCGGCCGGCGAGACCGCTGAGACGGGCGGCGCGGGTCCGGCTGAAAGCGATGACGGGATGGACGGACTGCTCGAACAGCCGCCAAGGGCTGCGAGCGCAGCCGCGGCGGCGACCGCCGCCGAGCATCGCTGGAAAAGCAACAACAACGACTCCGGACCGAACCGTCTTGTCATCGATCTCCCCGGGTTCCATTCGCATCGCCGCGCAACCTCAGCGGCGGTTCGGTCAAACGTATCCGCCGAGTCTGTGAGCCACCTGGGAAACGGCTAGGCCGGCAGACCTATTTCACGGGTAAGAGCGTTACGCGCCGGTTTTGCGCACGACCTTGCTCCGTCGCATTGCCGGCGACCGGTTTTGTCTGGCCGTAGCCCACCGGGCCTATGCGGTTTACCGCGACATGATACCGATTGATCGGGTCAGCCTTCGCCGCGTCCGCGCGTTGCTTCGAGAGCCGTTCGCGGTTCTGTAACTGCGGGCGGTCCGTGCTCGGCCAGCGTGTGGGGCTCGCCGGTTACGACAGGATCGCCTTTCCGGCCGTATTCCATGATCTGCAGATCTTCGCTTGGATGGACGAGGCGCTGGCCATCGACGGTGTAGATCCGGTGCGCGCGCTCGCGATCGCTTTGGCGCGGTTAGCGACGTATTCGGCGGCAGTGACGGTGTGCGTCGCCGTATGCCCTGCGGTCTCAATACCCTGACTGGCGGTAGGGCCGGCTTTGCTGACGCCCTGCTCGCCGCGAGTTCGACGGCGGACTTCGCGGTATGCTCGGCTACGTGTTCCGCGCCCTCGGCCGCGACTCCTTAGAAGCTGACGACGCACTAACAGCGGCGGGACGCCCATTCTCCAGAGAGGATGGGCCCGCCGTGCCGAGCCGGGAAAGTCCTTATAGCCTCTTAATCTAAGAGTCGGAGCGTTTCTGCGCGCGGTAGCGGCGGATGAGCGCGTCGGTCGAGCTGTCGTGGCTCAGCGGTAGATTCTTGACGGCGTCAAGCTCCGGAACGATTCGCTTTGCGAGCACCTTGCCCAGTTCCACGCCCCACTGGTCGAACGCGTCGATATCCCAGATCGCCGCCTGCGTGAACACGCTGTGCTCGTAGAGTGCGACGAGCTTGCCCAGCGCTTCCGGCGTCAACCGTTCGAGCATGAGCGTGTTCGAAGGCCGGTTCCCTTCGAAGACGCGGTGCGGAACGAGCCAATCGGGCGAGCCTTCCGCCTTCACTTCCGCCGCGGTCTTGCCGAACGCCAGCGCCTCGCCTTGCGCGAACACGTTGGCGATCAGCATGTCGTGGTGCGGGCCGAGCGGGTTGAGCGACTGGGCGAACGCAATGAAGTCGCACGGAATCAGCCGCGTCCCTTGATGGATGAGCTGATAGAACGAATGCTGTCCGTTCGTTCCCGGCTCGCCCCAATAGATCGGGCCGGTATTCTCGCCGACGGGTTCGCCGCTCAGCGTCACGTGCTTCCCGTTGCTCTCCATCGTCAGCTGTTGCAGATAGGCCGGGAAGCGCTTGAGATACTGTTCGTAGGGGAGCACCGCGACCGTCTCGGCTCCGAAGAAGTCGTTGTACCAGAGCGCGAGCAGCCCCAGCAGCACCGGCAAGTTCTGTTCGAACGGCACGCTGCGGAAATGTTCGTCCATCTCGTGAAAGCCGCTCAGCATACCGCGGAAATTGTCGGGACCGATGGCCAGCATCGTCGAAAGCCCGATCGCCGAGTCCATCGAATAGCGGCCGCCGACCCAATCCCAGAACCCGAACATGTTGGCGGTGTCGATGCCGAACTTCGCGACCTCTTCCGCATTCGTCGAGACGGCCACGAAGTGCTTGGCCACCGAGCTTTCGTCGCCGCCGAGGCCGGCGACCGCCCAGGAACGGGCCGTCTGCGCGTTGGTCATCGTCTCCAGCGTCGTAAACGTCTTGGAGGCCACGATGAACAGCGTTTGAGCCGGGTCGAGGTCGCGAATCGCTTCGGCGAAATCGGTCGCGTCGACGTTCGAGACGAACCGAAACGTGAGGTCGCGCCGGCTGTAGTGCTTGAGCGCCTCGTACGCCATCACCGGCCCGAGATCGGACCCGCCGATACCGATGTTGACGACGTTGGCGATGGGCTTGCCGGCATGGCCTTTCCACTCGCCGCTGCGCACGCGCTCGCAGAAGGCGGACATCTTGTCGAGGACGGCGTGCACCTCGGGCACGACGTTCTCGCCGTCGACCACGATCGATGCGCCTCGGGGGGCGCGCAGGGCCACGTGCAGCACCGCGCGGTGCTCCGAGACGTTGATCTTGTCGCCGCGGAACATCGCGTCGATGCGCTCTCGCAAGCCGCACGTCTTCGCCAGCGCGACGAGCAGCGTCAGCGTGTCGTCCGTGATGCGGTTCTTGGAGTAATCCAAATAGATGCCGAGCGCGTCGGCAGCGAGGCGCTCGCCGCGCTTGGGATCGCCGGCAAACAACTCGCGCAGATGGAGGCTGCGAACCTTCTCGTAGTGCTCGCTCAGAGCGTTCCAGGCTGAGCGCTTGGCGCTCGTCTCGACCCCTATCGCCACGTTCATCCGTCCTTTCGGTAACCCCAGCCGGCGACCGTCAGCCGTACGCAGGCTTGGTCACGACTTCATCGGCAAACGCGCCGGTCACCTCTCGGTGACCCGTACCTGGCGGCGAAAGGTCCTTGCGACCGCTGAGTACGGGGCCGGAGAAGGTCGAACCCTGGCGCACCGGCTATGCGTCGGCGGAGGGTGCTCGTGAACGCTCGCATACGCCTCGTTCTTGCGATCGTCGTCGCTACTCTGTTGCTGGCACAACCGGCCGGTCGGTCTGCGGGCCGTCCTGTCGGGACCGACGTGCTGTTCGCGCAACGCATTCGCTACGTCTTTGTGATCTACCAGGAGAACCGTTCCTTCGATCACTATTTCGGCACGTTTCCCGGCGCGGACGACATCTGGAGCGCCGCCGCGAGATCTCTTGCCGGTTATCCGGCGCAACAGCAGGGTGCGGAAAAACCCCCGCACCGGTCGCGACGTGGCTTTTCACGCCGCTTTGTGGCACGGGGGTTTTTCCGCACCCTCTTAGGGATTGGGCGAGGACGCGTCGACGGCCGCGGCGGGGACGGCCGGCGCGTCGTTCCGATCGGCCTGAGCAAGGGCCGAACGAACTTGCGCGGTTTCGCCGCTCGAGGGGTAGCGGGCCATCAGCCAGTTCCTGACGCTCGACGCGCGTTCGCGGCTCTCGTCGGTGCCGATCTTCGCGTAAACAGAACGGCCGCCACGGCCTGGGAACCGACAATCTTCCGTCGAACACCGCAGACACTCGGTGCTCTCGGCTTAGAGAGAGGCGCGCCATGGCGACGGTCGTGCTTGCGGGAACGCTCGATACCAAAGGCGTCGAGTACGAATATCTGCGCTCGTTGCTGCGCGACCGCCACGGCGTCGACGTCCTGCTCGTCGACGTCGGAATTTTGGGCTTTGCCGAAACCAAAGCCGACGTCAGCCGCGCGGAGGTTGCGCGGGCGGCCGGTGCCGACATCGCGGCGCTCGCGGCAGCGGGTGACCGCGGCGCGGCGATTGCAACGATGGCCGACGGGCTGGCAACCGTCGTGCGCGACCTTCACGCTCGCGGCCGGCTCGACGGGATCCTGAGCGTCGGAGGCTCGGGCAACTCGTCGCTCGTGAGCGCGGCGATGCGAGCGCTCCCGATCGGCGTCCCCAAGCTGATCGTGTCGACGATGGCGTCGGGCGACACCCGCCCATACGTCGGCGCCGTCGATATCGCGATGATGTATTCGGTCGTCGACATCGCGGGCATCAACGCGGTCTCGTCACGCATCCTCTCCAACGCGGCCGCGGCGATCGCCGGCATGGCGACGGCCGTACTGCCGGTCTCCCACGAACACCGCCCGCTCGTCGGCGCCTCCATGTTCGGCGTCACCACGCCGTGCGTCACCGAAGCGCGGCACCTCTTGGAAGAGCGGGGCTACGAGGTCTTGGTCTTTCACGCGACGGGCACGGGCGGTCAGTCGATGGAAGCGCTCGCGACCGGCGGATTTCTCGCCGGCGTCTTGGACATCACGACGACCGAGCTGGCCGACGATTTGGTCGGCGGCGTCTTGTCGGCGGGCCCCGAGCGCCTCGAAGCCGCCGGCGCGAAAGGCCTGCCGCAAGTCGTATCGGTGGGCGCGCTGGACATGGTCAACTTCGGACCGGCGGACACGGTTCCGCCGAAGTTCGCTGCCAGATCGTTCGTCAAGCACAACCCGACGGTGACGCTTATGCGCACGACCGCGGAGGAGAACGCCGAACTGGGCCGGCGCATCGCGCGCAAACTGAATGCAGCCTCCGGCCCGGTCGCACTCTATCTGCCGCTGCGCGGCGTCTCGGCAATCGATGTCCCCGGGCAGCCGTTTCATGACCCCGGAGCCGACGACGCGCTGTTCGCGGCCCTGCGCGAAGGTCTCGGCGCAAACGTCGAGCTCCACGAGATCGACACCGACATCAACGACCCTGCCTTCGCGCGCGCGATGGCGGAACGCCTCGACGACATGATTCGGTCGACTGCTGCCCTCGACGGCGCAAAGCCGGCCGGGAGGTAAACGTGACGCGACAACAAGCCCTGGAACGACTGCGTGCTTCGGTCGCCGCGGCCAAGCCGCTCATCGGCGCGGGCGCGGGGACCGGCTTGTCCGCAAAGTGCGCCGAGGCCGGCGGAGCCGACCTGATCATCATCTACAACTCAGGGCGCTACCGGATGGCCGGCCGCGGCTCGCTCGCGGGGTTGCTGCCCTACGGCGACGCGAACGCAATCGTCGTCGAGATGGCCGCCGAGGTGCTTCCGATCGTCAAACAGACGCCGGTCCTCGCCGGCGTCTGCGGCACCGATCCGTTCCGACTGATGCCGGTCTTCCTCGCCGAGCTGGCGCGCATCGGATTCACGGGCGTCCAGAACTTCCCGACGGTTGGCTTGATCGACGGGACGTTTCGCGCCAACCTCGAGGAGACCGGGATGGGCTATGCGCTCGAAGTGGAGATGATCCGCAGGGCGCACGAGCTCGATCTCCTCACCGCGCCGTACGTCTTCAATCCGGCGGACGCGCGCGCGATGGCGGAAGCCGGCGCCGACGTTTTGGTCCCGCACATGGGCCTGACGACGTCGGGAACGATCGGTGCGAAGACGGCCCTCACCCTCGAGGAGTCGGTGAAGCGCGTCCAAGCGATGCGCGACGCCGCCGTCGCCGTCAATCCCGACATCCTGGTGCTGTGCCACGGCGGCCCGATCGCCGAGCCTGACGACGCACAGTTCGTCCTTTCGCGGACACAGGGCGTGGTCGGGTTCTTCGGCGCGTCGAGCATGGAGCGGCTCCCCACGGAAGTCGCCATGACCGAGAACATGCGCCGCTTCAAGCGGATCACGATTTAGCGCGCTAGCGGTCGATCGTCCGCAAGTCGGAAAGAAAGGCGGGGTCGGCAATCTTAACGCCATGCCGAACTAGGCTCAGCCTGCGCAGATTAGCAAGACCAGCGATCAGTGCCTACCTGAAAGCTAGCAACCGAGCTGGTTTTAGGAGCTAACCGGCTCTTATTTGAGATTTACTACACGACCGTTGCTGCGCTGGAAACGTCCGACGCGAATTGCGGGATGGAACTCGGCGACCATGGCCCCACGGTCCACTACCACGCTGATGGTTCGCTTCGTCCGCTGGCCGCCCGCGTTGACGGCGTATGCGACGAAGTTGCTCGTCCGCGCGGGCGCGAACGTTCGACAGGTCGTGAGGCCGGGGTTGAACGCGCCAACGCCCGACACGAAGAGCCGCTTGGCGTGCGCGGCAGAGACGCAGAGCGTTGCCGTTCCTCCGGCCGTCACCTTCCTCGGAAGCATCGACAGCATGAGGATGCGCGGCGGAGCGAGCCGCTCGACCTGAGCGACGGGAACGGAGGCAACGTCTAGATGGGGCCGCGCGGCGATGCGCGCTGGCTTGCGTCCGTGACGCGCGACGTGCACGACGCGCGGATGGCGCAACGCTCCGGCGGCGGGCCGCGCGGCTGCCGCAGCTACGCTGCTCGCGCGATTCACGCCGACGAGCGTGCCCCGGGATAACGAGAACGCGAGTGCGGAGATTGCAGCCAGAACGAATCCCACGCCGACGAGCGCCAGGCCGACGCCGCCCCGCCGCCTGACGGACGCCGGGCGCCGGCCACTCGAGTTCGACTGCTGCTCGACCTTCGGCGCGGCCGGTGCCGCGGGCGCGAATCGAAATCGCTCGAGGATGGCGCGCAGTTCTTCTTCCCGCTTTCGGCGCGCGCTGCTGCGTTCGTGGAGCAACCGCACGGACTGAGACGCCTCCATCCGCGCCGCGTCGTCTTCGGCGATCGCCGCCCGCGCGCGCTCCGTTGCCTCCGAAATCGCCGCCGTCGAACCTTCGAGCTTCTGCCGCCTCTCGAGGAGAAGCGCTTCCGCCGCCGCGACCCGAGCGGCCGCGCCTTCCAGCGCCGCGGTGCCGGCGTCCCTAGCCGCTTGCGCAGCAGTGCGCTCGGCAGCGATGCGGGCGTGGTTGGCCGCGCAGCCGGCAGCACGCTGGGACGCCCCGGCCTCGAGAACGCGAGCGCGCTCGACGGCACGCTGCAAGCGTAGCGCCCACGCCCGGTCGGTTGCGCGGCGCGCTTTCTCCGTTTCGGCCGCGATTCGTTCTTCGATCAGCTGCGCATCGGTGAGCAGCGCCTCGGCGGCGGCACGCTGCGCGAGCGCATCCATGTGTGCATCGGCCAGCGCTCCAACTCCGGACTCGGCGTTTTCGGCGCTCGCTTCGGACTCATCACGATCCTGGTGGTCCACGTTCTTCGCAAACTCCTCCGACCGAAACGGCGGTCGAGTCGAGCGCTATGCTCGAATGACCTACGCACGGCCCTTGTGCCCCAAATCGCGCCTTCGTTAACGAAGCGGACGCCGGCTTAGCGGCACTGCCCAAGCGCGCGCCGCTCGGCAATGAGCGGGTCGGTTGAATAGACGCCCTTCGCTAATCGCGAATCGCGGCGATTCCTACGCGCTGATTGGACGCTCGACTCGGCCTACTGCAGAGCGGCGACAGTCTCGCGTATCGCTGCGACGCCCCGAGACGGCAGCGATCGGCGGCGCTCCGGCAGGTCGACCCGTGCGGGCCGCGGATGAGACGACATGATCCTCAACGACAAAGTCGCGCTGATGACCGGGGCAGCCGGGGCTTGGGACGCGCGATCGCGCTCGGACTGGCGGCCGCCGGCGCCGACCTCGCGATCAACTACAAGACGAACGCTGCGGCCGCGATCGCCGCGACCGGGCGCCGCGCGATCGCAGTTTGAAGGCCGACGTCGCGAACGGCGGCGAACGTCGGCGGCGTCATCGGGCCGCACTATGCGGCATCGAAAGCCGGAATGATCGGGTTGATTCGCTCGTAGGCGTCCCTGCTCGTCAAGGAAGGGATCACGGCTAACGCGATCTCGCCGGCTCTCGTGGAGACCGACATGGTCCGCTCCGACCCGCGTATCACGCCCGACCGAGTCCCGCTCGGCCGTTTCGGGCGGCCCGAAGAGATCGCCGCAGTTGCGGTCATGATCGCTTCTCGGTGCATCACCCGGAGCGCCGGAGGCCTGAGGCTATGACGGACGCGCCGGCGGTCGAGCGGCTGAGACTAAAATACGCGGTCTCGGGAAGCGTCGGCGTCGCAGCTGCCGCCACCCGAGACCACAAGTACAACGCGCTTGAATCGATTACCGCCGCCCGTGCCCTTCGCCGTGCGCGCCGCCGGCGGCCGCTCCGTGCCAGGCCGCGTGGCCTCCGCCAATCCGGCCGGAATGCGCTGCGGGGTGCCAGCTGCCGTGACTGACTGCGTGCCCCCCGGGATTGCCGTGGAAGTGCTCCACGGAGAGCGCGCGAGCATGATTGTCAGCGCCGTGCGCCCCGTAGCCGCCGCGTCCCCAAGTATGATTCGCCGCGTGGTAGACCGGAGCGTGGTATCCGGGCCCATGGTATCCCGGGCCGTGATATCCGAGGCTGTGGTACCCAGGGCCATGATATCCGAAGCCGTGATATCCGGGCGCGTGGTAGAACCCGGCGTGGTAACCCCAACCGGGATGACCCCAACCATGGTAGCCCCAATCGCGATAGCCGGGTCCATGGTAGCCCCAGCCATGATAACCCCAGCCATGACCCCAGCCGCCGTAGCCGATCCGTACGTTCTCGTAGACGCGCACGCCCGCGTACCAGCGATAGCCGCCGCCGAAGTAGCCGCCGTGCCACCAGCCGGGATTCCCGAAGAAGAAACCGAGCTCAAACGTCGGACCGTAGTAGAACCACGGATGACCGTAGTAGTAGGGAGCGCCGGCGTCAAACGTATAGGGCGTGTCGATCTCGTTCGCACCGAAGAACGAGCCCGCGTTATAGCCGATGACGCTGACGATCATTCCGGCCCGTAACGTGAGACCGGTGGGATTGATGATCGTGCCTTGGTGCATCTGGACGTTGTCCAGGTAGCCGCGCTCGTCGCGGACCACGAGGTTGTAACCGCCGTCGAAGCTCGCGATTCGGCCGCGGATTTGGCCCTCAGAAGCGTACTGAGCCGGGTATGTCGGGACGGATTGAGCCTGAGCGGCGAGTGGCACCGCCAGTGCTATCGATGTCAGGGTAACGGCCGCCAACCCAGCCGCAAAATGCTTCTTCATGATTTGACGAACGTAGCCGGCGTTGCCAGAATCGTGCGTCAAGCTGAGAAGAGGATTAGATTGCAAGCCGCTCCTCACAGGAACAAATCACGCGGGTTCGGCTCATCATCGACGGCCGGGACGTCACCGCAGGCACGTACGTATCGCCGCGCGCGGTCTCCTATGAGCCGGCTTTCGATCTTCCCTTCGGAACGCACGCCGTCGAACTGCGCGGTGCGCGCGCCGCTCGATTGGAGCTTCGTCAACGCGCCCCAAGCGAGTCCGAATTTCCTCGACCGGTTGGGCCCGCCCAACAGCGCGCGCGTGGGTGACCGCTTCACCGTCGCGGGGATCGCGCGCCCCAACTCGGCCGTGCGGATCACCGCCGTTGCCGACGGCCGGCTCCCGTTCGGCGAAGTCGATCGCAGCTCGGTGACGCAGCCGGCCGTCGCCGGCCCACTGGGCGAGCTCGCGGTTGATCGCGATCGTCGACCAGACCTCCGGCGTCGTCGACGTCCGCATCGAATCGCGCGCCCCTGACGGTGCGATCGTCGTGCGGACGCTGCGCCTACGCCCATAGACCTCATCTTCCCGTCAGACGCACGCAGAGTATCCAAAGCCGGCGAAACTGAGCCGGCCCGCGACGTGTAGATTGCCTTAGCATGATCGGATCCGTCCTGCGCAACCTGCGCAGCCGCGCGCTGCGCACGTCGCTCACGGCCACGGGCATTGCGATCGGAATCTTGGCCCTCGTCGTCGTGGGCGGTCTCGCGGAACGCCTGCACACCATCGTCTCCGGGTCGAACGCGCTCAACACGCGCGCGATCTTCGCGTTCGCTCCGCTCTCCGAACAGCTCAGAGGCGAAAGCTCGCTCGAACGCTCCAGCGAGCTCGTCCGTCGTTTCGCCGGCGTCCGAGGCGTCGTGCCCGAGGTGGTTCTACCCTACCTAAGCGGCGACGCGGGCCGGTTCGGACCGCCCGCGCTGATCTTCGGCTTCCCGCCGGGCGCGCGCAAGTACGCGGTCCGCGCGCCGCAAATCGGCGTGGGTCGCGATCTGCGCCCCGACGACGACCGCAGCGCCGTCGTCGGAGCCGATTTTGCCGCGGCGCACGGCGTCGGCGTAGGCACGACGATCGCGCTCTTCGGAAACTCATTTGCCGTCGTCGGCATCCTCGAGGGTTCGTTCACGATCTTCGACTCGGCGGTCATCGTTCCGTACGGTCCCGCGAAGGCGTTGCTCCTGCAAAACGTGCCGCCGTTCGCGCCCTCGTTGCCGCATAGCACCGGCACCGCGCTGATGGTCGTCGTCGATCCCGGCACCGACACCGGGATCCTCGCGAACAAGATCTCGCTCGAGACCGGCCTGAACGCGAGCGATCCGAGACGGACGGCGGCGAACCTGACCCGCGTGACCTCGGTGTTCGACGGCATCATCTTCGGCGCGGCGCTCGTCGCTCTGCTGGTCGGCGCGTTCTCGATCGTCAACACGATGACCATCGCGGTTACCGAGCGAACGCGCGAGATCGGCATTCGCAAGGCCGTCGGCGCGGGCGACGGCGACATCTTGGGCGAGTTCTTGGTCGAGGCTGGCGTCATCGGTGGCCTCGGCGGGATCGCGGGAATCGCCCTGGGCACGCTCATCATCTCGTTCGTCAACGCCCACAACGCCGCTGCCGGCAATCTGGAACTCTTCGCGCTGACGCCCCGGCTCGTCATCGGAGCGTTCGCATTCTCGCTCGGGCTCAGCGCCGTCGCGGGCCTCCTTCCTGCGCTGAGTGCAGCACGGCTCGATCCGACCGAAGCGCTGCGGCGGGTCGTATGAGCGAAGTCGTCGAGGTGCGCGACTTGGTGAAGGTGCACGCGCCCGGTTCACCGACCGAGGTTCGCGCCCTCGACGCGATCAGCTTCACGATCGAACGCGGCAGCTACGTCGCGATCGTCGGCAAGAGCGGCAGCGGCAAGACGACGCTCATGCACGTCTTGGGCGGGCTGGACCGTCCGACCTCAGGTTCGGCCGTCGTCGACGGCGTCGACGTCGCTCGCGCGCCGCGACCCGTGCTCAAACGGCTGCGCGCCGAGCGCATTGGTTTCGTCTTTCAGGGCTTCAACCTGATCTCGTCGCTCGATGCGCTCGACAACGTCTTGCTGCCGGCGCGCTATGCCGGCGTCACGACCGCTACCGCTCGCGAGCGCGGGCAACGACTGCTCGCCGAGCTTGGTTTGGGCGAACGGCAGCACCACCGTCCGCAACAGCTCTCCGGCGGCCAGCAGCAGCGGGTCGCAATCGCGCGCGCGCTCGTCAACGCCCCCGCGCTCGTGCTCGCGGACGAGCCGACGGGCGAACTCGACGCGCGCACCGGCGCGACGATCCTCGACCTGTTCGACCGAATCCACCGCGAGCGCGGGCAGACGCTGGTCGTCGTAACGCACAGCGAAGCGGTCTGGTCGCGGGCGCAGCGCGTCATTCGCCTGGCCGATGGACGCATCGTTGCGTAGACGCACGTTCCTGGCCCTGCTTTCCGCGAGCGCATGCGCGTCTCACCCGGAAAGCCGTCCGCGCACGACTGCGCGCCCGGGCGGGCCGGTCGAGCTCGCGGTGCTCGGCGATAGCCTGGCGCTCGGCACGGGCGCGTCCGACAGCTCGCGCGGCTTCGCGTTCGTCACGTATTTGGCGATCGAGGCGGGACGCCCGGGAAGCGAGATCTCGAACTACGCGATCGGCGGCAGCGTGACGCGCGACGTCACGCGCCTGCAAGTCGCGCGCCTGCGGGAGCGCCACGTCGATTGCGCGATCGTTTGCGTCGGCAGCAACGACGTCGTCCGCGGAACTCCCGCCGCAACCTTCGCCGCAAGCTACGACCGACTGCTGCGCGACGTGCGGCGCACCGTCCCGCACACCGCGCTCGTCGTGCTCGGCGTGCCGGACGTTTCGCTGAGCCCGCTGTTCGCGGATCACGCACGCGAGGTTCGCGCGCTGGCCTCGACCGACAACGACGCCGCGCGCGTTGCGGCGCGTGCTGCGGGCGCGCAGTTCGTCGACCTCTTCGCGCTCACGCACGGACGGCGCGATCCGGCCAGATTCTTATCCGCGGACCGCTTCCACCCGTCCGACGAGGGAGACCGGCTCATCGCCTCGGCGCTCACCCCGGTCGTCAACCGCGCGTTGGACGCACGCCGACGGGGACGCTCGCCGGAGGCCAAGAATCAGGCGTAATGCCTACGCTGGAGATCGACGGCACGACCCTCGCCTACGACGTCCGCGGCCAAGGCGAGCCGATTTTGTTCGTGCACGGCCTGGGCTCGTGCGCGCAAGATTGGGAATTCCAGGTAGCGGAGTTCTCCAAAGATTACCAGGTCGTCACCTTCGATCTTCGCGGCCACGGACGATCTGCCAAGCCTCGTGGGCCGTACACGATGACGATGTTCGCTTCCGACGCCGCCGGCTTGCTTCGCGCGTTGGGAATTGAATCAGCGCACGTCGTCGGAGTCTCTCTCGGCGGCGGGATCGCCTTTCAAATGGCGCTCACTTTCCCTGCGCTCGTCAGGTCGCTGGTGATCGTTAACAGCGCTCCTGACGCCACCGTCCGGACGCTCAAGCAGCGACTCATGGTGGCGAGCCGATTCGCGATGGTCAGGCTGCTCGGACTGCCACGCGTCGGCAAAGCGCTTGCGAAGAAGCTCTTTCCGGAGCCCGAGCTTGGCGGCGTTCGCGCTACGTTCGTCGAGCGGTTCGCCCGCAACGACCGCGCTAGCTATCTCGCCGCGATTCGCGCCTTCCTGGGCTGGAGCGTCCTCCCGCAGATTGGAAACATCGCTTGTCCGACGCTCGTGATCGCGGCAGATCACGACTACACGCCGGTCGCCGTCAAAGAAGCCTACGTCAGCCTCATTCCCGGCTCGAAGCTCGTGGTGATCCCGGATTCGAGGCATGCCGTGCCCGTGGAAAGGCCGCAGCCTTTCAACGCGGCGCTTCGGGCCTTTCTCGAAGGGCAATCCGCCAGGCCGGCATCGCTTCGCTGATTCGGCCCCGCCTTACTACGGCGCCTCCCGACGATTGGCTCGGCTCACATTGCGCCCAGTCAACGTCTTCGGTCCCCAGACGAGGATGACGATCGCGGCCACGCCCGCTACCAGCAAGCCGTTGATACGTGGATCCCACGAGGAACCGTGCACCGGAAAGAGCTGCCAACTGAGATTTGCGCTCGCGTGACACAATGTCGCGGCGAACACGCTCCTACCGGTGTTGTTGTAAAGCCAGACGATCAACACTCGTAAGGCCACGGTGCCGAGCGACCCATTCGCAGCCGGCGCGCTTGGCGACCTGCTTCCGAATGAGCGCGGTCAGCGTGCCGGGTCCGGCGCGGAAACTACCTTGCTTGGCCCGGCGTGGCAACGCCGTACATGTAAGCCCGGCTCTCGACGTCGCCGATGATGGCCATCCGTGCGTCGGGACCTTCGTCGGCCCACGTCTGCGGCGGCGCGTAACAGATCTGTATGCGGTCGTTTTTCCGCATCTTCACGAGGAACGGATCGCCTTGGGGCGAGGCCCCGCCGTGCGGCGTGGAGATTTCGAAGGTCGCGCCGCTAGCGAGCGTGATCAAGCCGCTTTGCGCGTGAGCAGGGCCCGTCGCCGGTCGAACGTGGGCGATCGGCGCGGGCGGATCGCAGTACATGAACGGCATGGATGACTACTTCCCGCGGCCGGTCGGTGCGAGAGCTCGCGAGAGCCCGTCAGGCATCATCGACGCCAGCCCCAGTACGGCCGCCCGTAGTATGCCCGAGCGTAGTACGGATGACCGTAGTAACCGGAGTGATAGTACGCGTAGGGCCGATAGTATCGCGGTCCGTAATACGGCGGCGACGCGTAGCCGACGTAATAGCCGCCGACGTAGCCCGGCGCGTATGCGTAGCCCCAGCCGACACGGGCCCACGTGCCGCCGCGGTAAGCGTAGCGCCAGTAGCGGTGCGGCGCGCCGACGCCGATCCCGACTCCGACGGTGACGGCTGCGCTCGCAGCCTGGGGAGCCGGTGCGAGAAGACCCGCGGACGGCTGGCCGGCGTGTGTGGCTTCCGTTGCCAGGATGGACGTCGAGGCGCCGAGGGCGAACAGCGCCGCGGCGGCGAGTTGAGGGACTCGTTTGATGAATCTCATGTCGCCATTATGGGGTCGACCGGCCGGCCTTGAAAGGAAAAGGAGATTAGAACCGCGTCGCGGTGAGTTCCGGTACGCGTGCGCGGCGAAAGGGTCGTGGAGCCTCTCGGGCGCGCAATCGTCAAGGAGCGAAGCAAGGGCCGTTTCGCGCCGTTGCCGGGATGGGAACGAGCGAGCGACGTAGCAAATGACCCAAGACAGTTTGACGACGCGTCCCGTCAGGGAGGTCAGGCAGGTACACGTGCTGCGCGCTCTCGTTTATCTCACCTCGTCGGTGCTGTTTCTGAGCGGCGTCGCGTCAGCTACGACGCTGCGAAGCGCCAACACGTGGTCGGGCTATGTCGTCAAGGGCGCGACCTTCCGGTCAGTCACCGCAAGGTGGATTCAACCCACCGCGACCTGTCCGGTCGCCGGCGCGCGCGCTTCCTTCTGGGTCGGCTTCGACGGCTTCGGAGACGGCACGGTCGAGCAAGTCGGGACGATCGCGGAGTGCAGCGTCTCCGGTGGGGCCGTCGTCTACAAAGCCTGGTGGGAGATGGTCGCGAGCACCGGCAACCGCGGGAGCGAAAACTTCGCTGTAGCGCCCGGAGACAGCATCGATGCATCGGTACGCTATACCGGGGCCGGCTACAGGCTCGAGGTGCGCGACGTGACCAGCGGCCGTCACTTCGTCGTGCTCAAGACATGCACCACGGTCTGCCAACGCAGCATGGCAGAGTGGATCGTCGAACGTCCCGGGAGCGGGAAGTACCCGCTGGCGGACTACGGAACGATAACGTTCCGAGACGCCAAGGCAGCCGGGACGGGGCCGCCCCAAGGGATTTCCGCCTTCCCGGACGTCATCCGCATTTCCATGGTCCACGCCGGCACGACGCTCTCCACCGCGAGCCGAATCGCGGCGGGCACCGGAGGGACGATCTTTCGCTGCAAGTGGCACGCGGGGGAATGAACGAGACGCGCGCCGGGTCCCGGCGAGCTCATGTGAAGGTCGCCGCGGTTGCGCTCCCCTCGGAGCCGGCGCCGAGCCGCTCGAGCAGATGATCGCCGACGCGCAGCGCGTTCGCGATAATGGTGAGTGACGGGTTGACGGCTCCGCTCGACGGGAAGAAGCTGCCGTCGACGACGTAGAGGTTGTCGACGGCATGCACGCGGCAGTCGCGATCGAGCACGGAGTCGCGCGGGTCGTCTCCGAAACGGCAGGTTCCGACTTGATGCGCGACGCCTTGGAGCGGAATCTGCTTGCGCAGATAGACCGAGCACGGAATGACTTGGTTCGCGCAGTCGATCTGCTTGAGAGCGTTCACGAAGCGTGCATTCAGCTCGCGGTACGCTTCGAGATTGTTTTCGGTGTAGTCCAGCACGATGCGCTCGCCGTCGAGCCGAACCCGGTTAGCGAGGTCGGGTAGGTCTTCGGTCGTCAGGAACCAATCGACCGAGTGTTTTGCCAGCTCGTCGAGCGCCCGAGCGGGCGTTAGCGGGGGCGCGTCGCCGTGCAGCATGTCCTTGTTGAGCTTCCCCAAGAGCTGTACGCTGCCCATCGGATAGCGAAACGAGTCGTCGCCCCAGTAGAAGTCGGTCAGCGCGAGAGTCTTCTGGAAGATCGTTGGGTTCGGTTTCCTGCCGACCGCCGCCATCGCGCCGTTGTTGTGCTTCATGAAGTAGCGGCCCACGAGATCGTTCGCGTTGCCGAGCCCGTTCCGATGTGCGGCGTTGTTGGAGCGCAGCAGCAGCACGGCGGAGTTGATCGCGCCAGCGGCTACCACGACGAGGTCGCCGCTAAACACCTCCTGCGTTCCACCGATCTCGGCGACGACGCCGCTCACCCTCGTCCCCGCGTCGTCGGTGAGCAGCCGGACGACGGTCGCTTCGGTCAGGAGCGTCACGTTGGGATGGGCGAGCGCGGGCCGCACGCACGTCGTGTCGGCATCGTTCTTGGCGTCGACCAGGCAAGGGAACCCGTCGCAGGTGTTGCAGCGAATGCACGGGCTCGCGAGCCGGTCGTCGCGCAGCCGGACGCCGAGCGGGATTGGGAAAGGCCGGTAACCTTTGGCGCGCAATCCGGCATCGATCTCGGCGATCCGCGGCTCGTGCGGAATCGCCGTGAGCGGGAAGGGTTCGCTGGCCGGCGGTTCGGTGGGATCGCTGCCGCGCTGACCGTGCACTTCGTACAAGCGCTCGGCCTCGGCGTAGTATGGCTCGAACTCGTCGTAGCCGACGGGCCAGGCCGGCGATCTGCCGTGCTTGTGTTGAACTTCCGCGAAGTCGCGCTCGCGCAGGCGAAAGAGCGCCGCACCGTAGACCTTCGTGTTTCCGCCCACCCAATATCCGGTGCCCGGGTGAAGCGCCTTCCCGGTCTTGTCGTACCACACGTCGGTCGTGTGGTAACGCTCGTGCTGCACGACGGCGACGGTGTCCCAATTCTCCTTTTCGCGCGGCAGAAACGGACCACGTTCGAGGATCAACACCTTCTTGCCCGAGGGCGCCAGCTTGTGCGCGAGCGTTCCACCGCCGGCCCCGCTGCCGATGACGATCGCGTCGTAATGGTCAGGCATGAGTCTTCTCCTCTACCTCGCGGTAGCCGCAGCGAAAGATGCAGGGCACGTCGTTCGTGTGATACAGCTTCGCGCAGCGTACCGCCCGGACGCCGCGCGACTTGACGTAGACGAGGGCGGCGAGACCCATGCCGAGCGGCGGAGCCGTGAAGTAGACCCAAATCGCGGTCCAGTCGTGCGCGGCGAGTGCCGAGGCGAAGGTGCGCGCGGGATTCATGCTCATCCCTGAGAGCGGAGCCTCGAACGTGATGAAGAGCGTAACCAACAGGCCGGCGCAGATCCCGGTGAGCTTTGCAAAGCGCGCCGAGTTGGAGACGACCAGCACGACGCTCATGAGCGCGAACGCGATCGCAAGCTCCCCCGCGAACGCTCCCACGGCGCCTGCGGGTCCCGGCTTGGTCACGATGTAGTGAACTGACGGCTGGGCGAAGGTCATCCCGCCGAGCACCGCGGCCAGCGCCAAGCCGAGCGCGCCGCCGGCGAATTGCGCCAGCACGTAGAACGCGGCGTCGCCGGGAGCGATCTTCCCTAAGAAAGCATACGTTAACGTGAGCGCGGGGTTGAGATGCGCGCCCGAGCGGCGTCCCCAGGGCGAGTAGACGATGGCGATGACCGTGAGACCCATCGCGACACCGAAGGTGAAGCGGCGCAGCAGCGGATGGGAAGCGAACGCCGGGGAGACGTGGCCGGGCGCTAGCGTGACGGCGACGCTCCCCGCCACGAACATGAAGATTCCCAGGCTTGCGGCTTCGATCGCGTAAGCGGTTCGGCGCGCGTGCCAAGAAGGCCGCACGACGCCCGCCGGCGCGGCCTTCGGCAGCTCTCCGGCTGGGAAAGCAAATTCCAGCATGGGCGCCTCCCTCGATACGAATGAAGTGTACACTGCGGCGCCGCTCCCTCGCGTAAGGGCCGTTACACTGGCGAATCCGCTCCGGCTGCTATGCTCTTGCGGTGAAGGTGACTCTCAATCGGCTGCGCGATTTCGCGTTGGTGCTCGGGCTTCTTCTCGGCGTCGCACCGGCGGCGGCCCCGGCATCCGTCGTTGCGTTCCCGGTCGCAGGCGTCGGCGACTTCGGGATGACGGTCAGCGACATGGACCGTGCGGTCGCCTTCTACGTGAACGTCCTGACGTTTCGCAAGCTTTCCGACCAAGAGATCGCGGGGACCGACTTCGAAGAGCTCGAGGGCGTCTTCGGAGCGCGAGCGCGCATCGTCCGGCTGCAGCTCGGGCAACAGACGATCGCACTGACCTCCTACCTCACGCCGCCGGAGCGTCCGATCCCAAACGATTCGACCAGCAACGACCGCTGGTTCCAGCACATCGCGATCGTGGTCAGCGACATGGGCAAAGCGTACGCGCACCTCCGCGCCGCGCACGTGACGTACGCTTCGCCCGAGCCGCAAACGCTCCCGCCGAGCATCCCGGCGGCGGCCGGCATCTCCGCGTTTTACTTCAAAGATCCTGACGGGCACGCGTTGGAGATCTTGCACTTTCCGCCCGACAAGGGCTCCACGGCGTGGAGAGCCGGCGCCGGAGCGCCGCTCTTCTTGGGCATCGATCATTCGGCGATCGTCGTCGCCGACACGAATGCAAGCCTCAGATTCTACGTCGACCAACTCGGTTTCACCGTCGCCGGCGTAAGCGACAACTTCGGTACCGAGCAAGAGCATCTCAACAACGTTTTCGGGGCGCGCTTGCACATCACGACCCTGCGGGCGGCGACTGGCCCGGGGATCGAATTGCTCGAGTACCTCACGCCGCGTTCCGGACGGCCGATTCCGGGCGACGAGCGTGCAACCGACATCGCGCACTGGCAAACACAGCTGGTCGAACCCGATGCTTCCGCCGCCTACGCTGCGGCTCTGGCTTCCGGCGATGCTCTGGTCTCACCGCGCGCGGTCGACGTGCCTGCCACGACCCTCGACTTTACCAAGGGATTCCTGCTGCGCGATCCTGACAGCCACGTCATGGAGGTCATCCAACGGTGAGCGCTCAGGCCGCCGCAGGCGGGCAGCTCGCCGATTGTCGAAGACCGTTCCAAGACATGGACGCAGACGGCCTTCGCTTCGACGTCATGGACCGGCCTCGGGCGGAGCGTTACCGCAGTAACGAAAGCTACGCGATGATCTCGATCGGCGACCCATGGCAAGCAATCCCGGACTTTCTCGATGATCCAAATCGTGTTGCCGTTGCGCGGCTCACGTTCTTTGACATCTCGACGAAGAGCCCCGGGCTGCAGACCTGCGGCGCGCAAGAGGCGCAGACCCTCCTGGACTTCTTTCATGAAATGAGTCCGATGGTTCGCTTGTTCGCGATCCACTGCGAAGCAGGCATCTCGCGCTCGTGGGGCGTTGCCGTCGGGCTCTCACTGATCGCCGGCGACGCACAGCGATACATCGGGGGCGGCCATCCCAACCCCCTCGTCGTTCACTCCATTCTCCGCGAGCACGAACGCCGCACGGGCGAATTCATTCCTATGCCGGCCGTCATTCGGCTGCAGCCGTATTGCCCGGAACATCTGGAGGCGATGTTCGACCAGCGTGTCACCGATGACGGCTTGCGGGATTTCTGCCTGCTGTGCGACAAACCGGCCGTCATGCGCGAACGAGACATCTTTGCCGGCTGGGCGCCCTGACCGAGCGGGACGTCGCTCGCCGTACTTCGGCGTCATGAGCCGGCTTGGAGCACGATTGCGGCGCGAGGCGCCACGGTGCGTTTCACGCGGACCACGTGCGCAAACACGATGCCATGCCCGATGAGATAGGCCGGCACGAGTACGAGCGGTATCATCGACCACGGCAGGGTGGTTATCGCCGCTGAGCCGACCCCGGCATGGATCATGCAAGGCGCGGGCTTGACCCACGGGGGCTTTTACGCTCATTTTGCCTCGAAGGACGAGCTTCTCGTCGAGGCTCTCTCCCATGCTGCCGACGAGACGGGCCCAGCCCTGGCCGCCGTCAAGAAGCAGCCGAGCGCGAAAGGCAGTGCAATTACTCCGTGCATCGCGAGGCTCTCAACGTCGGGATGAAGTTGCGGAAAGAACATCCGAAGGATGCCGGCGCAGGCAGCAGTCCAGCCGACGAGAGTGACGACAACCGGCCGACCCCGAAGCCAAAGACTGTGGACTCGAATAATCGAAAGACCAGCGACAAACAAGAGCGACCGTTGAGATAGGTTACGGTTGGGACGCTTGCGGACCAAATACGCAGATTCACCGTCTCGGATACCGTAATGACCACAAGCGTTGGGCCAATTAGGCCCGCGAGCTCTCTCGTTTTCTGCACTCTAGCCTTTGCCGGGATAGAGCTTGGCGGAATGGCCTTTCCGGCCTTTAACAGGTCGCGCGGGGCTCCGGTTCTTCTTTGGGCACCGATGCATTCGCAGCTCGGATCGGCGACGGATGCTTCGGTTGGTAGAGGCCGATCTCGTCGCCGCCTGGGAGACGCAGACTCGTTACCAGGCCCCAATCTTGTTCGGAGATCGGTATCGTCGTCTCGACGCCTTTCGCGGCCAGCTTCGCCACGACCGCATGCACGTCGGCGCACATTAAATAGAGCTCGTGCTCGGGTTCGCCCTCGGTTGGGTGAACGGCAAGCTCCGTTGGAGGTGCGGCGAAGATCGGCCATCCCTCGCCTGCGTCGACCGACGGTAACTCCAGGATCTCGCCCAGGAAAGACCGCACGCTCTCGGGGTGCTTGCTGTAAAGAATCGCGTGGATGCCGCCGATCATGCGAGTCTCACTCCTTCCGCTCGAATTCCCGGCGTGTCGTCGGACGGGGCGACGTCGACCGCGACGTCGACCTCATGCTCGCTGCCGCCGGTGATGATCCCGTGGATCGGCGCGACGTCGCCGTAGTCGCGGCCCCATGCGACCGTGATGTGCTCGTCGCTCGGCAGCCGATCGTTGGTGGGGTCGAAGTCGATCCAGCCGAACGGCGGGACCCACACCGCGAACCAGGCGTGGCTCGCGTCGGCGCCGACGTGGCGTTCGCGTCCTGCCGGCGGATGCGTGAGCAAGTAGCCGCTGACATAGCGCGCCGCAAGACCGACCGAACGAACTGCCGCGATGCCGACGTGCGCGAGATCCTGACAGACGCCGGCCCGCAACTCGAAGACCTGCTCGACGGTGGTGCTCGTATCCGTCGCGTCCTTGTCGTATTTGAAGTCGGCGTAGATCCGGGAGTTCAGCTCGAGCAGACTCGCCAGCAACGGCCGGCCGGCTCGAAAACTGGGCAGCGCGTACTCGACGGCGTCCCCGCTCGATCTCGTCAGCGGCGTATCGAACGTGTACTGCAGCGCCTCGAGCGCCTCCGGATCCTCGGGCAATTCGAGCGCTCTGCGGACGCTCTCCCAACTCGGGCTCGTCTCCGGCGCGATCTGGGACGCGCGAGCTACTTCCACCCGGCTCTCCGCCATGATTTCCAGCTCGGCGTGCGGCTCGTCGATCGTGAACCAATCCGTGCGGTTGCCGAAGAAGTCCTTGCGCTCGAACGACTGCACCGGAGCCGGCGTCACACACACTGCAAACGCGCGCGTTTCCTGACGCGGCGTCGGGCGCGGCGCGAGGTGCGCTACGAGCCGCGAGTACGCGACGTCTTGCTGGTAACTGTACGCCGTGCGATGACGCACCGTGTAGCTGATCACGCGCGAAAGCGCGGGAGGTGCTGCAGGTACTCGCCCCCGATCGAGTCGGCGATCTGTCTCATCGCGCTTTCCGTCTCGTCGAGCAGCGCGCGCAGCACGGCACGCTCGCCGTCGGCGTTCGACTCGGTCAAGGCGTAGGCGTCGAGGGGGGAGATCGCCACGTGGAGACGTTCGGCGAGTTCGCGGGCGCGGCCCAGACGCTGTGACTCGGTCACCATCGGCAGGTCGACCGCATGGTGCGCGACCGCTTTGACTTGGAACGCGACGGCGCGCGGATTGCTCGCGTCGAGCAAAAGCAGATCGACCGCGGGCGCCACTTGAAAGGCGTTGCGGTACCGATACGAATAGGTCATCGCGCTGTCGGCGATCTCGAGGGCGACTTGGATCGCGGCGCTCTCGCGTCCGTCGGCGGCGACGAGGGTTTGCCGCACGAGCCAGCACGCCGAGAAGGCCCGCTCGATCCGCCGGCCGAGATCGAAGAACAGCCAGTTGTTGCCGCGCGTCATGTTCTCCGCCGACAAGCCCGAAAGCGCCGCCGCTCGCCGAACGAGCGCGTCGAGGTACGCCCGCGCTCCCGGCCCGTCAAACGCCGTAGCCGATTCATCGACGAGGTCCGAGTTGGTCAGCGCGCAGATGGCGCGCCACGTGTCGAGCGAGAGCCGGTCTCGTGCCGACCAGGCCGCGCGCTCGACGCGAGTCAGGAGCCGTTGCAGCCCGGTGCGCTCCTTACCGAAGATGACGGCTTGCACTTCTTCCGAGAGCCGCGTCTCGTCGCCCTCGGCGGCCTCCTGGACCGCCTCGGCGCTCACGTGTTCGAGGGGCACGAGCAAGCGGTGCGCGAGCTCCACCGCGTTCGTGCCGGCGTTGAGTCCGGTATCGCCTGCCAAGCGCACGACGACAGCACGCACCACGCGCACCAGGTTTTCGGTCCGTTCCGCGTAGCGCCCGAGCCAGAACAAGTTATCCATCGCGCGGCTGGGCGCTTCGTTTCCGGAACGCCGAATTTGAACGCGGGCGCGCGGCGGCGGCAGCAGACTGAAGGTGTCGATCGGACCGTGAGCCAGCGCCCAGACGTCTTTGCTGACCGCGCCGGATTGCATCGAGAGGGCGCGCACGGTTTCGTCGGCGGCGATCCGGGCCAGTCCGCCGGGCATCACGACGTAGCCGTTCGGCGTCCAGCCCGCGAAGATGCGGAGCGACATCGGGCGCGAGACGAAGGCGCCGCGCTCGAACGTGGGCGCGACGCCGAGAGGGACGTTGTCGTGCGCGACGACCGTCGAACCGCGTCGCTCGACCTCGCCGGCGAACCGCTCGATCTCCGCATCGCTCAAGTCGCTGCCCAAGCGCGCCGACGAGCCGCGCGAAAACAGCGGCCGCGCATCGAACGCATCGCGAATGACGCTCTCCCAGACGCGGGCCAGCCCGGCGCTGCGGCCCCACGCGGTGCCGCACCAGACGGTCGGCACGTTGGCGATCAGCAACTCTTCCCCGAACAGCGCGCGAGAGACGTTGGGCAAGTAGGCGTCGAGGGCCGGCGACTCGACCACGCCGCCGCCCAGGGCATTGGCCATCACGACGTTGTTCGCGCGAATGACGTCGACCAGGCCGGGGACGCCCAGCGCCGAATCCGCGCGCAACTCCAGCGGGTCGGCGAAATCCGAGTCGAGCCTGCGAAAGATGACCGAGACGCGCACCAAGCCGCCGATGGTACGCAGATAAACGAAGCCGTCACGTACCGAGAGATCGTCGCCTTCGACCAGTTCGAGCCCGAGGTAGCGCGCCAGGTAGGCGTGCTCGAAGTAAGCTTCGTTATACGGTCCGGGCGTCAGCAGGACAGCGTAGCCCCGCGCGGCGCGCGCGAGGCCTTGCACGGATTCGCGATACTGGCGCAAGAACGACGCCAGGCGTTGCACGCCGAGCTCGCCGAACAGCTCTGGGAAGGTCTGGCTGACAACGATGCGGTTTTCGAGCGCGTAGCCCAAGCCGCTGGGCGCGTCGGCCCGGCTTGCCAGCATCGTCCACGAGCCGTCGGACGCGCGCGCCAGATCGACCGAATACAGGTGCACGTGCACGTCGTCCGGCGGCCGCACGTTTTGCAAGGCGCGCAGGTATTGCGGGTGACCGAGCACCAAATGCGGCGGGATGACACCGCGCTGCAGCAGACGCTGCTCACCGTAGATGTCGCGCAGGAGCGCGTCGGCCAGCCGCGCGCGTTGTACGACCGCCGCCTCGATCACGGCCCAATCGTCAGCGCTGACGATGAAGGGCGCGACGTCGAGCTGCCACTGACGCCCCAGTCCCGACGCCTCGTCGTAGACGTTGTAGGTCACGCCGTTCTCGCGCACCATTCGCAGCGCGGACTTCAGACGATGCGCGTATTCCTCGGACGACATGGATGCGAACGCTGCGGCGAGCGTCTTCCAATGCGGGCGCACCTCGCCCGTGGGATCGAACATCTCGTCGTATCGGCCGAGCGCTTCTTCGCCGAAGAGCGGCGCCGCATTCGTCATCGGTGAGAGCTCAACGGCGCCGCAGATCGAGCGTGTGCGGAAAGTCGGGGCTCAGCGAAAGCGGCAGCGGCACGAACGCGCCCGGGGTGAAGCCGAACGGCTCGAAGCGCGCGAGCCGGCGTCCTTCGGCTTCGTAGGCATTGACCGGAAAGGTCGTGTAGTTGCGGCCGCCGGGATGGGCGACGTGATAGCGGCAGCCCCCGAGCGACCGCGCCAGCCGCTCGTCCCAGATCTCGCACAGCAGCGGGGCGTCGACCGGAACCGTCGGGTGCAGCGCGTGCGGCGGACGCCACGCACGGTAGCGCACGCCGCCGACCGCGCTGTCGATGCCTGTCGGAGTCAAGGGAACGCGCCGGCCATTGACCAGGGCATGATGCCGTCCGGCGGTCAGACCTGAGATCTTTACTTCAAGTCGTTCGACCGAACCATCCACATGGCGTACCGTTCCTCCCGCCATCTCTTCCTCCCCCATGACGTTCCAGGGCTCAAGCGCTCCGCGCAGCTCCAGCGCCACGCCGTCGTACTGTACGCCTCCGTACAGCGGGAAGCGGAATTCCCAGTGCGGCCGGAACCACTCCGCGTCGAATTCGAAGCCGTGCGCATTCATGTCGCGGATCACGTCGACGAAGTCGGTCCACACGAAGTGCGGCAGCATGAACTTGTCGTGCAAGGCCGTGCCCCAACGCACGAGGCCGCCGGCATACGGCGTCTCCCAGAAGCGGGCGATCAACGCCCGCAACAGAAGCTGCTGCGCGAGGCTCATCTCGGCGTGCGGCGGCATCTCGAAGGCGCGGAACTCGACCAGGCCGAGCCGCCCGGTGGGGCCTTCGGGCGAATACAGTTTGTCGATGCAGATCTCGGTGCGATGCGTGTTGCCCGTGACGTCGATCAGCAGATTGCGGAAGATGCGATCCACGAGCCACGGAGGGACGGGGCCCGTGTTGCGCCGCGGGACTTCGGCAAAGGCGATCTCGAGCTCGTAGAGCGAGTCGAGTCGGCCTTCGTCGACGCGCGGCGCTTGGCTCGTCGGGCCGATGAACAGGCCCGAGAACAGGTACGACAGCGACGGATGGTTCTGCCAGTAGCCGACGAGGCTGCGCAGCAGGTCGGGCCGGCGCAGGAACGGGCTGTCGGCCGCCCGCGCCGCGCCGACGACGATATGGTTGCCGCCGCCGGTCCCGGTGTGCCGTCCGTCGAGCATGAACTTCTCGGTTCCCAAACGCGACAGGCGTGCTTCCTCGTACAGGGTCTGCGTGATCGCGGCGGCCTCGCGCCAGTTGTGCGCGGGATGGATGTTGACTTCGATGACGCCGGGATCGGGCGTCACCTTGATGACGTTGATGCGCGGGTCGTACGGCGGTGAGTATCCTTCGATGTGGACTTGCGTGCCCAGTTCCTCGGCGGCGTCCTCGACCGCGCCGATCAGCTCGAAATAGTGCGCGGCCGCTTCCGTCGGCGGCATGAACACGCACAGGCGTCCGTCGCGCGGCTCGACGGAGAGCGCGGTGCGGACGGACCCGTCGATCGCGATCCGTTGCTCGACCTGTGTCTGCCGCCCCGGGCCGTCATTGCGCGCGGCCCGCGCCAGAAACGCCTGGTGCTGCTCGTTCGCGTCGGGCAGCGGCGGTAACTCCGCGAACGGATCGGGGGGCGTGATGACGGGCCGGTCCTCTTCCTCGAGAAACGGCAGCGATCCGAGCGGCAAGCGCAACCCGGCGGGGGAGTCTCCCGGCACGAGTTCGACGCGCCCCGCGCGCGTCGACCAGCGTTCGGAGCGCCAGAGGCGCAGGTCGGCGGCGTTCCAACGCTGCACGGGCAGAACGAACGCGGCCGGCGTGTTCAATCCGCGCCGGAACGAGCGCGCGAGCCGCGCGCGTTCTTCGGCATCGTCGAGTTTGGAATCGAGCGCGCTGACGTTGACCGGCAGCACGGCTTCTTTGTTGAGCAGCGTCCACGGATCTTCGTATGCCGGAACGACGAAGTCGGGCTCGACGTCGAGCCGCAGTGCGATGCCGCGCGCGAGTGCTTCGGCATCCTCGAGCGTGGCGTTCCCGCTCGTTTCTTCGCCCGCGATGCGGCCGGCGTCGCGCCACAACGGCATGCCGTCACCGCGCCAATAGAGCGCGAACGCCCAGCGCGGCAAGGACTCGCCGGGATACCACTTGCCTTGCCCGTAGTGCAGCAGCCCCCGCGGTGCAAACCGATCGCGCAGGCGCCGAATCAGCGTGTCCGCGAGGGCGCGCTTCGTCGGCCCGACCGCCGCCGTCGTCCACTCCTCGCCGTCCATGTCGTCGATCGAAACGAGCGTCGGTTCGCCGCCCATCGTGAGCCGCACGTCGCCCTTTCTCAACGCCACGTCGACGCGGTCGCCGAGACGATCGATCGCAGCCCACTGCCGCTCGGTATACGGCTTGGTGACGCGGGGCGGCTCGTGCACGCGCGTGACGGACATCTCGAAGCCGAACGTCACGTCGCACATTTCAGCCGTCCCCGAGATCGGCGACGCCGAGGTGGGGCTGGCCGCGCACGCGAGCGGGATGTGCCCCTCGCCGGCAAAAAGTCCCGAGGTCGGGTCGAGCCCGACCCAGCCCGCTCCCGGCAGATAGACTTCGCACCAGGCGTGCAGATCGGTGAAATCCGACGACGCGCCCGAGGGCCCGTCGAGCGACTTGACGTCGGGCTTGAGCTGGATGAGATAGCCCGACGCGAAGCGCGCCGCGAGCCCGAGGCGGCGCAGCAGCTGCACGAGCAACCAGGCCGAGTCGCGGCACGATCCGGAACGATTCGCGAGCGTCTCGTCCGGCGTTTGAATCCCGGCCTCCATGCGGATCAGGTAGGCGACGTCGTGCTGCAGCGCCGCGTTGAGATCGAAGATGAACGCGGTCGTGGGCTTTTCGCTGCGGTCGATCGCCGCCAGATATTCCTCGAAACGTTCGCCGAGCGGCTCGGCGGCAAGATAGGGCGAGAGCTCGTGCGCCAGCTGCGGGTCGTAGTCGAACGGATAGAGCTCGGCCGTGGCTTCCAAGAAGAAGTCGAACGGGTTGACGATGGCGAGCTCGGCGACCAGATCGACGGTCACATGGAAGTGGTCGGTCGGCTCGGGAATCAGAACGCGCGCGAGCCAGTTGGCCTGCGGATCCTCTAGCCAGTTGAGGAAGTGTTCCGGCGGCTGGACCTCGAGCCGGTAGGACAGGATCGGCGTCCGGCAATGCGGCGCCGGTTTGAGCCGGATAACCTGCGACCCAAGGAGGATCGGCCGGTCGTACTTGTAACGCGTCGCATGATGCAGGGCTACTCGAACGCTCATACCCTCTACAGTCGACCTCGAGCGCATCAACGCCTATGTAGGAATGGAACGTCCTCCGGCTCTGGATCGTCCCGGAGCACCTTCCTCGCTCTTTCCGGCGCGGGAGAACGCTCGGGCGCCGCTAAACGTCAGCCGCCATGAACGCCGAGGAACTGCGCGCCGTCCAAGCGCCACTCAAGGAGCGCTACCGTACCAACGCCGAGGCGGCCTTCATCACCCTCAACGCGCAGGGCCGCATCGACGATCCCGCCGCGCTGAGCTGCAGCGTCGAAATCGGCCGCGCTCTCGTGGAGGCCGGCCTCCACCCCGCTACCGGCGGGGACGGTACGCTCGCCTGTTCCGGCGACATGCTGCTGCAAGCGCTCGTCGCATGCGCCGGCGTCACGCTGCGCGCGGTCGCCACGTCGACGGGCATCGTCGTCCGGGGAGGCGTCGTGCGGGCCGAGGGCGACCTCGACTTTCGCGGCACGCTCGGGGTCGAGCGCGACGCGCCCGTCGGGTTCAAGGCGATACGGCTTTCGTTCGATCTCGATACGGATGCAACGGCCGAGCAAATCGCGACGCTTCGCAAGTTGACCGAGCGCTACTGCGTCGTCTATCAAACGCTCGCAGCGGGAACCGTCCCGCAGACCGAGTTTCGCAGCAACGTCGGCGCTGGCTCGGCGTGATTCGAGACGGGCGCGTCGAGCGACGTTGCCTGTCAGGCCCGCTCCCGGAAAGGAACGGCATTCGGTCGCACCATAAGTAGCGCTGCGGCATCGTCGGCACGAACGACCAGATCCGACCAACGTGACGCCGCCGCCGACGAGCTACGCGCTGATCCCCACGCGTTCGCCGATCGCGCGCAGATCGACGGCATACCCCGCGACAACGAGCTCGACGTGCTCGGCGTCCGCGGCGATGCGCTGCACGAGGCGGCCCATCGCGTCGCGAAAGAGCCGTCCGATCGGTGAGACGGGCACGACCCCCCAGCCGGTCTCTTCGGCGACGACGATCACCGTGGCGCGCGTCTCATGCAAGGCGGCAACGAGCTCGGCTCCGCGAGCCTCGAGTGCGTCGAGCGTCGCTACCGCGTCTTCTTCAGCCCACTTGCGCCACTCGAAGAGCAACGCGGCGATCCACGTTCCAAGTGCGTCGACGAGAATGCACGAACCGCCGTCGGCTTCGCGGAGCAGCGTCGTCAGCGACGGGCCTTCCGCGCCGGCGGTCTCGACGACCGTCCAGTCCGCCGGGCGATCGCGCCGGTGGCGCGCGACGCGCTCGCGCATCTCGGAATCGCTCAAATCGATGGCTGCCGTCGCTGCCACGATGACGGCCTTTCCGGTCGCCTGCGCCAAGGCTGCGGCGCGAGCGCTCTTTCCCGAGCGAACGGGGCCCAAGACGATGGTTGTCATAGCGCTACTGCTTCGCCGATCAGGCTGGCACAACCGGGTCACGCGCCAGGAACGCCGGTTAACGACCCGAACGGACCTCGGGTTCGCGGGCGCGGCAAGCCGGCCACTGCTTCGCTCGAACCTGGTAAAGGTCATGACATGTCGGAGAACCTTGCTCGCACAAGCACCACTGCGGCCGACTGGCGCAAGCAGATCGCGCCGCTCGACCGGCAGGCCGCAGCTGCGACGCGCGAACGCATCGACAATCTTACGAAGCCGCTGCACAGCTTGGGCAGGATCGAAGAGCTCGCCGTTCAGTTGTCGGCGATCGCGGGCGGGCTCCCTTCGCCGACGTACGAGCGGCGAGCGATCCTGGTTGGCGCCGGCGATCACGGCGTCGCCGACGAAGGCGTCAGCGCCTATCCGTCTGAAGTCACCGTCCAGATGGTCGGCGGATTTCTCGCCGGCATCGCGGCGATCAACGCGTTCTCGCGCGCCGTGCGCGCCGAGGTCTACGTCGTCGACTTCGGCGTGCGCAGCCCGCTGGCCGAACACCCGCGCTTGATCGACCTGAAGTGCGGACCGGGAACGGCAAATTTTGGGAACGGGCCGGCTATTGCGCGAGCCGCGCTCGACGACGTGCTCGCCGCGGGCGCCACCGCTTTCGAGACGGTTCGCGCGCGGCATCCGTTCGACGTGCTCGCGCTCGGCGAGATGGGAATCGCGAACACCACCCCCGCAGCCGCGATCGTCGCGGCTTTCAGCGGAAAACCGGTTGCGACCGTCGTCGGCCGCGGAACGGGGATCGACGATGCGCGCCTCGCGCGCAAAGTCGCGGTGATCGAGCGCGCGCTCGCACGCGTCGAGGGAGGCTCATGGGAAAGCATCGCAAGCGAGGTCGGCGGCTACGAGATCGTCGGGCTCGCCGGCGTCATCCTGAGCGCCGCGCGTGCCCGCATCCCGGTCGTTCTCGACGGTTACATCGTCTCGGCTGCGGCGCTCGTCGCGCAGGCGATCGCGCCCGAGTCGATCGCCTATTGCATCGCGGCGCACCGCTCGCGCGAACCGGGACATTTCACCGCGCTCGAGCTCCTCGGCTTGCGGCCGCTGCTCGATCTCGATCTCGCGCTGGGGGAGGGCACGGGCGCCGCGCTCGCGCTGCCGCTCATCGAGGCCGCGGCGCGCATGACGCGTGAGATGCGGACCTTTGCCGAAGCAGGCGTCGCGACCAAGGAGCCGGCGGACTGAAGGAGCTCCGCGCGCTTCAAGCGGCGTTCGCGTATTTCACGATCTTACCGGTCGGCGCCATGCAGGCCCCCGACGCGGCCGCGCTGAGTTGGCTGCCGCTCGTCGGTGCCGTCGTCGGCGCGCTCGCCGGCCTCGCCGCCGAAGGAATCGCACAGCTCGCGAACCATGCGCTGGCCGTCGCAACGGCATTCGCTTTGGTCGTAGTGCTCACGGGCGCGATCCACATCGACGGCTTCCTCGACGGCTGCGACGCTTTTTTTGCGAGCGTCCCGGCGGAGCGCCGGCTCGAGATTCTCAAGGATCCTCGCCACGGTACGTTCGCCCTCGCCGGCTTCGCGATCGCGCTAGCCCTCTGGTTCGCCGCGCTGTGGTCCCTGGCACCCGCAACGTATCCGTTCGCGTTAGCGTTCGCCGGCGCCGGCGCGCGCTGGTCTTCCGTCGTGCATGCGCTGTACGTTCCGTACGGCCGTCCGAACGCGGTGACGCCCGCCTTCGAACGGCGGCCGCCGCTTGCCGTCCTCGCGCTCGGACTCGCCCTCGTCGTTGCGCTCGCATGGCCCTTCGGCATCCGCGGGGCCGCAGCGTTGGCGGTGACGATCGTGCTCGCCGCGCTCTGCGTCGGATGGATTCGTCCTCGCCTGGGTGGCGGGCTCGTCGGCGACGCCTACGGCTTCACGATCGTCGTAGCCGAGATCGGCGCGCTCGCCGTACTAGCGCTGACGAGCGTTCCTCGCTGATCGTTCGCTGCCGACGGCGGCTTCTGCCGCGAATCGGCCGGATCCGGCGCAACGACCACGTAGCCCCAGCGCGACATGCCGTTCAAGTTCGTCTTCGTGCGCGCGCGGCTCGTAAGCTCCGCGACCGTCACGCCTTCGTCGCCGACGAACCGCATGCAGTTGAACCACATCACCAGCGACACGAGCCATGGGCCCTGGCGCGCGCCGCCCTTGGCCCCGTGAGCGGTCGTCCGATGCGGCATTCGGCGTTCGAACTCGTTGTCGTATTCGATCGTGAACGCGACCAGTGCTTGAGAAAGCAGGGTCGACAGCGGCTGAGCTCCTTGCGTTGCCACCAGGTTTACGAGCTCGCTGCGAGGACGGCCCGGCCGGGCCCCGCGATGATTTCGACGTCGTGGGCGATACGACGCACCTCGAAGGCCGCCGTTCGTCCGTCGCTCGCCGCGTTCGATCCTTGTCGGGGCCAAACTTCAGCGAGGTTGGGCCGCTTGGCGGCGATGGTGTTGGCGGGTTCGACGCCGAGGCTTTCGAACGAACGCAAGGCGCGATCGGCCTCATCGAAAAGCGCAGGCGGCCAAGGGCTTGGCGTCTGAGCGCCCGTCAAAGAACGCAAGGGCTTGTGTGACCGCTCTTGCGCAGCTGCGCGGCGAAGCGCTTGGCGTTCGCTGCGACGACGGCTTGGGTATGCAAGGGCACGACGAACGTGGCGGCAATCCCGCCGCGGAGAGCACCCAGCATCGTTTCGACGCCTGCGGCATGCGAGCGCGTCCAGGCGCCTTCGCGCTCCCAAGAGACGTGAGAGCGCGGCGCGGGAAGAACCTTACCCGGCAGTCTCCTCGAGAGTTCCCGAGTTTCCACGATATGCCGATTTCGCTGCGTACGCTACACTGAGAAGCGTGAGGACCAAACTTCCTGCGGCGTCCGCCGCCTGCCATGCCGGACGACAGGGGACCACCGGAGATGACCCATGATCGCCCCATACGGCTTGCCGCTCTATCCGTCGCTCGAGCATGCAGCGGCCTTGGGGTTCGAGCGCGTTGACGATAACGCCGACGGGACCCTGCTTCGCAAACGGGTCGCACAGGGCTGGGAATATGCAGTCGTACTGCATCCACATCTTCGGAACGTTTACCGGTGAACCGTCGCCTGCCCACGACAGCACTCTGCTAGAGACGCACAAACCCTTGCGCACGAGCTTGCGTGAATGGCGGTCAAACCCTCGATGACCTTCCCGAACCTCGACGAAGCGCTGCGCGCCGGCTTCCATGTCTATGACGAGCATCCCGACGGTTACCTCGTACGCAAGGAGATCCTCCGACAGGGGAACAGTCGCTGGATTCTGGCTATTGCCCTCGGGTTACGCCGCGCATTGCACTGACGAGACAGCGGCGACGCTTCGCCACGCGAACAGCTATGCCGGGACCAGCGTGAATGCGATTGCTGCGAAGTGCGCTGCCGCACCCGCTACAACGAAGAGATGAAAGATCTCATGAAAGCCGAAACGTCCCGGGGCAAAATTAAAGGAGCGGCTCACGTAGACGATTGCGCCGAGCGAATAGAGAACGCCGCCAAGGATGATGAGGCCGATCGCAAGGTGGGAAAGCCTCGCTGCCAATTCCGCAAATGGAATAACCGCTGCCCAACCCAGCGCAACGTAGAAGGTGGCTGAGACGGCCCGAGGCGCACCGACGAACCAGATCGCCTGCGCCATGCCGAGCGCCGCGAGCGACCAGACCGCACACAGGGTGGCGATGCGCCACGCTCCGTCGAGCCCGAAGTAAAGGATGGGCGTATAGGTGCCTGCAACGAGCGCATAGATCGC
This sequence comes from Vulcanimicrobiaceae bacterium, assembly GCA_052267165.1. Classification (GTDB taxonomy): domain Bacteria; phylum Vulcanimicrobiota; class Vulcanimicrobiia; order Vulcanimicrobiales; family Vulcanimicrobiaceae; genus CAWICD01. The sequence continues at coordinate 57,235 of JBKQHO010000020.1, read as the reverse complement.
CGCGTGATCGATGCGCCGGAGCACGCCGTTGGTGCGCTTTCCTCTCCCGCCCAACCAGTGGTAGACCGCGCTCGCTCCAAACGCAAGAAGCAAGCCGCAGCCGTAGACGGTCATCACGGCCAGGGCACTCAGGTTCGCGTGGAAACGTGTAGCGAGGTAGCAAACTCCGATTGCAGCCAAAACGAATGCGGTCGTGTGTGGCCACGGGCTCACCGGTTCTTTCAGCATCGGACGACTTTCGCGATCCATCTCGGCCTCTTATGACCGCATGAGGGCAGCGACTGGTTGCGCTTCTGCGGGATATAGGCGCGCGAAGAGTCGGGCTCGAGCCGGTGGTGCTCGTCTCGCTGGAAGAGTGCTCCTACCCCAGATTCCACGATCCTGTCCGCGTTCGTTCGTCCGTCACGCGCGCACGATGCGCGAACGCCTGATATTCGTCGTCCCTGACGGCGGTTACGTTCGTGGAATCCTCTATGCGTGCAGACTTGGCGCGACGTCAACGCAAGCGCGCCCTCGGACTTGTCGAGACGCTCCTTAACACTTGCTTATACTGCTTAATGTTTAATTAATCTAAGGGCGAGGCGCGCGCCGAGGCTAGCCTGCTTGCACAGAGGTCTAAGGAGCGCCGACCGCGATTAGTCGGCAGTATTCATCTACTGCGCTCGCCGCCGTGACGATTGGCGGCTTGCGAAGTGGAAGCTCTTGGAGTTACAAACGTCGATGGCAATGAACTTCCGGCAGGGGCTCATGTTCTTCGCCGCTCTCTTCTCGCCGTTCGCAAGCGGAGGGCTGGCAAATGCCTCTCCTTCTTCACCGTCGCCGACCAGCGGCGCGAATTCGTCGCAACCGTCGCTGAAAATAGCGTTATCTCTCTGCGGCTCCAATACGATCGGGTCGCAGCTGGGGCCCGACCTCGCTGGGGGATTTCTCTCCTCCATGAACGCTCAGAACCCGATATCCCACGTTTCCGCCGTTGACGAGCAAACGGTTGAAGCCGACCTGAACGGGCGCCAAATGACGATCCATGTCGCTGCGCACGGCTCCGCCACGGCTTTCGAGGGAATGCGCGCAGGCGATTGCCAAATCGGCATGGCTTCACGACGCATCAAGCCGGCCGAGGCCGGCAGCCTCCGTTCGCTTGGCAACATGACTTCGCCCAATTCCGAACACGTGATCGGACTGGACGGCATTGCGGTCATCGTCAATGCGACGAACCCCCTCAGTTCGCTGACCATCTCCCAGCTGAAGGACATCTTCACGGGCAGAATCACCGAATGGAAGGCGGTCGGCGGAGGCTCGGGCCGCATCGCGGTCCGTTCGCGCAACGACAAGTCGGGCACGTACGATACGTTCAAGTCGCTCGTGCTCGATCGAGCTCCTCTCGTGGCCGGCGCGCGCAGGTACGAGGACAGTGCAACGCTCTCGGCCTCCGTTTCGCTGGATCAGAACGCGATCGGGTTCGTCGGCCTCCCTTACGTGAATCACGCAAAGGCGCTCCGCGTCGCTTCCGGCGGGGCGCCGATCGCTCCAACGGCGCTCACCGTGGGGCGTGAGACGTACCCTCTGACGCGTCGCTTATTTCTCTACACCGCCGCCTCACCGAAGGGTCCGCTCGTTACGAAATTCGTCTCTTTCGTTCAATCCGATGCCGGTCAGAGGATCGTGAACAGAGACGGTTTCGTCGGGACCGTCACCTCCCTCGCAACCATGCGGAGCAGTTCGAAGAGTCTCCCGAGCGGTGCTCCGCCCCGCTATCGACGGTTGGTCGACTCGTTCGATCAGGCCAGCTTCGACTTCTATTTCGACAGCGGCAGCGACGTGCTCGACAACAAAGCACTCGTCGACGTTCGGCGTCTCGTCGCTCTTCTCTCGTCCGGCCCGAAAGCGCACAAGCAAGTCGTCTTAGCAGGCTTTGCCGACAGCACCGGTGATCCGGCGAGCAACTTGGCGCTCTCGGAGAGCCGTGCACAAGCCGCGGCGAGCGTGCTCGAGGCCCAGGGAATACGTGTCAAAGAAACGATGGGTTTCGGCCAGCAACTCCCGATACGCGACAACACGACCGAAGCGGGCCGGGAAAAGAACCGGCGGGTCGAGATATTCACAACACGCTAGCCAGCACTGCGAATCGCTACTCGCCCTTCTTCACATGGTGCTCCGCCGGCGCATGATGCCGTGGCGGCGCCTGATTCATAGACCGTACCGGATGATTCGTCGCGTACGGGTTGCCCCCGGCATGTCCAGGAGCGGAACCGTATTGGCCTGATGGGCCGGCGTGCGCGTTGACCAGATGTTCGCTTGCAGCCGCGCGATCTTGCGGCTGCAGCCGCTCGAAGCCGGCCGGGCGATTGTCGCGGCTCAGCGGTTCGGCCACCGCAGCGTTGGCCGGCATGCCGTGGTTCACCGAGGCAAGATTATTGCGGTCCGCAGATGCGATGCGCTGATGCTGCCGCTGCACGCTCGTCGCGGGAACGTGCTCGTCCTTTCGCGCCGCGAGTTCCTCGGCCGTCGGGGTAGCCGTGACGCCGCCCGGGCCGCCGTTGTAGCTGACCCGGTTGACGGTCGTGTTGTTGTTGACGGTCAGGTTGTTGACGACGGTCGTGTTGACGTAGATGTTGCGAACGACGGTCGTGTTGACGTTCGTCACCGCCGTGTTGTACTGGAAGACGCCGCCGAACCAGCCGCCGCCGACGTATCCGGCTTGGAACGCGACCTTCGGCATTCTGCCGTCGCAAACGACGGCCGACGACGAACATTCGCCGCCGACGATCGCCAACGGCGTCGTCTATGAAGCGGACGGCCCGAACGATACCGTCTACGCGCTCAACGCGATGACCGGAGAGCTACTCTGGACGAGCGCCGGGACGACGAACGAAGCGCTCTACACGCCGCCCGTCGCCGACCGCAACCTCTATCTCGCGTCATACGAGGGCACCGTTTACGCCTTCGGCTTGCCGGACCGCCTCCTCCCCGCGAGCGCGTCCCACCTTGCAAAACCGCGGCTTCCGCTCCGCTGGTCCTTGCGCATGCACCTGCTGGGACGTTGACGACTCCGACGTAGCGAACGCGGGCCGAATGTTCCGAGCTGACTTTGTATGGTCTCAGCTTTGCATATCGTCCGGCCGGCGATTTTCGCAGCGCGTGCTGCCGCTTGAAGGAGAGCTTGTAACGTTCGCCACTTTCGCGCATCCGAAGACGTGCAGGTACTGTACTAAATTGCTCGGGCTGCCTCCGGGTGCAACATCAGCGGACAACTGCTTGATGTGAAGTCGCCGTCATCGAAGTCGCTTCCGCGGCAAGGGAGTCGACGGCGTTCGAGCTGCTGCGGCCGGGGCTAAGCCAGGTTCGTGACGACGATCCGCCGTCCGTGCATGGCGATCCGGCCGTCGCGCGCGAGCTGGGCAAGCTGGGCGGAGACCGTTTCGCGCGTGCTGCCGATCAGCGAGGCGACGTCCGCCTGCGTGAGCGCCACGTCGATCAGCGTACCATCCTTCGCGGGGACCCCGTGTTCCGCGGCCAGGCGCTCGAGCAGCTTGGTCAGCCGGTCGGAGACTTTCATGTGTGCGAAATCCTCGGCGACCGAGAGCGCGTCGTCACGCTGCTCGCCAACGTACTTGGCGATGTTGAGCGCCAGCACCGGATGCCGCGTGAGGAGCCCGTACAAGTCGGCGGCTCGCGCCGTGCACAGCAACGCGTCCTCGACGCAGGTCGCGAAGGTCGTCCGGACGACGTCGTTCGAGAACATGACTTCCTCGCCGAAGAGGTCGCCCGGTCCCAGGAGCGCTACGCCGATCTCCTTGCCGTCGGCGGTTGCGCGCGCGATGCGGACGCGGCCGATCTTCACGAAGTAGACGATCCGCCCGACATCGCCTTGCTCGAAAACGACGGTCCGCTTACGATAGGAGACCTGGGTAAAGAGGTGCTCGTAGCCCGCGACGGCCTCGTCGCCGGCGCGCTGGAAGAGCCGTGAGCGCTTCAGGTACCAAACCTTGTTCTCGCTTGCTATCATAGGGTTACGTCCTGACAAAGCGCCTGAAGGATGGCTGATACGAGGGGCTGAGCGGTGATCGGAGTGGCCTTCGACTTGAGCGGAACGCTCGTGCGCGGAGCCGGCCTGGAACGAGCGGCGTTTCTCGAGTTGCTGCGGAGATTGTCTGCCGAGCACGGTCCCGCCTTCGATGACGCTCGCGCCGCCGAGGCGTGCGCGCAAGCGTTCACCGCCGAAGACGAGCGGGGCCCCGCGCAAACGGCGCTGGTCGAGGCCGCCAATGCTTTCCTCGGCGAGACGGCGCCGGCAAGAGTGCTCCTCTCGCGCTTCCGCCAAGTCGCCGTGCAACGCATACCGAACGGCGCGGAACCGCTGCCCGAAGCGCGCGAAACCCTGGCCCATATCGCATCACTCGGAATTCCCTGCGCGATCCTGACGAACGGTTGGAGCTCGCTCGAGCAGCACAAGGCACGAGGCCTCGGCTTCACAGGCCCTGTTCTCGTGTCGGAAGATACCGGCCGGCGAAAACCCGAGTGCGCAGCCTTCGAGTCGCTCGCGGCCGTGCTCGCCCTTCCGCTCGATCGCATTTGGTTCGTCGGAGACGATCCGTATGAGGATGTCACCGGGGCGGCGCAAGCCGGTCTCCACGCTATCTGGCTGCGGCCGCCCGGCGCTCCGTTGCCGGCCGGCGCGGCGGAACCCGAGCACGCAATCGAACGAATCGGCGAAATTCTCAGCCTGCTCTCCGAACCGTACACTCGCTCGCTGCTCGGCCTGCGATATCTCCTCCACAGCACGCTTGCCTGGCGCCAGGGACACTTCATCCCCGGCATTGAGTACGGGCTCAACGACCCAGCTTCACTGACCCACGTAATGCCCGCCCGCTCTGACGACGGCTGACTCGGAGTCGACCAGCGCCATTGCCCAACCGGCCCCCGTCTTGATCCGCACGAGATAGCCGCGTTCGGTCCGCTGGGCGACCTGATAGCCCTGGAGCACCGCCTCGCGAAGCGATTGGAACACCATGACTCCCGACATTGCTGCATCCTCCTTTGCGACCTGGATGCAGTGTAGGGCGCCTTCGGGCCGGGCTGTGTAACGCCGCTTACGCATGCGAAAAGAGCTCCATCGTACACTCGACCAACACCGGAAGGGAGTACGCAGGGGGTACATGTCGAGCAACGGGAACGGGGCCGATGCCGCCGAGATGCAGCCGTTCGGAGCGGAGGTCGTTGCGAACTCCGGCTGGCATCTGCGCCGCAGCCGGCTTTTCGCCGGCGTTGCCGAGGACGTCGTGGCGCGTTATGCGCCTGCCTTTGCCCTCAGCACGGCGCTTGCGGGCGATGTCCTTCGCGGTGAGCCCGAGCCGAACGTCCACGTCATCCGGCGCGGCAGGGTCCGGATCCAGCTCTGGATCGCCGATGACGCGGCGCTGGCCGTGAACCTGCTGGGGCCCGGGGATGCCTTCGGGACGGAGGCGCTGGTCGTCAAGAACGCACCGGGAACGTTCGCGCACTGCATCCGCGAGACGCTCCTCCTCTCGGCGCCCGCCAAGTCGCTGCTGCCGGCCCTCGACGAGTCGGCCCGCTTCGCGCGCAACGTCGCGGAATCGTTAGCCCATACGCTGGGCGGCTTCTCGCTGGCGCTGCATGGCGTGACCCACGCGCGCTGCACCGAACGCGTCTTTCGAACCCTCGAACGGATCGCGCGGGAGCACGGCATCGGGGTCACGGACGGGACCCTGCTCGACGTTGCGCTTGCCCTCGACGACGTCGCCACACTCGCGGATTTCTCGAGCGAAGCCGTGGCGACGGCTTTCTTCTTCCTCGAGCGCGAAGGCCGTATCCGGAGGGACGGTCTGCTGATCACCTTGTTGAGGGACGGCTAAAGTTTCACTTGTGTAAGAGTCGTGACGGTGCGAGCACTTCGCCGATGCGATCATCGCTCTCACCGAGCACTCGAGAAGCGGCGCTCGGCGAGTTGAGGGGGACGAAATGCAATCGAAGCCTTGGGACGCCGTCGAAAACGTCGACTTTCTCGACATTCTCGATCCCGCGTTTACCGTCGAGGCGGACGCGGTGCGGCGCGCCGGCGAGACCGCTTGGTACGCGAGAACGCCGCTCGGTTACGCGGTTTTGCGTTACGACGAGGCCATCGCTCTCCTGCGCGATCGCCGGCTGCAACAGGGTCTGGCCGTGCGCCTCGCGCGTCAGGGCGTCACAGACGGTCTGCTTGCCGATTGGTGGCGCGCCATGATCCTCAACGCCGACGGTGACGAGCACACGCGCTTGCGGCGCCTGGTGAGCAAGGCTTTCACGCCGCCGGCCGTCGAGCGACTGCGCCCGATCATGCGCATGGTCGCGCGCGAGCTGATCCATTCCTTCGCCTCGCGGCACGAGTGCGATTTCGTCGCCGCGTTCGCGGACCGCTATCCGGGCCAAATTATTTGCGAGATCTTGAGCGTACCGCCGGGCGAGCAGCGCAAACGAATCCATGACTGGGCGAACGATCTCGGTCTCGCATTCGGCTACCAAGTCGCAACGCATCGTTCGCGGATCGAGGCGGCGCTGGCGAATCTCTACGACTGGGCGGACGCGCTGCTCGCAGAGCGGCGCCGGCAGCCCGGTCCGGATCTCACTTCCGCACTGCTTGCCGCAGAGGAATCCGGCGACCGGCTCAGCGCCGAGGAGCTGCGCGCGACGATCGTCGCGCTCGTCTTTGCCGGCAACGACACGACCCGCAACCAACTCGGCCTTGCGATGGCTGCCTTCCTGGAACATCCGGCGCAGTGGGAACTGCTCGCGGAGCATCCGGAGCTGGCCCCGCGTGCGGTCGAGGAAGTCATGCGCCTGTATTCCGCGGCCCCGGCGATCACGCGTGTCGTCGCGGAGACCTTCGAGTTCCAAGGGTTGTTGCTGCCGGGCGGCACGCTGCTCACGATGCTGCTGGGAGCGGCAAACAGGGATCCGCAGAAATTCGGCACCGGCGCGTTCGACGTCACCGCCGAGCGCCCGGCGCAGCTCACCTTCGGCGGCGGCATTCACCATTGCCTCGGTATCTGGCTGGCTCGTGCCGAGATGCAGGAGGCACTACCGCTGCTGGCTGCAGCGCTGCGAGACCCGGAGGTCGCCGCCCCACCAACCTGGGGCCCGGGGCTCGGCATACGCGGCCCGATCAGTCTCCCCATCCGTTTCCGCGCGCCGTCGTATTCACGGCGAGCACCACAAGATGAACAGGTCACGCTAACGGCCTGAAGCGTAAGGTTCCGTTGATTCTCGGCTGGAGTGGTCGCGCGGACGAGCGGTCCGAGCCTCCGAAGCCGTTTCCACGAACGCTCGAGGCTCTTCGAGGTCCAGAAGTATCTGAGCATCGCCAATCACATGTGGTCGGGCTTCCGGCTCATCGGCAACAACGACGCTCGGAATCGGCTTCCACCAGACTTGCAAGCGATCGCGACCGCAGGCTTCACGAAGCTCGTGCAACTGCAGCGGGTCGACGTCGAGAAAGACAACAGCTCGCTCGCCGTGAACTTGAAGAGTCAAGGCATGACGGTCAACAAGGCCGACCCGAGCTCGTTCCGCGCCAAGCTCGGCCCCTTCTACGGGCGCTGGAAGTCCGAGTACGGCTCGGCCGCCTGGGACTTGCTGGAGAAGTACACCGGCAAACTCGCCTAGCGCGCTCCTGGGAGGACGCTCGGGATTCGTCGGATCAGGATCTCGCTGCGGCTCGAACGATCGCGAGAGAGGAGCGCCGATTCGATGACGGTGCAAGACCTGCAAGCGTGCCTTAACGAGACGAAGCCGCCGGACGGCGTCACTGGGCTCGTTGAGGCGCTGTGGCGGGATGCGAAGGGAGACTGGTCCCGCGCGCACGAGATCGCGCAGGATATCGATACGCCCGAGGCCGCCTGGGTGCACGCGTATCTGCACCGCAAGGAAGGCGACGCATCGAACGCGGGCTACTGGTACCAGCGTGCCGGCAAGCCGCCTTCCCGGCTGTCACTCGAGGCGGAATGGCACCAGATCGTGAACGCACTGCTCGAGAAGTGACGCGACACGCCGCTGACTCACTTGCTAGCGGTCGCTGCTGACGTTTTCGATCGCCGCGATCGTGGGCTGCGAACAAAGTCACGACTGAGGTCTCGACTTCGAGGCGCGGCTAAGGCGGAATACAAGGAAAATCGTGACGCTTGCCATACGTGAGTAAACAGGGCGAGTTCGCTTTGCGCAAGAATTCTGCGGCCTTCGGCCGAGAAACGCGACGATACGACCCGCAGGCCCTGTTCGGCATCGACCGTCCAACAGGGTGTTCTCTGCGCGGCGTTACTTGCCGAGAAAGACGATATCATGTCAAGCGATTCCGTAACGGTCAAGCTCCGGACAATGACCATCAACGTCGACGGCCTTGAAGCGGCATGCGGCAAGGGCTTCTTCCAGCTCCCGCACGTGGAAGCTGCCGACGTACTTTGCCTGCAAGACACGAGGTGCAAGGAGACGGTCGAGATCGGGACCTCGCTTGGCTACCGGGTCGCGGCGGCAAATCCGCTTCACTATGAGGCGAGCGGCCGCAGGGCGCACGGCGGCGTTGCGATCTTCTCGAGATTGCCTATTTGCAACATCACCGGGCCCGAGAACGAGCGCTCGCTCTTCGAGAACGGACAGTACGTCTCGTGCTCGGTAGGGGCGTTGCGTATCGCGTCGGTTTACGTCAAGCCGCCCGCACCGCTGGAATCACTGCGCGCCTTCGATCGCCTCTTCACGGCGATGGAGGCGGACTATCCGTTGGCGCTGATCTGCGGCGACTTCAACACGATGCGTGATGCGCGCGACTCGTGGCGCTTCTACGATGCCGTCAGGGCCCAAGATGCCGGCACCGACGCCTACATGCGGGACTGGTTCAAGGGATTGTTTTCGCAGGGATGGCACGACGTCGTCGCCCGAGATCTGAACGTCCTTCCCTTCTACACGTGGTGGGAGACGGCAAAACACCGCCGGCTGAACAAAGGCATTCGGCTCGACTATCAGCTGGCGTCGGCACAACTCGCTGCGCGAGTGGAAAGCGGCACCGGCACGCCGCACAACGACGATCGACGCGGGCGTCACGCGCAGCTGTCGATCACATACGACCTCCCGGCGATTTCCTCGCTCGCCTTCGCGACGCCGGCGTTGGCTGCAGTTTAGGCAGCCGACAGCCGCTTTCGGATAAACGCCCCGGCGTCGGCGAGCGCTTTGCGACCCGAGCCCAGGCGTGCGTTCCACACGGGCCACGCATGGATCATCTGCGGCCAGATCTCGAGGGTCACGGAGACTTCGGCCGCACCCGCGGCGCCGGCGAAACGAGTCGAGTCGTCGAGCAGCGTCTCTTCCGAGCCGACCTGGATAAGCGTTGGCGGCATCCCGTTCAAATCGGCAAAGAGCGGCGACACCCGCGGGTCGCTTCGATCGACGCCCGCGGGAAGATACGCATCGACCAACTCGCTCAGATACGCCTTGTGAATGATGGGGTCGACGGCATCCTTGCTGGCGAGCGTCGAAGCGGAAAGCGTGAGATCCGTCCACGGCGATATCAGCCACGCGCAGGCAGGCAGATCTTCGTGCTCGTCCCGCAAGCGGCAGATGAGGCCCACCGTGAGACCACCGCCCGCGCTATCGCCTCCGAGCGCAATGTGCGCCGCGGGAATGCCCTCGTTTCGCAAGAAGCGCCAGGCTGCGAGCGCGTCGTCGGCTGCCGCGGGAAACGGATGCTCCGGTGCCAGCCGGTATTCGAGCGCGAGGGTGCGCACGCCGGCCGCTCGCCCGGCCTCGGTCACCAGACGCCGATGGCTGAGAATCGAACCCGAGCAGTAGCCGCCGCCGTGAAAATACAGCAGCACGCGCGAAGCGTCGCTGCCGGCAACGATCGACCATTCCGCGGGCACCCCACCGGCATCCGAGAGCACAAGCTTAATGTCGTCCGCCACGGGCCAGACCGCGCCGACGTCGTCGAGACGCTGCCGCCGCTCCTGCCATCCCACGGGCCGCGGCTTGGAGCTGAGCAGTGCCCGAACGGCCTCGATTTCGCTTTCAACCATCGCTTTGCGCTCCGCGACAACGAGCATGAGAGTGTCGGCCTCTCGTCCGGCAGAATCCCGAAAACGTGAAGGGCACCCCGCGATGGGATACCCTTCTTCGTCCGGTCGCGCCTTCCGGCGGTCGTTTGCGGTTACGTTCAGTTGCCGGTAGTGAACTTCCACGACCGCTCGAAGGGTTGCCCGTTCGTGTCATGGCCCGTGATTTGCACGTGGTGCGTCATCGGTTGCAGCGGCGAAGACGGTTGAAAGGCGATCCCGGTCCGCGAGTGGCTCGCCTGCTCCGTCACGTCGACGCCGTCAAGATTCATCCGGATGGAATTCGGATCCACGTTCTCGGAGTACTCGGCCGCAATCGTCGGACGGTTGATGCTGACGTTCGTCCCGTCACGCGGACTTGAATTGCGAAGCATTTCGGCAACCGGACCGACGGCCCGGGGGTTCGGGCCGCCCATACCGTCACGCTGCCCATTATCGGCCCGGCGGCCATCGGAGCTCATCGTCAACACGACGAGATTGTTGTTTTGATCCCAATCGACGTTGGCTCCGAGCGATTGGGAAACGAAGCGTAGCGGGACGTAGGTACTCGCGCCGATGATGAATGGCGCGACGTCGAGCGTCTGCGGCTGTCCGTCGACGCTCGCTGCGCTCGAACCGATGTTCAGCGAGACCGTGTGGCCGCGACCCGTCGCGTTGATTTGACCGTTGTCGTAAACGACCGACGCGCCCATTCGTTCGAAAACGCCGCGAAGCGGAACGAAAACGCGGCCGACGCGTTCGACCGGCGGCGGATCGAGATTGATTGGGCGGCCGTTCAATTGAACCGCGATCTGCCCGCTCTGCGCCGAGACCGGCACCGCGACCATCGCCGTCATGGCGAGAATCGACCCGGCGGCAAGAGCCGTCAGAACGGAGTGTTTCAAGGAAGCATTGTCGACGACTTTGTCATTACGCATGCTTTGACGGTACCAGGCTGTCGGAGTAACGGAAAGCGTGGAACCAGGGGGCGTGGTAATGGGGGAACAGGGTCTCCAGCGTCCACTATCACAAAGAGGCGGCGGAGGCGGCGTAGCCAACCACAAGCCTGTCACCGGCCTGGCGGGGCTGTTTTGCAGTATCCGCGGGCTGGTCCATGGGGCCTGGGAGACTGCAATGCTACGACGAACACTTCTCTTCGGGGTACTGGTCGCCGCAATGACGGCGAGCCTATGTGGCGCCGCAGGCGCCGCTACCGAAATACCGTTCTGGCACTCGATGGAATCGGAGCTCGGCGTGCGCGTTGACGAGATCGCCGCCAAGTTCAACGCGTCCCAGAGCGACTACAAAGTCGTTCCGATCTACAAAGGAAACTACGAGCAGAGCCTCGCGGCGGGCATCGCGGCCTCCCGCGCCGGCGACGCTCCCGCCATCTTGCAAGTCTACGAAGTCGGGACCGCGACGATGATGCATGCCGGCGCCGCGATCAAACCGGTCTATCAAGTGTTCGCCGACGCCGGCGTGCCGCTCGACGTCAAGGAATTCGTCCCCGCGATCGCCAGCTATTACAGTGAGGGCAAGGAAGGCCACCTGATGTCGATGCCGTTCAACAGTTCGACGCCGGTGCTCTACTACAACAAAGACTCCTTCAGGAAGGCGGGGCTCGATCCCAACAAGCCGCCGCGCACCTGGGCCGAAGTCGCGGCCGATGCCGCCAAGCTGAAGGCGAGCGGGTCGAGCTGCGGCTATAGCACGGGCTGGCAGAGCTGGGTTCAGCTCGAGAACTTCAATGCGTGGCAAGGGATCCCGTTCGCAACCGAGGACAACGGCTTCGAGGGTACCGATGCGAAGCTGCAGATCGCGAACCCGCTCGACGTCAAGCACATCGGGCTCCTCGCCGAGATGGCGAAGCAAGGAACGTTCACCTACGTCGGGCGCAAGGACGAGGCGACCGCCAAGTTCTTCAGCGGCGACTGCGGGATCGTCACGACGTCGTCCGGCTCGCTCGCCAACATCGTCAAGTACGCGAAGTTTCCGTTCGGCGTCTCGTTCATGCCGGTCGACTCCAGCGTGAAGGGCGCGCCGCAGAACGCGATCATCGGCGGCGCGAGCCTGTGGGTCATGGGCGGGCAGCCGCCCGAGGTCTACAAGGGCGTCGCGAAGTTCCTAGCCTTCCTCAGTTCGCCGGAAATCGCGGCCCAGTGGCATCAAGATACGGGCTACTTGCCGGTGACGACCGCGGCGTACCGGCTCTCGAAGAGCCAGGGCTTCTACGACAAGCATCCGGAGGCTGAGGTCGCGATCGAACAGATGAATCAAAAGCCGCCGCTGGCGTGGACCCGGGGCCTGCGCCTGGGGTATCTGCCGCAGATCCGCACGGTGATCGACGAAGAGCTCGAGAACGTGTGGGGCGGGAAGAAGTCGCCGCAAGAGGCGCTCGAGTCCGCGGTCAGCCGCGGAAACGACCTCTTGGCGCGCTTCGCGCACACAGCCGGCCAGTAGGAGCACGAGAAGACGGCGCTGACCTCCGCCACCCGCGAACGGCCACACTTCGGCCATAGCTGGCTGCCGTATGCGCTCGTCGCACCGCAGTTGCTGGTCACCGTCGTCTTCTTCCTTTGGCCGGCCGGTATCGCACTCTGGCAGTCGAGCGCGGCGCAGGATCCCTTCGGGTTGACGAGCACGTTCGTAGGCTTTCGCAACTTCACGACGCTGTTCGCCGACCCGCTGTACCTCGCGTGCTTCGAGACAACGGTCGCGTTCAGCGCTCTCGTCACCTTCATAGGCTTGCTCATCGCGCTTCCGCTAGCCGCGATGGCCGACCGCATCACGCGCGGCGCACGCGTGTATCAAACGCTCCTCGTATGGCCCTACGCCGTCCCCCCCGGCATCGCGGCCGTCGTGTGGGCGTTTCTTTTCAATCCGAGCATCGGCATCATCACGTATGCGCTCGCGAAGTTCGGCATCGTCTGGAACCATGCGCTCTATCCGGGGCAGGCGATGGTCCTGGTGGTTCTAGCCTCGGTCTGGAATCAGATCAGCTACAACTTCCTCTTCTTCTATGCCGGGCTGCAAGCGATTCCGCGCTCGCTGATCGAAGCCGCCGCCATCGACGGCGCCGGCCCCGTGACTCGCTTCTTCGGAATCGTCCTCCCGCTACTCTCGCCGACGACGTTCTTCTTGCTGGTCATCAACGTCGTGTACGCGTTCTTCGAGACGTTCCCGATCATCGACGCGGCGACCGCCGGCGGGCCCGGTCAATCGACGGAAACGCTAATCTATAAGATCTATTCGGAAGGCTTCAAGGGCCTCGACCTGGGAAGCTCCGCGGCGCAATCGGTCGTCCTGATGGCGATCGTGATCGGGCTGACGGTCTTTCAGTTCCGGTTCATCGAGCGCCGGGTTCAGTACGAGTGATCGAGCACCGCCGCGGCTTCGACGTCGTCTGTCATGCGTTCCTCATCTTGGGCGTCGCGTTCGTCGTGTTTCCACTCTACATCGTCTTCGTGACGGCCACGCTGAGCGCCGAAGAGGCGAGCCGCTCCCCTCTGCCGCTGCTCCCGAGCACGCACTTGTTCGCGAACATCGCCGACGTCTGGCAGCACGGCGCGGGCAACGCCGCCGTCCCGTTCGGGCTGATGCTGACCAACAGCCTGGTGATGGCGCTCGCGATCACGCTTGGGAAGATCTTCGTATCGATTCTCTCGGCCTATGCGATCGTCTACTTTCGCTTCCCGTTCCGCACCGCTTGCTTTTGGCTGATCTTCGTGACGCTGATGCTCCCCGTCGAAGTACGGATCTTTCCGACGGTTCAAGTTGTCTCGAGCCTCCACATGATGGACTCATATGCCGGTTTGACGGTCCCGCTGATCGCCTCGGCGACCGCGACGTTCCTCTTCCGGCAGTTCTTCATGACCCTGCCCGACGAGCTGATCGAAGCGGCGCGAATCGACGGTGCCGGGCCGATGCGTTTCTTTTTCGACATCGTGCTCCCGCTCTCAAAGACGAACATCGCGGCGCTGTTCGTGATCACGTTCATCTTCGGCTGGAACCAGTACCTGTGGCCCCTGCTCGTCACGAGCAAGCCGCCGATGACGACGGCCGTCGTGGGAATCAAGAGCATGATCGCCAGCGGCGACGCAGCGACGGCTTGGCATCTCGTGATGAGCGCGACGCTGATCGCCTTGATCCCGCCACTCCTCGTCTTGATTCTGATGCAGCGCTGGTTCGTGAAGGGCTTGCTCGATGTCGAGAAGTGAAGCATGGCGACGCTGAGATTCGACCACGTCGCGAAGAGCTACGACGGCAAACACGTCGTCCTGCGCGGAATCGACATGGCCGTCGCCGACGGCGAATTCGTGGTAATCGTCGGGCCGTCGGGCTGTGGAAAGTCGACGCTGCTGCGCATGGTAGCGGGGCTCGAGAGCGTGACCAGCGGCGAGATCCGAATAGGCGAGACCGTCGTCAACTCGCTCGAGCCGAAAGATCGCGACATCGCGATGGTCTTCCAGAACTACGCGCTCTACCCCCACATGAACGTTTTCGACAACATGGCCTACGGGCTCAAGATACGCGGCCTCGACCGCACCACGATAAACGAACGCGTCAACCACGCGGCAACCATTCTCGAGCTCGAACTGCTGCTGACGCGCAGGCCGCGTCACCTCTCGGGCGGTCAGCGCCAGCGCGTTGCGATGGGGCGCGCCATCGTGCGCGAGCCGGCCGTCTTCCTCTTCGACGAACCGCTCTCGAACCTGGACGCGAAGCTGCGCGTGCAAATGCGCCTGCAGATGAAGGAACTCCACGCGCGGCTGTCAACCACGACGCTCTATGTCACGCACGATCAGGTCGAAGCGATGACGCTGGCCCAACGCGTCATGGTGCTCAACGCCGGCAACGTCGAGCAGATCGGAACACCGGTCGAGATCTACGAGCGGCCGGCGACGACGTTCGTCGCCGATTTCATCGGCTCGCCCGCGATGAACCTGATCCCAGGTCGCCTCACCCCCGAGGGAAGCTTCGAGAGCGCCGGCGCGCCGCCGATCGCCCTTGCGTTGGACGGAGCGCGGCGGCCGGCGGGCGAGGTGATCCTCGGCATCCGGCCCGAGCACATCGTGCTCACGGACGCCCGAAACGGCGGATCGCAGCTGACGCTTCCAGTCGACGTCTGCGAGCTCTTGGGCGCCGACAACCTCGCGCACGGCCGTTGGGGCAAGCAGCCTCTCACGGTGCGCTTGCCGCACGAACGGCGTCCGGCGGCCGGCGACGTTCTTCCGCTTGCCTTTCCCGCCGCGGCGCTGCATCTGTTCGACCCGAAGACCGAAAAGCGGATCGGGCCGTGAGCGCGCCGACCCGTCCGGCTTGGCCCTATCCGAACGTCTTCGCGCATCGCGGCGGCGGGACGCTCGCTCCCGAGAACACGCTGGCCGCCTTCGACGTGGCCGCTCGTCACCGTCACGCCGCCGCCGAGTTCGACGTCAAACTCTCGGCCGACGACGTCCCGTTCTTGCTGCACGACGACACCGTCGACCGAACGAGCAACGGTCACGGGGCAGCCGCCGTGCTGACGTACGCGGAGCTTGCGGGCCTCGACGCCGGCAGCTGGTTCGGCCCGGATTTTAGCGGCGAACGCATGCCGACGCTGGGAGCCGTCGCCGACCGCTGCGCTCTCCTGCAATTTGCCGCCAACATCGAGATTAAGCCCTCAGCCGGGCGAGAGCGCCAGACCGGCCGTGTGGTGGCCGCCCAAGCTCGGACGCTGTGGGCCGGCGCGCGCGCACCGCTGCTCTCGTCGTTCTCTTTCGACGCGTTGGCGGCGGCGCAAGAGGTCGCGCCGGAGCTTCCGCGCGGCCTGCTGTTCAGCGAGATTCCGCCCGACTGGCGGGAGCGGACCGCGCAGCTCGGCTGCTTCTCGCTGCACGTCAACCATCGCGCCCTGGACGCCAAGCTCGCGCGCCACATCCACGCGGCCGGCCTGTTCATCTTGGTCTACACGGTCAACGACCCCGCGCGCGTGCGCCAACTGCGAGACTGGGGCGTGAACGCGATCTGCACCGACCGCATCGACCACATCGCACCAACGCACTAGGGTGCCGACCGGCATACTAGAAGCGCGCAAAGCCGCGAACCGCATCACAAGCCTAGTTGCAGCTGCGTCTCCTCGTTATGCGCGGGTGCGGCGAGCTTAGCGCGCAAGGGCACCTGCGTTTCGAGCGTCGGGCGGTTGTCGAGGGCGCCGGCGATCTCCTTGGCGCGCGCGATGACCCCCGCCGGCAAGCCCGCCATCTTCGCAACCTCGATGCCGAACGAGCGCGAGGTGCTGCCGGGCAAGACGCGATGCGAGAAGACCGGCGCGCCGGACCTCGCCATGTTCTCGACCGCGGTCACGTGGAAGTTCGCGACCAGCGGCCAGCGCTCAGCCAGCGCGACGAGCTCGTGGAAGTGGGTCGCGAACAGCACCATCGGCGCCTGCGCTTCCAGCCCCAGCAAATATTCGCAGATCGCCTGCGCGATCGACAGTCCGTCGATGGTCGACGTGCCGCGCCCGACCTCGTCGACCAGCAGCAGGCTGCGCCGCGTGCAGCGGCGCAAGATGTTCGACGCCTCCGCCATCTCCACGTAGAAGGTGGACTGCCCCGAGGCCAGATCGTCGCCTGCACCGATCCGCGTGAAGATCCGGTCGACGACGCCTAGCGACATCGAGCGCGCCGGCACGAACGCGCCGATCTGCGCGAGGATCACCAGCAGCGCGGCCTGACGCAGGTACGTCGACTTGCCGCCCATGTTCGGCCCGGTCAGCAGAACGAAGCGGTTCTGGGCCGCTGCCAAATGCAGGTCGTTCGGCACGAAGTTGTCGCCGGCCAGCCCCTCGACGACCGGGTGCCGCCCGTCGAGCACGTCAACCGTGCTCGACTCGACGAAGACCGGCCGCACGTAACCGCGCTCCGCCGCAACCTGCGCCAGCGCGCACGCGACGTCGAGCTCGGCGACAGCGTCGGCGCTCGCGAGCAATTCCTCGACGCGCTGGGCGACCGACTCGACCAGGTTCGCGTAGAGCGTCTCCTCGAGCCGCAGTTGGCGCGACTGCGCGCTGGCGATCGCGATCTCGAGTTCCTTGAGCTCAGGGGTGACGAAGCGCTCGCCGTTGGTCAGCGTCTGCTTGCGAACGTAGTCGGCGGGCACCGCCGCCAAGTTCGATTTGGAGACTTCGATGCCGTAGCCGAACGTGCTCGCGTACTTGATGCGCAGACCCCTGATACCGGTGCGCTCGCGTTCGCGCTCTTCCATTGCGGCGATTCGCTCGCGTGCCTCGCTGCGCAGCGCGACGCACTCCTGCACCTCCGGCGACGCGTCGGGCCGGATCACGCCGCCGTCGAGCAGGCTCGCGGGCGGATCGTCGACCAGCGTGCGTTCGAGGAGCCCGAGCAACTCCGTGTGATCGCCGATGCGATTCACGTATCCGGCGAGCGACGGCGGCAGTGAGGCCTTCAGGGGCTCGAACAGCGCCAGCGTGCGGCGCAGCGAGCCGAGATCGCGCGGCGCGGCGCGACGGAAACGTACTTTTTGCGCGATCCGCTCGAGGTCAAACGCGCCGACCAACAGCTCTTGCAGCGTCGCGCGCGCGGGATAGTCGTTGACCAGCGCTTCTACGCGGTCGGCGCGGGCAGCAATCTCGTCACGATCGGTCAGCGGTGCCAGTATCCAGCGCGCGAGCAAGCGCGAGCCCATCGAGGTGCGCGTGCGGTCGACCGTCGCCAGCAGCGTCGCCTTCGGATTCTGTCCCTGCGATTTGACGAGGTCGAGATGCTTGCGCGTGTTGGCGTCGAGCGCGAGAAACGTGCGCGAGCGATAGAAGTGCGTCTCGCGCAACAACCCGCTCGGCGCGCTGAAGCCGACACGCTGCACGAAGGCAGCGAGCGCTTCGAGCGAGCGGTGCATCGCGACCGACTCGTCCAGCGAGAAGCCGTTGACGATCGGCATCTCGTGCCGCAGGACGGCAGCCAGCGGCGGCGCCGTGACCCGCACGTTCGGAAGCTGCGCGCCGACCGCGGCTCGGACCTCGCTCGGCAAGTCCGCGACGATCTCGGCGGGCGCGCAGCGCACCAGCTCAGCGAGCAGTTCCTCAACCGCGCCGTCGCCGCTATAGGCCGTCGCCGCTGCGCGTCCGGTCGAGATGTCGGCGTAGGCGATCCCGAGCGCGTCGCCCGCGACGCTGAGCGCAGCCAGATAATTCTCGCTGCGCCGGTCGAGCAGATTCTCCTCGATCAGCGTCCCAGGCGTGACGACGCGCGTGACGTCGCGGCGCACGAGTTTGTTGGGAATGGGGACCTCGAGCTGTTCGGCCAACGCCACGATGCGCTGCTGCGCGACCAGTTTGGCGAGATAGCCGTCGAGCGCGTGGTGCGGAACCCCGGCCATCGCGATCCGCTGCCCGCTGCCCGCCTCCTTCGACGTCAACGCGATCTGCAGCGCCGTGGCGATCGTCTTTGCGTCATCGCCGTACGCCTCATAGAAGTCGCCGACGCGCGCCAGCAAGATCGCTTCGGCGTACCGCGCCTTCATGGCGAAGTACTGCTCGAGCATCGGCGAATACTTGACTTCACTCATCGCTCGACGCCGTCAACCACCCTCTGCTACCGCGCGGCGATCAGATCGATGACGGGCCGCTCGCGGCGCGCTTGGCCGCGGCCGTCGAAGGACTCAGCTAAGCCGGCGACGGTGCCCGTGCAACCCCACACGAAGCCCGCTTCGATCCGCACGTCGACCCACGGCTTTGCGACCAGCTGCGGCTCGGAAAGCGCGCCGAGCGGCGCGACCACCGTCACGTTGTCGCCCGCCTTCCCGGAAAGCTTCGTGCGGTCTTTGCGCGACGGCCCCACCACGAGCATCCGCTCGATGCATCCGACCTTTGATTCGTGGCGCGCGCGCACGCCGCGGTCGACGGCGGCGGCAAGCCGGCGCAAGCGCTCGCTGCCAATCTCCGCCGGGATCGGTTCCCAGTGCGCGGCCGGCGTACCGCGCCGCGGCGAGTAAACGAACATGAAGGCCTGTGCGAACCCGACGCGTTCGCACAGCTCGAGCGTCAGCGCGAAATCGTCCTCCGTCTCGCCCGGAAACCCGACGATCAGATCGGTCGTCAGCGCCCAGTCGGGACAGCTCTCGCGAAAGACCGCGACTTTGTCGAGATATTGCTCGACCGTGTATTTACGGTTCATGCGGCGCAAGACCGGGTTCGAGCCGCTCTGCACCGGCAGGTGCAGGCGCGGATTGAGCTGGGGAAGCGCGCCCAGCGTGCGCGCGAGCTTCTCGGTGAAATCCTTGGGGTGCGAGGTCACGAACGCTAACCGCTCGAGCCCGGGCAGCGCCGCAACCGTTTCGAGCAGGTCGGAAAAATCGGCGCCGCCGGCGGGATCTTTATACGCGTTGACGGTCTGGCCGACCAGCGTGATCTCACGCGCGCCTCGCGCCAACGCGGCTTGCACTTCGCCCACGATCTCGCCCATCGGCCGGTGGTCGAAGCGCCCGCGCACGTACGGAACGATGCAGAACGTGCAATAGTACGAGCAGCCGCGCTGAACCGTGACGAACGCGCGCAGATGCGTGAACGCGTCGGCGATGCAGTCGGCCTCGCCGCCCATCTTGAGCAGCAGCCGTTCGACGCCGGTCTCCGTCTCATCGCCGAAATCCGCGCGCCACGCTTCGAGCGCGTCGCCGAGCCGGCCGAGCTCGCTCGTGCCGAAGACTGCGTCGACGTACGGCGCGATCTTCTGCATGCGGTCGCGGTCCTGCTCGGCCAGGCAACCGCACACCACCAGCTTGACGCTCGGGTCGGCGACCTTGAGCGCGCGCATGTGCGACATGCGGCCGTAGGCGCGCCGTTCGGCGTTGTCGCGCACGGTGCAGGTGTTGAGGATGACGACGCTTGCTTGCGAGGGGTCGGTGGCGAGCACGTAGCCGCAGGCCGCGGCGCGCTCGGCGATCGCCTGCGAATCCGCCTCGTTCATCTGACAACCGAACGTCTCGATGTAGATGCTCGCCATACGCTACTTGCCCTTCGACGTTTCGTCCGTCAACTTTTCGAGCAGCGCGAGCGGCAGATAGAGCTTTCCGGCAATCGAAACCGGCGCGCCGTCGTACGCGACGTCGGCACCGTCGTACCGCACCAAAGTGTCGCCGAAGTGCGCGACCACGAGGTGACCTTCGTAACGCACGACGATCTTTGTCCCCTGCACCGTGAACGCGTCGTCCGGCAAGTAATCGTTGGCCGGCGCGATCACCACCGAACGGTTGTCCGTGTTTTCCGGTTGACGCAACACGACCTCGGTCGGCGTGTCTGGAAAGACCGAGAACGCCATCGTCATGTCGCCGCGCGAGGTCTTGAGCGTGATTCGGTGCGGGCCGGCCGGGACCGCCAGCGGCTCGCGCGGGTCGCCCGGAAACGGGCTGCCGTCGAGAGCCAGCTTCTTCGGGTCGGTCTCGCCGTGAAGGACGAGCGTGCCGGTCGCGCTCCCGGCAAGCGCTCGCGGACCGGGGATGAGTTGGGTGCTTGACATGACGAGCGAGCCGGCGGGCACCTCGAGGTCGACGACCTGCGCCATCCAGCCCGTCTTGCTCAGGGTGATCGAGTGCTTTCCGAGCGGGAGCGCTTCGAGCAGGACCGGCGAGCGCCCGACGTATACCCCGTCGACCCAAACGTCCGCGCCTCCCGGAAGGCTCGTGACGTAAGCGCCGCCGCTGGAGACCTCGGCCGCCGCGGGCCCGGGCCCCAGACAAAGCGCGGCTGCAAAAGCGAGACTGAAAAGCGTGTAAAGCCGGAAGCTCATCTCGTAAGCGAGGGTTCGCGCCGGGCCAGACGGTCCCCCAGGGAGAATTGCGTCCACATGGCCCTTGAAACGCCCAGCCGGGTTCGCCCCGCGACCGTCGCCATCGTCGGGCGGCCCAACGTCGGGAAGAGCGCCCTCTTCAACCGGCTGGTCGGACGACGGCTCGCCATCGTCGATGACGCGCCCGGGGTCACACGCGACCGGCTCTACGCGCTCGCGGAGTGGCGCGGCCGCACGTTCAGCCTGGTCGACACCGCCGGCATCGACCCGGGCGCGCCGGGTGACGAGATCCTCAAGCAGACGCGCGCGCAGGCCGAGATCGCCGCCCAGGACGCGGACGTCATCGTCTTCGTCGTCGACGCGGCCGCGGGGCTTTCGCCGCTCGATGAGGACGTGGTCGCGATCATGCGCCGCACGCGCCATCCCGTCATCCTGGCCGCGAACAAAGCCGAATCGGAACGGGTCCGCGCGCAGATTCCAGGCGAGTTCGCACGCCTGGGCTTCGGCGAGCCGATCGTCGTCTCTGCGATCCACGGTGAAGGAACGGGCGACCTGCTCGACGCGATTGTCGAGCGGCTTCCGGCCGAGCGCGAGGAGATCGACGAGGAAGCGGAGCTCGCGCTCGCGATCGTGGGCCGCCCCAACGTCGGCAAGAGCTCGCTGCTCAACGCACTGCTCGGCGAACAGCGCTCGATCGTCTCGAGCGTTCCGGGCACGACGCGCGATGCGATCGACACGATCTTCCCCTTCCACGAGCACCGTATTCGGCTCATCGACACGGCCGGCGTCTGGAAGAAGACCAAACACCATGGCGCGATCGAATACTATTCATCGCTGCGCGCGCTCGGCGCGATCTCGCGCTGCGACATCGCGATTCTGGTCATCGACTCGATGACGGGCATTCTGGAAGGTGAGCGGCGGCTCGCGGGCCTCGTGCTCGAGGAACGCAAAGGCCTCATCATCGTGGCCAACAAGTGGGATCTCGCGCTCGCGCAAGAGCTCGAGCTCAGCCAAGGCGAGCTGATCGACGTGCTGCACGCGCAGATGCCCTTTGCGGCGTTCGCGCCGGTGACGTTCCTTTCGGCCTTGACCAAACGGCGTTTGGGCAGCTTGATGCCGCTCGTCATGCGGGTCGCGGCGAATCTCGACCGGCGCATTCCGACGCCGCAGCTCAACGCGCTGATCCGAGACGCGGTCTACGCGCACCCCGCGCCGGCGCACGCCGGCAAGCCGCTGCGCATCTATTATTGCGCGCAGGTGGGAACGCATCCGCCGCGCTTTCTCTTTCACTGCAACGACCCCGACTTGGTCGTGACGTCGTATAAGCGCTTTCTCGAGAACACGCTGCGCGCTCACGTCGATTTTGAAGGCGTGCCGCTCGAGCTCGATTTCCGTCCCCGCACCAGCGAGCAGCCGGATTGAACAAACTCGGCCGGCTGACGCTCGCCGCGCTCGGCGGTTTTGCCGTGGGCTCGATTCCGTTCGGAGTCGTCGCCTCGCGCTTGATCTTTAAGAGCGACATCCGCGAACAGGGCTCGGGGAATATCGGCGCGGCCAACGCGCTGCGCACGTACGGTAAGGGATTCGGTGCGACGATCCTCGTGCTCGACGCCCTCAAAGGCGCGGCTCCCGCGCTGCTGGCCGCCGAACTCGACGGTCCCGCAGCCGCCGCGGCCGCCGGGACGGGGGCCGTGCTCGGGCACTGCTACACGCCCTGGCTCAACTTCCGCGGCGGCAAAGGCGTCGCGACGTTTCTCGGCGCGGTTTTCGCGCTTTCGCCCAAGGCAGGGCTCGGCTTCATGCTGGTCTGGCTCGCGGCGGTCGTGCCGACCCGCTACTCCTCCCTCGGCTCGCTGCTCGGTTCGGCGCTCGCGCCGTTCGCCGTCTACCTCGACACGCGCGACCGGAATGCCGCAGCCGAGCTCGCCGTGGCGACGGCGGTCATCTTCTACAAACATCGCGAGAACATCGCCCGCCTGCGCCGGGGCAAGGAGCACAAACTCAGGCTCGGCAGCCGCCCGGCGTGAGAACCCGCGGCGCTTTGTGGCACGGGGATTTTCCCGCACCCTGTTAAAGAGCGAGCGGGATGATATCTTCGAACGACTTTCGCAACGGCGTCACGATTTTAATCGAGGGCCAGCTCTGGACGGTCATCGATTTCCTGCACGTCAAGCCCGGCAAGGGTTCGGCATTCGTGCGCACCCGGCTGAAAAACGTGAAGACCGGCGCGACGGTCGAACGGACGTTCCGAGCCGGTGAAAAGCTCGAACGTGCTACCGTCGACAATCGCGAGATGCAGATGCTCTACAACGACGCCGACGGCTATCACTTCATGGACAACGAGACGTTCGAGAACGTCACGTTGCAACGCGAACTCATCGGCGACCCGGCCGACTTCCTCAAAGACGGCATGAAGATCGACGTGCAAATGCACGACGGCGTGCCGATCGGCGCGACCCTGCCGGCGCACGTCGAGCTGCGGGTCGAAGAGACCGACCCCGGCTTCAAAGGCGACACGGCGACCGGAACGACGAAACCCGCCAAGCTCGAGACCGGTTCGACGGTCCAAGTTCCGCTCTTCGTCAACCCCGGCGACGTCATTCGCATCGACACGCGCGACCGGCGCTACATAGGCCGCGTCAGCTCGTAACGCGGCGGCCTGGCGCAGCGAGGATGTTCCTCTCCTTCGATCCGTCGCCGCTGCTGCGTTCGCTCGAGATGTTCGGGCTCGGAATCGCGGCCAGCTTCATCGGTTCGCTCGCCGGGCTAGGCGGCGGCTTCGTCGCCATCCCGGCGTTGCGCCTGATCTTCCATCTGCCGCCGACGCTGGTCGCCGGAACATCGCTCTTGCTCGTCACCGCCAACGTTGCGAGCGCTTCGGTTGCATACTGGCGCCAAGGCCGCATCGAAAAGCGTATCGGCACCTTGATGGGTTGTCTCGCTATTCCGGGCAGCATCCTCGGTGCGATCGCGCTGCGTTACGTCTCCGTGCCCGGCTTCGATCTCGCCTATGCCGCTATTCTGCTCGTGTTCTCGATCGATCTGCTGCGCCGCGGCACCTCCGAGGAAGGCGCGAAACCGCTGCATTTTCCGTGGGCGCGCGGACGTGAATTCTACGACGCGTTGAGCGGCACGACGTATCGATACGTGTACAGTGCGCCGCTTGCGGTCGCGACGGGCCTGGTGACAGGCTTTCTTTCCAGCTTTTTCGGCATCGGCGGCGGGATCGTCGCGCTGCCGCTCCTGCTGCGCGTGTTCGGCCTGCCCACGCACATCGTCGCGGGCACGACCCACTTCGTCATCCTGCTCTCGGCCCCGTTCGGCGTGGCAACCCACGCGCTGCGCGGCGACATCGACTGGCTGCTGGCGATCCCGCTCTCGCTCGGCGGACTCGTCGGGGCGCAGTTCGGCGCCAATGCCGCGCGCCGGCTCTCGTCGCCGACACTCATCCGCGTGCTCGGCGTCGCGCTGCTGCTGGCCGCCGGAAGTTTAGTCCTTCAACACTTGATTTGAGCGGGTCGCCGGTGACGCGTTGCTCAGCGCATGCGCTGGGCGGCGCGCTCGCTCGGCTCGACCTCGCGCAGCTCGACGACCTCGAGCACCCGCAGCCGAAAGCGCGGATCGAACGAACGCCGGCTGCAACGGCCGCACGAGACGGCGGCAGGCGGGCGGCGCTTGCGCAGCACCTCCATCGTGCAGCGGTCGCAGCGCAAGATGAACCGCTTGCTGCTTTCGCGGCGCGGCACGGCCGTGCCGAGGTCGTGGTAGATCGAGGAGAGCCCGAGCTCGCGCATCTTCCGTTTGAACGCGGCGCCGTGCCCGGGATTCTGTCCGCGCGCGTGCAGCCAGCCGTGGATCATCTCGTGCAGCAACGTTTCGCGCAGCGCCTCGGGATGTTTCTCGAAGTGCTTGGGCGAGAGCTCGATCAGCGGCGGTTTGTAGGTGATGCGCCCGGCGAGGTTGGAAAAGCGCGCGTTGTACGCGATGCGGTGCGTAGGGATCTCGCCGCCGAAGAACTCGTTGTTGAGCTGGGCGAACAGAAGCTGGAGCTCGGAGACGTCGGGCAACACGCTTTCGAGGCTTTGTGCGAGCCCGCGAGAACATCCCTGCTCGTGACTCGTGGTCCTGGCAGCGGGCTGCCCCCGCGCATCTACCTTCCGATCGTCGTCGTGTCGGCGCTCGTCTTTCTCGGAATCGTCGGCTACTTCTTACGGATCGGGCTCGGCGTGACGGGTTCGGCACTGGGACCGATCGCTCAGCAAGGCGATTCCCAAATTCAGGCGACGGCCGCCCCGGGGACCCAAGACGAAGGTTCGACGCCGGGGCCGGGCGAGGTCGTGGTGCCGCAGTCGGGCGGAATCGCGCCCGCGGGCAGTGGCGCCGGCGATAACGGCGGGGCGGCTAACGGCGCCGCGGGCGCGGGCAACGGCGTCGGCGGCGGTACGCCGGCGCAAGCCCCGGCCGGCGCGCCGCCGGCACCCGTGCAGCGGTTGCTCACCGACCTGCGCGGGCGTCTGGCACAGAATCCGCGCGACCTCTCGGCGCTCGTCGGGCTCGCGCAGCTCTACTTCGACGCCGGCAAATTCGACCAGGCGGCCGGCTATTACACCCGCGCGCTGGCCATCGATCCGGCCAATCCCGACACGCGGACCGATTACGCCACCTGCCTGCACGCGACCGGCGAGGATCTCGCAGCGCTTGGGCAACTTTCGACCGTGCTCGAAGCGCAGCCGAACTTTGCGCCCGCACTCTTCAACGAGGGCGTCGTCGCGAGTTCGATCGGTCGCCGCACGCAAGCGATCGCCGCGTTCCACAAGTTCCTCAAGGTCGCGCCGCAGGATCAGCATGCCGAAGACGCGCGCACGGCACTGCGCACGCTCGGAGGATAGATGACGTCAGGTCACGTTCCTCGGATCGCGTTTCAGGGAGAGCCCGGCGCGTTCAGCGACGACGCCGCGCGCACGCTCGTCGCCGGCGCCGAGACGGTCGGTTACGGCACGTTCGACGACGCGGCGACCGCCGCGCAGCACGGCGAGACGGAGTTCGCGCTGCTGCCGGTCGAGAACTCGATCTCGGGCGCCGTCCCACGCGTCTACGACCTGCTGTGGGACGATCCGCGTCTGGTCATCGTCGACGAGATCGTCTATCGTGTCGTGCAAAACTTGATCGGCCTCCCGGCGGCGACCATCGAGGGCATCCGCGAAGTCCATTCGCATCCCGTCGCGCTCGAGCAGTGCCGCCACTTCCTGGGCGAGCACGCATACATGCGCAGCCTGATCGTCGCCGACACGGCCGGCGCCGTCCGCGAGATCATGCACGTGGACGACCCGTCGATCGGCGCGATAGGCTCGGCGCTCGCCGCCGAGCGCTACGGTGCTCGCATCTTGGCACCCTCGATCCAAGACGTCGACGACAACTTCACGCGCTTCTTCTTGCTGCAAGTCGACGGCACGTCGCGCAACGAACCTTCGCGCGCCTGCGTCGCCTTCACGTTGCCTCACCGGCCCGGCTCGCTGCGCGACGCGCTCGCCGCCTTCGCCGACAACGACCTCAACCTGCGCACGCTCGCCTCGCGCCCTTCGCTCGAAGGTCCGTTCACGTATCGCTTCTATCTCGAGGTCGCGCCGGTCAAGCGCCCCGGCCTCGAGGCCGCGCTGCGCCGTCTCGACGGCCGCGCCCGCGTCCTCGGCTTCTACTGAGTTGCGCTAACCTCGGGCCGATCGCCGCTAGATTCACTCGGCGTTTTCGGTCCTGACGATTGGAACAAGTGGGTGAAATGAAAGAAGAGACCGTCTACCCCACGCTGCGAGCGGAAATGACGCAAACCCTCTTCGCGTTCCGCCAGCTGCTGATCGGCGAACTGAGCGGATACGCTGCACTGGTCGCCAGCCTCTTTGTGGTCGCCGGGCAAAATAAGCACGCTTACGTCTTTCCGGCGCTCGTCACGCTGCACGCGGCCATCGGATTCTTGATCGTCACGACAACATCGACCGGGAACTCTTGGCTCAGTCACGTGTTTCGCCAGGGGGCGTACATCCTCGTCGCCTTCGAGATCCCGGCGCTCGTAGCGCAAGGCAACGATTCAAAAGGACGCGGGCCGCTTTGGATCATGGCAAATCGAAGCGAGGCACTGCTCCATAAGGGCAAAGCATACCAGGGCCTAAAATACAGCCCCGGCACGGAGTTGGGCTCGTTCGCCCTCAGGCAAGCCGGCCTCTCTATTCTCGCGTCCGCCGTCATGGCGGCGATCGTGGCGGACAACTATCAAACGTACTTCGCATCCGAACCATTTCCGCTCAGCTGCGCATTAGCGTTCTTCGCGCTCGCGGCACTAGCAACGCCGTTATACTTGTTGTATAGGGAATACGTCCGTTCGCAGGTCACGCTGAAGGAGCATACCACTAATTGGCTCGACTACCTCAAAAATCGCGCCACACATGACGACACGCTCTTGAAGAGCTACGGGATCGATCTTAGCGATCCGGCAATGCTTGCGATCTTCGGTGTCAAACCCGCAAGCGGTCAAGCCGCGAGATGAAGCTGCCTATTCCGCCGCGACGGCGGCGAGGCGCGCAACCGGCGCTCCGCGCTTGGGGCCTTTGAGGGCAAAGGCCAGCGGCGCGAGCACGATTGCGAACATGCCCATCACGAAGAACGCGTCGGCGTAAGCGGCGGTCGCGGCCTCGCGGTTGACGATCGTGGCCAGCTGCGCGAGACCGCCCGGCTGCTGCACGAGGTTCGCGACCTGCGGGTTGGCGAGCGTGGCGTGCGCCGCGTAGATTCCGTCGTGGAAGCTCTGCCGCCGGTCGAGCAGGGTGACGAACGAAGCGCTCGCGACCGAGCCGCCGAGGTTGAGCGCAAGGCTGATGAACGCGCCGGCCTTGGCGGAATTTGCGAGCGGCGTGCCGCGCAAGACCGCGACCAGCAGCGGCGTGAACACGAGCGCCAAGCCGACGCCGGTCAGCAGGAGGCACGGCACGATCGCCCCGAACGTCGTGTCGCTCGTCGTGCGGAAGGCGAGGCCGACCACACCGGCTCCCACCGAGATGAGGCCGCCGCAGATCAACCAGCGCGGATCGACCTTGCCGGAATTGACGATGAGACCGATCGGAATCGTCAAGAAGAGCACCGGCAGCGCGCGCAGCGCGAGCAAGATGCCGTCGTCGGTCGCCGTGAAGCCCAGCACGTTGCTGAGATACTGCGGCATCACGAGCAGCTGGCCGAAGACGACCGTCGCGTTGACGACCGCAAGGAGACAGCCGATGGCGATACTGCGGGTCGCGAGCGCCCGCAGATCGACGATCGGGCGCTTCGTGCCGTAGATCTCCCACAACGAGAAGGCCACCAGCCCGACGAGCGCCGTCAGCGTGCACAGAACGATCGTCGGGTCCTCGAACCATTCGTTCGCCTTCGTCGAGCACGTACTGAAACGTGCCCAGCCCGACGGCGAGCAGTCCCAGGCCGACCCCGTCGAAGCCGAGTTTCTTCGGCGGCGCGGGGTTGCGCAAGAGCGGCAAGAGCAGCAGGATGGCGACGATTCCCGGCAAGACGTTGACGTCGAAGACCCAGTTCCACGAAAAATTGTCGGTCAGAATTCCGCCGATCGTCGGACCGGACGACGGCCCGACGACCGCGCCCAGCGTGTAGATCGACTGGCTGACGCCGAGTTGCGAGGCCGGAAAGGTGTCGCGCAAGATGACTTGCGACGTCGCCAGCAAGCCGCCGCCGAAAAGGCCCTGCACGACGCGAAAGACGATCAGCTCCTCGATCGAGGTCGCCAAACCGCAGGCCAGCGACGCGAGCGTAAACCCTGCGATCGAGACGAGATAATACTGCTTGCGTCCGAAGCGCAGCTGCAGCCACGGCGTCACCGGAATGATGATGACCGCCGCGATGATGTAAGCCGTGACGACCCAGGCGCCTTCGTCGATCGAAGCGCCGAGATTGCCTTGAATCGTCGGCAGCGCGACGTTGACGATCGTGCTGTCGAGCGTTTGCAGCAGCGCAGCGAGCATGACCCCCGTCACGATCAACACCCGGCGAACGCCGTACTCGACGACGTCTGCCGGGGCGCTCGGTGCGGGGGCTTTGCCGTTTTGAGAGCTTGGCACCGGCTTCATGTCTACGACTGCGTGACGGCCTCAGCGCAGCAATGGTTTCAAAGCCGGCACGCTCCGGCGCACATGCTAACGCTTGGCGGGAGTCGGTTCGAGCGCTGGGCCGGACTTCACCGGCATCGCGATGCCGGCTTCCTTGAGCGCGTTCGCTTGCGCGCTCTGAGTGTAAACGCGTAGCTCCGAGATGTCGCGCGGAAAGATCAGACCAAGCGTCCAGTCGAATGCGACGCGGGCCTGGCGGTCGAGCCCCGGCAACCGCAGCAGATAGTACGTTCGCCAAACGACCCAAGCAAAAAAGCCGGTCAGCAGAAACTTCCCGCGAAAGCCGGCTACGCCGCGCCGTCCGCCCAGCGACGCCATCATGCCGAGCGACTCATAGCGAAACGGCTTCGTCTCGTTGCCGCGCAGCACGGCGACGATGTTCGCGGCGAGAAACGGACCTTCGCGCAGCGCATGCTGCGCCGTGGGCGGGTAGCGGCTGCCGTCGGGAGCGGGAATCGCCGCGCAATCCCCCAGCGCCCACACGCCGGGAAAGTTCGGTACCGAAAGATCGGGATTGACCGGGATCGAGCCGCCGCGACCACGGCCGATCGGCGACGAAGCGAGGGCTGGCGAAGGTTTGACGCCGGCGCTCCACACGATCGTCGCGGCCGATATGACCGTCCCGTCGGCGAGATGCAGCCCGTCATCGTATGCGCCCGACACGTGATTGCCGAGCAAGACGCGCACGCCGCGCCGCTCGAGATCTTTGGCGCTGTACTCGCCCATGCCGGCTTGCAACTCGGGAAGCAGCTTCGTGCCGCCCTCGACCAGGACCATCTCGATCTCACGCGGGTCGATGTTGCGATAGAACCGCACGCTGCTCTTGAAGAAGTCGACCATCTCGCCGGCGGCTTCGACCCCGGTGAATCCACCGCCGACGAACACGAACGTGAGCAGGCGCTTGCGTTCGACCGGATCGATCGTGACGTCGGCCAACTCGAGCATCGCGATCACATGGTTGCGCAGACGTTCTGCGTCCTCGAGCGACTTGAGCGGAAAGGCCCGCTCGGCGATGCCCGGCAGGCCGAACGTCGACGTCACCGCGCCCAAACACAGCACCAACTGATCGTACGTAAGCTTCTGACACGAGCCGAGCATGATGTGCTCGACGTCCACCGTCTTCGCTTGCAGGTCGACCGAGCGCACCTCGCCGAGGATGAAGCGCGCATCGCGCAGCTGGGCACGCACCGGCGTCACGACGTGACGCGACTCGAGATTGCCGGACGAGACTTCCGGCAGCATGGGCGTGAAGAGGGAGAAATTCTCGCGACTGACGACCGTGATCTGCGCTTCATGGGGGCGCAGCAAACGTTCGAGACGCCGGGCCGTAGAGATACCCGCGAACCCGCCGCCTAAAATGACGATGCGCGCGGGTACGATCTCAGACATGCCCACCAGCCCATTGGACCCAAGGATGCCACGTGAAAAGCGCCCAGCCGGCGATCAGCGCGACCAGCAACAGCCACAGGAGCATGCCGCCGGAGCGCGCTTGCCTGGCGCTTTTGTAACCGTCGGGGGGCCGTCTCGTCATGCCGCGAAACCCGCTGGTGTGAATGAGGCCGAGCCCGAGCGCGGCGCAGCGCAGCCCCCCGTCGAGGGGACGTATCTTCCGCCCGACCAGCATGAAACGAAAGAGAACCGCTGGCGCACCGCGGGCGGCGCAGCCGTCGGGCTCGGCGTGCTCGTTGCAAAATTCAAAGGCGTCCTCTTCGCGCTTCTCAATCTCAAGTGGCTGCTGCTCGGCAGCAAGTTCTTGATCTCGGGGCTGTCGTTCTTGGCCTCGATCTGGTTTTACGCGCTGTTCTTCGGGTGGAAGTTCGGAATCGTCTTCGTTCTGCTGATCGCCATCCACGAAGCCGGGCACATCCTCTTCATGCGTGCCGTCGGCTTGCCCGCCTCACTGCCGTATTTCATACCTGGTCTGGGCGCCTTTACCGCGATCCGCGCACCGTTGCCTTCGATCTTTCAGGAATCGATCGTCGCCTTCGGCGGTCCCTTGCTCGGTACGCTCGGTGGGATCGTCTGCTTCGCTTACGGCTACGCGACGAACAACGCCTTTTGGTACGCGGCCGCCTACACGGCGTTCTTCCTCAACCTTTTCAACATGTTTCCGGTCGCGTTTCTCGACGGCGGCCGCATGACCGGCGCGATCTCGCCTCGCCTGTGGGGCATCGGCCTCGTGCTCTTGGTGGTCTTCGCAGTCGCATTCCACTGGTGGAGCCCGCTGCTGCTGATCCTCATTCTCTTCGGCGTCCCGCGCGCGATCGCAGGCTGGCGCAACCAGCTCAATCCCGTCTATTACGGCATCCCTGCAAGCCAGCGCGTTACCGTCTCGCTCGGGTACTTCGGGTTGATTGCGGTTTTGCTCGTGCTGCTGCTGGCCTCGCGCGTCGCCGTTCCCGGACAAGGAATGGTCTGAGCGCGGTATGCGGAGCGCGCTCATCGCAGCGGCGCTGGCAATCCTCGCGCTGGCATTCTTTGTCGTCGCGCCCAAACCGACGGGCGGGCCGCCGCTGCGCGACTTCGAAGCCTATTACGCTGCCGGCGCGACGGCGCGGCTCGACGGTGACCCATACACCCGCGAAGTTTGGCGCGTCGAGAAAGGCGTGCCCGGCGTGGTCGCGACGCGCGACGAGCTCTTGCCCTTCGTCGGCCCGCCGTTCGGCCTGCCGCTCTGGACGTTGCTCGCGGCGCTGAATTGGCCGAGCGCCGTCGCCGTGTGGGAAGCGGTGATGGCGCTGTCGCTCGCGACGCTCGCCTTCGGCGCCCTCCGGCTCGCCGGTGGCCCGCTCGCGTTCGAGGACGCAGCCGCGTTGCTCGTCGTGGTCGCAGGCTTCGGCCCGCTTACCAGCGGCGTCTCACTCGGACAGACGGCGATACTTTCGTGCGCGGGCATCGTGGCCACGCTCTTGTTGCTGCGACGCGGACCGCTGCTGGGGGCGGTCGCGGCGGCGCTCGCTGCGGCGCTGCAGCCGAACCTCGCCGTAGCGCTCGTCGCGCGCCTGGGCGACCGGCGAGCCTGGCTCGCGCTCGGCGGCGCGGCCGCGCTCGTGGTTGCGGGCTCGGCGCTGGAGGTTAGTCGCGGCGGCTCGAGACGGTATCTCGCGATGCTCGCGCAGCACGCTGCCGCCGAGCGCTTCATCGCGATTCAAACGACGCCGGGCGCCGTCGCGCGCGCATTCGGTGCTTCGCCCGCGCTCGCCGGCACGCTTGCGTTCGGCATCGCGGCCGTCGCCGTGGCTCTCGTCGCGCTGCAATGCGCGAGCCGGCGTTACGATCCGGTCGCGCGCGTCGCCGTCGCGAGCGCCGCGCTTCCGCTCGCGCTCCCGTTCGCGCACGAGCACGATTTCGCGGTTACGTTCCTGCCGGCCGTCCTTTGCTTGCGCACGTCGTCGGGAGCGCGCTGGCTTGCGGCGGCGTTCGCCACCCTCGCCGCCGGCATCGATTGGCTCGGGCTCGCGCAGCGCCCGACCGGCATCGCTTCGACGGCACTGCTTGCGCTGGCGGCGGCGCTGGGAATCGCGGCCCTCGCGCGCGAGCGCGTGCGTCCGTACCATTTCGCGCCGGCCGCCGCGGCCGCCGTAGTTGCGGCCGCTGGCCTGTTCGCGGTAGCACATCCGCTTCCGACCTGGCCGCAGGCGCTCCCGCTCGACTTTCACGTTCCGCCGACGCTCGGCGTTGGCGCGACGTGGCGTCTCGAACAGCTCGCCAGCGGCATCGCGCGACTCGACCCGGTTTGGGGTGCGCTGCGGCTCGGCTCCCTGCTCGGGTGCGCCGGTTTGTGGGCGGTGGCGAGCGTCGCGCTTGCACAGCGCGACGCGCAGCCGCATCAGCCTACGGGGAAGACGTCGCCTCGACCGTCGTCTCCGGCCTCGGAGCGGGGCTTTCACCCGGCGTCGTGACCGGCGCGGGCGAGGCCGCTTCCGAGCTCGCGGTCGCAGACCCGGCCGAGCTCGGCAGCGCCTTCCAGGCCCCCTCGACCGCCGGCGGCAGCTTGTCCATCTGCTTCAGGAACATGCTCAGCTTCCAGAGATCATCGTCGTTCTGGGTCGAGCCGAACGACGGCATCGCGGTAAAGCGGATGCCGTGTTTGAGCTTCCAGTAGGTCACGGCTTCCGGATCGTCCTCGACGCCGTCTTTCGCCAGCTGCGGCGCGTCGATGTAGAAGCCTTGCGCGGGAATCGAGGGCTTCGCGTCGGCCGTGCCGTGACAGAAGGCGCAGTTCGCGCCGTAGAGCTTGACCGCCGCGAGCAGGTTCGCATCCGTCGGCTGCAGCGGATTGTTGAGAGCGGCGACGTCGCGCGAGATCGCCGCGTGCAGCGACATGTTCGCAGCCGTCTTCTCCATGAACCCCGGTTTCGAGTCGGCGCCCGCCGGCACGACGCCGAGCACGACGGCCGCTATGCCGGCCGCGATCAGCAGCACGACGGTGAAAACGATGCCGTTGAAGAATGCGCGCAAACGCTTGCCCTTTCCGAGCGGAGTGCTAAATGTCGACGTTCATGAAGTCGTCGAACGGTGAGACGGCATTGGGGCGGAAGTTCACGACGTCCGCGTTGACCGAGTAGAGGTCTTGCCGGTCGTCCAACACGATCGTCGGCGCGTCTTTGAAGATCTGCTGCTGAATGAAGTTCGCGTACGGCTGGCGCTCCGCCGGATCGTAGAGACGGCTGAAGTTCTCGATGGCCGTGTCGACGGCGTGGTTGCAGTAACGCACGCTGTTCTCACCGTTGGGCGGGATTTGGCGGCACTCGAACAGCGCCGAGACGTCACCCTCGATGTCGGCGCCCCACGCGAACGTCGCCGCGTCGTATTTGCCGGTATTGAGAATGCCGCCGTCCGCAAAGGGCCCGAAGAAAAGCGACGGCAGATAGTGCTTGACCGAGATCGCGACGCCGATCTGCTTCCACCAAGCGCGTATCAACTCCACCCGGGTGTCGAGGTCGGGAGCGCCGCTGCCCAGCGTGAACTCGAGCGCGAGCCGCACGCCGTTCTTCACCCGGACGCCGTCGGCACCTCGCTTCCAGCCGGCCGCGTCGAGCAGCCCGTTCGCCCTGGCGAGATCGAACGGGACCAGCGCCAGGCTCTTGTCGTAAGCGGGCGACGCGACCGGAACCACCGATTCCGACAGCAAGCCTACCCCGTGGTTCGCTTCTTGGATGAGCGCAGGGCGATCGGTCGCCAAGCGCAGCGCCCGGCGCACCACAGGATCGCTCACGACGGGTCTCGTCACGTTGAAGTCGATGTGGTCGTAGAACGTGCTCGGACGGCGCAGCGCGATGAAGCCGGGCAGCTTCCCGATGCGCTCCGTGAACGTGTAACGAACTTCGGCCCACAGGTCGAGATCGCCGCTGCCGAGCTGCGTGAAGACGGTGTTGGCGTCGGGAACGATCTTGAAGACGATCTGGTCGAGCTTCGGGCGTCCACGCCAGTAGTAGGGATTGGCTTCCATGACGACGGCGTCGCCGCGGCGCCACTGCGTGTAGCGGAAAGGCCCGATGCCGACCGGCATGCTGTTGTAGGGCGCGTCGTTGATCGTCGCGAGCCCGCCTAACAGGTGCTTCGGCAGAATGCACGGGTTGACGCCGGCCGTTCCGAAATACGTCGGCAGAAAGAGCCCGTAGGGCTTCTTCAGGTGCAGCACGACGGTGTACTTATCCCGCTCGTCGACCTTCGCGATGAGATCCCACCCGCTGCGCCCGACCTCGTTGTTCTTCGGGTTGAGCACGACGCCGATCGAAAATGCGACGTCGTCGGCGTTGAAGGGCTGTCCGTCGGACCACTTAACGCCGCGGCGCAAATGGAAGACGATCGTCTTTCCGTCGGCGCTGATCCCGCCGTTGCGTTGCGTCGGAATCCCGGTCGCGAGCTCCGGAACCGGCTTGTTCGCCTGGTCGTAGCGTACCAGATAGGCCATCGTGAGCTCCGAGAGCCAGCTGACGTTTGCCTGCGAGATGAGGTGCGGATTGAGGCCGCCGATGTCCTCGCCGTCCGACCAGCGCAGCACGTGCGGGCGAGTGAACGCGTTGTGACGCTGGCCTTGGCCGGCACCCCCCAGCTTTGTGCAGGCCGCGAGAGCGAACGCGGCGGCGATCGAGGTACCTAACCGGAAGAGCCGCCGAGCCATCAGATATCGACGTTCATCATGTCGTCGAACATGCTCACTTGATTGGGACGAAAGTTCTGCAAATCCGAGTTACAGGCATAGATGTCTTGGTAGACCGCCGAGACGATGGTCGGCACCTCCCGCACGAGCTCGGTTTGGACGACGTCATCGTCTTGCTTCTGTCGTCCCGCATCGTAGGTGGCCTTGAAATCGCGCATCGCGGCATCGGCCCGTGCGTTGCACCAGCGCAAATCGTTCTGCCCCTTCGGCGGAACTTGGGCGCAGTCGTAAAGGTTTGACAGATCGCCTGACGGGCCGGTATACCAAGCGAAGAAAACGGCGTCGAAGCGGCCGGTTTGGATGATCCCGCCGTTGGCGTACGGTGCGAGCAGCAGCGACGGGTCGACGTTCTTGCGCACGAACGAGACGCCGATCTTCTTCCAGGACTCACGGATCAACTCGATGCGCGTGTCGGTGTCAGGGCTGCCCGAGTTCGAGACGAGGTCGAGGTTCAATCTGACCCCGTTCTTCTGGCGAATGCCGTCGGATCCGCGCTTCCAGCCGGCCGCGTCGAGCAGCGCGTTCGCTTTGACGACGTCGTATTCGGTGAAGCCGAGATTCGAATCGTAGAACGGGCTGGCCGGCGAGAGGACCGCGTCTTGCAGAATACCGACGCTGTGGCTCACCTTTGCGAGCTGCGCGCGGCGGTCGAAGGCCAAGAGCAGCGCCCGACGGACCGCCGGATCGCTCACCGCCGGGTGCGTCACGTTGAAGTCCAGGTGCCCGAAGCCGTAACTCGGCACGCGTACGAGCTTGACGCCCGGCACGTCCTCGAGCCGCGGCACGTACGCAAAGGCCGCCAGCGGCCACATGTCGACGTCGCCCGTCTGCAACGCGGCCAGGATCGTATCGCGGTTGGGAATGATCCGGTAGACGATCTTCTGCAGTTTCGGCAGGCCGCGCCAGTAGAGCGGGTTGGCTGCCAGCTCGATCCGGTCGGAGCGTTGCCAGCGCACGTACTTGAAGGGCCCGATGCCGACCGGAAGCGAGTTGTACGGATCGGTGTTCACGTTCGAGCTGTGCTCGAGCAGGTGCTTGGGCAAGATCGGCGTGGATCCACCGCTCGCGAAGAACGTCGACAGAAACGGCGAGAAGGTCTCGCGAAGGTGAAAGACGACGGTGTACGGGTCGGGCGCTTCGACGTTGACGATCCGGTCCCAACCGTCGCGCGAGATGACGTTGGTCTTCGGGTCGAGGATGACGTGCGTGGTGAAAACGACGTCGGCCGCGGTGAACGGAGCGCCGTCCGACCACCTGACGCCTTTGCGCAGGTGATACGTGATCGTCTTGCGGTCTTTGCCGATCCCGCCGTTGGCGAGGCTCGGCACCGCGAGCGCGAGCTCGGGGACGGGCTGATTCGCGTGATCGTAGCGCAGCAGGTAGGCCATCGTCAGCTGCGACAACCAGCCCAGAACCACATCGCTTGCCAGCAGCTGGTTGAGGCTCGTGAGATCCTGTAACGACGCCATCCGCAGCTCGTGCGGGTGCGTGAAGGCATTCCGCTCGCCGCCGGACTGACTCGTGGAGACCTTCGTGCAGCTTGCCAAGAGTATCAGCGCCAGTCCCAGCGCCAGCGTCCGTCGCCTCACTGTTCCTCCTTCCCCAGCTGACGCATGAAGCGCCCTAGATCGAGTAATTCCAAGGATCCCAGAACGGAGAGATCACCGGCGAGGGAGCGTAGCCCTTCAAATCGGTGTTGTACGCCTCGGGCTCTCGCCGGTAGTAGAGCACGATCGACGGAACGTCCGAGGCGAAGCGCTGCTGCTCGATCACGAAGTCGCGCTTGCGCCGTGCGCGGTCGACGGTCGCGAGCTCGTCGTCCATCGCGCGCGTCGCGACCGGGTCGTTCCAGAAGAGCGCGTTCTGGCCGAGCGGCGGAAAGTTATGGGCGGAGTAGATCGAGCTGTCGTCCGGGTCGGCGGCGCCGCTCCAAGCGAAACCGGCGACGTCATAGTGGCCGCCTTGCAGGATCCCCGTCTGCGGGCTGTTGTCGAAGAACTGCGCCGTCGGCGCGTTCTTGACGGTGACGTCGGCTCCAACCTCGCGCCAGCCGGTCTGGATGAAGGTTTGGATCGCCTTGCCCGAGGCGCTCTCGGTTTGCGTCGAATAGTCGAACTCGAGCCGCTGCCCGTCCTTGACGCGGATGCCGCCGGGCCCGACCCGCCAACCGTCCCGCTCGAGCAGCGCCTTTGCCGCGCCCAGATCGTAGTCGTAGTGCGCCGTGTCCGGCGTCCAAGCCCAGGACAGCCGGCGAGACTGCGCCGTGTCGGTCAGATCTCCCAGTCCGTGGCCGATCTTCCGGAGGATCGAGCGGCGGTCGACGGCCAAGGCCAGCGCCCGCCGCAACGCGACGTCCGCAAAAAGCGGCCGGCGCAAATTGAAGTCGATGTGATCGTACGTGTAGATCGGCGGCGCGTCGACGACGGCGCCCGGGACGTTCGCGAGCAACGGCCACACGTTGCTGCTCAGGTGCAGCGCCATGTCGATCTCGTGCGTGTGCAGCTGCTCGACCATGGTCGTGTCGTCCGGCACGTACTTGAAGACGACCTCGCGCAACTTGGGCTTGCCCAAGTAGAACCGGTCGAACGCCTTGAGCACGACGTCGGACCCACGATCCCAGCGAACGAATTGGAACGGACCGCTGCCGACCGGCGCCGACTGGTAAGACGCCGTGTTGAACGAGCCCTTCGCGTCGTTGACCCGCGCGAGCAGATGCTCGGGCAGGATCGCCGCGTTGCCGTTGACGCTCCAGAGCTGTTGCAAGAACGGCGCGTACACGCGCTTCATGTGCACGACCGCGACCAGCGGGTTCGAGCAGTCGACGTCGCGGACGTCGCGGTAACCGTCCTGGGTGACGCCGTTGTTGGCGGGGTTCATCACCGCTTGCCAGGTGAAGCGCAGGTCGCGGCACGTCAGTTGCACGCCGTCGTGAAAGTAGACGTTGGGCCGGAGCTTGTAGCGCAGCGTCAACCCGTCGCGGCTGACGTCGCCGTTCTCCACGCTCGGCACCTCGCGCAGCGCGTCCGGCACCGGCCGCGCGTGCTCGTCGTAACGGACGGCGTACGAGAAGAGGAACATCGAGAGGTCGCCCGTGCCGGCATTCACGGAGAGCATCGGATCGAGCGACTTCGCGTCGTATCCCTCCGCGAAAACGAGCCGGCCTGGATGCGTCCAAGGGTTCGGACCCGGCGTTCCCCCGTTCGCCGTGCCCACTTTCGTGCAGCCGGCGAACGCGAGGATCAGAGCTGCGAGCGCCGCCCGCAGCAACCGTCTGTTATGCACGCATCGTTTCGGGGTCGATTCCGCTCGCGCGGCACCAGGCGGCGTAGGCGATCGGCGAGATCTCGGAAGGCTTGATCTCGCTGCGGCCGCCCCAGAACACGTTGGTGTAGAGCACGTCGATTCCCGATTCGCGCAAGTGCTCGTCGATCGCCGCCTTGTGCGCGAGCACGAGCTGCTTATCGGTCCCGTGGGCCACGCCCATGATGTTGACGTTGTGGAACTCGGGCCCGGCGTTGCGCCAGTACGCGTGGGTCATGCAGTGATGCCGGCCCACTTCACGGCCGGCTTCGACCTCGCGCCCCGGCGGGACGGCCCAATGGAAGAGCGCATTGTAGCGCGTCACGCGTTCGTTGCCGGCGGTCGGCTTGACGTGCTCGAGGAAGGTCGAGAAGCGGCCGATGACGCCGCGGGCGTGCAAGGAATCGGCGACGCGGAAGAACTCGTCGAGCGAGACCCCGGCCTCGGCGGCGCGAGCGGCCCACAGATCGCGCACGAACTCCTCGGGCTCGAACTCGCGCTTGAGGGCGGTCAGCACGCGCCAGTCGAGCTCGCTGAGCTTCACGACTTCGGGCGTCATGACGTCGGCCAGCACGTCGGCCCGGCTTCCCGGCTCCATGCCGCGCCGCCGCAAGTGCCCCACGCCCAAGGCGAACATATGGACGGCCGGCATCAATTTGACGCGGGTGGCGCCGATCTCGTGCAGCAGCCAATCCGCGTGCTTGTCGATCGAATAGCCCTGCGGAACCTTCAGCGTCGTCCATAGACGAAAACGCGAGGCTGCCGTGGCTACGTCGGTCGTCCGGATGACGACGTGCCCGGAAAACGGGTCCTCGTTGAAGAGATACTCGAACGCGGCGGCCAGCTTGTCCTCGGAGATCTCCCAAGCGACCAGGGCCCCGTCGGCCAAGTTCGTGGCCATCAACGTCTGCCGGACGCGGCGGATGACGCCCGCGCGCAGCATCGCGACGATCCGCTCGATCACCGTCTCGACGGGAACCTTGGAGAGCTCGGAGATCTTGCCGATCGGCTCGCGCTGGAAACCGGTTAGGCGGTCCTCAGAGACATTGAGGATCGCCAAATTGATTGGATCGTTGATTGTGACGGGAACGCCTAGCACACCCATGAAGCGGCCTGTTTCCCGCCGGCGGCCGAGAAACCCGCCGACCCTCGGCCAAGCGCCTCGGCACCCTGCTAAGGTTTCGGAATGTCGTAGTTGTTTCCGACGGCGTAGAGATAGCTCTGTTCCGCTTGGCGGAGCGTGTAGACCGCGGTCACCTGATCGGTCAACGCCTGCGTGATTCCGGTCTCGGCGTTGAGCAACAGCGGCAGCGTGGTCACGCCGGCCTTGTACTGCGCCTGCGTCGATTGCAGCACCGCGATTGCTTGATTGTACTCCGCCGCCGTCTGGTCGAGGGCCCCACGCGCGCTCACCAGATTGGTGAGCGCCTGTTTCACGTTGAGCTGCAGGTTCAGCAACGTCGTCTGCAGGTTGGCCTGGGAGATGCCGAGCTGCGCCTTGGCTTGCGCGATGTTGGCGGCGGTTACGCCTTGGTCGAAGATCGGGAGGCTCAACGAGGCGCCGACCGAGCCCGCGTTGCGCAGCGCGCCGCCGCCTACGCTCGTCGAGGTGTCGCCGTAATCCCCGGTCGCCGCGATCGTCGGGAAATAGCCGCGCTTGGCCGACGAGAGGCTTTCTTTGGATGACTCGAGCGTCTGAACCGCGGAGTCGTAGTCGGGTCGCAGCGCCAGTGCGCGCTTGACGGCGGTATCGTACGGGGGGACCGGGATCGTCGAGATCTGGGAGTTCGAGCTGAGCGCCTGCGTGTCGTCAATGGGCTGAACCTTGATGTTGGCGTCGAGGCCCATCGCGTTGGCGAAGGCGGCTTGCGCCGCCAGCTCGGCGCCTTGCGCCTTGACGACCGCGACGCGCGCCTGCGCGACCGGCAACTCGGCGGTCGCGATGTCGACCCGCGCCGTCGTTCCGGCGGAGACCTGCGCGCGGACCAAGTCTTCTTGGACTTGGTTGTTCTTGACGATCTGCAGGTCGACTTGCGTCGTGCGCTCGGCCGCGAGGTAATTGTAGTACGCCGTGGCGACGTTGAACGCGACCGTTTGAAGATCGCGCAGATACAGGTCGGCGAACGAGGTCTCGGTGCTCCGCGCGGCGCGCACCGCCAAGGCGGTCTTGCCGCCGTCGAAGATCAACTGGCGCAGGCTCGCAGAGAGCGCGTTCGTGACGATCGTTCCGCCGAAACTGGTGCGCGAGACGGTCCCGGTGATCGGGTTCGTCGTCAACTGCGTCCCGCTTTGCTGATAGCTGTACGTCGTGCTCGCGGTGCCTTCGAGCAAAGGCAGGAGGCCGGCGCGCGCCAGGCGCACCGCGGCGGCCTGAACGCCGACGTCGCCGCGGGCGGTGGCCAGCGACGGCGAGCGGGCGAAGCCGATCGCGATCGCCTGCTGCAACGAGATCTGCAGCGGAATGTCCGGCGCCGCGACCCCGGCGTTGACGCCGGGGACCGGCGTGCCGTAGGCCGGGTACGGAAGCGGACTGCCCTGCCCGAGCGGTGCCAGAGTCATCGACGGCGACGGGATGCCGTTCGCCGCCGCGGGCGTGCCGCTCGGGCCGGGGCTCGGCGCTCCCGACGGGGCTGAACTCGGCGCCGCGGAAGGTGCCGCACTCGGTCCGGGTGACGCATGGGCCCGCTTCGCGCGAGCCGATGCGTCGCTCGGAACGACGACGACCGTGCCCACGGAAACGAGCGCAAACGCGGCGAGGGCAAAGCCCGTGCCCAGCCGGCCTGTGCGATCCATCGATACTCCTCTCAATTAGTGTCCACTAGTGCGCCGGGGAAGCGGTCGCATTCGGCGACCCCCCGGCAGGCCCCGCAATCGCGACCACGCTCCCATCCTGTAACGCATCGGGCCGGGTAGTGATCACCACCGTGCCCGCGCGGACGTCGGGGCTGCGCACTTCGGCCAGCGTGTCGGTTTGCAGCCCGACTTCGACCGGGAGCATCTTAGCCTTTCCGTCCTCGACGGTATAGACGCTCGATCCTTGGTCCGTTTGGAAGAGCGCGGTGCGCGGGACGACGATCGCGTTTGGATGCCGCTCCTTCTGCACCGTCATCGTCACCAGCATTCCCCCGCGCAGCTCGCCGCCGGGATTGGGCTGATGGATCCGCGCCCGATACGAGAGCGTGCCCGAGGTCGGCACCGCGTTGACGTCCGCGATCGTCCCGTGGAAGGTGCGGCCCGGCAGGCTCGAGCTCACGAAGCTCGCGGGCGTTCCGGGCCGGACGTAGCTCAAGTTGTCGTCGGGAACGTTGGCGTTGACGTAGACGTGGTCGATCTGCGAGACCTGAACGATCGCCTGATTGGGACCGGCGAAGGCCCCCGGATCGAGCAGCCGCTGCGTGACGACCCCGTCGAACGGGGCGTAGACGGCCGACTGCACGATCTGCGTTTGGAGCAGCTGGACGTTCGCGCGCGCCTGGTCGAGCGCGGCTTTGTTGGCAGCGATCGTCGCCTGGTCGACCCCCGTCTGCTGCAGATTCTCGCGCGCGCTGGTGAGCGCCGCCTGCGCGGGCGGGAGCGCCTGGCGCGCGTTGTGCAGTTCTTGCACCGCCGCCACGTAGGTCGCGCGCGACTGCTCGAGGGTCGTCTGCGCGACGTAGCCTTGCGTCGCGAGCTGCTGGTTGCTCTTGTACACGAGCTCCGCGTTGTTGAGCGCGGCCACGTCGGTCGAGACGCGGTTCTGCGCCTGCTGCAGGGCCTGCTGCGCCGCCGACAGCCCCGAGTTGTACTGCTGCGACGAGATCGGGGCTTGAATCGCCGAACTGCGCAGCTTCGCGTCGCTCTGCGAAACGGTCGCCTGATTGGCTGCAAGCTGGGCCCGCAGCTGCGAGTCGTCGAGTTGGGCCAACAGCTCGCCCTTGGTGACGCGATCCCCTTCGTTGACGTAGACGCTCGTGACGGTGCCCGACTGCGACGAGCTCAGGATGGACTGCTGCAACGGCGCGATCTGACCGTCCAACATTATATAGGTGGCAATGTCACGCTGCTGCGCCTTCGCCACGTCGACCGCCAGTGGCGGCGGGCCGTCTTGCGCTTTCTTGCCCCCGCTGCAACCGCTAAGCGCCACCCCGACGGCCACGGCAAGCGCGAGTACGCGT
This sequence comes from Vulcanimicrobiaceae bacterium, assembly GCA_052267165.1. Classification (GTDB taxonomy): domain Bacteria; phylum Vulcanimicrobiota; class Vulcanimicrobiia; order Vulcanimicrobiales; family Vulcanimicrobiaceae; genus CAWICD01. Next base: position 14,605 of record JBKQHO010000020.1, on the reverse strand, counting down.
CCCTTCATGCGTCTTCTCTCCGATCCCACTTCGCGCATACTACGCCGTCCGGCTCGGATTTGATTCATGGCCGGCGGACGCGGCGCAAAGCAACAAGGTGCGCTCGAGGAGCCAGGCGGAAGGGGCAGCTTCGAAGGAGTATCACTGAAAATCATGGGCGCGAAGGTCGACATCGGGAGCACGTATCAGAGTCAGACGCGCGTCGAAGAGTGGATGACCGCCGAGAAAGCGGGCAACAAAGGCGCCGACGTCCTCTCCACCCCGATGCTGCTGCAGCTCATCGAAGACGCCGCCGTCCAGTGTCTGGGCCCAATGCTTTCGCCGACGCAGATCTCGCTCGGCGCCCACGTCGACCTCACGCACCTGGCGCCGACGCCCGTCGGCTTCATCGTGCGCGTGGAGGTGGAGATCATCGGCGTCGACGGCCGGCGCGTCAACTTCGCCGTCGCCGCCTTCGACGAGCGCGAGAAGATCGCGGAGGGTACGCACGAGCGGTACCTCATCGAGCGCTCGAAGTTCCTCGCCAACCTCGAAGACAAGAACAGCTAACCGGGCTTTTCAGCACACGGTTAATAGCGGGCGGCGGCGCGGGCGGCGTTGTAGCCCGAGAGGGTCGCTCCGACGGTGCTTTGGCCCGGAAACGCCGTGTCGCCGCAGAGGAACAAACCGTCGAGCGGCGTCCGGTGACCGAGTGCACGCAGGTTCGCGGCAGCCGTCGTCTGCGGTACGCCGCCGACCAATCCGCGCAGCCGGCCGGTGAAGCGCGCGAACGTCAGCGGCGTCGCGGACTCGAAGACGTCGGCTTGCGCGCGCGCTCCGGGAACGACGCGCTCGAGCGCGCTCGCGAGCCGCTCGACGTAGGCCGCGCGCAACTCCTGGAGCGTCCCGTCGCGCTCGGCGCGCTCCCAGCGGGCGACGTCGGTGTGCGTCGAGAGCGTGACGGCGCGACCGCCGCGCCGCGCGCGGCGGATTTCGTTTGCGCCGGAAAACGAAAGAAACGCCGAGTTTCCTTCGCCCAGCGGACGCTCGTACGAAGCGACCAACTGATGGTGCAGCGGAAGGTCGTCGGGGACGACCCCGGCCGGCAATCCACAGTAGAGCGTGAACGCGCCCCAGCGCTGCGGCATTGCGGCGAGCCGCGCCCGAAAGTGCGGGCCCAGCTCCGGGCAAAGCGTCGCCAGATTTTGCGCGGGAAGCGCGGCGACGATCCGCGGCGCGCCGATGCGCGTACCGTCGCTCAAGCGCACGGCACGCGCGCGACCGCGCTCGGTTTCGATGGCTACGACCTCGCGCCCGAAGCGCACGTCGGAGCCCGAGCGGCGGATCGCGCGGGCCAGCGCGGCACCGATCGTCGAGACGCCGTCTTCGAGATGGTACGTGCCCTCGCGAGCCAGGTCGAGAGCCGTCACCCCGTAGGCGAGGTCGGTTCGTTCCGCGTCGGTTTGCGCGGTGATGAGCAACTGGGTGTTGACGAAGGTGCGCAGCCGCGGCCCCGGATCGGCCGGCAACAGCGACGCGACCGTCCGGCCCAGCGCAGTAAGGAGCCGCGCATGCGCGGGACGCACGGCCGAAAGAAGCGCGCCGGCGCTGCCCAAGTCGAGCGGGAGCGGCGGAAAATGCGCCGCCAGATCCCAGGCCGCGTCGGCCAACCGCTCCTGATCCCGCCAAAACCGCTCGGCGCGCGCACCGAAGGCGCGGAGGCGTTCCCATGCCCACCGCTCGTCGCCGAAACGGGCGACCGTCACGTCCGGGAGATGCACCAGCATCGCTGGCTCCAACCGCGTGGCTGGAACCTCGAGACCTATTTCGGCGTTGACCAGGCGATGGGTGCCGCGCGGCCCGAAGCCGCTCACGAGGGTGGCTCCGACGTCGAAGCGGTAGCCGGCACGCTGGTAGAACGAGGCACAGCCCCCCGGAACGATGTGACGTTCCAGAACGACGACGCGCAAGCCCCGCCGCGCCAGCACGGCTCCGGCTGTTAAGCCGGCCACCCCTCCGCCAATCACTATCACGTCGTAGTGAGCAGCCCCAATTCCTTTCACTAAACAACTTAGAGTGCCGGTAGCCTGTTTTGGGTCCAAACGGAACGGGTAAGCCGCAAACGAGGTTCAGACTGTTAGTTTCGGACTACAGCCGGTCTGATCCAATGGAGGTTATCTTGGTGAAACGACTCGCAGCGTGGCCTTTTGCCGTTTTGGCAGCGGTTACGTTCGGGATCGCGACGCTTCTCGCGACGGTCACGACACCGGTTTTCGCACAGGGGGCGCCCGCACCGGAATTCGGCTCCCCGCCGTCCGGTGAAATCCCGATTCTCTACAACGACCAGCATGTCTATTCGAAACCGGACAAGCTGAGCAAGGGTCGCGTCCTGGCCGCTATAGTGCGCGGGAAGACGATCCTTGTACCGCTTCGCTCGATGTTCGAGCAGATGGGTGCCACGGTCTCATACAATCCGTCGACCAAGACGGTCGACGTCTCGAAGCCCGGCGCCGACGTCCAAGTGACGGTCGGCAAGCCGGAAGTCGTGATCAACGGCGAGACGCGCCCGCTCGACGTTCCTCCCGAAATCTACAAGGGAACGATCGTCGTCCCGGTTCGCGTCATTTCCGAGGGAATGGGCGCGTATGTCTTGTGGGTTCAAGACAAGCACCTCGTCGTAGTGCGCTATCTGCCGCCGCCGTCCCCGACGCCGGCTCCGACCGCGCCGCCTACGCCGGCTCCGACCGTAGCCCCCACCGTGGCGCCGACCGTAGCCCCGACCCCGACTCCCGCCCCGGCGAAGCCGCAGTTCTTCATCGCTGGTGACGGGCTCCTCAATCCGCAGGTCTACAACGAGTTCAGCCCCGGTAACAAGGGTGCGATCAGTCCCGCCGGACGTGCGGGCGTGACCATCCCGGTCGACGGGCTCTCGATCCTCGCCGAAGCCGACCTGAACACCTGGCGCTACCCCCACCGCGGCTCAGCCGCCTTCGGCCCCGGGACCAGCTGCAGCGTACCGCCGCCGCTCGGCGCCCTCGGCGATCAAGGCTGCGTCACCGTCATCGGCGGCGGCGGACAGACCTTCGTCCCGTCGTTCGACGCTCGTGAGTACGATCTCGACGGCAAGCTTGGCATCGGGGTCGCCAACCCGAACGTCTACCTGGTACTGGGTTACGACAACCGCTGGAACAACTACGGCTATCCGAAGCTTCAGGGGCTCGGCGGCGGTCTAGAAAAGGTCGCCGACTACTCCGCGCCGTTCTCGTTCTTCGGCAGCATCCTCTACTTCCCGCAGGTCGGTGCCGGAACCACGCTCCAGTACCGCATCCTCGAGTATGAGGCCGGCGTCGACGCCAACGTTCCCCACACGCCGCTCTTCATCGAAGCCGGCTACTTGGGAGACCGCGGCAACAACAAGGTCAACGCTCCCTCGAACTTCACCCACACCTCGGCGTTCGCAGGCCTCGGCTTGCACTTCTAACCCTCCCTGGCCAACGCGGTCGAAAGGATGCCGCGCCTCGTTCCGATGGGGCGCGGCATCCTTAATTCCTCGTCCATCGTGATGCAGCGCACACTCCGTTGCGAGGCATGATCGCGCTCGCTTCGCAAGCACGGGAAGCCGATCAGACGAGACGGGTAGGCAAAACGAAGCCAGCCGTCGTAGAGCGATCAGCTATCTATTTATTTGGAGGCCTGTCTTGAGACGACTCAGCAACGGACGGTTCGCGGCTATACTAGCTGCGGGCTTCGTGCTGACCGCTCAGCTGGGAACAGGCGCGATCGCGGCTCCAAACGCGGCCGGCGCTCAAGCGATATCGAGCCCGCTGCCGGCCGACTTCGGCACGCCGCCCTCGGGCGAAGTCCCGATCCTCTTCAACGACCATCACGTCTACTCGCGCCCCGACCGCGTGCGTCAGTCGCGGGTCCTGGCGGCGCTCGTGCGCGGCAATGCGATCCTCGTTCCGCTGCGCTCGCTCTTCGAGCAAATGGGTGGGACGGTCACCTACGACCCCTCCACCAAGACTGCGGACGTCTCGAAACCGGGCGCCGACGTGCGAGTGACGGTCGGCAAACCCGAAGTCGTCCTCAACGGGCAGACCCGGCCGCTGGACGTGCCGCCCGAGATCTACCAGGGGACGGTCCTCGTTCCATTGCGCGTCCTTTCGGAAGCGCTCGGTGCATACGTCGCGTGGCTGCCCGACAAGCACGTCGTCATCGTGCGCTATCTGCCCGCGCCCGTCCCCACCGCGCCGCCTTCGACCGCTCCGACGGCGGCGCCGCCGCCCCCGACCGCCGCTCCCAGCGCCCCGCCCGCCCCGAAGCCGTCGGCGGCCAAAGTCTACGAGAAGTTCGTCCTGGGGGACTACCTCTTCAGCCCCAAGACGTACAACGAGCTGAGCGCCGGCAACGGGTCGTCGTCGTTCCGAGTCGCGGGCGCGGCTGAATTCCCGCTCTTCAACCTGCCCTGGATGCTCGAGGGCGACTACCGCTCGTTCCGCTTCCAGCACGACGCCGCCGGAACCGGGATCTGCCCCAATCCGGCCGAGCCCGGCTGCGTTTCGACGATTCAGATCGATCCGCTCAGCGGCAACCACCTTCAGACGTACGTGCCCGCCTTCGGTGCGCGGAACGACGACTTCGACGGACGCATCGGCCTCAAGGTCGCCGACCCGCGGATCTATATCGGCATCGGCTATCTCTTCCGGAACACCAACTACGAAGGCGGCGCCTTTCCCACCCAGCAGCACGGCATCGGCTTCGGCGCGGAGAAGCTGCCCGACCTCGACCGTTCGTTCTCACTCTACGGCAGCGTCTACTACTACCCGGTCGTCACCACCAACGGCAATCAGGATCTGGGCAACGGCAACACGGGTCAGGTGCAGTACCGCATCCTGAAGTACAACGTGGGCGGTACGGTCGACTTCGGTAAGAGCCCGCTCTTCCTCGACTTCGGCTACCTCGGCGACCAAGGCACGGCGCTGCAGAACGCCTCCTCGAACTTCACGAACAACGGCCCCTATGCCGGCCTAGGCGTTCACTTTTAAGGCCCCACGCGACTTCGCGCGTGGGACCCCAGGCTTACGCCGGCGGGGCGACTCTGACGAACGCCGGCGATGGCGCTGCGTGAACCTCGACGCCGACTTGAAGGCCCTCTGGATTACGAATGCGCGGGCGTCGCGGTCGGGGCGAACTGCGAGGGGTAGCCGGGGCCGAAGACCGATGGATATTGGCGCGTGGCTGCGGGCGACGGGGTCGGCGGGGGAAGTGGAGCAAGGTGCTCGACGGCCAGGATCTTGTGCAGCTGCTTCGCTTGGGCGGAGCTGCGGAAGTCGCCGAAGAGCCAATTCGCCGTACGCGTCGCGCGGCTGCGTGAGTCGGCGCTGAGAATCTTCGTGTAGAGACGCTGTAAGAAATAGACCGAGCGCGGGATCAGGCGATCGTGGGGATACTTGTGCTCCCAATCGTGGATCGCTTGCTCGGTTTCCTGAGCGCTCTCGAACGTTTGCGAAGCGATGTCGTGGTTCACGTCGTAGCGCAAGCCGAGATCGCGGATCGTATTGTTGATTCCCAGAATACTCAGCTTGAGAATGCCGAAGTACTCGTCGGCCGGTGCTAAGTCGGCCTCCGACTCTTGTTTCGCGACGATGGCGGGCTTCGTGTGAGACGCATGGTCGGCGGCGATCGCACCGGTCGCGATACAGGAGGCCGCGCCAAAGCCGAAAACAAGCCCAATGACTCGCTTCACGTGCATACTCCTCAAGGTAGGTGCGTGCGTGGGGCACTACCGATTGGGGCTCGCTTTTCGTGGCCGAACGTCGAATACCCGTTGCCTGCATTCAAGCGCGCGCACACGATCGCGTCGATTTCGAGACGTATTGGCCGCACGTGCTCGCGCTCGCCGATGCGGCCGCGGCGCAAGGCGCGAAGCTCGTCGTGCTTCCCGAAGGAACGGTGCCTGCGTACGTGCTGGGCACCGCGCCGGTCGAAGCGGCGCAACTCGAACGTGCGCACCGAGCGCTCGCGCAGATCGCCGAACGGCATGCGATCACGCTCGTCTACGGCGGCGCAAAGCTCGTCGGCGGGCGCACGTACAATGCGGCGATCGTGCTCGGCCCCGATGGGCGCGAACTCGGTTTTGCAGCTAAACAATTCCTGTGGCATTTCGACCGCCGCTGGTTCGACGCGGGAACGACGCTCGACCCGATCGACACGCCGGCGGGCCGGCTGGGATTGTTGGTTTGCGCCGACGGACGCGTCCCGACGATCGCGGCGACGCTCGTCGAGCGCGGGGCTGAGCTTCTCGTCATGCCGACCGCCTGGGTGACGAGCGGCCGCGATCCGAGCGCGCTCGAAAACGTTCAAGCCGATCTGTTCGTCAACGTGCGCGCGCACGAGAACGGCGTCCCGTTCGTGGCCGCGAACAAGTGCGGCGTCGAACTCGAGTCGGTCGCGTACTGCGGGAAGAGCTCGATCCTCGATGCGAACGGCCGTCTGGTCGCGCGGGCACCGGAACGCGAAGAGACGATCCTGCGCGGCGAGGTCACCCTCGGCGAGCCCGCCGAACGCGCCCGGCACGAGCTTGCGGCCCCGCGTGACGCCCTGACGGCCCGCGAGCCGCGAGCGCGAGCGCGGATCGCTTTCACGCTCGCCTCGGAGCCGGACGAGCTGGCGCGCTTTGCGCGCCTGGCAGCCTCCGCCGACGCCGATCTGCTGCTGGCCTGCGGCCGGGCGCAGCGTGGCGCCGAGCTCGAGATCCTGGCGCTCGACGAGAGCGCCGAGGACCAGGCCGAATCGACCGAGATCGCCGGCCTGCGCATCGGGATCGTCGGCTCGCAGACGCTCTGCAATCCGCGCGGCTTGGTCGCAGCGCGCTTAGCCGGCCTCGATCTCTTCGTTTGGAACGCTTCGGGAGAGCCCGCCTGGCAGAGCGCGTACGCCCGAACGCGCGCGTCGGAACTGCGTGCCTTTGTGGTCGTCCTCGATCGGGCGCGGGCCCGCGCGTTCGCCGTCGATCCCGACGGCGTCGTCGTCAGCGGCACGTTCGAGAGCTACCGCATGGCCGCGTTCGCCTACGATCGCGCTCGCTCGTCGGCGACGACCGTAGCGCCGCATACCGATGTCGTGGCCGGTCTGAACGTCGTGGAGACGATTCGGCTAGCTCAGAAGCCGCCGGCCTCGAGCCGCCGCTGAACGGAACTGCCGGCCCCAGCCGGCCGCACGAGATGGACCATCGCGGCGACGACCACCGGATCCCAACGCGTGCCGCTGGCCTCTCGCAGGATCTCGAGCGCTCGCGCAATCGAGCTTGCGGGCCGGTAGGGGCGGGTCGTGATCAACGCGTGGAAGCTGTCCGCAACCGAGACGATCCGAACCAAGAGCGGGATCTGGTCGCCATTGTAACGGAGGCGGCGACGAAGAGTCGGCGGGTAAACCACGTCGCGACTGGTGCGGGGTTTTTCCGCACCCTTTTAAAGGTCCCCACTGTGAAAACGTCACGCTTTCGATTCGGACGCCACTCTGGACGGCAGGACCGGGCCGGGCCGAAAGAATGCGAATCCAAGGCCGGCGATAAAGGTTACCAAGCCGAGCCAGAGGACGGGCGGATAGGGGACCGCCGATATCACGAGAGCCGGATACGTGCCCAGGGTCGCCTGTAGCCGCACTCCGCCCAAGCTGACCTCGCTGCCGCTCTGCGCGAAGCCGATGCCGCCTGGGACCAGCTCGTCCCGATCGTCGTCGACCGCGAACAGGATCGCCTCGTTGCCGCTGAAGCCGTGCGCCTTAGCCGCGGCCGTCGCCGACTTCGAGAAATAGAAGGCTTTGATCTGGCGGTGAACCGCCGGCGCCGCGAACTGGTCGGCCGGCAGCATCTGGCCTGCAATGGGCACGCTGCCGGGAAAGAGCAGAATCGGCGAGAGGAAGGCGGCATTCGTCGGTTGGGTGATGGTCAGATGGCGCCCCTGCTCGTCGCGTGCTTCGACGTACGCCGCGAGCTGCGGGCGCAACTCGAGCAGCGTCGCGCCGACGAAGTGCCGCGCGCCCGGACCGAGGTCGAAGCTGCCGCTCTTTTGGCGCAACAAGACGTGCGCGTCGCCCCGCGCGATCGCCGCCGCGTCGGCGTTGCTGAAAAAGGCTGCGGCGCCGACGTCCGGCAGCGGCGCGACCGTTCCCGGCGCGCGGACGATCGTCTCCGAATCAGGCCCGAGCAGACCCGACGCCAGCCCCGCGGCGGCCACCACGAGTGCCCCGATCAGCGCGAACACGAGCTTTGCCCCGACCTCGCCGTCCCGCCCCGCCCGCGCTTCCTGCGCGCAGGCGACGAGGGTCACGCCGAGCAGCACCAGCACCGCCGCGTATTGCCACGTATGGAAACCGGCCCACGTCGGAACCAGGTCTTGCGCGAGGACCAGCGCGGTGCACGCACCGGCGCTCGCCAGCGCGATGGACCGCGAGCTCACTGCGCGCGAAGCGCCGGCGCGACGGCCTCGCGCATCTGCGCGAGCGTGAGCTCACCGTCGATGCCGCGCAGGATGTGACCGGTTCGGTCGACGACCAGCGTCGTGGGCAATCCGACGGCGGAATACGCTCGGCCGTACCGCTGATCTTCGTCTAGCAGTATCGGATACGTCAATTTCATCTCGCGGACGAAAGCCGAGGCGGCTTCGGCCGACTCGCCCTGATCGATGCCGAGCACGACCAAGCCCTTGTCATGGTCTTCTTGATAAAGCCGTTCGAGCGCCGGGGTCTCGCTGCGGCACGGTGCACACCAGGAGGCCCACAGGTTGACGAGCACCACGCTGCCGCGATAGTGATCGAGCGAATCCGTCGCGCCGTCTAAGCGTTTGATAGGATAGCTTTGCGCCGGCGCACCCGCGAGCATTCCGGGACCGCCCGCCGCGGCCCGCGATGCCGGCGCACTCTGACCGAAATAGTAAGCGACGGTCGCGATCACCGCGATCGCGGCGATGGTACCGACCACCAGGACCAGGACATTCCGCATGCAAACGACTTCGCAAATCCCGCCACCCGGACCCTCACTCGCGCGGCGCCGCGCAGCGTGGCGCCGCCGCGACCTGACGCTCGAGGGCGGACTGACCCTTGCGACGTTTGAGGCAGGGCGCGAGGACGAAGGGGCTCCGGTCGTCGTGCTGGTGCACGGGCTGGGACATTGGACGCAGGCGGCCTGGGATTTCATGGTGCCGTATCTGGACGCGACGCACCGCGTCCTCGCCTTCGATCTGCCCGGCTTCGGCGATTCGGCCAAGCCGCCGAGCGGCTACGATCTCGCTTCGTTCGTCCGCACGCTCGGCGACGTGATCGAGGCCCGCGGCCACTCGACGTACGCCTTGGTGGGTCACTCGCTCGGCGGCCTGATCGCCGCCGACTTCGCGCGCCAACAGCCGGACGGACGGATCCGCATGCTCGGGCTCATCGATCCCGCCGGCTTCCTGCGCTCGCCGTCGCTCGCGCTGAAAATAGCCGGAAGCCGCCCCGTGACCTGGCTCTTCAAGACGATTCGACCGACGCGCGGCTTCGTGCGCCGCACCTTCGAGAGCGCCGTCTACGATCCGGCTTCGATTCCCGAGGATATGTACGCGCGCGCCTACGAGCTCTCGCAGGATCCGAAGATGACCCGCGCCTTCGCTCTCGTCTACGCGGGCGCGATGCAGGAGTTTCTGCACCTCGCGCGCCTTCATGCACGCTTGGCCGAATGGAAAGGCCCGACGCTGCTCGTCTGGGGCGGCGAGGATCGCTACATTCCGGTCCGCGCGCTCGAAAACGCGCGGCTCGTTTTCCCGCAGGCGTCGGTCCACGTGCTCGAGCACTGCGGTCACTGCCCGCCGGTCGAATACCCCGACCAGGTGGCGCAGCTGCTGATCGAAGCCGGCGCGTAGCTCGCACGCCTACCAGTCGCCCATTCGCTCTTCGTCCACTTCGCCTTCGAACGCGACCGTGCCGCCCGGTAAGATCGCGGCGGCGAGCGGGATGCCGTCGTAGCGAATCTGCGCGGAGTGCGTGTGGGCCGTGTCGGCCGAGCGTTCGAAGAGCGCGCAGTACTGCTCGAGCACGTCCGGCGCGCAGGCGACGCGCGTCGGGCGCACGTGGTAGAGCTCGCGGAACTGCTTGAACGCGCGCTCGAACGCAGCCGCCGAGAATGAAGAACCGAGGTACACTTCGCGGCGAACGTGCTCCATCGCGCTCCTTCGGGGGACCCGGCAACGTTGCCAGCGTAAGCAATTCCGCAATGGCCGCCCGCATCCTCGACGGCCGCGCGCTCGCGAGCGAGCTGCGCGCCGGTCTCGTCGCGCGCACCGCCGTGCTTACCGAGCGCGGCGTCATTCCGCGTTTGCTCGTCAGCATGGTCGGCGAAGATGCCTCGAGCCTCGCCTATGTGCGCGGCATGCGGCGCCTCGGCGAGCAGATCGGCGTGCACGTCGAGGTCGACGTGATGCCCACCACGGTCGACGACGCAGCCGTCCGTGCCGCGCTCGAACGCCACGCCGCCGATCCCTCCATTCACGGAATCATCTTGCAGCAGCCGCTGCCGGCCGGTCTTTCGATCCGTAAGATCGCCGACGCGATTCCCGAGCACAAAGACGTCGACGGCGCGAATCCCGTCAATCAAGGCAGGCTCGCCTTTGGAACCGGCGCCCGCTTCTTGCCGGCGACGCCCGCAGCCGTCATGCTGCTGCTCGAACGCAGCGAGAAATGGCCGTTGCGCGGGCGCGACGTGACGATTATCGGCCGTTCCAACGTCGTCGGCTTGCCGGTCAGCCTGCTGATCATGGCCCAAGACGCAACGGTCACGGTGACTCACAAAGAGACGAAGGCAATTCGTTCGCACGTGCGCCGCGCCGAAGTGCTCGTCGTCGCGGCCGGCGAGCCGCGGCTGATCGACGCCTCGTGGCTGCGCGCCGGCGTGACCTTGATCGACGTGGGAACGACCGTCGTCGACGGAAAGCTGCTGGGCGACGTCGACTTCGAAAGCGCCAAGGACGTCGCGTCCGAGATCACGCCGGTCCCCGGCGGCGTGGGTCCGGTGACCAACATCGCGCTGATGCGCAACGTCGTCAGCGCGGCCGAGAGCGCCTCGCTCGCCGTCTTAGTTTTGGGAGACTAACTAGCTACGTCGGAGACGGCACGCTAGTTCAGCGAGAAGTGCTTACCGAAGAAGCGCTCCTGGTCGGCCCGGGAGGTGCCGCCCGGCGCAGCGGTGCGTTCGGCGTGCGGCGTCTCCCGCTTGCGTTCGAGCAACGAGCGCAATTGCGGTAGCAGGCGGCGCAGAAAGCCGAGCTCGACCGTCAGACGCTGCTCGGTGCTCGAAAGCTCGAGCAGCCGCTGCTTCATCGAATCGGCGACTTGCAGCGCGTCGCCGATGAGGTACGATGCCTCGACGGGATCGTCGGGCAACTCGATATCCGCGCTCATCCCCGAGAATTCCACGAGCAGCCGCAGATAGTCGCGAAAGACCGTGCGGATCTCGTCGATGAGCGCATCGACGGCGCGATTGTCGCGCGCTTCTTCTTCACCCAAGTATGTCGCTTCGACCGTGAGATACGGCTCGCGCGAGACGACGCGGTCGATACGAAAGCGGCGCCGGCCCGTCGTGTTGATGTAATAACGCCCGTTGTCGAGCGGCGTCACGTCGCCGATCTCGGCCGTCGTGCCGACGTCGTGCGGCATGACGTCGGGATCGCCGGCCGCGTCGCCCTCGCGGATCAAGCAGACGCCGAAGGCCTGTCCGCCTTCGAGGCATTCGGCGATCATCTGCTTGTAGCGCGGCTCGAAGATGTGTAAGTTCAACACCGCGCCCGGAAAGAGCACGGTGTTGAGCGGAAAGAGTCGAAGGCGGATCGACTCCGACATCACCTAGCCACTTAGGCCGGGGTGACGAGTCGCGATTCGGCGACGGACCAATCGACGTTCGCGAAAAACGACTCGATGTATTTCGAGCGTTCCGCGGGTTTGTAGTCGAGTAAGAACGCGTGCTCCCAGACGTCCATTACCAGAATCGGTTTGAACCCGGCGACGTTGCCGTCTTCGTGGAGCGTGATCCAGTGGTTGCTGATGCGCCCGTTCTTGGGGTCTTGATAGGCGATCGCCCAACCGACGCCGCGCATCCCGCCGACCGCGGCGAAGTCTTTTTTCCAGGTCTCGAAGTCGCCGTAGCTCGCGCCGAGCGCCTGATAAACTTTGCCCGACGAAGGCGGACCGGACGCGGACGCTGCCATGTTGTCGAAATAGTACTCGTGCAGAACCATGCCGTTGTACTCGAAGCCGAGCCGGCGCACGAGCTCGGCGAATCCCGGGCTCGCGCCCGAGGCCTGTCCGCTCGAAATGAGACCGTTGATCTGCTCGTTGAGAAGGTTCGTGTTCTTCACGTAGCCTTCGTAGAGGCCGAAGTGGACGGCCAGCGTGTTGTCGGAGATGCCTTGCAGTCCCGACAGGCTCCACTTCTTCGGCGTGTACGCTGCTTGGGCCAGGGTGGACATCGGAAGCCTCCTAAGAACGGTTTGAATGAGCCGGCCGCTCCGCTCGCTCCTCGTTACGACGCGGGTCTGGCGAGGTTCGACGGCGCTCGACACAGTCTTGTCTGCGCCGGGACGCGGCGGGCTGGCCCGAGAAGAGGTTCCCCTCTCAACCAGGGGACAAACGTACATAGTCGTGCGCGACCTCGATTATCTGCAACGCATTCATCCCAATCCCCCTCCGCTCGTTCTCGAGCTCGAGCAGCTCGGGGTCGCCGACGGCATTCCCATCGTCGCGCGCGACACCGGCCGGCTGCTCTCGACGCTGGTGCACGCCATGCAGGCGAACCGCGTCCTCGAGATCGGGACCGCCTACGGTTACTCGACGCTCTGGATGGCGTTGGCTCTGCCGCCTGCCGGCCAGATTTGGACGATCGATCCGAACGTCGAGCGCACCAAGGTAGCACTGAGCTTCCTGACCCGCGCGGGAAAGGCCGACGCCGTCCACGTTCTCAACCAGCCGGCGCTGGAGGTGCTGCCGACCTTCCCGGTGCGTAATCTCGACATCGTTTTCATCGACGCGCTGAAGACCGAGTACGAAGACTATCTCGAGCTGGCGGTCCCGCTGCTCAAACGCTCGGGCCTCGTCATCGTGGACAATCTGCTTTGGGACGGACGAGCCGCCCAAGAGCCGAGCTCGGGCGACAGCCCCGACACCCAGGCGATCCGCGCCTTCAACCGGGTCTTCCTCAACCACCCGCAACTCGACGCGACGATCGTCCCGGTCGGCGACGGCGTGGGCTTGGGAGCGCGGCTTGAGTGAACCCAAGACGCTCGTTCCGGTGAGCGCCCAAGACTTTCGCTCGACGCTGCGCTGCTTTCCGACCGGCATCACCGTCGTCACGACGGTCCTTGAGGGCCGGCGCAAGGGCTTCACCGCCAATGCGTTCTCGAGCGTCTCGGTCGAACCGCCGATGGTGCTGATCTGCGTGAACCGCCAGTCCCGCACCCACCCGCTCATCGCCGAAGCGGGCAGCTTCTGCATCAACATCCTGCGCTTGGAGCAGCGCGGGGTCGCGATCCGCTTCGCGAGCCGCACGGCCGACGATCCGTTCGATAAGCTCGACTGCCGCTCGGGAGCGACCGGCTCGCCGATCATCGCGGACTCGCTCGCTTACCTCGACTGCATGCTGGCCGAAGAGCACACGGCCGGAACGCATACCATCTTCCTCGGCTCGGTGGTGGCCTGCGGTTCGGCCGCGGGTTCGCCCCTCGGCTATTTCAACGCGGAGTATCGAGATTTCGGATGCCGGATACCGTAGGCACCCCTCGGATCGTCGTCGAGCATTTTGCCGTCGGGCCGCTCGCCTGCACCTGCACGATCGTTGCCGACCCCGGGCGCGGTGAAGCGATCGTCGTCGACGGAGGCGCCGACAGCGAGGAAGTCGCGGCGCGGCTGGCCCGGCTCGGCGTGCGCGCGGTCCAGCTGGTGCACACGCACGCTCACATCGATCACATCGGCGCGCTCGCCGAGTTGCAGGAGCGGACCGGAGCGCCCGGCTTGCTGCACCCTGCCGACCTGCCGCTTTACGCGGCGATGCGTGAACAGGCGCGCTGGCTCGGCGTCCCGACTCCCCGCGTGGTTCGGCTCGACGGCGAGCTGCTCGAAGGCGACCGGCTTTCGGCCGGAGCGGCGACGCTCGAGGTGCTGCACACGCCGGGCCACACCCCGGGCAGCGTATCGTTCGCGTTGAGCGCGAACGGCGCGACCCGGCTGCTCTCGGGCGACACGCTTTTCCAAGGCTCCGTTGGGCGCTGGGATATCGGCGGCACTTCGCTCGAGGACATCGTGCGCAGCATCCACACCAAGCTGTTCGCCTATCCGGACGATACGCTGGTCATCCCCGGCCACGGTCCGGCGACCACGATCGGCGATGAGAAGCGCTCGAACCCGTACGCGGCACTCGCCTGACGGGGCGAATCGCCGTCTGCGAGCAGAGCCGGCTCGGCTGACGTGAAGCGAGCCGTCCTGATCACCGGGTGCTCGTCGGGCATCTGGAGAGCGTCCGTCAAACGGTTCGCGAGCATTGCGCCGCCAAGTTCGTGTTGCAAGGCTTCTCGGAAGCACTCGCCTACGAGCTCGCTTTGCAGAACGT
>JBKQHO010000019.1:0-157156 GCA_052267165.1 Vulcanimicrobiaceae bacterium | reverse complement strand
CCTCCGGCGAGTTCGCATACTCGAGGACATCGTCGATGAACGACGGGTCTTCCTCAATGAATGGGAATCGGTATTCCACACTCCAGCCCTTGCTCACGCGCAAAGTATACCACAGCGCTTTCAGGGTCATTCCATCAACGGCGACGCTCGAGCGATTCGTCGCGGAATGGTCTTCGGGCTGCCGGCTCAGGTCCGAAAGCGTCGGCACTCCGATTCAAGCGGTGGGGAAACGTCCAGATCTCGTCAAAGGGCTCGCTCGCTATGCCTCGTTCGCGTGCCGTGCTCGTCCTTGGGATGCACCGAAGCGGCACGAGCGCGCTCACGCGAGGTCTTCAAGCCTTGGGCGTTTCCTTGGGCGACGACTTTCTCGCGGCGCGGTTCGACAACCCGACGGGCTACTGGGAGGACAAAGGCGTCGTTGCCCTCAACGAGCGCGTGCTCGCGGCGCTCGGGCTGCGCTGGGAAGACGTCTCTCTGATCGAACGCTCGCAGTTCAAGCAGCCACAGGTTCTGGAGTTGCAGCGTGAGACGGTTGCCTACCTGAGGCGCTCGCTCGCAACGCAGCCGCTCTGGGGCTTCAAAGACCCGCGCTCCATTCGCCTTTTGCCCTTTTGGCGCGGCGCCTTGCGGGACTGCGAGGCAGACGACGCGTACGTGCTCGCCGTGCGCAACCCGCTCAGCGTCGCGGCCTCGCTGTTCGCGCGCCAAGCCATGGACGCCGACACGTCGCACCAGCTGTGGCTGGTCTACCTCGTTCCGTTCCTGCGTGAGGTCGCCGGCAGGCCGTTCGTCGTCGTCGACTACGACTCGTTGATGCAGGAGCCGCGGCGCCAGCTCGAGCGGATCGCGTATCAGCTGAGCCTACCGATGGATGCGACGAATTCGACCGAGACCGACCGCTTCATCGCCGATTTTCTGGATAGCGAGCTGCGGCACAGCATCTTCTCGCGGCACGATTTCGATAAGGAAACGAGCGCGGCGACCGTCACGCGTGAAGCCTACCTCTGGCTCAACGAGCTCGCCACCGACCGGCTCGAGCCGCAGTCGCCCCGCTTTTGGGAGGCTTGGGAGAGCATCGAAAACGCGCTCCCGGAAGTGATCCGAATGGACGCAACCCGGCCTTGATGTTCGTCGTCGTGGGCGCGCAGCGCACCGGGACCAACCTGCTACGCGAAATTCTCAACACGAACGACGAGATCGCGATGCTGGGCGAGATCTTCTCGCCGAGCGAAGCACCCGCCCACTGGGACAATTTCGTGCGCGCCCACCCCGCCGAGCGCGTCTCGTTCGCGAGCCACGCAGAACTCGAAGCGCTGCTCGACCGGTATTTCGACTTCGTCCGCTACCGCATTCACAACTACTGGGAAGGCAACCGCAAGAGCCGCAGCTCGGCTCTCGGCGTTGACGTCAAGTACAATCAGCTGAGGAGCATTCAACCGGGCGGCCGATGTGGCGGCGCTAAGCCGTTCCTGGTCGATTACCTCAGCTCACGAGGCTTCACGCTCGTCCACACGATTCGCCGGAACGTGATCGAGAGCGCACTGTCGGCCCTGATCGCATCGCAGCGCGGGCTCTGGCACAACTATGAAGGCGCGCTGCTCGACCGCAGCTATCACATCGACGCGGACGAATGCCTAGCATGCGCCCGGAACACCGTAGGAGAGCGCGCCGCCTTCTGCAAATGGGCGGAAGGGTCCGGAATTGTCACGTCGTACTACGACGAGCTTCTCCGAGACGTCGCGAGAGCTGGTCCGGACGGTGTGATCCCCGAAGGGCCCGGTTCGCTCCTAACGATAGCCCGTGCGCTCGACGTTCCATTTTCCTTTCGCTACGACGGCCGGCTTCAGAAGGCGATCAATGTGCCTTATTCACGAGTGATAGCCAACTTCGACGAGTTGCTTCGGTCGCTCGCATCGTCGGAATTCTGGGCCTACGCCGCGGCGCTGCATGGGTAACTCCGGCGAACGGCTCCCGATCGTAACGGTCGAGAACCTGACCAAGACGTTCGGCCGCTTCACCGCAGTCGACGACGTCTCGTTCACGCTCGGCCAGGGAGAAATCGCCGGGCTCGTCGGCCCCAACGGAGCAGGCAAATCGACGGTCGTCCACATGCTGCTCGGACTGATCGCACCTGCCTCCGGGGCCATTCGCCTCTTCGGAAAGCGCCTCGGTGACGATCGCGAGCGCGTCTTTCAGCGCTTGAATTTCACCTCGCCGTACATGGCCTTTCCACGCCGGCTGACGGTCTTCGAGAATCTCGACGTCTTCGCACGCATCTACGACGTGCCTCACCGCGCGCGTCGCATCGACGCGTTGCTGGAACGCTTCGGGATAGCGGGCCTGCGCGGCAGTCCGGTCTCGCGCCTCTCTTCCGGCGAGACGACTCGCCTCGGCTTGTGCAAGGCTTTCTTGAACTCGCCCGAGCTGCTGCTCCTCGACGAGCCGACGGCCTTTCTCGACCCGCAGGCAGCTCTCCAGGTGCGGCAACTGCTCCTCGAACTGCAGCGGCAACACGGCACGACGATCTTGTTCACGTCGCACAACATGCGCGAGGTGCAGCATATGTGCGACCCGCTATTCTTCCTCGACCACGGAAAGCTCATCGCATCGGGAAGCCCCCTCGAAGTGACGCGCAGCCTGTTGCGCGAGGTGCGGACCGCACCCGCGCTCGAGGAGGCGTTCATTCACGTCGTCGGACGAGAGGCGCATGGAGCCATCTAGGATCGCCGCGGTCTTCATGCGGCACGCCTATGAGTTCCGGCACAACGTGAACCAGATGGCCAACATGCTCTACTTGCCGATCATGAACATCGTGCTCTGGGGCTTCTTCACGGTCTATCTGCGGCAGGGCGAACAGCTTCGGCCGAGCATCGTCAGCTGTCTGCTCGGAGCGATCATTCTTTGGGGACTATTCAACACGTTCCAGCGCGAGATCGCGACCGGCTTTCTCGAAGAGGTGTGGTCGCAGAATCTCGTCAACCTGTTTGGCTCGCCGCTCACGATCTCGGAATACGCCGCCGGACTCGTCGCCGCCAATCTCGTCAAAGTATTTGCAGGCTTCCTCGCGGGGTCGCTGGTCGCATGGGCCTTTTACCACTACGACATCTTCCCCGCACTCATGGCGTTCATGCCGTTTTTGCTGAATTTAGCGCTCTTCGCGCTGGCCGTCGGGATCGTCATCACCGGTTTGATCCTTCGCTATACGACGAAGATTCAAGCGATGGCGTGGAGTTTCGCGGGTCTGCTCATGCCGCTGTCGTGCGTGCTCTACCCGTTGACGTCGCTGCCCGGCGTCCTGCGCCCGCTCGCCTGGATGCTGCCGACCACGCAATCGTTCGAAGGCATGCGTGAAGCCATCAACGCCGGGACGTTCTCCGCACCGGACTTTACGTGGGGTTTCGCGCTGAACCTCGCCTACGTCGCCTTTTCCGTTGTATTCTTTCGCTCGATGTTCGAGTCTGCTCGTTCACGAGGACTGCTCGTAAAAACCGCCTAGTAAACTCACCGACCAACCATAGGAGGAGCCAATGATCGCGAATTTCCCATCCTTACCGGAGATCGTGGGCGGAAAAGTCGGCGTCCGGCGCGTCTGCATCGCTTCGTGGGAAATCGAGGGGCCCTCTCGCAACGCCGGTATCGGCACAGCATACACGAGCCTCGCCGACGCGCTCAAGCGCGCCGGTCACGACGTGACCATCCTCTTCTTGCTGGGCTGCCACCCGACCGACGGCAACATCATCGACTGGGTCGAGCACTACCGCGCGAAAAAGGGCATCGAGCTCATCCCGCTGCCGATGGCGCACCATCCGCGCATTCATGCCGCCTGGGCCTCGAGCGTTTCGTATCACACGTATGCTTGGCTCAAGGAACATCAGCACGACTTCGACATCATTCATTTTCCCGAATGCCAGGGACTCGGCTTCTATAGCTTGCTCGCGAAGCGCCAAGGGCTGGCCTTCGCGAACACGACCTTCGTCGTCGGAACGCACGGGCCGACGTTCTGGGTGAAGGAAGGCAGTCAGGACTACATCCGCAACCTCGGCGAGCTCGAGATCGACTTTATGGAACGCACGAGCGTCGCAGCCGCCGACATCGTCGTGAGCCCGAGCCAATATCTGCTCAACTGGATGAAGACGAACGGTTGGGAGCTGCCGGAGCGCACGTACGTGCTGCCCTACGTGCTGCCGCAATCGCTGCTGTCGGCGAACGGCTCGCCGCCGCGGCGCAACGTGCCCGTTCGCGAGATCGTCTTCTTCGGCCGGCTCGAGATCAGAAAAGGACTCAAGCTCTTCTGCGATGCGCTCGACGAGCTGTGTACCGCGCCCGACCGGCCCGATTTCGAGGTGACGTTCCTGGGCAAGGAGACGGAGATCTATGGCCGCTCGAGCATCGGCTACATCTGCGACCGCTCGAAGAAGTGGCCGATCCAGTGGCGCATCCTGTCGAACATGTACCAAGGCAGCGCGATCGACTATCTGCGCGGCGCAGGACGGCTCGCGCTCGTCGCGTCGCTGGCCGACAACTTTCCGAACACGGTCTTGGAATGCGTCGGCGCCGGCGTGCCGTTGCTGGCGAGCGACGTCGGCGGCATTCCCGAGATCATCGCCGCTGCCGACCATCAAGCCGTGTGTTTCGAGCCGCGGCCCGACGTGTTAGCCGAGCGTTTGCGCTCCGCGCTCGCGAACGGTGCGTCGTCGGCGCGGCCTTCGGCGGCGTTCGGCGACATCGAGCGGACGTGGGTCGGCTGGCACGCTGAGGATGGAGCGCGCGCCAAGGGGGCGGTCTTGCGGAAGCAGCCGGCCCGCGAGCAGCCGATCGCGCCATTGCTCAGTATTTGTCTCGCTTATAGCGTGCGTGAAGGCGGCGCCGCTGCAACGCTTGCGTCGTTGAAGCGCCAGGATTACCGGCATCTCGAGATCGTCGTCGCCGAATGCGGCAGCACTGCTGCGGGGCCGTCCTCGAACGGCTCAGACGCGTCACTCGACCCGCGCGTTCGCTTCCTCAAACTTCGTAGCGCGGAGCTCGGCGCGGGGCGAAATGCGGCCGCAGCCGCGGCGAGGGGCCAATACCTGTTCTTCGCCGACGACCACGTGCTGCTGCTGGCGGAGAACGTGCTCGCCGTCTTTCTCCAGGTTGCGCAGCGAACCGACGCCGACATCGTCACCTCGGCGATCAGCTTTTATATCGGCTCGTCGGACCCGGCCTCACGAGAGCGGCTCGAACACTCGCGCCGCCCGTTCCTGGGCGGCGACGTGGCCACCGGAGCATTCGTCAACTGCTACGGAAGCACGAACGCGCTGGTACGTCGCGACGCCTTCGCAGCGCTCGGCGGGTTCAGCGACGAAGCCGTCTCAACCCTCGACGATTGGGAGTTCCTGTCCAAAGCCGCGCTCATGGGCCTGAAGATCGAAACGCTGCCGGACCCGCTCGTGTGGTATCGCGAGGACCAAGATCAAGAGAGCTTCGTCCACTCGATGGTCAACGCCGTCCGCAGCGTGCGCCCCTACACCGTGCCCGACCGCAAAATCGCGCCCAACGTGGAGCAGTTGCTGACCGGCGTGATGCGCTTCGGCCAAGGCCTCAAGTTCGAACGGGACGTGCTCACCGGCGCACCGCTGTCGCGAGGCGAGCAGGGCCCGGCTGTTACCGGTTAGACGAAATCGTGCCGCTCGGGGGCACCTCCACACAAAACGTCACGAGGATCCCAGGATCGACAAGTCATAGCTGAGATCTTGCTCTTTCACCACGCGTTGGGACAAACTCCCGGGTTCTTCTCACCTTTGCCGTCTGGACGGGTACACCGCTTTCCTACACGTATGGTAACAAGGCCGTTATCGACTGTGAAGGTCAACCAGTTTTTGCCGAGCTTGCCATACTTCATTCTTTGCAGGACGAAGGGTACGACGGAGTTTGGGTCGACACGTACCGAAATCGATTTCGTCGAAGCATGGCCGAGACGTGCGTATTGCCGCAGGATGCAAAGGACCTGTACGACGCAATCGTACGAGAGAACGGCCGCAAACGGTCTGGATGCTGGGATATATTGGCCTGGAAAGACGGACGCTACCTATTCGTAGAAGCGAAGCAGCGAAGCCCAAGATACAAGGACCGTATCCAGGGTACCCAGGTGCGGTGGTTCGAGGCGGCCCGGAGGGCAGGGATCGGTCTCGAATGTTTCCGCGTTTACAACTGGGATATCAGAACCGAAACGCAAGGCTAGCCAACTTCCAGCTCGCGCGATCGGAGCTCGACGTTAGGTTAGGCCTGTGGCGACTCGAGCGACGTGATTCGACGTTCGTGATCGCCGAGGATATTTGTCGTCTCGGCTCGGAACGGCCGAGTCTCACCTTCGAGGCCTTCGATGCGCGTTTCCACGTGGCCGAGGCGTCGGTCGAGACCGGCGAATCCCGTTCGCATCTCCGCGCGTATGTCCGCAAAACCGGCCCGCAGTTCCTCGCGTACTTCCCCTAAGCCCGCGCGCGTCTCCGCACGGAACTCGTCGAATTTACCCACCTCGACGGCGATGGTGTCGAGGAGGCGAAACAGCCGTTTCTCGGACGCCTCGTCCATGGTTTAGAACGGAATCTCGTCTTCCATCTCGCCCTCTTCGAAGCCGGTGCCGGCTCCGCCGCTCTGCGCGGGGGCTGAGGACGAGCGGCTTCCGCCGCCGTACGAACTGCCCTCGCCGTTGGGAGCGCGGCCGCCGCCCTTGGAGTCGAGCATCTGCATATCGCTGGCGACGACCTCGACGGCCTTGCGCTTCTCGCCTTCCTTCGTCTCGTAGTTGCGGATGACGAGCCGGCCCTCGACGAGCGCGCTCATGCCCTTCTTCAGATACTGATTGCAGATCTCGCCCAGGCGGTCCCAGGCGACGATGTCGATGAACATCGCCTCGTCGCCTTGCTTGGTGCGACGGTTGATCGCGAGCGAGAACTTCGTGACCGCCTTGCCGCCGCCGTCGACGTAGCGGATCTCGGGATCGCGCGTGAGGTTGCCGACGAGGACGATCCGATTGTAGCTACCGGCCATTGTGCCGCCTCCAGATTAGTCGTTCAGATTGATCAGCAGCTGGCGCATCACGTCCTCGTTGAGGCGCAACTGACGCTCGAGCTCTTTGGCTTGTGCGGCCTCACTTTTGAACTTCATGACGACGTAGAAGCCTTCCCGAACGTCGTTGATCTCGTACGCCAGACGGCGCTTGCCGAGCTTTTCGATCTCGCCGACGATTTCGCCGCCGTTCGCCTTGAGGGCGTCGGCGATCTGGGTGAGACGGGTGTCGACCTCGGCCTCTTCCAGGTTCGGGCGCAGGATGTAGGTGACTTCGTAGTCGGTCGTCATGGATCAATCCCTCTATGGACGTCGCCCCAAGCGAGGCGAACGGCTCCGAAGTTTCGCCGCGGAGCAGTGGGCCGTGCAGGGTCGCCCCCCACACGAATCATCCGGAACACGTAGGCCCCGGAAAACTCACCTACTCTATCACGGCGAACAGGTGTGCGGCAAGGGCGGAAGCTGGAGACCCGCAGGCCGCTCGCACTGCCGTACGAAGCCGGCGGCCTACGACAGCAGCGAATTGAAGGCTGGAGCCATCGCGTCGGCCCAGACGCGGTAGCCGGGCGCCGCCAGGTGGACCTTGTCGGCCTCGAAAAGCTCCGGGCGCACCGTGCCGTCGGCCCCGAGGAACGCGTCGCCGATCTCCAGGAAGTGGACGAGCTTTCCGTCGTCGAGCGCGGCCAGGGTCGCGTTGACATTCGCCACCGAGCGCCGCATCGGCGACTGCGGATGCCCCGAGCCGCGGGGCAGGACGCCAAGCAGCAGGATGTGCGCCTCGGGCAGCCGTGACCCGATCGCGCGGACGCAAGCGGCGATCCCCTGGAACGTCTCCTGGGGCGAGAAGCCGCTGCCCAGATCGTTGGTGCCGACCAGCAACACGACGAGGCGCGGCGCCAGGCCGTCGAGCTCGCCGTGCTCGATCCGCCACAGCACGTCCGCGGTCAAGTCGCCGCCCACGCCGAGGTTGACTGCCCCGCGATGGACGTAGCTCGATTCCCAGATCTCGACGCCGGTCGATTGCCAGCCTTCGGTAAGCGAGTCTCCGATGAAGACGACCTGCGGGCTGTGAAACGCGGCGCTTTGCGCGTTAGCCGCTGGCTCTTACCTCGCGCTTGGTCACCCGGTACACGTTGCGCACGTCCTTGAGGGTGCGCAGTTTATTCAACACCTTGTGCAGGTGGTCGAGGTTGGATATCTGCAGCGTCAGGCTGATCATCGCGACGTCGCGCTTCACGCGCGCCGTGACCGACGAGGCCGACGTCTTGAACTCGGCACAGACGCCCATCACGTCTTGCAGCAGGCCGGCGCGATCGAGCGCCTCGACTTCGACGTCGACCGAGTGCTGCAACGACTCGGTATCGGCCCATGACGCCTGCAAGATCCGCTCCGGCATCGTCGCCATGTAGGCCACGTTGGGACAGTCGGCCCGGTGCACGGAGACGCCTCGACCGATCGTGACGTAGCCCATGATCGGATCTCCCGGGACCGGGCTACAACACTTCGAAAGCCGCACCAGCACGTCGTCGACGCCGGCGATGCGCACGCCGCTGACGTTGCGCGCGATGCGGCGCGTCGTCGACGGCTGCGGCGCACGATGGATCGACGATATGTCGACGACGTTGTTGGCCTTGAGATCTTCCTTCAGCTTGAGGGCGACCGAAGCGGCCGATGCGTCGCCGAAGCCGATCGCGGCAAAGAGATCCGTCGCCTTGCCGAAATTCATCCGCTTGGCGATCTTCTCGATCAGTTCGCCGCGCGCCAAGTCGGGACGTAGGTGCTCGCGCGCGAGCTCGCGCTCCACGGCTTCCTGCCCGAGCATGACGTTCTCGTCCTTGCGCTCCTTGCGAAACCACTGCTTGATCTTGTGCTTGGCGCTGGACGTGCGCACGACCGCGAGCCAGTCCAGCGACGGACGCGAGCTCTTGTTGACCAGGACCTCGCAAATATCGCCGTTGCGCAACTGGTAGTCGAGCGGGACGATCTTGCCGTTGACCTTGGTGCCGACGCAGTGATTGCCGATGTCGGTGTGAACTTGATACGCGAAGTCGAGCGGCGAAGCCGCGGAGGGCAGCGCGTAAACGTCGCCTTTGGGCGAGAACACGAAGACCTGGTTGTCGAAGAGGTCGAGCTTCAGATTCTCCATGAACGCGCGCGAGTCGCGCATGTCGTTCTGCCACTCGAGCAGCGAACGCAGCCAGGTGAGTTTGTTCTCGAACGCGTCGTGCTTGGTGCCTTCCTTGTAGCGCCAATGCGCCGCGATGCCGAACTCGCTGGTCTTGTGCATCTCGAAGGTGCGAATCTGGACTTCGAGCGGCTCGCCTGCGGGCCCGACGACGGTCGTGTGCAACGACTGGTACATGTTCGGCTTGGGCATCGCGATGTAGTCTTTGAACCGGCCGGGAATCGGCTTCCACATCGAATGCACGATCCCGAGCGCTCCGTAGCAGTCCTTGACGTTCTCGACGATGACGCGGACCGCGGTGAGATCGTAGATCGTCGAGAAGTCGCGGCCCTTCTTCATCTTCGTGTAGATCGAATAGAAGTGCTTGGGCCGGCCGGTGATCTCGGCGTTGATCCCCAGCTTCTCGAAGTGCGAGCGCAAGACGCTGACGACGCCGCTCACTGCCGCTTCGCGCTCCGCGCGCTTCTTGGCGACGCGCTCGGCGATGTCGCGATACGAGTCCGGATCGAGGTAGCGCAAGCAGAGATCCTCGAGATCCCACTTGATCTTCCAGATGCCGAGGCGGTGCGCGATCGGCGCGTAGATCTCGATCGTCTCGCGCGCGATGGCCAGTTGCTTGTCCGGCGGCAGGCTCGAAAGCGTCCGCATGTTGTGCAAGCGGTCGGCGAGCTTGATGATGATGACCCGGATGTCCTTGGCCATCGCCATGAACATTTTGCGCAGGTTTTCGACCTGCGCATCTTCCTTGGACTGGTACGGGATCCGCGTCAGTTTCGTGACGCCCTCGACCAGTTGCGCGATCTCCGGACCGAATTTCGCCGAGACCTGTTCGCCGGTCACCACCGTGTCTTCGACCACGTCGTGGAGGATGGCGGCCGCGATCGTGGCCTTGTCCATTTCCATATCGGCCAGGAGCCGAGCGACGGCGACCGGATGCTCGATATAGTCCTCGCCGGAGGCACGGTGCTGCCCGTCGTGCGCAGCGTCCGCCAGTTCGTAGACGCCGCGCAGCCATGACGCTTCCATGGTCGGGTCGTATGACCGAACCTTCGCAATCAGGTCGTCGATGAGCGGTGTCGGCATTTGAGTTGGGCCTATCATGCCATAGACCCGCTGCGAGTGTCTATCGGATGCAGGGCATACCTACGCCCTTAGTATGATATGAAACTCGTTACCTCATAGGGTTTGAGCAGTGCCCGGCCGCCCAGCGCGTCGAGTTCGACCAGGAAGGCGAATCCTGCTATGTGCGCGCCCAGCTTCTCCAACAGCCGAGCAGTCGCCGCCGCGGTCCCTCCGGTCGCCAGCAGATCGTCCACGATGAGGACCTTGTGGCCGTCGCCGACCGCGTCGTCGTGGATCTCGAGCGAGTTCGTACCGTACTCCAGGGCGTATTCTTCCCGGAGGGTGGCGCCGGGCAGTTTGCCGGGCTTGCGCACCGGCACGAAGCCCGCGCCGATCTCGTAGGCAAGCGGCGCGCCCAGCATGTACCCGCGCGCCTCCATCGCGACCACGACGTCGATCCCAAGGCCCTTGTAGCGGTCGATGAACAGGTCGATGGCCGCCTTGAAGCCGTTTCGATCCTTCAGCAGCGGCGTGATATCCCGAAACAAAATGCCCGGAATCGGAAAGTCCGGGATGGTCCTGATCAGCGACTGGATCTGCAGCGCAAGCCTCCTACGGTAACCCCCAGCGAAGCGGTTCCGGTCCTCGTCGGCACGACCCTGCGCTCGCACTGGCGCGCATCCTGCCCCGCGTCGCCGGCGTCCGGCCGGGTTCCACGCTTCCGAAGGGGAACGTTAGGGGCAATGAATCTCGCCCGGCATGCGCCTGTAGCGAGGGCTGCTTGTCGGGGAAGAAAGGTGCCGACATGAAGAAGATCATCCTGGCGTCCGCGCTTGCGGCGACCATCGGCGCGGGCCCCTTGGCGGGCCCGGCGCTGGCGAACGGCGGCGCGAGCACGCGCAACATCCTCTTGCTGGGGGCTGGTGCGGCGGCCGCGATCGGCGTGACCAACTACAACCACAAGAAGCACGCGAAGGCCAGCGAGCTACAGGAGTCCGAGCGCCGCCAAGCCGCCTACAAAGCCTATTTCTACCACCAGAACGGGTACTATCCGACGCCGCAAGAGGTCCACGACTGGTATCTCAAGACCTATGGATCGGAGCCGACGTAACGGGCGAGGACCGTCCCTATCCCCATAAAACCGGCAGAGCCATCCGCCGAGCGCGGGTGGCTCTCCGCGTCGATAGCAAGGTTCGACGACCGCAGTTATCCGCGTCGCTTGGCGGTCGCATTCGCGGCGGCGGTCGCGTTGCACGAGATCGTGGCGGGACTTTTTCCGCGCCACGAGCAGTCCAAGCCGGCGGAACAGATCGTCGCACAGGTCGTGACGATCCAGAAGCGGGCCACACCGAAGCCGACGCCACGGCCAACCCCGCGTCCGCCGACGCCGGCTCCGCGCTATACGTTGGCGCCGCAGGTCGCGGTCCGCGCCCCGGCCGCGCGCGCCGTCGCGACCCCGCGTCCGCACCTCGGCGGCGCGGCCGCGCAGCGGCGCGTCGTGCACGTCAAACCGCATCCGACTGCGTCGCCCGCCCCGCCGCGCTCCCTGGCGGAAGGCACCCGTGCGGGCCAGCAGAACGGCGGCGCGGGGACGGGGGCCGGGGCCGGAACCGGTGAGGGCGGCCAAAACGGAACCAGCAGCGGCAGCGGCGTCAGCGGAAACGGGAACGGCGCCGACGCGTCGACCGCGCCCTGCGGCTTCGTCACGTTCTACGGCAAGCTCGATCACGCGGGCCCCGACGGCACGCAGTACGAGCACGTGCGCTTGGTCGTCACGCTGCGTGACGGCTCGACGCTCTCCGACGAGCTGCACTGGTTCTTCGTTTACAAGGACGCCGCGTCCAATCCGTTCACGCCGGCGCACGCCGACGCCGAAGTGCTGATGCAGCAGCCGCCGACCGGCACCGACTTGAGCGCGCAGCAGCCTGCGACGATCTTCGCCCTGCAACACACCGACGCCGACGGATACACGAACCTCCCGCCGTGCCCCGAAGCGCACTGAGAGCCGCGGCTCACGGCGCGAGCGCTGCGAGCGCGCGCAAATAAGCGAGGTCGACGACGCCACCCTTCGGGCCCAAGCCCGCCAGCGTGCGCGCGGGCGCACCAGGCTCTCCGAGATCGCTCAGGACCGCGAGCGCGCTGCTAAAATCTTCGCCGAGCGTGAACGCGCTGACGGTCACGAGCGTCGGAACGCCCGCGCTCGCGGCCAGCTGCATGCGCTCGAGCGCCCAGCCGTGGATGTCGGGCGCCGGCTTCTTATGCGGCACGACGTCGCCCGCAGCGATCGGTTCCGTCGAAGTCGAATAAGAGTCCGGTCAGGCTGGCCTCCACGCGCCCTTGTCGTTTTCGAGCCGCGTCGCAATAGTGACTTCGAGCTTTTGTTTCGGAGGTCACATGGTCGGCACGGTTACCACGGAGCGCGCTTCGCGCGCGCTCGAATTCGGCCTTTATCGCGACGGCGACAACAACCTGGACGACGTCCAAGCCCTGACGATCGCGCAGGCGCTCGAGACGAGCGCCACGGATCACAACATCGAGTTCACGGTCGAGGACACGACCGCTCGCCGCGGCTTCGAGCCCCAGCACGTGCTGCGCACGGAGTCGTACTCGATCGCCGACGGCACGCTCTCGCACCAGGTGCAGATCGAGCCGCCGCACGACATGGCGGCGCGCGACAATCTCGCCAAGTTCGTCGCGCGCACGCTCGACAACGCACAAGGATCCAACGCGAAGGAGACGTGGATCGATCTGATCGACCACGGCGGCGGCGACGGAGGCGGCCTGGAGGCCGATCACGGGGCCGGCGTGATGTCGCTCGACGACATGGCGGGCGCGGTCGCCGACGGCGTCGCCCTGCATGCGAAGGAGCATCCCGAGGACGCCGGGCGCCGCGTCGACGGCGTGGTAGCAAATCAGTGTTTGATGGCGACGGTTGCGTTCGCTTCCGAGCTCTCGCACGCCGGCGTTCGCTTCTTGGCGGCCAGTCCCGAAACCATGCTCGCGCCCGGCGTTCCGAGCGGCATCGCTCACGACATCGCCGCGCACATCGGCGAGCCCGGCAAGATGGCCAAAACCGTCGTCGCCGACACGATGGACACGACGTACGGTCCCGGCGAGGCGGGCTCGTTCTCGCCGGCGGCCGCTTTCGCCGTCATCGACTGCGCGCCGCGCAAGATCGCCGCGGTTGAGTCGACGGTCCGCTCGCTCAACGCCGCGCTGACCTCGGCAGCGAAGGACCGCACCGAACGCAGCGCGATTCGCGAGGACGCGCGCGCCATTAACGGCATGGTCCGCTTCCCCGAAGGCAAAGGTCTGCCGTGGCGTGCCGACCGGCCGGCGATCGAGCTCTACCGCACGTTCGCGCAAGACGGCCGGCTCGACGACGGCGCGCGCAGCGCGGCCCGCAAAGCCGCCGACGCGATCGCCTCGACCGTGCTCGCGCACCGCGAGAGCGATGACTTCGCGCCGTTCAACGACGCCGACTATTCCGACGCGTACGGCCCGACGATCCACTTCCCCGTCAACCACAAACAGATCGACGCGTGGGCCCCCAAGATCAGCGAGACCGACAACGCCTTCTATCGCTCCGTCGGCGCGGCGGATCTGACGAAAGCTGTCGCCTAGCAGGAACGGGCTACGCAGTGCGGCGTCCGGGCAGCCTTAGCTCGCCCGGCGTCGCGCGCGTGGTGGCCGTTTCCATGCGGCATGCGACCACGATGCCATCCGGAATGCGGTGCTGTATACTGCATGGGAGGCCCAGGTGTTCGGCCCGGAAGGAGGCGAGCTCAAATGAGCAGTGACTGCCGACGATGGGTTCGCCGCGGCTACTATCCTCGCGCTCGTCAGGGAAGACGACCTCGACGCATTCGAGGCGCTCGTCCCCAACGGCGCGACGACCAAGGCCGTCGAGCTTGCCGAGGATGAGTCCGCTGCTACCTTTGATGTGTACGCGGGAAGTGGATGGGACGCGGTTGACGCCGCTCCGATCCGCCGAATCGTCGTCCGTCGTTAACCGGAGCGACCACTAACCGGGACGAGCGATTCGCGGTGCCGGGCGAGCGCGCTCGGCGGCCTTAGTGCGTGCGGCGCGCCCCGGCACTCGCGGTCTTCTTCTTGCCTGTAGCCCCCGTCGACTTGCTCGCCGAAGCGTTCGCCATGCGAGCGCCGGCGGCTTTGGCTCGGCCTGCGCTGGCTGCGGCCTTCGCCCGTGTGCTGCGTGGATGGACGCCAATCTCTCTCCCGTCCGACTCCGTTAGCTCAACGTCTTCGGAGAGTCTCATTTGGCTGAGTACGGCAGCGGTCGTGAAGACCGGCGAACCGTTGCCTGCCGCCGCCGAGATCGCGTTCCAGGTCAGTCGCTTGGCGCGCTTCTTCGCACGGATCGTCTGCGTCAGTTCTTCGCGAGTCATGGAATGAAGATCGCGCACCGCAACCCAAGCGCCTTGTGCCAAGTGGAAAGTGCGCGGACTTCAGAGCAGTTTGTGCATGGCTGAAGCTTCTTCGGCGCGAGCGCGCACTTCGTCCGCGGGCGAGCCGGAAGCGGCGGCCACGACCGCGAGCACCGCCCCCTCGACGAGCGGCGCGTCGGCCATCGTCACCCTCGTCTGCTGCTCGCTCGTCAGCATTTCGATCGCCATCACCGTGTTGAGGTGCGCGCTTCCGAGATCGAGCAGCACGACGACCGCCGGGGCGCGACCAAGCGCTTCCTCGAGCGCGGCCTTGATCGCCTTCGCGCTCGTTCCAATGCGGCCGTCGTCGGTCCCGCCGACGGCCCACACCTCGTCGAAGCCGCGCGCCATCTGCAGCGCGAGCTCGCGCACGCCCCCCGCAAGCTGCGCGCTGTGCGAAACGACGAGGACCGCGACGTTCTCACCCATCTCTAGCCCCCTCTTGGCGGCCGAGCGCCTCCGCCGCGGCCTCGAAGAGCAGCGTCGTGCTCAGACTTCCGGGGTCGCGATGACCGCGAGCCCGCTCGCCGAGATAACTGGCGCGCCCCTTGCGAGCGACGATCGGGATCGTCTCATCCGAGCCGCGCGCAGCCGCTTCGTGCGCCTGCGCGAGTGCGGTCTCGAGCGACCCGCCGCTCGCGAGCGACGCGCCGAGCGCGTCGACCGCGGGCGAGAACGCATCGACCATCGTCTTGTCGCCGAGCTCGGCGTGACCGCGCGCGATCACGCCCTCGAGGGCCGCGCGAAAGAGACCCTCGACGTCGGAGGGCTCGAGCGTTGCTTTGCCCGCGACCGCCGCGCCCGCGCGCAAGAACGCCGTTCCGTAGAGCGGGCCCGACGCTCCGCCGACCTTCGAGATGAGCGCCGTCGCGACGGCTTTGAGCACGGCTTCCGGCGTGCCCTCAGCAGGCAGCCGTTCGCGCGCGGCCTGCATCCCGCGTTGCATGTTCGTACCGTGGTCGGCGTCGCCGATCGCGGCGTCGAGCTCGGTCAGCTCGTCCTTGCGCTGCTCGATCAACGCCGCGTAGCGCTCGATGAAGCGCCGCAGCGTCGCGCCGTCTACGGTTGCGCTCATGCCGCTTACACGCCCCAGCGCAGGCCCGGAGCGTGAACCGGCGCGTCCCATAGGCCGAGCAGCTCGTCGTCGGCGCGCAGCAGCGTGATCGAGCAGCCCTGCATGTCGAGGCTCGTGATGTAGTTGCCGACCAGCGTTCGCGCGATCGTGACGCCGAGGTCCTTGAGTATCAGCGCGAGTTTGCGGTGCACGATGTACAGCTCGAGCAGTGGCGTGCCGCCCATGCCGTTGGTCATCGCGATGACCTTGTCGCCGCGCTTGAGGCCCAAGTCCTCGACCACGGGTTTGGTTAAGAGCTCGACGATCTCGTCGGCACGCTTGAGCGCCATGCGTTCGCGGCCAGGCTCGCCGTGGATCCCGACACCGATCTCCATGTCGCCCTCGCCCAAGTCGAACGTGGGCGAACCTTTCGCGGGAACCGTACACGAGGTCAGCGCCATGCCCATCGAGCGGCCGGCATCGGCGGCTTTCTTTCCGATGCGCTCGACTTCCGCGAGCGACGCTTTCTTCTCGGCAGCCGCGCCGGCTATTTTTTCGACGAGCACCGTCGTGCCGACGCCGCGGCGTCCGGCCGTCCAGGTCGAGTTCTCGACGGCCACGTCGTCAGCGATGAGCAGCGTGCTCACTTCGATGCCTTCGGCGCCGACCAACTCGGCCGCAAGCTCGAAGTTCATGACGTCGCCGGTGTAGTTCTTGACGATGAAGAGCGCGCCGGCTCCGCCGTCGCTCGCCTTCGCGGCGCCGGCCATCTGATCGGGAACGGGGCTGGTGAACACCTCGCCCGGACAGGCGGCATCGAGCATGCCGAGCCCGACGAACCCGCCGTGCATCGGCTCGTGACCCGAACCGCCGCCCGAAACGAGCGCGACCTTTCCCTTGACCGGCGCGCCGGCGCGCACGATGAAGAGCGGGTCGCGCGAGTAGCGCACGAGGTCGGGATGTGCCAGCTCGAGTCCTTCGCAAGCTTCGTCGACGATGGACTCGACGCGATTGATGAGCTTCTTCATGCGTCCTCCGAAGGTGGCGTGCTTAAGAAACGGTCTCTCGCACGTTTGCGAACACGGTCCGCAAGCGCGCTTTGGTCCAGGGCACGAGCGCGGGCGCGACGGAGAGCTCGTCGACGCCCCAAGCCAACCAAAGTTCTGCCAGCGCCGGATCGCCCGCGGCCTCGCCGCAAACGCCGACCTCGAGCTTCTGCAGCTTCGCCTTGGCGACGGTCTCGGCCAGGAAACGCCGCCACGCGATGTTGCGCGCGCCTTCGTGCGACGCTCCCGCCAAGAGCCGGCTCTCGGCGAAGAAGTACTGCTCGAGATCGTTGGTGCCCAGGCTGACGAAGGCAGCGCCTTCGCGCGCGAACCCGTCGAGCGCATAGGCTGCGGCGGGAATCTCCAGCATGATCCCCAGCGGCGGCACCGGGACGTGCAGCTCCTTGGCGACGTCGCGCACCACGTTGCGTGCGGCGATGAACTCGTCGGTATTGGAGATCATCGGAAACATGAGGCGCAGGTCGCTGCCGGCGAAGCCGATGAGCACCGCGCGCAGATGCTGCGCGAAGAACTCGGGCTCGCGCAAGCACAGCCGTATGCCGCGCACGCCGAGCATACCGTGGTCGACGCCGTCGCCGCGAAAGCGCTCGACGAGCTTGTCGCCGCCGAGGTCGAGCGTGCGCACGATCAGGGGCTTCCCGGTGAACGCCGCGGCGATGCGCCGGTAGGCCGTGGATTCTTCCTCGAGGCTGGGCGCCAGTTTGCGGTCGACGTACAGGAACTCGGTTCGGACCAAGCCGACCCCGTCTGCGCCGAGCTGCTGGCCGAGCGGCGCGTCGTCGGGCGAGTTGAGATTCGCCAAGACGCCGACGCGGCGCCCCTGCAGTTCGACCGGTGCCGGATCGGGCTGGGCGACGATGCGCTGCTCGGGATTCGCGTAGATCAGTTCCGCGTCGGCGGCCGTCTCGAGCCAGCCCTCGAAACCGTTGAGCACCGCGAGCTCGTCGTCGGACGGCTCGAGAACAGCCAGCTCCGCGGCCTTCGCGCCGACCAGCGCGACCGCCGGCAAGCCGAGCCCGCGCGCGACGATCGCGATATGCGCGGTCGGCGAAACGTCGAGCAGCACGATGCCTGCAAGCCCGGTCGCCCAGCGCTGCAGCTCGATCGGGGAAACGTCGCGGGCCACGACGATCGCTCCATCGGGCGGCTCCGACGTATCGGCCAGCAGCCGGACCAGGTGCGCGGCGGTCTGCTCGACGTCGGAGGCCCGCGCCCGCAGATACGGGTCGTCGAGCGCGGCCAGTTGCGCGGCCGCTACCTGACCGGTCTCGCGAATCGCGTCGGACAACGGCCGGCCCTCGGAGAGACGGATTTGAATGCCGTCTTCCCACATCGGGTCGGCCGCGAGCCCTTCGTACACGAGCCGAAGGTCGACCGGAAGCGAGCTCGCGGCCGCGCTAAAGCGCCCCCGCGCGCGCTCGAAATCTGCCAGCGTTCCCGCAGCCGGCGCGACCGCTCCGCCCGGAGACCACAGCGGCCCAAGCGCGATTCCGGGGACGACCGCTACCCCTTTGCAACGCACAGCGCCCGACAACTTTCTGTCAGCCCACGACTCATGTGATGCAAAACGTAACCGACGAACTTCGAGTTGTCAATTATGCGCGAAAACGAACAGAAACGAACATTCGGAGCCGAGCAAGCGCACCGAACGCGCAAAAACGCACGACTGCGGCGACCGCCGCCAGAGAGGTTGGGCCCCCGGTCACGCGCAACGGTCGCCTCCCAGACTGGCCGATTTCCGCTTCCCGCTTAGAGGACGAGGGCCACCCGATCGGGGTAGATCGGGCGGTTCACGATCGCCTCGAGCGAGGCCACGTCGGCAGCGAGCGCGAGCGCGCAGAAGCGCTCGAAGCTCTCGCGCTCCGCCTGGCCTTCCGCGAACCGCGCGGTCTTGGTGAGATCGACTTTGCCGGCGACCTCGCGGAAGCGGATGAAGCGCCCGTCGTCGTCGATTCCGCTCGTCAGCAGGTCACCTTCCTCGAATATGCGCACCGCCGCCGCAACGGTCGAGCCGTCGGCCATCTCGATCGTCAGCGTGCGCGCCACGTCCTCGTAGCTCATGCGCAGCGTCAGGTCGTGGGCCAGGTCGCGCATGCCGCGGTAGAGCTCGCGCAAGACGGCGAGCGACGGCGCGCCGCGCGCGATGATGAAGTCGTTGATACGCCGGTCCGGCTCGCCGTAGAGCAGGTGGATGCGCGCATCCAAACCGTCGCGTCCGGCCCGGCCGGCCATTTGGTTGAACTCGGTGAGGTCGAAATTCAAGTGATAAAGGACCACGTTGCGCACGTCGGGCAGGTCGATACCTTCGCCGAACGCCGACGTCGCGATCACCACGCGCGCGCCGCCGCGCCGAAAGAGGTCCTCCACCAGCGCGCGCTCCGGCGCGGGCACGCCCGCATGATAGAACGCGACCTGGCCGCCGAGCGCCGCGCGAAGGCGGTCGGCGAGCTTCGTGACCTCCTGGCGCGAGTTGCAGTAGACGATCGCCTTGCCCGTCCCGTCGAGCTCGCGCGCGAGGTAGGCGAACTTGTCCTTCGTGTTGCGGGCGTCGACCAAGTGCAGATTCTCGCGAACCGTCGGATCGATCACCCAGGCGTCGATCCCGAGCGTGCGCCGAATAGCCGCGAACGCTTCGTCGCGCGCGGTCGCCGTCAACGCTAACACTTGGGGCGAGCCGAACTCGCCGATCAGCGCACCGAGTTGCGCGTACGCCGCCCGATGACGCGACTCGTGGACGTGATGCGCCTCGTCCACGACGATGAGATCGGGCCGGTTGCACGCCCGCAGGAACGTCTCGCGATGATAGGTCGCAAACTCCGGCGTGGCCAGGATGAGGTCCCAGGCGCCGGCGGCCAGTGCCGCGTCGAGCTCGCTGCGCTCCTGGCCGTCTATCGCGCCGTTGGCGCGATAGATGCGCAGTCCGAACGCAGCGAGCCGGCGCGTCAACGCGTCGAACTGATCGTTGGCGAGGGCACGCAGCGGATAGAAGACGAGCGTCTTGCGACCTTCGTGCAGCGCGCGCTCCGCGGCCGGCAGTTGAAAGCAGAACGACTTGCCCCGGCCGGTTCCCAAGACCGCCAGCGTGTTGCGTCCGGAGTCGACGCGTTCGAGCACCGCGGCCTGCGACTCGCGAATTGGACGCTCGCCGATCAGCGCGATGCGCAGCGCGTCGGCGTCACCTGGCGCGCGCGACGATTCGGGACGCTCCGGCCGGGCCGGCGCGCGAAGGCGCCGCACGTGAATGTTGAGTCCGACGTTCTTTTCGCCGCCGCCCGTCACGCTGCCGACGCTCGCCGTGTAGCGCTCGCCGCGATCCATGTTCGGCGCAATCCGGCGCGCGATCTCGCGCCGCAAGAAGCCCACGTGCAGCCGCCCGAAGCGGACTTCGACGGCGTTGGAATCGTGCGGGTTCTCGCGCGCGCGCACCAGCTCGAGCGGTTCGCCGGCGCTCAATCCCGCGATGAAGCCTTGCCGGCCTTCGTATGAGACGCCGGCGACTTTCGTGTAGAACTCGACGGCGTCGCCGATCGTGGCGTAGCGGTCGCGCTCGAGAAACTCGTCCTTCTTCGCGAACAGCGCGTCGAGCCGCTCGGCGTCCGTCGCCGCGTCGTCTGCAGCGTTCGGCGTTGCGTTCGTACTTGCGTCCGCGGTCCCGTTCGCAGTCAGGTCGGCGGCTGCGCGCGTGGCTGCATCATCGCTCTCGAGCGTAGCCGCTTCGATCGCTGAGTGCATCTTCGTCGAGGCCGAGCGGGAAGCCGCGATCCGCGGCGGCGCAGCGGCCGCTTCGCCGCGCTGCGCGGAGCTGCTCGCCTTCGCAGCGGCCCGCGTTTCGCCGACCTCGTCGCTAATCTCGTCGTCGAAATGCGCCAGCAACGCTACGAAGGCGGCCTCCGAAGGGGTCGGCACGGGCAGGGCGCTCGACGGCGCGCCGCCGCGTTTGGCCTTACTGCTCGTGCTTGACGATCGCCGGGTGCTCGTCACCTTGACCGTCGATGTCGAGGTTCAGGTGAATCTCTTCGTGACCGAGCGCGAGCTCTTGGTCGTGCAAGCCGGCTTCCTGCGCGTCGAGCGGATCGATCGGGTCGTGGTACTCGGCCGGGTGCTGCTCGTACTCGGGCTCGAACGCGTCTTCGTGCTCGGCCACGTTCGTCTCGTCGTACGCGGGCTCGGGAAGCGGTTCCGCGGCGCTCCCATCGGCGCGTTTACGGCGGTAGCGCACAGGCCCGCCGCTGGTCCGACGACTCCCGGCCTTTTCCTTCTGGCGGCGTTCCTTGCGAGCTGCGACGATCGCTTCGCGCGACTTCGCAGCGGCGGCCTGAGCGCGAGCTTCTGCGACCGTGCGAGGCTTCTCGGCGGGCGCGTTGCGCTGCTCTTCACGACGCTTGGCGGCGCTCGCGAGCTGGCGCTCGCGCAGCACGTCGACCAGCGGGGCGGAGTAAAAGATCGAGTGGTAGCCGCCCGAACAGATGCCGACCAGCAGCGCGAAGGCGAAATTCTGCAAGCTTGCGCCGCCGAAGGCCAGCAGCGCGACCAGCGTGATGACCACGGTCGCAAGCGTGTTGAACGAGCGCGTCATCGTCTGAAGGATCGAGGTGTTGACGATCTTGGCATAGGGCTCGCCCGCCATGACCTTCACGTTCTCTCGTATTCGGTCGAGGATGACGATCGTGTCCATGACCGAGTAGCCGATCACGGTCAGCACCGCCGCCAGGAACGCATCGTCGGCGCGCTTATCGGCGATGGCGTAGATGCCGATCATCATCGCCGCGTCGCGCACGAGCGCGATGACGACGACCAAGCCGAAGATGTAGTTCCAGCCGAAGCGAAACGCGATGTAGACGAACTGGATGCTGATCGCGATGACCAGCGCCTCGCCGGCCTTGATCAGATATTCCTTGCCGAGCGAAGGCCCGACCGACTCGATCTGCGACTGTCCGCGATCGATCGAATCGACCGTTCCGAGCGCACTCCACAGCTTGGCCGTGTTGTCGCCGAAGTCGATTTGAGTCGAGATCGTGAAGCGCTCGCTCGGTTGCGCGTCGGTCGTCTTGACGATCGTGTTAACGTTCGCATCGCTGACGCCGATCTCGGCCAGCGCCTTCTGGATCGCGAGGACCGAGGCTGGCTTTTGGTATTTGACCGTGACGTCGGTGCCGCCCGTGAACGAGAGGCCGAGGCGCAACGCGTGCGAGGGCTGGAAGCCGCCGCCCGGCGCGTGGGTGGCATGCCAGACGAGTGCGACGACACCGCAGAAGATGACCGCGTACGAGATCATCGAGACGGTCTTGAACCAGGAGACGACGTTCCAATTCAGACGCCTGAAGAACATCGCTCAGGCCCCGTAGATCTTCGGGTCGGTCGCGACCTCGTTATCGACGAGCAGATCCATGAAATAGCGCGTCACGAAGACCGCGGTCACCAGCGAGAACGCGGTGCCCCAGAAGAGCGTGTAGGCGAAGCCCTTCACGGTCCCGGTCCCGAGCATGAACAGCACGCCGGCGCCGACGATCGTGGTGAAGTGCGAGTCGAACACCGCCGTGAACGCGCGCTTGAACCCGGTCTGCACCGCAGCGCGCAGCGTCTTGCCGGCCCAAATCTCTTCCTTGAGCCGTTCGAAGATCAGGACGTTGGCGTCGACCGCCATGCCGACCGAGAGCACGAAGCCCGCGATACCCGGGAGCGTCAGCACGGCCTTCACGCCTGCGAGCAGCCCGAGCAGCATCAGCACGTACACGATCAGTGCAAAGTCGGCCATCAAGCCGGGCAGGCGGTAGACGCTCAGCATGAAGACCAAGACCAGGCCCAGGCCGACCATCGAGGCCCACAGCGACTTTTCGAGGTCGAGCTTGCCCAGGATCGGCCCGACGGTGTCGTTTTCGATCACCGTTACGCCGACCGGCAGCGCGCCGGCGTTGAGCTCGTTGGAGATGCGCGTCGTCTCTTCTTCCGTGAAGTTTCCGGTGATCTGGCCGTCGCTGGTGATGACGCCCTGGATCGTCGGTGCGGAGATAAATTTCTTATCCAAGAAAATCCCCAGCGGCTTGCCCATGGCCTCCTGGGTCAGCTGGCCGAACTTGGCTGGATCTTTGGTTTGGAAGTCGATCTTCGGCGCGCCCGACTGGTCGAAGGCCGGCTGCGCACCCTTGAGGTCGGCGCCCGAATAGACCACGGGACCCGAGTCCTTGTACGCACCGTTCGGGTCGTCGGCGTACTTCTTGTCGTTCTCGGCGCGCTCGGCGACGGCCGGCGGAACGATCTTGAAATCGAGCTTGGCGACGTCTTTGAGCGTCCGAACCGCCTCGTCGGGGTTCTTGACGTTGGGCAACTCGACCAAGATTCGGTCGCTGCCGACCGGGGTGATCACGGGCTCCGCCACGCCCAGGCCGTTGATTCGATTCTGAATGACCAGCTCGACCTGGTTCTGAATCTGGGGGGTTATTTTCGGGACTTCCGGCGAGCTGTTGAGTTGCAGGAGCACCCGGACTCCGCCCTGGAGATCCAGCCCAAGCTTGATCTTGTTCTGGATTGGAAGGATCAAGTACAGGCACAAGGCGACCGTGCCCAGCAGCAATGCACCCTTCAGCCAGGGTTTTAGTCGTAACCACATAGAGAAAATGCCAAGCCCGCGGGAGGGGAGAACCCGCGTATTGTAGCAGGGACGTTCCACCCCGTCAAACCGCTTGGCGGCGTCTCTATCCAAGTGTTCGGAGCGCCCGTAGGGAGGCCGTCTTCTATGGATACGAAGACCGTGGACGCCGGGTTGCTGCAGTCGCGTTATCGACTCACCAAGCAGCGCGCGGCCGTATTGCGCGCGCTCAGCGACGGTGCCCACCTCTCGGCCGAGACGATCCTCGAACGCGTCCGCAGCGAGCTTCCCGGCGTAAGCTTGGGCACGATCTATCGAAGCCTCGACATCCTGCGCGAAATCGGGCTGGTCCAGGTTTTCTCGTTCGGCGGAAGTGCCGCGCGCTTCGAAGCGACCATCGAGAAGCACCACCATCTGCTCTGCACGAAATGTCGCGAACTGACAAACGTCAGCGCCGAAGGCGTGGCCGAGATCGCCGACGCGATCGCCGTGCATTCCGGATTCGAAGAAGTCGACTACGCGTTGACGATCTTCGGGCGCTGTCCGTCGTGCGCGGAGCGCGACGCGACCGAAGGTGGGCGTTCCTAATTCGCCAGCGCGGCGGCCGGCGCGGGCCGCTCGAGAACGAGCGCGGGGCGCAATTCGAGCTCCGGCGGCAGCTCGCCGTACGCGAAGACGTCGAGGCGCAGACCGAAGCGCGCCAAAAAATCCGCTAGCGCGGGCCGAAGCGCGGCGGTGCAGACGAACGACGCTCGCTCGCGCGGCATCCGCGTGACGTACTCCGCCGCGACTGCCCGCAAGTGAAGCGCGATCTCGGGACGCGGGGTCAGGCTGCCCTCGAGCAGCCAGGCTTGAAGGTCGGCCTCGAAGTCGGGCGCCACGACCAACGGCTCGAGCCGCGCGAGGCCGCGCCGGCGCAACTGTTGGGGGACGATCTTGCGGCGGACCGCTTCGGCTAGTTCGCGCGGGTCGCGCGTCGTTGCCGACGCGTCGATCAGCGCCTCGAGCGTCGCGACCGAGTCGCGCGGCCAGACGCGTTCGCGCAGCAAGAGCTCGAAGACGCGCTGCACGCAGCCGACCGGAAGACCCTCGCCGCCGATTTCCTTGACGAGCGATGGAACTGCGGCTCGCAGATGCTCGAGCAGCGTGGTCAGTTCCTGGCGCCCGAGCAAGACCGCCGCGTTGAGCCGGGCCGCTTCGGCCAAGTGCGAACCGATGACCGATACGGGGTCGAAGACGAGCGCGCCGGCGGCCGTCGCCTGCTCGCGCGCAGCCGGCGGCACCCAGCAGGCCGGCATCCCGTAGACCGGCTCGCGGACGCGCTCCCCGCCCAAGCGTTCGAGCACGGCCTCGTCGGCGACCGCCAGCACGGCGTCGAGCCGCAACCGCCCTTCACCGGCCAGCGCATCGCGCACCCGTATCGCATACGTCTGCGGGTCGCGCGCGAGATCGTCGCGCAGACGCACGCCCGGCAGCACGATGCCGACGTCGGCGGCGAGCGCGCGGCGCACGTCGCCGATGCGGTCGAGGAGTTGCTCCGCGACCGGCGCCACGAGCAGCCCGCCCAATTCCGCGCCGATCTCGATCGAGAGCGCATCGACGCCGACCAGTCCCAGCGCCATCTCCGGCCGGCGAATCGCGGCGCGCCGTGCCGCCGCGTGCGCCGCCTTGGCCGCGTCGAGCTGCGCCGCGTGACGGCGGCGCGCGAACGCGGAGAGCGCGAACAACGCGGCCGCCAGCACGACGAAGAGCGGCCGCGGCAG
Organism: Vulcanimicrobiaceae bacterium; assembly: GCA_052267165.1. Lineage (GTDB taxonomy): Bacteria > Vulcanimicrobiota > Vulcanimicrobiia > Vulcanimicrobiales > Vulcanimicrobiaceae > CAWICD01. Next base: position 131,944 of record JBKQHO010000019.1, on the reverse strand, counting down.
CGCGGGAACCAGCGCGAGGACGAGCGCGAACGCACCTGCCGCCCGCAACACGTCGGGGCGGTCCAGGATCTGCGCCGCCAAGTCGACGCCGAGCGAACCGTCGGCGGCGACGCGCGTGACCATCAAGCCCATCGAGGTCGAGAGCAAGAACGCCGGCAGCGTCGTCACCAGCGCGTTGCCGACCGAGAGGATCGCGAAGGTCCCGAGCGCGTCGAGCGGGCTCATCGCGTGGTAGGCGATCCCGACTACGACGCCGCCGATCAGGTTCAGCACCACGATCACCAGGGCCGCGATCGCGTCGCCTTTGACGAACTTGCCGGCGCCATCCATCGCCCCGTAGAAGTCCGCTTCCTTTTGCACGAGCGCGCGCTTGCGGCGAGCCGTCTCCGCGTCGAGCATCCCGGCGTGCACCTCGGCGTCGATCGCCATCTGTTTGCCCGGCATCGCATCGAGCGTGAAGCGCGCGGCCACCTCCGCGACGCGCTGCGAGCCCGAGGCGATGACGACGAATTGAATCGTCACCAAGATCGCGAAGACGATCAGACCGACGACTAAATTGCCGCCGACGACGAACGCGCCGAAGGCGGGAATGAGCGTGCCCACGCCGCCGTCGAGGTGGCCTTGCGTCAGGATCAAGCGCGTCGCGGAGACGTCGAGCGAGAGCCGGAAGAGCGTCGCGATCAGCAGCGCCGGCGCGAACGCCGCGAACTCGAGCGGATCGGAGACGGTGAGGCTGATCAACAGCACCACGCCCGAGCCCAGGATGTTGATCGCGAGCAGCGCGTCGAGCACGAGCGGCGGCAACGGCACGAGCAGGATCGCGACGATCGACAGGACGATCGCGGCGAAGCCGTAGGTCGCGGCCCGCGGGTTCACCGCAGCAGGCCCCTACGCAGCAGCGCGGCGACGATCGCCGCGACCGCGACGTAGGCCGCGGGCGGAATGTACTCGCCGACGTCGGCGGTCGCGAGCAGCGAGCGCGCCAGCGCGACGTCTTCGACGACGGGAACGCGCAGCTCGCGCGCGCGCCGTTTGATCGCCTGGGCACCTTCGTCGATCGCGCGCACCAGCACGCGCGGCACGGCGACCTCGGGCGGGCGGTACTCGAGCGCGATCGCAACGTGCGAGGGATTGGCCACGACGAAGGCCGCTTGCGCGAGCCTGGTCGCCGAGCCGCGCACGAGCGAGCGATGCCGCTGCCGCCGCTTGCCGCGCAGCAGCGGATCGCCCTCGCTTTGCTTGTGGTCGCGCTTGAGCTCGTCGAAGGTCATGCGCAGGCGGCGCCGCCACTTCGCGCGTTCGAGCACGGCGTCGAGCGCGGCGAAGCCAACGCCGACGGTGAGCGCTCCGCCGAAGACTCCGCGCAAACCGCTGCATCCGAGCGTGACCAGCCCGGCGGCCGAGGCGGCGCTCGCGCCCAGCATCGAGCGCACGACGGGCAGCAGCGCGCACGAGACGCAACTCGCGACGACGAGCGCCTTGACGCCCGAGAGCGCCGCGTCGCGCGAGAACATGCGCTTGAGCCCCTCGCTCGGGTCGAGCTTCTTCCACGCCGGCGAAGGGAATCTGAACGTTACCGTTCCGGCTTGCGCGTACGCGGCAAGGGCCGCGCCGCCGAGGCCCGCGAGCATCGCGCCGAGCACGCCCGTGACGAGCAGGGCGTACGGCAGCGGCGAGAACGTCGCCGGGCGCGCCGCGCCCAGCACGGCCGCGCGCGCCGCGGCCGCGAGCGGGCCGAGCACGGCGAACAGCACGAGGCTGGAGCACAGCAGCGAAGCGACGGCGCCGAGTTCTTGCGAGCGCGCCAGGTCGCCTTCGCGCCGCGCGCGTTCGAGCCGGTTCGGAGTCGCTTCGAAGGGCTTCTCGGCCTCGGACATGTCATGACGTTAACGCGCGCCGATTGCGCGCAAGCGTCCGTTTCGTTACGGCGGCGCGGCGCGGGCTTGCGACGCCGGCGAAGGCACGAACGTCGCCGGACGCGTCTCGATCGGCTCTTCGTCGTCGCCGGTCTGCTGGCCGATCGAGGTGTCGAGCGCGACGCGTATGCCGTCGGCGATCAGGCTGAAAGCGAGGATGGTCGCCACGATCAGCAAGCCCGGGGCCAGCACCAGCCAGGGCGCCTTCTGCGCTTCGGGCGTCAACGCGTCTTGCAGCATGTTGCCCCAGGAGGGCTGCGGGGGCTGCACGCCCAGGCCGAAGAACGACAGCGACGACTCGGCCAGAATGTTGTCGCCGACTGCGAAGGCCGCGGCCACGACGACCGGTGCGAGCGCGTTCGGAATGAGGTGCCGCAAGACGATGCGCCCCGGATTCGCGCCGAGCGCTCGCGCGGCTTCGACGAAGTCCCGTTCGCGCAGCGACAGGACTTCGGCGCGCACCAGCCGCGCAAGCCCCGGCCAGCCCGTGAGCCCGATGATCAAGATGATCATCGTCAACGAGAAGCGGTTGGTCAGCGCCGAGACGATCAGCAGCAAGAAGAACGTGGGGAACGAGAGCATCGCGTCGACGAAGCGCATCATCAAGCCGTCCACGACGCCGCCGGCCGCGCCCGAGACGGCTCCGTAGGTCGTGCCGACGACCAGGGAGACGAGCATGGCGGCCACGCCGACCCAAAGCGAGACCCGAGCGCCGTAGAGCGCGCGCACGAACTCGTCGCGGCCGAGCAGATCGGTGCCGAAGAAGTGCGCGGCGGACGGCGGCCCGGGGTGGCCGAGCAACGCGTGATCGATGTTCACCGGAGAGGCCCCGTCCAGCAGCGGTCCGAGCAGCGCCGCCGCCAGCAGAACGACGAAGAACGCCGCTCCGAGGAGGGCCGAGCGTTCGCGGGCGAAGCGGCGCAGCGTGCGCAGCACCTATTCGTACCGGATCCGCGGATCGACGAGCGCGTACGCGATGTCGGCGAGCAGGTTGCCGGCGACGATCAGCACGGCGGTCAGCATCGTAATCGCCATCAGCGTGGGATAGTCGCGGCTGAAGATCGACGAGAACGTCAGGTAGCCGATTCCGGGAATCGAGAAGATATACTCGACGAAGTAGGCGCCGCCGACGAGCGCCGGAAGGCTGAGGCCCAGCAGCGTGACGACCGGCAGCAGCGCGTTGCGCAGAGCGTGGCCGAAGAGGACTTCGCGTTCCGAGAGACCCTTGCTCCGCGCGGTGCGAATGTACGGAGCGCCCATCGCCTCGATGATGGAGCTCCGCTGATAGCGCATCCAGCTGACGAACGAGACCAGCGCGAGCGCGACGACGGGCAGCGCGAGATGACGTAACCGGTCGAGAACGTCGTCCTCGTGGCCCAGCGATGCGATCCCGGAAGACGGAAACCAGCGCAGGCTGACCGCGAAGATGTTGATCAGCACGATCGCCAGCCAAAACACTGGCACGCCGTAGAACACGAAACCGAGCGCCGACGAAAGCGTGTCGAAGAGCGAGTTGCGGTGGGCGCCCGCGTAGATTCCGATCGGCAACGCGGTCAGGAGCGTCAACAGCAACGCTAGCCCCACCATCTCGATCGTCACGGGGAGCTTCTCGAGCACCTTCTCGATGACCGGGCGGTGATCGACGAAGGACGTGCCGAGCGAACCGTGCAGCACGAGCTCCTTGAGCCAATAGAAATACTGCAGGTACCACGGCTTGTCGAGGCCATAGAGCGCGTTCAGGCGCCGGACCGCCTCGGGCGAGATGCCTTGGCCCTTCGGACCGAGCACCGCCGCGGGGCCACCGGGCGTCAGCGCCATCATCGCGTAGGTCACGACGCTGATGAAGAGCAGCAGCGGAATCGCACCCAGGATGCGGCGCGCGATATAGTTCGTCACGAGCTCAGCTTCCAGTCGAAGACGTTGTACCACAGCAGCGGCGACTGAAGGGTCGCCTTCGGATCGAGCTCCAGGCGCGGCGAGTAGGCCGTCGCCGCGAAGCGGCTGTATTGCCAGAGCATCGGCAGCGTGCGCGCGAGCTGCGCTTGCATCTGATTGTAATAGACGCGCCGCCCCGCGTAGTCGAGCGTCCGCAAACCTAGCGTCAAATCGCGGTCGACGACGGGATCGGCGTAGCCGGTCGTGTTCGCGCCGGCCGGCGGCTGTTGCGAGGAATGGAGCACGCTGTAGTAATCCGGGTCGGTCGCGCCGCCGCGCGCGTCAGCGACCATATCGTACTTGCCGGCGTACGTGCGGTTCGCGAGCGAGGGAAAGTCGAGCTGGCGCACCGCCACGTCGATGCCGATGGCGCGCATGTCCGCTTGATACGCGAGTATCTCGTCGATCACGAAGGCCGAGCCCTGGTTCACCAGCAGCTCGAACGAGAGCCTCGTACCGCCCTTCCGCCGAACGCCGTCGGCGCTCACCTTCCAGCCGGCCGCATCGAGTAGCGCCCGCGCGCGGTCGGGGTCGTACGGATACTTCTGCACGTTGGGGTTGTACCAGAGCGTCATCGCCGGCGGGATCAGGTTGTCGACGACCTGCGTCTTGCCCTCGAAGAAGCCGCGCACCACGGCCGCACGGTCGTAGCCGTACATCATCGCTTGCCGGACCGCGACGTCGGAGAGGCCGGGACGCCGCAGGTTGATCTCCACCGTATCGATGTAGAGCGATGGAAAGGTCAATATCTTGATTTGCGGCGCCTCCCGCACGAGCTGCTGGTAGGAGTCGAACGACAGGTCGTCGATAAGGTCGGCCGTTCCGTCTTCCAGCGCCTCGACTTCGGCCTGCGGGTTGAAGATGACGCGAAAGTCGAAGCGCGAGATCTTCGCCAGGCCGCCCCACCAGTGCGGATTGCGGACGAAGACGGCCTGACTGTCGTGCTGCCAGCGCTCGAGCAGATAAGGACCGGTCCCCACCGGATGCTCGCCGAGCTGCGAGAAACGCTGCCTGTTGGCCGGTATCTTTCCGAGTAGATGCTCCGGCAGCATCAGGCTGGCGAGCGCGCCGTCCACGAATCGTGCGCTCGGGTGTTTGAGCACGAATGCGACGCGATAGGGTCCGTCGGCAGTCACGCTCTTGATATATTCGAGGTCGCCGGCGCCGTTGTAGGCGACCGCGGGATCGAGCATCGTCTTGAAGCTGAAGACGACGTCCTTGGAAGTGAACGGCGCGCCGTCCGACCAGGCGACGCCGCGCCGAAGCGCGACCTTCCAGCGCAGCCCGTCAGTCGAGTGCGACCACGCCGTGGCCAGCCACGGTGTCGGGGCGTACTTCGCATCGATGTTGGTGAGCGTGTCGAAGACGAGGCCTTGATAGATTTCGTCCTGAACCGTCTCGGTGTAGAGCGGGTTCATCGTCCCCGCGTCGGTGCGGACCAGCGCGACGAGCGTATTGGGACCGTGACGCTGCGCGGCGCTCCCGCCGCTGCCGGCAAGCAAGGTTACACAGAGGACGACCGCCGCACACCGGCAAGACCATGAACCGACTGAATTCCGCGGCATCGGGGCTCCGTTTTCCGCGACGGCCGCGAGCGACCTCGCAGCCTGCTAACGAGCTCGCAGGGCCGAGAGGTCCATCCAGGGCGAGGCCGCGGCGGGCAGCACGTACGGGAGCGCGGCGAGCGTGGCTAGCAGCACGCAGGCGAAGACGACGGGAAAGGCAAGCGTGAAGGTCGAGAAGCGCGGCACGACCCGCGCGACCGCCGCCAGCCCGACTTGCGCGACGAACGCGACCGCCAGAGCCGGACCGGCGACGAAGAGCGCGGCTCGCACCAGCGTCGCGGGCAGCGTCAGCGCGAAGGTCTGCAGCGCGGCACTGCGCACCAGCGCGCCGGGCGGAAGCGCGGCGAACGTTTGAGCGAACGCCGTCAGCGCGATGCGGTACCCGCCGGTGACGAAGAACGCCGCGGCCAGCGCCAGCGACCAAAGACGCCCGAAGCCCGCGCCCGCGGCTACGTTCGCGCTCGGTACGCTCGCTCGGATGCCGACATAATCGTCGAGCGTGCGCCCGCCCGCGTACGCACCGTCGTACAGCATCGCCGCCGCGGTTCCGATCGCGGCGCCGAACGCAAGCTCCGTCGCGAGCGCCGGCACGAAGCGCTCGGGGGCGAAGGCCGCGGCCGAGCCGCGAGCGTGGTCGAGCGCCGCGGCGAGCGCGAGCGCGAAGCCGGCGCGCACCGGCGCCGGGACGTTGGGATGCGAAAAGCCCGGCGCCCGAAACACGAAGCCCGCGCAGCGGGCGAAGATCAGCCAGAAGGCGTCGTGCACGTCACGCGGCGTGAACGATCGTGGGCAACGCTCGAACCGCGTCGCGCAGCAGCGCAGCGCAGAGTCCCAAAGCGAACGCGCCAAACAGCGCGACCATCAAACCGACGACGAGCATTTTGGGAAGCAACGTCAGCGTCTGCTCCTGCACCTGCGTCGCCGCTTGCAGGATCGCGACCAGCGTGCCGACGGTCGTCGCCGCGATGAGCACCGGAAAGCAGAGAATCGCGGCGACGATCAGCGATTCGCGGACGATGGCGGCGAGCGCGGTCATGCGCCGATGATACGGCGCATTCCTTTCCGCGTTGCGGCGCGAAGGTTACGTTTTCTCGATCCGCGCCGAAGTTACGCTTTCGCGAGCTCTCCGAACGAGTGCGCGGCCAGCAAGGCCGAGACGACCGCCCGCGTCGCCGGCGATTGGTTGAGCGTGTAGAAATGGATGCCTGGCGCGCCGCGCGCCAACAGGTCGGCGCACTGCAGCCCGGTGTAGGCCACGCCCAGCTGGACGACGGCATCCGGCTCGTCGCGTCGCGCCTCGAGCTCTGCGAGCAGACGCGCCGGAATCGTAGCCCCGCACATCTTGGTCATACGCGCGATCTGCTCGTAGTTGGTGATCGGCATGATTCCCGGAATGATCGGAATGCCGATGCCGGCCGCGCGAGCCCTTTCGACGAACGCGAAGTACGCTTCGTTGTCGAAGAACAACTGCGTCACCAGGAATTGCGCGCCCGCGTGCACCTTCTCGACGAGCGCGGCGAGATCGGCTTCGGAGCTCACTGCTTCGGGATGCTTCTCGGGATAGGCGGCGCCGGCGATCGTGAACGGAAACTCAGCGGCGATCAGTCCGGTCAATTCGGAGGCGTAGCGGAAGCCGCCCGGCGTCGCGACGAAGTGGTCGTCGCCTTTGGGCGGGTCGCCGCGCAAGGCGAGCACGTTCTCGATCCCGGCGGACTGCAGTTCGCGTAAGACGTCGCGCAATTCGTCCCGCGTCCGCCCGACGCAGGTGAGATGCGCCATCACTTCGATGTCGAGCTCGGCCTTGATGCGCTTGGCGACCTCGACGGCGCGCGCCCGGTTCGAGCCGAGCGCGCCGTGCGTCACCGAGACGAACGTCGGATCGAGAACGCGCAGCGCCTTGACCGTGCGCATCAAGCTCTCGACGCCGTCGTCGGTCTTGGGAGGAAAGAACTCGAAGGAAAAGTTGGGGTGGCGGAGCGGCAGGAGCTCGTTGATTCTCATCCTGCGAATCGAGTTTCGGCGCTAGCCCCCCGAAAGGCCCCCTGGACGCGCACGCAGTTCCGGCCGGCCGCTTTGGCGCCGTAGAGCGCAGCTTCGGCGCGCATGCACAACTCGTTGCCATCGGTCGTGGGATAGTCGTCCGTCGAGGCGACTCCGATGCTGACGGTCAGGACGGGCAACCGTGCGCCTTTCCCATGGATGATGCTTCTGCGTTCGACGCCGCGCCGGATGCGCTCGGCGACCGCAATCGCGCCCGGTTCGTCGGTCTCGGGCAACAGGACGGCGAACTCTTCGCCGCCGAAGCGCGAGGCGCTGTCGCCGGGACGCCCGAGCATGCTCCGAATCACGTCGGCAACGGCGACGAGCGTCGAGTCGCCGGAGACCTTGCCCAGCTCGTCGTTGTAGCGCTTGAAGTCGTCGACGTCGATCATCAGCATGGAGAGCTGCTCGCCGGTTCGCTGCGCGCGCCGCACGTCGTCGTCGAGCGCGAGCATGAAGCCTTCCCGGTTGAGCAGGCTCGTCAGCGTGTCCACGACCGACTCTTCGTAGCAACGGTCGTTTCGCGCGGTGAGCCGGCGCAAGACGCGATCGGTGTTATAGAGGAGCAACAACAGAACGGCGCCCGAGGCGACGAGCCAATCGATGCGCGAGAAGAACCATCCAATCGAATAACGCGTGTCGCCGCTGAGGTTGGTGAGGTAAGTCTCGCACAGCATCGCGAGCACGCCGACCGCGAGCCAGACGTGGATCATCCGGCGCTGGCGCGCCAGGCTGACGAGGAAGATCAGCGCGGCCGCGTTCGTCAGCAGGATGCAAGCGGTGACGAGTTCCTGCCAAGGCGGCGAGAAGTGTCCCGCGACGATCGCCACGGGCAGCTGTGCGGGGTAGCGAGCTCCGAAGAGGACGGCGGCGACCGAATAGGCGGCGACCAGAATCGCAAGCGCTGTGACGATCCGCTGCTGGAACACGTTGCGCGCGCTCGTCGACGAGCGTTCGACGAAGCCGAAGGCGACGATCATCACCAGAAACGCGCCTCGCGCGTTGAAGTAGAGCCACGGTGCCGTCTGCGCGCCCGCAAACCCTTGTTCGTTCAGGAAGTGCGGGAGGGTCAGCAGATGCGCGGCATCGAGTAGGGCGAGCGCGGCATAGGCCAGCGTCAATATGCCGAGCGGTGCATAGTGCGAAAGCCGGTACTGGTTGAACAGGAGAACGGCGGTGAGTATCTGGGCGAAAACTGCGATCGCGCCGAGCGCCGGCGCGAACGCTTCGAACTCGCCGACGCGAACGTTCGCGAACGGAATGGAAACCAGGCTGAGCGTGAGGACGAGAATCGCAACGCTCCACGCGAGTCTTATCTGCCCGGTGTCCACTTCCGAGTAGGCTATATTGTCCCGGTAGGGCATTCGCTTAAGAAGGTCCTTCTTGGCAGCCCCGTACCGTCGTTCGGCGGCTCTTTCGATTATCGGTCGCCGCAGGCGTTCCACGCACGGCATCGGCGAAAGCGAAGCAACCGTTAACGGAAACTTGACAGGATGCCGCCGCAGACCAGCGCCCAGCCGTCGACCATCACGAAGAGCAGCAGCTTGCAGGGGAGCGAGACGATCGGCGGACTGAGCATGAACATGCCCAGCCCCATCAGGATCGAAGCGACGGCCAGATCGATCGCGACAAATGGCAGATAGAGCGCAAAGCCGATTGCGAAGGCGCTGCGCAGCTCGCCGACGACGAAGGCCGGAAGCAGGACTTCGGGCGGAACGCCGGAGGGATCGCCCGGCCGGACGCGCGCCAGCTTTTCGAAGAGCGCCAGATCTTTGACTTGCGTCTGACGCAGCATGAAGCTGCGCAGCGGCGCGATGCCGCGCTCGAACGTCGCCCGTTGCGAGAGCGTGCCGCGCCCGTACGGCTCGAGCGCTTCCTGCGAGATGCGATGCCACGTCGGCGTCATGACGACAAAAGTCAAGACCAGCGCGAGCCCGGTCAACACGGCATTAGGCGGAAGGGAGGACGCTCCGATCGCCGAGCGCACCAGCGAGAGCACGACCACGATACGCACGAACGAGGTGGTCATCACGACCAGGAACGGCACGATTCCCAGGAGCGTCAGGCCGGCCAACACGTCGAGCGGCAGACCCGGACGCGCTTGGTGCGCCAGCGAGAAGAGGCTGTCCATCGCGCTCGTGTCTCTAAGGCCGTGGAGTTTTGCGAGCGAGCAGTTCGGTCAGCCGTACGCCGAAGCGATCGTCGACTGCCACGACCTCGCCGCGCGCGACCAGGCGCCGGTTGATCAGCACGTCGACGGGCTCGCCCGCGCCGCGGTCGAGCTCCACGACCGAACCCTTTCCGAGCTTGAGCACCTCGCCGACGCGCATCGTGCAGCGCCCGAGCTCGACCGTCACGCCGAGCGAAACGTTCATGAGGAGGTCGAGATTACGTCCCTCGGCGCTCATGCCGCTCTTCCGTCGGACTCGAAGACGAGCGTGCTGCGCCCGTCGCGTAGTCCGCAGGCGCCCCGTCCGAAGACGACCTCTCCGAAACGCAGCAGGCCCGCGGCGCCGAGCGGTGTCTCGAGCTTGAGCGTCGTGCCCTCAGCCAGCCGCGAAAAGCCGGGGACGCCGAGCGAACCGCTGGCGAACTCGACGGTGCCCTCGAGCTCGACGTCGGCGAGATCCTCGAGAGAGAGCCGTTCTCCGACTTGCTCGAGCGGGTCGCGCGTCAGCGCAAAGCCGATCGCCGCGCGCTGCGCGCCCGTCGTGCGGACTTCGAAATACGTCGTCAGATCGCAGGCGGCGCGTTCGCTCGATTCGAGCGTCACCGGCCCAAGCGCGCCGCACAGGCTGGCGCAGAGCGGAACGAGCGAACCGACGATGCGCTCGAGCGTCGTGCGCTCGATCTCCGAGAGCGGAGCGCTCTCGGAACGCTGCGGCTCTTTGAAGGCGAGCGCCGCCAAGTGGCGCGCGTCGGCCGGACGCAGGATGACGAAGCCGTCGCAAAGCCGGCCCCGCACGCGCCGAACCATCGCGCCCTCGAGCAGGATGCGCCGCTCGGCCGGACCGGGGATCGCCGGCTCGACCAGCTCGACGTCGATCTCGGCGGCGAGCAGCCGCACCAGCTGCTCGCGCACGCCGTTGGCGACCAGACAGCTCGCCGACAGCGGCAGGCTCGAGCGCGATTGGAAGCGCGCCGTCCGCAAGCTGCGCCGGCCGTCGAGCATCAGCGGCGGCCCGAAGGTGAGCGCCGCGATCATTTGACGAGATCCAGCGTGGCCTGCTCGGTCGCGCCGCGCGCCCGGTGCGCCGCCTGTATCGCGTCGAACGAGAGGAATGCTTCCTGCAAGCGTTGCAGGCCCGCGGCTGCGTCGAGGCGGCCGAGGTCGCGCGCGTTGGTCGCCAGCGGCGCGAACGCGCCTTCCGCCGGCACGCCGACAAAGGCTGCGACGCCCGCGGGCGGCGCGACGTGGGTCGCGTCGAGCCGCACCGGCTGCGAGCCTGCGGGCAGCTTCGCGAGCGCCAACCGTCCCAGCGCAACGCGTTCACTGCGGCGCTCGCCCCCGCGCGGGTCGACGGTCGTGCGCAGGTACGAGACGGTTCCGTCCGCGGCGATGCGCGGGTCGGCGACGCGCCCGAGCGCGAGGTCGATCGGGTCGACGCGCAACGGAACCGGCGCGCCGCGCCGCTCGCCGACCAGAAACCCGAGGACCGGCGCACCGTCGGACGCGCGCAGCTCACCTGCGGCAAGCGCGAACGAACCGTCGCGGCCCAGACGTGCGTTTCCGTCGGGCCCCGCGCTGACGAAGTAAGCGCCTTCGGGCGCGACGGCGGAAAGCGGATCGAGGCTCGGGGAGCGTTGCGGCGCGCGAGCCGCCGCATCGCCGGCGCGCGGCTCGAAGCCCGGCCTGAAAGCGTTGAGCAGATCCTGCTGGCGCGAATCGATGCGCGCGAATGCGTCGGCGACGGCCGCGTCGATCATGCGCAGACTTCCTCGACGGCGAGCGCTCGCACCGACGAGCAGACCGCTTCGCCGCGTGCGCGCAGGTGCAGGTCGGCGCAGGCCAGGGCGCGGCGCACGAGCTCGACGTGCCGCGCCGCGCACAGCGCGAGCACGTGAAGCGTCGCGCCGTCGCGCCGCACGAGGATGTGCACGCGCGCACCGTCGAGCCCGAACGCGAACGACGCGCGGACCGGCGGATAACTGCGCTCCGCCGCGGCGCTTACGCAGAGCGCGGCCCGGCGCGCGCGCCCGCGAGGGGAACCGTCCGTCGCTGCGGCGGCTCCGGCCGCGTACCCGCGGCTGCGGGCCGGCGCCGTCCGCGCGACCGGCTTCGCGACCGCGCCTTCGCGCGGCGCGAGCGGCTTCGGAACGTTCGCCGGCGCGCCGTTCGGTTTCGCGCGCCGGCGCGCCGCGGGGGCCTTTTCGTCGGAGGCCAGGTGCAGCGCCGAGAACCACGCCTGCGAAAGCGAGCGGCTGTCGATATACGGCAGGCGCAGTTGGATGACGCCGATGTTGCGGGTCGAGCTTACGCTATCCTCACTCATTGTGAGGCCGACTATAGCGCGCGCTTCATGCCGTCACGTGACGGGCCCGTTATCTTCACGTGAACCCGGGCTCCGCGGCCTTCGGTTCAGTCGCGGTTGCGGCCGTCGTCGAAGGCGGTGCTGCGCTCGAGATACAACGCGTTCTGCGCTTCGTCGAGCGTGACGACGAAATTCTTTAGCAGGCCGAGCCCGACGTTGCCCGCGTCGAAGCGGTCGGCGAAGGCGCCGCGCGTGGCGAGCATGACGTCGGTCTCGCTGTGATAGATCGGCGTGCTGCCGAAGTCGAGCTCGTCGAGCATCGTGCGATACGACGAGGTCGCGCCGCCGATGCCGTAGCTGCGCCGGTTCGTCGCGCTGTAGGCGACGACGCCCGGATGCGCTTCCACGAACGGCCGGTACAACAGCAGTTCCGCGGCGTTGCCCGTGTCGAGGATGAAGCGTGCGTCGACCGAGCCGTTGACGCGCAAGTGCGTTTCGGGGAGCGCGCGGTCCGTCTCGAGCGCGATGCGCTCGCCACTCGACGGCAGGCTCCCCGGCGGACCGAAGGTCATGCTGCCGTTGGCGTGATCGATGCGTACCGTTGCGGCCGCGAAGAACGGATAGCCCAAGATTCCGTCGATGTGAAAGGCGCCTTTGGTCGACGACCGCAGGTCGAGCGTCGTCACCACGAGGTCGCGCAGCTTGCCGCTGCCGACGTCGAGCTCCGCCAGCCGCGCGACTTGCAGTCCGCCCGTGCGCGCGGCGCCGCTGGCCTCGAGCGCGCCCACCTGCACCAGCCCCAGCGCCTGCGCGACGCGGCGGTCGATGACGATGTTCTGCGAGCCCGAGTCGAGCAAGAAGTTGAAACTGCGGCCGGCGATGGTGACCGGCGCGTAGTCGTGTCCGTCGACGTATGACAAGCGCACGCTCTCGGGCGCGCTCATCTCGATGCGCCGCCCCACGAGCGGTGCGAAGACCGACGAATCGATCGTCCCGCCGACATCGAGCGCGAGGGTGCGCTGCAGCGTGTCGAAGGCATGGTCGCCATCGGAGACGACCTCCCGGAACGGAAACCGGCGCCCGCCAACGCTGCGCCAATCGGAGAGGTCGACGGTCGTGCGCCCGTCGTCGTCGTCGTAAGCGATGCGTGCGGGCAGCCACGTCTTCGCGTCGAGATAGACGGTCTCGGTCTCGCCGCCGTCGGCCGCGACGTCCAGCGCGTATGCCGCTTTGCCGGCGAGGGTGGTCCGGCCGAGCGCCGCGCAGCGTTCGGGCGCCGCCGCGAAATCGCCGGAATCGATGAAGCGCTGCGTGCGCGCGCGGCGCAGCAGGATGCCCGTCAGCTCGCGCGTGGCGCCGTCGCTGGCAAACCAGACGCGCGCTCCGTTGCGCAACGTCGTCTCCGTGCGCGGGCCCAAACTCTGGTCGTCACGTTCGTTGTCGCCGTCGAGCCAGCTGTGAAAGCTGCCGCTCATCCCGCCGCCCGACAGCGTCCCGCTGGTCTCGAGCGGATCGGCTTTGGGGGCGTTCGCGTCCGCGATGGCGCGCGCGTAGCGCTGCAGCAGCGTTCGCACGTCGGTCCCCGGAGCAGTCGCCGCCGGAGCAGTCGCCGCCGGGTCGGCCGCGGCCGGCGCGAAGGGCGCCGCCAGCGCGAAGCTAAGGATCGCCGCCGAGCGCGCGATAGGTCGCGAGCACGCGCTCCACGTAGGCGCGCGTCTCGGGGAAGGGCGGGACGCCGCCGTAGCGCTCGACCGCGCCGGGACCAGCGTTGTATGCGGCAAGCGCCGCTCGTAGATCGCCGCCGAAGCGGTCGAGCAGTTGACGCAGATACGTGGCACCGCCGCGGACATTCTGTGCGGGATCGTAAGAGTCTCCAACGCCGAGCGCCGCCGCGGTCGAAGGCATGAGCTGCATGAGCCCCTGCGCTCCGGTCGGGGAAGTCGCCCTGGGATTAAACCCGGATTCGTTCGCGATCACCGCTTCGACAAGTGCCGCATCGACGCCGCTCGCCCTGGCGGCAGGTTCGAGCAGCGCATCGAGCGAGCGCGCGACCAGCTTGCCGAACGCCGGCGCGCCGCCCGGAGACGGGCGAGGCAGGACCGGCACGGCACCGGCGCCGGCGATCTGAGCGATGCGCCCCTCGACGGCGCGCAGGTCGTCCACGAGACTCATTCGCGCGGCTCCAGCAGCGCCGCAGCCGAACGCAGCGTGCGCAGCGTCTCTGACGGCAGCGCGGCTTCTCGCTGTCTCAAGAACGCCAGCACGGCCGGTTCGGCGGCGACCGCTCGCCCCAGCTCGGGAGCGTCCGCCGCCATGCCGAGCGCCCGGAGGTCGCGCGTCGCGTGCAGGAGCGCCAGGGCTGCCCGCACCCGTTCGGCGTCGCGCCGGTGGGCCGGCTCGGTCACGGCGTTCATCGTTCGACTGCTGCTCCCGAGCACGTCGATCGCCGGGTGGTGGCCGGCTCGAGCCAGCTCGCTGGTCAACGCGATGTGGCCGTCGAGCAGCGAACGGGCCGCGTCGGAGAGCGGCTCCCGCTCGTCGGGCCCGTCGGAGAGAACCGTGGCCAGCAGCGTGATCGAGCCGCGCGCGGCGTTCCCCGCGCCCTCGAGATAGCGCGCCAGCGCGGCCCAGACACCCGGCGGATAGCCGCCCCGCCCGACCGGCTCGTTCAACGCGACCCGTTCTTCGCGCAGCGCGGCCGCGTAACGCGCCAAACTGTCGAGCACGAGGACCACGTGGAGGCCTCGCGCGCGCAGCGCGACCGCCTGCGCCAGCGCGACCTCGGCGGCGCGCACGCGCTCGGCGGCGCTGCGGTCGCTGGTCGCGCAGACGACGGTCGTCCGCCGGTCGACGCGCTCGAGCCAGGCCTGCGCTTCCCGGCCGCGTTCGCCGATCAGGCCCAACACGACCGCATCCCCGCTCGCGTTCGCAGCGATCGTCTCGAGCAACGTCGTCTTGCCGGCGCCGGGCGCGCCGAAGATGCCGATACGCGCGCCGCGTCCGAGGGTCAGCAGACCGTCGACCGCGCGAACTCCGGTCCAAAACGGCGCGTCGATCGCGCGGCGCTCGCACGGAGCCGGCGCGGCGCTGCCGGCGACGCGCAGGCGCGTTCCGCGGACCGGCCCGCGTTCGTCGAGCGCCTCGCCGGCCGCATCCAGCGCGCGGCCCAGCGCGCCGTATCCGAGCACGCACGACAACGCGTCGTCGGCGATCTCGACCCGGTCGCCGACCGCGATGCCCAAGAGCGAACCGAACGGCGCGATCGCGACGCGGGCGCGCTCGACCGCGGCGACGCGACCGGCGACGCACGCTCCGGAGGCCGCCCGGACGTACACGCCGTCGCCTATGCGCGCGCGCGGCAACGCGGCCAGAACCGTATCCCCGAGCGTGCGTACGACGCAGCCCACCCCGCGCGCGATCACGCGTCGCCGGCCGCATCTTCGAGCGCGAGCCGCACGCGAAAGGCGAAACGCGATTCCAACTCGCCGTCGCGAACCTCGACGACGAGGTCGCCTGGCTCGAGCGCAGGATCGGCACGTACCGGAAGCGTGAGCGCGACGCGCTCCGCATCCTGCGGCGCGAGCGCGAGGCCGAGCGGCTCCGCTTCCGCGAACGCCGCGAGCGCGCGGCGCGCGAGCACCTCGATCTCGGCCGGCGCTAGCAGCAGTTCGCGCGCCAACACGTCGCGCGCCAGCGACTCCAGCAGGCGCGAGCGCGCGCGCTCGTAGGCTTCGAGCGCGGCGAGCCGCAGCAACGTGAGCTCTTGCACCAGCGCCGCGTGCGGCACCTCGGCGTCGCGCTCGGGCTGCACGCGCGGCTCGCGCACGGTCTTTTCCGGCGGCCTCGAGCTTGGCTTCGGATCGGGCGCCAGCGGTTCATCGCAACGCGAAGCGGCCCGGACGAACGCAGCGAGTGGAATGAAGCCCTCAACCACGACGCAAGAGGGTCTCGTAGTCGGGCACGACCGGCGCCGCGGCGCGCGCCATGCGGTTGACGATCGCGGCCCGCTCTTCGGGTGGATAGAGTTCGAGCACCGCGGTCGCAGTCGCCGCCGGAAGCGCGCTGATGATAGCGGCGGCGGTGTGCGGCGGCTCCTTCTCGAGTGCGCCGCGCACTTGCGCGGGTGCGAAGCCGGCGACCGCGCGCGCCGCCTTGCGGAGCGAGAAGCGCTGCGAGCAACGCTCGAGCGCGACGGCGAGCGGTTTCGCGCCCCAGCGTCCGGCGAACAGCAGGGCGGCCGCCAGCAACAGCGTCGGCAACAGTTCCGCCAGCAATCCGAACGCGATGGCGGAGCGCGGTACGAGCCCGCGGGCCGGCGCTTTCACGAACGGAACCTCCTCGACGGAGAGCGAGTCGCCGCGGCCGGGATCGATGCCCAGCGTGGCGACCGCGAGCGAACGGATCTTGCCGAGATCGAGCCGGCGCGTGGAGTCGACCGCGACGGCGACCGAGATGCGCTCGAGCCGCCCGGCCGGAACGTCGATGCGCTCGTCCTCGAAGTCGCTTCCGCGGTCCTCGCTCGCGTGCACCTTCGCGTAGTGCTTGTTCGCACTTTGGTACCGCTCTTCGAGCGTCGTGCTCCCGATCGGCCGGCTGCCGAACGGCTTGCGCACGATCTCGCGAACTTCGCGGCTGCGCGCGTCGTAGGCGGCGTGCACGCGCACGATCGTGGCGCCCGCGCCCAGCGCCTGATCGAGCGCGCTCTGCAACGACTGCTGCAGTGCCTGCGACTCGTCGGCCGCCGGCGCGGACGCGTCTTCGGCGAGCGCCAGTCCGCGGTCGTCGACGATGGCGACGCGCTTCGGCTCGAGCCCCGGCACGCCCGCGGCCACGAACTGGCGGATGCCCTCGACGGCCCCACGTGAGAGCGTCGCACCGGGCTGCAGGCTGATGCGCACCGAAGCGCTCGCGTCGCGCGAGGACTCGTCGGCATAGGCCGCTTCGCGCGCCGGCGCGACGATGACGCGCGCGTCGGCGACGCCCTGCAGCCCGCGCAGGCCGGCCGCGAGGTCGCCGGCGAGACCTTCGCGCTCCTGCGCGTCGAGCACCGATTGCGGCGTCAGCGGGCCGGCCTTGGCGAGCACTTCGCTCGAACTCTCGAGGTGCTGGTGCGGCGCGCCGGCAAGCGAAAGCCGTAAGAGCAGCTCGTTGCGGTGCCGAAGGTCGACGCGAACGTTGTCGCTCGTGGCCACGAACGGCACGTTCCACTCCGCCAGCAGTTCGACGACCTCGCCGACCTGTTCGGAGCGCAGCGGCGCAGCGAACAACGAGACGCGCGTGTCGCGCTCGTAGAAGGCGCTCACGGCCAAGGCCAGGCCCGTGGCGAGCGCGAGCAGAGCGAGCGCGAGCCGTCGCGCTTTTCCCAGCCGCCGCCAGCGTTCGAGCAATACCGTCACCGCTTACACCTGCATGCCCATGATGCTCGTGAGCGAGGCGACCGTGCGTGAGGCGGCGGCCGTCGCCAGCGACAGCGCGACGTCGGCCTGAGCGCGCTCGAGCACCATCTCCTGCAGGCCGCCGCGGCCGCTCGCGAACGATTGCTCCGCGCCTTGGGCCCGCTGCAGCGCATCGCTTGCGTCGCCGAGCAGGCGCTCGAGTGCGCCGGCGAACGACGGCGCAGGAGCGGCCGGCGCGTCCGTTCCCAAACTCAGCGGCGCATCGGGCTCGGCTGCCGGCGCGAGCGGCGGCGCGGGGACGAGAGGCTCGACGGTCATAACCGGCCCAAGTCGATCGTACGCTCGGCCAGCCTCTTGCCGACGTCGAAGACCGACGCGTTGGCCTCGTAGGCGCGCTGCGCGTCGAGCACGGCGACCATCTCGGTCACCGCGTCCGCGTCGCTTCCGCGCTCGCTCACCGTTCCGGCAAAGCGGACGGCACGATCGCCGGAGCTGCCGGAATCCGGCATGCCGTCAACCTCGGGATCGGGCACGTCGTCGGCGGCCGCAGCGGGGTCGAAGGCGGCGCCGGCCGTCTCCGGCGCGGCGGCCAGGCTGAAGCGGGGAACGAGGCGAGCGAAGGTCGCCCCGCCCGGTGCGGCTTCGGCGGCGGCGACGTTGCGCGCCGCGACGTCGAGCGCGGCTCGTTGCGCGTCCATGCCGGCCGCGGCGGCGGCCAGGACGTCGAATTCGCTCACTTGGCGACTCCCTTGAGCTCCTCGAGGCGGGCTCGCAGCGCGCCCAGCAGGGCGTCGGCGAAGATCGCCTCGCGAGCGGCGCTCGCCATCGAGCCGAGGGTGCCGTCGGCGTTGCCGGGAGAGGTGTTAGCGGTCGCCGTCACAGCGGCAAAGCCATTCAAGCGGTCGCGCGCCGCGGCGGCCGCAGCGGCCAGATCTCCGGGTATCAGATTCATGCCAGCCACGATAGCTCAAGGCTGTGAACGCGCCCTCACCGGCGCTTTGCCGGCGCGTGACGGGCGGGCTAAGGTGGGTTCGCGTCGTGGCCGAACAAGCATGTGAGGTCCGATGCTTTTTCTCTTTGACGAATCTGTCTCGACATGGCGGCAAGCGCGCGTCGGCGCGTTCCCCGCGAACCTCGAGCCGCCGGCATGAGATCGTCCAGGCGCAAACCCGCAGGCGACCAAGAGCCCCGCGAGGCGCTCGAGACGCTTGCCGGCGCCCTGGCGAACGGCGATCCGAAAACAGCACGCGCACTGCAGGTCGTACGCCGGCAGATGGGTCTCACGACGCCGGCCAAATCCCTGCGTTTGGCGCGCGCCGTCCAGCTCATGGGCGCGTCCCTCGAGCTCGAAGCGGTGCTGCAGACGGCACTCGAGCTCGCGGTCGACGTGAGCGACGCCGAGCGCGGCGTGCTCGTGCTGGCCGACGGCCAGCGGGTTGCCGCCGCGCACGGCTTCGAACCGGCCCAGTTCAGCGACGAAGGCTCCGCCCCATCGAAGACGATCGTCAGCCTCGTGTTGGAGACCGGCGAGCCGGTCTTTTCAAGCGACGCGTCGAGCGACTCGCTGTTTAACGCGGAGCTGCACGACGCGCTTTCGATCGGATGCGTCGCGTTACGCGTCCGCGATGAGGTCATCGGCGCAGTCTATCTCGACTCGTGCAGCGATCCGGCCCTCTTCGGACGCGACGACCGCGAGCTGCTGATCGCGTTGACGTCGCAAGCCGCGCTCGCCATCGAGAACGCGCGCTTGTTCAAAGAAGAACGCGAGCGTTTAGCGCGCATCACCGCGCTGCAGGCGTTTCAGACACGCATTCTCGAGGCGATCGCCAACGGTGTCATCACCTTCTCGCCGCGGCGCAAGGTCACGACCTTCAATCGCGCCGCCGAGGCGACGTTCGGGATCAAAGCCGAAAAGATCGTCGGCAAGACGGCGACCGCGCTCGCCAAGGTGATCCCGGAGTTTCCCGAGCTCTTCGACATGTTCTTCTCCTCGGGCGCCGTCCAGTTGCGCGCCGAGGTCGAGGCGCAGCGCAGCGACGGCACGGAGCTGGTTCTCGAAATGCGCCTTTCGCCGCTGGCCAGCCACGAAGGCACCGGCGCCGCGCTGGTCGTCACCGACGTCACCAAGCAACGCCGGCTCGAGAAGGCGCACGAAGCCGAGGTCACCCGCAGCCTGCGCATCGGCGAGACGTTCTCGCGCTACCTTGCGCCGCACGTCGTCAAGTCGCTCATGAACGACCCGTCTTCAATCAAGATGGGCGGACAGCGCGAACGCGCGACGATGTTGTTCGCCGACATCTGCGGCTTCACGTCGCTCGCCGCGCGCTTGCCCGCGGAACGCGTGGTCGAGATCCTCAACGCCTATTTCGAGGAAGCCGTGCGCGTCGTCTTCGATTGCGACGGTCTGCTCGACAAGTTTTACGGCGACGGCTTGATGGCGGTCTTCGGGCCGCCGCTGCTGCGCGACGACGACGCGGCCCGCGCCGTTGCGGCGGCGCTGCGCTTGCACGAGGTCGTCGGCCGCATGGCGCCGCTGTTCGACGAGCCGCTCGAGATCTCGGTAGGGCTTGCGACCGGCGAGGTCGTGGCCGGACACATCGGCAGCACGATGCGGATGGACTACACCGTCATCGGCGACGCGGTCAACCTGGCCAAAGGCATGCAGACCGCCGCGCCGCCCGGTGCGATCTACTGCGACGAGGCGACGCTCGCGCTGGCCGGCCCGATCGGCGTGCCGGTCGAGCGGCTGGCGGCGCGCATCAAAGGCCGCGACGAGCTGATCCCTGCCTACGCGATTCTGCCCAAGCAGCTCACGCAACGCCGCGGGCTCATCTCGCCGCTGCGGCCGTCTTCGAAGGGGCTGCGCCGCCTGCCCATGTAAGCTCGCGCGATGTCAATCGCGCGCGTCGGCGTCATCGGTCTGGGCAATATGGGCGAGCCGATGGCACGAAACCTGCTCGCCGCCGGTTTTCAGCTCACGGTCTGCAACCGTAGCCGCTCCGCCATCGACGAACTGGTCGCCGCGGGCGCGAGCGCGGCAGACTCGCCGCGCGCCGTCGCGCGGAGCGTCGACGCGGTGCTTACGATGCTGCCCGACAGCCCCGACGTGGCCGCCGTCGTGCGCGGCGAGAGCGGAGTTCTCGCCGACGCGCGAGCCGGACTGCTGCTGATCGACACCAGCACGATCGCGCCGGGCGTCGCGCGCGAGCTCGCTTCCGAGGCGCGCGCGCACGGCGTAGCGTTCGTCGACGCACCGGTCAGCGGCGGCCCCGAAGGTGCTGCGGCCGCAAAGCTCTCGATCATGGCAGGCGGCGAAGCCGCCGACGTCGAGCGCGCCGAGCCGGTCCTGCGCGCGCTGGGCACGACGATCGTGCACTGCGGTCCCAGCGGCGCCGGCCAGACGGTCAAAGCCTGCAACCAGCTCGTCGTGGGGTTGCACATCGGCGCCGGGTCCGAAGCGCTCCTGCTCGCCGAGAAGGCCGGCGTCTCGTCGGAGGCGATGCTGCGCGTGCTGGGCGGAGGCCTGGCCGCGTGCCGCGTCATGGACCTGCGCGGCGCGTCGATGGCCGCGCACGACTTCGCGCCGCGCGCCAAAGCCGTCTTCCAGCGCAAGGACCTGCGGAGCGCGCTCGACCTCGCGCGCAGTCTCGACGCGACGCTTCCGCTGACCGCGCTCATCGAGCAGCTCTACACCGCGCTCGTGGCGACCGGGCGCGGCGGGTGGGACCACACCGCGCTGCTGAGCGTCCTCGAAGATCTAGCGGGGTGCTAGCAACCCGCCGCGCAAGCTCAGCGCTTCGAGAACTGGAAGCGCTTGCGGGCGCGCTTGCGGCCGTACTTCTTCGACTCTTTTTCGCGCGGGTCGCGGGTCAGCAGGCCGTTCTTGCGCAGGGGCTCGCGCAGCGTCTCGTCCATGTCGAGTAGCGCGCGAGCGATTCCGTGGCGCACCGCGCCGGCTTGGCCGGCGATTCCGCCGCCTTGCGTCTTGACCACGGCATCGAAGCGCGAGCCAGTTTGGGTGACTTCGAGCGGCTGACGGACGACCTGCAACAGGCTCGAGCGTCCGAAGTATTCGTCGACCGGCTTGCCGTTGATGGTGATGACGCCCTGACCAAGGGTGAGCTTCACGCGCGCGACGGCTCGTTTGCGGCGGCCGGTTCCGGCGAACTGTTCGGTGGCTTCCACGTGCTAGAAGAGCTCCTTCGGCTGCTGGGCCGCGTGCGGGTGCTCGGTGCCGGCGTAGACTTTCAGCCGGCGAAGCTGGACGTCGCGCATCCGATTGGTCGGCAACATCCCACGCACGGCGCGCTCGACCAGCCGCTCCGGGTGCTTCTTCTGCACTTCGAGCGCGGTCTCGGTGCGCAGGCCGCCCGGAAAGCCGCTATGACGGTGGTAGACTTTCTGATTCCACTTGTCGCCGCTCAGCTCGACCTTCGCGGCGTTGATCACCACGACGTTGTCGCCGTCGTCGATGTGCGGCGTCCAGGTCGGCTTGTGTTTGCCCGAAAGCGCGCGAGCGATGCGCACGGCAAGCATGCCCAGCCGCTGCCCGGCCGCGTCGACGACGTACCAGTCATGCTGAGTCTCGGCCGTCTTCTGTTGGTAGGTGCGCATCGGGTGCCTTACAGTGGGAAATGCAAGCGAAAGGGGCGGCCCACGGGGGCCGACAACCCCCGAATTCTACCGGAGCGGCGCCTCCCTGTCAACGCGCGCGGTCGCGGCAGGTCAGAAGCCGCCCTCGGCGAGCGTGAGGAGCGCCGCGCGGTCGACGACGACCAGGCCGCGCAGACGGCCGCCCCGCACGAGGCCGCGCCGGGCAAAGGAAGCGACGCTGGACGAGCAGGTCTCGCGCGTCGTACCGGCCAGCCGCGCCAGGTCTTCTTGCGAAAGCGGCAAGTCGAGCCGGACGCCTCCCGGGACGGCGGTCCCGAAGTCGTCGACCAGCTCGATCAGGCTGGTCGCGACGCGGCTCTCGACGCCCGCCCGGCTGAGCTGCTCGAGCCGCTTCTGCAGACGCGCCAGCCGGCGCCCGACCGATGCTGCCATCTTGAGGGACAAGCCGGACTCCGTCAGCGCGTAGCGCTGCCAGACTTCGGCCGAGACGAGCAGGACGTGCCCCTCCGAAAGGGCTTCCGCTCCGGTCTCGGCCGAACGGTCGCCGAAGGCAGCCCCCGGCGCCAGCACGTCCCCGCGCGCGGCCAGCCCGAGCGTGACGTCGCGGACGAACGCGGCGTTTCGGAAGATGCGAAAGTAGCCGCCGACGACGATGACCGGCGTCGGCCCGTCAAGCGGAACGACGTGGCGCCGCCTGACATGCTCCACGCGACCTTCGGCCGCCAAGCGTTCGATGTCGTCCGAACCGAGCAAATGGGGTAACCAGCCGTTCGCCAAAAAGGGAACCTGCCTTGAGGAGTTAAGGAAAGCGACCTCTCATGTCCGACGAACACGACCTCTTCGAACTTTCGCCGGACGAGATCGACGAGTTGCCGTTCGGCCTGATCGCCGTCGATCACGCCGGCAACATCGAACAATACAACAGTTACGAGTCTCGCCTGTCGCGCCTTCCCAAAGAGCGCGTGATCGGGCTGAACTTCTTCCGCGACGTCGCACCGTGCACCGCGGTTCAAGCGTTCCAGGGCCGCTTCGAGCGCTTCGTGCAAGAGGAAGGCGACGGCGCCGAGTCGTTCGACTTCGTTTTTCCGTTCGCGTTCGGGCGGCAGCACGTGAACATCACGTTCCTGCGCGCCGGCAAGGGCAAGCAGGTCAAGATCCTCGTCAACCGCTACGACGACTGAGCGAGCGCCGCAGCCACGAGCGGCGGCAGACCGGCGCCGGCCGGCCGCGAGGAGAAATCCGGATAGCGGACGTCGACCAGGAACAGGCCGTTCGGAGGCGCCGTCGGGCCGGCCGCGCGGCGGTCGAGCGCTGCGAGCATCGTCGCCGCTTCGCGCGGCTCGCGCTTTCCCGCCCCGACATCGAGCAGCGTTCCCGTCAACACGCGCACCATGCGGTGGAGAAAGCCGTTGGCGCGAAAGTGCAGCTGCAACATCTCGCCCGAGCGCTCGAACTCGAGCGCGTGCAGCGTTCGAACCGTGCCGCCGCGTTCGGGCAGCACGCCGCAGAACGTGATGAAATCGTGGGTGCCGAGCCAGGCGCGAGCCGCTTCGCGCATGCGCTCGACGTCGAGCGCGCGATGCTCGTGATGCGCGAAACGGCGCAAGACCGCCGACGGATCGCGCCGGTTGTACACGACGTACGTGTACGTGCGTTCGAGCGCGTCCAGGCGCGCCGAAAAACGGCCCTCGACACGCGCCGCGTCGCGCGCGCTCAGATCCGTGGGCAACAAGCTGTTGAGCGCAAGCGTCAGCTTTTCGATCGGAAAACCGTCGTGCGAAACGAACGACGCGACTTGTCCGACGGCGTGCACGCCGGTATCGGTTCGCCCCGCCGCGGCGACCTTGACCGGGCGGTCGAAGAGTCGCGAGAGCGCCGTTTCCAGCTCTCCCGCGACCGTCCGCAACTCGGGCTGGAACTGAAAGCCCTTGAAATCCGTCCCGTCATACTCGACCACGACGCGATACGTCGCCCGGCCCGGGACGCTCGGCACGAGCGCGCTAGACCGCGGTCTTGCGCGGGACCTCGCGCTTTTCGTCGAGATCGAGCAGATCGGACCAGGCGGTCACGTCGGTGCGATCCGCTGCGACTTGAGCGCGGAGCTCCAAGAAGTACTTCTCGCCGTCGCTGCCCGGCGCGGGGCCGTACGCCAAGAACTCCGCGTTCCACTGATCGATCTCGGCCGGCGTCTTCTGCGCCGCGAACTTCGCGACGTACGCTTCGAGCTCGGCGTCGCTCTTGGCGCTCTTGATGTGATTGAGATACTCGTCGTGATCGATTCCGAGGAACCCGAAGACGGCCTGATCCATCGGGCAATTGTAATGGTACTCGCCGATCGTCCCCTCGGCTTCGGCCTTTCCCTTGTCGGTCGTGCGCGCTATCATGACGACGCCGGACATCTTCGCCTTCGCGCTGTGCGGATAACTGGTGGTGAGGTCCATGTTTCCTCCTAGGCAGGTGCTCGCCGAGTGTTAGGACGCCCCGCGGCCGGCGCGAGTTGCGCGACGAGCTGCGCGCTTCCTCGCTCACCGTCACGCCGGGCGAACGTGGCGACCGAGCCGAGCACGAGTGCGTCGCTCGCCGCGGCCGGCCCTATCCTCAGCCGAGGCGCTGCAGCGGGAAGAGGATCACTTCGCGGATCGACGGATTGTTGGTCAGCAGCATCACCAGCCGGTCGACGCCGATGCCGATTCCAGCCGTGGGCGGCATCCCGTACTCGAGCGCGGTGACGAAATCCCAGTCCGGCGGCGGGACCTCGTCGTTGCCTTTTTTGCGCTCGGCGATCTGCGCCTCGAAGCGCAAGCGCTGGTCGTCGGGATCGTTGAGCTCGGTGAAGGCGTTGGCCAGCTCGAACTTCGCGCCGAACAATTCGTAGCGGTCGACGATCTCCGGATCACCATCCTTGCGTTTGGCGAGCGGCGAGAGCACGACCGGATAGTCGTAGACGAACGTGGGGTCGATCAGCTTCGGCTCGACGACCTTCTCGAAGAGCTTGTCGAGCGCTTGTCCGTGCGTTTCCGAGGCCGGCAGACCGAGCTGCGCGAGCGCGCCCTGCGCGCCCTCGGGGTCGAGCAGGTCGGCGCGCTCGAGGCCGCCGTATTCGCGCATCGCCTCGAAATAGGCGATGCGCTCGAACGGCGGTTTGAACGAAAGCCGGTGCTCGCCGAACTCGACCTTGTCGCTGCCCAGCACTTCCCCGACGAGATGCGCGAACAGCTCCTCGTTGAAGGCCATCATCTCGTGCACCGACCAGTAGGCCGCGTACAATTCGAGCATCGTGAACTCGGGATTGTGGGTCGTGTCGATCCCCTCGTTGCGGAAGATCCGTCCGATCTCGTACACGCGTTCCAGGCCGCCCACGATGAGGCGCTTGAGATTGAGCTCGGTCGCGATCCGCAAATCGAGCGGAACGTCGAGCGCGTTATGGTGCGTGCGGAACGGTCGGGCCGCAGCGCCGCCGGCGACGTGCAGCATCGTGGGTGTCTCGGCTTCGATGAAGCCGCGCTCGTCGCAAAAGCGGCGCATCTCGGCGACGATCTTGCTGCGCGTGATGAAGACCTCGCGCACGCGTTCGTTCATGATCAAGTCGACGTAACGTTGCCGGTAGCGCTTCTCGACGTCCGTCAGCCCGTGCCACTTGTCGGGTAGCGGCGTCAGCGCTTTGGAGAGCACCTCGAACGAGCGCACGCGCAGCGTGAGCTCGCCCTTCTTCGACCGAAACGGCGTGCCGGCGACGCCGATGATGTCGCCCAGGTCGAGCAGATCGAAAAGCGCGAAGCGTTCCGCTCCGACGCCGTCCGCGCGCACGTAGATTTGAATGCGGCCGGTGCGGTCCCACAGGTCCGCCCAGATCGCCCCCTTGCCCATCTTGCGCAGGGCCATCAGCCGCCCGGCCAAACCGTAGGTTTCGTCAGGGACTTCACCATCGGGCGGAAGATACGCGCAACGCGCTTGCAGCGGCGCCGCGTGCATCGTGACGTCGTAGCGCGTCGCCTTGAACGGATCGACGCCCCGTTCATGCAGAGCCGCCAGGTTCGCTCGCCTGGCCGCCCGGAGTTCCGCTTCGCGCCGCCCGAGGTCGCTCGCCTCGTCGATCATCTCAAGATGCCTTCTTCGCCGCCTTCTTCTTGGTCGAATTGATCGCTTCGACTTTATACGACGCCAAGCCGCGCGGCGTGGTGACCGGGACGGTGTCGCCCTTCTTCTTGCCCATCAGCGCCGAGCCCAGCGGCGACTCGTTGGAGAGCCGGTGGTTGACCGGATCGGCCTCGGTCGAACCGACGATCGTGAACTCGTGCGATTGCCCGCTCTTGGTCTCCTTGACCTTGACCGTCGCGCCGAGATGGACTTCGTCCGAGCTGTACAGCGAGGCGTCGATGATGCGCGCGTTGCGGATCATCGACTCGACCTTCAGAATGCGGCCCTCGACGAACGCTTGCTCTTGTTTGGCGTCCTCGTATTCGGCGTTTTCGGAGATGTCTCCGAACTCTTTCGCCTGACGGATGCGCTCGTTAACCTCGCGCCGATGGACGGTCTTCAAATCGTCGAGCTCTTCCTCGAGCTTCTGGAGACCCTCTCTGGTCAGCACCAGCTCTTTGTCGTTCACGAAACTCCCCGTTCGATCGATGACCGGCGCTCGTTCGATTCGTCCGGCCCGTCGGTCCACGTAGCAAAAGGACGCGAGCGGAGGCTCACGTCGGCACGGCATGTTCGTCCTCCAGGTGCCAGCCTACCTTTTTTAGCGGGCCGGCTTCTTTTAGAGCCTTAGGGTCGGCCGTGACCCAGGCTTAACGCCCCCTCGAGGTGCGGTCGCCGCACTTCCTTATCCCTTACCCCGCATGGGCCCAAACGAACGAAATTCGACCCGTCCCCAGAATCCGGGGTGAGGGTTGAGCGCCGGCGCCGGAGCGCGCTTCCATTAAGGGGCCGGGCGAGCGTCAGCGGGCCCCTCAGGCGGGGGTCTGGGTTAGCTCGACCACCCGGGGCCGCAGTCCCGTCTCGCTCAGCAGCCGACGGTAATCGGCCTCGGTCACGTCCTCCCAGCGCTTTCCCAGCAGCGCCAGCAGGGCCGCCTCGAC
Organism: Vulcanimicrobiaceae bacterium; assembly: GCA_052267165.1. Taxonomy (GTDB): domain Bacteria; phylum Vulcanimicrobiota; class Vulcanimicrobiia; order Vulcanimicrobiales; family Vulcanimicrobiaceae; genus CAWICD01. The sequence continues at coordinate 104,928 of JBKQHO010000019.1, read as the reverse complement.
CACGTTCGTCCCGAAGGAGCGGCCGCCGAAATCCGGCGTCGTCGTCACCAGCCGCGCCACGCCGCGCACGCGCAGCTCGTCGATGTCGTGTGCCGTCAAGGTGTTAGTCAGGACCAGCTTGCCGTCGAGCCGTTCGGGCATGAACTGGCGCATGAAGTGAAAGTCGCCCGCGATGATCTGGGCCTCGGCGTAGTATTCGGGATACTTAGGCTGCGGGGGCCGGTCTTGTTTCTTGCCGGTCGGATAGAAGAATTGAAACGGCAGTTTGCAGGCGTCGGGCAGATAGCGCTCGGCGAGCGCTTCGAATTCGGCCAGGCCGCGGACCGGCTTGTCGAGATCGAGCGCGAAGATGAAGTCGCCGAAGAGCACGTCGGCGCCCGCGTCGACCAGGGCTTGCGCCATCCCGAAACGGTCGAGCGCGCTGACCATCAGGACGCGCGTGCCCCGCAATGCGACGCCGAGCTCGTCGCGCACGAAGCACACGGCCTCACGCTCGAGCGTGTTCTTCAAACCGCTCCCGTCGACGACCGGCGTCAGCTTGACGGCCGAGAGCAGCCGCAATCCGTCGCGCAGCGCGTAGCGTTTCGTCCCCGCGTACAGGTAGACGTCGATCCCGCCCAAGCCGATCGCGTCGACCTTGCCGTCGAGCTCGTGCAGCTTTTGCAAGGCGCGGTCGAGCGAGCCGTCGGTGCCGATCCGTTCGAGCAAAAGCCGTTCGCCGAGCAGCTCGATTTCGGCTCGATGGTCGCGCGAGGAAGAGCCCAGCGATACCGAGACGATGTGCTTAATGGCCGCGCTCCATGCCGGCGGCCGTCGGCGCCGTGGTGACGACCGGCTCGTGCTCGACGGGAAAATTAACCGAGTTGGCGATGAAGCACTCGGTCTTGGCACGGTCGTGCAGCGCCAGCGCCCGCTCGACCCGATCGCCTTCGATGGTGACGCGCGGCCGCAGGACCGCCCGCTCGAAACGGCCGGCCCCGGCTTTCTCGACCATGCTTCCATGCGCTTCGTCGACGTAGGAGACGACCGCAATCCCCTCGCGCGCGCACAGCGCTAGATAGGTGAGCAGGTGACACGCCGAGAGCGAAGCCAGCAGCAGTTCCTCGGGATTGAGCAACGCCGCGTCGCCCCGAAAAGCCGGGTCGGCCGAACCGCGCAAGGCCGGCTTGCCTTCGAACGCCAGGCTGTGCTCGCGCGAATAGGCGGCGTAGGAGCGCGTCGGACCGGCGGCGGCCCCGGACCAGGTGACCGTCGTGCGGTAGACGTGCTCGCGAACTGCGCTCATCTGGAGAGGCTCGCGCTTCGACGCGCGCGGGCCGCCGCCTTGATGCGCGCGACGTCTTCGGGGGTTACGGCCCGGTCGAACGCACGCATGCCCGCGAGCTCGAAGCCGGCGCGTGCCGCGAGCGCGTCGATCTCGCGCACCTTGGCAAGGTCGATCCCGCGCCCGAGCGTGTAATTCTCGCGCCGCTCCTCGAGCGCCAGCACCATCGTCTCGGACATGCAGGCCAGCGCCGTCTGCGGCGGCAGCCCCAAGTCGAAATCCCGTCCGGGCTCGCGCATGCGCTCGAAGCGCGGCGTACCCGGCACGCGCATGTTGCCGCCTTCGGTGACCAGCACGTCGGGACGTTCGAGTGCGACCCGCCGCCCGACGTCGTGCGGCAGCGAAAGCTCGCACACGACCGCGCCGTTACGCAAAAGCCGGGGCTCGATCAGCTCCTGGGTCGAGGTAGTGGCCGTCAACACCAGTTCGCCGCGCCCGACCGCCTCGTCCACGTCGGTCGTCCACGTAAGCCCGCAGGGCAGGCGCTCGGCGGCTTCGCGCGCGAAGCGCTCAAGCCGGGTGCGGTTTCGCGCGACCAGCACGAGCCGGCGGACGTGCGGGGCGAGCAGTTCGACGCAAGCCGAGCCGATAGAGCCGGTCGCGCCGATCACGACGGCGGTCGCGCCGGCCGCTTCGATCTCCATCTCGCGCGCCCCGCGCAGCAGGCTCGCGACGCCGGCCGCGATCGTCAGGGAGTTCCCGGTGGTAACCGGGATCGGCGAGCGCTCGGCCAAGGTGATGCCCGCGTCTCCGACCACGCCGGTGAACGCGCCGAGACCGACAACTTCCGCGCCCAATTCCGCCCCGATGCCGATCGCTTGGAGGATCTTCTTGTAGACGGTCTCGCGCGGCAAGCTCAACATCTGCTCCGGCATGTAGCTCGCGGCCACGAACCAGCCCTCGGTCTCGCGCCCGTCGGGCGTGCGCACGCCGCTGACGTGCACCGCCGCGTAAGCAGGCATCCACTCGAGGATCTTCTCGATCAGCGGGCGCCCTTTGCCGATTGCGCCCGGCTCGTAGCGCGCCACGTCCTCGAGCGACGTGGGGTGGATCACAAACGCAAACTGCATGAGAGCAATAGCTTCGTAAGAAGGCGGAAGAATCCGCGCCAGGTTCTCCGGGGACCGGGAAGCGAAGAGCCCACGATGATGACATCTTCTTCGGAGCGAGCGGAACTGGCGGAGATCGTCCGGATCCCTTCGCCCGCGCCACAGCCCCAAGCGTTGGCCCACGACGGAGAGCACCTGTGGCTGGGATCCTGGTCGACGAACCGCGTGTACGGCATCTTCCCAAGCCAAGGCCGAGTCTTCGAAGATGCCCCCGCCCCGGGGCGCCCGGTCGGAGCGGCGGTCGTGGGCGACGAGCTGCGTTTCGTGTGCAGCGAGAACGGTGAGGACGACAACCGTCTGATTCGCCGCTACATCCCCGGACACGGCTTCAAATCGCACGATCAGGTCGCGTGCCCCGACGACACGGGCTCGCACTTGGCCTACTGCGGCGAGCACCTTTGGCTCAGCCAGCGCTACAAGAAGCGCGTCCTGAAACTCGACTCGCAGTACCGCGTGGTGCGGGCCGTCAGCGTCGGCGAGGAGATCATCGGGCTGGCCTGGATCGGCGACCGCCTGTACGTCTCGACGTGGCTGGGCCGCGACCGCGGCAGTTGCCGGATCGCGTATATCGAGGCTCGCGCCGAACGTCCCGAGCTCGTCTTCGTGGCTCAGTCGCCCTTCGTCGCGGTTTCGCTGGCGCGCGACGGCGACCGCCTCTGGACCAACGACTTCAAGCGGAACGAGATCGTCGCGTTCGCGATCCCGAGCTGACGTAGCTCGCCTCGTGCGAAGGAGCCGTTCGCGGTGACCTCCGTGCTCTATCGCAACGCCATCAGCGCGGCCCTGCTCGTGGTCGCACTCGTCGGTGTTGCCGTCCAGCTCAAAGCGGGAAACCGCGGGCTCGAACACGGCCTGCAAGGCCACTTCGTGCTCGCCGGTTATATCCTGGTCGCGATCTATGCGGGGGCGTCGATCGCGGTTCGGCTGCGCGCAACGCGCGATAAGCACTGAGCGGAAAACCCCTTCCGCGCAGCTTGATCCCGATCTACGGGATCACGTTCTTCGGCATTCTCGCCTACACGATCCTCATTCCGCTGCTGCCCTTCGTCGCGAAGCGTTTCGGAGCATCGGACGCGACCGCCGGAACGCTGTTGACGACGACCGCGCTCTTCGCGACGGTCTCGTCCCCGCTCTGGGGCGCGCTCAGCGATCGCCTGGGTCGCAAGCGCGCGCTCATCGGCTCGCAACTGCTCTCCTGCGCGGGCTACGTCTTGCTGGCGCTGGCCCCGGGCCTCGCGCTGCTCTTCTTCTCGCGTGCCGTCGAGGGCCTCGGCGGCGGCAACGTGGGCGTCGCGCAGTCGTATATCAGCGACGTTACCGATGAAGAGCAGCGGCCGCGCGCGTTCGCGTACAGCAGTGCCGCCTTCGGGGCGGGCTTCATCTTCGGGCCGATTCTCAGCGGCAGCCTGGTCCATTTCGGATACGCCGTACCGTTCTTCATCGCGGCCGCCGTGCAATTGCTCAACGCGGTGCTGACCTACACGCTGCTGCCCGAGTCGCACGCACCGTCGCAATCATCGTACGGCTGGCGCGACCTTTCGAGCGTGTTCGCGATGCGCTCGCTGCGCAGCTTACTCTCCCGCCAGTTTTTCTTCATCTTCGCCTTCACGTATCTGTTTTCGACCTTCTCGCTCTACATCTCGCACGTGCTGGGCGGCGGTCCCGAGCTTTCCAGCCTGCTGCTCGGCGTCGCCGGCGGAACGGGCGCGCTCATGATGGTGTTCGGCGTTGGGCCGCTGGTCGCGCGATTCGGGCAAAATCGCGTGACGACCGGGGCATTTCTCGTCGGCGCGCTCTCCTACGCCTCGATCGCGCTGGCCCACAGGCTGCTCGCGGTCGGCGCCGTCCTGGTGCTCTGGGCGCTCAGCGGTTCGGTGCTGCGGCCGGTGCTCAGCGCCCAAATCTCCGACGAAGCCCCCGAGGCCGAGCGCGGCTTGGTCCTCGGCTTCTCCGACGCGCTCAACAATCTGGCGATGATCGTCACGCCGCTGCTCGGAGCCGCCATCGTCGGCTTCAATGCCGCGCTCTCGGGCGTGCTGCCGGCACTGGCGCTAGCCGGCGGGTTCGTGCTCGGCCTTAGCGACCGCCGGCGCTAAACGGAACGGCAAACCGCAAGGCTAGGACGCGGCTGCGCCGCGCCGGTGGCTCTCCGCTTCGCGCTTGAGCGCGGCCAACATCATCTCGCTGTTCTCGCGAACTTTACGCTGCAGCGTCGGACCGATCAGTTCCGCCAGCGTCGGCACGCCGAAGTCGTACTCGACGCCGAGCGTGACGCTGGTGCAGCCGCCGACGCTCTCGAAGGTCCAGCTCCCTTCGAACGTGTCGAGATCGCCTTCGATCAGCTTGTAGTCGACGCGCAGCGCGGCATCGTCGAAACGATCCTCCTCCGTCCATTCGATCGGTGCTTCCTCGACCAGCGTCTTCCAACGCGAGATCATGCGGTCGCCCCCGCGTTCCAAGATCGTCACCGACTCGACGTCGGGCATGTATTCGGGAAAGCGCTCGAGCAGCTTCGTAAGCTCGTAGACCTCACGCGCGGGAGCATCGATGACGATCTTGGTTTCGACGTAGGGCACTAATCCATGCTTTCAGGGAGGACGCCGAGCGAGTCGTGGGCGGCGTGAGCGCCGGCGCGCAGCGCTTCGAGGGCGCGGGTCACTTCGTCCTCGCTGACGATCAGCGGGGGTTCGAGCCGGATCACGCGCTGCGCGTTGAGCGTCCAGGCGGCGGTCACGCCGCGCTTGAGCATCTCGGGAATGATCGTTCCCCCGTAGCCCTCGTTGCGCAGTTCGACGCCCACGAGCAATCCCAAGCCGCGCACGTCGCGAATCACGCTGGGATACTCCGAGGCGATCGCGGCTGCACCGGCGAGCAGCTGTTCCCCGCGCACTCGTGCCTTGGCGACGAGGTCTTCCGAGCGCAGCACGTCGAGTCCGGCAAGCGCCGCCGCGCAGGCCAACGGGTTGCCGCCGAAGGTCGAGGTGTGAAGCAGCGGTGCCTTGCTGTAGGCCGCATTCCAAGCCGCCGGCCGCGCGACGTAGGCTCCGATCGGCACGACGCCGCCCGAGAGCCCCTTCGCGAGCGCGATCACGTCGGGCACGACGCCGTCGCGCTCGCAGGCGAATAGATAGCCGCAGCGACCGAGCCCGGTTTGAACCTCGTCGGCGATCAGCAACGCGCCGGCGCGGTCGCACAGCGCGCGGGCCGCGGTCAGATACCCCGGCGGCGGCACGTTGACGCCGCCCTCGCCCTGCACCGGCTCGACGATGAACGCGGCGACGCCTTCGAGCGCACCCGCGAGCGCCTCCACGTCGCCGTACGGAACGTGCTCGACCTCCAGCAGCGGCGCGAACGGCTGCCGGTACGCCTCCCGCCCGCTGACCGAGAGCGCGCCGGCGGTCTTGCCGTGGAAAGCGTCGCGCGTCGCGACGAACTTCGTGCGCTTCGTCGCCGCGCGCGCGAGCTTGAGTGCGCCTTCGACTGCTTCGGCGCCGCTATTCGCGAAGAACGAATAGCGCAGATCTCCAGGCGTTATCTCGGCCAGCGCGCGCGCCAGCCGCCCGACGAGCGGATCGAACATCGTCTTGCCCGCGAGCGACATCAAATCCAGCTGCGCCTTGACGGCGGCCACGACGCGCGGATGCGAGTGACCCAGCGTGAAGACGCCGTACCCGCCGGCAAAGTCGAGATACGTCTTGCCGGTGTGGTCCCAAATCGTCGTGCCTTGCGCGCGAACCTCGACGGCGGAGCCCGAGAGCTTCATCACCCGCGCCAAGGCCGGATTGATGAAGCTGCGATAGTTTTCGTAGGTCTCGTCGTACAGGCTTTGCGGCGCCGCAGCCTCGGGGTTCGAACCGCGCGTCACGCTCACGCCGCGGCCGTTCGCGTCGCGGCCAGCCGCGCGATCGTCGCTTCGACGATCGCCAGCGTTTCGGCGGCCGTCGCGGTCCGCATCAGCCGCTCGCGCAGTTCGCTCGCGCCCGGAAAACCCTTGAGGTAATAGCCTAAGTGCTTGCGCATCTGCGGCACCGCGCGTTCCTCGCCCCACTCGTCGACCATTACGCGATAGTGCCGCACCGCGAAGCGCAGCCGCTCCGCCGCGCCGGGCAGCGGCTGCGGCTCGCGGCCTTCGAGCAGGTCGCGCAGCGCGCCGACGAGCCAAGGATTACCCAGCACCGCGCGCCCGAGCATGACGCCGTCGACGCCGCTCTCGCGCATCTTGCGCAGAGCGTCGTGCGGGTCGGCGAGATCGCCGTTGCCGATTACCGGAATGCCGACCGCGGCCTTGAGGGCTGCGATGTGCGTCCAGTCGGCGCTGCCCTTGTAGAATTGCTTGGCGGTCCGCGCGTGCAGCGTCAGCGCTTTGATGCCGGCCGCTTCGGCTCGCTGCGCGACCTCGCGGTAGACGAGCGCGTTCTCGCTCCAGCCCAACCGCATCTTGACCGAAACGGGGCAGTCGACCGCGGCCACGACCGCGCGCATGATCGCGTCGCAGCGCGCGACGTCACGCAAGCAAGCGCTTCCTCCATCCGTCTTCGTGACCTTGGGGGCCGGGCAGCCGAAGTTGATGTCGACGACGTCGGCACCGCATTCGCGGACCAGCCGCGCGGCATAACCCATCAGCTCGGGATCGCTGCCCCACAGCTGCGTCGAGACCGGCTTCTCGACGCCGTGCTGGTCGATCATCTCCATCGTCCGGCGCAAGCCGTATTGCAACGCGTTCGACGAGACGAACTCGGTCACGGTCAGCCCGAAGCCGAAGGGCTTGTAGAGCGCGCGCAACGTGCGGTTCGTGACGCCCGACATGGGCGCCAGCACGATCGGCGGCCAGATCTCGAGCTCTCCGATACGGAGCGGGGCGACGGCACGGGTCACAACCCCCGGATTATACCCAATTTCGGCTCGCCGTGCGAGCGGAAACTTCGCTGCGCCGGCGCCCGACCGCGCGGACGCGCCCCGCGGAAGGGCCGGACGCGCCCGCTTTGCGTGGTTCGAGGTCGCCTAGAAGCTGAGGAGGGTCTCGAGCTCCAGGCCGTTGGCGCTGTAGCCGCTGACGTACGCCGTCCCCGCGATCGGCTGGTCCGTCCCAGGCTGCTGGCCGAAGTGCTGGTAGACCAGGCCGATGCGCGCGGCGTCCCCAATCCAGTGATGGAGGCCGGCATAGTTACACGCGGTTACCGTTGGGATCGTCGAGGCAGACGGTGCAGATACACCAAGGGTGAAGTGGGCGCGGCGTCCGGGCCGCTTCCGAAAATTTTTGCGCACGACGTGCGAGCTCGAGCGCAGCGGCTACGTGCCCCGAAATGCCATAGCGTTGCGCGAACTTCACTTTGCCGACCATCGAGGAGTACGCAGGGTTTACAAAAGCCACCGCGACCCCCGCATCGGTCGCCCGTGCGATAAGCGTCCGAGCAAATCGACGATACGCAAAAGATGAGAGCATACGGCAATAGCGCGCACCAAACTCCGCTAACCGAGCCTGCGCGCAGCAACGTTCGGCAAACGCAAGCGAAGCCGAAATGGGTCGCCCTCGAGGTGACGCATGACGCAGCCTTGACAGCCTGCCGTCTCGTCCTTCGACCCGAGCACGAAGAACTGCGCGCTTCGAGCCTGATCCCACCCGGCTTTCCAGGCCGAGTGATCGGCGAAGCCGTTCTCGGCTAGCGCGTATTGCGCGCGAAAGAGTTTACGCGATCCGAAGGCAATGCGGACACGCTTGGCTTCGCTATCAGCTTGCAAGCGAGCGCGGCGTTCCGAAAGCAGCGCGAAGCGACGCTTCTTCTGATGGAGCGAGGCACCGCTCACCATATTGCCGCCGACAAAACATTCAATAGCCTAAGTGATCGAACGGCCGACACGTTCTATTGCCGGGTTAAAGTGAAAGGGCTCAATCGGATAAATAGCACTTCGAGCAAGTGCTGGGACCCTGTCGGCGGCCCCAACTTGCCGCCGATTCCATGAAAGCGGGCACATTGCGCAGCACCTCGGGCGAGCTGCGGACGCGCCCGGCCAAGCGGCCGGACGCGGCTTGGTAAACACGGTAGACGCGCCCGGTCAAGCGGCCGGACGTGGGTGGTAAAAACGCAGACGCGCCCGGCCAAGCGGCCGGACGCGTCTGTTGACCTGCGAAGGTCGAGGTTGGGGTTAGAAGCTCAGCAACGTCTCGAGGAAGAGAGCGTTCGCGCTGAAGCCGCTGATGTACGCGCTACCGACGACGGGTTCGTCGGTTCCGGGCTTGAGACCATAGTGCTGGTAGACGAGTCCGATGCGGGCGTTGTCGCCGACCCAGTGATGGATCCCGGCGTAGTAGACCCGGTTTCCGTTGGGGTTGCCCAGGTAGAACTGCTGGTAACCCGTGGTGCCGGTGACGTTGGTGTCCGGCCCGACCGAGTTGAAGCCGGTGTCGATGGCGCCGAGGTCAGCGTAGTTGTTGCCCTTGTGGCCGATCGAGTCACCGATGTTGACCTGTGCCCAGTAGGCGTCAGGCTCGTTCCAATTGGTCAGCGTGAAGGGGTCCTTGCCGAAGCGATGGAGCGCTTCGAATTCGACCTTCAGGTTCGGATTGAGGGTCGCCTGAAGCCAGCCGCTGCCGGTCGTGATCGGGGTGTTCGCGCCGGTGTAGACGCCCGTGAAGGGATTCCACAGCACTTCGTCCGGCCAAGCGCTCGCGTGCTCGTAGCTGACGCCGACGTTGTACTTCTTCGCCAGGGTCAGCGCGGCCGAGCCGATGATCGCATACTGCGCGTTCTGGTTGTTGATCACGCTGGGGACGGTAGCGTTGGTGTTGCTGAGGGTCGAGTCGTTGTTGCCGTAACCGACGGCGAGATCGAGCGCGCCCTTGTTGTAGTGAAGCAAGGCGCCGTTGAAGTAGTCGGCGTAGTTGAGGCCCAGATCGTCCGGACCTTCACCCTGGATGTAACGGCCGCCGGTGAGGTCGAGGCCGCTCTGCTTGTCGGTGTACCTCACGTAGGCGTAGTTGATGCGCAGAAGCCCGTTGGACGGATACGTTCCGGCGCCTGGGGTGACCGCGCTCTCGCCGAGCGAGTTCACGAAGTAGTAGCGGTCCTCGAGCCGGATGCCGTACGACACGTGGTCGTCCACGGTGCCGCGGAAGACCATGCGCAGCGTCTGATAGCCGGTTCCGAGACCGGTGCTACCGGTGTGGAGGCCGGTCCACTGACCCTGCTGTCCGGGGTTCGAGCCGAACTTGGGGATCAGCACGCCCGCGGGGACCGGAACGCCCGGTGCCGCGTAGGCCTGGATCTTGTAGTTCAGCGTGCCCGGGGCGCGCAGGAAGTAGTAGAGGTGGAACTGCTGGCGCGCCAGGATCGCCTTGGTCGACGCGTCGTCGGCCTTGAGCTGAGCGACGTCGGTCTGGAGGCCCTTGATGTCGTTGCCGTATTCGTCGAGCAGCTTCTTGACCGCGTCGATGTCCTTCTGCTGGACGTCTTGCGCCGTCTTGACGTCGGCCAGTTCGGCTTCGAGCTTCTTGACCGCGCGCTCGGTGAGGACCGCTGCCTCGTAACGCGTCAGCGGGCGATTGCCCTTGAAGGTCTTATCCGGATAGCCTTCGATGATCCCGTCGGCCGCGAGTTGGTTGATCGCGTCATACGCCCAGCTATTCGCCGGCACGTCCGCGAACGGATTATCCGCAAGTGCGGGTAGCGCCGTGAACGCTAGCAGTGATGCTAACGAGCCCGCCGCTAATGTGAGTTTTCGGTTCACTTTGAGCCCTCTTGATGCGGAGCGCACCATTCTTAAGATGTCGCACGCTCCTGGGAGAGTTATAAGCACGTAAATCCGCCTCGTCACCGAGCCCTCGCGGGCCCTGCGCCCACGCAGAGAGAGATGCTCACGACGAGCCGCTTCAGGCAAGCGGCCAAAAAGCCCTTGCTCTCCCTTGAAGAATGTCCGAAAATTAGGCGACCCTAACTGGAACGCTCCTCAACTATTCTTATGTAAGGACTGAACTGACGGCGCATTCGGTGCGACTTTAGTCGTGAAAACGTGCGCATCGCACAGTCCGAGGAGCACGAGATCGGGCTCGACGGCGTCGATTGCCCCCGTGTGCCGCGCGATGATCTCGGCCAGTCCGCCGGTCGCGACGACGCCCGCGTCCTCGCCGATGGCGTGGCGCATACGGGCCACGATACCTTCCGTCTGCCCCACGAATCCGAAGATGATTCCGGCTTGCATCGATGAGACGGTGTCGCGTCCGATGGGGCCGTTGGGGGCTTCGAGCGCGACTTGGGGCAGCTTCGCGGTCCGCGCGACGAGGGCGTCGATCGAGATCTGGAGGCCCGGGGCGATCGCGGTCCCGATGTACTCGCCCTCGCGCGAGACCGCGCCGTAGGTCGTTGCGGTGCCGAAGCCGACGACGATCAGGGGCGTCCCGTAGCGGCGTTTGGCGGCGACCGCGCCCAGCAGCAAATCGCTGCCGAGCTCTTTGGGACGCTCGATCGTGACCTCCATCAGCGACTGCTTCGCGGCGCTGAAGAAGGCCGGCTCGCAACCGAAATACTCCCGGCAGGCCTCCGCCAGAGCCCGATCGCTCTGCGGAACGACGCTCGAGATGCCGATCGCCCCGACCGTTTCGAGCTCGATCTCCGCACGGGCCAGCAGGGTCGCGAAGACGACGCCGAACTCGTCGGCGGTGCGGCGCCGGTCGGTCGTCACGCGCCACGTCTTGCGCAGGACGTAGCCGCCGTCGGGGCCGAGATCGAAGAACCCGAGCTTCGTTTCGCTGTTGCCGACGTCGACGCCGAGGAACACGGGCCTCAGGCCTGCGCGCGCAGGCGCAGCAGCGCGTCCCACAAGCGCCGCGCGAGCTCCTTTTTCGGCGCGCGGCCCAGCGCTTCGCGGCCGGCGGCGCCCCAGAGCACGACGAGCTCGCTCTCGCCGGTTCCGAAACCGCCCGTGGAGACGTCGTTGACCGCGATCGCGTCGAGATGCTTGGCGCACAGCTTATCGCGCGCGTGCGCTTCGAGGTTCTCGGTCTCGGCCGCGAAGCCGACCAGAAACGTTCCGTTCTTGCGTTCGCCGAGCGCCGCCAGGATGTCCGGCGTCCGCGTCAGCTCGAGCGTATTCGAACCGGCCTCCTTCTTCACTTTCTGCGCGTGCGTCTCGAGCGGCCGCCAATCGGCGACCGCGGCGCTCGCGATGGTGACGTCGGCCGCGGCGCGAGCCAGCACCGCGTCATACATCTCCTGAGCGGAGGTCACCCGCATCACCCGGACCCCGGCCGGTGCGTCGAGCAGCGTCGGCCCGAGCACGAGCTCGACCTCCGCTCCGCGCTCGCGCGCCTCGCGCGCGAGCTCGATCCCCATCGTGCCGGTCGACGCGTTGGACAAGAACCGAACGGGATCGATCGCCTCGCGCGTCGGCCCGGCGGTGACCAGTACGCGCTGCCCGGCCAGTTCCGACGACCGAGCGAGGGCGACGTCGATCGCGGCCAGGATCGTCTGTTGCTCGGCGAGCCGGCCGATGCCGTTCTCGCGTTCGGCCAAGAAGCCGACTTCGGGCTCGACGATCGCGACGCCGCGCGCTGTCAGCGCGGCGAGATTCGCCTGGGTCGCCGGATGCTCGTACATCGCCTCGTTCATCGCCGGCGCGACGACCAGCGGCACGCGCGCCGCGAGCGCGGCGTTGGTCAGCAGATCGTCCGCAATGCCGTGCGCGAGCTTGGCCAAAAAGTTCGCGGTCGCCGGCACGACCGCGAGCACGTCGGCCGAACGCACCAGCGAGATGTGCGGAATGTCGTGCTGCGCGTCCCACAGCGAGGCATAGACCGGGTTACGCGAGAGCGCCGCGAACGTCAGCGGCGCGACGAACTCCTGAGCGCCTTCGGTCATGATGACCTGCACGTCGTCGCCGCGCTGCACCAGCGCGCTGACCAGCGCCGCGGCTTTGTAGGCCGCGATCCCCCCGCAGACGCCCAGGAGGATCCGGCTCATCGCGGCGCGCGAACGCGCAACGGTAAGGGCGTGAGAATCGGGTCGACGCCGTCCGAGCCGGGAACCGGCACGTTGTCGAGCAGACGCGTCTGACCCGCGCGCGCTACGGCCACGACGACCGCCGGCCGGACGATCGGGTTCAGCGGCGCGAACGTCTGCGGATCGACGATATCGAGATAGTCCCACGAGAGGGGCGCCGCGAGCAGGTCGCCGCCCGCGCCCTTGGCGCGCGCCGGATCGCTTTCACCCGCCAGAATCGCCGCCGCGATCGCCGTGAGGGCGTGGCAGATGCTCGGCGCCGCCGCCCGCTGCTCGGGCGTGAGGTACACGTTGCGGCTGGAGAGCGCTAGGCCGTCGGATTCGCGGACCGTCGGAGCGACGACCACGTTGGCCGCCATGTCGAGGTCGCGGACCATCGCTCGCACGACGACGGCCTGTTGGACGTCCTTTTGGCCGAGGTACAGCGAGGTGGGCTCGATCGCGTGGAGCAGCTTCGCCACCACCGTCGCCACGCCGGTGAAGTGGCCGGGACGGCGCGCCCCCTCGAAGACCGTCCCGAGCTCCCCCACCGAGATCGCGGTGGCGAACCCCGGCGGATAGACCCGCTCGACGGCGGGCGCGTACAGCAGATCGACCCCCTGCGCTTCGAGCAGCTCGGCGTCGCGGCCGAAGGCCCGCGGGTAGCGCTCGAAATCCTCGTTCGGGCCGAACTGCATCGGGTTGACGAAGATCGAGGCCACGACCGAGGCGTTTTCGCTCTTCGCCCGTTCGACGAGCGAAAGGTGGCCGGCGTGCAGGGCGCCCATCGTCGGCACGAAGCCGACGGGGCGGCGCAGGGTCCGGGCGATCGCCCGGGCCGAGCCCGGCGTGCGAACGATCTGCACGGCCTTAGGCCCGGCTGACGCGCAACAACGTGCGGCCGACCACAAAACGCTCGCCTGGGTCGATCGGAGCCTCAGAAGTCAGAAGCCGGCCGCCGACCTTCGTACCATTACGGCTCTCCAAATCAGTCAACAACAGTCGCTCCCCGTCCCCGCGCAGCCGCGCGTGGCGGCGCGAGATGTATCGGTCAAGGGTGATGCAGGCTCCCGCCAACGTCTCGTCGCGGCCGATCGTGATCTCGCGATCGAAGGTCCAAGTCTTCCCGTCCAGGGGACCGCTCAGTACTTCAAGGATGAACATGGCTCTACGAGATTTTTTCTCGCCGGCGTCGAACTTCCCCGGTCGGAGACCGCTTCGATGATCGACCGGGTTCCATGCCGAAGCAGAGGAGATGACCATGGGCACCGGGGGAGAGCCGGCCGATCGCGGTTCTATCGATGAGCTCCTCGACAATCTGATGGAGATCGATCCTGACGCGCTCCGCGAGGCCGAATTCGAGCAGACACAGTCGATTCTCGACACGCTGGCCGGCAAAACCATCAAGCGCGCAATCATCGAAGAACGGCGCATCGTCATCGAGACCGCCGACGGCTACCGCTACTTTTTCTTCGGTTTTATGGGAAAAGGGGCCTGATCCGGGCGCAAGCGCCGGCGGCCGTTAGTCGGCGGGTTCCCCCTCCGACTCGATCGCGTCGAGCGGATCGCCTTCGAAGGCGAGCCGCTGCACTTCGCCGGCCACGTACCGGATGATCTCGTCCTGGTCGCGGGGATCGATCTGCGTGAACGCGATCCCGTGGAAGTACAGCTTGCTATCCGAGTTGTAGAACGAGAGAACGATGCGACCGCGCGCGATCAGCTCGCGTTCGACGGTCGGCAGCCGGAAACGCAGCAGCAGGACGTCCCCGAGCGGCAGATCCTCGTCGGTCGCCAGGCGGATGCCGCCGCCGCCGAGGTCGCTCGACGACCCTGGCTTGATCGTCTCTCCGTTTTCCCGCGAGTACGACACCGGCAAATCCACGTCGACGCGGACGTAACGCCGCCGGTAGGGGGCCTCGCCGTTCTTGGCTCTGGGATCCGATGGTTCGCTCAAATGCGCTCTCTCCGACTAATCAAGGTTCACTTCTCCGGCGAGGGAGATTTGCTTTCTTTAAGCACGGCGTCCGCTGCCAGGATCGCGCCCAGGACCACATGCTCGCGCATCGTTCCCCCCTGGAGATAGATTTCGAACGGGCTACGCAGGGGGGCGTCGCAGGAAAGCTCGACGGTCGCGCCGCTGACGAACGCCCCGCTCGACATGACGACCGGCTCGGGATAGCCGGGGACGGCGCCGGGTTCGGGCGCGAAGCGCGCGTTGACCGGCAACGCCCGCTGCAAGCCGCGCGCGAACGCGATCAACCGCGCCGCGGTGCCGAGCCGGATCGCCTGGACGATGTCGTGACGCGCTCCGCCGGGCTGCGGATCGACCCCGAAACCGAGCTCCTCGAAGAGCGCCGCGGCCACGTCGAGCCCCGCGAGCGACTCCGCGACGACCAGCGGAGCGTAGAAGAAACCTTGGAGCAGACTGCGGCCCCAACCGAGCGACGAACCAACCGCCGTCCCCAACCCCGGCGCGTAGTGGCGGGCCGCAACGCGCTCGACGACCTCGGCCCGGCCCGCGACGTATCCGCCGCCCGGCGCCAAGCCCCCGCCCACGTTCTTGATCAGCGAACCCATCACCGCGTCGACACCGTGATGGGTCGGTTCGGTCACATCGACGAGTTCGCCATAGCAGTTGTCGACCAGCACCAGAGCGTCCGGCGCGGCCGCTCGCACGACGCGGCCGACGACGCCGCAGTCCGCGGCCGAGAGCGAGCGGCGCGGAGCGTAGCCGCGCGAACGCTGCACGAAGACGGCGTCGACGCCGGCCTCGCAGGCCCGGCCCACGGCTTCGAGATCGACGCCCTCGTCCGTCATCGGGACCTCGTCGTAGCGCAGCCCGCGTTCGACCAGCGAGCCCGGCGCGCTCACGATCGCGTTGCGCAGCGTGTCGTAGGGGCGCCCCGTCGCCGCGACCAGCCGGCCTCCGGGCGGAAGGCAGGCATCGAGCGTCGCGACGATCGCGTGGGTGCCGCTCACGAACGAAAAGCGCGCCAGGGAACGTTCGGCTCCGAAATATCGCGCGAGCAGCGACTCGTAGCGGTCGCGCGCCGCGTCGTCGTAGCCGTAGCCCAAGGTCCCGGCCAGATCGCTTTCGGCAAGGCCCTCTTGCAGGAACGCGCGCAGCACGTTGGCGCGCACGCGCGCGTTCTCGTCGGCGCGGCGCGCCGGAGTGCGCGCGGCGGCCGCGCGCGCGGCGCAGGCGACGGCCGCATCGACCTCGACGCAGTCGAGCAGTGCGTCGATCACGCGGCCTCGCGCGCGCGCTCGCGCTCGCTCTCGTGCCGCTCGAAGAGCGCCGCGAACGGCGCGTAGATCGCCAGGCCGACGAGCAGGTTGAGGGCCAGCAAAACGATCGAGCGCCAATCCTTGGTCGCCAAAAAGACGCCCAACGGAATGGGCAGCGTCGAGGGCATGTAATACGCCGGGCGCGAGACCAGGCCGAGCGACATCGCCGCGTAGCTAATGACCGCGAGCGCGAGCGGCGTCAGCACGAAGGGCGCGCTCAAGATCGGATTGAGCACCAGCGGCAATCCGAACATCAGCGGTTCGTTCGCGTTGAAGAGCGAGGGCAGAAGCGTCGCGTAGGCGACGCTTCGAATCCGCTTGACCTTGCTGCGCAAGAGCAGCAGCACCAGCGGCAACGTCGCCCCCGCGCCGCCTGGAAAGACGAACAGGAAGGTCGAGACGGTGACCAGATGCGGCAGCGGCTGTCCCTGCGAGAGCGCGGCGGTGTTCTGCACCTGAAGGCTCATGTAGACGGGCAGAACGACGGCGGCCAGCAGGGCCGGCCCATGGATTCCGACCGTCCAGAGCAGCGTCTCGACGAGCGTGATGACGAGCAGCGCGGTCAAACTGTCGCCCAAGTGCCCCAGCGGCGCGATCAACTCATCGAGCAACCCGGTCACGGAGATGCCGGACGCGACGAGGGCGGCCGCGCCGCCCGCGAGCGCGACGACCGCGAGCAGCGAACCCGCCGGGACGCCGAGGCGCGCGCAGCTCACTCGCAACACGTTGACCGAGAGCAACGCCAAGCCCATCGCCAGAAAGAGACCGCTCGAACCGAGCGCGGCGAGCAGCGCTTGCGGCGAGGCCGCGGCCGAGAAGGGCAGAGAGATGACGAATGCCGTTAGCGCGCCGGCGAGCGCGGCGGCGATGGGAACGTGGCGCCGGCGCGCGAGATCGAAGGTCATCGCGACCACGAGCAAGACCGACATCACGCCGAACGCCGCCGAGAACGAAGCCGAGAAGCGCTTCAGCAACGACGTTCCGGCGGGCTGCAAGAGCATGAAGACGACGATGCCGAGCGCCAAGCCGGCGAAGCTGTAGGGCAATGTCGTACGCACCGAGACCATCTCGGGCGACTCGGCTACGGCACGAACGCGCGCGACGAACGGCGACTGCGGCAGAACGGGAGCGGTTTGGTTAGCCGTCGCGTCGGGCGTGATCACGGATGAGGGGCTTTCGCGCCGCCGCGGCGCTCACCCCGGCCCTGCTCGGCTAAAGCCTGCGGTAAACGGCCTCGACCTTGCCGACCACGGTCACGTCGGTTGCGTAGATCGGCTCCATCGAACGGTTCTCCGGCTGCAGACGGATGCGGCCCGACTCGCGGAAGAAGCGTTTGACGGTGGCTTCGCCGTCGAGCATGGCAACGACGATCTCGCCGTTGCGCGCGTCCTGCTGCGGCGCGACGACGATCAGATCGCCGTCGAGAATCGCAGCCTCGACCATCGAGTTGCCTTGCACGCGCAAGACGAACGAGCCCGGCCTGCGCGTCAGCTCGACGGGGACGATCCACTCGCCTTCGATATTCTCCGCCGCCGTGATCGGCACGCCCGCCGCGACCTTGCCGACGATGGGCAGCAGACCGTATTCGGGCGAGCGTTCGGGGCGCGCGTCGTTGGTGATGAGCGCGCGCGGCTTGGTGGGATCGCGCGTGATGAGGCCGCGCTTTTCCAACGATTTGAGGTGAGATTGCACGGTCGAGGACGAGGAGAGGCCGACCCGCTCGCCGATCTCGCGCACGGACGGCGGATAGCCACGCTGATGCGTGAAGTCGCGAATGACCTCCAAAATGCGCGCCTGGCGCTCCGTCGGCACACGATCTGGCACGGTTCGAACCTCCAAGGCAAAGCGGCGCGGGGCGCCGCGATTGTCCCCAAGGTTAACACACCCGCGGCGCCGATGCAAACATATGTTCGAGAATCCCTTGACTTCAGCCGGGCAGCCGCGATAAAATGTGGTGGACGAACAGGCGTTTGGCCCAATATATGGGCGAGGAGCAGAACGATGCGTGCCCCGTATCGCAGGCGAATCTCCCTCATGCCGGCGGTCGCGATGGCCGCTCTGAGCGCGCTCGTGGCCATCCCGGCGCTCTCTCAGTCGAGGCTCTATGCGGCCCCGCCGCAGCACTTTACCGCCGTCACGGTCCGCACCGGTGAGAGCTTGTGGGCGATCGCCGACCGCTATACGCCGGCCGACGGCAACGTCCAGGAGACGGTCGACCAGATCATGGCCGTCAACCATCTTCACGACGCCACGCTCGAACCGGGACAGCGGCTGACGATTCCGCGCTGAGCCTCCTGTTCCAAGGATCGCGCGCCGGCGAACGAGCCGGCGCTTTTTCTTTTTTGGCCTCGGCGCCTCGCTACGGCCGTCGCACGAGGATGACGCTGTGGCCGGCGTGATCCGATAGGAACGCGAGGCCCTCGACGATCCACGTGTCCAGGCCCGCCTGCACGTGCTGCGCGACTTCGCGCACGACGTGCTCGCGGTTCTTGAGCCACTGCAACTCGTTCCGGGCCGTCGCGGGCCAAACCGTGAGCTCGCACTCCTCGCAGTGATATCCGTAGCGCATCGGGTGGACTTGGACGCGGCGAGCGCGCCGACTCCTGCCGGGTCAGCGCGAGCGCGGGTCGAGCGCGTCGCGCAGCCCGTCGCCGAACAGGTTGACGCCGAGCACCGTCAGCGAGATGGCCAGGCCCGGGAACAGGCCCAGCCACCACGACGTGTCGAGGTACTGGCGGCCGTCGGCCAGCATCGCGCCCCACGACGGGACCGCTTGCGGAACGCCCAAGCCGAGAAACGAGAGCGCGCTCTCCAAGATGATCGCGCGCGCGACTTCGAAGGTCGCTAGGACGCTGATCGAGGACGCGACGTTGGGCAGGATGTGGCGCAGCATGATGCGCAACGGCGCGAGGCCCGTCGCGACCGCCGCCTGCACGAACTCGCGGTCGCGCAGGGTCAGCGTCTCGGCGCGCACGACGCGCACGTACTGCACCCAGCTCGTGACGCCGAGCGTGCCGATGATCGTCCAGAGGCTGGGGCCCACGATGCCCACGACCGCGATCGCGAGCAATACGAGCGGAAACGCCAGCTGGATGTCGGCGAAGCGCGCGATCACGTCGTCGACGAAGCCGCCGAGGTAGCCCGCCAGCAGGCCCAGCGCGACGCCGATCGTCCCGCCGATTGCGACCACCGAGAATCCGACGATCAGCGCGACGCGCGCGCCCCAGATGATGCGCGAAAGAATGTCGCGGCCGAGGTCGTCGGTTCCGAGCAGGTACGCGCGGTCGCCGCCGGCCAGCCACGCCGGCGGCTTCTGCGAGAGCGCGAGGTTCTGAGCGTTGGGGTCATGGGGCGCGAGCAGCGGGGCGAGGATCGCGCAGAGCAGAACGACGCCCGCGATCGCCGCGCCGACGATCGGCGCGGGGCCCGCGAACAATGCTCGCGCGAACGTACGCCGGCGCGGCGCCACTTCGTTCGCGAGCAGCTCGCCGGAAAGCGTGGCGGCCGCCATTCAGTCGTACCGGATCCGAGGATCGAGCGCGGCGTACACGAGATCGACCGCGAGGTTGATCAGCACGAACGAGAGGGCCGCGATCACGACCACGACCTCGACGACGGGATAGTCGCGATCGTAGATGGCCTGCACCGCGAGCCGCCCGATGCCGGGCCACGAGAAGACCGTCTCGGTGATGATCGCCTGCGAGAGCAGCGTGCCGAGCTCGATGCCGACCACCGTGACGATCGGAATCCACGCGTTGCGCAGCGCGTGATGCGTGATCAGCCGCAACGGCTGGACGCCCTTGGCTTGCGCCGTGCGCAGGTAGTCGCTGCGCAGGATGTCGAGCATGGCGCTGCGCGTCAGCCGCATGATCTTGGCCATCGAGAAGAGCCCGAGCGTGATCGCCGGCAGGATCAGGTGGCTGATGCCGCCGATCCCGCTGACCGGAAACCAGCCCAGCTGCACGCCGAAGATCAGGATCAGCATCAGGCCCAGCCAGTAGACCGGCGCGCTCTGCCCGAGCAGCGCGAACACGCGCGCGCCGAAATCGAGCAGGGTGTTACGCCGCACCGCCGCGAGAATTCCGGCTGGGATGGCGACCAGCAAGGCCAGGGCGAGCGCGGTCAAGGCCAGCTCGGTCGAGGCGGGCAAACGCTGGAGCGCGAGGCCCAGGGCCGGCTCGCCGTGGCGCAGCGAGTCGCCGAAGTTCCCGTGGGCGAGCGCCCACATGAAGCTACCGTACTGAACGATCAGCGGGCGGTCGAAGCCCTCCTCGTGCCGGAACTGTGCGACCTGGTCGGCCGTCGCCTCGAGCGGCATCATGACCGCCGCCGGATCGCCTGTCAAGTGCAGCACGATGAAGACGGTCGTGGCGACCCCGAGCAAAACCCAGACCGCACCGACGAGACGGCGGACGAGGTAACCCGTCACGTCAGAAGCGCGTCAACCGCCGAGCTTCATCTCGTCGCACAGGAGCAGCTCGTCGCCGCGGGCCTGCCAGATGAGCCGTTTGCTGGTCGCGTACAGATCCTCGTACTGGAAGAGGAACAGCCAGGGTGCGTCGTCGTGGATGATGCCGAGCGCCTTGGCGTACGTGGCTTGACGCTTGCCCGGATCGAGCTCGAAGCGCGCGTCGGAGATCAGCTTGTCGGTCTCCGGCGTGCCCCAGGTCGCCAGCGGCGCGTCGCTGGTCAACAAGCTCGTCAGCGTGTTGTCGGCGTCGTAGCTGTCGTTGCCCCAGCCGAGCTCGTACATCGGCGTGAGCGCGCGCGTGCGCGTCTGATTGACGTAGGTGGTCCACTCCTCAATGTTGGTCGTCACCTGCGCGCCCGTTTCGCTCAACTGACCCGCGAGCGCCTCGGCGACCTCTTTGTCTTTGTTATAGCGGCCGACCGGCGCTTGGAGGACGAGCGACAAGCCTTTCCCGTCGGGGAAGCCGGCTTGCGCGAGCAGTGCTTTGGCCTTGTTGAGGTCGTGACGATACATCGGGATCTTGCGATCGTATCCGAAGAAGCCCTCGGGAATCGGCGTTGCGACCTGGAAGCCGTGCCCCCCGAGCACGTTCTTGATGATCGACGGAACGTCGATCGCGTAGTTGAAGGCCTGGCGCACGAGCTTGTTCGTCTGCGGGCCCGGTTTGGTCGTGTTGAAGGCGACGAACAGCACGCGAGCGCTGCGCGCGCTTTCCAGCTTCGTGTTCGCGCCGCTCTCGAGTTGCGGCAAGTCCTGCGTCGGGACGTTGACGATGAGGTCGGTCTCGCCCGTCCGCAGCGCCGCCACCCGCGCCGCCGCCTCGGGGATCGGCTTGAAGACGAGGTGGTCGATCGGCGGCCTGCCGTGCCAGTAGTTCGGGTTCGCGTCGAGGTCGAGTTCCTCGTCCTTCGTCCACGACTTGAACATGAACGGGCCGCTTCCCATCGGGTGCTCGGCTTCGTACGCGTCGCCGTGCTCCTTCCAGTATTTCGCGTCGACGACCATCGACAGCCATGGGAAGCCCGGAATCGTCGCGGTCGGCTTGGTGGTGACGAAGCGAACGGTATACGGATCGGGCGTTTCGACGTGATCGATCGTGGCGACGCGCGGCGTCTGCTCGGAGGCCTCGGCCGGGTCCTTGATCTTCTCGACGGAGAACTTGACGTCGGCGCTGGTCAGCGGATCGCCGTTCCAGAACTTGACGTTGCGGCGCAGCTTGAACTCCCAGACCGCCGGCTCGACGTGCTGGAACGACGTGGCCAGCCAAGGGATCAGATGCCCATGGCGGTCGTGGCGCAGCAGCGTGTCGAACTGATTGAGCTGCGCGTTGGTCGTCGGCGTGATGGTCCGCTTGAGCGGATCCATCGTGACCGGATCGACCCCTTGCGAGATCGTGACGGTCGTATCGGCCGCGCTCGCGCGCGGCAGGCGCGCGGCCGCGGGGAGTAACAACCCCGCGGCGGTGAGGAATACCAAGGCGTGACGGACTCCGAAACGGTTCGACATGGCCCTCGCTCGTCTGGGCGCGGCGCGCAGTCTTCAGCGCGCGCGGTTCGGCTTTGTTTACACGAGCGCGGCCAGCCGGTCCTTGACCAGCGCGGGAATTTCAGAGGGCCGATCCGCGACCGGAACGCCGGCCGCGGCGAAGGCGCGCAGTTTGCTCTCGGGCGTCCCGAAGTTGCCGGAGATGATCGCGCCCGCATGGCCGAGGCTCTTGCCGGGCGGTGCCGAGCGGCCGCCGATGAAGGCGACAGCCGGTTTGTTCGGCAGATGCTCCTTGATGAAGGCGGCCGCGTCCTCTTCGTCCGAGCCGCCGATCTCGCCGCAAACGACGACGGCATCCGTCTCGGGATCGATCGCGAAGGCGCGCAGGCAGTCGACGAAGACGCTGCCGATGATCGGGTCGCCGCCGATGCCGACGCAGGTCGACTGGCCGATGCCGGCGCGGGTGAGGCCGTCGACGACTTCGTAGGTGAGCGTCCCCGAGCGCGAGATCAAGCCGACGCGTCCTTCTTTGAAGACGTGGCCCGGCATGATGCCGATCGAGGCCTTGCCGGGCGAGATGAGGCCCGGACAGTTCGGCCCGATGATGCGCATGCCGCTCGTCACGCCGACCACGCGCAGCATGTCGTGAACCGGCACGCCCTCGGTGATGCAGACGGCCAAACCGATCCCGGCTTCGTGCGCTTCGAGCAGCGCGTCGCAAGCGAACGCCGGCGGCACGAAGATGACGGTGTGGGTCGCGCCCGTCGCCGCGACCGCGGCGCGCACCGTGTCGAACACGGGCAAGCCGTGCGACGACTTCGATCCGCCCTTGCCCGGGGTAACGCCGCCGACGATCTGCGTTCCGTAGTCGAGCATGCGCTGCGTGTGAAAGGAGCCTTCCGAGCCCGTGATGCCCTGCACGATGACGCGGCTGTTCTTGTCCAGATAAATCGACATCGCTCTATTTCCCCTGCGCGAGCGCGACCGCTTGCGCGGCGCCTTCGTCCATCGTTTCGACCGGGTTCATCTTCGCGGCCGCGAGAATCGCGCGACCTTCCTTCTCGTTGGTCCCCGTTAAGCGGATCACCAGCGGCACTTCGCGCAAGCCGCCACCCGCGAGCGCTTCGACGATCCCCTTGGCGACTTCGTCGCAGCGCGTGATTCCGCCGAAGATGTTGATGAACAGCGACTCGACCTTCGGATCGGCGACGATCAGCGAGTAGCAGCTGCGCACCCGTTCTGCGTTCGCGCCGCCCCCGACGTCGAGAAAGTTCGCGACGGTGCCGCCCGCGTTCTTGACCGCGTCCATCGTGCCCATCGCCAGACCTGCGCCGTTGGCCATCGTCCCGACGTTTCCGTCGAAGCGGCGGTAGTTGCGGATGCCCAGACCCGCTTTCACGGCGAGTTGCTCGTCCTCGTCGAGCGGCAGATCAGCTTCCCACGCCTTGATCTCAGGCAAACGGAAGAGCCCGTCGTCGTCGAGCTCGACCTTCGCGTCGGAGGCGAAGACCCGGCCGTCTTTCGTCAAGACCAGCGGGTTGATCTCGACCAATTTGGCGCCGTAGACGAAGAACAGGTCGTACATCGCGCCGACGATCGAGGGCAGCGCCTTGCGATAGCCGGGGTCGAGCTGCGAGTCGAAGGCCAACAGCCGGCCGATGAACGGCGAATACCCGACCGCGGTGTCGACGAAGAACTTCGAGATGTCGTCGGGATGCTTCTCGGCGACTTCCTCGATGTCCATGCCGCCGTGCCGGCTGACCATGATCACCGGCCGCTTCGTGGTGCGGTCGACGGTGATCGCGCAATATGCCTCGAGTGCGATCGGCAGCTTCTCCTCGACGAGGATCGACTTGACCGGCTCGCCCTCCGGGTTCTGGCGGTTCTTGATGACGAGTTGCAGCAGCGTTTCCGCGAGCGGCTTGGCTTCAGCGGCGGTGTCGGCGAACTTGATGCCGCCGGCCTTGCCGCGCCCGCCCACCAGGACCTGACTCTTGAGGACCCACGAGCCGGGGTTGGAGCCGATGAAGCCGGCAACTTCGTCTGCGGTTCGGGCAAAAGAGGCTCGCGGCGTCGGTATACCGACTCGCCGGAAAAGTTCTTTCCCTTGATATTCCATGAGTTTCACAAATAGTCTCTCCGAAGGGCGACCTCCCAGAGAGTTTTCTCAAACGGGCCGATTACCTATGGGACTTTTGTGCTTCTCGCGTGGGGCGTGCTGAGTCCCGTCGGCCTCGGGCTGGGGGCGGGACGGACGTGCGCCGGCGTCGCTACGATTTTGCCATCCTGGCAAAATCGCTGCTGCACCGCTCGTCGCTCGTGCTCGCAGGATGCGGCCTGCCGATGCAGCCATGGATGGCGCCCGCATCGGCGCGCCATCCTGGCTCCGCTCCTCGTCAGGCCGCCCGCGCACATCCGTCCCGCCCGCAACCCGCCGCGCGCGACGTTGCCCGCGAACGCGGCCAACGCGGCGCGAGCATACAGTCCCGCTACTACTCTCGCGTCGTCTCGCACCGACTCTCTTCCGGATTCGCGTGGTGTGCTCGCCGCGGTCGGACTCACGCTCGAATCCATGTCGAGCACGATCTCTTGGGCTGACCAGCGGCTGCGAACGCGACCGATTCAGTTACCGGAGAGATCGGCAAGCGCGCGGAGATTTCCAGGCGCTGCAAGCCACCTCGTTTCGAAGCGACCCATCTGGCTGGGTGAGCGGCCGAGCCTCCGACGATTCAGCGCATTGCCGGATCGTGGCGCAGGCGTTTCGCATCGTTGACATCTTCATATCCAGCAAGGACATCTTCATATCCAAGCCGTCCAAAGATGGATTGATCCGCGAAATTCCACCATCACGCGGCGGTCGAAATCCAACCTCAAAACGCCATCGGACGTTTCACCCACCAAGTTCGCCACAGAATCGCTCGGGCATGATGCAGATCATGCGGTCATTATAGCGGTTTCAAGTCCATTACGCAGCAGTTCTTACGTGCTCATCCGGCGAATGCGGTAGAAACGGAACTCCGGTCTACGCGTCGACGATCGCGTCGAAATCGAGTCGCAGGCCCGGAGGTGGCGAGCCGAACTCGCGCCGCTCTCGCGTTTCGGGGTCGATCGCAACCGCGTAGGTGCTGTCGCGCCGGTGAAAATGCTCGGCGTGCGCGATCGTGTCTTCGAAGTGGTCCGTGTCGGACTTGATTTCGATTGCGACATCCGGACTGATCGGCCAAAATCCCTTGTCAGCCCCCCGGCGACTCAACTCGTCGATTCTCGGTCGACTCACCCACGAAGCATCCGGCGACAACACCCTCTTGCCCGGTCCGACTGCAAAACCGGTGCTCGAATCGAAGGCTTTACCGCCAATAGCTTTTCCGAAGGCGTAGAGTTGAGCGAAGGCCTCGCCGCTCTTCGCGCCGCCTTTCGTGTGGGTCGGGCTCATCGTGACCGTGCCGTCCTCGCCTCGTTCGATGCGGTAGCCAGGGTTGTCGCGTGAAAGCCGCGCGAGGGCGTCGTCGCTGTTGTCGATCGGTGGCTTGAGGGTGACGACCATAGCCTTAGCTTAGCACGGCCTGCAAAGCCTATCGTAGCCCGCTCGTAGGTGAGGCCCTCGAGGTGACCGCGCGAGGCAACCGCGCTACCAACCCCTTTAGGCCAAGGAGGAGGCGCACCGATTGCCAGCCTTGCGATTCGTCGTCGCCGCCGGGTTCGCGTTCGGCCTCCTCGCCTGCCCGGCCGTGGCCGATGGGCCAGCGGCCATGACCACCGTCGACCGCCGCACCTCGTCTGGGCCGAGCGGCTCGTCGCCGAGGTTTCCCCCCGCGCGCAACGTCTACGGATGGACTGCCGATCTTGATCCCGATCTGCTCGCAGGTTTCCGTCAGCACCTTGACGTCGAGCGCGAGCGACTGGAGCTCCTTGATCAGCAACTCGAACGACTCGGGAATGCCGGGCTCCATCACGTTCTCGCCCTTGACGTATCCGCTGATCGACGAGGAGACGGTCAGGCCATTGACGATTCCCGTCTTGGAATTTTCACCGCTCCGCTTTAGCAACTCGCGCTTCGGCGCCGCAGCAAACGTACGAACGCGAAGGCATCTGGCGATGATCTTCCCAACGGTGGCCACTTTCAACACCGCAAGGTGACTCTTGCGCGGGCGGTGGCGCGGCTACTCGAGTTTGCCTAAAAGGGAGCGGGCTATTACCAGTTGCTGAATTTCGCTGGTGCCCTCGTAGATTTCGGTGATTTTGGCGTCGCGATAGTAGCGCTCGACGGGGAATTCAGTGGTGTAGCCGTAGCCACCGTGGATTTGAACGGCTTCGACGGCGTGCTTGCGCGCGGCGGTGGAGGCGAAGAGCTTCGCTTTGCTCGCTTCGATGGCGAAGGGGGCACCGCTGTCGCAGAGGGACGCGGCGCGTAGGACGAGGAGGCGGGCGGCGTCGAGGTCGGTCGACATCCGGGCGAGTTTGAACGAGATGCCCTCGAAGCTGCCGATGGGCTTGCCGAACGCGCTGCGTTCCTTGGCGAATTTTACCGAGGCGTCGAGGCAGGCGGCTAATATGCCGACGGCTTGGGAGGCGATGCCGATGCGGCCGGTCGTCAGCGCGGTCAAGGCTTTATTTAGTCCTGTACCTTCTTCGCCGAGGAGGGCAGCGGCTGGGACACGGACGTCGTCGAAGGCCAGATCGCAGGTGTTGCTGGTGCGGATGCCCAGTTTCTCCGTGACCCGTTCGATGCGGATACCGGGCAGGCTGTTGTCGATCAGGAAGGCGCTGATGCCTTTCGAGCCCGAGCCGCCGGTGCGAAACATGCCCATCGTCACGCCCGCGTACGAACCGTTGGTGCACCACTGCTTGCGGCCGCGCAGCACGTAGTCGCCGCCCTCGCGGGTCGCGCTGCTGCGCAGCGCGGCGGCGTCGGAGCCGGCGTCCGGTTCCGTAAGCGCGAAGGCTGCGATCGCTTCGCCGGAGGCCAGCGGCGGCAGGTAGCGTTCGCGCTGCGCTTCGCTGCCGAGGCGCAGAATCGCCGCCGCGATCATCAGGTGGACGGAGAGCGTCGTCGCCGTCCCGGCATCGACGCGCGCCAGCTCCTCGATCGCCAGCGCGTACGAGACGTAGTCGGCGCCGGCGCCGCCATAGCGTTCGGGGATCGTCAGGCCCATCAGCCCGGCTTTCCCGAACGTCGCGTAGAGCGCACGCGGGAACGTGTGCTCGCGATCCCATTGCGCGATGTGCGGCGCGATCTCGCCGAGCGCGAGCTCGCGCGCGAGGGCGCGGACCGCGCGCTGCTCTTCGCCAACGTCGAATTGCAGCGCGCGATCCCGCGTCTCGGTCACGTGCAGGTTGCGGTCCTTAGCGCGCCGCTACCGTCGGAACCGGAGCGGCACCGTTTTTGCCGCCCGCGCGATAGTCGTAGAAGCCGCGCCCGACCTTGCGGCCGTACCAACCGGCGTCGACGTACTCCTTGAGCAGCGGACACGGGCGATACTTCGAGTCGTTGAAGCCTTCATACAGCACGTACATGACCGAGAGGAGCGTGTCGAGCCCGACGAAGTCCGCCAGTTCGAGCGGCCCCATCGGATGGTTGGCGCCCAGGCGCATCGCGGCGTCGATCGACTCGACCGTGCCGATGCCCTCGTACAACGCGTAGATCGCCTCGTTGAGCATCGGGCAGAGGATGCGATTGGCCACGAAGCCGGGATAGTTCTTGACCTCGACCGGCGTCTTGCCGTGGGCGACGGCCAAGTCGCGGACGAACTCGAAGGTGGTCTGAGAGGTCGCGATGCCGCGGATGACCTCGACCAGCTTCATCACCGGAACGGGGTTGAAGTAGTGCATCCCGATGACTTGTTCGGGCCGCTTGGTCACGGCACCGAGCTTCGTGATCGAGATCGACGACGTGTTGCTGGCCAGCACGGCGGCGGCGGGCGTGACCTCGTCGAGCTTGCGGAAGATGTCGAGCTTGAGATTGATGTTCTCCGTGGCGGCTTCGATCGCGATGTCGACCTCAACCGGCGAGAGACCTACCAGCGGTTTGATGCGTCCCAGCGTGGCGTCGCGCTGTTCGGCGGTCAGCTTGCCCTTGTCCACCAAACGGCCGAAGTTGCTTTGGATCGTGCCCAGACCTTTATCGATGAACTGTTGGTTGATGTCGTTGAGGATCACGTCGTTGCCGGCTTGTGCGGCAACTTGTGCGATGCCCGAGCCCATTTGCCCGGCACCCACCACGAGTACGCGCATGTCATCCTACCTTCATGAGAATTGCATCGCCCTGTCCGCCGCCGCTACAGATCGCGGCGACGCCGAGCCCGCCGCCGCGGCGGCGAAGTTGATGGATTACCGAGGCCGTGGTTCGCGATCCCGAAGCGCCGACGGGATGGCCCATCGCGACCGCGCCCCCCAACAGATTGATCGCCTTAGGATCGAGCCCGAGGCACCGAGCCGTACACCACGCGATGGCGGCGAAGGCCTCGTTGATTTCCCACACGGCCACATCCGAGACCTTGATATTCTGCTTCTCGAGCAGGCGAACGGCCGCCATCGCCGGCGTCAGGGCGATGTAGGCCGGGTCCCAGCCGGCCGTGGCATAGTCCACGACCTGGGCGATCGGCTCGTAGCCGTGGCTGCGGGCATAGTCGGCGCTCGCCAGGACGAGCGCGCCGCCCCCGTCGTTGACGCCCGGCGCGTTGCCGGCCGTGACCGTTCCGCCTGGCTCGAGGGGCGGCAGCGCAGCCAGCGACTCGAGCGAGACGTCGGGCCGGATCGACTCGTCGCGGTCGACCAGCGTGTGCGCCACGTCGCCCGTCACGTACGGCGACGAGCGCGCGGTGTCCGGTACCAGGTCCGGCGCGGACTCATGGCTCCAGACGTCGGGAAGCCCGCTCCGGCCGGCGTGGACCGGGACACGCGCCCGGGCCTGCACCGGCAGGGCGTCGACCACGAGCTTGCCCCGCGGCCTTTTGGCGACCCGCAGCGGCACGAGCTCGTCGCCCAGGAACCCG
The DNA here is from genome assembly GCA_052267165.1 of Vulcanimicrobiaceae bacterium. Taxonomy (GTDB): domain Bacteria; phylum Vulcanimicrobiota; class Vulcanimicrobiia; order Vulcanimicrobiales; family Vulcanimicrobiaceae; genus CAWICD01. The sequence goes on along the minus strand of JBKQHO010000019.1, from coordinate 76,288 downwards.
CCGGCTGCCGCCCGCGCCGCGCGCATGTGGCTCGTGTACGCGTACTCGTCTTGGACCGCCCGGCTGATGCCGAGGTCGGCGTTGACCTTGGCTTGGGCCTGCGCCATCGTGTCGCCCGACCACGGATCGAGCAGCGCGTCGTGACTCAGCAAATCGACCAAGGCGCCGTCGCCGAAGCGATAGCCGAACCGCGCGCCGGGTGCCGCGTAAGGGGCATTGGACATCGACTCCATGCCGCCCGCGACGACGACCGCGGCATCGCCCTCGTTGATCAGCCGCGCGCCGTGAGCGATCGCCACCATCCCCGAGGCGCAGACCTTGTTGATCGTCTCGCAGGTGACGGTCTTGGCTAGACCGGCGACATAAGCGGCTTGCCGGGCCGGCGCCTGTCCCGAGCCGCCTTGCAGCACCTGACCCATCACGACATGCTCGACCTCGGCCGGATCGAGGCCGGCGCGCAGCAGCGCTTCGCGGATCGCCTCGCCCCCGAGAACCGTTGCCGGCAACGACGCCAGACCTCCGCCGAGCTTCCCGAACGGCGTGCGAGCGGTGCTGAGCACCACGGTGTTCGACTTCATCACAAACGCCTCGAAACGAAAACGGGTGCAAGCATTTCCGGGGCGGGTCCGGCGACCCCTCGGCTCGATCTCAAAGACGGCGTTGGAAGGCTACCGCTGGGTGCAGACGATGCGGTCTTCGGACGCGCAGGACTCGCACTCGAACTGAATCGTGACGTGGGTGACGCCGAAGTGCTCGAGCACGCTGCTCTCGATCGCCCGCAAGATCGCCGACGCTTCGCTGATGCGCTTGTCTTCCAGTTGCACGTGCGCCGTAAGCACGTGCCGGCCGCCGGCGATCGTCCACACGTGCAGGTCGTGCACGGCGACCACGCCGTTGAGCGCGAGCAAACGCGCGCGCACCTTGGGAATCTCGGCGTGCGCGGGCGCGCTTTCGAGCAGCACATCGGCTGCTTCGCGCCCGATCCGAATGACGCCGACGACGATGATCGCGGCGACCAGCAGCGAGGCGACCGGATCGACCCAAGCCGCGCCGGTCGTGAGCACGATCAAGCCTGCGATCACGACCGCGAATGCGCCGACGACGTCGCTTGCGACATGAAAGAGCGCGGCCTTCACGTTCAAGTTGTCAGCGCCGCGCGCCAGCGCCAGCCCGATTCCAAGATTGACGAGCAGGCTGACTGCGGCGACGCCGCTCATGAGCGCGCCGTGCGGCAACTCGGGCGTCCCGAGCCGACGCACCGCTTCAGTCGCGATGAGGACGGTGACCGCGAACAACAGGCCGCCGTTGGCGAGCGCCGCCAACACCTCGATGCGCGCGAATCCGTAGCTTTGACGCGCGGTCGCGGGCCGGGTCGCTTGCAGACTCGCAGCCAGCGCGATGCCGAGCGCGAAGGCGTCCATGAACACATGCGCCGCGTCGGAGAGCAGCGCGAGGCTGTGCGAGAGCAGGCCGCCGCCGACTTCGAGCAGGCCGATCGCGAGCGTGAGCACGAGCGCCGTGCGCAGCGGTGCGGGGCGGTCGGCCCCACTTTCGTGGCCGTGCGCATGCGGGTGCGCGTGGCCGTGCGCGTGGGCCATCGTTAACGCCCCGTCTGGGCCATGCTAAGCGCGCACTGCTTTCAGGGCGAGCGCGCCGAGCATCGCCGCGAAGGTTCCGAAGGTGCGCGTCTCCGCCCGGGCGATCACGCTCGGATCGTAGCTTCCGCTGGCGGGCTCGGCCGGCGTCGCGCGCGGCAGCAACCGCGGAACGTTGGCGGCGTACGCGTCGTACGCGTCGCCGAAGGTCTCGCGCAGGTAGGCTTCTTCGAGCGGAACGATGATCGCGTACACGGCGAGCATCGTGCCCAGGCCCGCGGCGCCGAGCAGCGCCGCCCGGCTTATGGGGAGGCCGCCGCTGAAGGCGAGCGTGAAACCGAGCGCGGTGATGAAGTTGCCGACGTAGAGCGGGTTGCGGACGCGGGCGTAGGGACCGGCCGTCACCAGCGCCGGCGCGGTCACGCGGTCGGAACGCGTGGTGACGCCGGAGTAGCCGACCGCCCAACAGCGCAGCGCCTCGCCCAAGAACGCAACCGGGACGCCGAAGGCGATCGAGCCGCCGCTGGGCTTCCCGAAGACCGCCAGCCCCACGGCCGGCAGCGCGAGCAACGCGCCCCGATTCTTGAAGACCAGGTTCCGCCACGAGCCGGCGCGCCGCTCCGACGGACTGGAATCCTGCGGCGCCGGCGCAGGCGGCGTTTGGGTGCTCGAATCGGCCATTACCCGGTTCGATTCAGGTTGCCCGAGACGTACCCCCCTAAGTCCAGCGACACATAGCGGTAGCCGGCGGCCCGCACGCCCTCGACCACGCGCTCCCGCACCCCGTCGGCGACGATCGTCGCGACCGCCTCGAGCGGGATCTCGATCCGCGCCACCTCGCCGTGGTGGCGAACCCGGCAAACGCGAATGCCGGCGTCGTGCACGGCCTGCTCGGCTCGGTCGACCTGCGCCAAAAGCTCGAGCGTGATCGGCGTGCCGTACGGGAAGCGTGAGGACAGACAGGCCAGCGCCGGCTTGTCCCATACCTCGAGGCCCAAGCGTTTAGCCAGCGCCCGCACGTCGGCTTTGCTGAAGCCGGCCTCGGCTAGCGGGCTGCGCACCGCATATTCCGCGGCGGCCTTGCGGCCCGGCCGCCAGTCGCCTTCGTCGTCGCGGTTGAAGCCGTCGACGATCCATTTCGCGGCGCGCTCGCGCGCGATCTCCGCCAGCTTGCCGTAAAGCTCGCGCTTGCAATAGTAGCAGCGATTGACGGGATTGGCCCGGTAGTTCGGGTCGTCGAGCTCGCGCGTCTCCAGCACCTCGTGGCGCGCGCCGACCGACTGGGCGAACGCAAGCGCGCCGTCGAGCTCGCGCTCGGCCAAGCTTTCGGAGCGAGCCGTGACGCCGAACGCGTTCGCGCCGAGCTCTTGGGTGGCCAGCGCCAAAACGAGCGCCGAGTCCACGCCGCCGGAGAAGGCGACCACGACCCTCTCGAGCGAGCGCACCAGCTCGCGTACGTGTGCCTCTTTTGCTTCCACGCTTTCCGTTGTCTCCACGCTACCCATCAACATCACGGCGCGGGTAGGAGTTCCTCGAGGCGAGCGGCGATCTCCCCGATCGGCCGCCCGCATTCACGCGCGATCCGAACCACGTCGTCGTACTCGAGCGTGCGCCGCAGCCGCCCGTCGACCTCCGCGCTCTTGACGCGGACCGTTCCGAGCTCGGTGACGACCTCGTCGATGCACCGCTCGAGGACGTAGCGGCGTTCGCGCCGCACCCGCACGCCGAGCGTCGTCGTCTCGCGAAGAATCGCGCGCGCGACCTCCGCTTCGCGCTCGAGCGGAGCGAGCGCGCCGAACAAGACAGCCGGCCGCGACTTCTTCATCGAGATGGGGACCAGCCAAACGTCGTGCGCGCCCGCCGCGAGCACGCGCTCGAACGCCAGCTCGAAGTGCTGCGGCGGCATGTCGTCGACGTTCGCTTCCAAGACGGCGACCTCGTCGACGGCGACCTGGTCGAGCGGCACCGCGCCGGCCGCCAGGCGGCCGACCGAGGCGCGCAGCACGTTCGGGATCGCGAACTCCGACCGGCCCGCGCCGTATCCGATGCGCTCGGCCACGAACGCGGGGCGCGTTCCCGGTGCCCGCACCAGGGTCGTCAAGATCGCCGCGCCGGTCGTCGTTACCATCTCGCCCTCGATCCCGGCGTCGTACGTCGGCGCTCCGCGCAGGAGTTCGGCGGTCGCCGGCGGCGGGTTCGGATAGGTGCCGTGATGCATCGACGTGACCCCGCGGCCGGTCGGAAAGGCGGAGCAAAACAACTCTTCCACGTCCAACAGATCGAGCGCCACGCAAGCCGCCGCCACGTCGAGGATCGCGTCGACCGCGCCGACCTCGTGAAAGTGGATCCGCTCGACCGAACTGCCGTGGACCTGCGCTTCGGCTTGGGCGAGGCGAACGTACACGGTTCGTGCCCGCGTCTTCTGCGAAAGCGAGAGCCCACTGCGGTCGATGACGTCGAGCACGTCTTCGAGCCGGCGTCCGTGCGCGGGCGCGTGCTCGTGCTCATGCGCGTGGCCGTGGGCCGGTTCGTGACCGGGGGAGTTGGGATCGTGGTCCTCGCCCGGAATCGCGAAGTCGACGTAGAGCGCGGCGATCCCGCGCTTGATCACACGCCGGTGCTCGAGCGACCAGCCGCCGACGGGAATCGTGCGCAGGGCTGCTTCGATCTCGGCCAGCGGCGCGCCGGCATCGATCAGCGCACCGAGCAGCATGTTGCCGCTCGCGCCGCCGATCATCTCGACGTACGCGACGCTCACGAGACTGCGGCGACCCGCGCCCGCGCATCCTCGAAAACGTCGCGCAGCGAAGCCGTCAGCGTAAAGCTCGGCGACCAGCCCGTCTCGGCGCGGAGCTTCGACGCGTCGCCGTAAAAGAGCGGAACGTCCGAGGGACGCAGCCGCTCCGGATCCTCGCGCACCTCGACCGGAACCTGCGCGAGCGCGATCAACTCGCGCAGGACGTCTTTCATCGTCACCGGCCGGCCGCTGCAGACGTTGTAGGCTTCGCCGGGACGGCCGTGCAGCGCAAGCTCGACGTAGGCGCGAACCGCGTCGCGCACGTCGAGAAAGTCGCGTTGCGCCTCGAGATTGCCGACGAGCAGCAGGGGCGTCGCCCCGGCCGCGATCTCGGCCAGCCGGACGGCGAACGAGGGGACCGCGAAGCGCGCGTCCTGACCGGGGCCGATTTGGTTGAAGCCGCGCGCCAGCACGGTCGGAATGCGCTGCGTGTGCGTCGCCGCCAGCGCGACTGCTTCGCCGCCTAACTTGCTGGCGGCATACGGCGTCGCCGGGCGCGGCAAGAGCTCTTCGCGCAGCGGATAGTCCGACGGCTCGCGCGCGCCGTAGACCTCGGCCGAGCTGAGGTAGAGGACGCGCGGGAGCCGCGGCACGCAGACCGCGGCGATCGCCGAGAAGAGCCGCGCGGTGCCGACGACGTTCGTCTCGTAGGTTTGGAGCGGCTCACGATTGGCGAGCGGCACGAAGGCCTGTGCGGCCAGGTGAAAGACGACCTCGGGGCGGGACTCTTCGAGCGCGGCGCGCAGGCTGGCCTCGTCGGCCAGGTCCGCCTGGAGTTGCCGGGCCACGCCGCGGCCGCGCTGCCGGTCGGCCGAGAAGACGTCGTGCCCGGCCTCGGCCAGGGCGACGCAGAGGTGCGCGCCGACGAAGCCGCTTCCTCCGGTAACCAGCACGCGCACGACTACACGGCGGCGAGCGGACGCAAACGTTCCAGGTCGGCTTCGACCATCAACTCCACGAGGCGCTCGAAGGAAGTCGGCGGCTCGAACCCCAGCGCCTTACGCGCCTTCGAGGGATCGCCGACGAGCAAATCGACTTCGGCCGGCCGCATGAAACGCGGGTCGGCGACGACGTGGTCCTCGTACGACAGACCCGCGGCCTCGAACGCTAGCTTGCAGAACTGGCGCACGCTGTGCGTGCGGCCGGTCGCGATGACGTAGTCGTCGGGCTCGGGCTGCTGCAGCATCGCCCACATGGCTTGCACGTAGTCGCCGGCAAAGCCCCAGTCACGCTGTGCGTCGAGGTTGCCCAGGTGCAGCTCGCGCTCGATGCCGAGCTTGATGCGCGCGACGCGGTCGGTGATCTTGCGGGTTACGAACTCCTTGCCGCGGCGCGGGCTCTCGTGGTTGAACAGGATGCCGCTGACGGCGAAGAGGTCGTACGACTCGCGATAGTTGACCGTGATCCAATGGCCGTAGACCTTCGCAACGCCGTACGGGCTGCGGGGATAGAACGAGGTGCGCTCGCTCTGCGGTACCTCGACGACCTTGCCGAACATCTCCGAGCTCGAGGCTTGATAGAAGCGAATCTTCGGATCGACGTGGCGGATCGCTTCGAGCACCCGGGTGACCCCGAGCGCGGTGAACTCCCCGGTCAGGACGGGCTGGGTCCACGAGGTCGGCACGAAGGACTGTGCCGCCAGGTTGTAGACCTCATCCGGGGCGACGGCGTCGACGATCGTGGTCATCGAGCTCTGGTCGAGCAGATCGCCCGAGACGATCTCGATCTGGTCGACGAAGGCCGAGATTCGCTCGTGAATGTCGGTGCTCGAGCGGCGCGTCATCCCAACGACGCGATACCCTTTCGCCAGCAAGAACTCTGCCAAATAGGAGCCGTCCTGCCCGGTGATGCCCGTGATGAGAGCGGTCTTAGCGGCCAATGAAATCCTCGCTCGAGGGAAAGTGTGCTGGCTCGTCGCTTGGCGCTCGAGTCCGGGGTTGCCTCTGGACCGGTCCCCAGGGGGCTCCCTTCGACCGGCGTGCGAGGGTGGCCCCGGCTGGGACGTCCGGGCCGCCCGGGCGGTCTAAGGCCGGGATGACCTACGACTACCTGATCGTCGGCGCCGGGTTCGCCGGCAGCACGCTGGCCGAACGGCTCGCTTCGCAGTCGGACGCGCGGGTGCTGCTCGTCGACGCGCGCCATCACATCGGCGGCAACGCCTACGACCCGCTCGACTCCAGCGGCGTTCGGATCCACCGCTATGGCCCGCACATCTTCCATACCTCAAGCGAGCGTGTGGTCGCTTACTTGTCGCAATTCACCCGCTGGCGCCCCTACGAGCACCGCGTCCTGGCCTCGGTCGAGGGCCGGCTCGTGCCCCTGCCGATCTCGGCACGGACGGTCGCCGCGCTCTACGGGCTCGAGCTCGATCCGGGCCAGATGGAGGCGTTCTTCGCGCAGCGGCGCGAGCGGCTGCCGGCGATTCGCAACTCCGAGGATGCGATCGTGGCGCGCGTCGGCCGCGAGCTCTACGAGATCTTGTTCGCCAACTACACCCGCAAGCAGTGGGGCGTCGAGGCCCGCGCACTCGACGCGAGCGTCTGCGGTCGCGTTCCCGTCCGCACGAGCGGCGACGACCGCTATTTCTCCGACACCTTTCAAGCCATGCCGCGCGACGGCTACGAGACGCTGTTCGGCCGCATGCTCGACCATCCGAACATCGACCTGGTCTTGGGCGAGCGGTTCGAAAGCGTCGCGGACCGAGCGCGCTTCAACCACCTCGTCTACACCGGGCCGATCGACGCCTACTTCGGACATTGCTTCGGTGCGCTGCCGTATCGCTCGCTCGAGTTCCGCTTCGAGACGCTCGACTGCGAACGCCATCACCCGACGGCCGTGATCAACTATCCCGGAGCGGAGCCGTTCACCCGCGTGACCGAGTTCAAGCACCTCACCGGCCAGCAGCACGCCAAGACGACGATCTCGCGCGAGTATCCTCGCGCGACCGGCGAGCCCTACTACCCCATCCCGCGGCCCGAGAACCGCGCGCTCTACGCCAAGTACGCGGCCAAGGCCGCGGCCGAGCCGAACGTCACCTTCGTGGGCCGGCTTGCCGAATATCGCTATTACAACATGGACCAAGTGGTCGCGTCGGCGCTGGCGACGTTCGAGGACCTGGCCACCGAGCGGGTCGCGTAGCGCGCTAACCGACGAACTTCGTGAGGCCGCGCGGCGCGTCGCCGTCGACGCCGCGAGCGCGGCCGACGCCGAGCGCCAGGATCTGCCCGGTCACGAGCCACGCAAGCGTGTTGAACGCATCGCCCACGAGCGGGCCGAGCCGAGCGATCCCGTCGATCGCGCCGCCGACGGTGTAGCGCAAACTGTGCGTCAGCGCGGCTTCGCCGAGCGGGCGTTTGACGATTTCGCGCGAGGCGTCGTCGACGATGCCGATCAGGCCGGTCTGCGCGTCGAGAATCGCGGCGCTTCCGTGCCGGAATTCGCCCGCCGCGAAGCCCTCGGCGTGCAAATAGCTCGCCTCTTTGAGCTTGAGCGCGAGCTCGTAGGCGACCGGAACGCCATAGCCCGCGCCGACTATCGCGACGCTGCGCCGTTCGGCGAGCGCGGCGGCGACGCTTTCGGTTTCGCTGGGCGCAGCGGTGAGCCAGCGTTCCACCGCATCCGCGGTCTGCTCGAGCGTCGCGGCGTTGCGTTCGCTCGGGCCACCGAGCAGGGCCGCAGCCCAGAGCACGACGGCGACCATGGCGCTGACGCTCTTCGATGCCGGCACGGCCCGCTCCAAACCGGCGGCAACGTCGATCACCAGCGCGGCGCGCTGCGCCAGCGGCGAGCGCGCGTCGTTCGTCAGCGCGACCAGCCGGCGCGGCTCGAGCAGCTCGACCGCCGACAGCACGTCGGCGGAACGGCCGCTCTGCGAGAGCGCGACGACGGTGCGGCCGCGATACGCTCCGCGCTCGAAGGCCGCTTCGCTCGCCGCCACGGCCGCGGCTCGCACGTCGCGACGGCGCAGCGCGAGCGCTCCCAACATCGCGACGAACAACGAGCTGCCGCTGCCGACCAGCACGGCGTCACGCTCGCGCAGCGCGTCCGCCAAGATGGCGGCATGCGTCGAGCGCGCGATGCGCCGCCACACCGCGGGCTGTTCGCGAATCTCACTCTCGAAGCGCGCGCCGAGCACTGCGCTCAGTCGTCCACGATGCGCGAGAGTACTTGCGCGCGCAGCTTCGCCAGCGCCGCATAGTCGCCGAGCCAGTCGTCGACGTTGAAGGCGAAGGTGACCGCAGCGTGCCGCTTCGTCGCCAGATATCCCGCCAGCCCGCGAACGTGCATCATGCTGCCGGTCTTCGCGAAGACGCGGCCCGCGGCGGCGGTGCCCGCGATGCCTTCGATCGTGCCGCGCGCACCGCCGACCGGCAGCGAGTCGAGCACCAGTTGACGGTTCGGTCCTTTCCAGTCGTGCTGCAGGATCGCGGTCAGCGCGCGCGGCGTGATGCGATCGTACTGCGACATGCCGCAACCGTCGGCGAGCGTCGCGGTCGCGGGATCGACGCCGATCGAGCGCAGCCATTCGCGTTCGACTTCGAAGGCGGCTGCACGCGTCGCAGGAACCGACGGCCGCGTCAGCGCCAGCTGCAGGAGCAGCGTCTCGCCGACGAGATTGTCGCTCGGAATCCAAAAGTGCGGCCCGAGTATCTGCCCGAGCGGCGGAGAGCGATGCGACCACAGCGCGGAGTCGAGCGCGGGAACGAACGGAACGCCGGCCTGCCCCGCTCCGCTCGCGCCAATGCCGCGCCCGGCCGCCACGTGCTCGAGGGCGACGCCGCTCACGTCGACGCCGTGCGCCGACAGCGCGCGCAGCACGAGCCGGCCGAGATAAAGCGGGGGATCGGGGACCGCCACGTCGATATCCGTCGCTTCGTTGCCGACGGGCCCGTCGATCACCGCGCACGGCCCCTCGGTGTGAACGTCGACGTCGCTCGTTGCGCCACGCTTGGCCTTGGCCCGAACCACGATGAATCCGCCGTCGGCGCGACATTCGGGCCCCGCATCGGTCGCGCTCGAAACGGACGGCGCGAAGACGTCGCTCAGCGGACCGGCGCCGGCAGCTACCGAGCCGTTGTCGTCGAGCTGCAGATGCACGTGCACGACGTTTTCCTCGACCGTCCCCGCCGAGATTGGAGCGGCGTAATCCTCGCCGAAATCGTCCCAGGTCCAGCCGTCGGGATACGGCGTGTCGCCGAAGAGCGTCGCATCGACCGCTACGCTGGAGAGCTTCGTCCCCTTGGCGGCGAGCGCTTCCGCCAAGCCGTCGAGGTCGCGCGCCGCGAGCAGCGGGTCGCCGTACGCCGTCAGCGCGAGCGTCGCCGTTCCGTCCGGTGCCTGAGCGAGCGCAGCCGCCGTCGCGAACCGGTAGTCCGCGCCGAGCCGCTCCAGTGCGACGCTCCCGACCAGCAGCTTCAAGGTCGATGCCGGCGAGAACGCGTCGTCGGCATCGCGCGCATAGAGCACGCTGCCGTTCGCCGTCGCGAGGGCGAGCAAGCCGATATGCGCCTCCTTCAACGCCGGTGACGAAGCGATGAGCGCATCGAGATCGCGGCGCAGCGCCGCCGTCTCGCTCGCGCTCCAGGGCGCGCCGGCGGCGCTGGGCGCCACGATCGCCGCGGTTTGTGCGTCGGCCGGCAAACGGAGCGCCGGCGACGCGAGCAAGGCGAGCCCGGCAGCCACCCTCAGCGGCCCGAACGATGCGCGTACGCTCACCGCACGCCGGCGCGTTCGATCATGCGTTGCGCGATGAAGGCCGCAACCGCGCTCGGCAGCGTCCCCCGCCCGAAGCCGGCGTCGAAGCCGAGCTCCGCCGCGAGCAGGTTCGTGACGCGCGGACCGCCCGCGACCAGCACGATGCGCTCGCGCAGACCCTCGGCTTCGAGCAACTCGACGAGCGCGGTAAAACTCTCGAGGTCGCTGCCCTTCTGCGTCACGACCCGCGAGGCGAGGATCGCGTCGATCGCGTTCTCCTTCGCGAAGCGCACCAGCTCTTCGACCGAGATCTGGCTGCCCAGATTGAAGGTCGCGAACTCCTTGTAGCGCTCGAGGCCGTAGTCACCGTGGTAGCCCTTCATGTTGAGGATCGCGTCGATGCCGACCGTGTGCGCGTCGGTGCCGATGCACGCACCGGCGACGCGTATCTTGCGGCCCAGCCGTTCGCGCACGAGCGCGTCGATCTCATCCATCGAGAGCGCGTGCGTGCGCGTCGCCGCGGCGACGCCCGGATCGACTTCAACGGCCAGCGGCGTGCTCGCGTAGACGACGAAGAACGAGAAGCCGCTCGCGATGCGACGCCCGTCCGCGACCGCGACATCGCGGAAGCCCATCGCGACCACGAGCCGGCGGGCCGCCTCGTCGGCGGCCTCGCTCCACTCGAGGGGCAGCGTGAACGAAAGCTGCACCTTGCCGTCGCCGAGCGTATCGCCGTAAGGCTTGACGGCTGCGCTCACGCGCGCACCCGCGTGCCGGGCGCGAGCGCTTCTTCAAAGGGGTTCCAGTACTCAGGGGCGCGCGCGAAGACGCCCTCGAGCCCGCGGCCGCCGCGCGGCGAGCGCGACACGTCGGCGAACGAACGCCGTTCGATCGCCTCCATAAGGCCGAGCTCCGCGATCCGTTCGAGCAGCGCGTGCGCGTCGCGCAGGACGGTCTGCGCGCGCCGCTCGACAAGCCCGCCGGGCTTGACTTCGATCTCGTCGCCCAAGTGCCGCGCCGTGTTCATGACGTACCGCGCGCTGTCGAGCGAGAGCGCGCGGTCGCCCAGGAACGGCGTGTGGATCGCTTCGGTCGGCATCCCGCACAGATGGATGGTCTGCCCCGTGATCACCGACGTCAGGTTGAAGAGCGCGTCGATCAGATGGCCCTTGAAGATATCGCCCGTCATGTGCTTGGTCGGCGGCATGTACTTCAACGGTGCGTCGGGGAAGATCTGGCGCGCGAGCTGCGCCTGCGCGAGCGCGAACAAGAAGCCGTCCTCGAGCGCCGGGTCGATCTCGTAGGCGTCGCCGAGCCCGAGCTGCGCATCGGGCAACCCGGCTCGGTGCGCAAAAGCTTCGTTGATGAACTGCGAGGCGAGCACCGCGGACGCTTGCTCGAGCGCGTCGGCGGTCGTGAGATAGTTGTCCTCGCCGGTATTGATAATGATGCCCGAGCGCGCGCACAGCATGCGTGAGAAGTGCTGGTCGACGAAGGTCCGCTGCATGTTGATGTCGCGGAAGAGAATGCCGTACATCGAGTCGTTGAGGAGCATGTCGAGCCGCTCGAACGCCGCCATCGTCGCGATCTCCGGCATGCACAAGCCGCTGGCGTAATTGGTCAGCATCACGTAGCGCCCCAGACGCTCCGAAACGCCATCCAGCGCCCCGCGCATGATGCGAAAGTTCTCCTGCGTCGCGTACGTGCCGCCGAAACCTTCGATCGTCGCCCCATACGGAACGAAGTCCAGCAACGACTGCCCCGTCGAGCGAATCACCGCGATGATCTGCGCGCCCGCCTCCGCCGCCGCCACCGCCGCCGTTCGGTCTTCGAAGATGTTCCCGCTGGCCACGATCACGTACAGTAGCGGCGCCGCCCCCTGCGGCAACCGCTCGAGCCACGCCGCCCGCTCCGCCCGCCGGGAGTCGATGCGGCCGAGCGCATCCGCGACCGCCCGCCCCAACACTCCGCGCGCCGCAGCCGCCGGCACCGCATCCACCACCGCCGCATCGAGCGAACCCGTGAGGACCGCTCGCACGGCATCGACCGGATCCAACCCGCTTTCAGCGCAAAGCGCCCCGACCCAAGAGCCTGCGCCTTCAGCAAGCCGCTTCGCCCCTATCCTCTCCACCGCCGCATTGGCAAGCTGCACATCACATCCCGTAATCCCATCCACCCCAAGCAACCGCAGCACCGCCCGCTCCACCGCCACGGTAGAGTGCCCCGCGATGAACTCGCTAACCGGCGCCACCACGACGTCGGCCAACCGCCGCGCCTCAGCCACCACCCCCGTATCAACCCGAAGCCGCATACCCCGCCGCTTCCGGCCCCCCAACCAAAAGCCCCGCCGCCCCATGGCGGCGTCTAGCCTCGTCAAAGAGCCTCCACTGACGCCGAACAGCGCGCGCGTCCAAAGCCGCGACCAGCCGATGTCCTCTGTTATCTAAAGCCCAGCAATTCAGCCGGGCCCAAAAGAGCATCGCAGCTTCGGCGACGGTCCAGCACCTACCCGCGTCGCGTTGCGTCCCCCTGGAATCGGTACCTGAACCACGCGACCGGCCCCACCTCCGATGATCTTGCGGTTACCCCCTCGGGCGCTTGAGCATCGCCTACCGAGGATTGCGCCGGCGCCGGTTCCAGTGTCGATGTGGTCGGTCGGTTGAAATCGCTTCGGCATTGCGCCAGCAATCACCGTAGTTGGGATGAACGCACGGTTCGCGTCGATGTAGCCGCTGAACTCCCTGAGCATGCGAGCAGTTTCGCCCGATTTGCCGACTCGGTCTGGAGCGACGCGACGCCGCAGGCGAGGTCGTCAACTATCTCCAAAGCGGCAATCAAAGTGCTGGTCGCCAGCGACCCTGCCGTGAGTTTGGGAAGGACTCGCACGCGTGGTCTGCTGTTGCAGAGGATGCGCTACGCTAGATCTCTGTCGAGGTTGCTTGAAATACGGCTCCTCCGTTCGTGTTCCAGATTCTGGGTACAGAGTTAACCCCACCAAAGTCGTCGCAGAATATGACAAATTCGAAGGTTTGCACCTGCGTGTTTACACCGAAGTTGGCGACCCAGTTTTCACCTCCATCGCTGAAACTTACAAATCGCGCCGGGACTATCTGCCACGCTGCCCAGCCATTAGTCGTAACGTATAATCCAGCAATATGATTAGGCCCGCTATTAAATACTTGAAAATTGACGGAAAGCGAGCTTCCTCCCCCTTCGGCGGGGGGCAAGGGGTTGAAGCTGGCAGAGAACCTCACATTACTTATGGAAAAAGCTGTCTGCATATAGGATAGCCTCTCTAGCGTCGGTCGGCGACTGGGAGCTGGCTTGATGTCGATCGAACGTGGATGATCTGGTGGCGCAGCGGACGACGCGAAAACTCGTAGCGCTTCAGAAGGAGAGGTTGGGCGAGCGCTCCTGTATTCGACTCCCTGCTGAAGCAGCCTTTGTCTGCCTGGACCAACAAACGTGGTGCGCTAGAGAGGGCAAGGAGTATGAGGTCAACGTCCTCTTCGGCATTCCGTCCGCCGTGCGCAAAGCTTCTTAATGTGAGCAGGATTTGGCGATGAAATCGAACGGGGCCGCCGATGAAATCGAGCAGCTCCAGTTAGGATGTTCTATGGAACGCCTTCTGGGAAATCGACCGCAATCCGGAAAACCCGGTGCAACCAGGAGTGGGCCGCGCGACTGTCCATCCGCTGCGCCTCCACCCATCTCCGGGTGAGTGGCGCGACATCCGCATCGCGCGTTGTCAACGTCACAAGCCGGGATAACACGCGCACGGCGATCCCATGACGGAGCGATATCCCAGAACCGCACCAGCAGTCGTGCAGAAGCGCTGTCCAGCGTCGGCCGTTTGGCTGGCGATGGGGATGAGGCTCTTTGCCTTGTGGTTCTGGTTTTTCCCTCGCTGGCTCGGCTTTCGTGTGAAAATGGCGGCGAGGCACGTTGGCGATGGCTGGCAGCTGTTCCGTCGTTGTTAGGATTCGCTGTTGCGCTACGCTGCGTCTGAGACTTCGCGCGGACGGGACGCGGCACACCTGCACCCTTCGCCCCACTGAAGCGATTGGTGGCGGTGGTTTCTACCGCTACGGCGGAATCCCACGATCATGGCCGGCGGACTCTGCATTCAGAGCAGAAGTCGGTCGGTCGTCTCTATCGACACGATGCATCCGTGCGCTTCGGCGTGCTTGATCGCTTCGAGATAGTCGGAGGGCCTGAGTCCTGGGATATCGTCTTCGTAGAAGGCGATGAGGTCGCTTGTGGTCGAGGCGACACCCGACTCGGGCTGGAGCCAGAGGGCGTCGGGGTCATACTTGGCGGTCATCGCGGTCGTGCTCTCTGCCCATTCGTCGGGCGGCGGTTCGTTTGCCCTAATCATAAGCGAGAACGCACGCAAGGGTGAGGTGCCTAACATCATGTTAGAGTTAAGTCTTTGCATTCGATGACTTCGCAACAGCCTTTTGCGTAAGGCTGGCGACGCAGATGGCGATGGTTTGGACATCGCCGGCCGCCTGCAACGTTCTTTGCCCTCCGTATGTCAGGCTTTGCCAGGAGAAGAAGGCCCGCCAAGCGGCGGAAGAAGAGCGGCCGCGACCGAACGCGCCCACGCCGTCGACTAGCGGGATTTCTCGCGCTTCTGTGCGGGCATCGGCCAGTAGCGGTTTCCCGCCACCCCCGAGACACTCACGCTCTGCCTCACGGACCTGCGTGCCTGCGAGCGGCGGCCAGAGACGTGGAGCCGGCGCCTCGCTGCGATCGCCGTCTATCACCGCGCGGCCGGTTTTGAGGTGCCGACCGAGCACGAGATCGTGCGCAGCGTCCTGGCTCGCTCTGTTTCGGGTGAGGATCATCTTGACGGGGATCCGCGATCCGCGCACCGTGATAGCGGGCGTCACTCTTGGGTCGATCCTTTATAAATGGCGATCGCGAGGATCGAGTGAGCGACGGTGATGATAGCTTTGTTGTGTCGGCGCCCCCCTTAATACGCGCGTATTGAGCGGCCAGGTACGTGCCCATCTTTCGAGTCGCAGCGTTCGCCGACTCCCCCCAAGCCGTGTGCAGCGACTTAACCCTTGCGCGTCCTTCCCGAGAAGTGCTTGCCGGCAGACTCGTTTCATCGCGATGCCTCGTACTCATGTCCTCTATCATTTCGGCCCAAGAGTGCTGTAGCTTCGTTCGGACTTGCACCTCGATCGGGAGTTCATCTCTGATGATGAGGTGTACAGCGCGGTACCCGAAACATATGGGCCTCCCAGCATACCGCCGGATTTTGGATCGAAAGCATCATGTCGAGCGTTTTCGACAGACTGTCAGGATTCTCGCGATTCTGGCTGACGGGGGTCACGGCCAGCCGGGTGAGGCCGCCCGCTTGGCCTTCCGACCTCTTTCAGGCTCAAGGCGACCATGACACCATGACGTGCGGGCAGGTCGGAAGGTCATATGCGTCTGGAATCGGCCTCAGCAAGCAAGCATAGGAACGCCAAGTGCCTGCGGGGACGCTACCTGGGACGAGCCGCTCGGTCTCGGACCCACGCTTGGGCGCCGCGAAACCTTCGGGAGGCCGAAAGGTACAGTGAGGGCAGCAAGAACCAAGGGAGGATGACGATCGTAGAGCAGACCGACGAGGAGTTGGTCAGGCTCGTTCTGGGTGGAGACCGCGAGCGGTTTGCCGCCCTGGTCGACCGTTACAAACGCGGAATTACGAACTTCATAGGGGCGAGCGTGCGCGGCCCGTCCGACGTCGCCGATCTCGCCCAAGAGACGTTCCTCCGCGCGTACGCGCACCTCGACACGTTCAACCCGAGCCTCGGCCGCTTCTCGACCTGGATCTATTACATCGCCCGAAACGTCGTGCGCACGTTCCTCGGGAAATCGCTGCACCGTCCGCCGATCCAAGAGCTCGGCGAGGAGCGCAGCCTCGAGGACGCGTTGCCGGACACCTCGCGCGAAGCGGATCCGGCCGGCGGAGTGCTGCGGGCCGAGGCCGAGGACGAAGTGCGCGCCGCCCTCCTGGAGTTGCCCGAACGAACTCGGACCGTGCTCTCACTGCGCTATTACGACAACATGGAGTATCAGGCAATCGCCGAGACGATGGGGCTTTCCCTCGGAAACGTCAAGACCCTGATCCACCGCGGCAAGCTCGCGCTCGCTCAAAAGATGCGCGACCGCGAACGGATGGCGGTCGGTGCGCTGCCTGCGTCCCCTAACCCGCCCGGAGTTCCGCGTGCCCTGCTCGTCTTTTGAACCGCTGCTCGCCCCGTACCTCGACGGGGCGCTCCCGCCCGTCGACTGGGTGCGTTTGAACGCGCACCTCGAGCGTTGCGGTGCGTGCGCGAGCCTGCTCGACGAGCTGCGCGTCATCGACGGCATGCTGCTGACGACGCGGCCGGTCGATCCGGAGCCGAACTTCACGTTCCGCGTGATGACCGAGCTGAACGCGTTTCCCGCGCCGCGCGCACGCCGCGCCCCGATGCTCGGGGTCGTGGCCGCCTATCTCGTTTTCTCGTGGCTGCTGATCGGCGGCTTTTTCTTCTTCGCCGGCGCCTACGCGAAAGAGGCAATGGCCGTCGTCGCCGGCTCGCTCGGACGTTTCGGCACGGCCTTCGGCGGCCTCTCGACCGCCACGTCGCACCTCTTCGGTGGCGCGACCTTCAGCGTGACCGCTGCCATGAGCGCGATCCTCCTCATCGACCTGCTAGTCGCCGTGCTCGCGATCGGTTTGCACGGTGCGTTGCGCGCGCGCCTCTCCGCGGCCCCCAGCCGCCCGACGCGAGCCTAAGCAAGTGCGCGCGCCGTTGCGGATCTGGACGCTGGCTTTGGCCGTGCTGCTCACGTTCGCGGCCTCGGCCTCGATCGCCAGCGCGCGCACTTACAACCACGGCAAGACCGTTTGGTTCAGCGACGTAACGATTGGCGACGGCGACGAAGTGCGCGGCGACCTGGTCGTCGTCTTCGGCTCGGCCTCGTGCACCGACGGCGGCGTGATCGACGGCAACGTGCGGACCTACTTCGGCTCGTTCGAGCAGCTCGACGGCTGCGAGATCGGTGGCCGCGTGATCGACGCCTTCAACGACGACGGCTCGGCGGAATCGTTCGTGCCCTGGATCATCCCGCAGAATCCGAGCTTCGACGCGTTACGCCAGAACCGTTCGCTTTTCGTGAAGCTCGGCTGGGACGTGGTCGTGCTGTTCGTTTTCTTGCTCTTCCCGGTTCGGGTGCGGCTCGCACTCGACCGCGTCGAGCGTCATCCCGGTCTTTCGGCCGCCGCGGGTACCCTCGCGCTCGTCGCAGTCCTACCGGTCGGCGTGCTGCTTGTGCTCAGCCTCATCGGCCTGCCCTTGATCGTGGTCGAGTTCGCTGCCGTGCTGGCCGCTATTTGGATCGGGCACGCGGCCGTTGCGCTGCTGGTCGGCCGGCGACTCTACGAGCTGCTGCGGCCGCACACCACGCCCTCGCCGCTGATCGCGCTAATCATCGGCCTCGTGGTCGTCAGCGCCGCTGAGACCTTGCCGGTCGTCGGCTGGGCGGTCACCGCGCTCGTTTGGCTCGTCGGCCTGGGCGCCGCGATCCTGGCCTTCGTGCGCGAGTCCAGCTTCCAAGCATTCAACCCAGGCACCGCTCCGGGCGGACCGCCGATGAACCGCCCGGCATAGCGGAGTTTCTCCGCGACCTGCTAAAGCGAAAACACCTGCTCGAACGCAAGCCGGACTCTTCATCGCATTCCAAGGGAGGTCTCATGAGTCTCGTCGTCACGGCGCTTTCATCGACCGGCGATGTCGCCGCGCTCAGAGCGGCGCTCATTAGCGCCGCTCTGTCGACCGACCCGATTCAAGTGATCGCCGAGGATGCGTCGACGGTGAGTTTGGCGACGGGGGTCGCGGGCGCGGAACTGCTCACCTCCGATCCGGGAACCGGCGTCCCGGGGATCAGCTCGGGGTCGCGAGCCCGGCCCTTCTTTCGCAACGAGTCGGTGCCCGACCGGCTCGGCGACCTGGGAATTCCCGAAAGCGAGCTCGACAACTACGCGGACGCTCTTCACCTCGGAAAGAGCGTCGTTGCCTATTTTGCCAAGCCGGAGACCGTCGAGCGCGTCGTCGAGGCCTTTCGCAATGACCCGAGCCTGGTCAACGTTCGGCGTTACTGAAGGCTGCGGCGGCCGAAGCGCCTAAGCGGCCGCGCCGCCCGCGCTCGCCTTCGCGACGGTGACGAGCGGGGCGTTGATGCGATAGAGCGCTGCCGCTAAGCCGAGCGCGTTTGCGCCGATCAGGGTCTCGACGACCCGCAGCAGCGTGACGTGATAGAGCGAGACGGCTACGATCTCCCCGACGGCCACGATCCCCAAGGGCAGGACGAAATCGAACCGGTGGATCCCCAGCTTGTAGACGATGACGGAGTTGAGCGCCGCCAGCAGCACCGTCGCGATCCCGTAGGGGAAGACCAGCGGCGCGGCCGCGGCGAACGATTTTCCCGCAAGCGCGGTCACGACGAGCGGCGCGAAGGCCGAGAAGATGAAGAGCCCGGAGCCGGCCATCACCGCGACGACGGCGACCGCTTGCAATAACACGGGGAGCGGCTCCCGCCCGCTCGCGGCCAGTCGCGTCGCGCGCGGCAGCACGATCGTCGGAACGAAGCCGACCAGCCAAAATAACATCTTGCCGGCCAGCGACGCGACCCCGTACAATCCGGCCTCGCGCGGCGCAAAGTAGTGCTTGACGATCACGACGTCGGTGAAGCCCAAGCTCGTCAGGCAGAACGTCGCGAGCGCGACGCCGCCGCTGGTCCTGATCAGGCGCCGGTAATCGAGGAAGAGCGCTTCCTTCGAGACGGCTCGGTAACGCGCGACCAGCACTCCTGCCGTGTACGTGAGGGCGATGGTAGTCCCGATCAGCCAGCCGAACATCACCCCTTCTAGCCCGAAACCCGCGTACGCGAAGGCGACCGCGAGCGCCGTTTTCAGGCCGGCTTCGAGCACGACCGAAATCGAGAACGGGATGAAGTCTTCGGTCCCCTGCAACACGCCGCGCAACGCGGGCAGCA
Organism: Vulcanimicrobiaceae bacterium; assembly: GCA_052267165.1. Classification (GTDB taxonomy): domain Bacteria; phylum Vulcanimicrobiota; class Vulcanimicrobiia; order Vulcanimicrobiales; family Vulcanimicrobiaceae; genus CAWICD01. Next base: position 57,166 of record JBKQHO010000019.1, on the reverse strand, counting down.
GTAAGTTCAAGCTCCAAATGATCACGAGCACGACCACGGCGAGCCGGTCCGTGAGGTGCAAATAGGCGGCGAACGTTCCGCTCAGCGCGAAGCCCAGGAGCGCTGCGCCGAAGGCAATCGCGCCCAAGAATGCGACGGAACGTTGGATGAGCGCGCGAATGCCGCCCGTGTTGCCGGTCGCGCGAAATTCCGCCGCGTACTTGACGATGACGGTCGTGATCACGGCGGCGGGGACCGAGAAGACGACGAACCCGCCGAGCAGCGCCGAGAGGGCGCCGTAGGCTTCGACGCCGAGCTTGCGGCTGAGGATGAAGTGGAAGGCGTAACCGAAGAGATTCGTCATCGTCGTCGACACGAAGACGAGCACGCCTTGCCGTGCGAATTCGCTGCGCACGAAACGCAGGATCGGGTCGGCCAGCCGCCTAGGCAATCGGGACCTCGCGGCTCTCGGGCGGCGTCGGTATACGGTTCTGGAACTTCCGCAGGATCAGCGTCGCGGCGATCGAGAGCTCTTCGACCCCAGTCAATCGCGCCGCCGCGATGAAGACCATCGCGCCGATCGCGAGCTCCCCGGCCAGGTACGAAGCGCGCGAGAGGAAGCTCGGGCCGACGTGCACGCCGAGCGACGAGATCCACAGGAGAGCTGCGACCATGACCAGCGAGCAGAAGCCGATGCGCAACGTCGAGATCAGGATCGTCTTCCAGTCCAGGCCGTTCACGAGGTGCCAGACGAGCGCGAAGAGGAACACGGCTTGCGTCCACTGGCTGACAGCGTTGGCCAACAAGAGTCCACGCGCACCGAGCGTCGGCAGCCACAAGACGGAAAGCGCGATGTTCAACAAGACGGCGAACATCGAGATCGCGACGGTCAGCCGCGTTTCCTTACAAGCAAAGCAGCAACGCGTCAGCACGACGTCGGCCGCCGTGCCCACGAGCCCGATCGCCGCAAACGGCAGCAGCCCCGCGCACAAATCGGTCGCGGTCTCGCCGAACTGGCCGCGTTGGAAAAGCGCGGCAACGATCGGGCGCGCGAGCGTCGTCAAACCGAAGACCGAAGGGATCGTGATGAAGTTGACCATGCGCAGGCCCATGACGACGCTGCGCTTGACCCCGACGCGGTTGGCGCTCGCGAACTGCGACGCGAGCAGCGGAAAGATGACGGTCGCGATCGCGGCCGCGAATATCTGCTGCGGAAACCCGACGAGTTTCGTGGCATAGTTCATGCCGGCGAGGTAGCCCGGCGAAAGCGTCGAGGCGAAATAGCGATCGAAGAAGACCGATAGCTGGCCGGCCGCCGAGCCGACCACGATCGGGCCGAGCATCGCCTTGATCTTGTTGAGACCAGGATGCTTGAGGTCGAGGACCGGCCGGTAGAGCCGGTAGCGCAGGATCGCCGGCAGTTGCACCAAGAGTTGCGCCACCAGGCCCAGTGCCGTCCCCAGCACCAGCGCGTAGATACCCATCCGATTGTTGAGGATCAGGACCGTCGAGATCGTGGCGACGTTGATCGCGATACCCTGGACCGCGGACGCCGAGAAGCGCTGGTGCGCGTTGAGCATGGCGCTGCAGACGCCGGCTAAGCTGGTCGCGATGATGCTCGGGGTCAGCCAACGGGTCATGTCGATGGTGACCTCGAGCTGATGCCCGTGAAAACCGTGCGCGACGATCGGGACGTAGTACGGAGTCAAAAACCAGCCGACCGCGGCAAGCACGGTCAGCGCGATCAGCAGGCCGTTGAAGACGGTGCTCGCCAGCCGGCACGCTTCTTCTTCCTCGCCGCGGGCGACGTAGTCGGTGAAGGTCGGCACCAGCGCGCTCAGGAGCGCACCGTTGAAGAGGCCGAAAAGAATGGTCGGAATCGTCGCGGCGGCCAGGAACGAGTCCATCTCCCACCAGGCGCCGTAGAAGCGCGCGTTGACGACCTCGCGCCCGAAGCCCAGCAGGCTCGAAGCGAAGGTCGCGGCCATCACGACGAGGGTCGAGCGAACGACGGTTTTGTGGCTGGGCGAAGCTCCAGGGACGACGCGAAGGTGTGACTTCACCGGTGACGAGTCCCTAATGCGCTCCCTCGCCGCAAATAACTGCGGGGACCGTTCTCAATAAGATCTGGAGGTCGCCCCAGGGCGACCACGTGTCGATGTAGAGGTTGTCGAGCTTCATCCACTCGTCGAACGAGACTTTCGAGCGCCCGCCTACCTGCCATAAACATGTAATGCCGGGCTTGACCGTTAACCTGCGCATGGCAAGCTCGTCGTAATGGGCCACCTCGGCGGGCAAGGGCGGGCGCGGCCCCACCAGCGACATCTCTCCGCGCAGGACGTTGATCAGATTCGGCAGTTCGTCGATGCTGGCTCGGCGTAGAAACTTCCCTAAGGCGTGCAAGCGTGGGTCGTTGCGGATCTTGAGAACCGGACCATCCACTTCGTTGAGGCGGTGCATTTCGTCGTGCCAAAGGTGGGCACCATGCACCATCGTCCGGAGCTTATACATCTTGAAGGGGCGGCCGTCCTTACCGACCCGCTCCTGTTCGAAGAACGGCGATCCCGGCGAGACCAAGACGATCCCGGCCGCCGCTAAGAGGACGACCGGGGCGACCAGGACGGCGGTAGCTCCCCCGATGGTGACGTCCATCGCCCGCTTGACGCCGTGCCAGGCCTCCGGGACCCTGCGGGCGCGGCGCCGCGCACCCTTGGGCAGAAGGGCGATCCCCTCGGCCTTCAGCAGGGTCTCGCTTTGCCGGCTCAAGCGCCGCGCTCCAAAAGAGCAGGCCCGGCCGGCGACAGCGTCCGCCTGACCGCTTCGGAGACGAGCTCGAGCCCGCGGCGCGTCCCGCCCTCGCCCCGGCGCGCACCGACTTCGAGGTACGGCACGTATTCGCGGGTGTGGTCGGTCCCAGGGGCGGTCGGGTCGCAGCCGTGATCGGCGGTCACGATCGCGAGGTCGCCCGCCCGCAAGCGCTTCTCCAGGCCGGGCACGTGCCGGTCCAAGCGCTCGAGCGCGCCGGCGTATCCGCGCGCATCGCGCCGATGCCCGAACTTCGTGTCGAAATCGTTGAGGTTAACGAAGATCAATCCGTTCTCGACCGACTCCAACAACTCGAACGTACGTAACATCGCCTCTTCGTTATCTGCGACTCTGACCGATACGCTGACGCCACGACCGTTGAAAATGTCGCTGATCTTTCCAACGGCGTAGACCCCGATTCCAAGCTGAGCCAACCGGTCGAGCACGTTAAAGGGAGGATCGAGCGCAAAGTCTCGGCGGTTGGGTGTCCGTACGAAAGCCCCCGGGGAGCCCACGAACGGTCGGGCGATGACCCGGTTGACGTCATGCGGCGGAACGAGCACCGCCCTAGCTCGCTCGCACCACTCGTACAGCATCGCGAGCGGCACGACCTCCTCGTGCGCGGCAACTTGGAAGACCGAATCCGCCGACGTGTATAGGATAGGCCGGCCCGTCTCGAGATGCTTGGGGCCCAAAGCTTCGATGATCTCCGTCCCCGAAGCTGGGACGTTCCCGAGCGGCGACGTTCCGCAGATGGCCCTGAACGCAGCGATCACCTCGGGGGGAAACCCAAGGGGATAGGTCGGAAACGGAACCTCCGTGTGGATGCCTGCCATCTCCCAGTGTCCCGTGATCGTGTCCTTGCCCTTCGACGTCTCAGCGACGCGCGCTACGTAGGCGGAGGGAGCGTGGACCTTCGCGACACCTCTAATTCCTGTGAGCCACCCAAGGCCGAGCCGCTCGAAGTTCGGCATGTGGAGGCCGCCAACGCGAGCCGCCGTATTGGCGAGCGTGTTGACCTCGAGCGTGTCACCGTAAACGTCGGCATCTGGTAGGGCGCCGATGCCGACCGAATCCAAAACGATGACGACGCATCGGGTCATAATCGGACGCGCTTCGTAGTTGAACCAATGATGCCTCCCCACGCCCGGCCGCGAAGATGAGAGCTGCGTGAAAAGCTTTGCGTCCGGTCCACCGAACCTGGAGAAAAGCTGCCCGTGCTTGGTTCGACTGGGCGCGTTCCTCTTTGTGTTGCTAGGACTACTTTTGTCGACCTCTGCGCCGGCTTGGGCGCAGACCGTCGGACCGCAGTCCCCGATCGCCATCCCGACCACGCAGCCGCTGCCTACCGCCGCCCCGCTGCCGGTCACGTCGCCGGGAGCGAGCCCGACACCCAGCGCCGAACCGACTCCACCCACGGGGCGCAGACTCGCGGCCCTGAGCGTGACGGCGCAGCGCATCGCATTCTACAGCAATCGCTACGTCATCGAGGGCGACGGCAACGTCGTCGTCGTGATGGGCGACGGCGCGCGCATCACCGGCAACGCGTTCTCGATGGACCTGCGGCTCAATCGGTTTCTCGTCGCCGGCAACGTCAAGCTCGTCGCGGGCGAGCAAAGGTACGAAGGCGCGGCCTTCGCCGAATTCCTCGACTTCGATCGCACGTATTTCTTACCGATTCTCTCCGAGCCGGATCGCTGGACGTTCACGGCCGGGGACTACGCGCATCCGCTGCTGGGACGCGAGATGCCCGGCGACACCTTCTTTCTGCCGGACCTTTCCGGTCAGAGCGTCTTCGCTTACTCCAAGAAGGCCGTGATCGATCCGCGTCAGAGCGTGCGCTTCACGCCGGCCAACATCAATTTCGGGCTGACGTTCGTACCGTTCCCGAGTTATTTCCTCAATTACTCGACCAATCCGAACTTCGCCCAGAACTCGCTGCCGGGCGCCACGGCCGACGGGCCGCTCGACTTCGCCGGCGGCGAGCACGGTTTGGCGACCGCGCACCTGCGTTACGATCAGGCGAACAAAGTCTACTTCGCCTACGAGGAGCACCAAGTCAGCGTCAACCACTACATCGTCGCCTCGATCGATCCGTTGACGCGCCCGCTCAAGCAGTACAACTTGCTGGCCTTCGACCGCATCTCGCCCAAGCTGCAAGCCGTCGTCGCTTTTCAGGAGACGGCCTTTCAGAGCGGCTTTTCGCAGCCGCTGTCGGCGACCGCGTTCGCGAGCGGACAGGCGACGCTGGCCCTAGCCCACTCCTTCCTCCAGTTGACCGACACCGCATACTACCAGAGTCTGCTCGCTCAGCCGCGGCCGGGCGTCGACGGCCTTCTCTACTACGGCGATCCGTCGCACAATTGGGTGGCCAACCACCCGAACGACCTCGTCCTGAACTGGACCGGCTTTCGCTTTCCGGTATACAAGCTGCCGCTCTATTATCAGCTGCGCTCATCTTTCGGCGTAAACCACCAAGACTTCGAGAACCTCCCGGGCTCGCCCGCCTCGCTGGGCGCGCTGCAGACCCTGGGCGGCGTGAACTATCAGACGGTGTGGAACAAGGCGCTCGGCTTCAACCTTTCGACTCGCTCGCTGACCGTGCTGCGCGACCCCAAGGGCCTGCGCCGCGACCTCTACTTCACGGCGACGTTGGACAAACAGCGCCAGTGGTTTTCGGTGCCGCACCATATCGACACGACGATCACGAGCCTCTCGTTCACCAAGTTCATCGAACCGCAGAAGCTCGCCGCGCTGCTCTCGTACACGAACACGAACGTCGGCGATTTCTATGGCGCGCAACAGGCTGATGCGTATCCGATATCGTCGTACGTCAGCCCGGTCAACGGACAGGTCTTTCCGAGCTACCTCGCGTTCCGCGGCTTCGGGACGACGCGTTCGTTCGCTCAGCAGCTCAACTTCACGCCCAATCCGAAGCTCACGGTGACCTTTCTGATGCGCGAGAACCGCGACTTCCCCGAGCCGGTCCCCGGTCCGCTCCAGATCATCGGCGGCACGCCCTACTTCGACAACTACGGCTTTTCGCCGTATCAAGCAACGCTCGACGTGCGTTTCCGGTTCAACCAGATCTTGGTGCTCGACGTCGCCCGCTCGTACTACTTCGATTTCGCAGGCTTCGAACGATGGAGCCCGAGCTTCCAATTCCAGGTGCTCAAGTGACGCGGCAGCCGCGCCGTCTTGCATACGCCGTCGTCGCGGTGCTCGCGCTGCTGGTCGCGGTCGGCCGCGGTCACGCCGACGCGGGCGCGGTCGCGACCCCGGAGCCGCTCTCGAGCTATTCGACCCCGCCGCCGCTGAGCGCGACGGCCACGCCCAAACCGACCGGGCTGGTCGTGCGCTACGCGGGCCGTCTGCTCGACGTGCGGCGCGGCTTCGTGTTCTTCACGACCGGCGACGGCTTCCGCCTCGACCCGAGCGCCAAGATCGTGGACGCGAAAAGCGGCGGACCGACGAAGCTCCAGGCCACCACGGGGACGTACGCGCGAGCGACCTTCGACGAGTCGAGCGGCAACGTCGTCGAGCTCGCGTTGTCGTCGAACCCGCTTCCGAACGAGGCGAGCTTCGATCAGATCGCGCGCTTCGCCATCGCGCTCTCGACGCCGTATCCCAACCCCGATCTCAACACGAACAAGGAAGGATTCAACGGAATGCCGGTGCTGGTCGTGTTCACCGCCGAGGTTCCGCCCAAGACGCCGTTCACCGACAGCGTCTACCTCGCGACCGACGTGAGCGGCTGGAGCGCGACCGCGATCAAGATGGACCGCATCGACGCGCTCCACTACCGCGTGGCCCGCGACTTCAATTCAGGGACACACTTCTTCTACCGGTACACGCGCGGCTCGTGGAGTTCGGCCGAGCGCGGCCAGGACGGTCTCGACGTGAAGCCGCGCGAGCTTTTGGTGCGCAATCTCGACGTCCAGCGCGTCGCCAACGTCGTCTATCACTGGGGCGACGAGAACCAATTCCAACCCGACCTGGGCCAGCCGGCGCCGACGCCCTACAATCCCGTTCCGTTCAATCTTCCGCCGCGCAAGTAGCCCCGCGCGCGCCGTTCATCCGGACGAGCCGCTCACGATCTTGTGCGCCATCGCGGCGGCGCCGAACCCGTTGTCGATATTGACGACCGCCACGCCCGGCGCACAGCCGTTGAGCATGGCGAGCAGCGCCGCGATGCCGCCGAACGACGCTCCGTATCCGACGCTGGTCGGCACCGCGATCACGGGACGCCGCACGAGCCCCGCAACGACGCTCGGCAATGCGCCCTCCATGCCTGCGACCACGATGACGGCGCGGCACGCATCGAGCTCGTCGACGGCGCTCATGACGCGGTGGATGCCAGCGACGCCGACATCGTAGCGGCGCGTGACGTCGTGTCCGAGCGCGTCGAGCGTGCGCGCGGCTTCCTCTGAGACCGCTAAATCCGAGGTCCCCGCGCAGACGACTGCCACGCGGCGGCCGGTCCGCGGCAGCGCGCCGCATTGCAGCACGCGCGAGACCGGATCGTATCGCGCCTCGGGCAGCGCTGCCGCGAGGACGACTCCGTCGGCCACCGCGAGGCGGGTGGCAAGCGCGAAGCCCGAGGTTGCATGGAGCGTGCGCGCGATCCGCTCGACTTGCTCGCGCGTCTTGTGTTCGGCGTAGATGACCTCGGGCAAGCCCGTCCGCGCGGCGCGCTCGTGGTCGAGCCGGACGTCTTCGTTCACTGAAAGCTCATCGAGAACGAGCGCGAGTCGGTCGAGCCGTCGGCATCCCGCGCGGTGACCGTGACCTGGTACTGGCGATGGAAGAAGAACGGCACGCCCGGCGGGATGTACAGGACGATGCCGAACCGGCCCGGGCCCCTCCGGACCAAGCGCAGGTCGTAAAACGAGACGCGCGCGTCGACGGAGACCACTTCGGGCGTGGTGCGCACGTCCCACGAGACCGAATCCCCGTTGCGGACGACGGTCGGCTTGGCCGCCGCGGCCAGGATGCGCGGAGCGGCATCAGCCGCAGCGCTCGCCGCTAAACATAGGGTGAACGCAGCCGGCACAAGGGCTCGCACCAGACGGGTGGAAGCGCCAGCCTGTGGGCTATAAGCCGATCGACCTGCAGCGTTTGCGGGTGACGTCGCTCGCAGATCGTCCTTCCAAGGTGCGCAGCGACGACGCCGGGCGAACCGTTGCAGCGGATGCTTCATTCCGCACGTGGTTCGACGCGCTGCCGAACATCCTCGCCGGCGAGGGCTTGCGCGACTTGGTCGGCCGGACCGCACGGGCGATCGAACGCCGCCGGCCGGTCCTGCTCGGCATGGGCGGCCACGTCATCAAAGTCGGGCTGGGCGGCATGCTGTGCGACTTGCTCCGCGACGGTTACGTCAGCGCGGTCGCAGCCAACGGCTCGGTCACCATCCACGACACCGAGCTGGCGCTCGTCGGCAAGACCTCCGAGGACGTCGACGTGGCGCTGCAAGACGGCTCGTTCGGTATGTCCGGCGAGACCGCCGATTTCATTTTGCGCGCGTTCGCGGCCCATCCCGAGCGCGGGCTCGGGCGCGCTTTGGGCGATGCGCTGCTCGAGGCGCACGCCCCGAACGCCGCCAACTCGGTCCTGGCCACCTGCGCCGCGCAGGCTATTCCACTGTGCGTGACGGTCGCCATCGGAACGGACATCATTCACGCCCACCCGCAGGCGGACGGGGCGGCTCTCGGCGCCGCGGCGATGGTCGATTTTCGAACGCTCTGCGCGGTCGTCGCCGACCTGCTCGACGGCGGCGTGTACTTGAACTTCGGCTCGGCGGTCGTTCTCCCCGAAGCGTTTCTCAAGGCGGTCAGCGTGGCGCGCAACCTCGGCCACCGCGGCGACTTCACCACCGCCGACTTCGACTTCGTGCGCCAGTATCGCCCGCAAACCAACGTCGTGCGGCGGCCGCACTTGGGGACCGGGGGCAAAGGCTTTTCGTTTACCGGACATCACGAGCTGCTATTCCCACTTTTTTGGCAAGCCGTGCGGACCGAGCTCGCATGAGCTTGATCAGCGTCGTCGTTCCGCTCTACAACGAGGAAGGCAACGTCCCCGAGCTGGTGGCGCGGATAACCCGCGTCATGAACCAGGCGACCGCCGGCGGTGACGAATACGAGATCGTCGCGGTCAACGACGGCTCGAAGGACGGTACCCTGCGGGCGCTGCGGGGGCTGCGCGTCTCGCTGCCGCAGCTCGTCATCGTCGACCTGTCGCGTAACTTCGGGCACCAGATCGCCGCGACGGCGGGGATCGACACCGCTCGCGGCGACGCCGTGATCCTGATGGACGGTGATCTCCAGGATCCCCCCGAGCTGATCGAAGCGTTTCTCGCGAAGTGGCGCGAGGGCTACGATGTCGTCTACGCCACCCGCAAGACGCGCAAGGGCGAGAGCTTCTTCAAGCTGCTTACCGCCAAGATATTCTATCGCATCATCCGCAAGATGACGAACGTCTCGATCCCGGTCGACACCGGCGACTTTCGCTTGATGAGCCGGCGCGTCGTCGACGCGCTCGGGCGCACGCGCGAGAAGCACCGCTTCCTGCGCGGCCTCGTCAGCTGGGTCGGGTTCAAGCAGACCGGGGTCGAGTACGAGCGCGACTCGCGCCATTCGGGCAAATCGAAGTATCCGTTCTCGAAGATGCTCAAGTTCGCCATCGACGGCATCACCGCGTTCTCCGAGATCCCTCTCCGCTTGGCGACCTATCTAGGATTCGGCGTCAGCATCTTCGCTTTCGTCTACGCGATCGTCGTCGTAATCCTCAAGCTCCTGCGCCTCAACGAACCCGGCTACACCTCGATCATGGTCACGCTACTGTTCCTAGGCGGCGTCCAGCTCATCACGATCGGTATCGTGGGCGAATACCTCGGCCGCATCTACGATCAGGTCAAGGAACGCCCGCTGTATCTCGTCTCGACCATCGAGCAGGGGCCGGTCGCCACGGTTCGGGAACCGCTGCGCGAGTCGATCCCGCAGTAGCGCGGTGAGCGTGAGCGTGGTCCTCGCATCGCCGTCGTCCGGCGTATCGCTCGCGCTCGCCGCGCTGCTCTTCGCCGGCGTCGCCGCGTTGGTCGCGCTCGTCGTGCGCCAGCGGCCTGTGCTCGGCGTGGTAGCGCTCATCGCGGCGGGGCCCTTCGCGTTCTCGCACGACGTCGGGCACACGACGCTCAGCTTACCGAAAGCTGCGCTGCTCGGGCTGATCGCCGGACTGCTCGTGCGGAGGACGGACCCGAGTCCGCTCGTCGCGCGCGCGGCGCGCCCGCTGCTCGTTGCGGGCGGACTCGTCTTGGGCGTGACAGTCCTCTCCGGCGCGGAAGCGATCCACCTCGAGCCAGTGCTGCGCGAGAGCTTCAAAGCGTTCGAGTATCTGCTGGTCTTCGGCGCCGTGCTGGTCGCGGCGCGAGCTGATTGGGACGAGCGCATCGTCCGCGTCGCGCTCGCCGCGACGGTAACGCTGGTTGCGGTCCTGGCGCTGGGACAAGCCAGCGGCGGGGCGCCGTCCGTCGTCGTCGTGGCCGGCCATCTGGTGCCGCGCGTGGCGGGTCCGCTCGAAGGCCCCAACCAGCTGGCGGGATATCTCGGCCTCGCGCTGCCGGTGCTGCTGGCGTTCGCGCTGGAGCGCGAGCCGCTCGGCCTCGAGCTCGCGGGCTTGGGGCTGGGAGCGATGGCGCTCACGCTTACCCTCTCGCGAGCCGGCCTGCTCGCGGCGTTGCTGGCCGCTTCCGTGGTCGCCGTATTGAGCCGCCCGCGGCGGCGCTTGACGCTGATCACCGTCGGCGCCGGCGTGCTCGCGGGGTTCGCAACGCTCGTCGTTCACGGGTACGCCGCCACCCACAGCCTGGGCGGCGCCTTCGCTGCGCTCTTCCACTACTCGAGTTTGGCCGAGGCGCAGACCCCGGGCGGCGTCGGGCGGCGCTCGCAGCTCTGGGCCGCGGCACTGACGCTGTGGCGAGCTCATCCGTGGCTCGGCGTCGGCGCCGGCAACCTCGAGCTCGAGCTCGGCAGCGCCGGGCTCACCGGGATCCGAACCCATGCCAACAGCCTGTACCTTCAATCGCTGGCGGAAAGCGGAGTCGTCGGCTTGGCGGCGACGCTGGCGCTGGTCGCCGCATCGCTCGCCTCGTTCGCACGAGGTCCCTTCCGCGAGCCGCTGGTGCTGGGCGCCCTCGCTGCCAGCCTCGGCTTCGCGCTTCACCAGTGCGTCGATTTGCTGGTCTTCTATCCGAAGATCGGCGAGCTGTGGTGGATCTTGTTGGCGCTGGGTGTCGCGCGCCGGGAAGCGCTGGAGGCGACATGAGGTTCGCGAGCCTGCTCGCGCTCGTGCCGGTCGCGGACGCTCTGGGTTTGGGTGCGCTCCTCGCGCGGCTTGCCTTGGGCCGAGCGCCGGCATTCGCGAAGAGCGGCCTCGTGCAGCCGCTCGCGGTCGCGACGGGCTGGCACGCTTTCGGAACGCTGCTGTTCGCGCTGCTTGCCGCTTCGGCCGGGCTGGGCGCGATCGCACTCGGATTGGGGTTGTGGCAACTCGCGCAGCAGCACGGGCAGGCCGGGCCCTCCGCGATCTTGGCGGCGACGGCTCTGGCGCTCGGGGCGTGCCTCGCGTGGCCCGTCGTCTTCTCGAGCGACACGTATGCGTACGCCGCCTATGGCGATCTCGCGCTGCACGGACTCGATCCCTATCGCGCCGTCCCGGCCGGCTTTCACGACGGGTACGTCGACGCGGCTCGCTGGCAATGGGGAGGCGCCTTCCCGCTCTGCGTGTACGGGCCGGCCTTCGTGGCCGTCGCATCGCTGGCTGTCGCGGCGACCAGCCGGCTCGGCACCGGCGCCACCTTGCTCGGGCTGCGGCTGCTCGCGTCGTTCGCCTTCCTCGCCGGCGTCGCGGCGTTGTACGTTGCCCTCGGGAATTTGCCGCCGAGGCGCCGCTTCACGGCTACCTGCGTCTATGCGCTCAACCCGGTCGCGTTGTGGAGCGTCGCCGAGGGGCATAACGACGCGTTGACGCTGCTCTGCGTCCTGGGGGGCGCCGCTCTCGTGCGCCGGGTTCGGCCGACCCTCGGCGGGCTCGCCGTCGGGCTTTCGGGCTTGCTGAAAGCACCCGGTCCGCTGCTCGGCGCGGCCGCGCTTGCGCTCGACGCGAGCTTGGCCCCCGGCGTCCGGCGAGCGGCGGCGCTCGCGCTGGGCGGGGCGACCGTGCTCGCGTTCGCGCTCGCGGCGCCGCTGCAGTGGCCGGCACTGACGTTCGTGGGAACGCACGGGCACTACGCGCCACTCGGCTCGTTGCAAGGGCTGATCGGCCCCGTGCCCACGCTCCTCGCACTCGCGGGGCTCGCGTTCTGGTTGCGCCGCCGCTTGCGGCGCGGCTCGCCCGAAGCCTTCGCTTGGCTAGGGATCGGCGCATGGCTCGCGATTCCCACGCCCTACCCCTGGTACGTCGTCTGGGTGCTGCCGGCCGTCGCGGCCTCGCCCTTCTCGCGCGCCGGCCTCGCGCTCTGGGGCGTGACGATTCTGGCCGTTCTGCGTTATCTCCCAGACGCCGCAGGTAACATGGCATACGACCCGCGCATCTTGGCGGTCGCGGCCCTCACGCCGCTCGCGCTCCTGTTCGTGCCGGTTCCCGCACGAAAGTCCGACATGAAGGTGACTGCCCAGCCGTGACCGTCCTGCCCGCGCTCTTCGCCCTCCTCGTCGCCCAGGCGACGCCCTCACCGGCTCCCGCCGGCGTCGCACCGAGCCCGGCCGCGCCGGCGATCTCGCCGCCGATGGCTGCGGCCAGCGCGACGCCCGCGCCGGTCAGCCCGAGCGGGCAGACGCCACCGGCGAGTCCGGGCGCCGGCAGTCCGTCGCCCGGCGGCAGCCCCCTGCCGGGCGCGGCACCGCCGGCGACCCAAAGCCCCGTGCCGGGGCTGAGCCCTGCCCCGAGCCTCAGCCCGTCGGCGGGTGCGAGCCCCGCACCGGTCGCCGCTCCGACAGCGACCCCCTCGGCTTCGCCGTTCCACTACCGCTTCGTCCCGCACGTCAATCCGAGCGCCGCGCCCGGGGAGCCGCAGATCTACGAAGTCGACCTCAACGACCGGGTCCTGCGCTCGCGAGGCGCGATCGACATCCGCGTCGTCACCAACCCTGAGGTGAACAAGGTCGTCAGCCGGGGGAACGGCCGGGGCGGGACGGTTCCGCAAGTCGCGCCGGGCGAGTTCGTCACCCACAGCACGCTGCCGGCGATCCCGTTCATCGCCTCGGGCATGACCGTCAACCTGCAGTTCGTCGCGTACGTGCCCGACGGCCGCTCGACGACCGTTACGGTCCCCGTCAGGCTGCGATGATCCAAGCAGCGCTCACGCTCGCCGTCGTCCTGGGCGCCTCGGCCGTCGCCCAGGTCGCGCCCGACGCCGGTCAGTCGCCGTCACCCGAAGCCACGGCGGTCAGCTCGCCGGCGCCGCAGCCGACCCAACCCTACCGCTTCATCTACCGCACGCCCCAGAATCCGAACGACCCGGCCGCGGCCTCGGCCCCGGCGATCGTCGAGATCGATCTGACCGACCAAGTCATCCTGACGCCGACCGAGCTCAACGTGCGCGTCCTGACGAGCCCGTCGGTCATTTCGGTGACGGTCGAGGCGCTCGGGCACACGATCGCGCTGCCGCTGGTTCAGCCCGGGCTCTTCGGTTTCTCGACCACCCTGCGCGGAGCTCCGAGCTCCCTGCGCAACCGGACCTTCGACGTGCAATTCGTCGCCGCCGACGCAGTGGGCCGCACCGCCGCGGTCACCCTTCCGCTCACCCTCCGCTAAGCTAAACGTAAAAAGGAAGCCCCGAGCGGGGCTTCCTCCGGCATTTGACGCGGACGTCTACTGCTCGAACGTAATCGCGATTTTCTTGGGCTGGGACTTCGGGTTCGCCTTCAGCGTCAGGGTGAGCATCCCGTGCTCGACCTTGGCGTTGATGTTCTCGCGATCGATATCTTCGGGGAGCAGCAGCGAGCGCCGGAACTGGCGCCGCTCGTTCTTGCCGGCGATCGTCAAGACGTCGTCCTCGAGCGTCACGTCGATCTCCGCGGGCTTGAAGCCGGCGACCGGAACCTCGACGGTGTATCCGCCGGCGTCGTCACGGCGCACGTCCAAGCCGGCGACCTGTCCGAAGCCGGTGAAGAAATTGCGGAACGGATCGTAACCGAGAAGGTCGCCGAAGACGGATCGCGCGGCCAGCGCACCGCGCGAGGGCTGGGTTTGCAAATCTGCCATCGTTTGATACCTCGTCATTGAAGTGAGAGCTGTGCTGGTGAGCAGCACTTTAGCACTCTCTTCGACACACTGCTAACTTGGCGGGTTGCGGTTCGAGCGGCGGGAGCGCAACCAGCGGCGAACGCGGCCGGTCGGAGAATCGCGTGCTCGCACCCACCCTCGTCCGCGCCCTGCCGAGTTCCAGCCGCCCCCTCGCGGGGCTGCTCGAACGCCTGCGTGCCCACCGCAGTGCTTTTACCCTGCACGAGACCGGCCAAGCGGCCAGACCGTATTTGGTCGCCGGACTCCAGCGGGCGCTGCAGTCGACCGTCCTGATGGTAGTGCCGACCGCGGACGTCGCGGAACGGACCTTTGCCGACCTGACCTACTATGCCGGCGACGGCGGCCTCATCAGCTTGGTCCGTCCGCGCGAGGAGAGTGTCGGGATCATCGAGAGCCCGTCCGAGCGCAGCGCCCGAATGACGCTGCTGGCGGATCTGGTCGCGAACAAGCCGCTCTTCGTCGTCGCGCCGGTCGCGGCCCTACGCCAGTACGCGATGCCGCGCGCGACCTTCGGCGCGCTCAGTTTCGTGCTGCGGGAAGGCGAAGCGTTCGAATTCGAAGCGCTGATCGAGCGGCTCTATCGCCTGGGCTACCACCGCACCGACCTGGTCGCGGCCGCCGGAGAATATGCGGGGCGGGGCGGGATTCTCGACGTCTGGGCCGCCACGGCGAACGCTCCCGCGCGCATCGAGTTCTTCGGCGACGAGGTCGAGAGTTTGCGCAGCTTCGACTTGCAGACGCAACGCAGCACCGAGCCGCTCACGGAGTTGCCGATCACGCCCTGGAGCGAGATCCCGCGCGAAGAGGCGTACCGCGAGCGCGTGCTGGCGGGGATCGAAGGCCGGCCGGGGGTCGTCTCGGCCGCACGTTCCTACCTCGCCTCGGAAGCTGACCTTCCCGAAGCTTGGCTCTCGCTCGCGTTCGCCGAGCGCGAGACGCTGCTGGACTACCTGCCCGAAGACGCACTCGTCGTCTTGGAAGAGCCGGCGATGCTAGCGGCGATCGACCGCGCGCTCGAAGAAGAGCGCTCGCGCGAGGAGCACCTGCTGCTCGCGGCGGTCGAGTCGGGCGAGCTCGCGGTCGACGAGGAGGCGGTCGGCGAAGCGCTCCTGGCTGAAGTCGCCGCACCTCATCCGAGCCTGTTCGACTTGGCCGGGCCGCTGGCGCAGCGGCGCACGCTGATCCTGCCCGGCGCGATCGAAGGCACGCCGACCCCCTGGCTGCCGCGCTCGCTCGAACCGTTCGTGATGGAGACGCGGCCGGCCGAGCACTTCAACCGGCAGATCTCGATGTTCTTGGAGGCCGTCCGCGAGTGGGTCGCCGCGGGCGAGACGGTCGCCTTGGTCTCTTCCGGCGCTTCGCGCCTCGCCGAGCTGCTGCGCGGCAGCGGCCTGACCGTCGAGCGCAGCGCTACGCTGTTGCACTTGCGCGAGAACGCGCCGGCCACGTTCGTGGGCAACGGCCCGGGCACGACGCGCGGCGGCGTGGTGTTCGTCGATCAAGGCAACATCGAAGCCGGCTTCTCGATCCCGGGACTGCGTTTGCACGTCCTGGGCGACCGCGAGATCTTCGGGCAGCCGCCCAAACGCGTCAAGCTGCGCGCGGTCAAGGAAGGCGTTCCGGTCACCCTGGCCGATCTCAAGGTCGGCGACTACGTGGTGCACGCGGTCCACGGCATCGGCCAATACTTAGGGCTGCGCACCGAGACGATCTTGGGCGCGACCTCAGATTATTTAGACCTAAAGTATGCCGGCACCGACCGGATGCTCGTGCCGGTCACCCAGATGCACCAGGTCAACAAATACAGCGCGGCCGAAGGCGCTGCGCCGCGCCTTTCCAAGATGGGCGGCGCCGACTGGGCGCGCGCCAAGAGCCGCGTCTCCGAGAACCTCGCGAAGATCGCCGACGGCCTCGTGCACCTCTACGCCGAACGCGAGACCGCCCCGGGTCACGCCTTCGGGCCGGACACGCCGTGGCAGGCCGAGCTCGAAGAAGCGTTCCCCTACGAACCAACGCCGGATCAGCAGAAGGCGATCGTCGACGTCAAGGCCGACATGGAACGGCCGCGGCCGATGGACCGGCTGGTCTGCGGCGACGTCGGTTATGGGAAGACCGAGGTCGCGGTGCGCGCCGCCTTCAAAGCGATCGCCGACCGGCGCCAGGTCGCGATCCTCGTGCCGACGACCTTGCTCGCCGCGCAGCACTATCGCACGTTCTCGGCGCGGTTCGCGAGCTTTCCGGTTCGCATCGAAGAGCTCTCGCGCTTCAAAACCAAGAAAGAACAGCAGGCCATTCTGGCGGACCTCGCCGCGGGCAAGGTCGACCTCGTCGTCGGCACCCACCGGCTGCTCCAGAAGGACGTCGTGTTCGCGAATCTCGGCTTGATCGTGGTCGACGAAGAGCAACGTTTCGGCGTCATGCACAAGGAACGGCTCAAGGGGATGCGGGCTTCCGTGGACGTGATGACGCTGTCGGCGACGCCGATTCCGCGCACGCTGCACATGTCGCTGCTCGGCGTGCGCGACCTCTCGCTGATCCAAACCGCCCCCAAGAACCGTATGTCGATCAAGACGGTCGTCGTGCCGTTCTCCGACACCGTCGTGCAGAAGGCGATCGTTCAGGAGCTCGACCGCGGCGGCCAAGTGTACTACTTGCACAACCGCATCGAGTCGATCTACGGCGTCGCCCGCGCGCTCGAAATGCTCGTGCCCAAAGCGCGGGTCGCGATCGGTCACGGGCAGATGACGGAGCAGGAGCTCGAGCCGATCATGGCCCGCTTCGTCGAGGGCGAGATCGACGTGCTGGTCGCCACGACGATCATCGAAAACGGCATCGACATTCCCAACGTCAACACGATCGTCGTCAACGACGCCGACAAGTTCGGTCTGGCGCAGCTCTACCAGTTGCGCGGACGGGTCGGGCGCTCCAACCATCAGGCCTACGCATACCTTCTCTATCAAGCCCACAAGGCGCTCAGCGAGGATGCCAAAGCCCGGCTCGAGGCGATTCGCGAGTTCGCGCATCTCGGCAGCGGTCTCCAAGTCGCGATGCGCGATCTCGAGATTCGCGGCGCGGGAAATCTGCTGGGCGCAGCCCAGTCGGGCTTCATCGGCTCAGTCGGATTCGAGACGTACTGCGAGCTGCTGGCCGAGGCGATCGCCGCGAAGAAAGGCGAACGCGCCGCCGCGCCCCAGCGGCGCGAGGCCGTCATCGACGTCAAGCTCGACGCCTTCATTCCCAACGATTATATCCCGCAAGTCTCACAGAAGATCGGCGCCTATCAGCAGCTTGCCAACGCGCGCAGCGAGGCCGAGGTCGATGAGATCGCGGCCGGCTTGCGCGATCGCTTCGGCGCCCTGCCGCCGCCGCTCGCGAACCTGGTCGAGGTGACGAAGCTGCGCACGATCGCTCTGGAGAAGGGCGTGACCCGGGTCGTCATCGACGAACGCCGGCTGCTGCTGGGCGTCGGCAGCTCGTTCGCCATCGCTTCCAATGCGATCCCCAAGCTGCAATCGTTGACCAAAAACAAGTTCCGCTTCGGCGAAGGCAAGATAACAATCGATTTACCGGACCGCAAGCCGATCGAGCACTTCCCGTTGTTGCGGGCCCTGCTCGAGGCGCTCTGAGCGGGCGTCCGGGACGCCGCCGCCCCCAGTTCGCTGAACTCGGCGCGAAGGGGCGCGCTTCGGAAGGAGGTGCGGACGCAGGACTGCGAAGTGCAGGGAGTTTGCGGGGTCGGTTGCGGCTTCGCGCGTTATTATAGAGCTTGGAGCTTTTAGATGCCTAACGCGATTCGCGTCACTCTGGGCTGCGCCGCGGCGGTCCTCGGCCTAGCCCTGGCAGCGTGCTCGTCCGCGACGGCCGGCGGCGGGGGCGACGTTGCTTCCGTCAACGGGACGTCCATCTCGCGCGCCGACTTCGACTCGCGGCTCGAGGCAGGCCCGCAAGGGAAATCGGTGCTCAATCAGCTGATCCAGGGCCTGCTGATCGATCAGTACGCCAAGGACAATCACATCGACATTCCGGCTTCCGACGTCCAGAAAAAAGAAGACGAGATCAAGTCGAAGTACCCGCCGGGCCAGTTCGAAGCGATCCTCAAAGCGCAGAACCTGACCGAAGCCGACGTGCAGCGCATTTTGCGACAGCAATTGGTCATCCAGAAGGCCGTCAGCGGCACGGTCCACGTGAGCGACGCTGACGTCGCCAAGTATCTGCAGGCCAATCACGCGACGCTCGACAGGGGCGAACAGGTTCGCGCGCGACACATCCTCGTCGCGGATCAGAAGACCGCGGAAGCGCTCGAAGCACAGCTCAAGGCAGGCGCGAAGTTTGAGGACCTCGCCAAGAAATATTCGACCGATCCCTCGAGCAAGGATAAGGGCGGCGAGCTCGGGTACTTCTCGAAGGGCCAGATGGTGCCGGCCTTCGAGCATGCGGCCTTCACGCAACCGCTCAACGTCGTCGGTCAGCCGGTGAAGTCGCCCTTCGGTTACCACGTCATCGAAGTGGAGGAGCGCAAGCCGGCACAAGTCGCGACGGTCGCCAATTCCGGGGACAAGATTCGCCAGTTGCTCACGCAGCAGCAAGAGCAGCAGCAGATCCCCGAGTTCCTTGCGGGTCTGCGTCAGAAGGCGAACATCCAAATCTACGACACCAATCTCAAGGACGCGCTCCCGCCGGTTCCGGCTACGGCGGTTCCGGCAGCCCCGGCTCCCGCAGCGTCGAAGTAGCCCAGGTCTCCAGGCCGAGGCTCACCGTCGCGGCTAACGTGCAAGGATCAGCCCGGAAGCCCCGTCCTTCAGGGCGAGGAGGAAGGGGCGCCATGGCCCTTGGCGCGGTGAGGCATTTCGGCTATGATCTCCCAGTGAAGGTGACGCTGCAATTGCAGTTGCTTCCGAGTGCGGAAGATGCTGCCAAACTGGAAGCCACGGTTCGACGCTTTAACGAGGCGGCGGACTGGCTTGCGGGCGAAGCCTTTGCGTTGAAGTCGGGCAACAAGATTGCGCTTCAAAAGACGCACTACGCGCCGCTGCGCGAGCGATTTGGCTTGTCGGCCCAAATGGCCGTGCGCTGTATTGCCGAGGTGTGCTCCGCGTCCAAGCGCGACAGGAAGATTCGCCCGCACTTTCGGCCGTTTGCCGCCGTGCCGTACGATCGGCGCATTGCGTCGTGGAAGAGCCTCGACCGCATCTCGCTCTTGACGCTGGCCGGGCGCATCCTCGTGCCGTATGACATGGGCAAGTACCAGCGCGAGCGATTTACTGGCGCTAAGGGCCAGTGCGACCTCGTGCGCCGTAAGGACGGCCGCTGGTTCTTGCTCGTGAGCGTCGATCTGCCCGATGAGACGCGCCTTCCGGCGACGGACTTCATCGGTGTGGATTTCGGCGTCATCAACATCGCGAGGACCACTGACGGGAAGCAGCACTCCGGCGAGGGGATCGAGGCGTTCTTCCAGCTTCGCGCCTTCGTGACGTACAAGGCGATCCTGGCAGGCGTCGATCTGCGTATCGTCGACCCGCGCGGTACATCGCGAACCTGCAACGCGTGCGGATTCGAGGCAAAAGCCAACCGCAAGTCGCAAGCCGAGTTCGTTTGCGGCGAGTGCGGCCATGCCGCTGACGCCGACGTTAACGCAGCCAAGAATATCCGGTCCCGGGCGCTTGTCGACGCGCCCATAGTTGCAGATTTGTGCGCAGCATGATTCTAGCGACAAGCTCCGGCCTTCAGGCCGGGGTAGTTGACGTATGGGGCTGATACGGATCGTCGGGTTGGGCCCGGGAGATCCCGATCTCGTCACGCTTGGAAGTTTGGAAGCTTTGCGCGCCGTCGGGCGCGCGGTGCTTTTGCTGGCTCCGCCCGAATTGGTCTTGTTTCTCGAGAGCGAAGGCGTGACGATCCTGCGCGGCCGCATCACCGACCCGGGATTGTTCGTGCGCGGCTCGGACGACGAGATCGAAGCGTTCGTCGCCGGGCTCGACGAGGCCGATCTGGCCGTCGGCGTTCTGGGGAATCCGCTCTCCGATTTTCCGGGACTGCCCTTGCTGCTGCGCTCGCTCGAACGGCGCGGCCTGCCCTGCGAACTGGTTCCGGGCATGCCGCGGGCGACGCTCGCCGCCTCGATCGCGATGCCGCTCGTTCCGCTGCCTCCGGCCTCGGGCCATCACACTTGGGACGATCTCGTCGAAGTGATGGCGCGACTGCGGCGCGGCTGCCCGTGGGACCGCGAGCAGACGCACGAGTCCCTCGTTCCCTACCTCATCGAAGAGGCGCATGAAGTCGTCGACGCGATCGAGGGCCACGCCGACGTCGAACTGTGCGAAGAGCTCGGCGACCTGCTGCTCCAAATCGTCTTCCACTCGCAGCTCGCGACGGAGCGCGGGAAGTTCTCGATCGCCGACGTCGTCGACGGGCTCGCGAACAAGATGATCCGTCGCCATCCACACGTCTTCGGCGACCAGGCCGTTTCCAGCGTCGCCGAGGTGTGGCAAAACTGGGACCAGCTCAAGGCGCTCGAGCCGGCGGCGCAGGCGCGACAGAGCAAGCTCGACGGCATTCCCAAGGGCTTGGGCGGTTTGCAGCGAGCCCAGAAGATGCAGGAAAAAGCGGCGCGCGTCGGCTTCGATTGGCCCGACCTGCGCGGCGTGCGCGAGAAGCTCGCCGAAGAGCTCGCCGAACTCGAGCACGCCCGGCGCGAGGGCGACGAGCGCGCGATCCGCGAGGAGCTCGGCGACGTGCTCTTCTCGTTCGTCAACTTGGCGCGCGCGCTCGGCGTCGACGCCGAGGGCGCGATGCGCGATGCCAACGCAAAGTTCTATCGCCGCTTCGCCTTCATGGAACGCCGCGCCGAACGCGCCGGCAAAAGCCTCAACGACATGTCCCTCGACGAGCTCGAGGAGCTCTGGCAGCTCGCCAAGACTCAGGCCGCATAACGCCGCCGCCGCCGCCTCCGTTTGCGGCGAAGCTGCGCCTGCTTGCAGGCCGCTGAACGCCGCCGGGCCGCAACCCGATTCGATCTGCCGCGTCGCGAAGGCGGATCGTGGGCCTCGAAGTCGAGGGAACCTACGTTGCGACCCTCGAGAACCCTGGCGCGGCGCGCTGGTACAACTCGTTCGCGCTCGTCTTCTTCCCCGTCTGCCTCGCGTGGCTGGCGGCGTTCGTCGTGCTCTTCCGATTAGCGGCCCGACGCCGAGCCGCCTGAGCGAAGCGTTCGCGACATGCGCCGGCTAACCTCCGAGCGCAACGCGGCGGTGAACGCCTTCGTGCCCAGCGGGCCGCCGAGATCGAACGTCCGCGTTTGCGGGTTCGCCACGAGCGCGTCGACCGATGCGACCTTGCGCACCTCGCGCAAGAACAGCGCGTCGGAGACCTTCAGCACGTTGACCTTGTGAACGCTCGTCACGCTGCCGCGGCGTCGCCGCGCGAGCTCGAACGCAGCTTGAGCGATCCGGCGCGACGCATGCGCGCTGACCTTGCGAACGGAAAGTGCGATGTCCGCGGACGGCATGAACTCGCCGGTGCCGAGATGCATGTTGCGGTCGGAGTAGAAGCCTTCGGTATTTTCGCGCACGATGACCAGATCCATCGGCGTGCGCCCGAAATGCGGCAGACCCGGACGGGAGCGAGATGGACGAACGTTTGCGTACAAGTCCAGTTCGGTCCGCAGCTGCGCCGAAATGTTGACGCCGCCTCGCTCGCCCGGCGGGTAGTCCGAATGCGAGATCGGCCCGAGGACGACGCCCTCTGCCTTCTTACACGCTTCCATGACGGAGGCCGGAAACGTCGTGCCGGTCGCTTTGAGGCTCGAGAGGCCGACGTCGTGCCGTTCAAAGGCGATGCCGAGCCCTAACGTTTCGTTGACGAGTGCGAGCACCTCGACGGTAGCCTGCGCGATTTCCGGCCCGATGCCGTCTCCTGGCAGAACGACGAATCGCACGATCCCAACCTTCTTTTCGGATCCGGCGAGGCGGCGAGCTTGCCACACGAGCTCGCCCGCAAGGGTTCGGCTGCGTTTTTGGCGCGGCTTCAAGCTTGACATGTGACCTTTTGGGGTTATGACTTACTTGACTAAAGTAAGAAAGGTTCCTAGTATTGTCACACGTGACAGGGCGGACGAAAACGACCAGGGGCTTCAGCCCGTGGTATCATCGCCCCATGCCGAAGAAGCCGAAGCCGTTCGAGCTGATCCCGCTGGACGATCTGAAGAAGGTGGTCGCGGGGCTAGTCGCCGTGCCCAAAGACGAAGCCAAGTCGGAGGCGTCTCCGTACAAGGGCGCCGCTTCAAAAAGAGCAAGTCGGCGGCCGTAAGGAGAGCGCAGCCCCCCTCGCTAAGAAAGGCGCGCATAAGTCATGGGTGAACGCGCTAGGTTCGTTGTTAAGCCTTCGCATGACGACGTTTTGCCAGTTGAAGATGCCATGCGGCAGGTTCTTGACGCCGTCGAGTTCTTAACGATGGGCTCCACTGAGGTTGTGTGGAAGCTTGTTTATGCGAGCGCCAATAGCCCCTTGACGATTGAGGTTGAGGCTACTCCGCGCGACACCGAAATAGAAGACGTGGATTCGATCGCTCGCGTACAAAAATCCAGGTTATCGAGGAATGTCGCGGCGCTAATCGACGGCGCTGAACCGCCTGATGTTTCCGAGCTTGCAAACGTAAACGTGAGCGAGCGTCTAAGGGCCGCCGAACGCTTTTTCACGCGGAATCTAAACGGAGTGGGGCGAACCGAAATAGACGTGTTTGATGGCGCCCCGCCATTGGTTGTCGATTCTACAACCGCGAAGCGTGCCGTCACGGCTATTGACAGCTACCGAGTTAGCCGCAGCAAAGAGCATAAAGAGGTCGGATCAATCGAGGGGACGCTAGAGTCGGCCCAAACGTACTTCCGCAAAGCGGCTATATATGTTAAGGATCGTCGAACGGCAAACACTATTCGCTGCATGATTAACGCTGAAACGCGCGACGAGATCGCGAAGGGCGTGGCAGTTGAGGACATCTGGCATTTTCAGCGCGTTAGGGTGCGCGGCATAATCTACTATGACAAGGATGGCCAGATTACTCAGGTTGACGCGAGGCAGGTAGAACGCATAAATCCTGGCAGTCTCTCTGCAAAAGACCTCTATGATCCAGATTTCACGGATGGCCTCGAGCCGAGCGTCTACTTGGATAAGCTAAGAGAAGGCGAACTTGGCTGAAAAGAAGCGCGTCTATTGGGATGCGTGCGCGTGGATTGGCCTGATAAATCGCGAGGCCGCAAAGGTTGCGGCGTGCGACTTCGTGATGGGCGAGGCCGAGAAGGGAACCATTGAAATCTGGACCTCCGCTTTCACTTTGGCGGAGGTCTTTAAACGGAAATGCGGTGGCGCAACACCTAGCTCTATTCCACCACAGAGCGACACCGATTTCGAGGATTTCCTAAAAAAAGATTTCGTAGTACGCGTTAACGTTGACGACGAGGTTGGCACAGAGGCGCGGAGGCTTTTGCGGCAGCATCCGTCTCTGAAGAAGCCGCAGGATGCGATTCACTTAGCCACAGCTGTCATAAATAACTTGCAGGAGATGCATACTTGGGATAACGCCGATCTTATTGGGCTCAACGGGAAAATAAAATGCAGAGGCGGGGGTACTCTGAATATTGGCGTGCCAACGGTGCCGCCCCCACCGCCACCGCCGGAGCCGCCTCCACTAACGATTTTTTGATGTGCCGGTGCCGGATTAAAGATGTCTAAGGTTTCGCAACCAGCGCCTTGTACGTCAACCGCTTCCCATCGGCCCCCTTGCAGGCGTCCGCGAAGCGCGGCCCGTCCCCATCGTGGCGGGCGTTGAAGCGGAACACTTGCTCTTCGACATACCGCTGAAGATGCTGCGGGCGCGGAGCGATGTACGTGCCTCTGATCGTGCGCTTGAACACCGACCAGAAGCCTTCGATGTTATTTGTGTGAACGTGCCCGCGCACGTACTCGACGGCGTGGTCGATGACGTGGTGCGTGTATTCTTCGTTGAGCCGTGCGTACGAAGCTAGGCCATCCGTGTAGACGGTCGCGCCGCGCTCAATGTGCTCGCGAATCTTGTCGGCAAGCGTGTACCGGCGATTGCTTGGAACCACGAACGCGCGAACGTTGCCCTTGCGCTCGACCATGCCCATAACCGTCGTTTTGCCGTAGTTTGGCCCACGACGAACCGCCCGGCCAGCCGCGTTGCGCGGAGCCTTCACCTTGCCGCCCACGAAGGTTTCGTCAACCTCGACCGGGCCGGCAATCTTTTCGTACGATTCGTTCCGCATGGCTTCGCGGATGCGGTGCAGCATGAACCAAGCCGTCTTCTGCGTGACGCTCAGCGCCCGCGCAATCTCGTAAGACGAGATGCCGTTACGGTTGCTGGCGATGAGCCAGATCGCCGGAAGCCACTTGTCGAGGCCGATCGGCGAGTCCTCAAAGATGGTCCCGACCTTGGCCGAGAACTGCTTCTTGCACTCGTTGCAGTACCAACGGCACACGTTCGCCATGTAGGCGACCCGCGCTGATCCGCAGCCCATACGCGGGCAAGCCACGCCGTTCGGGAACCGAATCTGGACGAAGAAGTCGTGCGCCACCTGCGGGTCGGCGAACTGCCGTACCGCTTCGAGCATCGTCTCGGGGACCGACTGCTTCTCCATGCTCTAAGCATACCGCTAAGAGTAACTTTAGTCAAGTATGTTATAACCCCTTTTGGTCACATATAATCGGCCCACGTTGGATGACGCCTTCAAAGCCTTAGCCGATCCGAGCCGGCGGCACATGCTCGACCTGCTCTTCGAGCGCGACGGACAAACCCTCGGAGAGCTGTCCGCCGAGCTCGACATGACCCGCTTCGGCGCGATGAAGCACCTGCGCGTCTTGGAAGAGGCCGGGCTGATCGCGACGCGACGCGACGGCCGGCGCAAACTCCACTATCTCAACCCGGTTCCCATCCAACTCATCTACGACCGCTGGGTGAGCAAATACGCGTCGCGCTGGACGCGCACGCTCGCCGATCTCAAACAATGCTTGGAGGAGCGATGAGCCAACCCGTCCGCAACATCTTCGAAGTCTACATTCATACAACTCCGGAAAAGCTGTGGGACGCAATAACCAACGGTGAGTTGATGCAGCAATACTTTTACGGAGGGAGGCTGAAGGCGACGCCGCGGAAGCCCGGCGACCGGCTTACCTATATCGACGACGACGACGGCTTCACGATGCTCGACGGCGAGGTTCTCGAAATCGACCCGCCACGCAAACTCGTGCAAACCTTCGAGCACAAATGGGAAACCCATATGGACCCCGTGCCCTCCCGTGTCACCTGGGAGATCACGCAACTCGGGGGCACGTGCAAGCTCGCGCTGGAGCACGTGTTCGAACGTGACGGTGAGATCGTCGAGCAGACCCGCTCCGGATGGAGCGTGATTCTGAGCGGTCTCAAGACGCTGCTCGAGACGGGCGGGCCGCTGACCATCGAATTCCCGGTCGAGGCGAAAGCGTAGGTCCGGAAGCGGTCGGAGACTCCATGCGCCGCGTCGAAGCGCGGCGCATGGAGTCGTCTCTGATCCGCCTGCGCATGAGCGCGCACGACGCGCATTACGGCGGCGAGCTCGTCGACGGTGCGCGCATCCTCGCGCTCTTCGGCGACGTCGCGACCGAGTTGCTGATCCGCTACGACGGCGACGAAGGACTGTTCGCCGCCTATCATTCGGTCGAGTTCCTGGCCCCCGTCCACGCGGGCGATTACGTGGAAGCCGAAGGCCGCATCGTACGGGTCGGCAAGCGTTCGCGCGACATCGAATTCGAAGCGCGCAAAGTTATCGTCGCGCGGCCCGACCGCTCCCCGAGTTCCGCGGAAGTCCTCGACCCGCCCGTCGTCGTCTGCCGCGCCCGCGGCACTTGCGTCGTACCCGCTAGGATGACGTGAAGGGCAAACGCATCGGACATCGTGATTGGCGGCTCGTCGTCTGCCAAGCCGGCAGCGCAATGGTCGCCGTCCGCAATCCCTATGGCCCGCAGGCGGGCATGCCGCTCTCCGCGGCGCACGGTGACACGCCGGCATAACGTTGAGAATCGATAAGTACCTGAAGGTCAGCCGGCTGGCGAAGCGGCGCAGCGAGGCGCACGAGGCGCTGGTCGCGGGCCGGATCACGCGCGAGGACGGCAAGCCGGTGAAGCCGGGCTACGACGTGAAAGTCGGCGACGTGCTGATCCTGCACTACACGCGCCGCGTCGTCACCGTGCGGATCTTGGTCGTGCCCGAACGGGTCACGCCGGCGCTGCGCAAGCTCGAGATGTACGAGGTGCTGGCCGAGCGCCGTGACGAGCCGGCGGACTGGCTTGCCTAACACCGCCACGCTCTCCGCAGACGCGAAGGACGCGCTCGCGCGCGACCTGCCCGAGGCGTCCCACTGCCGCGCGGCTCTGCGCGACGGCCTCTTCTTCTTCGGGACCGCAACGGGGGCGACGCGCTTCCGCACGCAGCGCGCCGCTATCGCGCGCCTCGGATGGTCGCTCCTCGAGGACCGCAAGGCGCACCCGATCTCGAAGCGAGCCTCGCCGCGCCTCTACCGGCAACCCGTCTACGAAATCGAAACGGGAGCGCGGCCGGTCCCGCCGCGGCCGGCGGCGCGCTGCGACCGCCGCATGATGCTGCGAGCCGCATTCCTAGCCTGCGGCTCGCTCGCCGCCCCGGCACGCGGCTACCACCTCGAGTTCGTGCCCCCGTCGCTGGAGGCGTGCCAGCGGCTTGCCTCGTTGCTGCGCGGCGAGGGGCTGGAGGTGAAGACGGCGCTGCGCCGGGGCAGGCAGATCCTTTACCTCAAGGGGATCGACGCGATCGCGCAGGTTCTAGCCTCGATCGGGGCTTCGAGCGCGCTGCTGCGGCTGGAGGACGTGCGCGCCCTCAAGGAGACCAAGAATCGCATCCGGCGGCTGGTGAACACCGAAGCGGCCAACGTCGACCGGGCCGCGCGCGCGGCCGCGGCGCAGCGCGAACGGATCGCGCTGGTGGCCGACGCGTACGGCCTGCGGAACCTCTCGGCACCGCTGCGCGAAATCGCCGAACTGCGCCTGAACCATCCGACCGAGACCCTCGCGGAGCTCGGCGCGCGCTGCCGGCCGCCGGTGAAGAAGTCGACCGTCAACGGCCGGATCGCCGCGCTCCTGCGGCTCGCCGCTCGGCTGGAAAGCCATGACGCCGTCGCCGCGGGGGCGTACCTGTCGGTCGAGTCCTCGACTTTTGCAAAGCGATAACCGGGCGCGAGCGTGACCGACGGAAGGAGGGCCCGCCGTCCAGCTTCGTGTATCCGATTGAGCCGCCGACCACGGCGGAAAAGCCCTGCCCGAGAGGAGCACCATGCGCATCGGCATCAACGGCTTCGGCCGTATCGGACGCAATTACCTCAAGGCGCTCAAACAGCGCTACCCTGATATCGAAGTCGCCGGCGTCAACGACCTCATCAGCGCCGCGGAAGCCGCGCATCTCTTCAAGTACGATTCCAACTACGGAACGTACGGGGGCACGGTCGAGGCCGGCGACAAGGCGCTGATCATCGACGGGAAGACGATCAAGATGTTCGGCGAGCGCGACCCGGGCAAGTTGCCCTGGAAGGACCTCGGCGTCGACGTCGTCATCGAGTCGACCGGCCTGTTCACCGACGCCTCGAAAGCCCGCGCCCACATCGACGGCGGCGGAGCCAAGAAAGTCATCATCTCCGCGCCGGCCAAGGGTGAGGACGTCACGCTCGTGCTCGGCGTCAACGAGGGCGACTACGACCCCAGCAAGCACCATGTCATCTCGAACGCCTCCTGCACGACCAACTGCCTCGCAACCGCGGTCAAGCCGATCGTCGACAACCTCGGTTGGGTCAAGGGCTTCATGTGCACGATCCACTCGTACACGAACGACCAGAACGTGCTCGACGGCCCGCATCGCGATCCGCGGCGCGCGCGCAACGCGGCGACCAACATCGTCCCGACGTCGACCGGTGCGGCCAAGGCGCTCTATCTCACGATCCCCGAAGTCAAGGGGACCTTCGACGGCTTCGCACTGCGCGTGCCGACTCCGACCGTCTCGATGGTCTACCTCGTCGTCCAGGTGAAGAAAGAGACGACCAAAGACGAGCTCAACTCGTTCTTCCGCTCCGCGACGCAGGGCGATCTCGGCAAGTACGTCCTGTACACGGAAGAAGAGCTGGTCTCGAGCGACTTCAAGGGCTCGCCGTAC
The DNA here is from genome assembly GCA_052267165.1 of Vulcanimicrobiaceae bacterium. Classification (GTDB taxonomy): domain Bacteria; phylum Vulcanimicrobiota; class Vulcanimicrobiia; order Vulcanimicrobiales; family Vulcanimicrobiaceae; genus CAWICD01. Next base: position 28,860 of record JBKQHO010000019.1, on the reverse strand, counting down.
AGCTCGATCGTCGACGCCAAGCTCAACGGCGCCAACGGCGACCTCGTGCAGATCGCGGCGTGGTACGACAACGAGTGGGGCTACTCGTGCCGCCTCACCGACCTGACCCAGATCGTCCTCTCGAAGCTGCCCGCGCAAGTCTGACGCGCAGGAAAGAGCACAAGCGATGAACTTCAGGACGCTCCGCGACCTCGACGTGCGCGGCAAGCGCGTCGTGGTCCGCGAGGATCTCAACGTGCCCATGAAAGATGGTGCGGTCGCCGACGAGACGCGCATTGTCGCCGCCCTCGAGACGCTGCGCTATCTGCGCGACCAGGGGGCCAGGACGATCGTCCTTTCGCACCTGGGCCGTCCCGACGGCAAGGTCGTCCCGAAGCACTCGCTGCGGCCGGTCGCCGCGTATCTCGGTAAACGCCTGGGTTCGCCCGTGGCGTTTGCCGAGGACTGCGTCGGTCCGGCCGCCGAAGCCGCCGCTGCCGCGCTCGGCGACGGCGACATCGTGGTGCTCGAGAACGTGCGTTACCACGCCGAGGAGGAAGCCAACGATCCGGGCTTCGCCAAAGCACTGGCCTCGCTCGGCGAGCTCTATGTCAACGACGCGTTCGGCACGGCGCACCGCGCCCACGCTTCGACCGAGGGCATCGCCGACTACCTTCCCTCGGCGGCCGGCTTCCTGATGGAAGCCGAGCTCAATGCGCTCGGCAAGTTGCTGCACGAACCCGTCAAGCCGTACGTCTGCGCCATCGGCGGCGCGAAGGTCAAAGACAAGGTCGGGGTCTTCACCAACCTCATCGAGCGCGTCAGCTCGTTCGTCATCGGCGGCGGCATGGCCAACACGTTCCTGGCCGCGCAAGGCGTCGACGTCGGCAACTCGCTGCGCGACGCCGACCTCGAGCCGGCCAAGGGCATCATCACGCTCGCCAAGAGCAAAGGCGTGACGTTGCACCTGCCGACCGACGCGGTCGTCTCGACGGCGTTCGACGCGGACGGCGACGCGGTCGTCGTGCCGATCGACGGGGTCGCGGGCCGCATGATCCTCGACATCGGTCCCGCCACGGCCAACGCGTACGCCGGCGTGCTGCGCGCGGCCAAGACGATCGTCTTCAACGGCCCGATGGGCGTCTACGAAAAGGCCGTCTACCAAGGCGGGACCCGCGTCGTCGGTTTGGCGATCGCCGAGGCGACGCAGAACGGCGCGACCAGCGTCGTCGGCGGCGGCGACGCGGCGGCGGCGGCGCACGCGCTCGGCTTCGCGGGCGAGATGTCGCACGTCTCGACCGGCGGCGGCGCAACGCTCGAATTCCTCGAGGGCAAGACGTTGCCCGGGGTCGCGGCCCTGGAACGCTCGGCGCAAACCCAAGGTGCCCGCGCATGAGCGGCAACATCGTGAAACGCCGGCCGCTGATCGCCGGCAACTGGAAGATGAACAAGACGGTCGCGCAGGCGCGCGAGCTCGTGCGCGAGCTGCTCGCCCAAAAGCTGCCCGACGGCGTCGACGTGGTCGTCGCCCCGCCGTTCACGGCGCTCGCCGCCGTCGCCGAAGAGCTGCGCGGCAGCAGCGTCAAGCTCGGCGCGCAGAACATGTCGTACGCCGACGAAGGCGCCTTCACCGGCGAGATCAGCCCGGTCATGCTCAAGGACGTCGGCGTGGAATACGCCATCATCGGTCACTCCGAGCGGCGCGCGATGTGCGGCGAGAGCGATGGCGGCTGCAACAAGAAGGTCATCGCGGCGCTCAAGCACGGGCTGCGGCCGATCATGGCGGTCGGCGAGACGCTCGAAGAACACGAAGCGGGGCAGACGCTCGACGTCGTCCTGCGTCAAACCAAAGCCGGGCTGGCCGGCCTCTCACCCGAAGAGGTCGGACAAGTCGATATCGCCTACGAGCCGATCTGGGCGATCGGCACCGGCAAGGTCGACCAGCCCGAGAACGCCGAGGCGGTCATCGCCGCGATCCGCGGCGCCGTCGAGGGCCTCGTCAACTCGCGCATCCTCTACGGCGGCAGCATGAAGGGCGACAACGCGCCGGGCCTGATGGCGCAGCCCGACATCGACGGCGGCCTCATCGGCGGCGCGAGCCTGACGGCCAAAGCCTTCCTCGCCGTGATCGACGCGGCAGTCCCCAAGGCGGTCGTCGCCGGATGAGCGGTAGCAACAACTCCCACCGGCGCGCTCGCAAGGGGCCGCTCGTCCTTTGCATCCTCGACGGCTGGGGCTATCGCGCCGAGCCGAGCGGCAACGCGATCGCGGCGGCCGACGCGCCGAACTGGCGCCGCATCGCGGCGACCTATCCGCACGTGCTGGTCGACGCGAGCGCCGAGGCCGTCGGCTTGCCCAAAGGCATCATGGGCAACAGCGAAGTCGGCCACATCAACATCGGCAGCGGCCGGGTCGTGCCGCAAGGCGTCGTCGTCATCAACGACTCGCTGGCCGACGGCACGTTCGCGACCAATCCGGTGCTGCAGTCGGCCATCGAGCACGTGCGCAAGACCGGCGGACGGCTGCACTTCATGGGCTTGCTCTCCGACGGCAGCGTGCACAGCTCGATCGAGCACCTCTACGCGCTCGTCGACGCGGCCGTGAAGGCACAGGCGCCGATCGCGGTGCACGCCTTCGGCGACGGGCGCGACGTCCCGCCGTCGTCGATGCAACTCTACGTCGCGCAGCTCGAGGCGCACCTGGCGAAGGCCGGTGCGCCCGGGGCGATCGCGACGGTCTCGGGACGATTCTATGCGATGGACCGCGACAAGCGCTGGGAACGCGTCGAGAAGGCCTATCGCGCGCTGGCAGAGGGCAAAGCCGATCACACGGCTCCGACCGCCAAGGAAGCGATCGAGGCCGCCTACGCGCGCGGAGAGACGGACGAGTTCATCGTGCCGACGCTCGTGGGCGAGCCGCGCCCGGTGCGTGACGGCGACGCGGTCATCTTCTTCAACTTCCGCCCTGACCGCGCGCGCGAGCTGACCCTGGCGTTCTCGAAGCCGGACTTCTCGGAGTTTCCGGTCCACACGTACGCCGACCTCGTCTTCGCGACGATGACGCAGTACGACGAGTACTTCCCCAATCCGGTGCTGTTCGGACCGCGTCCGCAGGCGGACACGTTCGGTGAGGTGGTCGCGGCGGCCGGCCTCTCGCAGCTCCGACTGGCGGAGACCGAAAAGTACGCGCACGTCACCTACTTTTTCAACGGCGGCCGCGAAGACGTGTTCGCCAACGAAGACCGCCTGCTGATCCCCTCGAACCGCAGCGTGCCGACCTACGACCTCGCGCCCGAGATGCGCGCGGCCGAGATCACGACCGCCGCCGTCGAGGACATCAAGAGCCACGCGCACGACGTGATCGTGATGAACTACGCCAACGCCGACATGGTCGGGCACACCGGCGTGCTGCCCGCGACGATCTCCGCGATCGAGACGCTCGACGTCGCCTTCGGCCGCCTCGAGCACGCGATCCTCGAAGCCGACGGCATCCTCGCGATCACGGCCGACCACGGCAACGCCGAAGACATGGTCGCCAAGGACGGCACCCCGATCACCGCGCACACGACGGAGCCGGTGCCGTTGATCATCGTCTCGCGCGAGCCGTATTTCGGTCCGCTGCAGAGCGGCGGGAAGCTCGGCGACATCGCACCGACGCTGCTGCCGTTGCTCGGCCTCCCGACGCCGGCCGCCATGACCGGTCAGGACCTGCTCGCTCCGGCCAAGGTCGGGGCGGGACCGCATTAACCCGAAAAAGCTCGCCAAAGCCGCTGCCCGGCTGCAACGCCGGGCAGGCGGCACGCTCGACGTCGCCATCGTCCTCGGCAGCGGGCTCTCACACGCAGTCCGCGGCTGCCTTGACGGCGGCGAGATCCCGTATGCCAAACTGGACGCGCCGACGGTGATGGTCGACGGCCACCCCGGCATCGCCTACGTCGGCAGCTGGTCGCGGAAGCGCGTCGTCGCCTTCGCCGGCCGCATCCATCGCTATCAAGGTCATTCCGCCGGAGAGATAACCTATCTCGTGCGGCTGGCCGCGGCCGCCGGCGCAAAGGTGCTGATCCTCACCAACGCCGCCGGCGCGCTCAACGAGCAGTACGCGGCCGGCGAGCTCATGTTGATCGCCGATCACCTCAACCTCACCGGCGTCACGCCGCTCGACGGCTCGCTCGGCAACCCGTTCCTGAACATGATCGACGCCTACTCGCCGCGCTTACGCGCCCTCGCGCGCGCAGCCGCGAACGAAACGCCGCTGCTGCGCGAGGGCGTGTATGCGGGCCTCCCCGGGCCGGCTTTCGAGACGGTTGCCGAGGCGACCGCGCTGCGCCGTCTCGGTGCCGACGCCGTCGGCATGTCGACCGTCCTCGAAACGATCGCCGCCCGCGCGCTCGGCCTCGAAGTGCTCGGCATCAGCGCGCTCACCAACGCGATCGGCCCGCAGCATAACCCCAGCTCGCACGACGTCCTAACCGTGTCGGAAAACTGCAGCAGCCCGCTCGCCCAGCTCATCGGGTCGCTCATCGCCGCGCTTTGACGTCGACGGGAACACTACGCTTCCAGAGCGCCGCGGCGGGCACGTGACAAGGCACCGCTCACCGCGGGCGCGCTTCAGTTCCGTTCAGCCTCGGCGTTCAGTCGAGCCGGTAACAGCCGCTGGTATCGACCGAGAGCTTTTGGCCGCCGACGACGATCGAGCGCACGTGGTGATCCCAGAAGCGCACCACCGTGATGACGACGGGTTTGAGCCTCGAGAACAGTTGACGGGCGCGCTGCGAGAGTGACAGCGTGTCTTTCATCCAGGCCGGATGATCGCTCGGCAACGCGTGACCGAGCATGTCGTCGGGGTCGAACGCGACGGGCGGGGGCGCGGGGATGAGTCCGGTCGCGAGCTCGCCGGCCGGCATACTCTGCGAATCGGGGTCGACACGCGAGCTCATCGGTAGGTCGTGGCGCTCACGGCGGCGGCAACGCCTGGCGCAGGCGCCAGAGCGCGTCTAAATGCAGCTGCGAGACGCGCTGCGGGGAGACGTTCATGCGGCGGCTGATCGTGTGAAGCGACTGGTCGTCGTGGTAGTGCAGCGCCAGGATGCGGCGTTGGCGTTCGGGCAGCAGCGTCATCGCTTCGCGCAGCTCGCGGAGGCGCGCAGCGCGCGCGGCTTCTTCTGACGGCTCGCTTCTTGTGTCTGCGAGCGCACAGCCCTCGCCGGCGAGCGGGCCGTCGAGTGAGAGGGTCGCCTGCCGGAAGGCCGCGGTTCGAGCGCGCCGCAAAGCCGGCTCGCGCTCTTCCATCTGGACTAGCGTGGGCAGCGTGCCGAGCTCTTGCGCAAGGGCGAAACGGCGCTCCTCGACGCGGCGCAACGTGCGGCGCACCCGCTCCGAGACCGGATCGAGCCGCCGCAGTCCGTTGAGCATCGCGCCGGCGATCAGCTTGCGAGCGTAGTGCTCGAGGCTCGCGCCGCGCGCCGGATCGAACGTGTCGACGGCCCTGATCAGTCCGACCGAACCGTCGCCGACCAAGTCGTCGAGATCGCCCGCACCCACGATGCGTACCACGCGGCGTGCGATCTGCCGGACGACGGGAAACAAACGCCGGATTTCAGTCTCGCGCTCGTCGGCGTTCATCGGCGCGCTGCTTCGAAGAGTTGCTCGAGGCGTCCGGCGAGGCCGCCGCGCTCGGTGCGCGCGAACGATTGCGCGACCGATGCGAGAACCGTATCACCGAAGAACCCCAACGGTTCGGCCAGCGGCTCGAACGCCTGCTGATAGAGCAGCGCCGCGAAGCGTGTCGCGGGGTCGCGAAGCTGCGGATCGGGCGCGGGCACATCAGGCGCGGTGGACGCATTAGGAGCGGTGGATGTTGTTGGCGATGCGCAGCATCTCATCTGCAGCCTGGACTCCTTTCGCGTTTGCCTCATACGCCCGTTGCGCTGCGAGAATCGCCATCATCGACTCGACGATCGAGACGTTCGACTTCTCGAGCATGCCGAAAGCGAGTTTGGGGCCGTGCTCGCCGCCGGCCGCGAGCGCATGCGCAGCACCCGACTCTTGCGTCGGTGCGAAGAGCGCCGAGCCGATGGCGCGCAGGCGCTCGGGAGCCGGAAACGTCGCCAATCCGATCCGCCCAAGGTCGCGCCGCGCGTGGCCGACGCCGGCGACCGTAAGCCTTCCGTCAGGCGCAACCGCGGCGTCGGTCGCGTCGGGCGGAATGCGGATGCCGCGCAGTTGCCAGCCGTCCTCGGTACGCAAACTGCCGTCGGCTGCGCGCGAGAACGAACCGGCACGCGTGTACGCGTGCCGGCCGTCACGCTCGACAACAAAAAAACCCTCGCCGTCGATCGCGACGTCGAACGGGCCACCCGTCTTCATCAGCTTGCCCTGCACGAATGAGGTGCGCACGCCCGTCTCGGCGGTGCCGAGCAGCCCTTCGCCCGCGATCGCGCCGAACGACGCCTGCGCGTTCTTGAAGCCGGGCACGTCCGCGTTGGCGAGGTTGTTCGCGACGACGTCGAGCGTCTGTTGCTGCGCCGCCATCCCCGTCGCTGCTGCATACATCGCGCGGTTCACGACTTCACCCGCACGACGTCGTTGACGTCCTTGCTACGCGCGTCGTCGATCGCGCACAGTACTTTCTGCGCCGTCTCGAAGGCGCGCTGCGCGCCGAGCACGTCGACCATCTCGTGCACCGCGTCGACGTTCGAAGCTTCGAGAAACCCGCTCTCGACGGTCGCGCCCGGCCGCAGCCGAATCCGGCCGACCTCTGTGCCGTCGTCGCGCACGATGCCCTGCGCATCGATCGTCGCGCCGGCACCGGCGACGATCGGCCCGTGAAGTCCCAGCAGAACGCGGCCGCGCGCATCGACTAGCTGGCCTCGCGCGTCGCGCTCGAAGGCGCCGGCCCGCGATTCGATGACCTGCCCTCGCGCATCGCGCACGAAGAAGCCGCCCGGGCCGACGAGCGCCAAGTCGAGATTCCGTCCGGTGCGTGCCAGCGGCGCCTGCGTCGCGTCGATGCTGCTCGCCGTCTCGAGCCCGCGGGCCGTCAGCGACGCGCGCGCCACGCGCTTGTGAAAACCGTCGCTGGAGACGTTCGCCAGATTTCCGGCCGCGACGTCGAGCCGGACCTTGGCCGCGTGCATCGCGGTCGCCATGAGTTCGATTCCGTCCATGCCGAGGATCGTAGCGGCAACGCCTTACGGCGCTGTGGCCGGCTTGTTAAGCCCGCGCTGCCGCGAGCTCGTGGAGCCGGACCAGCGCGCATTGTGGGTCTAGCCCTTCTTCAACTTGCCTACCTTCGGCTTCTCACGCTCGGCGACTTCCTTCGCACGAAACCTCGCGATGTTTTCGATCAACTTCGCCGGCACCGGCTGCGAGAGCGGAAAGCGGATCGTGCCCTTCTCGATCTCGTACGGCGCGAGCTCGTCTTCGAATGCCGAGACGAGTTCGCCTGAGGCCGGGTAGAGCGAGTAGTGCCGCTTCCAGGCTGCGAAGTAGAGCAGCGGGCTCCCATTTAGCTTGTAGGCGGGCATCTTATACGAGATCGTTTCCTCGGCTTGCGGCAAGGCGTTGCGGATCGCACCTCGCACGCGCTGGAGGACGCTCCGAACGCTCTCCGGTTGCGAGGCGATGTATTCTTCCACGGACGCCGGTGCGATCGCAGGCATCTACGCTTCCTCCCGATCGCCTCAGACGACCGAGGCTGCCAGCTCCGCCAGCACGCGATCGGTGAAGGCCTCGGTGCCGAGCGCGGCTTCGCCGTCGCGCGCGATGTCGCGCGTCCTGGCACCGCCGGCGAGCGCGCTTTCGACGGCGCGCTCGATATGCGTCGCGTTCGTCTCGTCGGTGAGGCTGTAGCGCAGCATCAGCGCCGCCGAGAGAATCGCGGCGATCGGGTTGGCGACGCCTTTGCCCGCGATGTCTGGAGCGGTTCCACTGATCGGCTCATACAGTCCGAACCGGGCCGCGCCGGCGGACTGCGAGCCGAGCGTCGCGCTCGGAAGATTTCCGAGCGAACCGGTCAGCATGCCGGCCTCGTCGCTGAGGATGTCGCCGAAGGTGTTCTCGGTGAGGATCACGTCGAAGTGCTTGGGATCGCGCAGCAGCTGCATCGCCGCGTTGTCGACCAGCACGTGCTCCAGCGCGACGTCGGGATAGTCGGCGTGCAGCTTGGTGACGACGCGGCGCCAAAGGCGGCCCGTCTCGAGCACGTTCTGCTTGTCGACCGAAGCAACGCGTTTGCGCCGTAAGCGCGCGAGTTCGAAGCCGACGCGCGCGATCCGCTCGACCTCGGGAGCCCGGTAGACCATCGTGTCGACGGCAACCTCGACGCCGTTCTCGTGCGTCGTTCCCTTCGGCGTCCCGAAATAGAGCCCCGAGGTCGTCTCGCGCACCACGACCAGGTCGATGCCGCGCACGATCTCGGGCCGCAGCGACGACGCCCCTTCGAGCCCGGGGAGCACCTTGACCGGGCGCAAGTTGGCGAACAGGTCGAACTCCTTGCGCAGACGCAGAATCGCCTGTTCCGGCCGCTTGTCCGAGGGCGCACCGTCGTAGCGCGCGTCGCCGACCGCGCCGAAGAGAATCGCGGAGCTGCGCTTGCAGAGCGCCTGGGTCGCGGCCGGATAGGGCGAGCCTTCGCGGTCGAGCGCCGCGGCGCCGACCAGGCCTTCGACGTACTCCAGCTCCGGGCGCAGCTTTTGCAGAACCCGCAACGCCGCGGCGGTGACTTCGACGCCGATCCCGTCGCCGGGCAGCACCGCGATTGTGCTCATGACTACTCCTCAGACGAACGTGAAAGGCGCGCGCGGACCCTCGAGGTACGCGGTCACGCCGAGCGAAGCCCCCGCTTCCGCGGAGCGCTCCACGATCCGGCGCATCGAGTCGAGGCCGGCGTCGCCGGTCAAGAACGCCGCGGAGAGCAGCGCTCCGCGTTCGGAGCTCGGCTCGATCCGCCGCGTCGCAGCCGTCGCCTCGCTGCACGCACGCCGCAACGCGGCGACGTGTTCGCACACCCTCGGCTCGCCCTGAATGGCCGGGGCGCGGCCGCGCCGCGCGGCCCGTTCGGTGACGCGGACGAGATAGGGTTCGCGCCCCGGCGGCGAGTGCGGGCCTGCGAAGACATGCAGCACGCACTCGCGTTGCGTGGCGAACCGCCCCAGCGAGCGCGACCAGCGCGCGGCCTGCTCGCGAGCGGCCTGCTCGAGCGCGGGCCAATCCGGAAAGACGGTCAAGAGTCGCGCCGGCACGACGGCGGCGTGCGTCGCGGCGCGTTCGACCGCGCGCTCGTGGATGCGAGCTTCGTTCCATAGCCAGGATTCGCGGCCGCGCCGGCGCTCGATCTCGTCGGGCGCGTACTCGAGCGGATCCACGTACGCCACCAGCAACGCGAGGCGGCCGAAGCGCAACGCCTGAAGGCGCCGCCCGTCGACGACCAGCCGGCGCCCGGCGAGGCCCGCGTCGCCGGCGCCGAAGAGCGCCAAGGCTCGTCCGGCCGGGCAGACACGCGATTCGACGCGCCTAGCCGCAGCGGATTTGGGCATCGAGCTCGATCCTAGCCCTGCAAGTGCGTCGCGCTCGAGCCGTTGGCCAGCGCTGCGCCGGAATCGTACGCAACCGGCTCGCTCGGCCCCGCGACCGCCTGAAGCGTCCTGGTCACGTCGGTCCGCTCGAGCAACGAAAGGTGCGTCATCAGCAGGCTGCGCAGTTCGCTCTTCGCCTTCTCGGCCGTTTCGAGCGCGCGCTGGTACTCTCGGCGCGCTTCGTTCGAGCGGTCGCCGTAGGCCGCGATCTCCTTCTCGACCGAGAGCCGGGCCTCGTGACGGATCAGATCGGCTTCCTTATGGGCCGACGCCTTGACCTCGTCGGCGGTGCGCTGCGCGAGGAGCAACGTATTTTGCAGCGACTCTTCCATCGCTTTGAAATGGCTGATCCGTTCGCGCAGATCGACGATGTCGGCCTCGAGTGCCGCGCGCTGGTGCGCTTCGTCCTCCAGCGTCTCGATGAGCTCGTCGAGGAACTGATCGACGTCGGCGGGGTCGTAGCCTTGGAGCTTGCGCTTGAACTGCTTGTGTTGGATATCGACGATCGTGATTTTGGCCATCGGTTAGCCTCGATTGGTCATGAAATCGAATGAGGGATCGGCCGCGAGCGTCTCGCGGATCCCCTGCGAATTGACCGAGATGCCGGGTGGAACGACCAGGTACATCGCGTCGGCGAGCTTCTGAATCTTTCCGTCGAGCGTGTAAGCGACCCCGGACGTGAAGTCGACGATTCGCTGCAAGAGCCCGCGGTCGACGCCCTGGAGATTCAGGATGACGACCTGCCGGTTGCGCAGCGCGTCGGCGATCTCAGCGACCTGCGCGAAGGCCCGCGGCGCGAACAGCGCGACCTCGCCGCCGGGACGCCGGCTGCCTTCCCGCGCCGAGAACGACACGACGTTGCGCCGCTCCGGGACCGCCGGCTGGTCGTCTTCGTAAAACTCGTCGTCGTCCTCGCGAAGCGAGAAAAACGAGCCGATCTTGTGCAGGACGCTCACTTTCGGTCCTCGCTGTTCTTCTTGCAGGCTGTCTTCGCTCATACACGCGCTCCAAAGATTACAGTTCCGATCCGCAGCATCGTCGAGCCGCAACGGATCGCTTCTTCCCAGTCTCCCGACATACCAAGCGAAAGCGTCGTTCCGCCGATGCGCTCGAAGGCCTGCGCAGCGTTCCGGAATGCCGCATCGAGCGCGTCTCGATCGGTCGTAAGCGGACCTATCGCCATCACGCCTTCGACCTCGAGTCCGTCGCTTCGCAATGCAGCAGCCAGCGCCGGCGCATCTTCGGGTGCGACCCCGAAGCGCTCCGTCGGCGACACGTTGATCTGGATGAGCACGGAAACGCGCTTTCCCGACGCCTGAACGGCACGCGCCAGCGCTCGCCCGGCTTCGAGCCGGTCCACCGACTGCACGACGTCGAAGAGCTCGACGATCGCTTTCGCTTTGTTCGTCTGCACGTGACCGATGAAGTGTTTGCGGACCGCCGGCAGGCCGGCAAGCTTGGCGCGCGCCTCTTGTACGTAGCTCTCGGCGACGTCGCCCAAACCGGCCTCGATCGCCGCGACGACGCTCTCGCGGGCTTGCTTCTTGGTGACGCCGACCAACGCGATCGACGACGGATCTCGGCCGGCCGCTCGCGCGACGGCACCGATCTTCTCACGCATCGCCGCGATGCGACCCGCAACCGAATTCGGAGCACCGCTCGGCGGGACTCCGACCTCGAGCTTCATGGGAAGCATGACTTCCGGCGAAGGCACTCCATATCCTATTAGAAGGCGCGGCACGTTGCGCCGCGCCTGGCACTGCGCCCCCGCGCCGACTTCGCGGCGCGGGCCCCGACGTGGGGCCGCTTCTTCGCGTGGCTGCGTTGGCGCGATTGCCGGTGCGTTGGCTAATTTGGCGGGCTGCTGCTGATGCGGGGGCGTTGGCGTGTTGCTGCTGCGCGACTGCTATGCAGCTACGAGACTCGGCGCGTGGGTAATCCTACAGTGGGGGCTACGTCGGTGCGGTGGCCGGCGCGATAGGAGACGGCGATCATGACGAGACCGATCGCGATCATGGGGAGCGCTAGGAGCTGGCCGCCGGTAAACGGACCGACGGCGAGATCGGTTTGGCGCCAGATCTCGGCAAGCGACCGGGTGATGCCGTAGCACGTGAACCACGTCCAGGCAACGACGCCGTCGGGCGGTCGCTTGCGGTAAACGAAGTAGACGATCGGCAAGACCGCAATGTCCATGAGCCCTTCGAATATCTGCGACGGATAACGGTAGCCGTCAACGACCGGAAATTTTGTGCACCACGGATGATCGGGGATGCAGACGTTCCCCCACAGCTCGTCGTTGATGAAGTTGACGACGCGCGTTAGTGCCAGCCCGATGGGAATGACGACCACGACCTCGTCGGCCAGGACGCCGAACGTCAGGCCCGGATGCTTGCGGATGAACAGCACGATTGCGACCATCACGCCGAGCAGGCCGCCGAAGAAGCCCATGCCCCCGTTCCACACCGCAATGAGGTTGATGAGGCTGCCGGGCAGGTTGCCGAAGTAGAGCGAGGCCGTGTGCTTGGTCACGATGTCCGCGAACACGAAGAAGAGCCGCCCGCCGACCAGCACGCCGACAAGCGCGTAGACCAGAAAATCCTGGACGCCGTCGACGGTCAGGCCCAGCCGCCGGCGGCCTTCCGGGCGCGCCATCCACAGCCCGACCGCGATGAACCCCGCCAAATAGGAGAGACCGTACCAGTGAACCGCGAGCGGCCCCAGCCGGAAGGCGATCGGGCTGATGTTCGGATAGGTGAACCAGTGCTGCACGCGGCGGAGTTTAGCGCCGGGCCGGTGGAAGCCTCGCATACAGGCCCGGCGGCTGGGCCGTCGTAGAAACGACGGTGCACACCCAGCTCAACGTCGTGTCGGCGTTCCTGGCCGGCCTCGTCAGCTTCGTCTCCCCCTGCGTCCTGCCGCTCGTCCCCTCGTACCTCTCGTTTCTCACGGGCACGAGCCTCGAGGATCTCAAGACGCAGGACTCGGCGAAAGCCCGCGGCCGGGTCATCGCACACGCGCTAGCCTTCATCTGCGGCTTCACCCTGATCTTCGTGCTGATCGGGCTCTCGGCGAGCGCCATCGGCGGCATCTTCACGAACAACAAGCGCTTCATCGAGATCGCGGGCGGGGTCGTGATCATCGTCCTGGGCCTGCAAATGATGGGCGTTCTGCGCGTACCGGCGTTGATGATGGACAAGCGCTTCCACGTTCGGTCGCGCGAGCAGTCTCTCGCAATCTCGTTTCTCGTCGGTCTCGGTTTCGCCGCGGGCTGGTCTCCCTGCATCGGACCGATCCTCTCAGGGATCATTCTGTTGGCATCGCAAGAGGAGATTCCGCAGGCGGCGTTCCTGTTGTTCGTCTATTCGATGGGGTTGGCGATCCCGTTCCTGATCACGGCTGCGGCGATCACGCAGTCCCTCGGCGCGCTCAACCGCATCAAGCGTTTCCTGCCGGCAATCGAGGCGACCTCGGGCGCTATCCTGGTCGTCACGGGCCTGGTCGTGGCGACCGACCAGTTCACCCGCGTCGCGGGCTTCTTCTACCAATACGTCAAAGCGCCGAGCCTATAGTGCTGTACCTGTGGGTCTCGGCCGCGATCGTGCTGGCGCTCGACCAGTTCACCAAGCATATCGTCGCTACGACGTTCATGCCGGGTGAGAGCCGGATCGCGGTGCCGCACTTGCTGTATTGGACGTACGTGCAAAATCAAGCGGGCGCGTTCGGCCTGTTCGGCACGACGCCGTGGCTGCTCGTCGTGATGGCGCTCGGCGTGCTGGCCGTCTTCTGGTACGCCTTCCGAGACCTCGCGACGAAGTCGAAGCTGGTGCGCGTCGCCTTCGGCGCGATCGTCGGCGGAGCGATCGGCAACATCGTCGACCGTTTCCACTACCGCTACGTCGTCGACTTCATCGACCTGCGCTGGTGGCCCGTGTTCAACGTCGCCGACTCGTGCATCACGATCGGCGTCGGCTTGCTGATCCTCTCTTCGATCCTGCGCGAACGCCGAATGGCGCAAGGTCGGGCCGCCTGATCTCTCACGTGGTCACGGCCGACGAGGCCGGCGTCCGCTGCGACGTCGCCGTCGCGCGCCTGGCGGGCGCATCGCGAGCGGCCGTCGCCGAGGCGTTGCGCGCCGGAGGCATACGGCTCAACGGCAGCGTTCCCAAGCCGAGCGCGGCGCTCGCCGCCGGCGACCTGCTCGAGTTCGAGATCGCGGTCCCCGCGCCGCTCGACGCCGTCGCGCAAGACCTGCCGCTGACGGTCGTCTACGAGGACGAGTCGTTGCTCGTCGTCGACAAGGCCGCCGGCATGGTCACGCATCCCGCGCACGGCGCGCGCGACGGAACGCTCGTCAACGCGCTGCTGGCCCACGCCGGGGCGTTGCCCGGCGATCCGCTGCGGCCGGGCCTCGTCCACCGCCTCGACCGCGACACGTCGGGTCTGCTCGTCGTCGCCAAGACCGAAAGTGCGCTGCGTTCCCTCGGAAAAGCCATGATGCGCCGCGCGATCGAGCGCGAGTATCTGGGGCTCGTCAGCGGCCTGCCCGAGCGTCCCAAGGGCACGATCGAAGGCGCGATCGGCCGCGACCCGGCCACTCGCTTTCGCTTCGCCCTGCGCTCCGACGGAAAGCCGGCGGTCACGCACTACGAGCTGCGCGAAACGCTCGACAGACATGCCGAACTGATCTTTCGCTTGGAGACGGGGCGCACGCACCAGATCCGGGTGCACATGGCCGCCTTCGGACATCCGATCGTCAACGATCCGCTCTACGGCAAGCGCGACGAACGCCTCGGCCTTCCCGGTCAGGCATTGCACGCGTGGCGCTTGCGTTTTCGCCATCCGGTCACCGGCGGGCCGCTCGCTTTCGAAGCTGAACCGCCCGCGGCGTACGCGCGCGCGAGAGAGCTGCTCCGGCCGTGACGGTCCGCGCGACCGGAGCCTTCGAGCTGCGCGCGACGAGCGAACGCGCGCGCCGCGCATCGCTCGCGCTCGCTCACGGCGTCGTCGAAACCCCGGCCTTCATGCCGGTCGGCACCGCAGCCACGGTCAAGGCCCTCGCGCCGCGCGATCTGACCGAACTCGGCGCGCAAATCGTGCTGGCCAACACCTATCATCTTTGGCTGCGCCCCGGCTTGGAGACGATCGTTGCGCTCGGGGGTCTGCACGCGTTCATGGCCTGGGAGCGGCCGATCCTCACCGACAGCGGCGGCTTCCAAGTCTTCAGCCTCGAGTCGCGCCGCGTGCTCGACGAGCACGGCGTTCGCTTTCGCTCGCACCTCGACGGCAGCGAGCACGAGTTCACGCCGGAGAACGTCGTCGCGTTTCAGGAAGGGCTTGGCGTCGACGTCGCGATGGCGCTCGACGTCTGCGTCAAGCTGCCGGCGAGCCCGCAGGAGATCGAGCGCTCCGTGAGCCTGACCAGCGCTTGGGCCGCGCGCTGCGCGGCGGCGCGCACGAGCTCGCGCACCCTGCTCTTTGGCATCGTCCAGGGCGGCGAAGACGAGCGCGAGCGAGAGCGCAGCGCGCGCGACCTGCTCGCACTGGATCTTCCCGGTTACGCCGTCGGCGGTCTGTCGGTCGGCGAAACGCGCGCCGAGTTCGAGCGCATGACGCGCTTGAGCGCGGCCCTGTTGCCGCCGGACAAGCCGCGCTATCTGATGGGGGTCGGCACGGTGCGCGACCTGCTGACGGCGGTCGACGCCGGCGTCGACCTCTTCGACTGCGTCTACCCCACTCGCTGCGGGCGCAACGGCCGGGCGCTGACCCGGCGCGGCGACCTCAATATTCGCAACGCCGTCTTCGCGCGCGACCCGCGCCCGCTCGACGAAACCTGCGGCTGCAGCGTCTGCGCGACGTTCTCCCGGGCCTACCTCTCGCATCTCTTCCGGGCCGAGGAGATGCTCGGGCCGCGGCTGCTCTCGTATCATAACCTCGCCGTGCTGCTCGACCTGATGCGCCAAGCGGGCGCCGCGATCGAGGATGGGACGTGGCCGCAGTTTCGCGAAGCCGCGCTGGCCGCGCTCGCCGCATCCACCTGACCGGTGGGGACGTTTAACGCAGCGATGCTGCTCGAAGGTGACGCGATCGTCCTGGCGGGCGCGACCGGCCGCGTCGGCGGGGCGACCCTGGCGACGCTCGTCGCGGAAGGCGCGAGCGTTCTCGTGGTCTCGCGGACGCGCGAACGCGCCGAAGCGACCGTCGAACAGGCGCTCCCGCCGGAACGGCGCAACTGGGCGCATCCGTTCGCGGCCGAACTATCGCTGCCGGGGCCGGCACAGGCCGCCGTCGCCGAGGCGCGCGAGCGCTTCGGCCGGATCGACGCGGTCGTCAGCTTGGCGGGCGGCGGCTACAAATTCGTCCCGCTGCTCGACTCGACGGTCGACGACCTGCAAGCGAGCCTCGACGGCAATCTGCTCGTCAACTACAACCTGATGCTGGCGGCGTTGCGCAGCATGCTGGCTCAGGCGCCGCGCGAGGGCTCGCGCTCGCGCGGGCGGCTGGTTGCCGTGAGCGCGGGGAGCTCGTGGGATCCGCAGCCGCGCTTCGCGATCATGGGCATGGCCAAAGCCGGGCTCAATCTGCTGATGCTCGGCATCGCGCGCGAGCATAAGGCCGACGGCATCGTCAGCAACGCGCTGCGGCTCGGAGGGGTCGCGACCGAGGCGGCGCGCTCGTACATGTCCGCCGAGGATGTAGCAGCCGCGGTGCAGCCGCAGGAAGTCGCCGACGCGCTCGCCTTCTTGGCCAGCGATCGCGCCAGCGGCATCAACGGCACGCTCGTCGACGTCAACGCCCGCGAGGTCGACTAGCGCTTAGGGAATCCCCAGACCTCGGTCCCGGCGACGTCGTTCGCGCCCCCGAGGACCGAGAACTCGAAGCGGTAGCCGTTCGGATCGTGGAACCACAGCCCCATGTTGGGCGAGCCCGGGCCTTCGGGCCCGATCTCGTCGCCCGGGTCTTCGACCTCGACCCCGTGCTCTTTCAGATAGGCGAGCGCGGCGCGCAGCGTCGCCATGTCCGGCAAGTGAAAGGAAACGTGGTCGATCGTCTGCGGCGAGGGCTCGCCCTTGAAGAGCACGATGTCCACCGCGTCGTTGCCGATCACGATGCCGTCGTCGAAGGTGAACTCCTCGCGCAAGTTCAGGTTTTCGATGAACCAGTCGGCGCTTTTACGTGGGTCGCGCACCGCGAGCCCGAAGTGGCCGACCGTTCCGAGTGAAAACGGAGCTTTCATCGTGCGTCACGCTTACCCAGCTGCCGTGGCGCACGCGAGCGGGTCGCGCTGCACCGTTCAGGCATAGACGGGCTCCTCGTCCAATACGCCGCGCAGGCGCTGCACGCGCGCGGCGATGCGCTTGAACGTCTCGCCGTCGATCGTCTGGGCCGCGTCGGAGAGCGCCGCGTCCGGGTCGGGATGGACCTCGACGATCGCGCCGTCGACGCCGGCCGCAGCCGCCGCCAGCACGAGCGGCTCGATCAGGCTGCGCCGGCCGCTGGCATGCGAGGGGTCGACGATGACCGGCAGATGCGTCAGCTCTTTGAGGCGCAGCGCACCGCCCAGGTCGAACACGTTGCGCGTGTTCGAATCGAAGCTGCGGATACCGCGCTCGCACAAAACGACGCGCTCGTTGCCCTCGAGCAGAATGTATTCGGCCGCGCACAAGAGCTCTTCGAGCGTCGCTGACGGTCCGCGCTTGAGCAAAATCGGCATCCCCGTTCGCGCCGCCGCCCGCAACAGCGGGACGTTCTGCATGTTGCGGGCGCCGATCTGAACCATGTCGGCGAACGCCGCGACCAGCGTGACGTGCGACTCGGCGAGCGCTTCGACCACGACGGGCAAGCCCGTGCGGCGCCCGGCCTCCGCGATCAGAAGCAGCCCTTCGTCGCCCAGCCCCTGAAAATCGTAGGGCGAGGTGCGCGGCTTGTAGGCGCCGCCCCGCAACATCGCGCCGCCCGCGTCGCGCACGGCACGCGCCGCCGCGCCGATCTGCTCCGCGCTCTCGATCGAGCACGGGCCCCCGATCAACGCGAACTCGCTGCCGCCGAAGCGCGCGGAGCCGACCTCGAACGTCGTCGAGGGCGCCCCGGTTCGTTGGGCGAGACGGTACGGTTTCGGCATGTCGTTCCTCAAGAGCGAAGGCATCAAAAAAGCCACCCCGGTGAGGGTGGCTCGAGAACGTTCGGGCGTTCGAAGCGCGCGTCTACCTCACCGGCACGAATCTATGCGGCGTAAACCAGTACCAATAGGCGACTGCGGCCAAGAACTGCATCGGGATCACCGTACACGCCAATCGAGCCGGTGTCAACCGCCGCCGTCGGCAGCTCGCAACTCAGTGCTGCTCGCGACACTTGATAGTTTTCGTATCCCATGACCAAGACGCCCCCGCTCTCGATCGGCCGCCTGCACTATGCATGGATCGTCGCCTGCCTGGTGTTCGCGGTGCTCATCATCGCGGCCGGAATCCGCGCGACTCCCGGCGTGCTGATGGTGCCGATGGAGAAGAGCCTGGGCTGGTCGGCGGCGACCGTCTCGGCCGCCGCGGGCATAAATATCGCCCTCTACGGGCTCACCGGTCCGTTCGCGGCCGCGCTCATGCAGACGCTGGGCGTGCGCAAGACGATGCTCTTGGGTCTGACGCTGCTCGCCTTCTCCGTCGCCCTGGCCGGCTTCGCGCGGGAACCCTGGCAGCTCATCGTCGCCTGGGGCGTGTTCGCCGGCATCGGCGTCGGGACGCTCGCGATGGTCCTGGGCGCGACCGTCGCCAACCGCTGGTTCGTCGCGCACCGGGGCCTGGTGCTCGGCTGGCTCACCGCCGCGACCGCGACCGGACAGCTCATCTTCCTACCGCTGCTGGCGGCGATCGCCACGACCGCCGGCTGGCGCGCCGCGACCTGGCTCGTCGCGGCAGCCGCCGCCGCGATCATCGTTCCGGTCGCGCTGCTCATGCGCGACCGGCCCGCGGACGTCGGGCTGCTGCCCTACGGCGCGACCGCCGCGCCCACCGGGGCCTCCGCGGCGAGCAATCCCCTGGGCGTCGCCTTTTCCGCGCTGGGTCGCGCTTCGCGCAAGCCCGCGTTCTGGGTCTTGGCCGGCACGTTCTTCATCTGCGGCGCAAGCACGAACGGGCTGATCGGGACGCATTTCATCCCCGCCTGCGGCGATCACGGCATCCCCGAGGTTCGCGCGGCGACGCTGCTCGCGGCGATGGGGATCTTCGACTTGGTCGGCACGACGGCGTCGGGCTGGCTCTCGGACCGGGTCGACAACCGGCTCCTGCTGGGCATCTACTACGGCCTGCGCGGGCTCTCCCTGGTCTTCTTGCCCCAGGCGCTCGACGCGTCGTTCGTGGGACTCTCGGCCTTCACGATCTTCTACGGCCTCGACTGGATCGCGACGGTCCCGCCGACGGTGCGGCTCGCGACGCAAGCCTTCGGCCTCGACGAAGGCCCCGTCGTCTTCGGCTGGATCGCGGCTTCCCATCAGCTCGGCGCGGGGATAACGGCGTTCGCGGCGGGTTGGCTACGTACGACGCTCGGCTCGTACTCGCTGGCCTTCGACATCTCGGGTACGCTGTGCATCATCGCCGCGCTGGCGATCGTCCTGCTGCGCCCCTCGCGGACGGCGGCGCCGGTCGCCGTCGCCGGCGGGGCTTCGTAGGTTCGCTCGTTTAGCAGGTGCCCGGCGCCCTTGTTAGGAGTGGGCCTTCGTTTCGAGCAGACTGGTCGCGAACGCGGCGGCGTCCAGCTTGCGCAGGATGTTCTCGAGATCGCCGGGGCCGCGCGTCTCGACGGTGATGTCGAGCTCAGCCTGCTTCGACGACACGTCGGGAAAGAGGCGCTGGTGCGTGACGTCGATGATGTTGGCGCCGCACTCCCCGATGAGCCGCGCCACCTCGGCCAGTACACCGGGCCGGTCGTCGATCTCGACGCGCATGCGCACGACCCGGCCCTCGCGCAGCCGCACGCGACCGAGCACGTTGGCGAGCAGGCCGGTGTCGATGTTGCCGCCGCCGACGACGATTCCCACGGTGCGGCCCGCGAAGCGCTGCGCGTCGTCGAGCAACGCCGCGAGCGGCGCCGCGCCCGCGCCTTCCGCGAGCAGCTTCTCCTCCTCGAGCAGCAGATGGATCGCGGACTCGATCGACTCGTCGGAGACGAGCACCACGTCGTCGACGAGCTCCCGGGCGATTGCGAGCGGAATGGCGCCGATCGTCTTGACGGCGATGCCTTCCGCGATCGTCTGGCCGCCTTCGAGCGGCGGCAGCCCTTCGAGCGCGCGCACGAGCGACGGATAACGCTCGGTCTCGACGCCGATGATCTCGATCGTAGGTGCGAGACGCCTAGCTGCAACGGCGATGCCGCCGATGAGTCCGCCGCCGCCGACCGGCACGAGCAGCACGTCGAGATCGGGCGCGTCGCGCAGCAGTTCCAAAGCGACCGTGCCCTGGCCGGCGACGATCCGCGCGTCGTCGTAGGGATGGACCAGCGTCAGACCCTCGGATTCGACGAGTTGCGCCGCCCGTTCGCCGGCCGCCGTCAGGTTCGCCCCCGCAAGCACGATCCGCGCCCCGAAGGATTGCGTGCGCCGGACTTTCGTGAACGGCGTCGTTTCGGGCATCACGATCGTGGTGGGAATGCCCAAGCGCTTTCCCTGGTACGCGACGGCTTGCGCGTGGTTGCCGGCTGACATCGCGATCACGCCGTTCGCTCGCTCGGCCGCAGAGAGCTGGAGCAAACAATTAGCGGCGCCGCGATCCTTGAAGGCGCCCGTCCGCTGCCGCGTCTCGAGCTTTAAGATGACGCGCGCTCCCGAGCGCTCCGAGAGCGCAGGCGCGCCGAGGCTCGGCGTGTCGACGACATAGCCTGCGATCCGCCCCGCGGCGCAGACGATGTCCTCGTAGGTGACGGAGGCTGTCATGCCATCGTTCCATACGCTAGACCGCTGCCAGATTCTTCGCCCGATGCATCACGACGCATATAGGAAAATTCTGCCATAAGGAAGGTTTGCATGCGAGATGCAAATCCTGTGTAGGCGTTTATCGTTAGCAACGGCTTGATTACTTTATGGTCACGGCAGATTGCAGATTGCAGATTAGAGAGAGGGGATCACTTGGAACGAGTTCCGAGTCGCCGCACGTTCATCAAGGCCGCAGGCGCAAGCACGGCCTTGGCCGCCGGGTTTCCGGCCTTCATTCGTAATTTCGGCGAGGCAGCCGACACCATCAAGATCGGCATCATCGATTCGGAGACGGGCACGTACGCCTTCCCGGGCGAGAACGAGATCAAGGGCTTCCACTTCGCCGCCGACATGTGGAACAAGCGCGGCGGCGTCATGGGCCGGCAACTCGAGCTCATCGTCGAGGATGAGGCCGGCGACCCCGGAGTTTCGGCCCAAAAGGCCCATAAGCTGATTGACCAGGACAAGGTGGTCGCGCTTTCGGGGACGATCTCGAGCGCTTCCTCGCTCTCGGTGAGCGGCGTCGCCAGCAGTGCAGGAATTCTTTACATCGACTCGGGCGGCCACAGCGACGACGTGACCGGCAAGGCGTGCCACTGGAGCACGTTCCGCACCTGCCATAGCACCTGGATGGAAACGCACGCGACCGGCTTATCGCTGGCCAAGAGGTTCGGCAAGAAGTGGTACCTCATCACGCCGGACTATGCGTTCGGCCACGCGCTCGAAGCCGGCTACCGCGACGTGCTCTCGAAGATCGGCGGGACGATCGTCGGCAACGACTTGACGCCGCTCGGCACAACCGACTTCAGCTCGTATCTCGCCAAAGTCGAACCGGCCAAGCCCGATTTGCTGATCGTGCTCGTGCAGGGCGACGACTTCACGAACTGCCTCAAGCAAGCCAACTCGTTCGGACTGCTCAAGAAGGTCCCGGTCGGCGGCCCGCAGGTCGAGCTCGAGCCCCTATGGGGTCTGCCCCCCGAGGCGCGTTCCGGCTTCTGGGGCGTCGAGTGGTTTTACAAAAGCGACCTCACGCTCGGCAAGGGGAACACGTTAGCGCACAACTTCGTCAATGACTATACCAAGCTCAACAACCAGCCCCCGACCGCGCGTAGCGCGTTCGGCTACATCTCGCTCGACCGCATGGCCACCGCGATGGCCGAGGCGAAGTCGACCGACACGGTGAAGGTCGCGCGCGCGCTCGAAGGCGTGCGGTTCCGTTCGATCTTCAACGGCGAAGCGTACTATCGCAAGGAGGACCACCAGTTGATGTGGCCGATGTGGATCGCCGGGATCCGGCCCAACGGCACTCCCGGCGACAAGTACGAGCTGTTCGACGTGATCGACATGGTCCAACCCGAGCTGATCGAGCAGACCGTGGCCGAGAAAGCCAAAGTCTGCACGATGGCCTACCCGTAACCACGTGCTGGAACACGTCGCGCCCGAGCTCTTCAACGGTCTCGTCCTCGGAGCGTTCTACGCGATCGTCGCGCTCGGTCTCTCGCTGATCATGAACTTGACCGGCACCATCAACATGGCGCACGGAAGCTTCATGACCTTAGCGGGGTACTTGGCCTTCTCGATGGTCGCGCGCGGGACGTCGTTCTGGTTCGCGTTGCTGGTCGCGCCGATTCTGACCGTCGCCTTCGGCATGCTTGTAGAGCGGACGCTGATCCGTCCGCTCTACAAGCGCGAACCGCTTTACAGCCTGCTGCTCACGTTCGGCCTCTCGCTGATGGCCGAAGAGGCGTTCCGCCTGATCTGGGGCTCGAACGGCGTGCCCTTCACGCCGCCCGCCTCGCTCGCCGGAACCATTCCACTGGGCTTCATGACGTTCCCGACGTACCGGCTCTTCATCGTCGGGATCCTCGTGATCGCCTTGCTGGCGCTCTTCTACGTTCTTACCAAGACGCGTTTCGGCTTGCGCCTGCGCGCCGCGGTCCAAGACACCGAGATGATCGCCGCGATGGGCACGAACACCCAACTGCTCTACACGATCAACTTCGGTCTGGGTATCTTTCTCGCCGGCATCGCGGGCGTGCTGGCCGGCGGCTTGTTAGGTCTCGGTCCGACGACCGGCAACACGCTGCTGATGCCGGCCTTCGTGACCGTAATCATCGGCGGCATGGGAAGCCTCTTCGGCAGCATCGTCGCCGGCATCCTGATCGGCCTGACGATCTCGATGACGACGCTCTTCCTGCCCGCGTTCAGCGAAGTCTCGATGTACGTGCTGATGGCGCTGGTGCTCGTCATCCGCCCGCGCGGCCTCTTCGGCGAGGAAGGCTTGTTCGGATGAGATCTCGCGCGTGAAGGGCCGCAAGGGCTTCTTCATTTCGGGCGCCGTGCTGGGCCTGCTCGCGCTCGGGCCCGTGCTCTCACCCTACCTCCACGTCGACGTCTCGATCATGAGCGAAGTGCTGGCTTATACGATCGCCGCGATGAGTGTCAACTTGCTGCTCGGCTATACCGGGTTACCCGCTTTTGGGAACGCCGCGTTCTTCGGACTCGGCGCGTACGGCGCGGGCCTTTCGATTCAGAACTGGCACGTCCACTTTCTCGAAGGCCTGCTCATCGGCGTGTTGACCGCGTTCCTGGGCGCGCTGCTGATCGGGCCGTTTCTGCTGCGCCGGCGCGGCATCTATTTCGGGCTGCTCGCGATCGCGTTCGGCCAAGTTTTCTACTTCATCGCCTATCGCTTCACGGACTTGACCGGCGGCGAGGACGGCATGAACTTTCCGCGGCCGTATCTCGGCCTGCCGGGTTGGCACGTGACGCTGGACGGAACCGGCTTCTACTATTTCACGCTCGCCGTCTTCGCGCTCGTCGTCGTCGGGTTCGCGCTGCTGACGCGGTCGCCGTTCGGCCGAACGCTGGTCGCGATTCGCCAGAACGAGTTGCGCGTGCGCTACCTCGGGCTCAACAGCGACCGGTTCATCTTCGTCGCGTTGCTCGTCTCAGCGACGCTGGCGGGTTTGGGGGGAGCCTTCTTCGGAATGCTCCTGAACTTCGCGTACCCGTTGCTGCTGGACTGGCACCTCTCGGGCGACTTCGTGCTGATCACGATTCTGGGCGGCAGCGCGACGCTCTGGGGGCCGCTGGTCGGCTCGGCGATCTATGTCATCGGCAAGGACATCATCTCGACGATCACGCCGCTGTGGCAAATCTTTCTGGGCGCGATCTTCGTGGCGTGCGTCCTGCTCTTCCCCAAGGGCATCCTCGGGTCGATCTCCGCGCTGATCGCCGCGTCGCGTCCGGCACCGCCGGAAGTGCACGACGCCGAGCGCGACGCTTCGGTCCCGGCTCAACTGGCGGCGGAACGTCATGGTTGACGAGGCTTTGCTCGAAGCGCGCCACGTCTCGAAACGTTTCGGCGGCGTGCAAGCCGTCGACGACGTCTCGATCCAAGTGCGCGAAGGGACCATCCACGCCGTGATCGGCCCCAACGGCGCCGGCAAGACAACCTTCTTCAACGGTCTGTCGGGCTTCTACATCCCCGAACGCGGCCAGGTCTTCTTCCGCGGCACGGAGATCACGCGCATGCCGAACTGGCGGCGCATCGAGCTCGGCATGAGCCGCACTTTTCAGACGCCGAGCATCTTCCCCGAGCTGACCGTGCGCGAGAACGTGACGCTGGGCGTCCTCAGCCAGGAGCGGCTCGCGTTCCGCCTGCAGGCGCCCTCACGCAGCGCGCAACGGAAATGCGACGTTCGCGTCGAGGAGCTGCTCGGATTCGTCAACCTCGGACGGTTAGCGGAACGCACCGTGGCCGAACTGTCGCACGGCAGCCAGCGTTTATGCGAGATCGCGATGAGCCTTTCGACGGATCCCAAGCTCGTGCTCCTCGACGAGCCGATGGCCGGGCTCGCCGAAGCGGAGACCGATCGCATCGTCGAGGTCATCCGTGGTTTGCACGCACGCCTGGGCCTCACGGTCCTGTTCGTCGAGCACAACATGCGCGTCGTGCTCTCGCTGGCCGACCGCATCACCGTTCTCGAGCGCGGGCACCTGCTCGCCGAAGGCGGTCCTGCCGAGATCCGCGCGAACGAGGCCGTGCGCGACGCGTACCTCGGGAAGGAAGTGCTCGAGCATGTCTGAGCCGCTGCTCGCCCTCGACAAGATCAACACCGATTACGGCAAGATTCGCATTCTGCGCGACGTATCACTCACCGTCGGCGAAGGCGAGCTGGTCGCGCTCTTGGGCCTCAACGGCGCGGGCAAGACGACCACGATGCGCAGCATCCTCGGGCTCACGCCGCCGCGCACCGGCTCGATCCGTTTCGACGGCAAAGAGATCGCGGGGAAGGCGCCGTACGCGGTCGCGCGCTTGGGCATCGGTTACGTGCCCGAAGGGCGCCGCATGTTCAAGACGCTGACGACGCTCGAGAACTTGCAGCTCGCCGAGAACGGGCGCAGCGGCGACTGGTCGATCGAACGCGTTCTCAAGCACTTGCCCAAGCTCGCCGAGCTGCAGTCGCGCAAATCGGGCCGGCTCTCGGGCGGCGAACAAGAGATGCTCGCGATCGGCCGCGCGCTCGTCGCCAACCCGCGCCTGCTGCTCGTCGACGAACCCTCGCAAGGCCTCGCACCGCTGGTCGTCGAGGAAGTGTACCACATCCTCTCCGAGCTGCGGTCGCACGGCGTCTCGGTCTTGCTGGTCGAGCAGAACGCGCTGCTCGCGCTCAAGGTCGCCGACCGCGCCTACGTGCTCGACAGCGGCCGCATCGTTTACGAGGGCGACGCCGCCGAACTGCGCGCCGACCGCGAGCGCATGCGCACGCTCATGGGACTATCGGACGTAGCGGTCTAGTCAGCGGGCGCGCGCCGTCAGAACCGGTGAAACTGCGTCTGCGTCCGATGCTAAGATTCAAGAACTTCGCGTATGCGGCGACTACGATCGCCGGCGTCGAGCTGCTGCATCGGATCCACAAGGATCCAGGAACCGAGAGTGCGGTCGCGCCGGCCTGCGGATCTTGACTCCCGACCTTCTGGCGCTCTCGATTCTCGCGCGAGCTATCGGCGGGGCCGTTTTAGGAGGCTGACGCCGCGGCGATCCGCGCGATATCAGCACCGGGTATTTATGGCGTCGCTCAGCCGCGCGTCGGTGCTGCGTGGAACTCCGCGAGCGGCCTGGGCTTGCCGATGCGATAGCCTTGTGCGAAATTGACTCCGTATTCTCGCAGGAGATCGAGCGTCGCATCGTCGCCGACGAACTCCGCGATCGTTTTCTTCCCCAAGCCGGCCGCCATTTGAACGACCGCCTTTACGATCTCCCGATCGGCGGCGCTTTCGCTGAGGTTTTGGATGAATTGCCCATCGATCTTCAAATATGTGAAAGGCAGACTCTTGAGATAGGACAACGAGCTGAAGCCTGCCCCGAAATCGTCCAGTGCGAAGGCACATCCCAAGTCCGCCAGCCGCTGAGCGAAGCGGCAGCCCTCGAGCATGTTACCAATCGCTTCCGTCTCGGTGACCTCAAAGACAAGCGAACTGGGCTCGATTCCGGTTCTTTGCAGTTCTTGCTCGATACATGCCATCACGCCCGCGTCGTTCAACGATGGACCTGCTAGGTTGACTTCGACCCGAACGGTTCGCCCAGCACGCTCTTCAGCCGAGACGAATCGGATCGCCTCCCGGACGACCCACTTGTCGATTTCTTGCATCAGCCCAAAACGCTCGGCTGCCTTGAGGAACGCGCCCGGCACGATGATGTTGCCGTCGTCATCACGCATTCGCAGCAATAGCTCATGATGATCGAGCTCTGTCGTAAGGAGATTGAGGATCGGCTGCTGGTAGAGTTCGAAACTGTTGTTCCGCAACGCACTGCGCACGCGCTCAGACCAGGCTAGTTCTGACTGCATGGTTGCATGTGATCGAGCGACCGACGAGAATGCGCACGATCGATCGCGCCCGGCTTCCTTTGCATGGTACATGGCGATGTCAGCCGCGGCTAGAAGTTCCTGCCCCGTCATGGTCGTTGTCTTGTCGATTGTCACAACGCCAATGCTCGCCGAGACATGCACTTGACGGTCACGCCCTAGCTGCACCTTCTCTTTGATTTCGCGCCGCACCCTATCAGCGATATGCAGCGCGGACGTCGCATCGACGTCGCGCAAAAGCACCGCAAACTCGTTGCCGCCCAAGCGCGCAAAGATATCACTTGAGTGGCAGCGGTGAGCGAGTTCCCGAGCCACCATTTGGAGCATCTCGTCACCAGCGGTATGCCCTAAGGTATCGTTGATGTACTTGAAGCGGTCGAGATCGATGAGCAGGACCGCGCTGCAGCGGTCATAGCGGCGAGCTTCTGCGATGTGCTGTTCGAGTCTCTGGACGAAGCCACGCCGGTTGAGCAGCCCGGTGAGCGGATCGTGGTCGGCAAGGTGGCGGAGGTTCTCTTCCGCAAGCTTGCGGCGCGTGATGTCGACGAGCTGGGAGATGCTGTACAACGCGTTACCGTTGGCGTCACGAACGAGTGATCGGTGAAGTATCCCGGACACGATTTGCCCATCGGACCGGACGTAACGCCTTTCCGCCTCATACGAGTCGTGATCGCCAGCGATCAAGCGTTGTAATGCAATCTTGTCCTCTTCCACATCACCACAGTCCATGACGACGTGGGTACCGAGCGTTAACAATTGCTCTTTTTCGTATCCTAGCAACTGGCATAGGGCGGCATTGACATCGAGGTACCGACCGAAATCAGCCTTATCGACGCTGACCAGCGCCATACCGATCGCTGCGTTCTCGAACGAGTGGCGCAGCCGCCGGCTTGCCTCGACCACCACGGCTTCGTCTGCCCTCTGTCGGGAAATGTCTTCGCTATGTGAAAAGGCGTAGAGCGGAAGGCCGTCATCGTCGCGCACAATCGAATGGTGTTGGCGAACCCAGATCGCCGTGCCGTCCCTTCGGAGAGTACGCCTCTCGACGAGGGTCCCGGTGGTTCGCCCAGCGATGAGGTCGTTCATGACTGCAACGGCTGCATCACGGTCATCCGGCTGGACCAGGGACGGCGCGTCCATTGAGAGCAGCTCCTGGCTCGTGTAGCCCGTCAGTGCACAATACGCTTCATTCACCTGAAGGATGCGACCGAAGGACGCAGGTTGGATGCTAGCGAGTGACATCCCAATGGGGGCGCGCGCAAATGCGCCCTGGAAACGTATCTCCAGATCGTGACGTTCGGCATCGGCTCTTCGCCGATCGGTGATATCGAGCACGGTCGAACAGATACGAATCGCATGTCTGGACCCGTCCAGCACGGCGTAACCACGGCGTCGTGCGATGCGGACCTCGCCGTCGGGTCGGACGATCCGATGCTCGTAATCATATGGCCCACCCCCCGCCACCAACGCTCGATGGTGGCCAAGCACGAGCTCCCGATCGTCGGGATGAACGCGGGCCATCAATTCGGCGTGCGTCCCACGAAATGTCGAGGGATCGAGGCCCAGGATGTGGCACAGCCCATCGGAGCTCCAAATCGTCCCGCTTTTCAGATCCTCCTCGTAGCTCCCGAGCTGCGCGATCCGCTCGGCCTCGTTTAGGACCCGCTCGCGCCGCGCCATCTCGTCCCAAAACTCTAGTTTGGTCACATCGCAAGAAAAGGAGGGAAACTGGTGTCCGTTTCCCTGAGGACGAGCGCCAGCGACTGCGAGGCGTATCTCGGCCATCGCCTGGGAAGCGTCTTGGCCCGACAGCTGGAGGGCGCTAGGTCTTTCGCGCAAGGACTTCTTCTTGACCACTCTAACTCGTTTTGTGAACTGGAACCCTTCGCCCTAAAGTGATAGTGGTGTAGGAGCAAGGCGTTTTTACATCGGCGCACGGTTTTCTCGCTGACGCCGACTTCGGGCGCCATTCGACCGGTACTTGCCGACAGTACTCTTACGTATCGGTTCGAGGTCCAGTTTGTCAAAGGCAGTTGTGGGTGCCCGTGCGCACATTCGCCGCAGCCGCTTGGTTACGACCGTCTGCACGCACTCGGGCCCTATGCGCGGCGCGCGGTCGGTACGTCGAGCTCAGCAGAAGCTCGGGTGCACGCGTACGCGACGGCGAGAAAGGCCAAGCTTCGAGGTTCGCGCAGCACAGCTTGTAGTTTCTTCGCCTACCTGGCGGCGAAACGGCACGCATAAGGCGCCAATCTCGATTTTTTACCTTTTTGGGGGTTGGGCACAAAAGGCCAACCTGCAGTCGAGGAATGACACCAGGACTGGCCCCTCGTTCGCCCGGGAGGCTCCTGCTGGTAACGGGACGTTCAAATTGCACCCGTAGCGGGATTCTCAAATTGAACCCTCGGGGGTATTAGTCAGGCTTGGAGGGTTTTCCCGGGGAGCGGCCACGGAGGCGATAGCTCTCGCCGGTGAAG
>JBKQHO010000018.1:0-25369 GCA_052267165.1 Vulcanimicrobiaceae bacterium | reverse complement strand
CGATGCGGACCGTGCTGTTCCTCATCGCGGGAAAATTGGATTTCTCTTCGCTGAATCCGCATCTCGCGCCGGGAAGCCGTGCGCTGTCGCCCAAAGCCGCGTAACCCACCCGATTTTCAAAAGAGGCATAGATAACCATGTCTTGTGCAACAGTTGGCCCCCGTAACGATCGCCGTTTTTCCCGGAAGAAGCGGTCGCGCCGGCGCCTCAAACGCCGCTCGCGCGTTCTCGCTCCACGCTCACAACCTTTCGTGTCCGGCGAAGCGCGGGTCGACGCCGGCGGGCTGTTTGCTGATTTGACGCACGTCGGTCGGAGCCGTGGTCTGCGCGTGTCCGGCTCGCACTTTGGTGAACTCGGCTCCGAGCAGCACGACCATGGCGGTGTAGTAGCTCCACAGGAGGGCGACCAGCAGCGATCCGGCGGCGCCGTACGCCGAAGCCACCCCGGCGAGCGATAGATACAGCGAGATCGCGACCTCGCCGACGACGAACAATACGGCGGTTGCCGCAGCGCCCGGCCAAACGTCCCGCCATGCGATGTCGACGTCGGGCAATACCTTGTAAATCAAGGCGAAGGCGAACGTGATCAGGAGCAGTGACGCGAGCTCTGCGGCGATCGTCAAGAGGACCGGATTCGCCGGAAGCGGGATGAGCGACGCAAAGTACCGAGCGACGAACGCCGTGCCCGCGTTGGCCAGCAGCGTCGCCAGCAGGAACAGTCCAACGAGCAGGATCATGCCGAACGACACGAGCCGGTCTCGTACCGTCCGCTTCCACGAGCCGTGAACTGCCTCGACGTGCCAGACCGCGTTGAGCGCGTCCTGCAGCGAAGAGAACAGGGCCGTCGCCCCGACTGCGAAGCCGACCCAGCCGACGACTTGCGAGATCTGCCCTTGCCGAGGCTTATTGAAGGATGCGCCGATAATGTCCCGGACCGAGTCGGCCACGCCCGCTCCCGCACTGTCCCGCAGCCGGGATAGCAACGCATCCTCGACGACGTGGTGGCCATGCCCCCCGTTTTGCGTTCCGAGGAACCAGCCGGCGACGGCGATGATGACGATACACAGCGGCGCGATCGAGAGGATCGTCGAAAACGCGAGCGCCGCCGCCAGTCGCGGGGCCTTGTCCTCGTTGAACGCGCGCCACGTCGCGCCGAGCAGGGAGTCCATCCTTAGATTCAAGCGCGGGTTCCTCCAGGTCCGCCTTCTACCCAAACGCAGCGGTTAATAACGATGTATCGCGGTCGGCATGGAGGCCCACGGATTGACCGAGCTGGCGGCTGTCGACTTCGCGAAGAGCGTCGTCAAGCTTGCGACGGATCGGCCGCACGTGCTCCGCGAGGCGATCCAGACGGCCGGTAAGGGCACCACGCGATCCCTTGCCGGCGTCTACACCGGGTTCGTCGACTCGATTCCGTTCGGTGCTGCGTTCGCCAAGGGGCTCACCTTGGTAGTAAGCATGGAGGCGAACGACGCCGCCCGGGGACCCGTCCGGCTATCGGCGGGGCGCAGAAGTCGCGAAGTCGTTCGACGTAGCGCGTCATCTGCTGGGGGCGCTCTCTCCAACGTGTGCGTGCCGTTCTCGCTCTGCCATGATGGTGGCACACGCTTGCGCTATCATTTGAACGTGCGCTGGATGCATCGCGTTCGACTCTATCCCACGAACTCGCAAGAAGGGCGCCTTCGGATGATGCTCGACGTCACGCGCCAGCTCTACAGCGCGCTGCTCGATGAACGCAGATATTCGTGGCGTGCGGGCGGCATCGCCGTCACGACAAAGCAGCAGTACGCCGAGTTGACGGAGCTACGGAAGAATGATGCACGTGTCGCGGCCGGCTTGATGTCCGAGAAGTCGAATTGCCGAACCAGCGTGTTGCCTTCGTAGGCCACGATGCGTATGGGAAGATTGGTTGCGGTTGAGATCTCGATGGCTTCGCGCGTGAATCCGCCGTCGACGGACGGATTGTTTGGCACGAGCGTCAACGATTCGGTGGTAATCGCGTCGATCGGCTCGCCCGCGGCTTCGGAGATGGTGCCGGGGGTCTGCTCCGCGTGCGTCAGCATGGCGCCGTAGCTCAGCTGGTCGAGCGACGATCCGCGGATCGTCTCCACGAGCGGGTCGTGGAGCGCGATCGTCCGCTTGAACAGCGCGGCGAATAGACCCCCGCCGCGCGTTGCCTGCATGGTGCTCCCGCCGTCCCAGGTGAGGGTCACACCGGTGTTGGGGCCCTTGATGACCCGCATCGTCACGCTCGACGCCTTGCGAAAGCGGTAAGCGAAGACGAGGTCTTGGACGTCCGAACCCCTCTGTTCGAAGCCTGTCACCATCGCGCTGTACGACGTCACGCCGTCCCAAGCGCGGGCAAATGCGATCAATGCAGGCACGGGGGTTTGCAAAGTCGCCACGCTGACCGGGGCCGCCGTATCCGACGTCTGCGCGCATGCCGGGGCCAGCAGCGCGCAAAACGATACAATCGCAGCGGTTGCCGTCGCTGCCTTACGAGCGAGAATCGCCCGCGCTGCCATGTTCATCATGTTGCTCCTTCGCAAACGGACGACGGTATGCCGTTTCTGGGAGTAGCGAGCGCCATTCACAGAATACGCCTTGAAGCAAACGTATGCGCCGGCGTGAGTTCTAACAGGGTGCGGAAAAATCGCACCTTGTTAAAGGAGCTGGGAGCGATAGCGCGCGCCGCTTACGGCGATTGCTATCACGGCGAAGGCGACGATGGCCAGCGCGTCGGGCCAAACGATGGACCAGCCGACGCCTTTGAGGAGCATCGCCCGCATGATGCTGATATAGTGCCGAAGCGGGTTGAAGAGCGTAAGGAACTGGAAGAAACGCGGCATGCTCTCGATCGGCGCGAACGCTCCCGAGAGCAGCATCAGCGGCAGCGCGACGAAGATCGAGATGAGGATGACTTGCTGCCGGGTGCTCGCGTAGGTCGCGATCAAGATGCCGACGCCGAGGCCGCTCAAGATGTAGACCGACGAGATTGCGAGGAACAGCGGCAGATTGCCGAGTAGCGGCAGCCCGAAGACCAGCTTCCCGACGGTCAGACCCAAGCAGAGCGAGCCCAGGAACATGACGAACAGCGGCACGATCTTCGCAATGAGGATCTCCCACGACGACGCCGGCGTCATCAGGAGCTGCTCGAGGGTGCCTTCGTCCTTTTCGCGGACCGCCTCGGCTGAAGCGGCGATGATGCCGGTCAGCACGATGAGTCCGCCGATGATGCCGGGGACGAAAAACCAGCTGCTGATGAGTCCGGGATTGTACACGAAGCTGATCTGCGGGTCGAGCCCGGGCAGCGTCGCGCCGGCGGCGGTGCGATTGTAGTCTTCGACGATCCCGGCGGAATAGCCGGCGCCTTGGCCAGCGACGTATGCGTTGACGCCGTCGAGCACGATCTGGACCTGCGCCGTTCGGTCGCGCTGGAGGTCGCGCGCGAACTCCGGCGGGATGACGAGGCCCGCGTCGGTATGTCCCGCGCGGATCGCGCGCCCGACCGACGGCCCGTCGGCGACATAGCGCGGCACGAAGACGCCGTTGGCGCTGAACGCGGCGATGAGATCGCGGCTGGCCGGGGTCTTGGAGCCGTCCGCGACCGCGAGCGACATCTGCTTGACGATCGGCTTGAGCGCGACGCCGAACAGCACTGTCTGCACCAGCGGCGGCACCAGTAGGAGAAAGAGCAGTTGCCGGTTGCGCAGCAACTGAGCGAACTCTTTGCGCAGCAGCGACGCGAACCGGCTCAGCACCGCAGGCCCCCGCGCGCGCTCATGCCGCGAACTGCATGCGCCGCAAGCGCAGCCAGGCGAGGGTGAAGTAGACCGCGCCGATCAGCACGAGCGCCGGGAGCGCCGCCGCGAAGCCTTGCCAGCCGGCTCCGCGCACGAACGCGTCGCGGCTCACCTCGATGAAGTAGCGCGCCGGCACGATGAAGGAGAGTACTTGCAATGCGTAGGGCATGTTGCTGAGCGGATAGAGAAACCCCGTCAGCAAGATGTTGAAGAAGGCGTTGACGCTGCCGACGCCCTGCACCGCGGCGCTGACCGAAGTCGTCGAGGAGCCGACGAGCAAACCGAAGAGCACCGAGTCGAGCACGAAGAGCGGCGTCGCCACCAGCATGAGCGTCGGATCGGCGACGAAACCGAGCTGCCAGACCAGGGAGCCGACTCCCATGACGACGGCGACTTGTCCCAGGCCGACGAGCAAGAACGCAGCACTCTTGCCCGCCAGCAACTCCGCGGCCGAGAGTCGCGAGGCGTAGGCCTGCACGATCGTCCCGCGCTCGCGTTCGCGGACCATCGCCATCGCGGCCAGCAGCGCGGGGTACATCGCCAAGACGACCGCGTAGACGCCGGGCACGATATTGAGCGCTTCGCGGCGGCCGGGGTTGAACCAGATCCGCACGTTCGCGGCGACCGCCGGCACGAAGGCGTCCGGAGGCGCCAGCTGCATGTCGAAGAATTGCGCGGTCGCGCGGATCGCCTCGCGGATCGTCATCGCGTTGACGACGTCGGTGCTGTCGATCAGCACGCCGAGCGGCGCGTTCTGGCCACGCTGCACGAGGCGCGCCGTTCCAGGCGGGATGACGACCGTCGCGCGAGCGCTGCCCGCGTCGAGCGGGTCGATCGCGCGCAGCGCGGCCGGCAGCAGCGTGACGCGCAGCTCTTCCGTGGCCGAGAGCCGCGAGACGAAGTCGCGGCTCAGCGGCGTGCGATCCAGATCTTGCACCGCAATCGGAATGTCTTTGATCTCGAGCCGGATCGCCAAGCCGAAGATGAGCAGCATCCCCAGCGGCAAGCCGAAGGCGAGTGCGACCGTCAGCCGGTCGCGTCGGAACTGCAACAGTTCCTTGACGCATTGCACGCGCACGCGCCTGACGTCGAAGCTCACGCGCGCGTCCTCACGCGGCGGCCCGCTGGGCGCGCGCGACGGTGCCGATGAACGCGTCTTCGAGCGAGAACGGAAGGGCGCGCACGGTGCCGACGGCGATCCCCCGTGCCGCGAGCTCCGTGCGCGTTGCGGCCAGCTGCGCGTCGTCGTCGACGACCAGGTGGATGCGGCTGCCGAAGAGCGCGACTCGCCACGGCTCGTGCCGCCGCAACAGCGTCGCGATGGCTTCCTGCGGCCGGTCGACGGCAAGCTCGAAGAGCTGGCCCGGCTGCGCCGCCTTGATTTCGCTCGGCGACCCTTCGGCGACCATCCGCCCATCGAGCATGAAGCTCATCCGGTGGCAGTGCTCGGCTTCTTCGAGATAGTGCGTCGTCACCAAAACCGCCGTTCCGCTCTGCGCGAAGTCTTCGATCAAGCGCCAAAATTGGCGGCGCGCCAGCGGGTCGACGCCCGAAGTCGGCTCGTCGAGAAATAAGATGTCGGGCTCGTGCATCACGGCCGACCCGAACGCGACCCGCTGCTTCCAGCCGCCGGGCAGCTTCGCGGTCAGCAGCCGCTCCTGGCCGCGTAAGCCGGCAATCTCGAGCACCCATTCGATCTTCGTGCGCCGCTCGGCACGCGGGATGCCGTAGACGCCCGCGTAGAAGTCGAGGTTCTCGCCGATCGTCAGCGTGTCGTAGAGGGTGAACTTCTGGCTCATGTATCCGATGCGCCGGCGCAAGGACTGCGCGCGCAAGCGTTCGCTGCGGCCGGCCAAGCTGACCGTCCCGGCGCTAGGCTCGAGCAGCCCGCAGAGCATCTTGATCACCGTCGTCTTGCCCGCGCCGTTCGCGCCGAGCAAACCGTAGATCTCGCCGTAGCGCACCGAGAAACTGACGTCGTCGACCGCTCGAAACGTGCCGAAGCTCTTGCTGAGCCCGTACCCGAGTATCGCGACGCCGTCGCCGTCACGCTTGGGCGCGGCGCCTGCATGCGGAAACGGCGCAAACGAGGGCGCAAGCCCGATCGAGCGCAGGCGCGCGACGAACACGTTCTCGAGCGTCGGCTCGGCCGCATCGATCGTGCCGGGGCTGATGCCGGCCCCTTGCAGCGCCGCGCGCACCGCCCGGTCGCCGGCCACGGGGTCGCGAACGAGCACGTCGACCCGGTCGCCGAAGCCTTGCACGTCGGCGATCTCGGGATCGCGCGACCGCTCGAGCGCGGCCTCCGCACCAGGCACGTCTCCGGCCCGCACTTCCAGCCGCGCGAGCCCCAAACTCGACTGTAATTCCGCCGGCGCGCCGAGCTGATGGATCTCGCCGCCGTACATCAGCCCGACGCGATGGCAGCGTTCGGCTTCGTCCAGATAGGGCGTCGCGGCCACGATCGTCATGCCTTGCAGCGAAAGCGTCGCCAGGATCTGCCACAGCTCGCGGCGCGACACGGGATCGACGCCGGTCGTCGGTTCGTCGAGCAACAGGATCTTCGGTTCCGCGATCAGCGCGCAGCACAGCGCGAGCTTTTGTTTCATGCCGCCGGAGAGCTGGCTCGCGAGACGTCCTGCCGCGAACTCGAGGTTCATCAGTCGCAGATAGCGGCTGCGGCGCTCGGCGAACGCCTCCGCCGGAACGTCGCGCAAGCCCGCAGCATAGTGCAGGTTCTCGTCGACGCTGAGATCGAGATAGAGTGAGAACTGCTGCGTCAGATAGCCCACGTCCGAGCGCGCTTCGCGCGGCGCCAGGCCCAGCATCTCGACATGTCCCGCGCTTGCTTCCATCACGCCCCCAAGGATGTGGAAGCAGGTAGTCTTCCCCGCGCCGTCGGGGCCGATGAGGCCGAAGAGCTCGCCACGGGCGACCTCGAGGTCGACGCCGCGCACCGCTTCGAACTCGCCGTAGCGCTTGACGAGCCCCGCGATGCGGATTGCGGCCGAACCGTCGCTCACGTTCCGCTCGCGGCTTGTCCGAATAAGATTTCCCCGTCGGCGGGCATGCCCGGCTTGGCAAACCCCTCGGGATTGTGAATACGCAGCTTCACGCCGAAGACTTGCTGCACCCGGTCGTCGCGGAAGTAGACGTTCTCCGGCGTGAACGAGGCCTGCGCGTCGATCTCCTCGACGTGGGCGTCGAGCGGCGTGTTGGGCGCCGAGTCAAGATAGACGCGCGCCTCTTGCCCGATCCGCACCCGCCCGATGCTCCCGTCGGGAATGAAGCCGCGCAGATAGACCTGGCTCAAATCGACCGCCGAGAGCAGGGCTTTCCCCGCCGCGACAACCTCGCCCGGCTCGACGCTGCGGGTCAGCACGACGCCGTCGAGCGGGCTGCGCACGGTGAGGTCGTTGAGCACGGCCTCGACCTCGCGCTGGCTCGCCAGCGCAGTCTGCACCTGCGCGTCGGCCGCCGCAATCGCCGCGTTGGTTTGGACGAGCTGGCGCTGCACCGTCGTGGCTTGCGCCTGCCGGATGCTCGGGTTGAGCCCGGTCGTTTGCGCGACTTCCAGCGCTCCGCTGGCGCTGTCGATTTGGCGTTGACTGGCAGCCAGTGCCGCCTGGTGAGCGCGAACCTCTGCCAGCGCCGTGCGGTAGTTCGTTTCGGCCTGATCGTATTGTGCGCGCGAGATGTCGCCGCTGGCTTCGAGTCTCGCGAAACGTTCGTGGTCTCTGCGCGCCAAGGTGAGCGAGGCTCGCGCCGCCGCGAGTTCCGCGCGCTGCTGCGCGGCATCGGCCTGGGCGCTCGCCAGCGTGCCTCGCGCCTGCGCGATCTTCCCGCTCGAGTCGGACGAGGCTTGCGTCACGTTGATGTTCGCCTCGTTGAGCTGGCTCTCGAGGACGCCGGCTGAGGCCTGCGCCTGCGTCGCTTGATGCTCGGCCGTTGCAACTCTGGCGCGCGCCTCGTCGAGTTGCGCGCGCGTCTGCGCGTCGTCGAAGCGCACCAGGACCTCGCCGCGCCGCACCCTTGCGCCTTCGCGCACGGCGACGAAGATCACGCGTCCGCCGACCTTCGCGCCGAGGTCCGTTTCGTCGCCTTCTATTCGCCCGCTGAGCGCGAGCGTGTCCTTGGGGCTTGCCGGCGGTCGCAGGAAATAGATCGCCACCACGACGAGGGCGGCGACGGCGATGGCGATCGCGATCGCAGCCGGTGGCGGCCGGCGCGAGGCAGCCACCTTAACGCCCCTTCGAGATCGGCGGAACGTTGCGCGCGCTCGCCGTCGAGAAGCCTTTGGCCAGCTTCGCCAGCGTGCGGACGAAGGCGCGACGCTCCGTTGGGCTGATATCCTGCATGGCTTCCGCGATCATTTCGGCTGCCCACGGGAAACCGCTCTCGGCCGTCTTACGCCCCGCAGCCGTGGTGGCGACCAGCACGCTGCGCCGGTCGGCCGGGTGCTCCAAGCGCCGCACGTACCCGTCGCTCTCGAGCGCGTCGACCAGATTCGTCAGATTCGTCTTCGAGACGAGCACGCGCCGGCTCAGCTCCGTCATCGCCAGCGGTTCGCCGGCCATCCAGATCACGAGCAGCACGTGAAGCTTGGCAGCCGGCGTGAAGCCGAGCGACTCGATCAAGCGGTGCGCGGCGTCCTCGATGCGTTGTGAAGCCGCCTTCAGTGCCAGAGTCAGCGCCAGCGCGCTCGGATCGATCTCGTCGAAGCGCTGCTCGAGCCGCGCGCGCATGGGCTCGCTCCAAAACGGCACGAGCCCCTGGACCGTTTCGTGAAACTCGTTCGGGCGGCCGCGCGCGTTGGTCATGGCGACGTACGCTTCGCGCGGCGTTGCAACTAATTCCTTTTGCGATAATCCATTGTTGGATTAGTGTGAAGGAAAGCTCATGTGACATTCATATATGCGCGATAGACTCAAACTCGGAGGAGTTTGCCATGACCTCGCAGTTCGAACGGATCCTCGTGCCCGTCGACGGGTCCGAGCCGTGCCGTGCGGCTATCGACGTCGCACTCGACGTAGCGGCTTCGTCTGCGGGCCACGTCATTTTCTGCCATGTGCTCGATACGCGCGAGCTCTACGACAAGGCCGCGCTCTACGGTTACGATCCCCGCCCGCTGCTCGCCAAGATGCGCGACGAGGCACGGGACATGCTCGACCCGGCGGAGAGCCGGGCCGCAACCCGCGGCATCGCTTGCGAAAGCGTCATCGTCGAGGGCCGGTTCGTCGACGCAATACTCTCTACGGCGACGGCGCGCTCGGCCGATCTGATCGTCATGGGCACACACGGCCGGCGCGGCTTTGCGCGCGTCTTCGTCGGCAGCACCACCGAAGGCGTTCTGCGTCAGGCCGGCGTTCCGGTGCTCGTCGTGCGCGAGCCGCAGCACGCCGTGCAGCCCGGCGCAAAACAAGCAAGCAAGTAGCTGCGCACGCCTGGAAAGGACCTGACTTCGGTCGACCTAATTACAGCCAAGGCGCCGGAGCGCGCCCGCGCGGCAAGGAGCCTATTCGATGACCGAGATCCACGAGTATGTCACGCTGCGCTGTCCGTTCGAGCGAGTGCCGGTGTTTCTCGAGGAATACCTCGACGAGCATGGGGCGAAGAACGGCAGCCCCGCGACGTTACCCGTGCAGGTCGAGATCGGCGACCTGGTCCTTGAGCGCGACGTCGTCGCGACGCTGCAGCCCAAGCCCGGCTACCCGGGCTATGAGTTGATGCGAATCGAGTGGGAGCCCAAGGACGGCGGACCCTACCCCTCGTTCAGCGGTCTGCTGAGCATCGCCGACGAGGGCGCGGGCTTCTCCCGGATCGACCTCGACGGCTCGTACGCTCCGCCGCTCGGGCCGCTGGGTGTCGCCTTCGACGCGGCCCTCGGCCACCGTTTCGCGCACGAGACGATCGTCGATCTCCTGGCCCGCTTCAAGAAAACCTGCGAGACGCGCCACGCCGCCGAGAGCGCCACAAAAGGAGCCGTTTAGCTCCGACCGAACGCGCTGCAACCGTGAGAGCGCTGCTCGTTCGAGGCGGTCGCATCGTCGATCCGTCGCAAGGTCTGGACGCGGTGAGCGATTTGCTCCTGCGCGACGGGGTCGTCGCCGCGATTGGCGAGCGGCTCGAGGCCGGCGACGCGGGCGTGCTCGACGCGACCGGAGCGGTCGTCGCGCCCGGCTTCATCGACATGCACGTCCACCTGCGTGAGCCGGGCCTGACGCACAAAGAAACCATCGCGAGCGGCAGCGCCGCCGCGGTCGCCGGCGGCTTCAGCGCGGTCGCCTGCATGCCCAACACCGAGCCCGCGCTCGACGCGCCCGCGCTGATCGCCGAGGTGCGGCGCTTGGCGCTGGCGGCGGGGCTCGCGCGCGTCTATCCGATCGCGGCGATCACGCTCGGCCGCGCCGGCCGGGAGCTGGCGCCCTACTGGCGTTTGCGCGACGCAGGCGCGGTCGCGTTCAGCGACGACGGCTCGCCGGTCGCCGACGCGCGCGTCCTGCGTCAAGCGGCGCTTTACGCGCGCGACGTGCCCGGCGTCTTCATCTCGCACTGCGAGGACGCGTCGCTCAAAGGCGACGCCGTCATGAACGAAGGCTCGCGCTCGTTCGAGCTCGGGGTCGCCGGTTCGCCCGGTCTGGCCGAGGACGTCAACGTTGCGCGCGACGTGTTGATCGCCGGCGACACCGGCAAGCCCTTTCACATCGCGCACGTCTCGACCGCGAACTCGGTCGAACTCGTCAAGTTCGCGCGGGTGCGCGGCTTCGCCGTTACCTGCGAGGTGACGCCGCACCATCTGCTGCTCAGCGACGCGCGCTTCGCGAACTTCGGCGCGGCCGGCAAAGTGAATCCGCCGCTGCGCGCCGAGAGCGAGGCGGCCGCGTTGCGCGCCGCGGTGCGCGACGGCACGATCGACGCGTTCGCGACCGATCATGCGCCGCACACGCTCGAAGAGAAGGCGCGGCTGCTGAGCGAGGCGCCCGTCGGCTTTTCGGGCCTGGAGACGGCGCTGGGCGCCTACGCCTTGGCGCTTCCCGATCTGCCGCTCCTCCGGTTCGTCGCGCTGCTCTCGACCAACCCAGCGCGCATCCTCGGCATCCCCGGCGGCACGCTGCGGCTCGGCGCGCCGGCCGACGTCACCGTCTTCGCCGACCGTCCCTGGCGCGTCGACGCCGCCGCCTTTCATTCGCAAGGCAAGAACACGCCGCTGGACGGCGCCGTCTTACCGCGCCGCGCGGTGGCCACCATCGTCGCCGGAAAGGTCGTCATGCACGACGGCCGTCTCGCGCGTGACGGAAGCGGGCGCGCCGCCGTTTCTCGTGCATGAGGAAGGCCGTCCTCCGCGCCTCCGCTGTGCTGGTCCTCGGGCTCTGGACCGTCTCCGCCGCGGCGGCCGCGCCAGGGGTTCCGTCGCCGGTCGACACTGAGGGAATCTTCGCTCGGGCGAAGGCCGAGTGGCGCGTCCGCACGGAGGCGCCGTTCGTGCGCTTCAATCTGCTCGAGCGCTACTCGTGGCGCGGGCGCCAGCACGACAACTGGTGGCAGGCGGACTACCGCAGCAGCGATCACGCTCTCGTCCTGCGCCGCACGATCGTGGCGCAACAGGAGGAAGAGCGGCTCAAAGGCTCGCCGATCAAGATCGGCTTGCGGATTCATCACGCGAACGCGGCCGGCGACCAGCTCGACACCAATCCCAATGCCGACGCCTTTCCGATCCTTGACCCGCTGATCGAGCCGGACGCTTCGTTCGGCATGCGGCGCCACGAGTCGCTGGCCGCGCTGGTCGGTACGGCGACGTCGCTTCCGGGGAGCGAACCGTCCCCGAGCGCCGCGCCCGTGCCGACGTGGTCGCCTTCGGTGCCAGAGCCGAGCGAGACCCCCCTGCGCGAGCTGGTCCGGGTCGAGGCCGTGGCTCGCGACTATCGCATCGCGCTCGCCGGGACCGACCACCTGCGTTACGGCGACGCGTACCACCTGACGCTGCAGCCGTTGCGCGATCCGCACACGTACCGCTTGCGCGATTTATGGATCGCGACCGACACGTATGCAACGGTCCAGCTGACGCTCGCCGGTCTGTTCGAGGGAAAGCCCTATTCGGACGCGCGCTGGACGGTCGTCTACACGCCGCTTGCCGGCCGCTGGTACGTGCAGCAGATTAAGACCGACGAGACCCTGCGCTTTGGGCTCGACCGCTTCGTCAGCGGGCTCGAGTACGATTTCGTGCAGTACGACTTCCCGGCGAACATCCCCGACATCACGTTTCAGCGGTTGCTGTGAGGCGCAGGGGACGAAAGTCCGCGGGGCCCGCTCGTGCCGCGCGCGAAAGG
Organism: Vulcanimicrobiaceae bacterium; assembly: GCA_052267165.1. GTDB lineage: Bacteria > Vulcanimicrobiota > Vulcanimicrobiia > Vulcanimicrobiales > Vulcanimicrobiaceae > CAWICD01. The sequence goes on along the minus strand of JBKQHO010000018.1, from coordinate 13,239 downwards.
GTCCGCCAAAAGCAAAGGAGGAGCCAATATGGTTAGCGGCCGAGCATTCAAAGTCACCGGTATCGACCTCAGCGGCTACATGGTCAAAGATGCCACGCGCGCGATCGCTTATTACCGCGACGTGCTGGGCCTGGAGCCGACGACGCTCTATCCCGAAGGGATGGGCGCCGAGTACGAGCTGCCCGACGGAACGACGTTCGGGCTTTGGAACGGCGGCGACCAGATGCCGTGGCAGCGCGGTAACGGTCTGCTCTTCGGGGTCGACGACCTCGATGCGGCCGTCGCCGCGGTCAAAGCATCCGGCGGCAAGATCGAGCTCGAGCACGAGTCGCCGATCTGTTTCATGGCGATGACCGAGGACTCCGAGGGAAACCAAGTGGTCCTGCACAAGCGCAAGACCGCCTGACGCCGCTCGTAGCCTGATGTGAACACACGAGCCACGATGGCTGCAGTTTGCGTGGCCGCGGCGTTCGCGACGTTGAACGCAGGTAGGTCGCCGGCCGCGGCCCAGGCCGGCGACAAGGCCGCGGCGGTGCGTCATTATTTGGCCGGCTCGGATGCGGCCGGCGCCGGGCATCGCGACGCCGCCGTGCACGAATTTCTTGCCGGCGAAGCGGCCGACCCGGCTTACGCGCTCAACTATTTCGCGCTGGCCGACCTCGATGTCCAGGCGCGCGACTACCCCGCCGCGCAAGCTCAGCTGCAGCGTTTGATCGCGCTCAATCCAAGCACGCCGTACGCGCACTACTATCTCGCGCTCGTGCTCGAGGCGCAGCATCAGAACAACCTCGCGCTGAAGAACTTGAACGTGGAACTGCAACTCGATCCGGCGTATGCGCCGGCCAAGCGCGCTCGCACCGAGGTGCTGGCCGTGCTCGGCGAAACGCCCGCGCAAACAACGGCGGCGCCTGCGTCGTCGCCAGCCGTCCGGCCGACGTTGCATGCGACCGTCAAGGTCGTGCCGCGTGCATCGGCGCAACCGTCGCCCAAGCCGACCTTCACGAATTTCCCGGTGCCGACCCCGCGTCCGACGGCGACGCCGCTTCCCACCCCGTCGCCGACGGCGACGCCGACTCCCTTCGTGCTTACGTCGGTCATGACGGCCGACGCGAAGGGCTACCTGCTCGAAGTCGCGCGTGACGTCGCCTTCACGCAAGCGCTTCCGCCCGTGGCGCCGCAAGACCCGCAGAGCGTGGAGCGAGCGATTGACGGCAACCTCGGACATCGCGGTTCGTACGACGCGCTGCTTTCGAACGGCACGCTCGCGCTGAAGGCAGGCCGCACGCAGCTCGCGCGTCAAGCCTTCGAATCCGCAAGCGAGAAAGATCCCACCGACTGGCGCGCACCCTATCTGGAAGGGCTGGCCGCGCAAGCCGACGGCGATTTGCAACCCGCGCGTTCGCTGCTCTTGGTGGCGCTCGGCCGCGCGAAGCGCCCCGAGATCCTCACCAGTCTCGCCATCGTCGACGTGCGGATGAACGATCTCGCCCGCGCGTCGAGCGAGGCGCAAAACGCTGCGAATCTCGATGCCGCGTATTTGCCGGCGCAGTTCACGGCAGGCCAGATCGACCTCGCGAACGGCGACGCCGCGACGGCTGCGCGGCGCCTTCAGGCCACCGTCGCGCTTGGCCACGCCCCCGAACGCACGCCGTTCTTCCTCGACCTGGCGCAACGCGCTCTCAAATAGCCGATCGACGCACGGGAGGGTTGCGGTGCGTTGGGTACCGTCCGGTGCCTTCTTTCGGAGCGCTCGCGCAAGCGGTATATTTCTAAAGGGCTCTGTTGCGGAGCGCACCCTTCAAGATGCCGACCGCGAACGGCGCGTCGATTGCGCCGACGGGCAAAGCCTTCAAGATCGCGATGTGCACGGTCGGCCATTGGAAAGACGGCGTGATGGACGAAGAGTATCTCTTCTGGGACAACGCCACGTACGCCAAACAGATCGGTCTGGCGGGATGGCGGCGCGCCGGCGCCGTCGGCAGCCGGGGCCTCCGGACCTGGAAGTTCGCGGCTCTCGACGGGCCGCGGCGGCAACCGTAGACCTCGATCCCCGACGTCTGCGGTTGACGCGACTTCCCTGACTGTGCCATAATGGCGTGTTACCTCAGCGTGATCGTTCGTTTTTGCCGTTCTATTGCGCGCTTCTTGTAAAGACGAACGATCTTGTCGACTTTTGACTCACTTGGTCTGCGACCAACGCTGTTGCGCGCGGTCCGCGACCTTGGTTTCACCGCGCCCACGCCGGTGCAGGCCGCCGCGATCCCTCCGGCGCTCGCCGGACGAGACGTGATCGCCAGCGCGGCCACGGGAAGCGGAAAATCGGCGGCTTTCGGGCTGCCGCTGCTGCAAGCGCTTGCCGACCAGCCGCGTGGCAAGACCCGCGCGCTGATTCTCGCCCCGACGCGCGAGCTTGCGGCGCAGATCGCCGCCCATCTCACGGCGCTGGCCGCGCACGACGGCGTGCGGATCGCGGCCGTCTATGGCGGCGTCGGCTTCGGCCAACAGGCCGCTGCTTTCAAACGCGGGACCGAGATCATCGTGGCGACGCCCGGGCGCCTGCTCGATCATCTGACACAGGGGACGGCCTCGCTCGCCGACGTCTCGCTGCTGGTCATCGACGAAGCCGACCGCATGCTGGACATGGGCTTCTTGCCGGCCGTGCGCCGCATCTTGCGCCTGGTTCCGGCCAAGCGGCAAACGCTGTTCTTTTCCGCAACGATTCCGGCCGAGATCGCTAAGCTGGCGGATCAGCTGTTGCACGATCCGGTCCGCATCGATCTCGCGCCGCGCTTTTCGGGTCCGGCGAAGGGGATCACCCAAACCATCTACGCCGTCGAGCAAGCCCGCAAGAGCGACCTGCTGATCGAGCTGCTCAAAGACGGCAGCATCTACAGCGCACTCGCCTTCACGCGCACGAAGGCCCGCGCCAATCGGCTGTTCGCGCATTTGCAGAAGCACGGAATCGCGGCGGAGCGCATCCACAGCAACCGCTCGCAGGCCCAGCGCGGGCGCGCCCTCCAGGATTTCAAGCGCGGTAAATACCGCGTCCTCGTTGCGACCGACATCGCTTCGCGCGGCATCGACATCGTGGAGCTCGGCCACGTCGTGAACTACGACGTGCCGATGGTCCCCGAGGACTACGTTCACCGGGTCGGGCGCACCGCGCGTGCCAGCGCGACCGGAAACGCGATCACGTTCGTCGCGGCGGACGAAGAGAAGTACTTCGCGCAGATCGAACGCACGCTGGGCAAACGCCTCGAGCGCGCCAAGACGCCGTCGCTTCCGCCGCTCGCCCCGCTGCCGGTCGCTTCGCACCAGCCCCAGCGCACGGTCCCGAACGTGCGGCGCGGCGAGCTGGGCCGTACACCGGCTCGCGCACACCGAATCTCCGGTTAGTGCGGTAGCGTTCGAGCACTGCTTCCCTCGAGCGTCCGTTTCATCGCGTCGCAACCCGCATCGACCGGCGGCGCTACGTCGGCGGTAAGCTGATCGGGTAAGAAGTCGCTGATCCGGACGAACCGGCTGCGGCCGCTTCCGTCCGGGAAGACCTGCATCGAGCGCGATGGTACGTTCGTAATTCGCTTCCAGGGCCACTTGGAAACGAACGCAATGGACCGCTTTCGCCCGCTCGCGACCGCGCTGTGCTCGACGCTGTTGAAGGGCGAGCTTCCGGGCGGATCGCCGGGCGGCGAGCGGAGCGACGGCGCCGTCATGCTTGGTCGAAAAAGCGCGAAGTGCGAAGGTCGCGTGCGGCAAAGCGGCCCAGCCGGTATCGTCGCGAGTGGTCCTTCCGCGTGTAGGCCGCGGTTCGTTACACTCACCCGGTGTGTCTCCGGACGGCAGCCACTTCCCCGCGACGGGTGAGACAGGATGGAACCTGCGATGACGGGCGGAGGACGCATTCTCGATTCTCTTGCAAACGTTTTGGGCAACGCCGCGTGCGACTGGCTCGATGCCGATGCGCGGTTCGCATATTCGCACGTTTTGCCGAAACGTCGGCCGCTCGCCAACGGCGCCTCCGCCGACGTCGTTGCTTCCGGACGCGCCGCGAAAGGAGGGCGGCCGCGACGAGAGCAACGCTCAGCCTGGCAACGCTCATGCTCAGCGCTCTTCAAGGCGAGGGGTTTTTCCGATGGTGAAGGTTTGGCTCGTCGCGCTGCTCCTGATGCTCGGCGCGCTTTCGGCGCGCACGAGCGCGGCCGAACCGGATGCGGCGAAAGCGGAAGCCCGGACCCACTACCGGCAGCTCGACGCCGAGATTCGACGCGAGGTCGACGCCGGCCATGGCGAGCGCGCCTACACGCTCGCCGAGGCGGAGCTCGCCTTCGTCTTGAGCCGGCTCGATCCCAAGGGACCGGAGGCGGACGACGCGTTCCAAGCGGTCAGCTTCACGGCGTATGCAACGTCTCGCTACGCCCGCTCGCTGCAAACGCTCGAAAGGGCGCTCGGCATCGAGGACCCCGCGGGCAATTCGACCTCGCAAGACGTCGTGCACCTGCGGTTCGTCGCCGCCGCGCTGCTCACGCTGCAAGAGCGCTTCGTCGACGCGGGGCAGCAGCTCCGCAAGATCCTCGCGATCGAGAAGAGCGGCGGCCACGATGCCTCCGAGGAGTATCTGCTCGCGGTGATGTCGCTCGCGGTGAACGCCGCCCAGACGGCGCATTTCGACGATGCCCAACGGCTGATCGGAGAAGCGCTCGAACGCGCCCGGGCCCTCGCGCCGCCCAACCTCCAGTACGAAGTCGCCGCGCTCCAGGATCGAGCCCTGATCTCGGAGATGCAAGGCAGCTATCCCGAAGCTCGCGCGCAGTTCGGCGATGCCGTCGCCCGAAGTTCGGGGCTCAACCCGCAGGCTCAACCGCTTGACGCCCTCACGCTGACGCGCCTCTTCGACAATCTCGCGCTCCTGGACGAGATCGAGGGGCGCTATTCCGAAGCCGAGAGCGATTTCGCAAAGAGCGCGGTAGTGCTGGCGCAGCACCCCGGGTTGCTCCCCGGCGACGAGGTTGCGCTCGCCAACGGCCGGGCGGCCCTGCACGCGTTCGAAGGCCGGCCCGACGCCGGGCTCGAGATCGAGCGGGTGCTGACGCAAGCCGAGCAGCTCGGTGCCGGGACGACGCTCTACGCGACGGTCTTGGACAACGGCGGCTTGATCGACATGCAGCAGGGCCGCATCGACCGTGCGCGCCGGCGCTTGCAGCGCGCGTTCGACATCGAGAGCGCGCTCCATGGAGAAGTGTTTCCCGATCTGGTCGCGCCCTTGCTCAACCTCGCGCAGCTTGCGATTTATCAAAACGATTTGGGCGGCGCGCAGCGTTTCATCGACCGCGCGCAGAAGATCGTCGACGACACGCCGGTCCAGCCGGCCTTCGGGGTCGGGGTCGAGCTGGCGCAGGGACGACTTGCGGGCCTGCACGGAGCGTACGGCCAAGCCGAAGCCAGGACCGAGCGGGCCGAGAAGCTCGCGATGGCGGCGCTGGGCGAGACGCACCCACTGCTTGCCGGAGTGCACCTGCAGATGGCCGACCTGCTCTTCGCGCAAGGGCAGCCTGCGCAGGCCACGGGTGCCTACGAGTCCAGCTTTGCGGTCCTCTTCGGCGAGTACGTTCGCGAGTTTCCCGCGATGAACGAGCGTGAACGACTGAACTTTTACGCCGGCGCCGATGCGCTCGCGGCGCACGCCTTCAGTTTCGATGCGAAATACGGCGGGGATCCGCAGGTGGCGGGCGACGCATACGATCTCGCGCTGCAGCAGAAGAACTACGTCGGTGCCGGTATCACGGCGCTGCGCGCGCGGATCGCCACCACGAAGGACGCCGCTGCGGAACAGGCTCTCGACCGTCTCGTGGAGCTGCGTTCGCGCATCGCCGCGCTCGACTACGCTTCGGCCGACGCGGACGCGCGCCGCCGTCAGCTGGCGGACCTCGAGGCGCAGGCGAAAGCGAGCGAGGATCAGCTCGTCGCACGTTTTCCGACGAACTTTCAGCCCGCGCCGGTGAGCTGGCGCGACGTGCGGCGCGCGTTGCGTCACGGGGAAGCGGCGGTCGAGATCTTTCGTTTTCGACGGTGGAACGGCGTGCGCGATGACGGCGCCGCGAGCTACGCGGCCGCGGTCGTGACGCCGGCCGCTAATGCGCCGCACATCGTTCTGCTGGCCGACGCAAAAACCATGGAAGGCCCCGCGCTCGCATCGTATCGCCAAGAGAGCGGCTTGGCGCCGTTCGACCGGACCGTCTATCCCGTGACGCTGTACGACGCTTTCTGGAAACCGCTGGAAACAGCGCTCGACGGCGCGCACCGCGTCTACTTGGCGCCGTCGGGCGTCCTCGCCCAGATCGCGCCTGCGGTGATCGCGTTGCCCGAGCATCGTTTCCTCGCCGACGCATACGACGTCCGCGTGGTGACGAGCACGCGTGACCTGCTCGTGCCGAAGGCGGCGTTCAGCGCTAAGACGGCGCAGCTCTTCGGCGCGCCTGATTTCGGCGGGGCCCAGACGCCGGACGCAAAGGCTGCGGGCGCGGCGCCCGACGAGGACCGTGAACGCGCGATCGTCGCCTGCGGGGGCGCGCTCGAGGACCTTCCGGAGACCGCGGACGAAGTCACGAGCATCCAAAAGATCTTGAGCGCGGCGGGCTGGACGAGCGCGACGCACCTGGGAGCGCAAGCCGACAAAGACGCGCTCGAAGCCGTCGCGTCGCCGCGCGTGTTGCACTTGGCGACGCATGGCTATTTCATCGAGGATGAGAACGACGCCGGCGTCGCGCCGCTGACCGCGCGCGCCGAGCCGCGGCCTGCCGTCCCCGACGCCGATTCCGGCGCGCCGGCCTCGGCAGGTACGCTCGAGGCCGGCGTTCCCGCGGTCTTCGACGAGCAATGTCATCCGCACGATCCGATGTTTCGTTCGCTGCTGTTCTTGGCGGGCGCCAACCGCACGTGGGCTTCGGGGGTCTTGCCCGCGGGCGGCGACGACGGCATTCTCACCGCTTCCGAGCTCGCGGGGATCGACTTGCATCACACGGAGCTCGTCGTGCTCAGCGCGTGCGACACCGGTCTTGGCTCCGGGGTCGCCGGCGAAGGCGTGCTCGGCCTGCGGCGCGCGCTCGAGGAGGCCGGCGCGCAGTCCGTTCTCATGTCGATGTGGTCCGTTCCCTCGGCGATGACGCGCGATCTGATGATCGCCTTCTACGCGCACTGGCTCGCCGGCATGGACAAGCACGACGCGCTGGCCGCGGCGCAGAAAGACCTGCGCGACAAGGAAGGTGCTCGGCCCATCGAGTGGGGCGCATTTGTGCTCGTCGGCGCGTAGCAAGCTCGCTGAAGAAGACCCCTGCGCCGGACGGGCCCTTTGGACCAAGGGCGGCTCCCTCGGGCGAGCAAAAAAGACGCGCAGATGCTCGCTTCGCCGATCGTCTGTCGTTCGTTCGTCGGCCGCCAAGAGGAACTGCTCTTTCTTGCAGGGCGGCGGGACTCGGCGCGCGCCCGCCGCGGTGGGCTGGTGCTGGTGGCGGGCGAAGCGGGCATCGGAAAGAGCCGCCTGGTTGCCGAGTTCCGGGAGTCTTTGCTGCGCGCGCGCGTGCGCATCGCCACTTCGTACTGCCGCGAGTTTGCACAACGTCCGTACGCGCCGGTGCTCGACATCCTCGCAAAGCTCGATCCGAAGGCGAGCGCCTTGGCCGAGCCGGCGAGCCGCGCCGGCCACTTCGAAGCGATTCTCGCAGCCTTCCGTCAGGCTGCGCAGCGCCGGGCGGTGCTGGCCGTCGTCGAGGACTTGCACTGGGCCGATCCGGCCTCGCTCGAACTGTTGGCCGCGCTCGTGCGCGAATTCGAGAACGACCGGCTGCTCATCGTCGCGACCTACCGTCCCGAAGCGCTCTCGGAGTCACCCGACCTGCGTCGCGCGTTCGCAAAGCTCGAGCGCCTTCACAATACCACGACCCTGACGCTGCGTGCGATGAGCGACGCCGAGCTGCAGCACTTCGTCGGCGCCGCGCTGGCGGGCGTCGCCGAGCTCGCCAGCGGCACGCGCAGCAACGTGATCCGCCTGAGCGAAGGCAATCCGTTCTTCGCCGAAGAGCTGCTAAAGAATGCGGTCGACCACGCGCGCGTCGAGCCGGGAAACGCGGCCCTGCCGACGACCTTGCGCGCCGCCATCGCCGAGCGCTTGCGCCCGCTCGAGCCGCCCGACCACGAGATCCTCGCGCAAGCGGCCGTGATCGGACGGACGTTTTCGCTCGAGCTTCTGCAGACGACGCTGGGCTGGCCGCGCGAAGCGATCCTGCCCGCCCTGCGACGGGCGCGCGACCTGCAGCTCGTGGCGGAAGAAGCCGCCGGCGGTTTCAGCTTTCGCCATGCGCTGACGCGCGAAGTCATCTACGCGAACTTTCTCGCGACGCATGCGCGCGAGCTGCATCGCCGCATCGCCCGCACGCTCGAGGAGATGCCCGAAGAGCGCCGCTCCGTTGAAGCCTTGGCGTATCATTGGTGGGCGGCGGGCGACGCTGCGAAGGCGGCGCTTTTCGGCGAGCACGCGGGCGATGCGGCGGCGGCCGTGTTCGCGCACGAGGACGCGATCCGATACTATCGCTACGGCCTCGACTCGGTCGCCGCCGGCTCGCTCGATGAGGCGCGGCTGCACCGCAAGATGGGAAACGCCCATGCAGCCGCGGGGAACCACGCTGCCGCCCGCGACGCTCACGCGCGAGCGAAGCGGCTCTTCTGCGCGCTCGGGTGCCTCGCCGACGAGTGCGACTGCGCGGGCCTCCTCGCCGTCGATCTGCAACGGCTCGGCGACCCCAACCGCGTCGCGCCGCTCGAAGAGCTGATGGCCCGAGTCGACCGCAACGAACATGCGGCGATGTGGTCGGCGCTCGGCGTGCGGGCGGCGTTGCTGAGCCCGCTTCCGGCTCGTGCCGTGCACGTGCGGACGCTGTTGACGGAGGTCGAGCCGTACATCGGTCCCGAGGATTCGCTCGATCGGCTGCGCTTTCACGGCGCGCGGGCCGAGCTGCTGCGCGCGACGTTCGCGGCCGACGAGTACGCCCTCGAGCTCGAGACGACGCTCGGCATCGCTACGCGACTCGGACGCGTCGACGCGAAGGCCAACATCCTCGCCAACGCCGCGCACACGTTCACGAACTTCGGCAGACCCGAGATCGCCGGCGCGTATTTCGATCAGGCGATCTCGTTCGCGCAACTACACCGGCACACCGGAACGCTGAGCCTGATCCACGCTTGGAAAGCGCTCCACTTGTTTCTCACGGGGGAGCTCGAGGCTGCGCGCGAGAGCGTGCGCGCCGCGCTGCACATCGCGACCGATCACGTCCTCACCAAGGTGAACGCGGCGGCGTGGGGCACGCTCGTCGGGCTGTCGCTCGACGACGAAGAGCTGACCGAACGCTGCTATGACGAACGGCTCGTCGACAGCGATGCGTCAGACGCATGGCTCGTCTATCTGGCGGCCGGTTTTGCCGCGCATTTGGAGTCGCAGGGGCGGCGTGCGGACGCGCAACGCTTGCTCCACCGCAGCCTGGAGAAGCTCGACTGCGAAGCCGGGCTCGTCCTCACGTTGCTCGCGGTCGCGCGACTTGGGGCGCCCGCCGATTTCCCCGCCGCGCGCAGCCTGCTGGTGCGCGGCTGCGATGCGCGCGATGCGTTCTCGCAGGCCGCGTTACCGCTGTTCGACGCGCTCGTCGAACGCCGCAGCGGCAACCGGGCCGGCTCCGTCGCGGCGGCGGATGAGGCGGCCGAGGCATTTCGGCGCCTCGGATATCCGCTGCTCGAGGCGGAGGCCCACGAGCTCGCGGGGCGTCTCGAAATCGCTGCCGCCCACTACCGGGCGAGGGGCGCGGCGCGGGCGCTGCAGCGTCTGAGCCTCGCGACCGCGCCGGCCAAAGCCGGAAAACTGTCGCCGGGCGAACGCGCCCGCGGCGGCCTCACGCCGCGCGAAGGCGAGGTCGCGGCGCTCGTGACGCGCGGCCTTTCCAACGCGGAGATCGCCGAACGTCTCGCCCTGAGCACGAAGGGCGTCGAGAAACATCTCGGCGCCATCTACCGCAAGACCGGGCTCACGTCGCGCGCGAGGCTCGTGACCTTCCTGCTCGGCGGCGCCGGGGACGACCCGGAAAGGTAGGGTTCGCCCTACTACGCATCGCCCGCCGCGGCCCACACACTGCCGACAGATCGCTGTTGGCCGTGGGAGGGTTTCGATGGAGAACGTCTTGGTGGGGCAAGAACGAGGCACCGCGCGGGTGTGGGCGCGTGCGAGCAAAGGTGACATGCGGGTCGCGATGTTCGGCGCGCTCAAGGGGCCGCTGCTCGGCAAGTATCAGGTCGCGTGGCAATGGCCGGCTGGGGTCGACGAGGCGGCCTGGACGCCCTTCGACATCCCGAGCGCGACGGGCAGCAAGCTGGCCGGGAGGTACGCGCGAGCGCAGGGGACGCGCAAAGGCGTCGTCGTCTGCGCGCACCCCATGCGCCGCTGCGCCAAGGGTTTCTTCCTGAAGTCCGGGCGTGCCGAGCTCTTGCGCCGCAACGGTTACGACGTGCTGCTGTTCGATTTCAACGGCTTCGGTGAAAGCCCGCAGGGCGACTTCGACTTTCCCGAGGACGTGCTGGCCGCGGCCGAAGTGGCGCGCCACGTCGCCGGCGGCGTGCCGGTGCATGCCGTCGGCGCATCGTTCGGTGCGGGGTGGACGCTCTGCGCGGCCGCGCGCAAGCCGGTCTTCGACTCGGTCGTGCTCGAGAATCCGTGGACGACGATGGGCGAGTTCTATGCCGGCAGACCCGGCGCGCGCAGCGCGCTCGGCGCGCTCTCGCTAATGTTTCCCGGGACGGCCCGGAGGCTTCGCCCGATCGACATGATGCGCGCGCTGCCCGAGACACAACGCTTGATGATGATCGCCTGCGTGGGCGATCGCACGACGCCGCTCGGGATGGCCAAAGCGCTTGACGAGGCCTGCACGATCCCTGCGCCTGGGCGCGAGTTGTGGCTCGTTCCGGTCGCCGGACACTTGGTCGCGTATGAGTTCGACGCGGCCGCCTACGAGCGCCGAGTCATCGGGTTTCTCGACAAAGCCGCTCCGCGCGCGATCCAGCCCGAACTGATCGAGCTGGGCTGCGCGGCTTTGAGCGGCCTGTTCCGTCAGTAGGTCGAGATCACGATCAGATAGATGTCACCCGCCGTGGCGCTGAACGGGCCGCCGACGGCGGCGAAGGAGACCGTCTGGCCCGATACACTGCCGGTGGCCGCCGAGCCGATCGTGGCGCCGGTGGTCGAGTCGTAGATCGTTTCCAGCCAGGTCACGCCGGTCGTCGTCACCGACAGCGGCAGGGTGACGGGCGAGACGACGAAGCCGGACTGGAACGCGATCGTCGTGCTGAACTGCAGCTGGAAGAAGATGGAGCTGGTGCCGGTCGGCGCCGGCGAGGGGATCGCGGGCGCGACCGTCGTCAGCGTGAAGGCTCCGGAGGCCGACGCGCCCGCGGTGCTCGCGGGATAGACCAGCGTGCCGGCGACCCCGTTGGTCGACAACGTGACCGACCCGCCCCCGGGAACGAGCGTGAACGAAGTCGTTGCGGTACCCGGTGCCAGCGACGGCGACGGGCTCGGTGAAGGGCTCGTCGACGGGCCCGCGCTTACGGAGGCGCCGGGTGAGGGAGAGATGTCGGCCGCCGGCACGACGTTGTTATTCTTGTGGCAGCCGGACACGCCCAGCGCCGCCGCACAGAATAAGACCCACGCCAGGGTGCCGGATCGCCGAAACGTCATCAAGCCTCCAAGAATCTGTCTGCGGTCTTGGTCAGGAGTGCGACGATCCCTGGTTCGGGATTCGGCTGGGACTCTAGGCGAGCCTAAACTCTCAGGTGTGCGAGCTCGCCACGATGGCCTGCGACTCTCCGTTGAGGCTCCAACCGATTGCCAGGCCCGCCAAGACGCTGATCAACGCGATGATGGGAACCGTCCTGCGCCAGCCGTGCCGTTCGGCGAGGCTTTGGCCGACGGCGGCCCCGATCATTAACGCGCCATCCCGAGGACGTACATCCAGGCCGTCACGTATCTCCCCCTTTTGTTACCACCGTTCGCACTCGCGTCGCGCGCGTGAGAGCGATTCGCCGCCGGTGCTCCGATGCGCTCGTCGGTTCGAGTTCCTCGCGCTCGTACGTACTTCGAGCAAGTGGGTCCGCTCCGGTAGAGGAACACGGCGCTTGCTGACGCCAATGCGCTTGGCAAACGCTAAGGCTCCCGTAAAGATGGGGTGGAGCGTGCCTTTTGCAACGCAGGCTCGGCGCGCGGCGAGCATCCTCGCTCTGGTTCTCGCAGTGTTGGGATGGAGCAGTGGCGCACGCGCGATCTGCATCGCGCATCAGCTGCAAAACTGGAGCCACGGTTCGACGCTTTAACGAGACGACGGACTGGCTTGCGGGCGAAGCCTTTGCGTTGAAGTCGGGCAACAAGATTGCGCTTCAAAAGACGCACTACGCGCCGCTGCGCGAGCGATTCGGCTTGTCGGCCCAAATGGCCGTGCGCTGTATTTGCGAGGTGTGCTCCGCGTCCAAACGCGACAGGAAGATTCGCCCGCAGTTTCGGCCGTTTGCCGCCGTGCTGTACGATCAGCGCATTGCGTCGTGGAAGAGCCTCGAGCGCATCTCGCTCTTGACGCTGGCCGGGCACATCCTCGTGCCGTATCTCATGGGCAAGTACCAGCGCGAGCGGTTTACTGGCGTTAAGGGCCAGTCCGACCTCGTGCGCCGTAAGGACGGCCGCTGGTTCTTGCTTGTGAGCGTCGATCTGCCCGATAAGACGCGCCTTCCGGCGACGGACTTCAGCGGTGTGGATTTTGGCGTCGTCAACATCGCGACGACCAGTGACGGGAAGCAGCACTCCGGCGAGGGGATCGAGGCTTGCCGCACGCGTTATTCCCGACTGCGCCGGTCCTTGCAGCAAACCGCCTCGGCCAAAGTGAAGGAGAAGATTTGACCCAAGAACATCCGTCTTGTCAACGCGCCCATAGTTGCAGATTTGTGCGCAGCATGATTCTAGCGACAAGCTCCGGCCTTCAGGCTGGGGTAGTTGACCCCGTCTTCGACAAGAACGCGGCGCGCGCTGGCCTTTCTCGGCTATGGCTTGTGCGGCGCGGCGGCGTTCTTCGGCGGCGAATTGGCATTCGGTTTGCAGCTCGGCGCGAAACATAGGGCCGAGCCGGTCGCACCGCCGGCGGATTTCGTACCGACCGTCGGCCG
>JBKQHO010000017.1:0-8448 GCA_052267165.1 Vulcanimicrobiaceae bacterium | reverse complement strand
CGATGCGGACCGTGCTGTTCCTCATCGCGGGAAAATTGGATTTCTCTTCGCTGAATCCGCATCTCGCGCCGGGAAGCCGTGCGCTGTCGCCCAAAGCCGCGTAACCCACCCGATTTTCAAAAGAGGCCCTTCTTTGCTCCTCTGCGGCAACATTGGCCGGCAAATCAGCGTCAGTGGCACGATGTACGCGCGCGGCGGCGTGACTGCTGGAGACCAGAAAAACCGGGTGCTGTGGCTTATAGTAGTCGGCTCCCTTAATCGCTCAGCGTTCGCTGCCTTGGCTGCCCGGGACGCCCGGATCCGGGCTGTCGTCGTGGCCACAGGCCGATCGTACCGGGTTCCCCGATGATCGCGGGCAGACATCACCAGTTTGAAGTGGAATCTCTGGCATGGGAATGTTCGACGTGGCCTGGAGATTGTCGACGACCTTTTCTGCGAAGTCACATCGATACCAGAAGGATCAGAAAGCAGGCCGAAGCTCCTGCGCATGCTGCGAGAGTTCGGCGGCTACATCGACGCGAACCGGGCGTTCATCCCGAACTACGGTGATCGTTGGCGCAACGACCAGGCGATCTCGACGGCTTTCGTGGAGTCGGCCGTCAATCAGGTCGTGAGCCGGCGGTTTGTGAAAAGGCAGCAGATGCGCTGGACCGAGCGAGGCAGCCATCATCTCTTGCAGATTCGTACCCGGGTGCTCAATGCTGAATGGCGAGCGACGATGGCCGGCTGGAATCCCGGTATGACCGTGGCGGCTTGAGCCTGCGCGCCAGCACCCGGTTTCTTCCGGTCTCCTTTTTGCACCAAAAACAACAAGCCTACCCCGATTGGGGGAATAAGCAAGAAACAACGGCGCGTACCCCACTTACCCGTCTTGACAGGTGGCACGCTGCGCAATCAGGATCAGAATGATCCATGCGCCGGTGTGTATTGTGGACGCTTAGTCGAATGGGTGCGCGGCTTGCGTGAAGCGATGCGTTGACGAAGCACGCGCGGATCGGGTAGAGCGTGTACCCCGATTTCCGCGTAGTCCGGGCTTCCATTCGAGAAGGATCCGCGACCTGGACGATCGTTAATTCACTGGCCGGCGCTGTAGTAGGCAGAAGACCGCGGTTGCGATCGATAGTACGAGCCATCCGTACATGACCAGCAACACCATCTCGTAATAACGAATCGACTCAGACGTCCAAAGCTGATCGTAGTCGAAGTTCTGCTCGAGGTCGGCAGGTGACGAGTCTGGATGGGATCGCTTGTAGTCGCGTGCCTGCGGTTTCAAGTCTTTGTCTGAGCCATTGACGTAGGTGATCGTTAGATTGATGACTGGATAACGGAACGTGTGATCGGCGAGCTCGCGTGGATATAGGATCACGGCCGGCAAAGCGACGAGGGATGCGGCGATGCCAGCGACGATCCACCCTTTGCGGGCCGACGTCTTGACTGCGGATCTTCCCATCACGGCCACAATCAGGAGCACGATTAAGACCACGAATGAGAGCAGGCCCACGGAATTGCCTCCGCCCACCTGCTGCGGCGGCGCCAGCTTCGTGAGCGAGCCCCCGAATGCCGCGAAGAGCAATGCCACGCCCGCGATGAACGGGCCCAGCGCGCATTGCGCTGCCACGGTGCGGCGCGTCGAGGCCGCAGGCGCAGGTCGCGATCGCCGAGTGCGTCAAGGAAATCATCGGGATTGCGATTCGCGCCGGCAAGCCGGTCTCGATTGAGACGTTGAACTTTGCCCGCAAGAAGGCGCAGCTCTCGTATGCCAAGCCCAAGACGCAGCAGATGCTGTCATCGTTCGCCTACACGAAGTTTGCTAAGCTGCTGAAAGCTCGCTGGTTCGATGCCGGGATCGAGGTCGTTGACGTCAATCCCGCTTACTCCTCAAACCCGCTTACTCCTCAAAAATCGGGAAACGGAAGTATGCTTGCCGGTATGGTTTGAGCGTGCATCTGACCGCGGCGCTCGTGCCGGCACGACGCGCTCAAGGGTAGCGCGCGATTGTTGGACAGTCATTCGGAAGAAAGCGAGCTCTGGCTCGCGCAGCTACGGTTTCGAAACGAATGTGGCTGCGACGGTTCGGCGCTGAACCTTTCCGGTCGCGGTGCGCGGGATCGCGGCGACGAGGTGGACGACGCTCGGGACCTTGAAGCTCGCGAGCCGCTGCGCGACGTGGGCGCGCAGCTCGTCGGCCGTCGTGCCCTTGCGCACGACGACGGCCGCCGCGACCGCTTCGCCGTACTTCTCGTCGGGAACGCCGAAGGCGACGGCCTCGAGGACGCCGGGATGCGTCAGCAGCGCTTCGTCGACCTCGACCGGCGAAATCTTCTCGCCGCCGCGGTTGATCAGTTCCTTGAGCCTCCCCACGAGCGTCAGATAGCTGGTCTCGTCGAGCACGCCGTAATCGCCCGTGCGGAACCAGCCGTTGGTGAACGACGCGGCGTTTGCTTCGGGATTGTTGTGATAGCCGCGCGTCACGTTCCGGCCGCGCACGACGACCTCGCCGACGGAGCCCGGCTGCAAGAGGTTGCCGTGCTCGTCCATGATGGCGACCTCGACCGAGACGCCGACACCGACCGAACCCGGGCGCCGCTCGCCCTCGAGCGGGTTGGCGCACATTTGATGCGAGGCCTCGGTCATCGAGTACGCCTCGATCACGGGGACCCCGAAGCGCGCTTCCAGACGCCGCATCTCTACCGCAGGCAAAGCCGAGCTCGACGAACGCAGGAAGCGCAGGCCGTGCTCGCCCGGCGCGGGCGCGACGTCTTCGTCGGCACGCATGAGCAGCGTGCGATAGATCGTCGGCACGGCGCTCACGATCGTCACCCGGTGCTCGCGGACCAGCGGCCAAAAGGCGCCGGCGCTGAAGCGCTCGGGAACGATCTCGGTCGCGCCCGCGAACAGCGTCGCGAGCGTCGAGAACACGAGCCCGTGAACGTGAAAGAGCGGCATGACGCAGAGCGAGACGTCGGACGGCGCTATCCGATACCAGCCTACGATGCTGGCGGCCGAGGTGCACAGGTTGTGATGCGACAGCGGAACGCCTTTGGGGCGGCTGGTCGTGCCGCTGGTGTGCAGGAAGAGCGCGACGTCGTCGTCCTGCGGCAGCGGCGCGGGCGCGTCGAGCGCAAGCGGCAGGCCGTCGAGCACGAGCCGGCCGTCGTCGCCGAGCGCGAGCTCGAGGACCGCTACGCCGAGGGCCGCGGCGGCTTCACGCGCCGGCGGCTGTCCGCCGGGCGGGACCAGCATCGCTTTGGGAGCGATGTCCTCGAGGTAGAAAGTGTACTCGTCACGGGTGTACGCGGGATTGAGCGGCGCGCTGGTCGCGCGCGCGCAGGCGGTGGCGAAGAACGCGAGCACGATCGGCAGGCCGTTGGGAAGCGAGACCGCGACGCGATCGCCCGGCGCGATGCCGCGCCGCGCCAACTCCCGCGCCAGCGACGCGACGTCGGCGCGCACGGAGGCGTAATCGAGCGAAGGACCTTCCGGCGCGACGAGCGCCGGCTGCGCTGCCGCGCCGCGCTGCAAGAGCTCTGCCAGGTTCACGCCGACTCCTTGCGGCCGGGTTGCGTCGCCCCCTTCCTCGGCGGTCATCGCTCGCCCGCCAGCGAAGAGCCGACGTGCTAATGTCGGACAACTACGAATCACGCTTGGAGCCCGGCCGGATGACGTACGCCGTCGTCGGAGCGGGCGCGATCGGAAGCTACGTCGGCGCCGCACTCGCGAACGCGGGCGCGAGCGTCACGCTCGTCGGCCGCGGCGCGCACCTGGAAGCGATGCGCCGGCACGGCGTCCGGGTTCGCAGCCCGCGCGGCGACTTCTCGGCGCGGCCGGCCGCCGTGAGCGAGTTGCGTTCGGCCGGCCCCGCCGACGTCGTCATCCTGGCGCTCAAAGCGCACCAGCTCGGCTCGGTGCTCGCCGATTTGCCCGCGCTCTTCCACGCGGAAACCAGCGTCGTCGCGATGCAGAACGGCATCCCGTGGTGGTATTTCCAGCGGCACGGCGGCCCGTACGAAGGTCTGGCGCTCGAGAGCGTCGATCCCGGCGGCAGGATCGCGGCCGCGATCGCGGCCGAGCGCGTCGTCGGCTGCGTGATCTACGCTTCGACCGAGATCGAGGCGCCCGGCATCGTGCGCCACACCGAAGGAACGCGCTTCTCGCTCGGCGAGCCCGACCGCTCGCGCAGCGAACGCCTCCAGCTGATCGCCGCCGACCTGGTCGCAGGCGGACTCAAAGCTCCGATCGAGGACGACATCCGGCGCGACATCTGGGTCAAGCTCCTCGGGAACGCATCCTTTAATCCGATCAGCGCGCTGACGCGGGCGACGCTCGTCGAGATGACCGACGATGCCGGCGTCGAGCCGCTCGTGCGCGAGATGATGGCCGAGAGCATCGCAGTGGCAAACGAGCTCGGCATCGCCTTCGACATTACCATCGAGAAGCGGATCGACGGCACGCGCCGGGTCGGTACGCACAAGACCTCGATGCTGCAGGATCTCGAGGCGCGCAAACCGCTCGAGCTCGACGCGCTGACGGGCGTCATCGTCGAGCTCGGCGAGCGCCTCGGCGTCGCCACCCCGGCGACCCGTCACGTCTACGCGCTAACCAAGCTGCTCGAACGCTCGACGCTCGCGGGGCGCTAGCCGCGGAACGCGGCGCACTGGGAGCGCGCAACGGAAACCTCAAAGCGACGAGGCCGTCCTCGCCGCCGACCGCGACCGGCATCTCGACCCGGCCGCCGCGGTGCATGACCCGGCTCAGGGAGCGATCAGTGAACTTTCTTCGGCAGCGCCTTCGCCGGATTGCCGACGACCCGCTCGCCCGCGGGAACGTCGTCGATCACCACCGCTCCCGCGCCGGTGAGCGCCGCGTCGCCAATCTCGAGCGGCGCGACGAGCGAGGAATTCGAGCCGATGAACGCATCCTTGCCGATCGTCGTGCGATGCTTCTCGACGCCGTCGTAGTTGCAGGTGATCGTGCCTGCGCCGATGTTGGTGCGCTCGCCGATCTCGGCGTCGCCGAGATACGTGAGATGGCCGGCCCGGACTCCGGGCGCGAGCTTGGCGTTCTTGAGCTCGACGAAGTTGCCGACGCGCACGCCGGTGCGCACCTCGCTGCCGCCGCGCACGTGCGCGAACGGCCCGACGAGTGCAAAATCGCCGATCTCGCTGTCGTCCACGACGCTTTCGCAGACCACGGCATGCGCGCCGATGCGGGCGTTTTGCAAGCGGCTGTTGGGGCCGATCTCGGCGTGCGCGCCGATGCGCGAGCGCCGGCCGAGCGTGGTGTTGGGCAGGATCGTTGCGTCGGCTTCGATCGCCAGATCCGGCTCGAGATAGGTCGTCGCCGGGTCGGCGATCGAGACGCCGCGGCGCATGTGGTGCTCGCAGAGGCGCCGGTTCAGCAGCGCGGCCGCCTGCGCCAGCTCGACGCGGTCGTTCACGCCGAGCACGCTGTGGTAGTCGTCGGCCACGATCGGTACGACGCGCTCGCCGTTGCGGCTGAAGTGGGCGACGGCGTCCGTCAAATAGTACTCGCCTTGCGCGTTGTCGGTCTTCAGCTCGGCGACCGCGCGCCGCAGCTTCGGTTCGTCGAAAGCGTAGAGCCCGGCGTTCATCTCGTCGAGCTCGAGCTCGCCGGCCGTCGCGTCGCGCGCCTCGACGATGCGCTCGACCGCGTCTCCCCGGCGCACGATGCGTCCGAAGCTCGACGGCTGAGGCATGCGCGCGGTCACGAGCGCGAGCGCGTGACCGCGGGCCAGCATCACGCGAGCGATCAGCTCGTGCTCGACCAGCGGCATGTCGCCGTTGAGCACGAGCAACGAGCCTTCGCGCGGCACGAGCTCCGCCAGCGCCACTTGCACCGCGTGGCCCGTCCCGAGCTGGGGCTCTTGCAGCACCGCGCTCACGCCTGCCAGTCCCGCGTCGTCGGCGATCTCGCCGACCTCGGACGCGACCTCGCGATTGGTCACCACCAGGACGTCGCCGACGCCGGCATCGCGCAGCGCGCGCAGCACGTGCCAGAGCATCGGCCGCCCGCAGAGCGGGTGCAGCACCTTGGGCCGGCTGCTCTTCATCCGCGTGCCTTTGCCGGCGGCCAAGACGACGGCCCGCACCCGCGCGCTCACGCCGGGGTCTCCGCCGGAGCGGGCGCGGGCGCGGGCACGTGCGCCACGCTCTCTTTCGTCCACGCATCCCGCTGCGCCGCGGTCGTGCCGCCGAGCAGATCGAGCGCCAGGCGAAGCCGCTCGCGCACCAGATCGCGTCCCAAGAGCGCCATCGACTCGAACAGCGGCAGCGACGTGGGCCGGCCCGTGACCGCCACGTAGAACGGCCGCACGACCTCGCGCAGGCGCTTGTCGAGCACATCGGCGACGCGGCGCGCGATGCCTTCGATCGCGGCCGTCTCCCACGCGGGCAGCGCGTCGAACGCCGTCATCGCCAGAAACAGCGCGCGGCGCAGCGTCTCGTCGTCGAGCTTACCCGCGCGAAGCTGCTCGGCGCTGACCTCCAAACGTCCCGCGAACATGAATGCGCACAGCGGCCCGAGATCCGAGAGCCGCTCGATGCGCGTCTGCGCCAGCGGCGCGATGCCGCGCAGATACGGCTCGTTGAGCGCCCAGGCGTGCACGTTCTCGCAAAACCGGTCGACGCTGAGCTCGCGAATGTAGCGGCCGTTGAGCCAATCGAGTTTGGCCACGTCGAAGATCGGGCCGCCCAGGTTGACGTGCTCGAGGCTAAAGCGCTGGGCCATGGTTGCCAAGTCCATCTTCTCTTCGCCGTCGACCGGCGGCACCGCGAGCAGGCCCAGGAAGTTGACCAGCGCTTCGGGCAGATAGCCCATCCGCTTGTAGAACAGGATGCTCGTCGGATTCTTGCGTTTCGAGAGCTTACTACGATCCGCGTTCCGCAGCAGCGGCAAGTGCGCGATCGCCGGCATCTCCCAGCCGAAGTACTCGTAGAGCAACACGTGTTTGGGCGCAGAAGGAAGCCACTCTTCTCCCCGCATCACGTGCGTGATCTCCATGAGGCGGTCGTCGACGACGTTGGCAAGATGATACGTCGGCCAGCCGTCGGACTTGAGCAGCACCTGCATGTCGACGGTGCGCCATTCCATCGCGATGTTGCCGCGCAGCAGGTCCGGGACGATGCAGACGCCTTCGCGCGGCACCTTCATGCGAATCGTGTAGGGCTTGCCGGCCGCTTCGCTCGCTGCGCTCTCTCGCTCGGGCAGGGTCAAGCAATACCCGTCGTAGCCCGGCGGCAAGCCCGCGCGCTGCTGCTCGCGGCGCATCGCGTCGAGCCGTTCGAGCGTGCAGAAGCATTTGAACGCATGCCCCTGATCGAGCAGCACGTCGACGTACGAACGGTAGATGTCGATCCGGTCGCTCTGCCGGTAGGGGCCGTGCGGTCCGCCGATGTCGGGACCCTCGTCCCAGCGCAGGCCAAGCCAGCGCAGTGCTTCGAGTATCGTGTGCTCGGACTCGGCGTGGCTGCGCACGCGATCGGTGTCCTCCACGCGCAACACGAAGCTGCCGCCGTGCTTGCGCGCGAATAAGTAATTCATCAGCGCGACGTAGGCCGTGCCGACATGCGGGTCGCCCGTCGGCGACGGGGCGACCCGGGTGCGAACGATCATCGGGCCGGCAATCCTATCCGACAGGCTCCCGGCGCTTCCCACACTCGCGCCGGACGAACTCGGTAATCTCCGAGAGCGGCGCGCCCGGCGTGAAGATCTCGCGCACGCCGAGCTCCTTGAGCTGGCGCGCATCGTCCGCCGGGATCGTCCCGCCGCCGAAGAAGACGATGTCTTCGGCTTGCTGGCCCTTGAGCTGCGAAAGCACTTCCGGAAAAAGGGTCATGTGAGCGCCCGACAGGATCGAGAGCCCGATCCCGTCGGCGTCTTCCTGAATCGCGGTCTGCACGATTTGCTCGGGCGTCTGAAAGAGCCCCGTGTAGATCACTTCCATTCCCGCGTCGCGCAGGGCTCGAGCGATCACCTTCGCGCCGCGGTCGTGCCCGTCCAGCCCGGCTTTGGCTACGACGATGCGCAGCGGTCTGTCAATGGACATAGTAGGTGGGCCTTCTCCTCGTGGCCAGCGCTCCCCCGGCGCGCCGCTCGGCGCGGGCGACGGGGACTGCGCGGCCAGGGCGACGGCGATCGTCCCGCCTCCGGGCAGATCGAGGCTCGCCGCCTGGAGGTCGAGCTCGCCTGGCTGCGCCTTGCTCGCGGCCGTAGCGGCGCGAACGAACCCGTGCCCGGGCGTGCAAGCCGGGACCTGCCAGTCGCCCAATCGTTCGGGAGCGGTGGTCGTGAAGTGGAAGACGTCCCGTTGTGATTTGCATGGACATGTATTCCAGGCACATCTTCCTGCTTCTACGCCGCCGGTTTCACGGTGAGGGATTCCTCACCGCCAGCGCCTTCGGCTCCACAGGCTGACCCGGGCCAACTCTC
>JBKQHO010000016.1:0-23744 GCA_052267165.1 Vulcanimicrobiaceae bacterium | reverse complement strand
ACACGGATTTGACTTGCGGTGAGAATGCGCGGTTGGGGCCTGTTCACGCGCTGGGCGGCCACTACTATTTGGCCAGCTTTGGCTGTTGACGCACTAAGGCTGACAGGGGCGTCTCCGTCAATACACTCCACCGCTGGCGCTCGAAGTACGGGGGCATGGCTGCGAGCGAAGTCCGCAAGCTCGAGGCGCTCGAAGAAGAGAACTCGGCTTTGAAGCGGCTCTTGGCCGAAGCGAAGCTCGACATCGCCGCTCTCAAAACCGTCGTCTCAAAAATACTAACCTCGATGGCTGGCAATGCGCCGAGCAGTCGAGGATATCATGACGGCGCACGGACTGAGCGAGCGTCGAGCTTGCCAGCTCCTGCGAGCCCACCGCTCGATGGTCCGGTTACCGTGCCCGGCGTGACCGGCAAGAAGAACTGCGCCAGGAGATCCGTTCCGTTGCTGCTGCGCGACCTCGGTTCGGCTATCGGCGAGTCCTCGCGATCCTCGTTGCCGACGGCTATCGCGTCAATCACAAGCGCGTGCAACGGCTTTACCGCTTTACCGCGAGGAACGTCTTCAGATCCCGCGGCGACGAAGCAACAAGCGCGGTCTCGGTGTCGGCCGCCTGCGAGAAGTTGTCGCGCCGACGCGGCCACATCAACGCTGGCACTGGACTTTGTCAGCGAATCGCTTGCCGACGGTCGCCGCTTCCATGCGCTCACGATCGTCGACGCCTTCTCACGATTCTCGCCCCGCATTGAGGTCGCGACCTCGTTACCCGCTGCCCGAGTCCTGCGATATCTCGATCGGCTGATCGCCGCCTTTGGAAAGCCCGATGCTCACCGTCGACCATGGGCCCTTCAACGGCAAGTTCCAAGACGAGTGCCTCAGTCAGATCTGGTTCGTCAGCCCCGACGACGCTGCCCAGACGATCGAAGCCTGGCGCGTCGATTACAACACCCGTCGTCCCCACAGCTCGCTTGGGAACATCCCGCCCCAGGCATTTCTCGATCTATCCCAAGCGGGTCAGCTCGGTCACGTAACGTGACATCTTGCCATTTCGATTGGACCCACGTTGGGGGTCAGGTCAGGGGAGTCAGCCTCTTTTGCAGACCGGGCAAAGGCTTACGGCGTCCTGACTCGTCACCGGCAACTGTGTCGCGTACGCGAGCTCGCGCCGGGCCTAATTTTGCTCGCAGAGCCCTGGCGCAGACGGGTTTGAAATCGCTGGGCCGCCAGATAAGGCAGATAAGGCTTCGCGCGAGGTGGCGGGAATAAAGATTATAGTCACTCTGACTCTGAAGCGGAAGAGCGAGCTCTCAATGCGCGCCTCCGCGCACGATCGATGGCACTCGGGACCGATCACGGGGGGCTCGGTCCAAAACTTCACCATGGTGTCGAGTGGAGCATGACTCGTGGCTTTCTACTCCTCTATCCGCGAAAGCGCGTCTCGAAATTTCTTCAGCGATCTGCTCGCCACTCAAACGCGACTCGGCGACCATCCAGGCGCCGCCGCCGAGCAGGAGCAGCGTTCCGGCGATCGCGAGTGAGGCCGGTAGCCAGCTCACGGAGTCATGTCGACGGATTCCCTTTGTGACGTTGAAAGAGTTGGGCGCAGTGTATGTCGGGCAAAACCAGCGCTTCCCGTCCGGGGTTGCGTCCGAGAAGTTCCCCCTTATCTACGTGCTTCGGCGGCGAGCGCAGCGACGGACGGCCGTTCGTGCCGTCCCGCAGAGCGCAGCGAGGCGAGATAGGCGTGCACGAAGGCGATGGCCATGCTGCCCTCGCCGACGCCGGCAGCGACGCGCCCGGCGGCGCCGGCCAAGCGGCGCATGCCCGCAGATCGGTCCTGGTCGACCTCACGACGGCCGTCGAGGAACCCAACGCGCGACGCGTCCGCAATTGCGGTCACTAACACGAGCGTGCTCTGAGTGTTACGCAATCTGGAGCGGGAACACGTCGGCGACTTCGTCTTGACAATGCGGACGACGGGGACTGTCTGGCCGCCGGGAAGCGGAACCTCGACGCGATCCACCGCCTCATAGCCACGCTTTTCGTAGAGGTGGACTCCCGTCAGCGTCGCCCCCAGCTCGAACCGACGAAAGCCCGCAGCGCGCGCGGCGCTCTCGCACGCCTCCAAGAGCAACGTTCCTAACCCCCTGCGCGCCCAGTCGGGGCTCGATTGGCCGATCTCCACTATCCGCGTAATGCCTCCTCAACCGCCTTATGGTTACGGGAAATCGCAAAGAGCAGTACCCGCGCGGCGTCCGACGGCTCGCGTCGGTGTTGTTCCCAGTCCTGAATGGTACGTGGCGAGATCATGTAGCGTTGCGCAAACTCTTCTTGGGAAAGACCTAGCCGTTCGCGCAAAGCGCGCACGTCGGTTGCCGGCGGCATGACACGAGCCGGACCCAGCGTCGAGTCGTCGATACCGTCCTCCCGCTTCCACGCGGCAATCTGCTCTTCGGAGGCGGCGCGAACTTTGGCCTGATCGACCTGGCCTTTACGCTTCCGGATTTCCTTGTTCGTGTATCGCACGGTACCCAAGATATGCTCGCCTTTCTTGATCCGACGCGGGCCACGTCGTGATGATGCGTCGGTTTCGCCCTCGAGGAGTCCACACAACCGTGATAATCGCCCCATCTACCTCTCCGGTCACAACGAAACGCTGCTCCCCATAATCCTGACGCGTGTCTTCTCGCTCGGTGAAGAATCCCTCAAAGACCTTGGCCGCCGCAACGAAGTCGACGCCCCGCCGCGCTGCGGTTGCTGCGCTCTTCTCCTCGTCCCACTCGAAGCCGTCGAAATCATCGTCCGACCACGCCAACCATCATACTACGGCAGAGCCGTAGGTCGCAAGTAGGCCGATCGGCGACCGCGCCGCTCGTAGACATCGATCAACCGTAGCGGAAGACCCGGTTAGTTTGGCGTTCGCGCGGAGAGCTGGGGTTCCGCGACGACATCGCGCCTAGCCATGGCGCCGCGGGACAGCCGATCCGCACGCTCTACGTGCCGCCGGACTACGACCCTGTGGCCAATGTCGGCGACCACGTGCGCGTCTGTCCGCTCCAGATTCCGCAGGAGAGTGCCGCGTGCGATCCTTCTAACGACGTCCGAGGACGCGAATTCCTGGTCTTCGACACATCGGGAACGCGGCGCGTAGAGTATGCAATCCCGACGCAGCGGCCGCGCCGGCGGCACGCGAAGCGTTGCGGCAACGTGCGGAAGCTCTTATTTATGGGCCTTTTCTGCCTCCATTTAGGAACGCCTAAAGGACGCGTGGAGAGCGGGTCGATCATGGAGCGCCAGCCGCCGGTCTTGCGGCCCTCACTGAGGGTAGGATTTGGCCAGTAAACCGCTCGTTGGGAATCGGAAGACACCCCTGAGGTTGATGCCCTCAACGCGGTCGGGGCGATCCGACCGATGAGCTTGTGTGGGACCTGCTGGCGACGCCGGGTGTTCCAGCGATCGATGACGGCCTGCATCTGGGCGGTATTCCAGGCCATCACGATGTTGGTGAGCAGGCTGAGGGCATCAGCCACCGCTTGCATCTCGTCGTCGCGCTTTGCCTAGTGGCTGGCCACGCGGCCGGTATAGATCGCGCGCTTGAGGGCATTGACCGTCTAGCCTCGGTTCGAGGCACGCAGCAGTTCGCGCCGGAAAGCGTCATGCTTTCTTGCCTCCCGAGTCCGGGA
This sequence comes from Vulcanimicrobiaceae bacterium, assembly GCA_052267165.1. Classification (GTDB taxonomy): domain Bacteria; phylum Vulcanimicrobiota; class Vulcanimicrobiia; order Vulcanimicrobiales; family Vulcanimicrobiaceae; genus CAWICD01. The sequence goes on along the minus strand of JBKQHO010000016.1, from coordinate 20,065 downwards.
ACTCCGGGCTAACCTCCGGTCGAGTCCAAGACGTAGTCATCGTTTTCGTCGACGCCTTGCACTCGCATCACCTCGCCGACATACCGCGTCGAGCGGTCGGGCGTCATCTCCAAAAATACGATCGTCTGAACGAATCGGCTTATCATGCGCCGGATCGGCGGAACGCCTGCCACCCGCAAGAGATCCTCGACGCGCTGCAGCGTGTCGAGCGCGGAATCAGCATGGATCGTCGCCATGAGACCCTTGACTCCGACGTTTGCGGCGAGCAGCAACCCGCGGGCGCTCTCGCCGTCTCGAATCTCGCCCCACACAAGAGCGTCGAAGTCGGTGCGCAGCGCGTCGGCGAGCACGGCCGGGAAGTCGTATTCGTAGCGCGTGTCGTCCGGGGCCGCTTGTTGCACCCGAGCGACGAGCGAGAGCGAGTCGGGACTCGAGGCGTGGAGCTCAGGGCGGTCCTCGATCGTCACGAGGCGCTCGTGCGGCCGCGCGATGGCGGTTTCGAGCAGCAGATCGGACAGGAATGTCGTCTTGCCCGCGGCCGGCCGGCCGGCGATCAGGATGTTGTCGCGCCGCATGACCGCGGCCTCAACGGCGCCCAGCCGATCGACGCCCCCTTCCCCCGGCGAGACGCGCTCGACGATGGCGTCCGGCATCCGAACCGACCAGCGATCCTCAACCCGCCGGGCGGTCCGAGCGTGTATTCGCAACATTAGCGGCCAATCCGCCACGGGAGGCGCAAACGCTTGAACGCGCGCCCCATAGTACGGCAAGTCGCACGCCAAGCGCGAATGGAGGGCGTCGACAGCCGTCCTGTTGCGGTTTGCAAGGTTGCCGATAAGCGCCTCCCGAGCGTCGCGCCGGAGCGTCTCCGGCGCTTCGAACTTGCCTTTGGCCGCGTGCTCAACGAAAATCCGCCCGTCCGCGTTTGCGTTCACGTTGCGAACGAGCGGGTCGTCGAGGTACGCCTTAAGAGGGCCCAGCAACGCGTCGAAGTTCGACCGTGAGAGGGCCTCGGCCGTCGCCTGCAATTCGGCGAAATCGTCGCGTGACGTCGCGCGCAAGGCGCTCACGCGCGCCGAACCCGCGTCAGCGGCGCGAGGCTCTTGACGGCTGACGTCGCGGACCGGTGGGCTTGAAGCATCGCTTCGTTGGCCATCAGCGACGCACGCCCGTTGAAGGCGTTGGCGGCGAGATGCGGGACCTTGACCGCGATCCAGACGGCCGCCAGCGAGAACAGCATCGCGTTCTCAGCCGCGCGGAGCATGGTCTTCAAGTCGCTCGTTCCCTCAGGCGGCATGCTGAACGCCGTCAGTGCGGCCGTCGAAAGGAAGGATGCCACCGCGTAGATGATCACCACTTGGAACACCGAAGCGAGAACGGCCGACCAGTAGGCGGAGGCCATGTCAGCCGTAGCCGGCGACGCCGACCAGCCGATCTGTACGGCCCCGATCGAGGTCTTGATAAAGACGTCGATCGCGCGCACGAGCATCTCGGCCGCGATCAGCGTAAAAGCGATGAGGGTCATGAAGAACGCCCCGGCTCCGACGAGACAAAGCGCGATGGCACTGATGAAATCCGGGGTTGCGCCGAACAGCGATGACGCGGCGGTCGTCGCCGGCGATCCGACTGCGCCTGCAACGCTTCCCGCGATGCTCAATGGATTCGCCGCCATGTAGGTTCCAAGAGGTCCCACGACCACCGAACGATAGAGCACCCCGGCCGACGTCATGCCCACCGTGAGGATGTCGTCCGGCCCGGCGATCGCAACGTGCGTGATTCCCCCGGCGAGCGTACTCGCAAAGTCAAAGATGCGCGACAAGTAGTGCTGGGCGACGTAGAGCATAACGAGCGGCGTGATCAACCGAAAGAGCATCTCGGCGACCGGGTCGGCGATCCCTTCGAAGGTGTGCTTGAGCGAGTAATGGCGCACGCCGGTGCCGATGCACGAGGTTACGCCCACGATGGAAAACAGCCACGCGGCGTAGGTGAGCGCGTTGTCCATCCAGCCGCCCGTTATGCCCGCAACCGAGCTCTGCACGTCGTTCAAGACCCCGGCATGCGCTGCATGAGGGCTAACCGCAACCACATAAACGACGCAGGCGGTCGCTGCGACCGGCGCAAGCCAGCTGGCGATGCGAGGTTTTCGCTTACCGCTATCCTCTCTACGCGCTCCGTCGGAGGAGGGAGGCAAGCGTTCTCGGCTGCTCGTCGCGGTCTGAGCGCAACGCTCGTACTCGCGCCCGCCGTCACTCGAGCGGCGAACGCGCCGGCCGACCGGGTAGCGGCGCGCGGAGCCGCAGTGCTGGTTCGCCGGGTCTCTTTTCATAGCTGATTTGCCACGTGCGCGGTCGACGCGCCATACACGACGTCTCCCGACTTGACCCACGCCTGCCCAAGCGCCTTCAACTCTCCCGCGTGCTGCAACTGGACTTGCGCGTTGAGCACGTTTCCTTGCTCGAGCAAGTTGACCGTCTGCGCTTCATAGGCATTTGAGACTTGCGCCTGCTGCGTGGCACCCTGGGCGATCTGTGCGAGGCCGTTGAGCCGCGCGGCCTCGGCGGCTTCTTCCGAGGCGTCCGTAACGACCGCTCCGGCAGCCATGGTCCCACGATACTCGGCCGCAAGCTGCTGGCCCGTGGCGGAGACCGCGTTGACTTCCGACTCCGCATTTTGGAACGTCGGCGCCGTTGCGAGCCGCTGCAGGTTAGCGGTGTCGGCTTGTACCATGTGCACGCCTTGCGCGATTTGCATCTCCTGGTTGGTGATTTGCTGAACCCACTTGGGCAGCCCGAAGACGTCGGTCACCGGCATGGGCCCGAATAAGGCGCTCGCCGGAGCCGCCACGGCCGCGATGATGATCGCGGCGAGGAAGAAGGTGCGCTTCATGCTGAGACTTCCTTTCTCGCGTCCTTAGTGAGGATGAATTCGAGCAGCGCCGCTGCTGCGTGCGCGCCTTCGGCTTTGAGCAGCTCGATTTTCCAGGCTTGCGCGCCGAAGCGTTCGGCCGGGAAGCGCTCCCGAAACGCGTCGACGCGGGCATTACGTTCCGCAAGTCCGTCGCCTTGCGCAAGCGACACGCCAGTCAGAATCGCGAGAACGTCGCGGTCGAGACGTAGGCTCAGGCGTTGCAACGTCTGCCGACCGGGCGCGTGCAAGAGAAACTCGCGGTCAGCCAGGTAGGGCACTTGCGCAATCCCGCTCGAGGGAAGCTGAAGGTCCGCATAGTGCGCCTTCGTCGCGTCGTCGGTCGCGGCCGGATCGCCGAAGTAGATGCGCGTCGCGCACGACATGAGCAGGCGGTTTCGGTTGCTCATCTTGGTGAAGTCGGTCGCGGCCGGCGAGGCGAGCCACAGGAAGAAGTTTTCCTTACGCCCCATAGTCAGCGTGTCGAGGATAAACTTTTCCCCGATCTCCGTGCCCGCAATAGCATGCAATTCGTCGATGACGTAAAGCCAGTGCAGGTTCGGCGAGGTTTGACGCATGCGCCGGACCTGCGAGCGAAGCTTCCACACCAGCACGCGCAACATCGGGATTTGGAAGCGCAACGGAAGCGCAAGCACGCGTTCGATCTCGACGACGTTGAATCGTCCGCTCTCGAAGCTGTCGCTCGAACAGTCCAACGCCATGCCGAGCTGGCCGAGCCGGTGATACTGAGCCAGCACGGGCCGCAGCTTTCCCGTCGGGTCCTGCACTTGTTCGACGAAGGAGTACAGCGAGCGCTGCGAGCGCGGGCGGCCCGCGATCAGCCGCAGCTCCTCCTTCAGCCTATCGGATTGGCCGGCATCGACGTCGACGCCCCAGAGCTCGAGCATCTCGGTCAAGATCGCGAGCACTTCGTGCGCCTGCTCGGGGTCGTCAACGTCAGAGAAGAGCGCGAAGCCGTCACGCGACCCCGGTTCCATCAGGTCGTAGAACGTGCCGTCGACCATGTGCGCGAGCCGGTAGGCGCTCCGGCCCTTGTCGAGCATCGTCACACCAAAATTCGGCAAACGCGCGTACGTCATCGCCGCCATGGCGGCGAGCGTGACGGACTTGCCCACGCCCGGCATGCCGCAGACGAAAGCGTGCCCGAGATCCCGCGCCCCGTTGAGATGGAGGCGCGACAGCGTATTTCCCAGGCCGAGCGCATACGTCACGGGCGGCGTTTGCGCGGGCAGCGATTCAGAATCCGCATAGCGACGCCCGCGTTCCGTCTCGTGAAGCGGCATCAGGTGCGCTACGTCGAGTGCCGAGAGCGGATGCTTACGAACGCCGTGCACCGAGTCGCCGGGAAACGTCGATAGAACGGTATCGAGCGCAGCGAGACGGCGCGGCTCGCCCACGAAGCCGGCTTCCTCTAACGCTCCGCGAACGGCCAGCTCTCCTCGCTCGACGAGCTCGCGCGTCTCGGCCCGCAGCACGAGCACGACCGACGTCCGACCGTTTCGCGTATGCTCGTCGGCTGCTGCACCGTAGGCTTCGACGGCCTGGTCGGCGGCCTTGAGCGCATGCGGGTCGATGAGCCCCCCGCGGAACGTCGCCTGGCCCTCGTTCGCAGCCCAGGTGCCGCGATGTTGCTCGCGGGCCGCTACCAGCGGCATCGGCATGAACCGAACAACCAACAGGTGCGCGACGTCGAGCGCACCGAGCCGGTCGAGAATGCCCGGCCACGTTTCGCTCGCGTACGTTTTCAGCTCGATGCAGCCCACTTCCGACCGCCCGATGCGCGGATAAAATCCCCCTCGGTATTCGCGCGCCAGGAAGGCGTTCAAGGGCTGGCTTGGTGGAGGAACCACGAGCGCGCCCTCTTCACCGCTCACGCACGACCGGATGAAGCCGAGCAGCTCGGACCGCCCGTCGCCGTCTTCACCGAGGCGTCGCACGTTGAGCGAACCGCACCCCGCCTCGATCTTCGCGCAGATCCCCTCGAACTCGGCTAGCAAGGCGTCCTCGGACCTGGCCGCACCATCGACGCCGATCGAGAGCGCCGCGCTCGCGCGGCGGCGCACTGGCGCGCCGAGCTCCGGCGAACGCCACGTCAGAGCGAGAAAGCGCTGGGTTCCGAAGACGGTCTCTCGCGAGGTGAAGAAATCGGCTCGCAGCGCATCAAGCGTTTCGAGCATCGGATGAGGCTCCCCGATACCGCGATCGTATTCGACGAGCGGCGAGCGCCGTGAATAGAGTTGCACGACCGTTCCGACGGGAAGATTGCCGATGGCGAGCGAGGCTTGATACGCTACGTTGATGATGGCCGCCTCGTCGAGCGTCGCGGTATCGCGGCCCGCGAACTCCCACGCCGCCAGATACGCCCCGCCCGCAAGCTTTACGACGTCGCTGCGCACGAGACACCGGTAGGGAAGCATGTCCGCGAGACCCTCGGATTGCGCGCGACGGAAGGCTTGGAGCGTCGAAGCTCGGCGGCGCGCGCGAACCTCTGGAGCAAGGAGGAGGCCGGCAAGACCGACCAGCCCACCGGCGGCGAGAACCGAAGAATCAAGAATCATACGCGTCGTCGGGGCCTCCGTGCGGGAGGGCGCAATGCGCCTGCAGGTCGTCAAGAAGGTATGGATTCCAGCGCCACATCAGGACGCCAATAAACGCAATGGCCGCTGCCAAGATCGCAAACGCGAACTGCCAGCGCCAGTCGGACGCCCACATGGCGACGGGGACGCAGAAACCCACGACCGCCAAGATGCGCCGATCCATGAACAGCCATGGAATCGGCCGCGTCGAAGCGGCTGCCAACGGCTTCGCCCACGTCCGGCCGCCGAGGTGCCGGTTCACGGTTTAGAAGGTCGCTGGAGCGAACATGGTCGCTAAGGCCGGAGCCTTCCCGATGACGGTCGCGCCGACGACGCCCGCCGCGATCCGGCTCGAACCGCCGCCCCAATCTTCCTTGTGGTGCGCCAGATGGATGGCGCCGCTGCCGATGCCGACCACCGCGATCAAAGAGCCGGCGCCGAGGAAGGTGGTTTGAATGTAGGTCGCGCCCGTCGACACCTCGGGGATGCCGCCGGTGGGCGCCGCCCCCGCGGCGTGGAGGTTCGCTGCGACGACCGCGAGAGCATACGGGACCGATCGAGCTGACACACCGCAGAGGACTGAAAGGAATCGTTTCATTGCTTCTTCTCCTGTACGAATAGGGGAATAAACCGGCCGTCGATGGACGAGACCGGCAGCGCGCCGAAATAACGAGCGTCCCACGAGTTCGCGCTGCGCCCCATGAGCCACACTTGGTCCGGGCCGAGGGTACGCGCGCCGTACGACACGCGCAAATCGACCCGCCGGCCATGCGAGTCGAAATCTTTCTGCCGCGACTGCGGCCACAGGTCAGCGTTGATCCGCACGCCGTCGCGCTCGACGTCGACGACGTCGCCGGTCACGCCGGCCACGACCTTCCCCAGCGGCAAGAGCCCGGAGGCGCAATCGCCGCCCTGCCGGTCGATCCCGTGCGCCAGAGCGTAACTCGCTATTCCCGGCGGCAGGCAGACGCGGGCGACCTCGCTGCGTTTCGCTTGCCCAGGGACATACAAATACAACCCGCGCGGCAAACTGTCGGAGACCGGCCACGCCAGGCGCGGCCCATGCCAAGCGATGAGCTCGAGCATTCCGAGTACCGCGACCAGATAGATCACCACGCGCTTCACCGGCTACCCCCCACGAACGCGGCGCCGACGATCGTTCGCTCCGGCATGCCGGCGAACGCCGCTGAGGCGCGTGGCGGCACGTACGCGATGCGCGCCGGCGCAGAAGGCTTCGCCGCAGCGGTCGCAGGAAAGACATCCGCATTCGGACTCGCTGCCCGATGTGCATCGGCGATCGCCGTGGTCTCACGCACCAGCACGGAGCTCGTTGCGGCAACGACGAGGTCCGCGTAGCTCGGCGCCGCTTGTGCCGAACCTGAATTATACGTCGAGAATGCCAAGCGAAGCGCGAGCTGGCGCCGTTCTCCTTCCGTCGGGCCCGTGGCCCGCTGATACTGCGCGGCGTAGTCTCTAGCGAGGATGCGCTGCGAAACGGAAAGATTGCGGCACGGCTCGAGCATCTGCGCTGCCGTCACGCCGAACGCCGCGAAATTGCCGCTATTGACCTGCGCGAGGCCCAAGTCGACGGAATCGCCTCGGCCGATGAGCGACTGTGCAAGCCGCGTCGCGGCAGCGAGGTCGCGCGGATGGAAGGAGCTGTGCGACGTATTGTCATGCAGGGAAAGGGGATCGCCTCCGCTTTCGACCGCGACGATCGCCGCCGCCGTCCGCACGTCGACGTTCGGCGCGCACGCGGACAACAGTCCTGCCAGGATAGGTGCTGAAATCACCTGTCGGGCTCCATCGCGAGATCGCGCGCCAGAACGACGTCGACGGGATCGCCTGGGTTCGCATAGATCGTCGGCGCAATGCGCTCGGCTTGCGACGGAAATTGTGACGTTACCGACGAGCCGTTCAGCCCGATCGAGGTACCGTGATTCCCGACGTTTCCGAGCGCCGTGCCGACCGCGCCGAGCAGGGTGTAGAGGATCGCTTGACCCGCGACGCTTCCAAGGTGCGTATTCACGCGCCCGCCGAGGCCCGTTTCACCCTCCACTCCCGTCGCCGATTGCGCGCCGATCGCGTAGGCTCGACCGTTCGGATGCGCCGGCGACGGCGGGAAGATGATGCGGGTGAAGACCACCAGGAGGCGCGCCTCGCCGGCTACGGTGTTCGAGTCGTATGCGCCCTGTAAGATCGCGCCGGCGGGCGCGGCTTCGTCCCCTGAAGCGCAATCGAGCGGTGTGATGATCTCGGCCTTGACCATGCCGCCCGGCAGCGTGCTGTCGACCCGCGTGACCAGCCGGGCCGAGATCGCGCTGGTGGCACGCACGATGCACGGGGCGTCCTCGGGCTCGTAGCCGATGTCGCTATTCTTGTCGGCGAAGAACGAGGAGTGCGGACCGCTCGGAGCTTGCACGGCGGCGGGCGAGGGACCAAAGCGCGAGGCCGCCGCAGGCGCGGCCGGCGCTTCGGCCGGGAGGTTCATTCGGGCGTTCCCCATCTCGGCTGAAGTAAGCACGCGTGGAACCGCGGCGACCTCGCTCGTGGCCACTTGACTTGGCGGCATTCCTTCGGCCGCCTCAGGCGGAGGCGCGGGCAGCGGAGGCGGTCGCGACTTCGCCGGCCGCGGGGTTGCGACGAAGAGTGGGAAGTGTTCTGCGATCGCCCGCGACGCGAACGACCTCGACATCCGAACCACCGAGAACGGCGTCGGCGTCGCGAGGACGGAGTCGGTCGACTCCACGTCGACCGCCGGCTGCGCCACCTGCGCGATCTGCGGGGCCGCGTTCAAGGAAGCCGGCCGAGCGAAAAGCCACGCCCACAATCCGACTGCAAGCAGCAACGCACCGACGGCCAACCCGCCGACACGAAGGTTGCGCGGAATCGAACGAAAGCCGGGCTCTTCGATCGGGCTTGGGACATCCGTGAACTCATCTCTCGGCATCGTGTCCTCCGAGGATAGCTTGCAGTTGGCCGTCCGCGTGCGTGTCCAAGCTCGGCGCATGCGCCACCGGCGTGGCGGCGGCAGCGGACGCAGCCGGCGCCACGATCCGGTGCACGTGCATCGTATCCTTGCCCCCGCCGCGCAGCACGTAGCCGAAGCCGACGCCGTCAATGCGTATGATGCGGTCGCTCGCGAAAACGTTGTAATTCACCAGGCGCTCACCGTCCGGCGTCAGTTCGTGCAGCACCGGCATGTCGTCCGGCACCGTTGAAAGCGGCGGCAGCGCGAGCCACGTGTGCTCCTTATCGTGACAGACTCGGACTGGACGCAGCTCCGCCGGCTTTGCGTCAGCATCGTAGCCGTCTCGCGGCGCGTTCGTCGCTTGCCACGAGCACGCGAGCGCGAGTTGCTGGGGCACCGTCAGCGGCGCTTGTACGGGGCGCGTGACGCGCCGCGGATACTGGAAGGAGAAATAGGTCGGCGACGAGCCTTGCACCGACTTCAACAGGATGAAGTAGGTCCGCGTGTCCGTCGTCACGACGACGTTCGCCTTCAGCCCGGCTGAAACAGGTCGAAACACCAGGATCGGCGTGTCGCCCTGCGTGATGAGCGAGCAGCTTTTGCTTGCGTCGCCGCTGGTGGCGCATGGATCCCAGGCCGGCACTTGCGAATTCAAACCGTCGCGCACGTGCTCGCCCGTCTCGAGCCGTACCGTGCAAAGCATATTGACTGGGCAGACGATGGTCGCTTGATGGTCGGGCAGAAACGGAACGCTGACGAAGTGTGCATCCGGCTCGCCCGCTAGTGCCGGCGAACCGAGCAACGCTAGCGCGAGCGCAAACGACGAGACTCGTCTCACCGCTGCTCCGGCTGACACTGCAACTGATACGCCTCGACGAACACTCCCGCCGGATCGATCCCCCCAAGCTCCACGTCGTCAGGGATCGACGGTGGTGTTATGCCGACGCTACCTGAACAGCGCCAAGATTGCGCCGCCTTCCCTTGCGGCTCGACGATCTCGCGCCAACCGAGCATGTAGGTGTGCGTTCCGACGACCGGGCTAGCGATGAAGTCCTCTACGGTTCGCGTCAGCTTCGCGCCGAGATCGGCGGAATTCTGGTCCGAACGAAACAACGTGACGAGGTCGCGAGCCGCAGGCGAATCCTTCTCGCTCATAATCAGAGCGTTATGTGCGTTACGCCGCGCGAGCTCTACGTCACCCGCAGGGACGTCTCGCACGTCCTCGAGCCACAACCCAAGCTGGTGCTCCACCGAAGACTCGAGAGGGGTACGCGTCTGAACGCCCTCGCTCATCAGCGCGATCCCATGTGGCGACTCGCGGTAGATAATCACGTCATGCTGCGACTTCCCCGCAAGCACCACACACACCAGCGCGACCACGACGAGCAAACAAATTAGCGCACTTTGTGTGCGCCGGTAGGAGTCGACCATTCGCCAGGCGCGCTCAGCGTCTGCTAGGTCCGCGATCTGTGCTTCTCGATACTTGCTAACGTCGCCGTTCTTCGTCGGTAGAATCGTCCTCATGCATGCCTTTCCGCGCTTTCATATCTTCTTCACAAGAACTGATTCCTGAACAAAGCCAAGTGGGGCGTGTATTCGCGACGCCTAACGCGTAGTCGATCGACGCAGACAAACGTCGTAGAGAATCCGTAATGAGCCGGCGCCGCTCTTGCGACATCGGTTTCTGTGCAGATTTTCCGCAAGAACGCAGCCTTTGTGTAAGGCTGCTTCGCGAACGCGCTTACGCTCAAATCTGGCGTCCGAACGTGCTCAGCAACATGACGAAGCGTCATCGAATTGGACCGTCGTGTGTAGCCGCAAGCTACCGTCTGGCCGGCAACAGTTCGCGCAACGGGATGCAACGAACGATCGGTGGGAACACCACTGAAGCAAGAACCGATGAACCCACTAGGGTACGCAATGTCCCTGCGGCAACCTTGCAAAGCAATGTTGGTGTCGGACCTGCCTCGAACAGCGAGGCTCACTCAGTAGAGAACCATTAATAAACGTTAACCCTACATTATCGCTAGCTAATCGTTTGCTTATGTACGGATTATGAAACTTACTAAGCTCTTTGCCATGGACTGAAATGGGCACTCCAGTTTGCGGCGAAACGAGCGGGGCGGCGTCGTTTTCTTGCTGGCGATTATGCCACGCCAATCGTTACTTTGCAAGATCATCGAGACCAAAATCTTCACATCTGCGAGTTCATCTAGAAGAAGCGTGAGCTGCGCGTGCTAACCTCATCGTGCGCGTCAGACCTATCGCAAATCGGGAAAGAACAAGGAAGACTGCCACTCAACGTGGGATAGCGTCAATTTACGTCGACTCGTACGTCTCCGAGGCACCAGCCTGCCTCACGGACGCATCTACTGATACGTGAACCCGTTGACGGAAAAAAGGCCGGCCGAGGGCGAACGGCCGTCGACTGTGTCGGTGAGGATCGCGCGAGTTTTCGCGTCGCGCTCGCCGACGAGAACGTGACCGAGGAACGCTGCCTTCACGTGGCAAACGCCGTCCTGGAGCGACGACGAAAACGGCGCGTTTGCGACTTCCCTCAGTAGAGCGGCCAGGTCCGCGATCGTACCGACGCCGCCGGCAACTCCAGCGACCAGCACCGTCTCGCCGCGCATCGGGGCGAGCGTCTCGACGATCGCCATTCCTCGGTGGCCACTTGTAAACCGGCCACCCATGGCCACTTCAAAACCGGCCAATTTGAAGAGCCGGTCGACTCCAGGAGGAGTTTTACGGCGGGGTAGTTGGCTGCGGGTCCAGTTTTGCCTTGCGCTCTCGAGCTGCGAGGCTGGACTCGTGTAGGCGGTAGCTCTTTCCCCGAATCTGGATGAAGTGGCCGTGATGCATCAATCGGTCGAGAAATGCCGTGACGGCCGGTGTGTCGCTGAACATGGTTGGCCAGTCCTCGAGCGGCCGGTTCGAAGTGATGATTGTCGAGGCTCGCTCGTAGCGTCGCATGACAATTTCCAGAAGATCTTCGGCCGCGCTAGCGGGAAGCTTACGCATTCCAAGATCGTCGATGACCAAGAGTGGAATCTCGGCGAGCGTGGTGACGAGCTGCGATCGCTCCTCGGTGAGCTCGGCGAACACGAGCTCTTCGAAGAGTTGATGGGCTTCCCGGTAAAGAACGGGAAAGCCACCGTGGATCGCTGCAACGGCGATCCCCTGAGCGATGCGCGACTTCCCAACGCCGGCATTACCGAGGATGAGAATGTCTTCATGTCGTTCGATGAATCGGCACGTCAAGAGCTCGAAGATTAATGCGCGATCGATGTTGGGATTGAAGCTCCAATTGAACGAGTCGAGGCTCGTCCGATCGCGCAACGTCGCGGCCTTCATGCGTCGATCCAAGAGCCGATCCCGCCTCCGTTGCATCTCATCGTGAACGAGGAGACTGAGAAAGTCGACTGGTCCCAACTGCTCTGCTCGGGCTTGTTGGGCGCGAGCGGTAAACGAATCAGCCATGCCGCCCAGACGTAATTGTCGCAAAGCACGGTCGAGTTCATCGGTGGTCATGATGGATCTCCTGGCATCAAAGCGTTGAGGTGCTTGGCATAGGTGTCTATTTCGGCGACAACCTTGTGTCGCGCGACAAGAGTCTTTGTCGTCGCATGGTGTTGAAGATACGTTCGCAAGAATCGATAGCGCAGAGATTTCGCTTGGGCGGCGACTTCACAGGCGTGCTCGACCGATTGCGGGCCATAGCGGCGCACGAGGTCGAGTACGCCAAAGAGCATGCGCGCGGCAGTCGCTCCATACTCATCGACGGCCGATCGTGCGAACAAGCCGCAGGCTGGTCCGTGGCGGGCGATTTTGTCGACCAGATGCTCGATTTTCAGCGGGGTCTGCTTGGGGCGATCGGCTTCAGCCGTGCGTCTCTTACCCCGCTGCGTCAACTCGTGTTCGCGGACCAGCGTTTGGGTGTAGGGATCGATAATTCGCAGCCACAGGCGACCGACATGAACGACGACTGTGGCGCCACCATAGCGCGGCGGGGCAGAGTAGTATGCGCGATCGACTTCGACGTGGCCGTCGAGATGGACGCGCCGTTGAAGGATGCGGTAGTACTCGAAGCGTGTCGGTGGCAGCGGCTGCAACGCCGGCTGTTCTTCGTTGAACATCTCGCGAACTTGACGCCTGACGGTACCATGAATGCGAGTGAAAGCCCAGCGTTCGTTCCAGTGCATCAGGTGCGCGTTCTGTTCTTCAATGGTCTCAAACGTGCGTCCCTTCAATGCCGTCTCCTGCGTGTGCCCCACCGCCGATTCGACCTTTCCTTTGAGGTCCGGCGCGTAGGGTCGACACGGTAACGCGACTATTCCGTAGTGCTTGAGCATCGCGGCATAGAGCTGGTTGAGATTCGGGTCGTAGATGTCGGGATCGATGACGCCTTCGAGTAAGTTGTCGAGTCGAATCGTTGCGCAGACGCCGCCGAAATATGCGAATGCCTCTTCATGGAGTTCGCACCAGGTCTGCGAGGACGACTCCCACACCGTCTTACGAAATGCATGGCGGCTATAGCCGAGCGTCATTACGAAAAGTCTTGGTCTGCTGTACTTTCCAGTGACCTGGTGCCGTGTTTTGGCGCCCTGGCCGTAATCGACTTGCATCTCGGCGCCGGCGGCCGTCTCGAAGCGGCATTTGATATGGGGTTCGTGTGGGCACAACTTCCGGACGAACCGCTTGACGGCGTTGTATGCGCCGGTGTAGCCATGATGTTCGACCAGATCCTGGTAGATCGCAACGGCGTTCCGGCCCTTGGCGACTTCCGCCGCGATGAACGGGCGATGCGGCTCGCAATTGCTGCGCGACCGCTGCGCCGGCATGCCTTCCGCTGGCGGCGGGTCCGCGAGCACCTCAGGGTCAACCTCGGTCGGAGGGTCGGTGGCCACTTTGGCCGGTTTTGCCGGCAACAAGCCGCCGGCGGCTCCGTAACGCGCGATCGTCTCGCGGCGATGCCCGGTCTCGCGCTGGATTCGCCGCAGGCTCCAGCCAAGCCGAAGGAGGCCCAGAATCGTGTCTTGTTCGGTCACGCTCAGCTCATTCATTACGGCGCTACTGCGCCGCGGAAGCTGGAGCCGACCGCTCTTCTAGGTTCTAGGCTACTGGCCGGTTTTCAAAGTGGCCACCGACCTCTGGCCGGTTTTCAAGTGGCCGCGGGTGGCCGCTTTTGGGTGGCCGCCGAGGCGCCATTTAGGCGGTCACGGCAGCGACCCCCAGTCCACCGGCCTCGGTGAAATCATAAAGAGCTGGGCAGGCGACTGCAATCGTCTGCGGGGAGACCTGCTCGCTCTGCCCACAGCCCCGTCGACTGATACGACATGTGCCCGCACTTCGTCGCCGGTCTTCCGCGCCTCGACGCCCGCGCCGATCATCTCGACGATTTCCGCGCCCTCGAAGCCCGGAGTCATCGGGGGTTTCATTGGCAACGGGAATTTGCCGTCGCGCACCATCGCATCCCAGATCGCGATGCCCCCGCTTTGACCCGCAGCCGAACCTGACCCGACGCGGGAGTCGGATCCGGTAGTTGCCGCACGTGCAGGTGCGAGTTACCGCCGTAGGAGTCGAGAACGAGCGCTTGCATATCCGTTTGCTACCCGGAGAAAACGATCTTCCTTTGTCGCTACTTGAACTCGGAGCCGCTCCGTCGTGAAATACACGAAGGGGCTGAACGTCGTCGAGAACTGTAATACGCGAACAGCTTCATCTTTTTCGGCAAGGGAGGCGAAGTCGCGACCAATCGCCTTGAGGATCAAAAACTTTCAGTGCTCGCGTTGCACTTGGTGCAGGCGTGCTTGGTGTACGTCAACACATTGATGCTCCAGCGCGTGCTCGATGAACGGGCATGGGTGGCGCGGATGACCGAGGCGGATATGCGCGCGTTGAACCCGCTGGTCTTACATTCCGCACATCGGCAGGGGCATTTGCATCGAATTAGCTCGACTACCTTGGTCATTCTGAACGCGGGTGTTCGAGATCGATGAGACGCTCGGTTTCGGCTTCCCAATCACGTAGAAGCGCTTTGACCTTTCTGTAGTTCGCAATAGCGTGCCGCAGGGCTGTGGCCTGCCGTGGCGAGACCATCCGGGTGACGGGCTTGCCTCCTTTCATGTGCCCCCACTCGTAATACGGCCCGTGGCGCGCGTTTGGATCGGTGGCGCACGCGCACCTGGGACTACCGCACAACTTCGTGCGCCGGACGAGTGTGCCGGAACACAGATAGTCGACGGCGTCGATGGCAGCGCGAATGTTGGCGATCCGCTCGCGGGCACGCTTAATGCTGTCGGCGGGTTGGCGTGAGCCTGCTGGCATGAAGTAGGGACTTGACTCCTTTAGTATCTGTCTGCGATAATACAGGCAGGATGCCGGGGCACGCAAGTCCCCCGTCGCGGCGATGAGCGGTTCACCATGCAGAGTGAACGGCTAGGTCCCCTCCCCCTGGTGAACCACTTCCTCCAGCGGACGGGTCTGGAAGAGCTGCTCGACAAGCACGTTCCCACCACCGATGCCCGCAGCGCGCTGCCGCATGCCCGCGCGCTCGGCGTGCTGCTGCGCTCGATCATCGTCGAGCGGGAGCCCATCTACCGCCAAGCGGAGATGGTGCAAGGCTTTGCCGGTTGGCTCTTTGGGTTGCACGCCCACGAGTTGGAGCACCTCAGCGACGACCGCATCGGACGAGCCCTCGTCCGGCTCTTCGACGCCGATCGCGCCGCCTTGCTGACCGACGTCGTGGTCGCCGTCGGCCAGCGCTTCGGCGTGCGCTTCGAGGAATTCCACAACGACTCGACGTCGATTCGCTTCTGCGGTCAATACCGCGCGGCCTCACGGCGAAACATTCGAGGACGAACGGCGCCGGCGATCACGTACGGCTACTCGAAAGACCACCGGCCCGACCTCAAACAGTTGCTCTTCATTCTGACGATGGATGCCGACGGCAACGTCCCCGTTCACTTCCGCTGCGCCGACGGGGAACGCGAGCGACTCGCGGACCCACATCGAGACCTGGAATGCGTTGCGGACCGTGGCCGGTAAGGCAGACTTTCTCTACGTCGCCGATTCGAAGCTTTGCTCTCACGAGAACATGGACTACATCGACCAGGCTGCGCAGAGCGCCTAAGATCGAGGAGCAGGTCGCCATCGTTCTCGAGAAGCGGCAGGTCGGCCGCTACCTGAAAGTTCGGCGCCGGACGCGCGAGGAGCATCGTTCCAAACAGGCCGGCCCCGGCCGCCCTGGCTCGGCAACCTGTGCATCGCAAGATCACCCGGCGACGTTACGACCTCGAGTGGAGCGCTGACGAAGACGCCGTCGCGTACGACCACAAGAGCGACGGGATGTACCCGTTGATCACCAACGACCGAAGCTTATCGGCGCCGGCGGTTCTGCAGGCCAACAAGGGCCAGCCCATGATCGAAAAGCGCTTCGAGCAGATCAAGACTGTGCACGAGATCGCGCCGGTGTTCCTCAAGAACGAAGGTCGGATCGAGGCGATGTTCACCGTGTACTTCCTGGCGCTCCTCGTGCAAGCGTTGATCGAGCGCGAACTCCGCCAAGCGATGAAGCGAGCGAACATCGACGAGCTGCCACTTTATCCGGAGCAACGATCGTGTGAACGGCCAACCAGCGAACAGATCCTACGCCTCTTCAGCTTCGTCACGCAGCACCGGCTGCTCGACCACGGAGGTCCCGCGCAAGTCTTTGAGGCGCAGCTCACCGACTTACAAAACCAGGTCCTCACCCTGCTCGGCGTCTCTCAGCGGGCTTATCGGCCGCTCCCATGACTAGAAATTCGAGTTATATTGCCCGCCTGAAGTGCGGAATGTGAGGCGTGCCGAACCAATGAAGGCCATTAGTCCTCCGCCGAGGTGGCCGGCGAGGTGATCGAGGGTAACGCGAGCGTGAAGATAATTCTTAGTCGAAAAGGCTTCGATTCAAGCCCAGACTCAGGTGGCCGGCCGAGTCCCATTTTTCCTGATGGAACGATGGTAAGTCTTCCGATTCCGGATAAGAGTTCTCCGATCAAATATGGAGTTATCGCGAGCCCATCACCGGACTTCGAGAGTCTCGGTTTGATCGTTGAACAGGTCACTAACGGTAAATTCACCAGGGATTCAGGGGCTCACCTCGACCCTGATATTGATTCATGCGCAATAGAACGTGTTTCAGGGTGGCGGCCAGTCTTTGGACAGGACGGCGGATTTGTGACGCACCTCGACAACTATGGGGTCGCGTAGGAGCTCTCTTCCTATTCTATGGTTTGTATCGCGAGACGCTTCTTCTGAATGGACAGTTGCGATACAGTCGTCGCGCTCCTAATGTTCACGTTTTGTGGGGTTGGCTTTCCGTTCGGAAATTGTCAATAGGGTTGGGGCCGGCGCCGCTTAAGCATTAGTGTTTAGCGAGATGATTATTGACCGGTTTCTTCGCTGATCGCATGTCGGAGAAAACACAGCCTCCGTCGGTCGGGTCGAAAATTGTAGCCGATGATGTCAAGGACCGCTGCGCTCGGCCTGTGGGCCGCCCTTGACATCATCGGCTCGCGCGGACCCGGGCGACCGAGGGAGACGGGCAGAGCGAAGCGCAGAGCAGATATCGGCCTCCACCACCGGGGCGCTGCCCCGGACCCCGGGGCTCACGGCCGGCTCAGGCAGAGGCTAAGCAGCATCGGTCCGCTCAGCTGAGTCCTGTGGACGGTTGATGTAGGAGGCTGGCGCGAGCTGCAGCGGCTTCGGTCGCCCGCGTACGAATCGCTCGGGATGCTTCGCATAAGCGACGTCGAGTGCGGTTTGACGAATCGCAGACTTCTCTTCGACCCGCCCGTGATGCACGTCGGACGGGGTGAACAGCGCGATGCCGCTATGGCGATGCTCGCTATTGTACCACCGATAGAACGTGCGACAAAACGATCTCGCCTCCGCAATGTTGGCAAATGATTCAGGAAACTCGGGTTGATACTTGGTCGTTTTGAAAAGTGACTCGATATACGGATTGTCATTCGACACATGCGGTCGCGAATGGGTTTTTGTCACGCCAAGATCGGCGAGCATGAAGGCGACCGGCTTCGACTTCATGGAGCTTCCACGATCAGCATGGATCGTAAGCTTCGTTGGGTCGCAGCGTTGTTCCCGAATCGTCGTCTCGAGTAGTAACCTCGCCAAAGCCGAGCTTTCGCGATCGGCAACCATCCATCCAACAACGTATCGGCTGTAAATGTCGACTACTACATAGAGATAGAAATAGGTCCATTTCTGCGGGCCATCCAATTTTGTTATGTCCCACGTCCACACCTGATTTGATCCAGTCGCGCAAAGTTCAGGTTTGACGTGCGCAGGACGGGTAGCTTGGTCACGGCGTTCACCAACTTCGCCGACGCTGCGTAATACACGATACATCGTAGAAATTGAGCCGTAGTAGCAATTCTCGTCGAGTAAGGTCGCATAAATGTAGGGAACGCTGCGATCGATAAAGCGTGTCTCGTGTACGGCATCGAGTAGAGTTTGACGTTGTTCCCGTGTAAGAGCACGGAACGATGTGCGGGCGGCCTTCCATTCTTGACGGCCCAGATGACGTCGGAGTTGTCTCGATGATTTTATCGTTGATTCTTCCGCTGCAATGTTCGATTCATCGAGAAGAACCGTCGTCGTTTCATCTGCGATCGTTTCGAGGACTTGATGACGTTGGAATGTTGTGCGTGCGATCCCCAATTGCTCGCAAGCCCGCCTTTCACCTAAGACAACAGTCACGTCCCGGACCGCTTGCTCCACGGCGGCAGATCCAGATGATCCGCACTCTCGCCGGCACACGCCCGCAAGAGTGCATAGACTTTTCCCTGGATGTCAATCACCTGTTGCGCCTTGGCGAGCTTGCGTTCAAGCTCTGCGATTCGCTTGTGCGATCGCGTTGCCTCGACGGCTTCAGGATCGGGCTTTGGACCTCGGCGATTTGCTAGCGGTATTCCCGACGCCCGCTGTCTTCGCCAGTTTGATATGATCGAGGAGTAGATATGTTCACGTCGGCACAGCGCCGCTCGTTCGATAGGGGAAGCACTCTCGTACGCGTCGAGGATGCGAGCCTTCTGGGAGGCTGTAAAGCGCCTACGCGTTGCTTTCGCAGGAACCTCGGGGTTGGGCGTCGGGGAGTTGAATGCCATTGGTCATGTCCTTCACGCCCTCAATAATTATGTCCCGTAACTGGCCCCAGCTCATATTGACACAGAGGGGTTGGCGAAATCATTCGTCTCACAAGTCCGCCTTCTGGCCCGGCATGGGCTACCTATCATCCACATTTCTACGGCAATCGTGACAACAATAGGCTGTATGTTGCTGCGGCCCGGCTGCCGTTTAGTGATCTGCCCGGCGCCGGTGTTTTCGGACGCTATGCGCGTGAGCGTCAACTGACGGCGCGCAACGCTTCATGTAGTCAGTGGCAACTTCCAACATGGTTCGATCCTGATCGCTGCGACAAGCCTCTATCGTTTCACGGCGATCGGCAACGTTGGACAGTCGAGAAAGATCGCGTTCTGTTGCAGACTGTAGGCCGTGGACAAGAATTCGTCTTCGATAGCGAAACGTACCCCGAGGCGCTCGATTGGGCCCGTTCGATCGTCGCCGCTTAGGAGGCGTACGCTGCGCCGACGCCGTCCGCGAGGCACTCTCTCTCGGCCAAAGTACCGACGCTAATACGTCCGTCCGTTGCACAAAGCTATATAGTGTGGGACGCCGACCCGCCCCGTCCCTGGGGTCCGCGGTCGCGGGTTCGGTTGCTTTCGCCGGCGATCAGGATGATGTGGGCATGGTGCACGGGCCGGTCGAGCACGGTCGTGGCAAGGATCGGGTCGGCGAACATCTCGCCCCACAACTCGAAGAGCCTGTTGCTGGTCGTTTTTCGGCAGGACGGAAGCTAGGCTTAACAAGGGAAGCCACCCCCGTGAGGCCTTTGGCGAGCCACTCCGGCTCTAACGATGGCCAACAGCTTTTGAACGGCAGTACGAAGCGGCCGCCCCGACGCCTCTCTATTCCGGCGAGAAGTAACGATAATCAGAGTTTCCGTTACTACGAGGAAAGCCCGATCACACAAGGCTTTCCACCGTTTCAGACCCCCGCATTGTGCGCAGCACGTCGGCCGAGGTGACTATCAGTTCGTGGACGTGCAACTCGATCTTGGAGGCCTACAGCCCCAATCGGCCAGTTTGTCGCCCTATCTCAGAGTCGTCCGCGGCATGGCCGCGAGCTGCGACGTCGCGAACCACTTGACGGCCAGCCGGCCTTGCTGTACCATCTATCTAGATGGAGAGCAGATGGTAGAGAGATGGTAAGACTACCGAAAGGTGCGTAAGGGTGCACGAGTTACGACCCAAAGGCGGCGATACCGAGAAAATTACGATCAATCTCGGTTTCGTCGATCTCGGGCACATCGATCTGATGGTCCGTGAGGGTTTCTATTCCAACCGTACAGATTTCATCCGCACCGCTATCCGCAGTCAACTCGAACGCCACGGCGACGTCGCGAAGCAATCTGTCGGGCGTAAAAACCTCGACGTCGGCTTGCGGGATTACAGTCGCTCCGATTTGGAAGCGGTAC
>JBKQHO010000015.1:0-83686 GCA_052267165.1 Vulcanimicrobiaceae bacterium | reverse complement strand
AGTCGACGCCGGGCTGCGGGGTGATGCGGAAGGCGCACAGGACGTCGGTGTCCTTGGGCTCGTAGTCGGGCTGCCAGTAGCCCATCTCCGCATACGGGGTCACGCCGGCAGTCAGCCGGTTGTTCTTCGTCTTGGTCTCGCCGTTGACCGTCGTTTGGCTCACGTAACCATCTCCATCTGCTCGTTTTCGATCAGCACGACGCGCCGTGCGATCAAGAGCTGTGCCAATGCCAGTGAATGCGAGACCCGCGTCTCGCCGCTCGCGTCTTTGAAGCTCCCCAGGTGCTCGGGGCGCGGGTGGGCATGCGAGCCCATGAAGGACCAAATCTTGTTTTCGACGCCGTCGGCCGTCGCCGGTGTGATGTCGCCGTCGAGCTCGATGATCGTTTCGGGATAGCCGCCCGCGGTTTGCTTGAGCTCGTGGATGTGCGTGCTGGAGCTCGCGAATTCGGAATAGTCGAGCGGGCGGAAGCGACCGCCTTTGCGGAAGCGTGCGGAAAGCTTCGCCGGATCCTTTTCCGTGAACCAGCCGGGCGAACGGAAGAACGTGAGGACGAGGTCGGCGTACTTCCCTTGCGCCGTGATGTAGCGCTCGACGTCCGGGTGCCGTTTGGCCATCTCGGCGCGCACTTCGTCTTCGGTGTAGCCGCGCTGCAGCCTGTCGCGCTGCATCTTCCAAGCGGTCTTGAGCTCGAGCTCGGGGTCGAGCCAAACGCCTGCGTCGAACAGGCTGCGCATGGCTCGCGTGTAGAGCGCGAAGAGACCCTGGACGACGATGATCTCCTTGGGCTCGACGCGCTCGACGCCTTTGAACCTGCCGTCACGGTGGTCGTAGATCGGTTTCTCGATCGCGCGGCCCTCACGCAGCGCCCACAGGTCTTCCTCCATCGCCGCGAAGTTGTTCGCGCGGGGATCGAGCGCGGTGAGGCCGACCGCCTTTCGCTGAAGCCGGTCGAGCGAATGGTAGTCGTCGAGACAGATCGTCTCGGTGCGCTCTGCGCCGAAGATATCGTAGATCCCGCGGCAGAGCGTCGTCTTGCCGCTGCCGGAGTCGCCTCCGACGGCGATCATGATCGGTCTGGATGGCATAAAGGAAAACGCGAGCCTCCGTGGGCGGCCTAACTACCCTCGGGGGCACGAATTGCCCTCTCGGCACCCGACCGCGACGTAAAGTTTCGGACCTTCGTGGCCGAAAAACCAAGTATATGGAGGGGCAGGTTCGGTCTGCCACGCTGCTTTCATCCATCGAGGAGCGGTTCGCGTTCCTGGAAGCGCGTGGTTTTTATCTAGAGCAGTCGACCGAGTCACCGCCCTGTGCCTGGTACCGGGGCGGCGACCGGACCGTCGTGATCGCCTATGACCCCGCCGAGGAAGCCGCCATTTCGGTGCGCCTGTGCTCGGGCCGGGAGAGCTTCGGCCTGTGGGACCTCTTTTCGCTCACCTCGGACGGAGCCCGGCTTGAAGGCGTGCGCGAGCGAGCCCTGATCGAAGCCGAGCTCAAACGCGCCGCAGCGCTGGTCGAGACCAGCTGCGAGGATTTTCTCACCGGCGACCTCGACTCGTTCCGGCAGAAGCGGCGCGAGCCGCTGCTCGTCGCAGGCCTGCGTGCGATGGCTCGCGAGGAGTTCTGGAACGGCGACTTGCGCCGCTCGTTCGACCTCTTCGAGCTCTTCCGTGCCTACTGGGACGCCAACGACCGCACGTACCACGCGCGCCTGGTCAGCGGCGAAGGCCGCTCGGCGCACCTGCGGACCGCGAAGGCGCGATAGGTCCCAGCGTCCGCAAGGACGTACCCGACGCCATGACCGCCCTACAAGGGAGGCTGTGAGTGTATCGCCTGGTCGGAAAAGTGGCGTTGATCACCGGGGGTGCGAGCGGTATCGGTTTGGCCGCCGCCCGCCGCTTCGCGGCCAGCGGCGCCTCGGTCGTCATCGGCGACATCGACACTGAGGCCGCGGCGCTCGCCGAGAACGAGCACGAAGCGCTTTCGTACGGCCGGCTCGACGTCACCGACGACGCGAGCTGGGCTACGGTCATGGACGAGGTGCTTCGGCGGTTCGGCAGGCTCGACGTCCTCGTGAACAGCGCCGGCATCTCCGTCGTCAAGGATATCGAGCGGATCACCCTCGAGGAGTGGCACCGCGTGCAGGCCGTCAACCTCGACGGGGTCTTTCTCGGCTGCCGGCACGCCGTGCGCGTGATGAAAGCGCGCGGCGGCTCGATCATCAACATGTCGTCGGTAGCGGGGATCGTCGGCAGCCCCGAGTTGGTCGCCTACAACGCGTCCAAAGGCGGGGTGCGGCTGCTCACCAAGTCGGTCGCGCTGCACTGTGCGCGCAAGCGCTACGGCATTCGGTGCAATTCGGTCCATCCGGGCTACGTCGAGACGCCGATGGTCCAGCGCTCGTTCGCCGGACTGCCCGATCCCGAAGCGGCTCGAGCGTGGATCCTTGGGCTGACGCCGCTGGGACGGCTCGCGAAGCCCGAAGAGATCGCCGACCTGCTGCTCTATCTTGCGTCCGACGAGTCCGCCTACGTGACCGGCTCCGAATTCGTGATCGACGGCGGCCTGACGGCCTGTTAGCGCTAAGCCCTTCGCCCGTAAACGATTCCGAACGGCTCCTCGGCGACGAGCTCGAACGCGGCGCTCGCCTCGAACGTCGCGCGCTCGAGCGGCGTGTGATAGATGACGGCCAGCGCGCCCGACTCGCGTTCGACCAGCCGCGCGACGACGCGCTCGAGGACCGGCGCGCGAAACGGGTTGTAGAGATAGACGACCAGATTGCCCGGCGGGAAGAATGCTTGGGCCGCGTCGCGCCGGATGAGGCGAACGTCGCGACAGCGCAAGTTCGCGCGCTCGTACGAGGCCAGGTTGTCGCGCGCGATCTCGTGCAGCGCGGGCGAGATCTCGATGCCGATCACCTGCTTGAACGGGCGGCCGGCGGCAAGTAGAACGACTCGCCCCATCCCGGAGCCGAGGTCGACGAACGAAGCGCCTTCCAGCGAGAAGGGAACGTGGCCGATGAGGCGCTCGAACTGGTCGACCGGCGTCGGCTCGTAGTGCGTCGCATGTTCGAGATTGGGCCCGATCGCCTCGGGGTCAAGCTCGCCGAGAAAGAGGAGCGCTTCGGTTGCGACGCCGTGCTCGGCGTCGAAGCGCAGACCCGCGCGTCGTCCGCTCACGCGGAATGCGTTCGCCACGTTGCTCGGGCTTCCAGGCACGTGCCGCTGGGACCGCTGCGCAGGTGCGCCCTCGCAGGGAAGATATCGACCATGACCGAGGAGAGGAGCATGGCGCAGAGCGCGGGACCGGACGGCCGAAGGCCTGCGCGCCGGGACGTCACCGAAACGGGACTTCGACTCGTCTTGATCGTCGTGGGCGTCATGGCCGCCAGCCTGATGCAGACGCTGGACTCGACGATCACCAACGTCGCGCTGCCTACGATTCAGGGCAACCTCGGCGCGAGCCTCGATGAAGGAACGTGGGTCGTCACCGCCTACACGATCGCCGCCATCGTCGTCATCCCGCTGACGCCGTGGCTGCAAAACCGCTTCGGCCGCAAGAACTATTTCTTGGTCTCGATCGTCGGCTTCACGCTGGCCTCGGTGGCGTGCGGTGCGGCCGGCTCGTTTCCGATGCTGGTCGTCTCGCGCGTCGTCCAGGGCGCGTTCGGCGGCGGCCTGCTGGCGACCGCGCAGTCGATCTTGCGCGACACCTTCCCGCCCGACAAGCTGGGGATCAGTCAAGGCGTCTTTGCGCTCGGTGCGATCATCGGGCCGACGCTGGGACCTCCGCTCGGCGGCATTCTGGTCGACAACGCCTCCTGGAATTGGGTCTTCGATATCAACATCGTGCCGGGCGCCCTCTCGGCGATCGTGCTCTTCATGCTGCTGCGCGACCCCGAAGATCCGCGGCCCGCGCGCGTCGACTTCGTCGGGCTCGTGCTCCTGGCCGTCGGACTGGGCTCGATGCAATACGTGCTCGCCGAGGGCGAACGGCATTACTGGCTGCAGGATCCCGTCATCCTGACGATGACCGTGCTGTGCACGTCGAGCCTCGCGGCCTTCGTCTGGAACGAGCTCCACGGCACGTCCGAGCCGATCGTCGACTTGCGAATTCTGCGAAACCGCAGCGTCGCGGCCGGTTCGGTCCTGGCGCTCGCGCTCGGCGTCGCGATCTTCGGTTCGACGTATACGCTGCCGCAGCTCACGCAAGGCGCCCTCGGGTATACGCCGACGCTCAGCGGCGCGCTCTTCGTCATCCGCGCCGTTCCCATCATGTTGCTTACCCCCATCGTGGCGCGCTTCTCGACCAAAGTCGATGCGCGCATCTTCCTGGGGAGCGGCTTCGCGCTCGTCGCCGTCGGCAGCGCGCTGCAAGGCCTCGCGACGACCTACGAGGCGCAGTTCTGGACCTTCGCCCCGGCGCTCGCCCTTACGGGTGCCGGCGCGGCCTTGCTGTTCATCCCGCTTTCCGTAGCAGTGCTCGGGACGACGACGCCGCGCGAAGGCCCCAAGGCGAGCGCATTCGTCAACCTCGCGCTGCAACTGGGCGGGTCGATCGCCGTCGCCTGGCTCGACGTTGTGATCGACCGGCGCTGGACGCTCCACGCGACCGCGCTCGGCGCAACGCAGACGCTGGCCAACCCGACGGTGCAGCGCTTTCTCGCGCAAGGCTCGCTCGCGCAACTCTCGCAGATCGTCAACGTACAGGCCGCGGTTCTCGCGTATGCCGACGCGACCTTTGCGATCGCGCTGGTCGCGGCAGCGTGCGCGCCTCTGATTCTGCTGATGCGCAAGCCCAAGGCGCCGGCCGGCCCGGTGGAAGCCGGCGGCTGAGGTTCGCTCTAGGCCTGGCCGCGCTCCGGCGTTTCGTCGCGGCGACGGGGCGCGGGCTCTTCGGGATGCGCGGGGTTTTGGGTGGCGTCGTTGAGGCGGATTCGCTCCGCCCAGAGCGCGTCCAAGAGCCCAAAAGCGCTCGATGCGTCTCGATCGTCGGGGAATTCGTACACGGTGAACCCCTCCTTCGCATGTATAACGCGAATTGGCCCCAATGGGTTTCATTTGCATATATATGTAATTTTTTACTAGACAGGCCGTCGGCCGAAGGGCTTCGGTTGCGTAGCCGAAACTTTGCTGAGGCGTGTTTTTCTTGGAACTCCGTTTCGACGGCGTGTCGGCGTACCGCGGGCAACACTGTGCTCGCTGACGACCCAGCCGGGATCGTCGTTGTGCCTCGCACGGCGATCGTCACCGGCGGTGCTAGCGGCATCGGCAAAGCGACCTGCGAGGTGCTTGCGCGGGACGGGTATCGCTTGGTCGTCGCCGATCGCGATGAAGTGGGTGCCCGCGGCGTAGCCGACGCGATCGGTGCCATGGCCGCCGGCGCCGACGTGACCGACGAGGCTTCGGTCATCGAGCTGTTCGAGCGCGCCGCCGGATTGCTCGGCCGGATCGATGCGCTGGTCACCTCGGCGGGCGTCGTCGACATGACGCCGTTTTTCGACCTCGACGCGGCGACGTTCCGCCGCGTGCACGACGTCAACGTCGTCGGTACGTTTCTGTGCATTCGGGAAGCTGCAAAGCGGATGCGGCCCGGCTCGCGGATCTGCACGATCGCGAGCATCGCGGGCAAACGCGGTGGAGGCCTGTCCGGAACGGCTGCTTACGCCGCCAGCAAGGGCGCGGTGTTGGCGCTGACGCGCAACGCGGCGCGCGTCTTGGCCGAACGCGAGATTGCGGTCAACAGCGTAGCGCCGGGCCCGGTCCTCACGCCGATGCTGGCACCGGCCTTCGAACGGGCCGGGCAGCGCGCGCGCGTCGAAGGGCAAACGTTGCTGGGACGCTCGGCCGATCCAATCGAAATCGCCGAAGCAGTGGCATGGCTGATCTCGCCGGCCGCCTCCTACGTCAACGGCGAGACGTTGAGGGTCGACGGCGGCCTGGTGATGGATTGATTTGAAGGAGCCCCGTGGAGTGAGCAATCATCTCTCGCGCAAGCGCTTTTCGGTTACGAGCGCCGCGGCATCGGCGACGATCGGCTTCGTGCGCGCTCCGGCGAAAGCGGCGCAATTCACCAGCGGCGTGCTCGACGTGCAGGTCTACCCCAACAACCAGCTCGGCGGCGATACCGCGGTGCTGGGGCAGCTGCGCTGCGGTGCCATTCAATTCTGCACGCTCGACGGCGGCATCTTGCAATCGGTCGTGCCGGTCGCCGCGATCCAAGGCGTCGGTTTCGCCCTCAAGGACCCGGCCGACGCCTTCAAGGCGTTCGACGGCTCGCTCGGAGCGTACGTCCGTCAGGATATCGAAGCGAAGGGCCTCTTCGCTTTCCCCAAGGTGTGGGAGAACGGGATGCGCCAGATCACGACGAGCACGCATCAGATCCGCACCGCGGCCGAGCTCGACGGCATGAAGATTGGCACGCCCGCCGGCAAGCTCTGGGTCGATCCCTTCCAACTCGCGCGGCGCAGCCCCGACTCCGATCGATTTCAGCGAGGTGAATCCATTCGCCGTCATCGACTCGGCGCGTCTGTACGAGGTGCAGAAGTATTTGAGCGTGACCAACCACATGTGGTCCGCTTTCTGGCTGCTCGGAAACCCCGATGCGTGGAAAGCGCTTCCGGCCTCGGTCCAGTCGGTGGTCGAGCGCAACGCCGCGAAGTACGCCGTGTTGCCGCGCGCGGACACTGCGTTGCGCAACGCCTCGCTCGCCGACAAGCTCGGGCGCCGAGGCATGACGCTCAACACGGCGGACAAGTCGACTTTCCGGGCCAGGCTCGGCGACTTTTACAAGCGTTGGAAGGACGAGTTCGACGAAACTGCGTGGGCATTGCTCGAAAGCCAGAGTGGTAAACTTGCATAGTTTCGAGCGGCCATGTAGCCCATCGGCACCGCGTGTGAGATACTGCGTGAGATGAGTGGTTGGCCAAGGATCATCCAGGGCGGAATGGGCGCAGGGGTTTCCTCGTGGCGTCTCGCGCATGCTGTATCGCTGCTCGGTCAACTGGGCGTCGTCTCGGGCACGGCACTCGACCAAATTCTCGCCAGGCGTCTGCAGGACGGCGACCCGGGAGGGCACATGCGCCGCGCCCTCGACCGCTTTCCGTTTCGCGAGATGGCCGAACGAATTTGGAACGCGTTCTACGTGCCGGGCGGCAAGCCGAAAGGGAGCTCGTACCAACGGCTGCCGATGCACGTCAAAGACGGCCCGCGCGAAATTCACGAGCTGTGCATCGCCTCGAACTTCGTCGAGATCTCGCTCGCGCGCGAAGGACACGACAATCCGGTCGGGATCAACTATCTCGAGAAGATTCAGTTTCCGCACCTGCCCTCGATCTATGGAGCGCTGTTAGCCGGCGTCGGCTATATCTTGATGGGAGCCGGCATCCCGATCAAGATCCCCGACGTGCTCGATCGTCTGGTCAAGCACGAGCCCGCGATGTATCCGTTGACGGTCATCGGCTCGCAAGAGGGCGACGACACGACGATGCACTTCGTGCCGCGCGATTTCATGGAGCACGACCTGCCGCCGCTGGAGCGCCCGAAGTTCTTGGCGATCGTCGCTTCCAACGTGCTGGCAACTTCTATGCTGAAGAAGACCGACGGTCGCGTCGACGGGTTCATCATCGAGGGTCCGACGGCGGGCGGTCACAACGCGCCGCCGCGCGGCAAGCTGCAGCTCGACGAGAACAACGAGCCCGTTTACGGCGAGCGCGACCGCGTCGACCTCGAGAAGATTCGCGAGCTCGGCAAGCCGTTCTGGCTCGCCGGCGGTTACGGCACGCCCGAGGGGCTGCAAGAGGCCTTAACCGCCGGAGCCGCGGGCGTGCAGGTCGGCACGGCCTTCGCGTTCTGCGCGGAGTCGGGAATGCGCGACGATTACAAGACGGCACTCCTGGAAGCCGCACGCGCCGGTGAGGCGCATGTCGTGACCGACGCCTTAGCCTCGCCTACGAGTTTCCCGTTCAAGGTCGCGCAGCTCGAGGGCACGCTTTCCGAAGATGACGTGTATCACGCGCGGCCGCGCATCTGCGATCTCGGCTATTTGCGCGAAGCGTACCGCACGCCCGCGGGCTCGATCGATTATCGCTGTCCGGCGGAGCCCGTCAACGTTTACGTTTCGAAAGGTGGAAAAGTCGAGAACACCGAGGGCCGCAAGTGTATCTGCAACGCGCTGCTGGCGACGATCGGGCAGCCTCAAGAACGTAAGGGCAAGATCGTCGAGCAGGGGATCGTGACTTCGGGTGACGACTTACCGAAGGTAACGCGCTTCTTGCCCGAGGAAGGCTTGATTTATACGGCCGCCGACGTCGTTAAGACGCTGCTTAACGAATCGTGAGAGCGCCGCAAGGCTCTCGAGCAACGCTCGTATCATAAGGAATTCTGTGGCACTCTTAGACGGTAAGACCGCCCTTATCACGGGCGTGGCAAATCGCTGGTCGATCGCGACCGGAATCGCGCGTGTGCTCCATGCGCACGGCGCTCGGCTTGCGTTCGTGTATCAGGGCGAGCGCGTTCGCGACGAGGTCGAGAAGCTGGCCGCGGACCTGGGCGGATCCCCCGTCTATCCGTGCGATGTCCGCGACGACGCGGAGCTGGCGGCGCTCGCCGAATCGCTCCGGCGCGATTTCGGACGCCTCGACACGCTGGTCCACTCGATCGCCTACACGAACAAAGAGGATTTGCAGGGCAAGGTCTACACGACTTCACGCGACGGATTCGCGCTGGCGCTCGACATCTCGTCCTATTCGCTGATCGCGCTGACCAACGCATTGGTCGACGTGCTCAACGACGGCGCGAGCATCATGGCGATGACGTATCTCGGCGGAACCGCAATCGTGCCCAATTACAACCTCGCAGGCATCGCCAAAGGCGCCCTCGAGTCGATCGTCCGATACCTGGCCTACGATCTCGGCGAGCGCGGCATTCGCGTCAATGCGATCTCGGCGGGGCCAATCTCGACCGCAAGCTCGCGCCAGGTTCGCGGCTTCAAGCAGATTCTCGACCGGGTCGCAGCGGCCGCGCCCCTGCGGCGCAACGTCACGCCCGAGGACGTCGGCAATACGGCCGTCTACCTCGCCTCTGATCTCTCGCGCGTCGTCACCGGCGACGTCCACTTCGTCGACTCGGGCTTTCACGCCATGGGCATGTGGCCCGATCCGCCGCCTGACAAAGAGTGACGTTTTAGGCGCCGGCGCGCCCAGCGGAGGATCGCAGCGCGCGTTCGGCTCGTCCGACGGAGCTCGTCGCTAGAGACCGCTCGACGCGCATCGTCGTCACGGGAGCGCAGGTTCGCCGGCCGGAAGGCTCATCTCCGATTGCGTATTCTCCAGTGCCTATAGGGCGTCGACGCGCGACGTTCGGTTTGGAGACGACTGGCATGACCAAGTATAACATCATCGCGGGTCAGAGCCTCGACCGGCTCGCGGCCCTCAGCGACGGCCTCTTCTCGGTCGCCATGACGTTGCTGGTGCTCGACATACGCGTTCCTCCGCTCGAGTCGGTCCATAGCGAGCAGGATCTGTGGCGAGCGCTCGGAGTCCTGGCGCCGCGGCTGATCCCGTATGCGATGACCTTCTTGACGCTCGGCATCTTTTGGGTGGGGCAGCAGACGCAGCTCACGTATTTCGAGCGCGGCGACCGCAACCTGGCCTGGATCAGCATCGCCTTCTTGCTGACGGTCTCGCTCACGCCGTTCTCGACCGCGTTGCTCGCCCAGTTCATCACGTACCGGACCGCGCTGGTCGTCTACTGGTTGAACATTCTGCTGCTTGGCGTCGGAGTATGGTGCACCTGGCAATATGCCGTCCATGCCGGCCTCCTCAAGAACGACACGCCGCCGCAAGTGCACAAAGCGATCAAACGCCGCATCTACGTCGCGCAAGCGCTCTACGCTTTCGGCGCGCTGCTGTGCGTCATCAATACCTACTGGAGCATCGCCTTCATCGTCCTTTGCCAGCTCAACTACGCCGTCGCGCCGAAAATACGTCTGCTCTACCGGCTCTAACTCGATGCGCGAAAACGGGTGCGGCGCAGGCCGAAAATCGTTTCAGTTGTAGATTTTCTCCGGCGCCCGCCTTGAACTCCGAGCATATCGGTGACGAGAAAAGGGCGCTGTTGGAAGCGCGGTTCCGCTTTGCGGGACATGACCCCATGACGCGGGAGGCCTCGGGCGGAGCGATGCCCGCGGCCTCCCGCGACTTCTGCTAGCGCTTTTGCTGAGGCATTTTTTCGTCCGTGCGGACCTCTTTGATCTTCCCTTCCTTACTGCGATCAGCTTGATCTTGCTTTGAGGAGTTCGCGCCAATAAGCTCGCTTTTGCTTGCAGATGTGCTCGCGCCTAGTCCAGTAGACGCCAAGGCCTTCTTGAGGCTGTTCGTCGGTTGACTTTCGCGGCTTCTCTTGGCGTCGGCGGAGTCTTTTTCCATCGACTCAACGGTCTCCGCGGTGGTTGGCCCGAAAGCCTGGCGCACGCTCATGACCTTACTTGACAGCCTACGGTCGGTCCAATTGAGGTCTTCATAGTTCTTCTTGGTAGCAGCCGAAAGGGAGTCCTGATACTTATCCGGATCCAGGGCGGACGCGACCGCTATTTCGCCGACGGTATGCCAAAGCTTTTCGGCACCGAGATTGTTCTGACGATCAACGCCCGGCACTTTGCTGCGGCCGGCACCTGCGATGAGGATCGTGACCTCACCTCTCGTCTTATCGATACGTGCCGCGTGCAGGGCGTCGCCGTCGAGTGGGTGCTCCGACGTAGTCGACGCGAGATGCTTGTCAACTCGCTTTCCGTCGCCGGCCTGATACGAGCCTTTTTCCGAGACGATGATCTCCGACTTGACGCCGAGCTGTACGCGGTCGGCGCTCTTACCGTGCTCCAGCACCTTCGAACCGTTCGGAAACGCCTTGAGAATTTGCCCGTTCAGCGGGCCCGCATTCTCCAGCTTCTCGAGTTCCTCCGGTTTCAACTTGATCTTCTTGAAAACGACGTACGCGTGTCCATCGCTCGGGAAGAGCATCGGAGGGCTATTATAAACGCTTCCTTTCTCTTCGGAACCATTGGCGATTTTCTCGAAGAGGCCGTTGAGCTTCTCGGGGTCACGAGCGAGCTCACGAATATCCGACATCGTGACCTTGCCCGGCTTGCCGTTGATCAGACTGCCCACCTTGTCCCAGTCGTTCCCGGAGTCTTCCTTCGTCGTCGACATTTGGCGTAGCTGAAGCGAATCGCTCACGACGTTCGGCACGCGCTGGAAGGACATCGACGTCGACCTACGGAGGGGGGTGGCAAAGTCTGAATAGTCTTTGAGCGACTTCGCAGCGTCGTTGACGGCCGGCACAGAAACGACCTTTGGCTTCTTCGCCGCCTCGGTGAGGTCTTTGAAAGGTTGCAAAGTCTGGGTAGTCGTCTTAAGATCTTTAAACGTCGCCTGGGGTACGCCTTGGTTCGGCGCGTCCGCACCGGTGGAAAAGCGCTGGCGAGAGAGCACTTGAAAATTGATCTTTGGCCCGCTCGACTGCAAGGTAGTCAGCTGAGTGGATTTCCTCCACGATTCGCTGGATTTTGAGGATCGACCAACCGTAACCGAAAACCGACGTCCGAACTGCATTTGACGATACCTTTCGTTTTACGAAGTGCGGGCGTTCAGCCGCATGCGCGCCACACGAGCGCTCCACGACTGCGATCGTCCCTGCCGAGCGCTCACGAGCCTCGTCAGCTCGTCGGGGCCAAAGAGGGTACCCATCGCATCCGCCGCGAGCGCGCGCGTCGCCGCGAGATATGCCTGCGCGATCGCCACGGAGAACGCGTCGGCGCGCAAGAAGTCGCGGTCGCCGCCGTCGTCGGTCTGCGCCAGCTCGACGATCGTGACACTCCTCGGCGCAGCTCCCAGGACCGCGGCAATATCGACGCGGTCGCCTACAGACGCCCTCAGGACCGGGTGCGCCGTGCCCAGATCGAGGTGGTACACGTCGACGCTCGCATGCGGGAAGTCGAACGTACCGATGGCGATTGGGAAGCCCGGAACGACCGACGGATCTTCCGCGATGCACCGCATCGAGCGTGGCATCGAAGCATCCTCGGCCGCGGGCGATTCGCGCAGATCGATCATGAGGCCTTCGAGGACGTCGCGAGCGCGCTGGACGTCGACCGGCAAGGGCGAGAACAGCATCAACTCGTCGCGCTGCGGCCTTTCGCGTAGCCGGTGTGAATCGTCCGAGACGAACTCGCTGCCGTCCGCGGGTGCGAGTGCCTCGACGGTGTCGACGCTCTCGACGCCGATCGCATGCAATGCGCGCCGCTCCGTGTCCTCGAGCGCCGGCGCGAACGCGAGAACGGGACGGCGCCCCGGATTCGCGCGTGCATCGCCGGAGGCAGCCATGACGATGCGAGTCAGATCAACGAGCGGAAGACGCGGACCGGAGGCCGCGAACACGAGAGCATGTGTCGCCGCGAGATCGGGAAAGGGTAGAGTGGGTGCTGCCAGCCGCTCGACGCTCGAGAGCGGAGGGTCGCCGTAATCCGAAGGCTCAGCGGGGTGCATGTCGCGCAGCGCAAGCGCGGCGAGATACGCGAACGACTCGTCGCGTGAGCCGCTTCGTTTTCCGATCGCATCCAACTCGACCGGATCGTAGACGAAGCCGAGATCGTCGCGGACAAGTCCGGTGCAACGAAGCGCGAGATCGGCGGCGCACGACGTGAGCAGGATTTCAGCCCGCCGCGCCGCCTCGGGCTCCGCCGGGTGAACTACCGCTTCGATCCGAAGATGCCCGCCGGGAGCGCTTCCGAGCAGACGGGTGATCTCGGGCGGGGCACTTTCCGCGATTCCCGGCACGACTTCTAACCGCGCGAACTCTCCGGCCGAGACTATCTCGGCGCTCAGTGACCCGCCATTCGCGGTGATCCCGGCACCGATCGCTCGCGCCAAAGTTCCGGCTACTTCCGAAACGTCCTTCGGGGAGATCGGCAAGCGAGCATACAGGCTGACCCCGGAGCGCTCTTCTTGACTCCGGATGTTCCGCTCCGACACGGCCAGAACGCCGTTGGGCTCGAGCTTGCGCGGATTCTTGCCGGGCGCATCGGCGCGCGCGAGTGAGGACGACGAGGAACGTTCGTGCAAGGCTGTGTTCTCCCGAAAATGCGGCATCTCTCGGCGCCTTGCCAGAGGCCCCGAAATCCATCTAACATGTGGCATCGACATGGAAGACTGCTCGCGCCGACCCTCATCGGCAGCGTGTCTCTCGCTTTACATTGTCAAAGACGGATGTTTCGTCCATTTGGATCACTCTTGGTTGGCGGCTGCCGGCTTGGCTTTCGTTTTCAGCACTCCACAGGTGTGTTGCGTGACTTTGTAACGTAGGCTGTCAAGCCGAGCTCACACCGCTTCCTCGACATTGCGGCTTCGAATGCGATGCAAGCGAAAACCCGGGTTGCGATCGCCCAGACCGACTTCGGAGTCCATTGCTTCAAAGATCCCAAGCGTCTCGCTGAACGGCGCGTGCCTCGCAGTGGCACTATCCTGAAAAAGTGAAATTCTACACTCTGCGGCGCCGTGACGGCCAGTTGGAGACTATGGAGCGCTAGCGATTCAGGCCGCTTTGCAGAAGGACTCTGAAATGCACGGCGGTCCCGCCGACCGTATCCAACGCCCTTCCCGCCAAGACTCGCGCGCGAGCAATGCCCAACGCATCGCCGAGCTTCGGGTGGCGGGTTAGCGTCCGCCGCCTGACGTCAAGGGCGGCGCCGCGCTCAGCGGACACGTCGGCAGTATCTGCCGCAGTCGTCGCATCTATGCCGCTAACCCGCGCCGCTCCAGCGAGCGATAGGCTATGGCTTCGGCGACGTGCGGCGGGCCGATCGTGCCGGCGCCGGCGAGGTCAGCGATCGTGCGGGCGACGCGGGCGATGCGGTCGAGGGCGCGGGCCGAGAGATGGCCCCGCGTTGCGGCCGTGCGCAACAGTTCGAGGGCCTCCTTGTCGAGCGCGCAGAAGCGGCGTACGTCGCGGCCGGCGACGGCGGCATTAGCGGCGTAGCGGGTCCCGCGGAAACGCTGCTGCTGCAAGGCGCGGGCCGCTTCGACGCGCGCTCGAATCGCGGTCGATGACTCGGCCGGCGCGTTCGTCACCATCTCGTCGAACTCGACTCGGGCCACGTCGACGTGCAGATCGATGCGGTCGAGCAGCGGCCCGGATAGCTTGGCGATGTACTTGGCGACGGCGGCGTCGTCGCAGCGGCAATCGCTCGAGCGCGTCCCACGGAATCCGCACGGGCACGGGTTCATCGACGCGATCAGCGTGAAGCGCGCGGGATACGTGAACGAGCCGGCGGCGCGCGCGATCGTCACCGTCCCCTCCTCGAGCGGTTGGCGCATGACCTCCAGCGCAGAGCGCGCAAACTCCGGAAGCTCGTCGAGGAAGAGCACGCCGTGCTGCGCGAGGCTGATCTCCCCCGGCCGCGGCGTCGCTCCGCCGCCGCACAGCGCGATCTGGCTAATCGTATGGTGCGGGCTTCGAAAAGGCCGTGTCGTCACGACGCCCGCGTCGTCGCTGAGCATGCCCGTCACGCTGTAGATCTTCGTGACCTCGAGCGCCTCTTCGGCCGACATCGCCGGTAAGATCGAAGGCAAGCGGCGCGCGAGCATCGTCTTGCCGCAGCCCGGCGGGCCGACGAGCAACGCGTTGTGGCCGCCCGCCGCCGCGATCTCCAGCGCCCGCTTCGGAACGCTTTGACCGCGCACGTCCGAGAAGTCGCCCTCGGCTTCCGGCGTGGTGGGCGCGGCTGCCGGCCCATCGACATAGCGAAACTTCTCGCCGTGGCCGAGCAGTACCGCAACCGCGTCGCTGAGCGAAGCGACGGCGTAGATGCGCAGGCCTTCGACCATCGCGGCTTCGCGCGCGTTCTCGGCCGGAACGAGCAGTGCGTCGAAGCCCGCGTTGCGCGCGGCGATCGCCATGGGCAGCGTGCCGCGCACCGGCCGCACCGTGCCGTCGAGTGCGAGCTCGCCCAGCGCAACGAAGCGTTGTAGCGCGAGCGTATCGAGCTGCTCGTCGATCGCGAGCAGCGCGAGCGCGACCGGCAAATCGAAGGCCGGCCCTTCCTTGCGAATGTCGGCGGGAGCGAGGTTGACCAGCACCTTGCCGGCCGGAAAGAGGAAGCCGCAGTGCACGATCGCCGCGCGGACGCGTTCGCGGGCTTCGCCCAAGGCGCGGTCGGGTAAACCGATCAGCGCGAAGCCGGGCGTGCCCGGTGCACTGTCGGCTTCCACGCGAACGACGTAGCCGTCGATGCCGAGCATCGCGGCCGAATGTGCGAGAGCGAGCACGCGGCAGCCTCCGCTCCTCCATCACGACCGATCCGCCGACAGAAAGAGCTCCCGGCCCAAACGGACCGGGAGCTCGTGTCGGCAATTGCCTTGCGTTCGAAGAGGGAGGAGCCGGTCTTTAGCTTTTAGCTTTAGCCTCCGGCGTGGACGAGCGTGGTCGAGAACGTCATCGCGGGCCCTGGATTGCTGCCGGTTCCCTGAGCCGTCGCGGTGATTACGTCGCCGTTGATCGGCACCGGAATCTCGGCGGGCGGCGGAAGCGGGTTGGCGATCAAGCCGGCGTAGAGCACAACGACGGGGCTGTTTCCGGTCGTGACCGTCGCGGAAGTCTGACCGTTGAAAGTCAGCGCGGCGGTGTTGCTGGTCGTCAGCACGACCGGCAGCGGGTAGCTCGAGTTGATCTGATTTCCACTGGCGTCGTACGCGGTGACGACGACGCTGAACGAGCCGGAGGTTCCGTAAACGAGGGCTGCGACGTTCTGCGTCGTGAGGGTCAGGCTCGAATAGGCCGGGGCCGAATATGCGGGGTTGACGGGGTTGATGCCAAGTGCTGCCGTTGCCGAGTAGCCGGGGATCGAAGCGGTGATGGTCGTTCCCGGCAAGAGCGCTTTACCGTCGTAGCTGATCGTGACGCCGGACGCTCCGCTCGACGCGACCGAGGTCGAGGTGCTGCCGCCGAAGCTCAGGTCGGTTGCATCGTTGACGGTCAGCATGACCGGAGCGGGGAACGCGCCGGTGATCGGATTACCGCTCCCGTCGTTTACGGCGACGTTGAAACCGAAGCTTCCACTGTACCCGACGGTCAAATTGCCGGGGCCTTGCGGCGTCAGCGTGATCGACGAGACGGCGGCCGTGGCGGTGACGGAGAGGGCCGTCGTGACGCCGCCGGTGGTGGCGGAGATAACTGTGCCCTTGGGCAGGGCTTTGCCGTCATAGCCGATGGTTACGTCCGTCCCGCTGGACGTCACGGCCGGGTTGGACGGCAGGGTCAGGTCGGCCGAGTCGTTGGTGCTCAACGTGACGGTCGAGGGATAGGATCCGACGATCGTGTTTCCGTTGATGTCGACCGCGCTCAGCGTGATGACGAACGAGCCCGACGTTCCGATGTTGGGTGTGGGCGTGAGCTGCGTGAAGGCGAGCGTCTTGATCGGGGCGACCGGGGTCGGCGTTGCGCCGCTGACGATCTTGACGCTCGTCGTGACCGTGCCCGACGTCGCCGAGATCGTGGTCCCGTTCGGCAAGGCCTTTCCGTCGTAGGTGACAACGACGTTGGACGAGCCGCTGCCGACGGTTGACTGGCTAAGCGTCAAATCGGCGCTGTCGCTCGTCGAAAGTGTGATGACCGGGCTAACCGATCCCGTGATCGCCGCGCCGGAGGAGGTAAAGGCGCTCAGTGCGAGCGTGAACGAGCCCGCGCTGCCCAGCGACGGGATGGGCGTCACCTGGGCCAGCTTGAGGGTCGCGGCGCTCTGGGGCGCGGCGGAGCTGACCGGCGTCGGCGACGTGGAAGGAGTGACGGTGCCGGCGACGTTGTCCGAGCACGCGGCAAGTCCCAGGACTGCCACGATCGCGGCTATTCGCGACTTCAGCCGGGACGGTAGGAATGCGATCAAAGAAAATCTCCTCGTCGAATAGGCGAACGAGCCTGACGGCTTTACGAACACCACGATTCAACTCTGTTATCGCTCGGAAGCAGGCCGGGCATTAGCCCTCGACCGCAGCCGAGTAACAGCCCGGCCGGGCCGGCTCCGTGTTAGTCCGGCTCGCGGGCGCCCCACTGCGGCGTTCGCGGGTGGGCTCGAAAAGTTCAATGGTTGATCGATTCGGCCAAAACTCGCACCGGAATACGGCGTTAGCGGGGCTTCTAGACTCTCCACACGTTACACAGGCGTGCGGGGCCCGAATGTGGATAACCTCGAAGGAGCGGTAGTGAAATTCCGTCATCCGGATACCGCTGCGGTCCATGCCGGCACCGCCTGGACGCCTTCGAACGCGGGTTCGAGTCCGGCGCTCTTCCAGGCCTCGTCCTACGTCTTTGCCGACCTCGACGAGGTCGAGTCGATTTACGCCGGCGACCGCCCAGGCGCTATTTACGGCCGTTACGGAGGGCCTAACGCGCGCCAATTCGAGTCCGCGATGGTCGAGTTGGAGGGGGCCGAGGCGAGTGTGGCGGCGGCCGCGGGGATGGCCGCCATCGACGCTGCGCTGGCCACGAACGTGCGATCCGGTGAAGCGATCGTAGCTACCAAGGAGATCTACGGCGGCACCTTTGCCCTACTTGAGAAAGACTATCAAGAGCGTGGGGTGCGGGTCGTCTACGTCGACCAACAGGACCTCGCAGGCGTGCGCGAGGCGCTCCAGCGGGAGCGGCCGCGCCTCCTCTACCTCGAGGCGCTGACCAATCCGCTGATGCACGTGGCCGACCTGCCGCGCCTCCTCGCCTTGGCCCGGGAGGCCGGCGCGCTCAGCGTGGTCGACGCCACCTTCGCCACCCCCGTCCTGGTTCGGCCGTGCAGCTTTGGCGCCGACCTGATTCTCCACAGCGTCGGTAAGTATATCGGTGGACACGGGGACGTCGGCGCCGGGGTTCTCTCGGGCTCGGCTGCCTTGGTGGAGCCGGCACGCGCATATCTGGTGCGGACCGGCGCGACGATTCCCCATTTCGAGGCCTGGCTGGCGTTGCGCGGCTTGCGCACTCTGGCGCTGCGGATGGCCCGGCACTCCTCGAACGCCACGGCCGTCGCCGAGTACCTGGCGACCCGTCCGGAGGTCGAACGTGTCTACCATCCGTCGCGGCCGGAGCATCGCCAGCACGCGCTCGCGGCAGAGCTCTATCCGGCCGGCACGGGCGGGATCGTCGCGTTCGACCTCGCCGGCGGGCGCCCGAGCGTCGACCGTTTCCTGCGGGGCTTGCGAACCGTCGCGATCGTCCACAGCCTCGGCGAGGTCGCGACGACGATCTCGTTCCCGGCCGTCAGTTCGCACCGGCCCCTGCCGGCGGCGACGCGTCGAGCCCTGGGAGTCGGTGATGGGACGCTGCGCTTATCCACCGGCATCGAAGATCCGGCCGACATCATCGCCGATTTAGCTGCAGCCTTCGCAGGGCTCCAGGAGCACGTGCGCGCATGAGCGGTGCGGAGGTAAGCCTGCTGTGAAATCTGTTAGCTCGATTGCCGCGGCGACGCTGCTCGCGGCGTCCCTGTGCGCCTGCGGCGGAGGTTCGTCGTCGAGTTCGAGCGCCTCCAGTTCGCCCGAGGCGGGTTCGTCCGAAGCGGCCTCGCCCGCGGCGGCCTCGGGAGCAAGAGTCATCGGCGTGTCGATTCAGAACCGCGAAGCCCAGTTCTACCAAGACATGGAAGGCGGCATGAAATCGGAAGCGGCGAAATACGGCTATACCGTTACCGTCGTCGACGCCAGCCGCGACAATTCGAAACAGCAGAGCCAAGTCGAAGACTTCATCTCGCAGAAGGTCGCTGCGATCGTGCTCACGCCGTACGATTCGCAGGCGATCGGCAGCGCCATCGTCGAGGCCAACAACGCCGGTATCCCGGTCTTCACCGCCGACATCGCCAACACGTCGAAGGAAGGCAAGGTCGTCGCCCACATCGCCTCCGACAACGTGCAAGGCGGCAAACAAGCTGGCGCGCTGATGTGCAAGGCGCTCGGTGCGCAAGGCGGCGCGGTCGCCATCATCGACGAGCCCGAGGTGACCAGCGTGCAGGATCGCGTCAAAGGCTTCAAGGCCGCGCTTGTGGCATGTCCTTCCGTCAAGATCGTCGCCGACGTCGACGGCGGCGGCGAACGCGCCAAAGCCAGCGCCGACATGGAAGACATCCTCCAGTCGCACAAAGATCTGCGCGGCGTCTTCGGCATCAACGACGACTCCGCGCTCGGCGCAGCGAAGGCCGTCGACGCTGCCGGGCTCAAAGGCAAGATCGCCATCGTCGGCTACGACGCCACGTCCGAAGCGCGCACCGCCATCAAGGACGGCTCGATGTACGGCGACGCAATCCAACATCCCGACCAAATCGGCAGCATGACCATCGATGCCATCAACAACTACTTCAACGGGAAGACTCCCCCGGCGCGCATCGCCGTCATCGTCGGAGCCTACACGAAAGCGAACGCGAAGTAGTTCTTGCGCCCCTCCGCGACTTCTCCCGCGAGTGACACCGTCTAGTGCCTGAACCGCTCCTGGTCATGTCGGGGATCGTCAAGACGTTTCCGGGGGTTCGGGCGCTGGACGGGGTCTCGTTCGACGTCGAGCGTGGGGAAGTGCATGCGCTCGTCGGGGAGAACGGCGCGGGAAAGTCGACGCTGATGAAAGTGCTCGCCGGGGCGTATCGCGCCGACGCGGGCGAGATCAGCCTGGACGGGCGCGTGGTTTCGATCGACGGCCCGCGCGCGGCCGAGGCGCTCGGGATCGGGATGATCTATCAGGAGTTCAATCTCGTCCCGCACCTCGGCGTGATCGAGAACGTGATGCTCGGGCACGAGCCGGTGCGGGGCATGTTCCTGAACCGTAAGCGGGCGCGCGAGCAGACGGTCGCGGGGCTTGCCGAGTTCGGCATCACGCTGCCGCTCGACCGGCCGGCGCGCCGGCTCTCGGTTGCGGAGCAGCAGATGGTCGAGATCGCCAAGGCGCTCGTGCGGCGCGCGCGCTTGATCGTGATGGACGAGCCGACTGCAGCTCTGACGGAGCGCGAGATCGATGCGCTGTTCGCGTTGATCGGCCGTCTGAAAGCGCAGGGGGTGTCCTTCGTCTACATCTCGCACCGGCTCGAGGAGCTGCCGCGCGTCGCGGATCGCATCACGGTCATCCGTGATGGGCGCACGATCGAGACGCGTCCCGCGGCGGCGATGCCGCAGGACGAGGTGATCCGGCTGATGGTCGGGCGTCCGTTGCAGTCGCATTTTCCGGAATTGCCGCCGGTTCCGAGCGATGCCCCGGTCGTGCTCGACGTGCGCGCGCTCGCGGCGCCCGGCGTGCACGAAGTGAGCTTCGCGGTGCGGGCGGGCGAGATCGTCGGGCTCGCGGGACTCGTCGGCGCGGGCCGCACGGAGATCGTGCGCGCGATCGCGGCGGCCGATCTTCCGAGCGCGGGCGAGGTTCTCGTGCACGGGAAGCGCATCGAGGCGCACGGGCCGCACAAGGCGATCGAGGCGGGGATCGCGCTGATCACCGAGGATCGCAAGGCGCAAGGGCTCGTGCTGGGGATGAGCGTGCGCGAGAATACGACCCTTGCGCATCTCGAAGAGTTTGCGCCGCGTGGCCTGGTCGATCGCAAGCGCGAGGAAAACGTGACGAACCAGCAGATCGCGGAACTGCGCATTCGCACGCCGAACGCGGAGCAGATCGTGCGCAACCTCTCGGGCGGTAATCAGCAGAAGGTCGTTCTGGCGAAGTGGCTGATCGGTAATGCGGACGTCTATCTCTTCGACGAGCCGACGCGCGGCATCGACGTCGGCGCGAAGGTCGAGATCTACGCCTTGATGATCGAGCTGCTGCGCCGCGGGGCGGCGATCGTCATGGTCTCGAGCGAGCTGCCCGAAGTCATCGGCATGTCGCACCGCATCCTCGTGGTGGGCGAAGGTCGCATCCGCGCCGAGTTCGCGCGCGCCGAGGCGACCCCCGACAAGATCATCGCGATCGCCACGGGGGTCGCGGCCTGATGGCGAGCGCTGGCGAAGCCAAGGCGACCCTCGAAGCGAGCGCCGGCGACGCCCGCGCGAAAGCGAACCGCAACGCGGCGCTGCGCTTCGGAGGCGTCGCGGTGGCGCTTGCGGCCGTGGTCATCGTCATCAACGTCTTCTCGCACGGCTCGTTCTTGACGCCGGGAAATCTGACCAACGTCCTGCGCCAAATCACGTACAACGCGATCTTGGCCGTCGGTCAGACGTTCGTGATCATCACCGCCGGCATCGACCTTTCGGTCGGCTCGCTGATCGAGTTGACGGGCGTCGTGATGGCGAGCTTCGCCAACGCGATCCCGCTCGACAACGGCTTCCTGTTGGTGATCGCGACCGTAGCCGTGGGCCTCGCCGTCGGCTGCACGGCGGGCTTGATCAACGCGTTGCCGGTCGTCAAACTGAACTTGCCGCCGTTCATCACGACGCTCGCGATGATGCTGATGGCGCGCGGCTTGGCGTTCAAGCTCGCCCACGGGCGCCCCGTTCCGGTGAATTCGAGCGCGTTCGACTCGATGGGGACCGGTTTCTTGTTCGGGGGTCTGTTACGGCCGA
Organism: Vulcanimicrobiaceae bacterium; assembly: GCA_052267165.1. Taxonomy (GTDB): domain Bacteria; phylum Vulcanimicrobiota; class Vulcanimicrobiia; order Vulcanimicrobiales; family Vulcanimicrobiaceae; genus CAWICD01. The sequence goes on along the minus strand of JBKQHO010000015.1, from coordinate 62,120 downwards.
TCGGGCTGCCCGGCTTGCCGATCGCGGTTTTATGGATGGTCTCGATCGTGGCCGTGTTCGCGATCGTCCTCGGCCGGACGCGCTTCGGCCGCTACGTCTTCGCGATCGGCGGCAACGAGGAAGCCGCGCGGCTGGCCGGCATCAACGTCGCGCTCTGCAAGACGATGGTCTATGTGATCTCGGGCGGGTGCGCCGCGGTCGCGGGCCTGCTGCTGATGGCTCGTTTCTCGTCGGGCTCGCCGAACACGGGGATCGGCAGCGAGCTGCAGTCGATCGCGGCCGTGGTCGTCGGCGGGACGAGCTTGATGGGCGGGCGCGGCAGCGTGATCGGAACGTTCCTCGGCGCGCTCTTCATCGGCTTGCTGAACAACGCGATGAACCTGCTCGGCATCGAGTCGTACACGCAGGATATCGTGCTCGGCGCGGTCATCGTCGCCGCGGTCATCGTCGACGAACTGCGCAAACGCTACTTGTCGTAACCGTCTTCGAGCGACATCGCGCCGAAATCGCGCAGCACGCGCAGCGGCTCGCGGACCGCTTCGAGCGCGCGGCGCGAAAGCCATAGCCGGCGCAGGTGCAGCGTGTCGGCGATTCGGACGACGACCGCGCCGCGCGGCTCGAGGCCGGGGCACATGCGCAGAGCCGCCGCGACCGCCAGCGCTTTCGTTGGCATCACCATCGGCAGACGCGAGTTACCGGCGGCCGTCGTCGTCAACGCGTTCAGATAGGTCGGCAGCGGGTCCCAGCGCGCCGCGAGCTCGGCCGAGACGACGTCGCATAGGCCGACCCCGTTGCCGTTTCCGTCGGTGTCTTCGGTCATGCCCAGATACACGAGGCGCGTGACGTCCGGGCCGCCGCTGATGTAGGCGCTAGGGAAACGGCCAGTGACGTGCGGGTCGCCGCCGGTGCCGCTGGCGCTCTTGCCGACGCGGTCGACCACGAGCACGTCGATTCGCTCGAGCGGGAGACGCGGAAGGTCCGCTTTCGCTTCCTCGAGGAGCGCGGCTTCCGTGGCGAGCAGCTCGGCGGCCGGAATGCCGGCGATCCGGTACGGCTTCTCGTCGGCGTTCTCCAGGATCGCGACCGCGAACGCGACCTTCCCCGTGTCGAGGACCAGTTTGGCCGCGGCCGGCACGTTCGCGCGCATGCCGCCCCAGCCCGGCTCGTGCACCGAACGGGCGCCGTCCTGTTTCCCGAGGCCGATCGCGAGCATCTTGGCCGGCCCGCTCTCGATCTCGCCCCGAAACGACGTGTGCGGCTTGACGCGGTTGACGACGACGATCGCGTCGGCGGCGTGCGCCAGCTTATCCATGTAGACGTCGATGCCGGCGGCCGTGCGCCCTAAGCAGACCGTCTCCATCGTGGCCCGGACGGGCGCCCCGACGCTTGCCTCGGTGATGCCGAGGTGCGCGAGCACGTCGGCTTGACCGGCCGCGGTCGAAGCGCCGTGCGAGCCCATCGCGGGCACGATGAACGGCTCCGCGCCACCCGCGCGGAGCTCGCGCACGACCGCTGCGACGACTTCGCCGATGCGCGCGATGCCGCGGCTGCCGACGCCCACGGCGACGCGTCCGTGCGGGACGGTCAGCGGGCGCAACGCTTCAGCGACCGCGGCCGCAACGTCGTCCAGCGCAGGCGGCGTGCTCAGGTCGCGTTCGACGAGCGCGACCTCCGGCAGCGCGACGCCGCCCAATTCCGATTCGAAGCGCTCGCGCGTCTTCGCGAAGTCGATCACGTGCGGCGCGGTCTAGGAGACGACGACGTCGTCGCGGAGCGGCGTGCGATTCTCGACCATCGGCGGCGTCAGGATCTTGCCCTTGTTGCCCTGGATGCCGATAAGCACGTCGCACGGTGCCTGAGCCGCGATCACCTCGATCGCGCGGCCCATCGGCGCACCGGTGTACTTGCCTTCGCGATACGCGCCGACCACGATGAGGTGCGCGTCCTTTTTCTTCGCGAGCTCGAGCACGCCCGACGAGACTTGGCGCGAGGAGACGACTTCGGTCTCGATCTCGACTTGGTTCTTGCGCGCGATCGACTCGGCGACTTGCAGCACGCCGAGCGCTTCACGGTGTTCCTTCTCCATCTCGGCGTCGAGCGGCAGCGTGTGCGGAACCTCGATGACGTACGCGGCCAGCAGCCTCGCGCGCTCGCGCCGGGCGAGGCGCACGGCGAGCGACATCATGTGCTCGGAGTGGATCTCCTGCGAGAAGACGATGATGACGCTGCCCATGATCTCGTCGACGTCGCGCTCGGTCGCGCTGGCGGCTTTCTCGGCTTGCGAGGTCGGGGGGTGGAGCATCCAATAGAGCGTGGCGATGACCGCGGCCAGGATGCAGGCCGAGAGGACGACGCCGGTGATGTGCGGGGTGGCGTAGGTCATGTCCGTTGCCTGGCTGCGAAGTAATCGCGAAAGCGAACGATCGCAAGCGCGACCATCGCGCCGCCGAGCGCGTACGCCGGCAGGCCTGTTGCGCTCAGGCCGACGACCGCCGCAGTCCGAACGACGATGACGAGGCCGAGCAGCGCGAAGAGCGCGGCCGAGAACAGCCGAGCGCGAGCGTAGCCTTCGCTGCGCGCGATGCGTCTCACGGTTTCGGCTCCGCTCCGGCCTTTCGTAGTTCCGTCGCCTTTACGTTCTCGAGGTAGGTGTCCATCAACTCGAGTTCGCCTGCGTCCTGCAAAATGCCGATCTGAGCCTTCTTCCAGTTGCGCTTCTGCGAGCGGAAGACCGGCAACCCCTTGCTGCGGCGGTAGGCGAGATAACCGAGTGTTCCAAAAATGATCCAGAGCGGACCCGCGACGCGCCCGATCTCGTGGGTGATCATGGTGAAGATCAAGATGGAAAGGATGCCGCAGAATCCGATTACGGCCATGACCGGAAACTCGACCGGATTCCCTTTATAGGTGAACGGGATGTTGAGCGGCATCTTGAACTTGCGCGGGCTCTGCGAGTCGTTGAGCCGAAGCGAGATGAGGGCCAGAAAGACGAACGAGTAGCTGGCAGCCGCTCCGAAAGCGTACAAGTCGCCCAGGAACGTGATCCCGTCCTCGCCCCGGAAGAGCTTGGCATAGACCGCGTGTACCCCGGGCGAGACGCTCGGCAGGGCCGCGAAGATCAGCTCCAGCACGGCGACGGCGGCAAAGACGGCGATCGAGACGGCCGGCGTACGAAAGCGCGGGTGTACTTTCTGGAAGAAGCTCGGCAAGAGCTGCGTGTTGCTCATCGCGTAGGCGATCCGCGAGCTGCCGAAGACGCCGGAATTGCTCGAGATCAGGAGCAAGATCGCGCCGAGCACCGGGACGTACAGTGCGGCCACAGCACCAAAATACGGAACGTACGAAGCGAGCACGGCGACCGCGGCTCCGTTGTTTTCTTCGTTGCCCAAGTAGTGCCAGAGCTGCTGCGGATGTCCAGCGGCGTCGAGCGGCAACGCGTGCCACGGCTGCATTCCGAGCGCGAGATTCGAATAGGACAGCGCGAAGATGAGGATCGTCAGGATCAGCGCGATCGACGTGCGCGGGATGACCGAGGCGGGGCGCTGCGTTTCTTGCGCCGCTTGCGAGATCGACTCGAGACCGACGAACGAGATGATCGCCAGCGACACGCCATTCATGAGGTTGAACGGCGAAGGCCAGAAGTTCAGCATCGTGTGCTGCAGCAGCTCGGGGTGGAAGGCGAAGAAGAAGCCGAAGCACAGAATCGAGGTTTCGCTGACCACGTCGAGCCCGCTGACGATCTCGTTGAAGGCCGAGCTCTCGCGCACGCCGATGATGTTGAGCGTGGCCAGCCCCGCGATGACCGCGAAGACAACCCAGAAATGGGTCCACGGATGGAGCGTGTAGGCCAGGAACGGCACCAGCTTGCTCAGGTAATCGATACAGCTCCAAGCAAACAGCGTGATGTCGATCGTGAAATCGAGCAGTACGGACCAGCCTGCGATGAAGCCGAAGATGTCGCCGAGGCCGCGGAAGACGAAGTACTGGCCGCCGCCCGCGACCGGGTACGTCGCCGCAAGCTCGGTGTACGCCAGGCCGATGCAGACGTACACGATTCCCGCGAACAAGAAGGCGACGTTCGAGGCGCCGGCGGCCGCCCCGAGGACGAGGCCGAGGCCGACGAAGATGTCGGCGCCGACATCGGAGTACCCCCAAGAGAACGAGCCCCATGGCGTGACCGAGCGACGCAGCGAGGGTTGATCGGCGGTTGCGGGTTTGACGCTGATGCTAGCAGCCATGCGCGTCCGCTTGCGTCCCCTTCCGGCCTCGCGAAATCCTGCGTGAGGTCGTCAGAAGGCTCCGCGGTAAAGGCGTGCCGTCCCTCGGTCGAGTGCGAGCACGTCGAAGCGAGCCTTCATCGTAGGCGCGAAGAATTGAAGATAATCTTCAGCGATCGCGCGAATGCGTTTGCGCTTGCGCCCGTCGACCGCCGCGAGGGCCGAACCGTACGAGCCCGACGTCCGCGCCTTGACCTCAACGAAGACGAGCGTCGCGCCGTCCTGCGCGACGATGTCGATCTCGCCGCCGGGTCCGCGGAGATTCCGTTTGACGATCCGATAGCCCAGGCTCTCGAGGTATCGCACCGCGCTCGCTTCGGCCGCGTCCCCCAGCCGTTTGCGCGCGTTCACGTCAAGTCGAGCGCGATGTCCGGCTCGTCTGCGAACTCGTCGGCGAGCTCTGTCGCGAATTCGCCCGGAACGCGGCCGGTGGGCTCGGCGGCGTCGAGTTCGAACAGGGTCAGCGCGTCGCGCACGCGCCAGAACTGGCGGCGGTGGTGCGGGCACGGTCCGAAGCTTTGCAAGGCGTCGATGTGGCGGCGCGTCGCATAGCCCTTGTGCTCGGCGAAGCCGTATTGCGGATGCACGCGGTCGAGCTCGACCAGCAGCGCGTCGCGATGAACCTTGGCGATGATCGAGGCGGCCGCGACCGTGGCGCACTTTGCATCGCCTTTGATGACCGGCAACTGTTCGCCCTCGAACGAACGAATGCGCACCGCGTCGGTCAGCAGGAAGTGCGGCTGCGTCGCGAGCGCCGCGAGCGCGCGCTCCATCGCGAGGATGCTGGCCCAATAGATGTTGAGCCGGTCGATCTCGGCGACCGACGCTTCGCCGACGGCCCACGCGACGACGCGCGCTTTGATCTGGGGGACGAGCTCCTCGCGGCGCTCGCGCGGCACGGCCTTGGAATCGTTGAGCCCGCGCAGCATCAGCGGCTCGCGTGCGACGACGCAGGCTGCGACCACGGGGCCTGCGAGCGGCCCGCGCCCCACTTCGTCGATGCCGCCGATCAGCCTGAAGCCGCGCTCCATCGCCTCGCGTTCGAAGCGATGCAGCCGGAGCAAGCGCCGCCGCTCCCGCTCGCGGGCCAATCGACGCTTATGGGCTGCATCGTCGCTCACGGTCCGAGCGGCTCTTCGAGGGTCATGCGTCCGAACTTTCCTTCGTTCCAGTCTTTCATGTACGACCATGCGGCATTATGCGTGTCCACGATCGTACCTCGTCGCACGAAGCCGCGCGATTGCGCGAACGTTTCCAAATCTGGTACGCCGATGTGCCCGTGCTCGCCGGCCCAGCGCGCGAAGCGCGCCATCACGTCTTCGGGGTCGAACCGCGCGCGCGGCACGGCGCCCACCAGCGCCAGCTTCCATTGGGCATCGGCTGCCTCGATCTTCGGCACCAGGATTCCGGCGGTGTCCATCAGCTCGAGTTGCGGCCCGACCTTGAACCATTGGATCGCCCGCGTGACGCCGGCCCGATCCTCGGTGCGCGCGGCGTTCTTGCCGACCAGCGCGTTGATCAGCGTCGACTTGCCGGCGTTGGGGATGCCGAGCACGAGCGCGCGTGCGCGCCGCCGTGCCCCGAGGAAGCGCGTGAAGGTGTCGCGCAGCCGCAACACGTCGGGCCGCTCTTTCGCGTCGACGGCGAGTGCCGTGCGGCCGGCGTCGCGGTAGAGCGTCAGCCAGCGCTCCGTGAGCGCCGGGTCAGCCAGGTCGGCGCGCGTGAGGACCAGCAGGCGGGGCTTGTTGCCGGCCAGCCGGGCCAGGCTCGGATTGGCGCCCGAGAACGGTACGCGGGCATCAACGGCCTCGACCACGACGTCGACCAGGCGCACGTCGTCGGCCAGCCGGCGCATGGCCTTTGCCATGTGGCCCGGATACCACTGGATCGTCGCCTCGCTCATCGCAGCAGCCCGACGTGCGAGGGCGGCCAAAATCCCATCATCGCCTGGCCGACGATATCGGCCGCGTGCACGAAACCCCAACTGCGCGAATCGTCGCTGTTGGCGCGATTGTCGCCGAGCACGTAGTAGGCGTCGGGCGGCACGACGACCGGCGCGAAGCTGCGGGTGTCGCGAAAGCGCACGTAGGGTTCGTCGAGGAGGCTCCCATTGACGGAGACGATGCCGCGCACGATCGCGACGCGGTCGCCCGGAACGCCGATCAGGCGCTTCAAGTAGACGGTCGGCGCGGAGCGCTCGTGACGGAAGGCCACGATCTGACCGCGCGACGGCGCGGCCCAGCGATATGCCAGTGCGTTGATGAGAACGTACTCGTCGGAGTCGATGCGCGGCTCCATCGACATGCCGCTGACTTGGCCCGGGCGTAGGCCGAGCACGGCGACTCCGATCAGGACCAACAGCGCCAGCTGCCACGCGATCCTTGCGGCGGGTCGCCAGCGCGTATCAAGCACGAGACACCTCGTTCGCGGGGCGAGTTAGGTGCTCCCCGCGGTGCTGGCCGGGTGCGTGCTAGGCGGCGCTAGTGGAGGATGCGGATCCTGTTGGGGGGCCAGAACAGCAGGAAGGCGTGGCCCGTGAAGCTGGCTTTGTGGCCGGCTTGGGTGCCGGTGTAGAAGTTGCCGCGCGTTTGGGCGAAGCCCCAGATGTGGGAGTCTTCCGAGTTGTTGCGGTTGTCGCCCATCATGAAGTAGCAGCCGGGCGGGATTCGGTCGGGAGCCTGCCACCGCTCGCGCGGCGGAATGTTGGCCTGCGTCGGGTCGAGCGAGATGCCGTCGACGTAGACGTTGTAGTTCTTGATCTCCAGCTCGTAGGTGGGCGGCTGCGCGATGTAGGGTTCGACCAGCGCCTGACCGTCGCGGTAGACGACGCCTTTGTGGACGCGCAGCGTCTGACCGGGCCCGGCGATGAGGCGCTTGATGAAATCGTTGGTCGTGTCGACCGGCGGCAGGAAGACGACGATGTCGCCGTCGTGCGGCTGCGAGATGCGGTATTCGAACTCGTTGACGAGCAGCACGTCGTGGATCTGCAGCGTCGGCTCCATCGAGCCCGAGGGAATGAAGAACGTCCGCACCACGAAGGTGATGAGGAAGAGTGCGACCAGGCCCGCGACGATGAAGGCGTCGAGGTATTCCTTGATGACGGCCGAGGCCGAGGCCGAGGTCGCCGGCGCGGTCGAGGCGCGCGGCTCCGGGCCGCCGATCACGGCGGTTCCATTCCCGACGGCCCCCGGGCGAAGCGACATGACGACCCGTACGACGGCTAGGGCGCAGATCAGAGCAAAGAGTTCGAGCGGCGTCACGGAGCGAGTCGCAAGGTCTTAGCGGGCGACCTTCTTTTCTTTGATGCGCGCGGCCTTACCGATCTTCTCGGAGAGGTAGTAGAGCCGGCTGCGCCGCACGATGCCGCGCTTCGAGATCTCGATCTTTTCGACGCGCGGGCTGTGAAGGAGAAACGACTTCTCGACTCCGACGCCGTGCGAGATGCGGCGCACCGTGATCGTTTCGCCGATCCCGCCACCCTTGCGAACGGTGACGACGCCCTCGAACATTTGGACGCGCTCTTTGCCGCCTTCGACGATTTTCGAGTAGACCTTGACCGTGTCGCCCGGTCGAAAATCGGGGACATCGCTCTTGAGCGCTTCGTTCGCGAGCCGGTCGATGACGTTCATGGCTTCCCTAACACCCATATGCTATGGCGGCCGCGAGCACAGAAGCATCCGGGCGGCCGCAGGACAACCCCGGAATCATACCACGGGGTCCGAGGCAACGCAACGCTTGACTTGGAGGGCGCATCAGGGGGGCGGCTCGGCACCATCGGCGAGGTCAGGCCTGCGCTCGGCGGCACGCCGGCGAGACTCATCGCGCCGCCAGGCGGCGATCCGGGCGTGGTCGCCCGAGAGCAGCACCGGCGGCACGTCGAGGCTGCGAAAGGTCGCCGGCCGGGTGTAGGCCGGCGCGTCGAGGCCGCCATCGACGAACGATTCGGCGGTCAGCGAGTCGGCGTTGATGGCGCCCGGCACGAGTCGCACGGTCGCGTCGATGAAGGCCAAAGCCGGGATCTCGCCTCCGGTGAGCACGAAGTCGCCCAGCGAGTACTCCTGCGCGGCGTAGAGCTCGACGAGCCGCTCGTCGATGCCCTCATAGTGTCCGCAGACGACGATCAGGCGCTCGAGAGCGGCGAAACGCTCGGCGTCGGCCTGGCGGAACGGCTTGCCTGCGGCCGAGGTCACGACGACCTCGCGGCGTTCGTCCGGCGCGCCGTCCTCGAGAATGCGGTCGAGGACACGGGCCAGCGGTTCGAGGCGCAAGACCATGCCCGGGCCGCCGCCGTAGGGCCGGTCGTCGGCGCGCTTCCCCCGCTCCAGCGCGTCGAGCAGGTTGTGGACGGCGATGCGTACCAGTCCGCGCTCCTGCGCCCGGCCGAGGATCGAGAGGGCGACGGCCGGCGCGAAGATCTCCGGGAAGAGCGTGACGACGTCGACGGCTAACACGTCGGAATATGTTCGACCCCAAACGCCTGCTGGCCGCGTTCGGCAGGCGCGAACCGCGCGGGGCCTACGAGCGCGGCGTGGCGGCGCTCGACGCGGGGCGGCTCGAAGAGGCGTTGGCGTCCCTTACGTCGGCCGCGAACGAGGCCGCGGACGGTGAGGCGCTGGCGAGTGCGCGTAACAAATGCGGCGTCGCGCTGGTCGGTCTTGGCCGGCGCCCTGAAGCGCTCGCGGCGTTCTGCGAGGCGCTGGAGGCGAGCGAACGCTGCGCGCCTGCGCTGGTCAATCTCGGCAACCTGCTTCTCGAGGACGGCCAGCTGGCCGACGCGATCGACTACTACGAGGCCGCCATTCGGGCCGACGAGAATTACGCCGTCGCCTACCGCAACCTCGGGGTTGCGTGCAAACGTGCGGGGCGGCAAGCCGATGCGGTCAGATACCTGCGGCTTGCGGATCGACTCGAGGCCCGGCGACCCCTTGGACGTGCGTGATCTCCTCGAGGTACTCGAAGAGCTGCGGCAGCGAGATCTTCTCGAGCTCGCAGCGCTGCTTGACGCCCTCGCCTTCGTCGCCCTCGTCGCGCAGGTAGCAACGCGACTCGACGTCCCCCGGCGATTCGCTCAGAAACGAGACGGCGAAGCCCTTTCCCATCGTTTCGTCGTAAATGCGCATGGCGGACGGGTTCAGGATTTCGATCGAATGGGTGGAGTTGTGTGCGTCGAAGATCGTGATCGTCAAATAGTCCCGGTTGACGACCTCGATGGAGCCGACCACGAAGGTGTTCTTGGTCGAGAAGAACTCATGCCCGCGCTTATTGCGCGAGGAGACTTCATAGAAGACGCGATGTCGTACGAAGCGGCCCAGGATCTTGCGGAGAGTCGAGATCGAGGCCAGCGTCTCGGTCCTGTTCCCACGCGTGTAGATGATCTTCAAGCGCTCGCTGCCGGTCCTTTGGGTGAGGTGGTGGTGCGCCTTAGCCGTAAGGGTGGACGCCAATCGTTGCACGGACGAGGGGAGGAACCCTTTGCTCTCGCCCGCTGACGTGCTCATCCTCGGGGCTGCGGCGCTGCTTTTCTTCGGTCCCGAGCAACTTCCTAAAGTTGCCCGGAAGGTCGGGCACGTGGTTCGAGACGTCCAGACGACGTCCCAGGCGTTCGTCAGGGAGATGGAACGTGCGGCCGACGAAGCGGAGCTACTCGATCGCACTCGGGAAACCGCGCCGCGACATGAAGCGCAGCCGCCGGAAATGAGCCCGAGAGAGAGCGAACCGGAAGCCGAGCCGCCCGCTCGAACGGGCTAGTCTAGCAGGCTGCTGAAAAACCCCCGCACCAGTCGCGACGCGGCTTTCCGCCGGCTCTTCGTCGCCGCCTCGGTGACAATGCGTCCCGGCATTGCGCCCTCGGCGGCTTCTCGATCCACCGGAAAATCCGCGCCGCTTTGTGGCGCGGGGGTTTCATCACGCTGCTAGACGTTGAAGCGGGAGCGCAACTCGTTGATCCGGCTCTCTGCGACTTGCCGGACCTGCTGGTGCAGCTTGTCCTTCTGCTCGGGCGGAAGGCGCGTGTAGATCACGTAGCCCACCGCGGAGGCAAGCCCGCCGACGATGCCGGCGAGGATCGTTCGCCCGGTCTCGTTGGTCTGGGGCGATTCATAAGACGAGCCGGGCGCAGGGGCGGAGTTACGGTCGTCTGAGAGCGGCCTATACGTGTCGGTCATGGTGGAGGTTTCTTCGCTATCCGGGGCCGCTTTCACCCGTTGCTTGCTCGCGGATGATGCGGACGTGATCCGGAAATTGGGCGGCGATCTGCTCGACCGAAAGGGCCGCCGTCCCGACGATCGCGCGGACGGCGGGGTCGTCCCGCATGCCGGCTGGCCACCGCAGCTCGAGGCGGCCGGTCTTGCGTTTGCCTTCCACCTCGACCTTGGCGACCTGTTCGAGCCCGAGCCAAGCGGCCTGCAGGATCGCCGAGATCGCCGCGCAGACGACGTCCTGGCCGCTCTCGGCCAGCCCCACGTGCCCGGTTGCCAAAAACGAAGACAGCCGCTGGTGGCTGTCTTGGCGGATGCGGACTTCGAGCAAGGGCTTAAGCAGGCTAGGCCGGCAGCTCGATCTTGTCGATTCTCACTTCAGCGAAGCGCTGGCGGTGGCCCACGAGCTTGCGGACGCGCTTCTTCGGCTTGTACTTGAAGACCAGGATCTTCTTGTCTTTGGCCTGGCGCAGGACCGTCCCGACGACGCGCGCGCCCTCGACGAGCGGGCGACCGATGGCGACCTGGGACCCGCCTGCGCTGGCCAGGACGACCCGGTCGAAGGCAATCTGGGAGCCGGCCTCACGATCGATCGCGTCGCAGCGGATCGTCGCGCCTTCAGTGACGCGGAACTGCTTGCCGTCCGCCTCGATAATCGCGTACATAACCGGCCGATTTTACACCGGGCTCCCAGCCCTGTCAATTTCGACCGGCGAAGGGTGGCTAGGCGGCGACCTCCGCGCGGGCCGGGCCGTCGTCGAGGCGCAGGGTCAAGCAGCGCGCCGAGCCTCCGGCCTTGTGGAACTCGGAAAGGTCGGTCGCGAAGACTCGGTAGCCGGCCGCGTTGAGCCGGGTGCGCAACTTGGTCGAGGCGTGGTGCAGGACCATCGTCCCGTCCAACTCGACCGCGTTGCACGCGAAGTCCAGCGCGTCGTCGATCGAAAGCTCGATCAGATATTCCGGCTCGATGAGATGGCGCAGCTGCTTTTGCGCGTGAGGCGAAAAGGCATCCATGTAGACCATGACGTGTCCGCTCGAAAGCGGGCAGAGCGCCGTGTCGAGATGATAGAAGCGCTCGTCGACCAAGAGCAACGGAACCGTACGAATTCCCAGCGTCTCGCCGAGCTGCGTCGCGGCGGTGCGCTCGCTGCGCCAACCGTAGCCGACGTAGAGCAACGGCCGGCGGCGGTCGAACAGCGCGTCGCCCGCGCCCTCGAACGAGGTCTGCTGCAAGAAGGTCGTGCCGAAGCCGCTCTGCGAGAGCCACGAACGGAACGTCCCCTGCTCGCGGCGCCGCTCCGGATGGCGGAACGTGCTGACGATGGCCAGTTTTCCGCTGATCAGGGCTGCGTTCGCAGTGAAGACGAGATCGGGCAGGTTCGGACGCGGCTCGACGCATTCGATGCGCACGTCGCCGACGCAGTTGAGCACTTCCACGAGCCGGTCCCATTGCCGAACCGCGTCACGCGTCGCCGTTCCGACGTTGCGCGTCATCCACGGGTTGATGTCGTACGCGATCGCGTAGTGGGTCGGCGGGCACATCAGCAGCCTGATCATTACAAGGAGGAGCGTATCGAACAAGGCGCCGCGGGCCATCCGACAAAGGTGACGCTCATGCAGGAGCGTGCTATCCTTTCGAGGGCCCCCGTTTTAGGGGGCGATTAGACGTCGACGTAAATATCGTCGCCGTCGATCAGCACGCGAAAGGTCTCGACGGGAATGATCGCGGGCAGCGTCAGCGCTGCTCCGCTGGTGACGTCGAAATAGGCGCCGTGGCGCGGGCACATGATCCGGCAGCCCTCCAGCTCGCCTTGATCGAGCGGTCCTCCGTCGTGCGTGCAAACGTCCTCGATGGCGTAGATGCCGCCCTCGACGTTGCACAGCAGGATGCCCCGGCTGCCCACCGCGACTCGGCGCGTCGTGCCCTCGGGGATCTCGGATTTCTTTGCTACGGAATGTTGCGACAGTGCCATCCGGCGCATTGTGCCACAGTCCGACTAAGCGCACAACGCCGGCGGCTGCGGGCAGGATTTCGGACCAGGCAACCGCAGATGGCTGACTTCGATGGCAAACCGTCCCGCCGTTCTCGCTACGGCACTTGCTTTGTGCGCGGCGCTCGCCGCTGCAGCAGCCGCCGGGCCGGCCCCGTCGGCAACGTCGAAGCCGGTCGAGGCACCAGCCTCGCCGGGCGTCGCAACCATACCCGAGCCCGCGGCGCCGCCCGACGGGACCTACCTATTCGCGCTGGCGCGCAACGGGACGGACCAGGGCACGACGACCGTGATCTTGACCCGCCGCGCCGGGCAGAACCTGATCGAAAGCGATGAGGTGGGAGTCGTCGGGGCCGCGCGGGCGCGGATCCTCGGCGCCTATCGCTACCGGGACTTGGGTGCGGAGGCGTACGTCGCGACCTACCAGGCCCCGTTTCTGCGCACCGAGCCGCTGGGGCACGAAGGCTCGGCCCGTCCCCACGTGCCGTTCGACTCGCAGACGACCGTGCGTTATCACCTCGACGCGGGCGTGGCGCGAGCCACGCTCGACGCCGTCGACGGCGTGTTCATGCACCCCATCTCAGCCTCGGATTCGCCCTCGCCGCTGCCCTCGGGTGTCCGGCTTCCCAGGCTGCCTTGGATCTTGGACGGACCGTTCATGACCGGCTATCTCATGCTTCCGGCGTACCGGCATCTGTCGAACGAGATCGCGGTCGCGCCGGTCAGCCAAGCGTTCCCGCCGGACCCTGCACTGACGGTCGAGCGCGTGGTGAGGGCGCATGCCGGTCCGAAGACGCCGAGCAGCGACGTCGCGCTCGAACTTCCCGGGATCGCGACGGTCTGGTACGACCCGCACTCGCTGGTCGTCCACGAAGTCTACCTCGAAGGCTACAACCTCGATGCGCGGCTCGTTTCGTACACGAGCCGCGGCGGCGAGCTGCCCAATCTTGCCTCAGCGCCGGAGACGACCCCAGCGCCGGAGCTGCCGTCGCAACCGATCTCGTTCACGTCGCAGGACGGGACCCGTCTGAGCGGCGCACGCAGCGCGCCTGCCCCCACAAAAGAAGCGCCGCCGGCAGTCCTGCTCATCCCGCCGCCGGTCCCCGAACCGGCCACGCGCGACTATTCGGAGAACGGCCCCGACCCGATGTTTCCGGCGCTGGCGCGCGCGCTCGTCCAACGCGGCTACCTCGTGCTGCGCTACGACGGACGCGGCGCGGGCAGAAGCGCCGGCGCCTTCGACCAGATGACGTGGGAACAGTCGCTGGCCGACGCGCAGGCCGCGCTGTCCGCGCTGGTCTCGAGCGGCGGCATCGATGCCAAGCACGTGTACCTGCTGGGCTACGGCTACGGCGCCGACCTTGCGCTGGCGGCCGCCGACGGCAATCGCTACGTGGCCGGCGTCATCGCGCTCGGACCGTCGGTCGTGAGTTACCACGAAGCGGCAGCCCGCCGGCACGCGGCGCACCTCGCGTCGCCGCCGCAAACGACGCTGTTCGTCGACGGCCGCACGATCGCGCCGAACAACAGTGCTTGGCAGCGCTCGAGCTTCGGCCACGATCCCGTCGCGCTCGCAACCCGGACGCGCGTTCCGCTCTTCGTGTTGCACTCGGGCGTCGTCTCGCCGGTGCGGATGCCGAACGACGTGCAATCGTACGACGACCGGCTGCGTGCTGCCAATCCGCGCGCCACGGTCGTCGTCGCCGGCGACCTCTCCGAGCGTTTCGGGGGCCGCTACGATGCCGACTCGCGGCAGAACAGCGAGGCGATCTTTCCGTATCGCTTCGATCCCTCGACCGAAGGCGCGATCGCGGATTGGCTCGACGAGGTGAGGGCGACCGGCGGGGTGGTGAGCGCAAGCGCCCGGTCCTCGCACGCGCCGATCCCGCCCGCGCCGATGCGCCGCCCGCCGCCGCCGCCGCCGGGCAACACGCCGATTCTCTCCAAACCGATTGCGCGCCCGACGGTTCTGCCCGGACAGCTCATCGTCCCCGGCGCGAATACGATTCCGATGCCGACGCCGACCCCGTCACCCGCTTCGCACTAAACGCTTACGATGACGACCGGAGGTTCGCATGGCGACGACCGCGGCTGCCATCACCGGAATCGACGCATACTCTTACTTATTACTTAGTCAAGGACCTTTTGTTCGCGAAGATAACGCCCTGCTTTGAAAATCGCAAACAGGCTATTGCCGTAGCGAAAAGAGCCCAGGAATGCTCTTCCGAACCGGATCGCCTGGAGGGTCAGAGGGAGCGATGATATGCGCTCCCTCGCTTTTTTAAGCGGCTGGTTAGCCGACCGCGCCCTCCATCTCCATCTTCACGAGCCGGTTGAGCTCGACCGCGTACTCCATCGGCAGTTCCTTGACGAAGAAGTCGAAGAAGCCGTTGACGATCATGGCGGTCGCGTCCGCTTCGGAGAGTCCGCGCGACATCGCGTAGAACAGCTGCTCCTCGCCGATCTTCGAAACGCTCGCCTCGTGTTCGACGGTCGCGTGCTGCTCGTTGATCTTCATCGTGGGCTTGGTGTCGCTCGACGACTTCTCGTCCATGATGAGCGCGTCGCATTTGACGCGCGTCTTCGACCCGACCGCGCCCGGAAAGACTTCGACCAGGCCGCGATAGGTAGTCTTGCCGCCGTGCGCCGAGACCGACTTGTTCGTCACGACCGACGTCGTACGCGGAGCCGCGTGGATCACTTTCGCGCCCGCGTCTTGATGCTGCCCTTCGCCCGCGAACGCCATCGAGAGGATCTCGCCGCGCGCGCCCTCGCCCATCAAGTAGATGGCGGGATACTTCATGGTCAGCCGCGAGCCGATGTTGCCGTCGACCCATTCGACCGTGGCGTTCTTGTACGCGACGGCGCGTTTGGTGACCAAGTTGAAGATGTTGCGATACCAGTTTTGAATCGTGGTGTAGCGGATCGAAGCGCCTTCCATCGCGATCAGCTCGACCACGGCCGAGTGCAGCGAGGCCGTCGAGAATTGCGGCGCGGTGCAGCCCTCGATGTAATGGACCTTCGCGCCCTTGTCGGCGATGATGAGGGTGCGCTCGAACTGGCCCATGTTCTCGGTGTTGATTCGGAAGTAAGCCTGAAGCGGCGTCTTGACCTCGACGCCCGGCGGAACGTACACGAACGAGCCGCCCGACCAGACGGACGAGTTCAGGGCGGCGAACTTGTTGTCGCCCGGCGGAATGACGGTCGCGAAATACTTCTTGACGATCTCCGAATGCTCGCGCAGCGCGGTATCCATGTCGCAGAAGATCACGCCCTCTTTTTCGAGATCTTCACGAACGCTGTGGTAGACGACTTCGGACTCGTACTGCGCCGAGACGCCCGAGAGAAACTTGCGTTCGGCCTCGGGGATGCCCAAGCGATCGAAGGTCCGCTTGATATCCTCGGGGACGTCGTCCCACGTCCGCCCCTGCTCTTCCGAAGCCTTGACGAAATAGCGGATGTCGTCGAAGTCGATCTCGTTGAGCAGCGCCGTATCGCCCCACTCCGGCATCGGCTTGCTGCGGAAGAGCTCGTAGGCTTTGAGCCGGAAGGCGAGCATCCAAGCAGGCTCTTCCTTCATCGAGGAGATGCGCTCGACGATCTCACGATTCAGGCCCTTTTTCGACTTGAAGGCGTAGTGCTCTTCGGTGTCGTGGAACCCGTGGCGATAGTCGGCGTCGGTGACCGCAGCCTGCGAGGCGATGGGCTTCAACTCGGTTGCCATATCACGTTAAGGCTAGACCCTCCCAGATGAATAGTCAAGATAACTCAGTGTAATGTGTACAATCCCCTTCCGGACGCTTGGCTAGACCGCTAGTTCGGGCTGGGGAAATGTGTGACGGCCGAAGCCCTTTACAGGGGGGTACTGAGGGGCTATGATGTCAGGCGGACCCGGGGGTCCACCTTAAGCTCGTCTTAAGGTACCCCGGGTTTCATGCCGTAAAGACGGCGAGGGGGTCGGCACGCCCTACGTGCCATCGCGGCGAGACGCCCGTCCGCTCCTCCACCAAGGGGGACGAAGCCGGCAAGATCTCGTCGATAGGTCGGGGACGCAAGTGCACTGCACGCGCCAGCCGACGCGCCTGGAGGTGGGATTTCCCAACCAAACCGAGGAGCACAAGAAAAAATTGGAAGCACGTGGGACGCACATCATCTGCGAGCTGTCGGGATGCGATGCTCGAACCCTTACTAACCTCGACCGCGTCCGGTCCATCATGGTTGAAGCGGCGCAAGAGGCAAACGCCGAGGTATTGAAAGTCGCCTTCCATCGATTCGAGCCGCACGGCGTCTCCGGCGTCGTCGTCATCGCCGAATCGCATCTGTCGATCCACACGTGGCCGGAGTCCGGCTACGCGGCCGTCGACTTCTATACGTGCGGCGACCACACCGATCCGTGGCGCGCTTGCGAGTACGCCGCCAAGAAACTTGGGACGCAGACGATGCTGACGACCGAGATCAAACGCGGGATCGCGTCGACCAACGGGCAATACACGCACGTCGTCCTCGAACACGCGGGACGATCGTTAGCGAAACGCTCGGCATAAGACGTCCGTAGAGGGGACCCAACACCTTGGTACGACCGTTCATCAAGCGACCGCGAGCTCTCGGAGTGGGCCTCGCGGTCGCAGCCATCGTGCTGGGTGCCTGCTCGCACTCGAGTTCCTCGCCGACGCCTTCGCCTTCGGCCTCGTTCACGCCGGGTCTGTTCCCGTGCGCGGTCACGGCGGGCATCGCCTACGAGCCCGACGGCGGTGCGGCTTCGTTCGGCGGCATCCAAGTCTCGCGGTTCGAGGACACGAACGGCAACCTGTGCGCTTCGGTCGGGCCGACGTCGACGCCGGCCGCCGTGACCTTCAGTTCCCACGTCGGTTCGCTGGCCGTCGCGAACGACGGTTCGGTCGGCCTCGGGCTGTTGGAGAACAGCTCGGGCGGCTACACGCTGGTCCAGGACATCCTGGGCTTCTCATCCGGAAACATCGTACCGGCGGCCGCGCCGTACGATCTCTCACACTATCCTTCACCGGCTCCCAGTGCGAGCCCGACGACCATTCCGAGCCCCCTCCCGGTCCTCTCCGATGCGTACGGGGTCGCGATCGTCGGCGCGCTCTCGGGAACGAGCGTCATCGCTCCGATCGGCGTCACCCTCGGGCCGTCGTATCCCGGCCTGATCGCAGTGACCTCCGCCGCGTTCCCGCCGCTGCAGTTCGGCTCGTCGATCCTCTTGACCGGGGTCAGTGCCGGCCTGACGCACACGAACCTCCGCGTGTCGGCCACCGAGAACAGCGACGGGTCGTTCTCGGCGCTCGCCCGTGGCCCCGGCGACCTGGTGGCCTTCCACGTCACGATCACCGGTGCGGGCAACTACGCCTTCGGTCAGATCGTCTCGGACCAGACCCTTGGGAGCTTCGGCGTTCCGCTGCGCGGCAACGGCGACTTCGCCTTTAGCCCGCTCGACTCGACTCGCGCGGTCGTGGCCGGCACCACGACCAGCGCCGGCGTCTTGACGCTCGTCACCGGCTTGCCTTCGGCCATTTCGAAGGCCTCGATCTCGTTGCCGGCGGGCAGCGGAACGCCGCACTCCGTCATCGTCACCCCCAACGGAGAGTATGCGATCGTCGGCACCGACGCGGGCATCGTCGTGGCGCAAGGCGTGAACGGTTCGAGCCTCACCTTCGTGGCGTCGTTCGCTCCCGGCTCGCCCTCGATCGCCGACGTCAGCAGCCCTGCCTTCGTCGCCTGCAACGGTAATACGTACCACCTCACCAGCGTCGCTTCGGTCGGCTACTCGGCCGATGCGAAGTATCTCGTCGCGCTGGGCCAGGCAGCCGGCGTGAGCTGCCCGAGCGGGGCCAACGGCACGGTCGTTGCGCTCCCCTTCAACGATACGACCGGCTCGACGGCCAGCCCGTCGCCGACGAACACGCCGGTCTCGGGGGTCACTCCCACGCCCAACCCCACGATGTTCACCGAGAACAACGTCTACCCGCCGCCCGCCAACGGCGACTACCTCTTCGTGCGGTAGCTAAAGCGCGCGGTGCGGCGCGGCGGCGCGAGAGCATCGCCGCGTGCGCAGGGCGCTCGGCGCCTTCGGTCGATTACCGCTTGATATGCCGAAGACCGAACATTGGCAATGGTACGTCGAGGAGTTCGCACCGACGGAGTTGCACCAGCACGCAATCGAAGAGACGTATTTCGCGGGGCGAACCGCGTTCCAGGACGTGGCCGTCATCCGCAGCACCGTCTTCGGGAAGATGCTGCTCATCGACGGTGACACGCAGAGCTCGCAAGCCGACGAGAAGATCTACCACGAAACGTTGGTCCATCCGGCGCTGGCCGCGCTCGACGAACGCTCCGAAGTGCTCATTCTGGGCGGCGGGGAAGGTGCGACCCTGCGCGAGGCGTTGCGCCGCGACGACGTCCGGCGCGCGACGATGGTCGACATCGACGGCGAGGTCGTCGAACTTTCGAAGCGCTATCTTGCGGAGTGGTCGGCGGGCGCGTTCGACGATCCGCGCGCACGCGTCATCGTCGGCGACGCGCTGGCGTTCCTCAAGGAGGACGCGGACCGGTACGACGCGATCGTCTCGGACCTGACCGAGCCGCTCGAGGATTCGCCTTCCAATCCGCTCTTCTGCGCGCCCGTTTTCGAGGACATCAAGCGGCGCCTCAAACCGGCGGGCGTCTACGTTCTGCAGGCCAGCACGGCCGGCTTTCACAACATGCGCCTGCACGCGAAGATGGCGCGCTCGCTGCGGCGCTACTACCGCTACGTGCGCTCGTTCTACACGCACGTGCCGGCCTTCGACAACGACTGGGCTTTCTTGGCTTGCAGCGATGCGGTCGACGTCGCTGCGCTGGATGCGCCGCGCGTCGATGCCTACGTAGCCGGCCTGCGCGGCGAGAATTGGTTCTACGACGCCGAGACGCATCGCCGGCTCTTCAGCCTTCCGCTCTATCTGCGCCGCGAGCTGGCACAGGACGGTGACGTGTTCTGAGCACCGCGATCGACGTCGCCGAAGTCATCCGCAGCTGGGAAAGTCAGAAAGCGAACTTCGTCAAGGTGCTCGACCTCAAGGTCGAGGACGTCGGACACGGTACGGCCCGCATGCGCATGCCCTTCCGGCAGCAGATCATGAACGGCGTCGGCGCGATTCACGGCGGTGCTATCGTGAGCTTGTGCGATAGTGCTTTTTGGGTCGCGCTCGCGTCGCTCTACGGCGCTTCGCAGCCGACCGCGACGGCATCGCTGACCTGCAGCTTCCTACGGCCCGCGCTGCCCCCCCACGACTTGTTCGCGAACGCGACCGTGCTCAAGCCCGGCAAACGGATCGTCTACGGCGAAGTGCACGTGTACAGCGGCAAGAACCTCGTCGCCCACGCGACGCTCAATTTCTTGAACACTCCGCGCCCACAGGAGAAGGGAGGCTCCGGCGGAAGGCCGCCGCTATGAGCGAGACCTTGCTGCGCACGGCACTGTACAATGAGCACGTTGCGCTCGGCGGCCGGATGGTTCCCTTCGCCGGCTTCGCGATGCCCGTGCAATACACCGGAATCTTGGCGGAACACGACGCCGTTCGTTCTCGCGCGGGCCTGTTCGATCTTTCGCACATGGCGCAGTTCGAGTTGCGCGGCGAGGGCGTCGCAGCTTGGGCGGACGAGCTGACCGTCAACCTCGTCGGTACGATGAAGCCGTTCCAGGCTCGGTACAACATCGTCACCAACGCCGAAGGCGGCTGTCAGGACGACGTCTTGTTCTATCGTTTGCCCGATCGCTGGCTGCTGGTCGTCAACGCGGCGAACGCGCAGAAGATCTGGAGTTACTTGGCCCCGCTCGCTCGCGCCGGCGTCGAGCTCACGAATCGCCACGGCGAGCGCGCCTTGATCGCCGTCCAAGGGCCGCGCGCCGTCGAGATCGTGGCACCGCTCTGCGACGTCGACGCGGCGGCCCTCAAGTACTATTTCTGTACCGAGGGACGCGTCGACGGAGTTCCGGCCGTGATCGCGCGAACCGGCTATACGGGCGAGGACGGCTTCGAGCTCTTCGTCGACGGCGCCGACGCGCCGCGCCTGTGGCGCACGCTGCTGGAGCGCGGCGCTCCCCTGGGCCTTGCGCCCGCGGGCTTAGGGGCCCGCGACATGCTCCGGCTCGAGGCCGGCATGCCGCTCTTCGGATTCGAGCTCGCCGAGGACATCTCGCCGCTGGCGGGCGGTCAGGGCTGGGCCGTCAAGATGAACAAGCCCGCGTTCGTCGGCAAAGACGCGCTTGCCGCGCAGCTCGCGGCCGACGACTACGACCGCATCGTCGGACTCATCCTCAACGGCCGTGTTCCCGCGCGCGGCGGGTATCCCGTCTTTCTCGGCGGGCATCGCGTCGGGGAAGTGCGCAGCGCGTCGCTCGCGCCTTCGATCGGCAAGAACGTGGCTACGGCGCTTGTCGTCAAAGCGGCATGCGCGCTTGGCACGACGCTCGGGATCGAGATCCGCGGCGTTCACCATGAGGCTACCGTTGTCGAGATGCCGTTTTATCGGCGACCGAAGTCGTAACGGGGTCTTCGGTGGTCCCCGAGTTGGGGCGTGCGCGCGCGACATCTGCTTCCTCGACTTGTTCCTCGCTCCGGCGCCCGGCCTGCGCTCGTCACAAACGCCCCGCTGCGCAGACGTCGCGCGCGCCCGCCCCAACTCGGGATCACCGGCACGCGGCTGGGCCGAGTTGCACTCGGCCGGTGCAGGCTCGACGCATGAATCTCGGTGCACGGTGGACCGCTTGGCGGAGCGCGTGAGGTGCGACTTGTGTCGCTGTGGGCGGAGCGTCGTGGGGCAGCGCGGGGAAAGGGAGCGCGACGCCACGCGTGGGCTTGCTTGGCGCCGGCGCGTAGCGCCGGGCGCGGCGCAGCGAGCGGACTTGCTCGGCGAAGCCCGGGGGCCCACGCGCGAAGTCGCGTGGGGGCGCGCAGAAACGTTTTCGGCGCGTCGTACGGAAGCGGTTCGGAGTGCCGGGCGCGGCGCAGCGAGCGGGCTTGCTCGGCGAAGCCCGGGGGCCCACGCGCGAAGTCGCGTGGGGGCGCGCAGAAACGTTTTCGGCGCGTAGTGCCGAAAGCGTTTCGGAGTGCCGGGTGGCGGCGCAACGTGCCGCCACCCATTAGAAGGAGAGATATGCCGCAGCCCCAGGGACTGCTTTATAGCAAAGAACATGAGTGGTTGAAGCTCGACGGTGGGATCGCTACCGTGGGCATCACCGACTACGCGCAACATTCGCTTGGCGACATCGTGTACGTCGAGTTGCCGCGCGTGGGTGCCGAGATCAAGCAATTCGCGCCGATCGGCGTGGTCGAATCGGTGAAGGCGGTCTCCGACCTGTATACGCCGATCAGCGGTGAGGTCGTAGAGATCAACGCCGCGCTCGACTCGGATCCGGCCGCGGTGAACCGCGACGCCTTCGGCGACGGCTGGCTCTTCAAGGTGAAGGTGGCCGACGCAGCCGAGGGCGAGAAGTTGCTCGGGCCGGCCGACTACGACCAGCTCGTCGCCGAAGCTTAACGTCTTTAGGGTTTACTCAACGCATGTACACGCCCCACACCGAGTCCGACGTCGCCGAGATGCTCGCTGCCATCGGAGTGCCCTCCCTCGAGGAACTCGTTCGCGTCCCCGACGCGGTCGCGCTGCGCAGCCCGCTCGACCTTCCGCCCGGTCTGCCCGAAGTGGAACTGGCCGGGCGCATGGCAGGCTATGCCGCGCGTAACGCCGCGGTCTGCTACACCTCATTTCTCGGTGCGGGCGCGTACCGTCACTACTGCCCGCCGGTGGTCATGTCGCTTGCGATGCGCGGTGAGTTTCTCACCGCCTACACCCCCTATCAGGCTGAGGTCTCGCAAGGCTACCTGCAAGCGATCTACGAGTGGCAGACCTATATCTCGCTGCTCGCCGGTCTCGATCTCGCCAACGCTTCGGTCTACGACGGCGCGACCGCGCTGGCGGAAGGCGCGATCATGGCCGTCAACGCGACCGGGCGCCGCTCGATCCTGATCTCGAGGGCCGTGCACCCCAACTATCGCGCCGTGCTCCACACCTATGCGGGCGGCCCGGAGCTCGAGATCGACGAGCTTCCCCTCGCCGCAGACGGAACGACGGACCTCGCGAATCTCGAGAGCAAACTCGCCGGCGGCCGGTACGCGGCGCTCGTTCTGCAGTCGCCGAACTTTTTCGGCTGCATCGACGCGCCGCAAGCGGCTGCGCGCGAGGCGGCCGCGGCGAGCGGCACGATGCTTATCGGCGTCGTCGCCGAAGCGCTCTCACTCGCCATTCTCAACCCGCCTGGAGCCTGGGGTGCGGCGATCGCGGTCGGTGAGGCGCAGTCGTTCGGCAACCCGCTCGCCTACGGTGGGCCGTACGTCGGCTTCATCGCGACGACCAAAGAGCATATGCGCCGGATTCCTGGACGCCTCGTCGGGCGGACGGTCGACAAGCGCGGCGATCGAGCGTACGTGTTGACGCTGCAGGCGCGCGAGCAGCACATCCGTCGCGAGAAAGCGACCTCGAACATCTGCACGAACCAGGCGCACTGCGCGCTGGTTGCGACGATCTACCTCGCGGCGCTCGGCGCGACCGGTCTGCGCCGGGTGGCGACGCTGAACCTCGAGCGCACGCAGTTGCTGGCCGAACGGGTCGCCGGCGTCCCCGGCTTTACTCGCGCGTTCGCCGCGCCCGTCTTCAACGAGCTTGCGATCCGCGTGCCCGCGCCGCTGAGGGCGGCCGGCGTGTTGGAGGCGCTCGAGAAACGCCGCATCTTGGGCGGTGTCGATCTCGGCCGCTGGTATCCCGAGCTGGCGGATTGCATGCTGGTGAACGCGACCGAACTGACGACGCCGGCCGAGATCGAGACGTTGCGCAACGCGCTCGCCGAGATCGGCGCCGGCGCAAAGGAGACGGTCCATGCCTAGCCGCTTGCCGGAGACCTTGATCTTCGAGACTGGTCGGCCGGGTCGCGCGAACAATTATTTCGCCAACGGCCGCGCGACCGGTGAACTGCTGGCGACCGAGCATCTGCGCGCCGACCTGCCGCTGCCCGACAACAGCGAACTCGACGTCGTGCGCCACTTCACGCGCCTCTCGCAGCGCACGTTCTCGATCGACACGGGCTTCTATCCGCTGGGCTCGTGCACGATGAAGTACAATCCGCGCATCAACGAAGCGGCCGCAGCGCTGCCCGGCTTTCGCGATCTACATCCGTTCGCGCCCGACGATACGGCCCAGGGGGCGCTCGCGGTCATGTTCGATCTCGAGCGCATTCTCTCGGGACTGTTCGGGATGGCCGCTTTCTCGCTCAACCCTTCGGCCGGCGCGCACGCGGAGCTGGCCGCGCTGCTCATCGCCAAGGCGTATTTTCGCAAGATCGGACAGGGGCAGCAGCGCACCACGGTCATCGTGCCCGACACCGCGCACGGGACCAATCCGGCCTCGGCCGCGATGGTCGGCTACAAGGTGCTCTCGCTCAAGAGCGACGCGCGCGGGCGGGTCGGGGTCGACGAGCTCAAAGCGGTTCTCGGTCCGGACACCGCGGTCTGCATGATGACCAACCCGAACACGCTGGGCCTCTTCGAGGACCACATCGGGGAGATCTCCGAGGCCGTTCACGCCGCCGGCGGCTTGATGTACTACGACGGGGCGAACGCCAACGCGCTGATGGGCAACGCGCGGCCGGGCGACATGGGCTTCGATCTCATGCATCTCAACCTGCACAAGACGTTCTCGATTCCGCACGGCGGCGGTGGGGCCGGTCACGGTCCGGTCGGCGTCGCCGAACGGCTCGTGCCCTTCCTGCCGGTTCCGGTCGTCGCCGCGGACGCTTGCGGGGGTTACCGGCTCGACTTCGACCGACCCGACTCGATCGGACCGATGCGTTCGTTCTGGTCGAACTTCGCGCACGCCGTCCGCGCCCTGACCTACATCTATGCTAACGGGGGCGAGGGCCTGACCCGGGTCTCGCAACTCGCCGTGCTCAACGCCAACTACGTACGCTCGCAGGTGAAAGCGTTCTTGGAGACGCCCTACGACGAGACGTGCCGGCACGAGTTCGTCGCCTCCGCCCAGACGCTCAAACGCGAGACGGGCGTGCGTGCGCTCGATATCGCCAAGGCGCTGCTCGACCGCGGTTATCACGCGCCGACGATCTATTTCCCGTTGCTCGTGCCCGAATGCTTGATGATCGAGCCGACCGAGACGGAGTCAAAGGAGACGCTCGATCGCTTCGTCGAGGCGCTGCGGGAGATCGTCGAGACGGCGAAGAGCGATCCTGAGGCGGTGTTGGACGCGCCCGTCAAGACCGTCGTCGGGCGGATCGATGAAACGAGGGCGGCCCGCCAGCCCGATCTGCGCTGGGAGCCGCCCTCGACGTAAGCTACGAGTTCCGGCTTAGGCTGGACACTTCACGAACTTGCCGGTCTTGGCGTCCTTGCAATGCTTCGGCTTCGCAGCCATTTTCATCGAGCCCATGGCAGCGGGCGGGCACTTGGTGAACTTGCCCTTGGCATCGCGGCACTGCTTGGCCGAGGCGACGCTTCCGAGGGAAGCTGCAAATGCGAAGGCGAGGATAGCCGAAAGAAGACGAGCCATTGGGGCCTCCTTAAACGTAAAAGGTTCAAAGCTAGAGCGAAAAAAGTTTGAGCAGGGCGTTCTCGTCCAGGAACGAGATTTGCGCCCGTTTCGTCCTATTTTGGACTCGGCCTTCGTTCGTACTTTTTGCCCTCCGAGGCAGCGCTGGGAAGCTCGCTAGGAGGGGCCTAGAAAGAAGGGTATTCCTCTCCGACACTGTTCCTTCTTGGGGTGGGTTGCTAGAATTGAAGTAAAGGAGCGCGCGGGTGTCCCGGGCGCGTTTTCAACGGAAAGCGGCAGATGCGGATCAAGTACGAGGTCTCAGCCGGCGGTCTCGTGTTACGCCGGAACGGCGCATACACCGAAGCCCTCCTCATCGGGCGAGGCGGGCCGCGCGTTTGGTCGCTCCCGAAGGGCCACGTCGAAACTCGCGAGACCTACGAGAAAACCGCGCTGCGGGAAGTGCGGGAAGAGACGGGCTGTTGGGCCGAGATCATCACGAAGCTCTCGGACATCTCCTACTGGTTCTACCTCAACGGCACCAAGCACAAGAAATCAGTCCACTTTTACCTCATGCGGTACCTTTCGGGCGATACCGCCAACCATGACCACGAAGTGGACGAGGCCGCTTGGTTCGAAATCAAGGCGGCCAAGAAAGCCCTCAAGTACGTGAATGAGAAGCGCCTGATCGATCTCGGGATCGAATACCTGGCTCGCTTGGAGGGCGATCCCTTCGAGCTGCGGCCGGTCGGCGTCGCTCCCGAGCCGTCGGTGAGGGAATCGGCGACGCGTTGACGGGGGCCGCCTCCAGCGACGGCTCGCAGGCCGACGGGCGGAGCTTGCACGTTTCGCTGGACGTCTTCGACGGCCCGCTCGACTTGCTGCTCCACTTGGTGCGCGAGCATCGCCTGGATATCGCGACGGTCCCGCTGGCCTCCGTCGCTCAGCAGTATTTTGACTATATCGCGGTGATGGAGGCGCTCGACGTCGAGCTGGCGGCCGAGTATCTGGTCATCGCGGCGACCCTGGTCTTCCTGAAGTCGAAATCGCTGCTGCCGCCGGTCCCGGCTGAGTTTGCGACCGAAGGCGAGGAGAGCGCCGAAGAGGTCGAGGAACGGTTGCGCCGGCGGCTCATCGCCTACTCGAAATACAAGGGCGTCGCCGAGGACCTGCGCCGCCGCCGGGACGAGGCCGAGGCGTTCTTTTTCCGCGAAGGCGGCGATACGACGACGGAGCTCGTGCAGCGCTACCGGATCTTGCCCGAGCGCTTGTCGGCAGCGCTCCTGGCCGCGCTGCGGAACGCGAAGCCTGAGAAGCGCACCGTCGCACGCGAGCGCTTCTCGATCGCGCGGCAGATGGAAGTCGTCTTCCGGGTAGTGCGCGAGCGGGGCAGCGTCGAATTCCTGGAGCTATGCCGGAACTACGACCGCGGCGGGATCATCGCGACGTTTCTCGCGATTCTCGAGCTGATCCGGCAGCGTCGGCTAGCCTACCAGCAGCCGGCCCCCGAGGAACCGCTTTTACTCTTGCCGCTTCCACCTTCGACCGTGTATGCAAACTGAGCTGATCGAGACCGGCGAGCTCAAGCGCTCGCTCGAGGCGGTCCTGTTCGTGGCCAGCGAGGCGCTCTCGATCGAGGCGTTCGTGAAGCTGACGGGCGCCTCGCACGTCGAGGTCGCCGAGACCCTGCAGCGCATCGCCGAGGAGTACGCCGAGCGCGGGATCGTCCTGCGGGAAGTGGCCGGCGGATACCGCTTCGCCTCCTCGCCCGCGGCGCGCGAAGCCGTCGAGGCATATCTGCTGCCGCCCAAGACGAGCCTGTCGCCGGCGGCGATGGAGACGCTCGCGATCGTCGCCTACCTCGAACCGGTCACCAAGGCCGAGATCGAGGCCCTGCGCGGGGTCAATGTCGACAGCGTGGTCAATACACTGCTCGACCGCCGATTTATTTCGGAAGCCGGACGCCGCGACGTGGCTGGGCGGCCGATGGAATATAAGACGACGCCTGAGTTCTTGGAATCGTTCGGTCTGCGCTCGCTCGACGAGCTGCCGCCGGTCGATCTCGAGGCCGCGGCGCTCGAGATGCCGCTGCCAATGCTGGCGGAAAAGGAAGTACCCATATCCACTACGAGCAGTTAGACGACGCGACGCGCGCGGTTTGGGAGCGCCTCGAGGAAAACGTACA
Organism: Vulcanimicrobiaceae bacterium; assembly: GCA_052267165.1. Taxonomy (GTDB): domain Bacteria; phylum Vulcanimicrobiota; class Vulcanimicrobiia; order Vulcanimicrobiales; family Vulcanimicrobiaceae; genus CAWICD01. The sequence goes on along the minus strand of JBKQHO010000015.1, from coordinate 34,882 downwards.
AACGGTTGCCCTGGCCCACGAACTGATCCAGCCCGGCGAACGCTTCGCTTTGACCGAGGATCAGCAGCAAGCGATCGAGACGATCACGACCCGGCTCGCCGATGGCGAGTTCGAATTCTTGCTCAAGGCGCCGACAGGTTCCGGCAAGACGGAGGTCATGCTGCGGGTCGCGCTGGCCGAAGCGCTGCGCAGCGGCGGGTACGTCGTACTGGTCGCGCCGACGCGCGATTTGGTCCGCCAGGATTGCACCTACTTCCGCGACCGGCTCGAAGGCACGGGGCTCGGGGTCGGCGAGATCCACGGCGGCATCTCGCCGGGCGAGCGCCGCGCGATGCTCAGCGCCCTGCATGCCGGTTCGATCCACTTCTTGATCGGCAGCGCGATGTTGATCTCGACCGACGGCCTGTGGGACGTGCTCGACCGCAGCGCGCTCACGATCATCGACGACGTCAACGCCTTCGACGAGCGCGAACATCTGCGGCTGCTCGAGGATCTCGATTGTCCGCTGCTGTTCGCTTCCGCGACGCCGAGCGAGCTACGCGGCTTCCTCGAGCGCGTCGGTGCCTTCAACAACGCGGTCACGATGCGCGCGATGCCGTTCGCGGTCTTGCCGACGAAGGTGCATAAGGTCGCGGGTGTCTGGGGCGAGCCCCCGACGGAGCAGCTGGCGCGCGCCGACGCGTTGATTCGCGAACACTTGGAACGCAAATCGCGCATCTTCGTGATCGCGCGGACGCGCTTGGACGTGCCCAGGCTCGCCGAGCGGCTCGAGTCCATGTACGGAATCGACGTGCAGCAGCTGCGCGGCGACATGGCCGACAGCGATGAGCACCGCAAACGCTATCGGCGCAAGGGCGTCAGCGTCTACGGTGGGACGACCCGCGTCGAAGAGATGCGCGCGTTCACCGAGTGCGCCCCGTCGATCCTCGCCGCGACGAACCTCGTCGGCAGCGGGCTCGACATTCCCGCGGCCGACCTGATCGTCATGACGGATGCGGATGCGTTCGGCGAGAGCGAGGTCGAGCAGCTGATCGGCCGCGTCGGCCGGCGCGAGCGTCCTTCCGACGCGGTTCTCATCACCGAGACGACCTTCGAGAAGAACCCCTCGCGCGCGATGTCGCCGAGCGGACGAGCCATGAGCTTCATGCCGCGCGGAATGCGCGCGAGCTCGCTGCGCTTCCGCCGGCGGTGAGTTCGTCCTGGTTCGACCCGCTAGCCGGCGCGTACGACGCGTTTCGCACGGGCTATGCCGAAGAGCTTTTCGACGTACTCTTCGAAGCCGGCTTGATCGCCGGCGCGCGCGTGGTCGACGTGGGCTGCGGGACCGGAATCGTGGCGGAAGAGTTGGTGGCCCGCGGTTGTCGCGTCACCGGCGTCGACATCTCGGAACCGATGCTCGAACGGGCTCGGGCGCGCCTGCCGCGGGCGACGTTTACGATCGCTCACGCCGAAACGTTACCCTTTTACGCGGCGAGCTTCGATGCGGCGACTAGCGCGCAGGCCTTTCACTGGTTCGATCAACCGCGAGCACTCGCCGAGCTCGCTCGCGTCGTGCGGCCGGGCGGACTGGTCGCGATCTGGTGGAAGGCGATCATGCGCGGCGACCCCGTTCGTTCGATCCGCGATCAATGCGTGCGCGAACTTGGCCTCGTGCCGACCCCCGACATTCTGGTCGATGGCTTTCCCGCATTCGACGCCGCGCCGCTGCGCAACCGGCGTCTGCGCGTCATCCCATGGCGTATCGAGACGACGGTCGCGGCCTTCCTCGGCTACGAGCGTTCGCGAGCACGAGCCCGAGCCGCCTACGGCGAACGGCTGGCAGATTATTTCGAGTTGCTCGCGCGTCGATTAGGCGATCCGAACGCGATGCTGTCGATCGGCTACGTGCAGCATCTCTTTCTCGGCCACGTACCGCCGGGCGCGAAAGCCTGATGCGCCTCGGATTGCACGTCGGCATCGAGCGAGGGTTCGATGCGGCGGTCGACTATGCGCAGCGGCTCGGCTGCAGCGCGATGCAAGTCTTCTCGGGAAATCCCAAGACGTACCGCGTCGCAGCGCTCGATCGGCCCGCGCTGGAACGCTTTCGCAACCGGCGCAAGGTGGCCGGAATCGAGCGCACCGCGATCCACACCTCGTATTTGATCAACCTCGCCAGCGACGATCCCAAGATCGTCTCCGGTTCGCTGCGCTTGGTGAAGAACGATCTCGCTGTCGCCGCGGCCGGCGAGATCGATTACGTCAACACGCACCTCGGCTCGTACGGAAAGCGGCCGCGCAGCGAGGGATTCGCGGCGGTGGTCGGTGCGCTTGAGGAGGCCCTAACGGGGATCGAGCCCGGCGTCTGGCTCGTGCTCGAGAATTCCGCCGGTGCCGGTCAGCTCTGCGGCGGGACGCTCGAGGAACTCGGCGAGTTCGTGCGCGCCGTCGCGCATCCGCAATTGGGAATTTGTCTCGACACCGCGCACTCGTGGGCGGCAGGCTACGCCATCGACACAAAGGAAGGTGTCGAACGTTTTATCGACTTGACGGAAAAGACCGTCTCTCTCGATCGAGTCAAGATGTTTCACTTCAACGACACGCAGATTCCGCTCGGCGGCCACCGCGACCGGCACTGGCACGTCGGCGAGGGCAACATCGGCTTCGAGGGCTTTCGCGCCCTCGCGGTCCACGCGGCGCTGCGGGAGAAGACGGCCATTCTCGAGACGCCCGGCGAAGAGGCTGACGACGCGCGGAACCTGCAGTCGGTCCGGCTCATCTTCGAAGGCGCGGTGACGTGAGCGCGCGCATCGCGGTGCTCGATGCGAACGACGAGCTTCAGCGCGGGCTGCGGTCGCGGTGACCCTCACGTCCCTGGTGGCGTGGGTCAACGCGCTCGCGTTCTTGGGCGTGGTCTTCGTGGCGAGCGCGCTGGCGCCGCGCACGGCGTATGCGGGCGCGGCCGCGTTTGCGATGGGCTTTGCGATCTTCGGCGCGCTCGCACTGCTCAAGATCAACGCGAGCGAATTGGGTTCCAACCTGTTCGCCCTCGACGGCCGGATCGTCTGGGGCCAGCTGCTTTCGGATCTCTTCGTGGGGGCCGCGATCGCCTGCATCGCCTTGCTCTTCACGCTGCGCGAGGTCGACCGCCGCCGCGCGACGTGATCGCGCACTTCGACATCGACGCATTCTACGCGAGCGTCGCGCAGCGCGACGATCCGTCGCTGCGCGGAAGGCCGTTGGCGGTCGCCGGCTCGAGCCGGCGGGCGGTCGTGCTGACGGCGTCGTACGAAGCGCGCCGCTTCGGCATCCGCTCCGCGATGCCGCTCTACAAAGCCAAGGCGCTGTGCGCCGAGCTCGTCGTCGTTCCGCCGACCTTCCAGCGCTACCGCGAGCTTTCGCAGGCGACGTTTGCCATCTTCGGACACGGCGCGACCGCGCTCGAAGGCCTTTCGCTCGACGAGGCCTTCGTCGAGCTCGCGACCGCGGAGCTCGCGCAGGCCGTCGTGTACGCGGCCGAAGTCCGCGCCCGCGTCAGCGCGGAGGTCGGCTTGACCGTGAGCGCCGGCGTGGCCGGGCAAAAGATGGTCGCCAAGATCGCGAGCGACGCGGCCAAGCCGGACGGTCTGACCGCCGTTGCGCCCGGCAGCGAGGCCGAGTATCTCGCGCCGCTCCCGGTAGGCAGGCTCTGGGGCGTCGGACCGAAGACGCAGGCGCGTCTGGCGGCCGAGAATCTGACGACGATCGGACAGATCGCCGCCCTCGCCGACGAGCGCGCGTTCCGTCTCTTCGGCCGCGCCGGAAAGCTGCTGCGCGAGCTGGCGCGCGGCAACGACTCCCGCACCGTCTCCAGCGACCGCCAGACGCGCTCCGTCTCGAGCGAGACGACCTTCGAGGACGACGTCCGCTCCGAGAGCGAGCTGTGCGCGGTGTTGCACGAGCTCGCGCACGACGTCGCCCAGCGCCTGGTGCATCACGGTCTGCGCGCCGTCACGATCGGCGTCAAGGTCAAGCGGGCCGATTTCACGATCGTGGGCCGGCAGACGTCGCTGGCCGTGCCGACGGACGAGGCGGGCGCGATCGAGGCGGCCGCGCTGCGTTGTTTGGAGCGCGTCGGGCTCGCGGGCGCGGCGGTCCGGCTGCTCGGCGTGTGCGCGGCCTCGCTGACCGAGGAGCACGCGCGCCAGATCTCGCTCTTTCCGGGGCCTTAACCGCGCGCCAAGAGCCGCAGGTGCGCGCGTGGCGCGAATTCCGTGTCGTGCTCGACGCGCTGGAACGTCTCGAAGCGAATCTGCGAGCGCAGCGCGCGTTTCTGCTCGAGCGCTTCGCCGAGCTCGCGGTACGCGTGCTCGAGCTCCGTTCCCGAAAGCTCGCCCAAGGAGCGCTTGAGCTGATCGATGCGCTCGTCGACCTGCGTCGCGAGCTCGCGCGCGACTTCGGTCTCGACTTCCCGAATGCGGGCGATGAGCCGTTCCATCTCGTCGACCGTCGGTAAGTTGCGGCTCGGAGCCGAGGGTCCCGCGGACGCGCGCGGGCTGCGCGCGCTCGGGGACGCGCTGCGCAGCGGCGCGTCGAATTCGGGATAGACCCGGATGATCGAGGCGATCTTTTGCGGGCCTTTGGGCGATTGCAAACCCTCGGAGACTCGCGCGTCGACGAGCTTCGTCCGTAGCGCGGTATCGTTGATGATCTTGAGCAGCGACGGGTCGACGCCGGCTGGGGCGCGGCGTCCGCCTTGGAAGTCGGCGGAGGTAGCCGTTGGGAGCGCGAGGGCACGCTCGAGGAGTCGCTGACGGTCGCTTACTGCCATACGTTGCGGACGCTTCGGCAGCCCACGCCGCGCGCCTCGTTAGCCGGCTGCAAAAACTGCTCATCCGAGTTAACGGTGCGCTGACCCGTTAACAGGCCAGCATTTCCGTTAGCAGGGCGCGGAAAACCCCCTGTTAGAGGTGATCGGCGGACCACATCGCGTCCCAGCGGGCGGCGAGCGTTTCCTCGCGGGCTCCGTTCCACCAGCTCCGCGCCGCGCTGGAGAGCGGGAGCAGCATGAGGATCGCGTTCCGCCGAACGCGCACGGAGCCGCGCGGCAACGCCTCCCGGGCGAACGGCGGCGGCAGCCAGCCGCTGACCCGCCGCAGATCCCCCGCGCCGGCCCGCACCAGCGCCGGGAGCAGCGCGCGGCCTTCGTCACCCGCGAAGGCGAAATCGTCCAGCACGAACGTGTCGGCTCCCAAGACGCGCCGCCCGAAGGCGTAGGCGGTCACCTCGCGGCCGCGCCGGACCGCAAGCGCGACCGGCTGCGTCCCCTCGTCCGCCGGCGCGTTCCATTTCAGGCGCATCCAGTCCCAGACGACCGGTGTGCGGCGGAAGGCCCAGGCGCGCTGCGTCTCGAGCGCGTCGAAGCAGCGCCGGATCGCGGGCCAGTCGCGCGCCTCGGGCGGCACGCCGCCCGCCGGCGAGCCGTCGAGCGCGGCCGCGCGCATCGTCAGAATGCGCGACGGAAGTCCGACGAATCCAAGCTTTTCGTAAAACACCGGATGGATGTCCGAGAAGAGGAACGCGAGGTCGCTGCCGGCGGCGCGCTCTTCGTCGAGCAGCTCACCGAGCATGGCGCTCGCGTAGCCGCGGCCGCGCTCCTTGGGGTGCGTGAAGACGGCGCCGATTCCGGCCGCGCGCAGCTTTTTCTCGCCCCAGCGCAACTCGCGGTCGTAGAGCTTGCACGAACATACGATTCGTTCGCTCTCGCGGATGCCCACGGTGAATTGGCGCCGCTTGCCGTAGGCCGAGCCCGCGACCGCGCGAAAATCGCTGACGTAGCGGTCGAACGAACGCCGCGCGCCCCACAGCTCGAAGCTCTCGGGGAGCACTTCGCGCGCGTAGTCGTCGGGCGAGATGGCCGCGAGCGTCAGCTGCATGCCGCGAGCAACTCTTCGAAGATCTCGGGTGCCGAGATACCACGCGTCGGCCGCCCGGACGCGCTCACGTAGAGCCGGCGGCGCGCGCGGGTCGCGGCGCAGTAGAAGGCGCGCCGCTCCTCGGCGTTATAGCGCTCGCGCACGCGCATGCGAAAGAGCGCATAGGTGAACTTCGCGGTCCGCGCCGCGCGCGCGCTGTCGCCGACGTTCTCTTTGGGAATCATGCCGAGCGAAGGCGAGAAGAGAAACGCGTCGGGGACGTAGTACTGTGGCCACGCTCCGGCGCGGACGTCGACCGCGAACACGTGCTCGAACTCGCGGCCTTTGGCCGCCTCCACGTCGAGCAGGCTGACGCAGTCGAAACGCCGCTGCGCGAGTGAGAGCAAATCGGAATCGGCCTCAGCGACGTCCTCCGCGTCGGCGAGGAACTCGTCGAGCGAACCGAGCGGTTCGCGCCGTGCGAACGCGTCGATCTCGTCGAGCAGCCGGGCGACGAGATCGCGCGCGAACCGGCCGCGCGCGTTCGGCTCGAGCGAAGCCAGGACCGTTTCCGCCAGGATCGTGCGCGCGAGCTGCGACAGCTCGACACGGCGCTCGAGCCGCTCCCACCGTTCGCGGGCCGCGCGCAGCGCTTCCACGCGTTCGAGCGCGTCGGGGCTCAGCTCGCCGTCGGCATCGCCGCGGGTGACGTTGCGCCCCAAACGCAAGTCGCGGCGGCGGTCCCAGCGGCCGCGCGACTCGTCGGGCTGATCGTCGGGCAGCTCGAAGAGCAGCCGTTGCGCCGTAGCGGGCTCGGCACAGAGCCTGGCGATGCTCGCGTCGGACAGGCGCATCCACGGCCCTTCAAGGACGCGCAGGAGATAGTCGTGACGGAACGGGTCAGCGAGGGTCCAGAGCGCCGCCATGGCGTCCTGCACCGCCGGTAATTCGTACAGCGATGCTTCGCCCGCGACGTCGAGCTCGACGTCACGCGCTAGCAGCGCGCCGACGTACGGGCCCACGCTGCGCAGGTTGCGTGTGATCACGGCGATCTGCGCGGGCCGCGTGCCGCCGTCGAGCAGCGCGCGGATCGTGGCGGCCACGAAGTTCGCTTCGTCTTCGAGCGTCGAGCCGCGATACAAGGTCACCGCTTCCGGGTCGCGCGGCTTGTCGGCTTGCGGCGAAGCCGCCGCAGGCTCGAGCCCGCGCTCGGCGACCGCTGCGATCGCAGCCGGAACGCGATAGCTGCCCAGCAACGTCACCGTCCTGGCCGCGCGTTTGAAGGTCTGCTCGCCGCGCGCGCCCGCGAACGTCAGCGTCGCCTGGCGGACGTCGCCCGCGACCGTCACGCCCGCGAGAGATCCGCCGAACAGCGCCTCGAGGAACGCGACGTGATTGGGGCCGAGGTCTTGCGCGTCGTCGACCAAGGCTGTGGAGATGCGCGCCCTTGCGCGCACTCGCAGCTGCGGCTGGGCCCGCAGGAGCGCGATCGCTTCGTACAGCGCGTCGTTCTCGGTCAAGCAGCCGCGAGCCACGAGCGCATCGAGGTACGAGGCATAGAGACGCGAGAGGATGCGAATCAGGTCCACCTCGCGCGCGTGCTGCGCGGAGAGCTCGTCGGCGCTCGCGCGCAGCGAATCGCGATACTTTGGCGGCGTCTCCATCAGCAGGTCGGCACCGGCCAGATTCGGCGGCCGTCCGTAGAACGTGGTCGCGCCGCGCAAGGCCTGCGCGCGAAACTCGTCGGGGCCGATGAGCGCGCCGCGCAGCTTGCGGATGAGACGAAAGGCGGCGGCGGCGAAACGCCGCGGGGCTTGCAGCCCGGTGATCTCCGGGTCGACCTCGGCGCTCGCGAGCTCGGCCCACTCCAGCGAGAAGAGCTCGGCGCCCGCACCTTCGAACAGCGCCGCGGCGCGCACGTCGGGAATGAGCGTGATCTCGCTCTGGGGAGACGACGCCGCGAGCACCTCGCACGCGATCTCTCCGAAACTCGCGCAGCGAATCTCGTTACCTTCGCCGAGCGCGCCCAGACGCTCGCGCAAGCGCTCGATTCCCGCGTCGCTCGGCGCGCTCAGCCAGACTTTCGCGCCGGCATGCGTGGCTCGCAGCGCGAGCGCGCGGCGCACGAGGGCCGTCGTTTTTCCGCTGCCCGGGCCGCCCGCGAGTGCGAGCAGAGCGGCGTCGCTCGGGTAGGCGATTGCCTCGGCCTGCTCGGCGTCGAGCGGCGTTTCGCCGAGGCCCGGCGGCGCGAACGCTGCGTGCGTCTCGTTCACCGGCCGAAGCGCTCCTCGCGTTGCAGCGGCCGCTCGCGGCAGGCTCGCCGGAAGGCGCAGTAGCGGCAGGCGTCAGGATCGCCGGTCACCGGAAAATACTCGATCGTTCCGTCGGTCAGCCGGCGCGCCAGCTCGATCATCTTCGCCCGGGCGCGCTCGAGCTCGTCGAGCCCGATGACACCGCTCGGCGCATCGGAATAGCTGCGTGGTGCGGCGACGGGGACGACCTCGAGCTCGATCGGACGAACCTCGCGCAGCGGATCCTTCAGCGGCACGAGCGCCAAACGCGACACGCGTTCGCCCTGCGCGCTGCAGGCCCAGTAGTAGAAAGGCAACTGGAAGTCTACGAATTGCGCGACCTTGGCGCGATACGCCTGTGCGCTTTCGGCGATCGAACCCGTCTTGTAGTCGATGACGGTGATCGCGGCGCTCTTGTCGTCGCGGTCGAGCCGGTCGACGTAGCCGATGAAATCGTAGCCTTCGAGCGCGAGCTCGACGTTGGCTTCGGTGCCGATGACGGTGAACGGCTGCACGCGCGAGCGCTCCAGAAGCCAGGCGAGATAGCGGCGCGCGGTGCGCCGCGCGCGACGGCACTGCAGCTCGAACTCGACGTTGGTCGCGAAGCCGGCGCGGTAGCGCTCGAAGGCCGTTCCGAGGTACGCCCCGAGCTTACGCTCGAGCTGCTCGGGCGTCGCCGCGTCGGCGCGCGGAAACTCTTGATGGAAGCGCTCGAGCGCCCAGTGGAACGCCGTTCCGTAGAACGACGCCGACGAGCCCGGATCCTCGACGGCCGCGCAGACGTAGCGGTAGAACCAGCGCCGCTCGCACTCCGCGAACATGCCGAGCGAGGAGGCGCTGAAGTGTCCACGCCGCCGGGGCACGTTCGCCGCAGCTTCGCGTTCGCGCACGCTCAGCGGTTGCGGCGCCGGCGCCGGACCGTCGGCGGCTGCCGCACCCGCCAGCCGTTCGACTGCCGCGCAAAGCGCGCGCGCGTCGAAGGCGACGCCGACGGCGCGCTTGGCGTCGAGCCGTTGCGCTGCGCGCTCGACGGCTTCGAGCGTGCGGCGCTCGCGCGCGTCGAGTCCGTCGTCGAGCGCGAACGCGAGGCGGACGGTGGCGACGAACTCCGCGGCGGTCGCCCCTTGGGCGCGATAGGCCGCGGCCAGCTCCTGGAGCGCGCGGGCAAGACGCCGGGTCGCCAGCAACGCTTGGTGTTCGAGCGGGATGCGCTCGGCCGCGATGGCCTGCGCCAGCGTCGAGCGCTCGCCCGCCACGACGCAAAGCGCGTGCGCGTCGGCCCGCGAGACGCCCGTGAACGGGGAGACGGCGAGCTCGCGCGCAAGCGCATCGCCTGGGTGCGCCGCGTAGCGGGCGGCGTCGCGCACGAAACGGAGAAGGGGGCCCGACAACGCCCCCTCGACGCTTTCCGCATCGGCGGCGTCTATCTCGGCGATGGAACGGCGAGTGAACGTGGTTCGCAGACGCGGGTTTGGTTCGAGCATCGAATCGAACTACTGTTCTCTTCCGGCGAGGTGGGACCCCGCACCCCGTGGTGGAAGCGAAACCTGATGCGCAAGATCGTCGTCGGCGTTACCGGAGCGAGCGGCAGCGCCTACGCGCTGGCGGCGCTGCACGCGCTGCGCGCCCGGACCGACCTCGAGATTCACTTGGTGCTGACCGATCAGGCCGCCAAGACCGTCGAACTCGAGACGGCGCACACCGCGGCCGATCTCGAGGCGCTCGCGCACGTCGTCTACCGCGACGACAACCTGGCCGCGGCGATCTCGTCGGGCTCGTTCCTGACCGACGGCATGCTCGTCATCCCGTGCTCGATGAAGAGCGCGTCCGCGATCGCGTACTCGCTCAACGGCAATCTGCTCGTGCGCGCCGCCGACGTCTGCTTGAAGGAGCGCCGCAAGCTCGTTCTGGTCGTGCGCGAGACGCCGCTGCACCTCGGTCATCTGAGGACCCTGACGCAGCTCGCCGAGATCGGCGCGGTCATCCTTCCCCCGATCCCCGCGATGTACGCGAAGCCCACCAGCGTCGACGACGTCATCGCGCACACCGTCGGCAAAGCCCTCGATCAGTTCGGCATCCCCAACGACCTGTTCAATCGTTGGAAATAGCCCGTCGATTGCCTGAGGCTCGGCTTAGCAAGTAGCGCTCCGTCGAGGCGTTCGGCTTGGTTCGCCTCGGTCGTTCGCGGGTAGAACGGTTGGAGTTTATTCGCAGTCGGCGTCGGCCTCGGTCGCGCCCGTGCGGATCAACCTACGCTCGTAGTGAGGAAATCGTCATGAAGGATGCCATCGCGATTCTGATCGCCGATCACAAGAAGGTGAAGGGGCTTTTCAAAGAAGCGAACGAGTTGAGCGACGCGGCATACTCGTCGCGCGCCAAAGTGTTCAGAGAGATCGACACCGAGTTGAGCCTGCACGCCCGCGTCGAGGAGACGATCTTCTATCCGGCGTTCAAAGCGAAGACGAAGTCACGCAGCGACGAGCGCGAGGAAGTGCTCGAAGCGTATGAAGAGCACGCCGCGGTGAAGGAGCTCAGCGCCAAACTCGAAGCGCTTGACCCCAAAGACGAGACCTTCAAGCCGAAGCTTCAGGTCCTTATCGAGATGGTCGAGCATCACGTCAAAGAGGAAGAGACGGAGATGTTCAAAGCGGCGCGCCAGCTGTTGAGCGAGGACGAGCTCGTCGCACTCGGCGAGCAGATCCTGCAAGCGAAGGAGTCCGCCAAGGCGACGGCTCCGGCGTAGCTCCTAGCCTACACCAACGTCTTGGCGAGCTCGACGTCGCTAGCGCGGTCGACGTTGACCGCGATCTCGGCGTGCGAGCAGATGGCGGCGGCGACCCGCGCGCCCAAGAGCCGGGAGCCGCGCCGCTCGGCGTCGGCGACCGAGAGCAGTCCGAGCGCGTAGCGAGCCAAGACGTCGTAGCCGAAAACGCGCGCCAGCAGCAACGGGTTCTTTCGCGCGGCTCCCAAGCGTTCGAGGAAGCGTTCGAGCGCGTTGAAGACGCGCGGTCGCAACGCGACGCATCCGCCCCCGCAGAACGTTCCCTCGCGCAGACGCGCCCAAGTGTGCGGGACGAGCGGGAACCGGGCGACGTGCGTCGTGCGTTCGATGCACGCGTAGACGGCGTCGGCTTGCGAGCCTTCGGCCAAAGCAAGGAACTCCTCGACGGCCGCGGCGCTGAGGATCGGCAGATCGGAGGCGCAGACCAGGACCAGTTCGTCGGGCGGCAGTCCGCGCAGGCCCTCGCGCAGGCTATCGGTGATGCGCGCCCCGTCGCGGCGAATCTCGTCGGCGCCGGAGAGCATCGCCAGCGCTTGCGGCTCGAAGGGCGCGACGACGACGATCCGTCCGATGCGCCGCGAGCGGCGCAAGGCCGCGATCGTGCGCGCCACCAGCGCCTCGCCGCCGATGCGCAGGAAGGCTTTGTTGGCGGCGGCGGGGTCGAGCCGGGCGACCGCGTCGCGCGCGCCGCCGGCCAGAACGACCGCGGCTATCGCCACGATTCGTCGTGGTGGAACGAGCACACGAAGAGGGCCTCGGCCGCAGCGGAGTCGAAGCGCCGCGCGATCTCCCGAGCCGCAACTTCGGTGTCGGTCACCGTGAACAGGCACGAGCCCGAACCGGAGAGCAATGCCGCGCTCGCGCCGGCCGCCTGCAGCGCGGTGCAAGCCTCGGCGACCGGAGGGTACGCCGCCAGGATCGGCTCGTGGAAGTCGTTGACCAGCGTCGCCTGCAGTGCCGCCAGATCGGCTCTTTGCAGCGCGTCGACGGCGGCCAGCGAGGCCGACGTCGCGCGCGGCCGGCTGGGCGAGCCGTTGCGGCTCGCGTCGAGTATTCGGTAAGCTTCGGCGGTCGGCACCGCCGCTTTGGGACGGATCACGACGGCCCACCACGGCGGGAGCGCTCCCAGCGGCGTGATCCGCTCGCCGGCGCCCTCGACGAGCGCCGCAGTTCCGGCCAAGAAGAAGGGCACGTCGGAGCCCAGCCGCTTGGCCAGCGTTAGCCAATCGCGCTGGTGGAGCGGACCGAGCCCGCCGTTCATCACGTGGCGCAGCACGGCGGCCGCGTCGCTCGACCCGCCGCCGAGCCCGCCGCCGACCGGGATCGCCTTCTCCAGCGAGACCAGCAGCGGCGCTCGGACCCCGGCTGCCTCGAGGGCTCGAACGACGAGGTTGTCTCGCTCGAGGGCGGGATCGCTCGGCGCCCCGTCGACGGAGCGAACGCTGAAGTGAGGTTGGACGGTTGGGGTGAGCGTGATTCGGTCGTACAGGGCGAGCGGGACCATCACGCTGCGCAGCGTGTGGTAGCCGTCGTCGCGACGCGCGAGCACCTCCAGCGTCAGATTGATCTTCGCCGGGGCGAGGAGGGTAGCCACGGCGTGAGGCATTTCCTGTAGCCGTGACGCCGTCCTATGATGCGCAGCACAACGAGTTCTGCGCTTACGTCCTCTCCGAGAGCGAAACCCCGTACGGGCTGACTTTGGGCAATTTCAAGACCTTCGCGTCTTGTACGCCCAAAGGCGGCGTGCGCGGGCTATGGGACGCCGACAGCGACCAGATCATCTTCGGCACGCACCAGATCGCCTATCGGCTGCGGGATCGCGACCGGACGATCTTTCCCCGCGAGATCCAGCGCGAGTTCACCTTCCTGCCGTACGCCCAGATCTCCGAGTTCGCGCTCGACGAGCGGCTGCTGGTAACCGAGTGCTTTTACGTACCGCACGGGCCCAAGCACGACCGCGCGGTCTCGTTCGTCGTCGACGTCACGTTGCACAACCGCGGGCGCGAGCCGGTCGAGGCCAGCGTCTTTCCCTGGGCACTGCTGGTCGGACAGCGCTTCTACGGTGAGACCGAGAAGGAAGTCCGCGCCGCGGTCGCCGGCGACTACGTCAGTGCCTGGAACGAAGACACGGGGGCGGCGCGTTGTTGGGGCGCTTCGCGAGAGCCGCATGCCGTCGTCGTCTCGTTGCGCGAGCAAGTGCTGCTCGAAGCGATCCGGCGCGGAGGCTTGCGCGAGCAGGAAGGGCATCTTTCCGAAGTCACGCCGGCCCTGGCCGAGTACGTCAGCGGCCGTATCTTCGGCGCGCTGGAATACCGCATCTCCGTTGCCCCCGGCTCCCGCGAGTCGCTGCGCGTCGCCGTCGTCTTCGATCTGCGTGGCCGGGCCGCGGCCAAGGCGACCTTCGACGATCTGCTGGCCGACGGGCGCGCGTTGCACGAGACGCAGCGCTATTACGCCAAGGCCCTGACCGACGCGCGCTTCATGACGCCCTCGCCGGTGGTCAGCCGCGGTGTCGTTTGGGCCAAGGCCAACATGCTGCGCATCATCAAGGACTATCCGCAGGGCTGGGGTTCGACGAACTCGCCGCCATCGGACATCCTGGTCTCGCGCGACACGTCCTGGTTCGTGCACGGCTTCGACTACTTCTTGCCGCGCTTCAGCCGCGACGCGATCGAAGTCTTCAACCGCTTCGTCGAAGAGAGCGGCCAAGTGGTCGAATACGTGCGCGGCGTCAGCGGCTTCCGCACCTCGTACGAGCTGAACATCAACGACGACACGCCGCTGCACCTGATCGCAATCCTGCACCACTACAACGCGACCCTCGACGACGCGTGGGTCGAGAGCATCTTGCCGCTCATCGTCAAGATCGCCGACTACCTGCTCTCGCAGCGCGACGAGCACGGTCTGATCTATTGCCGCGCGCAGGGCGTCGACATGCACGGCATCACCTCGTGGCGCAACATCATTCCCTATTACACCCTCGATGGAGCGGTGACCGAGATCAACTCGGAAGCCGTCTTCGCGCTCGAAGCCGCGGCGATGCTCTGCGCGGTCGTGGGCGACGGCGAGCACTGGGATCTCTATGCGCGCGAAGCCGAGACGCTGCGCGCGCGTATGATGACGCACCTCTTCAATGCGGACACCTGCGGCTTCGTCCTCAATTACGATCGTGACGGCAACTATCAGGACAACTTCACCGCCGACGAAGTCTTCCCGGTCCTCTTCAACGTGGCCAACGCCGAGCAACGCCGCGCGATCTTGGCGCGGCTCTCCGAATCGGACTTCGTGACGCCGGTCGGGCTGCGCACGATCTCGACCGCGGACTCGTGGTACTTCCCCTCGCACGGCTTCGGGCTGCTCGGCGGCGTCTGGCCGGATCTGACGCTGTGGTTCGCGGTCGCGCTGGCCCGTAACGGCTTCGACACCGACGCGGCGACGTGGCTCGAGCTGGTCTACGAAGCGATGGAAGCCGGCGCGGCGCGCAACACGGTCCCCGGCGAGTTCGGTGAGTGGTTCGACGGCGGTTCGCTAACCAATCGCGGCATGTACCTGTCGCCCTGGACGGGGGCGAAATATTTGTGGGCCGTCGCCGAGACGGTCTGCGGGCTCGACGGCTATCGCACCAGCGGCCGCCCGCACCTTTCGCCGCTGATTCCGAGCAAGTGGCCCTGGACCGCTGGGGTCCGCGTGCATTGGGGGGGCCGCCGCTGCACGTACGTGATCGACGCCCAGCGCAAGGTGATCTACGGCGACATGCAAGAAGCCTCGGCCGAAGAGCCCTACCGCTGCATCTACGCCGGACTCGACGTAAGTGACGAAGTCACAACTTCGCCGATCGAGGTCGGAGCAGTCGCCTTCGAAGACGAAGGGGACGGGGTGCGCGTCTTTTTGTGCAATCTCCTCGACGTTGCGCGCGAGGTCTCTCTCGAGTTCCGCGGGCGCACGTTGCGCCGCCGTTTGGCGGCCGGCGAGCTGGCCCAGGTCGTCGTCAGCGGCAGGCCGCTCGACCGGCCGGCGCTGCCCGCGACGCCCGACTTGCGCGGGGCGCGGCCGCTCGAGGGCGCGGCCTGATGGGCCCGCGCTTCGGTTTGTCGACGACCTTGATCGCAGGCGCGGTGACGCTCCTGATCGCTGTTGCCGTAGGCAACGCCGTCGGAGGCCGGGTCATCGGGCAGGTCATCGGCCGCGTGCCGGCACTGATGCCGACGCCCTACCCGGTGCTCAGAAACGCGCCGCTCGAGAGCGCCGAACCGGCTCCCCCGCGAGAAGAGCAGGTCATGAGCGTCGCGACGGACCCGGGCTTCCCCGATCCGCGGGTGACCCCGGAGCCCGAACCGCCGCCGACCCCGCGGCCGACGCCCACCGCGGCGCCGACGCCTTCACCGAACAAGAATCCGGTGGCCGAGCCTTCGCACTGGTACTCCTCGCCGCCGCTGCTCGTGCCGCTGGCCTCACCTTCGCCTTTTTCCGACGAACAAGCCCAGCAGCCCAGGCCGGAGACATCCTCCTCGCCCCGCGGGGCCGACGCCGGCCACGGCGGCCCGGCTACGCTTGTCACCGACAGCCCGGCCACGTCCTCCGGCTCCAAGCCTTGAAGCCGTTCGACCGTCTCTAGTGTCATCGTTGAGAGTGGTTGTTACGATAGAGACACTTGTCGGTCGAGAGATGGGTTGTAAATAGTATGGAAGACGGAAAGAAGGGCGCTGGGCAGACCGGAACGGTCGCCGTCAAGCGCGGGCTGGCGCAAATGCTCAAGGGCGGCGTCATCATGGACGTCGTCACGCCGGAACAGGCGAGCATCGCTCAGGAGGCCGGCGCGGTCGCCGTCATGGCCCTCGAACGCATCCCCGCCGACATCCGGGCGGCGGGCGGCGTCGCCCGCATGAGCGATCTCTCGCTCGTGCAGCGCATCATGGACGCGGTGACGATTCCCGTCATGGCCAAGGCACGCATCGGTCATTTCGCGGAGGCCCAGTGTCTCGAAGAGCTCGGGGTCGACTACATCGACGAGTCCGAAGTCCTCACGCCGGCCGACGACAAGTACCACATCAGCAAGCACGGTTTCAAGGTTCCGTTCGTGTGCGGGGCGCGGAATCTGGGCGAAGCGCTGCGCCGGATCACCGAAGGCGCGTCGATGATTCGCAGCAAGGGCGAGGCGGGCAGCGGCAACATCGTCGAAGCGGTCCGCCACATGCGCGCGATTCGCGATGCGATCGCCGAGCTGAGCGTCGCTCCCGAAGAGGAGCTCGTCGCCCGCGCTCGCGATCTGGGCGCGAGCTACGAGCTGGTCGCGGAAGTCGCGCGCGCCAAGCGCCTCCCCGTCGTGCTCTTCTGCGCCGGCGGCGTCGCGACGCCGGCCGACGCGGCGTTGATGATGCAGCTCGGTGCGGAAGGCATCTTCGTCGGAAGCGGGATCTACAAGGCTGCGGCGATCGTGAAGAACGGCGTCGCGGAATACGACGAGAACGGCTTCCCCAAGATCGATCCCGACATCGCGTTGCGCTACGCGCGAGCGATCGTCGCCGCGACGACGCACTTCGCCGATCCGCAGGCGGTCGTGGCTGCCTCGAAGTCGCTCGGCGGGGCGCGTCCGATGTCCGGCCTCGACGTCCGTTCGCTCGACGAGAGCCAACAGCTCGCGCTGCGCGGAAACTAATTCGTGTCCCGACCCATGGGTGGGGACACGAGCTTGCGCATCGGCGTGCTGGCCTTGCAAGGCGACGTCGAGGAGCATCGCAAGGCTCTCGACGAGTTGGACATCGATTCGGTCGCGGTCAAGACGCGCGCCGAGCTCGACGGCGTCGACGCGCTGATCGTTCCAGGCGGTGAGTCGACGACCGTGATCCGGCTGTTGGAGCGGTTCGAGCTCTTCGAGCCGATTCGAGAACGGGTCCGTGCGGGGATGCCCTACTGGGGCACGTGCATGGGCATGATCGTCGCCGCGCACGACGTCGCCGGCCTCGAGCAGAAGACGCTCGACCTCATCGACATCACCGTGCGCCGGAACGCTTTCGGGCGTCAGCTCGCCTCCGCCGAGGTTCCGCTGGCGATCCCGCTTCTGGGCGCAGAACCGTTCCCGGGCATCTTCATCCGCGCTCCCTGGGTCGAACGCGCCGGAGCGGGCGTCGAGGTCCTCGCCGAACACGAAGGGCACGGGGTGTTCGTGCGGGCCGGTAACGTCATCGGAACCTCGTTTCACCCCGAGCTGACGCCGGACCGGCGCGTCCACGGTTACTTCGCCGGGCTGGTCGCGGCGGCGCAGCGCACCCAGCTGCGCGCCTCAGGCTTTTAGCTCGCTACTGGAACGCCGCCGCCCGCTGGGCGAGGCTCCCTGCCACGGCGGGGATGCGCGTTCACAGCGGCGTATGAAGGCGGTGATGACTGCGCAACCGCAAGCGACCACGGTGCCGCCGGTGGAAGTCGTCCTCGGCGAAACCATCGCGAGCTTGGCGCTCGCCGCCCATATGTATCTGGCGCCGCCCGATGAGTCGGTTGCGCCCGATCTGGCCTCGGCCGAGATGCTCATCGACGTCGCCGGGAGCGCCTTCGAGCGAATATCGCCGAGGTTGCAACCCGAGGAGCGGTCCGCGCTAGCGAGGCTGCTCACCGACTTGCGAATGACGTTCGTACAGAAGCGAGGACTATGAGCCTCGCTTATTCATTCGGGCAGTCCGCCGCGGCGCACGGGGAGGAAACCCCGTGACGGACGTGCTCGTGCTCAATTTCACCTACGAGGCACTCAACATCACGAGCTTCCAGCGCGCGGTGAAGCTGATCTTTTCCGGCAAGGCCGAGGTCGTGCACGGGCGCGAGCAAGTGCTCAGTTCGCCGACGTTCGAGATGCGCATGCCCTCGATCATTCGGATGCTCTACTACATCAAGCGCCCGATGCAAAAGGTTGCGCTCACGAAAAAGAACATCCTGTTGCGCGACGACTACACCTGTCAGTACTGCAACGTGCGCGGCGAGCGCTTGATGACGGTCGATCACGTGATTCCCAAGAGCAAGGGCGGCCCTTCCACCTGGGAAAACTTGGTGTGCGCCTGCATGCACTGCAACAACCGCAAGAACAACCGCAGCCCGGAGCACGCGAACATGCAGTTGCGGCGCAAGCCGAAGGCGCCCAAGTACATTCCTTGGATTCGGGTCAAACGGAACACGCTGCCCGGCGAGTGGCACAAGTTCTTGTTCCTGTACAACATCTCGATCGAGGACGCGATCGAATAGGGGCTGAATGACTGCGGCCGTGGATCAGAGCCGGACGCCCTACTTCGACGCCCTGCTGGACTACGTAGACGCCGGCGTCATCCCGTTCCACACGCCCGGTCACATGCAGGGCCGCGGGATGGACCGGGCGCTGCGCGATTATTTGGGCGACAACGTGCTGGCGATCGACTTGACGCAGATCCGCGGCCTGGACGATCTGCTGCAGCCGACCGAGGCCATCGAAGAGGCACAGGAGCTCGCCGCCGCCGCGTACGGCGCCGACAACTCGTTCTTCCTGATCAACGGCTCGACCAGCGGCAACCAGATCATGATGATGACCTCGCTCAACCCGGGCGAGAAGATCGCGCTGCCGCGCAACGCGCACAAGAGCGCGATGGGCGGCCTGATCATGAGCGGCGCCTATCCGGTGTGGATGAAGCCGGAGCTCGACGAGTCGTTGCACATGGATCACACGGTCACGCCCGAAACGGTCGCCGCCACGCTGCGCGCGCACCCCGACGTGAAGGCCGTCTATGTCGTGAGCCCGACGTACTACGGGGTCGCCGCCGACCTCGAAGGGATCGCGGCCGTCGCGCACGCCCATGACCTGCCGCTGCTCGTCGATGAAGCCTGGGGACCGCACTTTCACTTTCATCCGGCGCTGCCGGTCGATGCGCTCGAGGCCGGCGCGGACCTGTGCATCAACTCGACCCACAAGATGCTGGGCAGCCTCTCGCAGACGGCCATGCTCCACCAGAAAGGCGAGCGCGTCCGGCTCGACCGGCTCAAGGCCGTCCTCAAGTTGTTTCTCTCGACCTCGCCGAACCTCGTGCTGGTCGCATCCCTCGACGTCGCGCGCCGCCAGATGGCGGTCGAAGGCAGCGCGCTGCTTTCGCGCACGATCGAAATCGCCGGCGACGCGCGCCGGCGTCTCAACGCGATCCCGGGCATCTACTGTTTCGGCCGCGAACAGGTCGGCAAGCCCGGCGTCTTCGATTTCGATCCGACCAAGATCACGATCACCGTCAAGGATCTCGGCTACACCGGTTACGAGGCCGAAGAGATCCTACGGCGCCGTTACAACGTGCAGTGCGAGCTGGCCGACCTCTTCAATTGCTTGGCGCTGTTCACGATCGGGACGACGCAGGAGTCGGCGGACCGGCTCGTCTACGGCGTCAAGGAGCTAGCCCGCGAGGATAGGCCCATCGACGTCTTCTCGCCCTCGGGCGTCCTCGAGCGGCGGCTCGCGACCGGAACCTACAACCTGCCGGCCATGCCGGAGCTTCGCATGAACCCGCGTGAGGCATTCCTCGCCGACACCGAGATGCTGCGCTTCAAGGCGAGCCCGGGACGGATCTGCGCCGAGGTGATCACGCCCTACCCACCCGGGATTCCGGTGATCTCGCCCGGTGAGGAGATCACGCGGGAGATCGTCGACTACCTCGAGCTCGAGAAGAAGGCCGGCGTCAGGATGCAAGGTCCGTACGACACGGAACTTCGGACGATTCGGGTAGTAAAGGAAACGTGATGCTTCGCGAACTAGCCGAGTTCGAGGGCCGCCGACCTTCGCCCACGAAGGAGCGACCCATCGAATACCCCACGAGGATGTGCATTGGCCGTTAACGCCGAGTCCGTCTCTCCGCATTGGGAACTCACCCAACTCCTCGACATCTTCCCGCTGCCGATCCGGCAAGCGCTCGTCCGGCTCCCGAATCTCGAAGCCCTGATCGAAGTCGTGCTCGACCTCGGTCGGCAGCCGGAAGCCCGTTTCCAGGGCGACTTCGTCTACCTTTCGGAGCACAAGGTGACGAGCGAGGATCTGGCCCACGTGAGCTCACGCCTCTCGGCGTTCGGGGCCGATAATCGCGCGGGGATCGAGCAGACGCTGCACCGAATCTCCGCGATCCGCAACCGAACCGGTAAGATCGTCGGCTTGACGTGTCGCGTCGGCCGCGCCGTCTACGGAACGATCGACATCATCCTCGACGTGATCCGCAGCGGCAAGTCGATCTGTCTGCTCGGAGCGCCGGGCGTCGGCAAGACGACGATGCTGCGCGAGTGCGCGCGCGTCCTCGCCGAGGATCGCAAACGCGTGGTGGTCGTCGATACGTCGAACGAGATCGCCGGCGACGGCGACGTTCCGCACCCGGGCATCGGACATGCGCGGCGCATGCAAGTCGCCGATCCGGCGCTGCAGCACGACGTGATGGTCGAGGCCGTCGAGAACCACATGCCCGAAGTGATCGTCATCGACGAGATCGGGACCGAGGCCGAGACGGTCGCCGCGCGCACGATCGCCGAGCGCGGGGTGCAGTTGATCGGCACCGCCCACGGCAAGACGCTCGAGAACCTGCTGATGAATCCGACGCTTTCGGATCTCGTGGGCGGCATCTCCAGCGTGACGCTCTCCGATGAGGAAGCCCGCCGGCGCGGCACGCGCAAGAGCGTGCTGGAACGCAAGGCGCCTCCCACCTTCGACATCGTGATCGAGATCAACGATCGCGACCGGCTCTCGATCTATCAGAACGTCGCCGACACGGTCGATGCGCTGCTGCGCGGCTATCAGCCGCAGCCCGAAGTGCGCCAGCGCATGCCGGGCGGCAACGTGCAAGTCGTGCGCGAAGCGGTTGCCGCACCGGTACGCCGTCCGGTCGTGCAGGAATCCGAATTGAGCGCCGCCCTCGCGGCGGAGCGCACGGTGCGCGAAGCCGACAACGACGAGCACGACGAGCGCGAAGTTTCGCTGCTGATCTTTCCGTACGGCGTCTCGCGCAACAAGATTGAACGGGCGGTTCACAACTTGAGCGTCGGAGCCTCGATCGCGCGCAAGTGGGACGATGCCGACGTCGTGCTGACGCTCAAGTCGCTCGAGCGCAAGGAGTCGGAGAAGCTCAAGGCGATCGCCGCCGAGAACGTGCCGATCATCTCGATCAAGACCAACACCACCGCGCAGATCATGCACGCGCTCAAGGACGTCTTCAACCTGCCGTCGATCGACGCCGAGGAGATCGCGCTGCGCGAAGCCGGCGAGGCGATCTACAAGGTGCTGCTCGAGAACAAGCCCATCGAGCTGTCGCCGCAAACCTCGTATGTCCGGCGCATGCAGCACCAGCTCGCCGAACAGCACGCGGTCATGTCGCGCAGCACGGGGATGGAGCCGAACCGGCGCGTCCTCTACTTCCGGCCGGAAAGTTCGTACCGTGCGGGAGCCTCGGCGTAGGCGCTCTCAATCCGCCGCGCTTCATCAGCATCGAGGGGATCGAAGGGAGTGGGAAATCCACGCTCTTGGCCGGTCTGCTCGGGCGCTTGCAGGCCCACGGCATCGAGGTGGAGGCGACGCGGGAGCCCGGCGGGACGGCGCTGGGCGACCGGCTGCGCGCGATCTTCGTCGATCACGCCCTGAAGCTCGATCCGATCGCGGAAGCGCTGGTGCTCAACGCTTCGCGAGCGCAGCTCGTCAGCGAACTGATCGCGCCGGCACTGGCCGCCGGGCGCTGGGTGCTCTCGGACCGCTTTTCGACCGCGACGCTCGCCTACCAAGGCTACGGACGCGGCCTCGACCTCGCGTTGCTCAACGAGTTGGCGGCCGCGGCGACGCGACGTGTCGAGCCCGAGCTGGTGCTGCTCGTCGACATACCGGTCGATCTCTCACGCCGGCGCGTCAACGCGCGGGCCTCTGCGACCGGCGCGGTCGTCGACCGGCTCGAACGCGAGGAGCGCACGTTTCACCAGCGGGTGCGTGCGGGCTACTTAGCGCTTGCGGCGAGCGACCCGCGCATCGTGGCGCTCGACGGCGTGCGCCCGCAGGAGGCGCTGCTCGAATCAGCTTGGGAAACGATCTGCGACCGTTTCGCGTCCACTTGAACCCGTGGTGAAAGCGATCGATGGGATCTTCGAGGTCGTCGGCGCGCATAACGCGCTGGCATACTTCGCTGCGCTCGCGCCCGGCGCGCTCGCGCATGGCTATCTGTTCAGCGGCCCCGCCGGCGTAGGCAAGAAGACGTTTGCGCGGCGGGTCGCGCGATCGCTCCTGTGCGAAACGCCGAAGACGACGCTGCTCGGCTATTGCAACCACTGCCCGGCGTGCCGGCTCTTCTTGGCCGGAACGCATCCGGACTTCATGGTGACGGAGGGCACGGTCAAGATCGGCAAGGACGGCGGCGGCGCGCTGCACGGCGAGGACCCCTCCGCACGCGACATCGTGCGCGAGCTCTCGCTGCACGGCTATCGCAGCCGCTACCGCGTGGTGTTGCTCGGCGACGTCGAATTCGCGACGCACGAGGCCGCCAACGCTCTGCTCAAGTTTTTCGAAGAGCCGCCGTCCGGCGTCGTGGTGTTCGTCACCACAAACGCTGCCGGTTCGCTGCTGGCGACGATCCGCTCGCGTTTGGTCGAGCTCGCTTTTCCGCCGCTGAGCGTGGCGGAAGTAGCTTCCGTTTTGCGTGCCGACGGCGCGGCTCCCGAAAGTGCACGGTTGGCGGCAGAGATCGCTCTAGGCAGCATCGTGCGCGCCCGCGAAGTGCTCGAAGGCGAAGAGAGCGGCATGCGCGACGCTTCGTTCGCCTGGTTCGCCGACGCGATGCGCGGACGGGCGCCGGACACGGGCTTCTTGCGACTCGACGACCGCAGCCTCAACGCGGGGGAGAAGCGCGCGCTCGTCGGCGAGCTCGTCGAGACGGTTCGCGTGGCAGCGCGCGATTGGTCTGCCGGTGTGCTGGGCGGCGCGAACGTCCCGCTCTTGGCCCCCGATCAACGCAAGCGCTTAGCCGAATTACCACCGCGCTCTCCGCTCGAAGTCGTCGCCCTTCTGACCGCGGTCGCTGAAGCCCAGCGGCTGGCCGCGACCAATGTTTCCGCCGGCTTGGTCGTCGATTACTTGCGTATGCAACTCGGTCCGCGCGACCCGCGCGAGACGGCGGCCCGGCGTCCGACGGAGCCGTAAACGCCCGGTCGCAGTGCGGTCAACTATCCCGGCCTGAAGGCCGGGGCTTTACGGAAGCGAGTACGGCCTTGCCGCCGGCATATGGACGAGCGACGCGGGCCGAACCCATCGCGTCGCGCGGCGTTTGCGCGCGGGGACGGTGTGGATCAACACCTATCGTTCGCTCGGCCCGAGCATGCCGTTCGGCGCTTACAAGAGCAGTGGCTTAGGCCGCGAGAACGGCATCGACGCGCTCCGCGAATGCACCCAAGTAAAGAGCGTCTGGCTCGAAACGGAACCCGCCGCGGTCGACCCGTTCTCGATTCGCCTTTAGCGCGTCGTATGTGACGAGCTCCGCGTCAGGTCGCGCCTTCGAGACGACCTACGCGGCTCTCCAGCGCGTCAAACCGTTCGTCGACCCGGTCGAAACGGCGATTCATGTCATGTTGCAGTTTGCCGAACTCGCGCTGCATCACCTGTTGCAATCCACCGACTTCACTTTGGATTTCCTGCCGAAACTCTTGCCTCACGGCGACGAACTCCCGTGAGATTGTAGCAAAGCCGCTTTCCACGTACCCGTGCAGCTGCACGATCGCGTCCATTAGCTCGCCGTTCGTCGGTTCACGTTCTCCCATCGTAGTACGACTGTAACCGGTCCGTGTTACCTGAAGGTTGCCATCAGCGGTAGTAGCGGCCGTAGGAGGCGTCGTCGTAGGCTTTGGCGAGGACGAGCGCGACGTAGCCGGCGGCGATCGCTTGGATGACGGCGACGAGCAGCCGGCCGACGACGAAGGGGGCGTACGGATCGTAGTCGGGCACGAGCGGCACGATCGCTTCGGCGACGAGCGACGTGAGGACGTAGTAGACGAACAGGTAGACGGCTGTCACGATCACCGT
Source organism: Vulcanimicrobiaceae bacterium (assembly GCA_052267165.1). Lineage (GTDB taxonomy): Bacteria > Vulcanimicrobiota > Vulcanimicrobiia > Vulcanimicrobiales > Vulcanimicrobiaceae > CAWICD01. The sequence continues at coordinate 10,915 of JBKQHO010000015.1, read as the reverse complement.
CGGCAAGACCGCGCCGCGCGCGCGCTCGAGCGCAACCTGCAGCGCCGCGCCGCCGGGCACGCCGCCGATCGCCGCGGCGGGCAACGTGTAGATGAAGAAGAAGCAGGCGACGATTCCGAGCACGACCGAGCCCAGGGGGATCGCCGAACCGAGGTAGGCCGCGATCCAGGTCACGAAGTTAAAGCCGATCGCCGCCAGCAGGATGCCGCCCGCGTTGCGCTTCGCCGTCTCCCATGCATCGTCGAAACGAGCGCCGCCGTGCCGCCACACGTTTTCCGCCATGATCAGCGAAACCGCGAGCCCGAACGAGTTCAATAGCTGCGCGAGCAACGAGGTGATGCTCGAGTTTGCCATGCTGAGGATGCCGCCCCCACCGCTGTCCATCGGCATCACCATGAACAGCAAGATCTGCGCGACGGCCATCAGCAGCGGTGCAAGCGTGAGCCCGGGATTGCGCACCAGCAACGCGATGGCTTTCAGGTAGGCGGTGAAGTCGACTCGGCCTGCGGAGCGCATCCGGTTAGAGCCGTGAGTTCGCGAGCGTCGAGCCGCACGAGCAGGTGCGCTCGGCCGGCATCGAGCGGATGATGTTGAAGATCGCCGCGGTTACACGCTCGTTGTTGCTCTTGAGCACGTCGAAGACCGACTGGTGCGAGACCGGGTCGGAGCCTTCGATTCCGACGTCGTAGTCGGTGATCAGCGAGATGTTGACGTAGCACATGTCGAGTTCGAGGGCCAAGTAGCACTCAGGATATTGCGTCATGTTGATGACATCCCAGCCGGCGTCTTGGTACCATTTTGACTCCGCGCGCGTCGAGAAGCGCGGCCCCTGGACGACGACGATAGTTCCCTTCTCGTGCGTCGTGACGCCGGCCGACTTCAACGCATCGATCGCGATCGGTCGCAGCTGCGGACAGTATGGATCGGCATAGCTGACATGCGTAGTGATCGGACCGTCGTAGAAGGTGTCCTTGCGGCCGGTCGTGCGGTCGACGACCTGATCGGCTACGACCATGTCGCCCGGCTTGACCCCAAGCTTCAGCGAACCCGAGGCCGTCGGACCGATGATCCGCGTCACGCCGAGCTGCATCATCGCCCAGAGGTTGGCGCGGTAGTTGATGGCGTGCGGCGGGTAGCGATGATCCTTGCCGTGACGCGGCAAGAAGGCGACCTGCCGGCCCGCGATCTCGCCGAGGGCCACGCGGTCGCTGGGCGCGCCGTACGGCGTCTCGATCCAAACCTCTCGCACCGTGTCCATCAGCGAATAAAACCCCGACCCGCCGAACACCCCGATCTCGGCCCGTTCCGTCAAAAGTTTCTCCTTTTGAAAGGCGCGGCACGTTGCGCCGCGCCCGGCACTCCGGAACGCTTTCGGCACTAGCGCGCCGAAAACGTTCCTGCGCGCTTGGTTTGAAGGGCGCGGCACGTTGCGCCGCGCCTGGCACTCCGGAGCGCCCCCACGCGACTTCGCGCGTGGGCCCCCGGGCTGTCGCCGGCGACGTTGCGCGCGGGCCCCCGGGGCTGGCGCCGGCGACGCCCCTGGGCCGTCGCAGCGTCCGCCGGAAAGGCGACGAGCGGGGCTACTCCTTGAAGTCGCTTGGTTTGAGCTCTTCGATGAACTTCTTGAAGCGGGCCGTGTCCTCGGCTTCGGCCTTCTTGTCGGCGACGGACTCTTCGAGGACGATCTTGTCGGAAACGTAGATCGGGGCTTGCATGCGCAAGGCGAGCGCGATGCCGTCGGAGGGGCGGGCGTCGATCTCTTGCGTGTTGCCGTTCTGCCGCACGATTAGCTTGGCGAAGAACGTGGAGTCCTTGATGTCGTGGATGACGATTTGCTCGAGGGTCGCGTGGAGCGACTCGAGCATCGTTCGCATCAGGTCGTGCGAAAGCGGGCGGGGGACCTGCGTGCCTTCAAGGGCGAGCGCGATCGCGGTGGCTTCGAATGGACCGATCAGAATCGGGAGGTACCGCTTGCCTTCGAGGTCCTTGAGGATCACCACCGGGTCGTGGGTCAGCAAGTCGATGCCGAGCTTGTCGACCTTCATTTGACGCATGTTGAAAAGTCCTACGCGTCCAGGGGGAATCCTTGCCCGGCCCGAAACGCCCCGGTCGGTTCTCGCTTGATTCTCGGACGAGACCTCTCTTTTTATGGCACTTTCCTGTGGAATCGTCGGCTTGCCCAACGTCGGCAAGTCGACCATCTTCAACGCCCTGACCAGCTCGGCGCAAGCGCTTGCCGCCAACTACCCATTTGCGACGATCGAACCGAACGTCGGCGAAGTGCCCGTGCCGGACGAGCGGCTGCGGGTCTTGGCCGAGATCGTTCGGACCGATCGCATCGTCCCGGCTACCATGCGCTTCGTCGATATCGCTGGACTCGTCCGGGGAGCGAGCAGCGGGGCCGGCCTGGGCAACGCGTTCCTCAGCCACATTCGCGAGACCGACGCGGTGGCGATGGTGGTTCGCTGCTTCGAAGACGACGACGTGGTCCACGTCGAGGGGACGCCTGACCCGCTGCGCGATATCGAGATCGTGAACATCGAGATGGCGCTCGCCGACCTTGCAACGTTGTCGAAGCGGCTCGACAAGCTGGAGCGGGAAGTTCGGGTCAACCCGAAAGGCGGGGCGCGCCTCGAAGCAGGCAAGCGGCTCAAGGAAGCGCTCGAAGTGGGGACGCCGGCGCGCAGCTTCGCTCCCGATTCGGTCGAGATGGAATTTGCGCATGAGTGCTTCCTGCTGACGGGCAAGCCTATGCTCTACGTGGCCAACGTCGACGAGCCGCAAGTCGGGGCGCCGGGGCCCCTTGCCGGGAGCGTCTTCGAACACGCGGCCCGAGAAAGCAGTGGGGCAATCGCTTTCTGCGGCAAGCTCGAGGCCGAGCTCGCCGGCCTTTCGGAAGAAGAGACGCGCTCGTTCCGGGGCGAGCTCGGCATCGCGCGGAGCGGGCTCGACCAGCTGATCTTGAGCGCGTACGACCTGCTCGGTCTCATGACGTTCCTGACCGCGGGCGAAAAGGAAGCTCGCGCCTGGACCATCGCAAAGGGCACGAGGGCGCCTGTGGCGGCCGGTAAGATTCACTCCGACATCGAGCGCGGGTTCATTCGGGCGGAGATCATCAGCTACGACGACTATGCCCGTTTGCGTTCGATGGAAGCCCTGCGCGCCGCCGGCCTCGTGCGCAGTGAAGGCAAGGAGTACGTCATGCGCGAGGGCGACGTCGTCAATTTCAAGTTCAACGTCTGAACCGAATCAGTCAGGGCTCGCCTGTTTGTGCTCCGGCTTGGGACACGCTTCGGCGTAACGAGACGCCGGGCCGGAGCTCCTTCGACAGAAGGCGAGAACGTGCGGGGCGTGATTGGCCATATGTAGGGGAAAACAAGAAATTCCGTAATACGAAATTCGTAGAGGGACGCGACTAGCGAGGGGAATTGCCTGATGATCACCGCCGTGCGCGAAATCTCGGTGTTCGGAGACGCGATCGCTTACTTCAACGATGCGGCGACGCTGCTCGATCTTGATCCGGGGATGCGCCGGCTGCTCACCAAGCCCTCGCGGCAAATCATCTTCGCCATCCCCTTCCAACGGGACAACGGCGAGCTGGAAGTCTTCACGGGCTACCGCGTTCAGTACAACTTCGCACGCGGTCCGGCCAAAGGCGGCATCCGTTTCCATCCGGGCGTGACGCTCGACGAAGTGACCGCGCTTGCGTTTTGGATGACCTGGAAATGCGCCGTCGTCGATCTGCCGTTCGGCGGCGGAAAGGGCGGCGTCACCTGCGATCCCGCGACGCTCTCGCCCGGCGAGCTCGAACGCATCACGCGGCGCTACGCCGCGGAGCTGGTCGAAGTCGTCGGCCCCAACAAGGACGTGCCCGCGCCCGACGTCGGCACGACGCCGCAGATCATGGCTTGGTTCATGGACACGTACTCGATGCACATGCGCGAGCACATGCCGGGCGTCGTCACCGGCAAGCCGCTGGCGATCGGCGGTTCCCGCGGCCGCGTCGAGGCGACCGGGCGCGGCGTGTCGCTCATCGCGCTCGATCAGATGCGTCACATGGGGCTCGAGCCGGTGCAGGCGCGGGTGGTGGTCCAAGGCTTCGGCAACGTCGGTTCGATCGCCGCGCGCATGTTCAGCGACGTCGGATGCAAGGTGATCGCGATCTCGGACGTGACCGGCGGATACCACAACAGCAACGGAATCGACGTCGCGGGCGCGACGGCCTACGCGCAAGAGCACCACTCGCTCGACGGCTATCGCGGCGGCGAACGTCTGAGCAACGACGAGCTCTTGGAGCTCCCCTGCGACGTCCTCGTTCCCGCCGCGCTGGAGAAGCAGTTCACGCTCCTCAACGCGGGGCGCGTCCAAGCCAAGCTGATCGTCGAGGGCGCCAACGGCCCGACGACGCCCGAAGCCGACCGCATCCTCACTCAGCGCGGCGTGGTCGTCGTTCCCGACATCATGGCCAACGCAGGCGGCGTGACCGTCTCATACTTCGAGTGGGCTCAGGACCGGGCCGGCTACTTCTGGAAGGAAGCCGAAGTCAACGAGCGGCTCGCGGACGTTCTGCTCGAGAATTTCGCGCGGGTTCGCGCGCTCTCGGAACAGCGCAACGTGCCGTTGCGCACCGCGGCGTATATGCTTGCGATCGACCGCGTGGTGCAGTCGCTCAACATACGTGGAGTGTACGCGTAGGCAGCGGGTTAGTGCTCGCCGCGCTCCGCTAATTCACCGAGCGAAAGTGCCACGGGCACGAGTTGCATGCCGCTATCGGTGAGCTCGTACATGACGCGCAGCGGCGGTCCCGGAACGACGTGCCGGGAGACCAGCCCCTCGGTATCGAGTTCGCGCAGCGCCGCCGACAGCGACGGCTCTGGGATGGACGGCATCGTTGCGACGATGTCGTTGAATCGCTTGGGGCCCTCGGCAAGCGTTCGCAGGATCGCGCAGTTCCGGTGGCAGCCTAGGGTTCGGAGCGCGTTCAGGAAGTGGTGGACGTCGGCCGTTAGCCCGCAGGCGCAAGCCGTGTTTGCCAATTCCGGATAGGCGTCGCTTGTAACGACAGCCTTCGCTCTCGAGGTTTCCATTCATAGGGTCAATCGGACTAGATCATATGGGAGTTAACGGTCGGAGGCCCTCATCAGTGCGAAGGTAATCTCGCTCACACGGGCGCCGTCTCGACCGAGCCACATTGGGTTGGGGTGCCTTCCTTGGCGCGTCGCACCTGAACGTCCGGAACTGGCTGAAGATTAGGCTTTCCCAGCGGCGGTGCTGCGCAGCGCGGGCAGCCGAAGCGCGCTGACGAAACCCGCCGCCGCCGCCGCACCTGCCGCCAGCAGCAGTGCGGGATGCGCTGCCGCGGTGCCGCCGGCGGCCAGCAGGACGGCGGTCAAGGCCGCACCCAAGGCCTGACCGGTCACGCGGACCGTCGCTAACACGCCCGAAGCGCTGCCGCTGCGTTCGCGGGGAGCATTGCCCATGATCTCGCGGTTGTTGGGCGACTGAAAGAAGCCGAACCCTAAACCGCATACGCAAGCGCGCCAGACGATGTCGGGCGGCGACGCATGCGCGCCGAGTTTCCCGAGCAACGCAAGACCGAGCGCGAACACGAAGAGTCCCGCCGTCGAAAGGATCGGCGCGGGGAAGCGATCCGCCAAACGTCCGGCAAAGGGCGCAACGACGGCGATCGAAAGCGGCCAAGGCGTGAAGAGCAGACCCGAGGCGAAGGCGCTGTAGCCGTAGCCGGTCTGGAAGAGGAACGGCAGTGCGACGAAGGCGAGGCCCTGCGCGACGAACGAGCAGAGCGACGTGCCCGCCGCGAGCGAAAACCGCGGAGAGGCGAACAAGTCAAGCGGCAACATCGGGTGCGCGATGCGCCGCTGCCGCGCGACGAAGAGCGCGCCGAAGGCGACGCTCCCGGCCAGCTGAAGGGCCAGCACGATCCGCGAGATCGACCGCGAGAGCCCGTCGACGGCAGTCACCAAAAGCGTGAAGGCCGGCGCGGCGAGCAAGGCGCTCGTGAAGTCGAAGCGTCCTCCGTGGCCGCTCTGACACGGCAGCGTGCGGCCTGCAAGAACTACGTCGAAGATGCCGAGCGGAACGTTGATCGCGAAGAGCCACGGCCACGGCAGCACCGCCAGGATCAAGCCGCCGATCGTCGGTCCGGCAGCCGCGCTCGAGGCGACGGTCAACGCGCTGATCCCGAGCGCGACGCCGAGCATGCGGCTCGGAAAGATCGTGCGATAGAGCGCCGGACCGACCGCCATGATCGCCGCGCCGGCGAAGCCTTGCAGGAAGCGGAAGACGACCAGCGCCGTCAGGCTGTGCGACAGAGCGCAACCGAGCGAGCCGAGGGTGAAGCCTGCCAGACCGGCGCGGTAGACGCGCCGGTATCCGTAGACGTCGCCGAGCGAGGCCAGCGGGATGAGCGACATCGTCGTCGCCAGCTGGTACGCGTTGACGATCCACACCGACGCCGCCGGATCGACGCGTAGCTCGCGCGCGATCGTCGGCAGCGCGACGTTGGCGATCGAGCCGTCGAGGACGGCCATGATCGTGCCGAGCGCGATGGCCACGACGGCGAAGCGGCGTAGACTCGGCTCGAGGCCTTCGTCGGATTCGCCTGCTTCATCCCGGGGCTGCGCCATGCGTCATCATTTCACGCGCACGCGGGCTGCCCTCGCGCCTCCGCGCAGCCGGCAAAGCGTTCGCTCGAGTGCCGAAAGAACGCATGCCGACTGTCAAGAGGGGCCCGACGATGTGACGGTCGTCACACTCGTGGATTCGCGCATCGGTCGATTTGTAAAAGCTTTGACAGCGAGCCCTGCCTGTCTCAAGCGACTCGTCGCCGCACCGATAGTAGGACACAGAGCACGTAGGTCTTTGGCCGCTGTGTGGTCCGCATTATCCGATTCCAGTCTTTTAGGGAGTGACCCGTTGCCTATCAATCGTGACGTCTTCGATCCGCCGAATGCAAGTGAATCGGCGCCGGCGCCGCGAGATGCAGCACGCAAGCACTACGGCGATCAACTCATGTCCTGGCTGCAGGATCTTGGGTACACGCATTGTTTCTTCGTGGCCGGCGCTGAGATCGTGCACTTGCTCGACGGCGCGCGCAGCCGCTTCCATTGCGTTCCGTTCGTTCAGGAAGTGGCCGGCGCGATCGCGGCCGAGTACTTCAACGCCGCCGAAGGCCGCGGCCGCGCGTTCGTTTTGGTCGGCGGCGGCGCCGGCTTCACCAACGTCGTTACCGCCATGGCCGCCGCCTATTGCGAGAGTCGCGAGTTGCTCGTCATCGGCGGTCAGGTGAACAGCACCGACCTCGCGGGGCGCGGCTTGCGGCAGCGCGGCGTTCACGAGGTCGACGGCGTCGCGGTCGCTTCCCGCGTCACGGTCGTAGCGCGGCGCATCGAAGCTCCAATCGCGCGTGAAGCCTTTAGCGCGCTGGTCGAGCGGGGCCGAACGGGCCGCAAGGGTCCTGTCTTCCTGGAAATATGTTTGGACGCGCAGATCGCGCTGGTCGATGAGCCCGAGGCCCGACCGAACCGGGTCGAAGTCCGGGACGAGATCGATTCCACGCTGATCTGCGAGGCACTCGAACGTGCTGACGAGGTCGCCGCGATGCTCTCCGCGGCGGAGCGTCCGATTCTGCTGCTCGGGAACGGCGTCAGCCGGCGGACCGCGCGGGCGGTCCTGCCGAAGCTGCGCCGGCTCAACGTGCCGATCCAGACCACCTGGAACGGTATCGATCGCATCCCCGCCGACGAAGACATGTATTTCGGGCGTCCCAACGCTCAGGGCCAACGCTACGCCAACGTCCTGCTCCAGCAGGCCGATCTCGTGCTGGCGCTCGGAACGCGACTAAGCCTTGCGCAGACGGGGCCGAACTGGCGAGAGTTTGCACCGCTCGCGAAAGTGGTCCAAGTCGACATCGATCGGGCGGAACTCGAGAAAGGCCATCCGCGGCTCGAGTTGGCGTTGCGCTGCGATGCCAACACCCTGCTCCGTGAAATCTCCGCTCGCAACTATCCCGACTACGCTGAATGGTTCCAATTCTGCCGTCATGTTCGCGCGAAGCTTCCCCTCCACGAAGAGGCGAATGCGGTGCGCGACGGCTTCGTCGATCCGTACGGGTTCTATCGCCGCCTTTCGGAAGTCGGATCGAGCGCCGACGTAATCGTGCTGGGCTCCAACGGCGTCGCCAACGTCGTGGCCATGCAGGCGCTGCGCCAGCGCATCGGACAAGTGATTCTGACCAATAAGAGTTTGGCTCCGATGGGTCACGGGCTCGCCGGAGCGGTCGGCGCGGCCATGGCTTGGCCCGAGAAGCGCACGATCTTGATCGAAGGCGATGCCAGCCTGCTGCGCAGCGCGCAAGAGCTCGGCACGGTCGCGCTCAACAAGCTCAACCTAAAGATCTTCGTCTTCGCCAACGATGGGCATGGCTCGCTGCGCGCGGCCCAGCGCCAGCAGTACGGCGGTGCCTACCTCGGTTGCGACGCCAAGACCGGCTTCGGTTTGCCGGTTTGGACGAAACTCTTCGATGCGTTCGGGATTCCCGTGCTGGAGCTCGAGCCCGACCGGCTCGTTTCGGCGGCCTTCGAACGGGCTTTCGAAAGCGCCGAGCCGCACGCGTTCGTCGTTCCGCTCGATCCCCGTCAGACGTTTCACCCCAAGCTCTCGCGCAAGGTGGCGTCGACCGACGGTTCGGAGTTCAGCCCTCTGCATCAGATGGCGCCGGAGTTGCCCGCGGCGGTCGCTGCCGACGTCTTGCGCTATCTCTCGGCTCCGGCGGAGCTGCCCGAGCCTACTCCGGCGTAGGCTGGCTCAACGCAGGGTCGACTTCGCGCGGTGCCAGGCGATGGTGCGCCGGATCGCTTCGTCTAATCCGACCGTTTCCGTCAGGCCCAGCTCGCTACGGGCCCGTACGGTGCTCGGCACGTAGCGGTCGGGCTTGAGCGGATGCCCAGCCCCGGTCCCTCGAATGACGATCTCGTTGACGCCGCCGTTGACCGCGGCGACGACATGTGCCGCGTCGGCGATGCTCATCGTGCGTTCCGATCCGACGTTGTAGGCCCGGCACGTCTCGCCTCGCGCGAGGATGCGCCAAAGCCAAGTCGCCAGATCGGCGGCATAGAGATAGGTACAGACCGCCTTACCGCCGCTCGCGACGTCGATCGCGCGCCCGCGCAGGACGTCGTTGATGAAGTTGCCGATCTCGAAGTGGCGGTCGAGCGGCAAGTACGGCCCCACCAGCGTGAAGAGCCGCGCGATCTTCGCTTGGATGCCGGCGCCGGTCGCGTCGATGACGCACAGCATCTCGGCGAGCCGCTTCGATTCGTGGTAAGGGAACTTCGGCTCGAGCGGGTCCGGGCCGCCGAGATAGCCTTCGTCGATCGCCTCGACGTCAGCGGGCTGCTCGCCGTAGACGGCGCCGGAACTGGTGAACAGGAACGGGATAGCGCCGTTGCGCCGCGCTAGCTCCAGAACGCGCCGCGTTCCGTCGACGATCGTCTCGATCATCGAGAGCGGGTCGTCACTGTAGCTTGCGCTGGCAGTGGTGGCCGCGTGGATGACCGCGTCGAACGTGCCCCAGATCGAGGTCGAGCCGCGCACGTCGCCGCGCCGGAACGAGATCGCCGGATCGCAGAGCAGGTGTGGCGCGGCAGAAGCGAAGGCGTCCGGGTTGCGCGTGAGCACGACCGCGCTCGTCCCGAGCTCGAGCCGGCGGTTCGCCCACGAAAGCGTCTCGAGAAGCCACGAGCCGACGAAGCCGGTGCCGCCGGTGATGAAGAACCTTGCGCCCTTGAAGGTCGCGAAGTCGTCCTCGTTGCGTTCGACGATTGTGTCGAGGTCGGGGGCGAGCGCTTCGGCTTTCGTCATCCCAACAGTTGGCTTCCCCGGCGCAGCGACAAGAGAGCGACCGACTACTAGCCGATCGCGAGAAAACCTTTATTGCATCAAGACGCCCGGGACCTGGTGACAGTTACCAGTGTAGCCACATATGCTTTAGGGATTGTCGTTCTTAGCGGCCGGTCCGCTCGAGCGCTCGATGCCAGTCGATGGTTCGGCGGACGCCCTCTTCAAGTGAAACGGTCTCCGCGAGGTCGAGCTCCGTGCGGGCGCGCTCCGTATCGGGGACGTAGCGCTCGGGCGGGCGAGGGGGATCCTCTTGCGCGCCCTTGATGACGACTTCGCTGCCTCCACTCACCCCGGCGACGACCTCTGCGATCTCCGCGATGCTGTAAGGCCGCTCGCCGCCGACGTTATACGCTCGCGCCGGCGCGCCGCGCGTCAGAACTCGCCACAACCACGTGGTCAGGTCGGCGGCGTAGAGGTAGCTTCGCACGGCCGTGCCGTCGCCGCCGACCTCGATCCGACCGCCTCGCAAGGCGTCCGCGACGAAGTTGCCGATCGCGAAGTTCCGGTCGAGCGGCAAGTAGGGGCCGACGAACGCGAACAGCCGCGCGATTTTGGCCTGTACGCCGGCCTTCTCCGCGTCGACCGCGCAGAGAAGCTCGGCCAACCGCTTTGCTTCGTTGTATGCGAACCTCGGGACTAGGGTATCGGGAGCGCCCAAGTAGCTTTCTCGAAAGCGCTCGAGCGACGGCGCCCGCCCGTAGACGGCGCCGGAGCTCGTAAAGAGGAACGGTATCGGCCCGTTGCGGCGCGCCAGCTCCAAGACGCGCCTGGTGCCGTCGACGATCGTCTCGACGATCGTCAGCGGACCGAGCTCCGTTGGCCCTGCAGGGGCAGCCGTCGCAACGTGGATCACCGCGTCGAAGGAGCCCCAAAACGCGATTCGGCTTCCCAAGTCGCCGCGGCGAAACGAGATCGCGGCATCAGAGAGCAGGTGCGGGGCCTTCCTGCCGAAGGCGTCCGTGTTGCGGGTCAAGACGACCGCACTCGCGCCAAG